>NZ_JBVKBU010000002.1:0-604031 GCF_055638955.1 Streptomyces sp. NPDC111507 | reverse complement strand
TGCGTTCCCGCAACCCGGCGACGTGTCGCACCGGAGGCGGGGGGGGGGGGGTTGTGCGGTGGGTTGGGGGCCGGGGCGCTCAGTGCGCCAGGGCCGGTTCGCGGCGGGCCTGGGTGCGGGCCGCGTGGGAGCCGAGCAGGGTGATCGTGACGACGCCCAGGACCGCGAACAGTCCTAGTGCCACCGTCCCGGCCCACCCGCCTGCGTGGAAGGCGACCGCGCCGAGCGTGCTGCCCGCGCTGGAGCCGATGTAGTACGCGGACTGGTAGAGGGCGGAGGCCTGGGCGCGGCCCTGCTTCGCGGTGTGGCTGACCGACGAGGACGCCACCGCGTGGCCCGCGAAGAAGCCCGCGGTGATCAGCACCAGGCCGAGCAGGACGAGGGGGAGGGAGTCGACCAGGGAGAGGAGCAGGCCGGCGGTCGTGGTGCCGCCCGCCAGGTACAGGGAGCCGCGCCGGCCCAGGCGGGCGACCAGCCTGCCCGCCGTGGACGCCGACACCGTACCGACCAGGTACACCAGGAAGATCGAGCCGATGATGCCCTGCGGGAGGGAGAACGGGGCCTCGGTCAGGCGGTAGCCGATCACCGTGTAGACCCCGCCGAAGACCATCATGAACAGCGCGCCGATCGCGTACAGCCGGCGCAGCAGCGGGTTCGCGAGGTGGTCACGGACCGTACGGGCCAGCACCCGCGGCCGCAGCGAGCCGGGCGTGAAGTGCTTCGGCGCCGGCAGGAGCATACGGAAGGCGACCGCGCAGGCCACCGCGATGATCCCGATCGTGGCGACGGCCACCCGCCAGCCCCACTCCTGCGCCACCCAGCCGGTGATGACCCGGCCGCTCATCCCGCCGACGCTGTTGCCCGCCACGAAGAGGCCGATCGCCGTGATCAGGGCCTTGGGGCGGACCTCCTCCGCCAGATAGGCCGTCGCGGAGGCCGGAAGGCCCGCCAGCGCCGCGCCCTGCACCGCCCGCAGCGCGACCAGCGCGCCGATCGACGGGGCGAAGGGGACCAGGAGACCGACCGTCACCGCGACCGCCAGCGACGCCGTCATCAACGTACGCCGTCCGAACCGCTCCGACAGCGCGCTCATGGGGAGGACGAACAGTGCCAGCGCACCCGTCGCCGCGGACACCGTCCAGCTCGCCTCGCTCGCGCTGACCCCGAAGTCCGTGGAGACGAGCGGGAGGAGGGCCTGCGTGGAGTAGAGGAGCGCGAAGGTCGCCACGCCCGCGAGGAAGAGCGCGAAGCTCATGCGGCGGTAGCCGGGCCCACCCGGGGTGAGACGGGAGTCGACGGCGGCGGTGGAGGACGTGACGGTGGAGGTGGCGCCCACGGTGGTGAACGCCCCGGTACTGGCGGAAGGCATGCTTCGAAACTAAAGAGCCGCCGCTCATCCGTCCAATGCATGGAATCGTCATAATCGTTCCCATGGTGCATCAGCAAAGGTCACAGCCTCACCTGTCACCGTCCAGTGACACAGAAGACAGTGCGGGGATGTCGAGGCTGCTCGCCCCACGCCTCGCGTACTTCGCCGGGGTCGCCCGCACGGAGCACGTCACACGCGCCGCGCAGGAGATGCGGGTCCCCCAGTCGACCCTGTCGCGCGCCATGGTCCGGCTCGAACAGGACCTGGGCGTCGATCTGTTCGCGCGCCGGGGCCGCACGGTCTCCCTCACCCCCGCGGGCCGTACGTTCCTCTCCTCCGTCGAGCGGGCCCTCGCCGAGATCGAGCGCGCCGCCGAGGAGGTGCGCGCGGACGCCGACCCGGCCACCGGCAAGGTCGCGTTCGGCTTCCTGCACACCATGGGCTCGGAGACCGTCCCCGGCCTGATCCGCGCCTTCCGAGCCGACCACCCGCGAGTCCGCTTCAGCCTCGTCCAGAACTACGGCGAGGCGATGCTGGAGGGACTGCGCTCGGGCGAGCTGGACCTGTGCCTCACCTCGCCGGTGCCGGACGCGCCCGACCTGGTGGGCCGTCTCCTCGACGAGCAGAAGCTCCGGCTCGTGGTCCCGGCCGACCACCGCCTCGCCGCCCGCAAACGGATCCGTCTCGCCGAGGCCGCCGACGAGACCTTCGTGACCCTCGAACCCGGCTACGGCATGCGCCGCATCACCGACGATCTCTGCCAGGAGGCCGGCTTCAAGCCCCGCATCGCCTTCGAGGGCGAGGAGGCCGAGACCCTACGGGGCCTGGTGGCCGCCGGCCTCGGAGTCGCCCTCCTGCCCCCACCGGCCGTACCCCGCCCAGGAGTCGTCGAACTGACGGTCACGGCCCCGCGCGCGGTCCGCGAGATCGGGGTGGCCTGGCTGGACGGACACCCGGACACGCCACCGGTGGCGGCCTTCAAGAAGTTCCTGTTGTCGAGGAGGGGGCACCTGCTACCGGACTGAGGGGCGGACGCGCCCCGCTTCCAGGGGCGCGAGGCTCTGACATATGCGGCTCCGCCGCGTGGGCGCGACCAGCCCCCACGCACCCGCAGGCAACGAACAACCTAACGACGCAACGCCTTCCCGAAGCCGGAGGCGAGCGGCATCCGCAACCCCAACGGCGGCGGCGCCGCCAACGCGTCCTCCAGAGGGCGCGACACCCCGTGTCCGAACAACGCCCCCATCACGAAGTCCTGCGACAGCGCGTGCACTTCGGACCGGTACTGGTGCAACCCGTGCCCGTCGGAGTGGACCTCGAACCGGCAGATGTCCCGGTTGGACTTCTTCGCCCGTGCCGCGAGCCGGAAGGACAACTCCGGGTCGGTGCGTTCGTCGTTGGTGCCGTGCACGATCAGCACGCGCCGCCCGGCGAGCTGCTTCACCGGTTCGGGTGGCGCCGCCACGTCGTCCTCGGGCAGCCAGGGGGCGAGCGCCAGAACGGAGTTGACGGCGGTGTGCCCGGCGGCACGCAGCGCCGCCCGGCCTCCCATGCCCACACCGGCGAGGCACACCGGCACGTCCCCGTAGCGGCGTACGACCTCGTCGGCGGCCCAGGACGCGTCGTTCGCGAGATGCGCCTCGCTGCCGTTCCAGCCGCGGAAGCGGTAGTGCACGACATGGGCGGCCAGGCCTTCCGCGTGTCCCGCGCGCATGAGCCTGCGGCCGAGCGCGCGTACGGAGGCGGTCGCCAACATCGGGGACGGTCTGCGCGCGGAGACCTCGTCGCCGCCCGGGAGCAGCAGAACCACCCCGCTGACGGCCGTCGGCTCCGGGCCGATCGTCCTCCCCAGCCGGGCCCTGCGAACGGGCGTCGCTTGCTGTGCCATGACAGAACAGTGTCAGAAGTGACGGTGTACGCCACCCGTCCGCCTGGTCACCGTTACATATCGACGGACGGCTCGACAGGAGATCTACGCGCGTAGGGGCTACAGTGCGAAAATGACGAGCCAGATCCAGAACACCCCGAGCTCGGAACAGATCCGCCGGGCGCCCAAGGTCCTGCTGCACGATCACCTCGACGGGGGCCTGCGCCCCGGGACGATCGTGGAACTCGCCCAGGAGACCGGCTATTCCGGGCTCCCCGAGACCGACCCCGACAAACTCGGCGTCTGGTTCCGCGAGGCCGCCGACTCCGGGTCCCTGGAGCGGTACCTGGAGACCTTCGCCCACACCTGTGCCGTCATGCAGACGCGCGAGGCGCTGGTGCGGGTCGCCGCCGAGTGCGCCGAGGATCTCGCCGAGGACGGGGTCGTCTACGCCGAGGTGCGCTACGCGCCCGAGCAGCACCTGGAGACCGGGCTCACCCTCGAAGAGGTCGTCGAGGCCGTCAACGAGGGCTTCCGTGAGGGCGAACGGCGCGCCCGGGAGAGCGGCCACCGCATCCGGGTCGGCGCCCTGCTCACCGCCATGCGGCACGCGGCCCGTGCCCTGGAGATCGCCGAACTGGCCAACCGCTACCGCGACCTGGGCGTGGTGGGCTTCGACATCGCGGGTGCCGAGGCGGGCTTCCCGCCCACCCGTCACCTCGACGCCTTCGAGTACCTCAAGCGCGAGAACAACCACTTCACCATCCACGCCGGCGAGGCCTTCGGTCTCCCCTCCATCTGGCAGGCGCTCCAGTGGTGCGGTGCGGACCGGCTCGGCCACGGTGTGCGGATCATCGACGACATCCAGGTCGCGGCGGACGGCTCGGTGAAGCTCGGACGGCTGGCCTCGTACGTCCGTGACAAGCGCGTCCCGCTGGAACTGTGCCCCAGCTCCAACCTCCAGACCGGTGCCGCCGACTCCTACGCGGAGCACCCGATCGGTCTGCTGCGGCGCCTGCACTTCCGGGCGACCGTGAACACGGACAATCGGCTCATGTCGGGGACGAGCATGTCGCGCGAATTCGAGCACCTGGTCGAGGCGTTCGGTTATTCGCTCGACGATATGCAGTGGTTCTCTGTCAATGCTATGAAGTCAGCATTCATTCCTTTCGATGAACGACTGGCGATGATCAATGACGTGATCAAGCCTGGCTATGCAGAACTCAAATCCGAATGGCTGTTCCAGCAGACCGCCTCCACCAGCGGTTCCTTGGGGGAACAGGGCTGATCGAAGGAGCGAAAAGCAGCCGGGTCTTCACTTGTTCTCCATGAATCGGCTGCTTTTTTATGTTTGCGGAGGGTGGCTCTGCGTGTTTACGTTTTTGGACCGCTCACCCCGTCACACGGATCCAAGGACGCATTCAATATGAAGCAGTCTGCTGCCAAGACCCTCGGTGTCGCCGCTCTCGGTGCCGCATTCGCCGCCGTCGGCACGGGCGCCGCGAACGCCGCTCCGGCCGTGCCGGACGCCTCTCAGGCACTGGGCACCGTTACCCAGGCGCTGCCCGCGCAGAACGCCGCGGCGGCGCTCCCGGGTGCGGGGGAGGCGCTCACCCACGGGCAGGGCGCGCTCGGCGCGGGGGTGGCCGCGGCCCAGCCCGCCGTCGCGAAGGTCCTTGCCGACGGGCCGGCGGCACCGGTGGCCGGGCTGCTCGGGGGGCTGCCGCTGCAGGGCCTGCCGACGCACGGTCTGCCGGTGAACGGGCTGCCGCTCGGCTGACGCCTTCCGCTTGTTTCGGTCTTTCGCCTGTACGAACGCCGGTGGGGCGCATCCTGATGGGGGTGCGCCCCACCGGCGTGTCACGCCGTGAGTCCGGCCGGGGGTCACCAGGCCGTGCGGGCCTTGTCCTCGGAGGGGAACAGGATCCACAGCGCTATGTAGAGCAGGAACTGCGGGCCCGGGAGCAGGCAGGAGAGAACGAAGATCACGCGCATCGTGGTCGCGGAGGTGCCGAAGCGCCGCGCCAGCGCTGCGCACACTCCGCCGATCATGCGGCCGTTGGTGGGGCGGGCAAGGGCGGTCATGATGGCTCCTTCGTGAACCGTGGCGGGATGCCGGGGTGTTGGGACATCGAGGTCTTCTTCGAGGTCTCCGGCTTCGATGTCTTCAACGCTACGGTGACGAAGGGGGCGAAGCGTCGCTCTATGGGGCGATGCCGACCCTGGGAATCGTCGGGGTCCGACCCTGAGCCGTGTCCTCCCGGGGGAGGGCCGCGCGGCGCCGGGTCTCGGCCCGGCGGCGGAGCCCGACCCTGGCGGCCGGCACGATCGCGAGATGGGCCAGGGCGACGCCGACCGTGTTGAGCAGCAGGGAGTCGACGTCCACGACCTGGCCGGGAACGCCGGTCTGCAGCAGTTCGATGCCCATCGAGATCAGGGCGCCGGCGGCGACCGTGCGGACGAGGGAACCGAGCGGGGACGCCGTCAGCTTGCCGCCGGCCATGGGGAGCAGGACGCCGAGGGGGGCGAGCAGGCCGAGGCCCTCGCCCAACCGGCGGGCGGCTTCCGCCGGGCCCAGCGCGAGATCGGCCCTGATGCCGGCGAACGGGCGGAGATTTGCGGGACTCACCCAGGGGACGTCCAGGGGACGCAGGGTGAGCCAGGCGACGAGCGCGAGATGTGCGACGAGGAGGAGAGCTCCTGCCGCACGGACGCGGGTCACGGCGCTGCCGCCGCCTTCGCCTTGACGTTGCACGCCTCCCAAGACGCCGGGGTCGGCAGGATCGGTTCCGGGTTGTTGGTGAGCTTGGGGATGAGAGGTGAGGGATGCGCCACACGTACGGCGTGGAGCGGGAACCGGCTCGGCGTCCACGGGCCGTTCAGGCCGGCAAGACGGCTACGCGCCGGCGACCGCCGTGGACGGCGGGGACTTGGTGGTGGGGTTGGCGCGGACGTCGGTGGGGCACTCGTAGCTGCGCAGCGGAGTGGCGCCGGGGCCGCCGAGGATGACCGAACCGTCGTCCCGCGCGGCGGCGGAGTCGGAGAAGGTGCAGATGATCTGGGCGAGGGCGGCGGAGGTCAGGTCCTGGGGAGGGGTGCTGAGGCGGAGCGCGTCCTCGGGGTCCTTGGGCCGAGGCCCGCTCACCGTCATCCCGCCCCGCACGTCGGTCGTGTAGCCGGCCTGCTGCTCGGGCGTGGAGGGCGTCTCGGCGAGCTCGTCGAGGAGCCCCTGCGCCACCAGGACCCGCCGCGCCCGCTCCGCCGTACCGTCGGGAATCCGCACGGACCGGTCGACCGTGACCAGTTGCCCGGAGCAGATCAGGAAGACCTGGACCGGGACGCCACGGGAGGACTGGGTGGTGATGTCCTGGCCGGACAGCGCGCACGGGACCCGGGACGGCGCCGGGCCGAAGTCCGTCGGGACCTGGGTGGAGCGGATACCGCAGCCCGCGAGCAGGACGGTGAGGAGGGGGAGCGAGAGGAGGGCGAGAGGCGTCCGTCGGCGCCCGCCCCGGCCTCGTACCAAGGTCGTCATCCGGCGCTGCCCTCCATACCGTTCCCGTTCCGTCCGCGCTCGTCGTCGGCGAGCAGCTCCGACGCGTCCTGAGGGAGACGGAGCGTGAAGACGGCGCCCCCCTTGGGCGCGTTGGCCGCGGTGATCTCGCCGCCGTGGATGTGCGCGTTCTCCAGGGCGATGGACAGGCCCAGACCGCTGCCCTCGGAGCGGGGGCGGGAGGCGCTCGCCTTGTAGAAGCGGTCGAAGACGTGCGGGAGGACGTCCTCGGGGATGCCGGGCCCGTGGTCCTGGACCTCGATGAGAAGGTCGTCGGCCTCTTCCCGGACCGAGACACGGACCGGACTGCCGCCGTGCTTGAGCGCGTTGCCGATGAGGTTCGCGAGGATCACGTCCAGGCGGCGCGGGTCGAGGCGCGCCATGATGCCGCGCTCGGCGTCCAGGTCGACGGCGTCCAACCAGGCGCGCGCGTCTATGCACGCGGTGATCTGGTCGGCGATGTCCACGTAGTCGAGGACCAGCCGGGCGGTGCCCGCGTCGAAGCGGGTGACCTCCATAAGGTTCTCGACGAGGTCGTTGAGGCGGCGGGTCTCGCTGACGACCAGCCGGACGGCCGGTTCGATCATCGGGTCGACACTGCCGGTCTCCGCGTCGAGTTCCTCTTCCAGGATCTCCGTCACGGCGGTGATCGCGGTGAGCGGCGTACGGAGTTCGTGGGACATGTCCGCCACGAAGCGGCGGGACGCCTCCTCGCGGGCGCTCATGTCGTCCACGCGCTTCTCGAGGGACTCCGCGGTGTGGTTGAACGTACGCGAGAGGTCGGCGAGTTCGTCCGTACCCGAGACGCGCAGCCGGGTGTCGAGCTTGCCCTCGCCCAGACGGCGGGCCGCGATGCCGAGGCGGTGCACGGGCTTGAGGACCGTCGTCGCGGCGGCCTGGGCGAGCAGTGCCGAGCCGATCAGGGCCAGGCCGGTCGCGATGCCCAGTGACCAGGCCAGCGAGTTGAGGTCCTTGGCCTCGGGCTCCAGGGACTTGAGCATGTAGCCGGTCGTCGTCCCGCCGATCACCTTCGCGCCGCCCACCAGGTACGGCTTGTCGTGGTCGGTGATGCGCTGCCAGTACAGGTGATAGGCCGACTTGTTGTTCGAAGAGAGCGGCTGCTCCTTGTTCACGGCCTTCTGGAGGGACTTGGGTACGTCGTCCAGCGTGAAGGTGTCCAGCGCGGAGTTGCCGATGACCGTCTTGCCGTTGCCGTCCTGGGCGACGAGGAGCACGCTGAAGCGCTGGCTGCTGTTGGCCATCTGGCCCGCCGTGCGCTGCAGTTCGTCCTGCGCCGGGTGCACCGGCAGCATGCTCGCGTGGTTGCGCATCTCCTGCTGGAAGTCGCGCAGCACCGCGTCCTGCGTACGCGTCAGCACCGCCTCGCGGTTGAGCCAGTACGCGATGCCCGACGCCGAGACGGCGGCCGTGAGCGCGACGAGTCCGAACACCACGACCAGCCGCAGTCTCAGGCTCGTGAAGCGCAGACCCGCCAGGATCGCCCGGCGCGCCGCGGCCCAGCCGCGGAGCTCGTCGTGCGGTGGGGTCACTGAGGAGTGTCCAGTCGGTAGCCGACTCCGCGGACCGTACGGATCAGGGCGGGCGAGGACGGAACGTCCTCGATCTTCGCGCGCAGCCGCTGGACACACGCGTCCACCAGCCGCGAGTCGCCCAGGTAGTCGTGCTCCCACACCAGTCGCAGCAACTGCTGGCGGGACAGCGCCTGTCCGGGCCGGCGGCTCAGCTCCAGGAGCAGCCGCAGTTCGGTGGGCGTCAGCTGCAGATCCTCGCCGTTCTTGGTGACCGTCATGGCCGCACGGTCGATGACGAGGGAGCCGAACGTCGCCGAGTCGTTGGCCTCGCGCTCCCCGCGCCGCAGCACGGCCCTGATACGGGCGTCGAGCACCCGCCCCTGCACGGGCTTGACGACATAGTCGTCGGCGCCGGACTCGAGTCCGACCACGACGTCGATGTCGTCGCTGCGCGCGGTCAGCAGAATGATCGGCAGCTGGTCCGTGCGCCGGATGCGCCGGCACACCTCGAATCCGTCGATGCCGGGCAGCATCACGTCCAGCACGATCAGATCCGGCCGCTGCTCACGCAACAGCTTCAGACCGTCCTCGCCGGTGGCAGCGGTGGCCACCCGGTGTCCCTGGCGCGTCAAAGAGAGCTCCAGGGCCGTCCGGATGGCGTCGTCGTCCTCGATCAGCAACAGGGAAGGCACGAACGTCATTCTGGCCCATGGCGAGGGACTCTTTCGACAGTTGGAGCGCTCCCACTCATCTCTCGCACAGAACGGGGCGCCCGAAGGGCATCCGCGTAGCCGTACCGCTCTCCTCTGTGACCGCGCTGTGATCGTCCCGTGACGCGCCTGGGGAGGGGCCCTGTGACAGGTCTGTGACAGTCGGCGGACACGGCCATGAAGTGGCCCGGGCAAGCTTTTCGACACAAGCAAGAGAGCACGACGGCACGACAGCAACACAGCACGACGGAACGAACCGAAGAACCGGAACTCCACGACGGGGGGCGCGAGATGAACACGCTGCACAGCACCAGCACTAGCGCAGTTGTCACGCGGCTCCACGACGTCAGGGGTTCGGAGAAGTCCGGTGCCGTGAGCGGGCGGGGGTGCGCTCGCGGCACCGGGCGTCAGCACACCACGTACATGACGGTGGTTGACGCCTTCACGGGGGAGAACGGCGGTAACGGGGGAGCTCACGGGGGAGCCGCGTACAGGGAGGCCACGGGGGAACGTCGCTCGGTGTCGGAGGCGGAGTTCACCGCCTACGTCGAGGAGCGCCGCGCCTCCCTGTACGCAACCGCCTACCACCTGACCGGGGACCGCTTCGAGGCCGAGGACCTGCTGCAGAGCGCGCTGTTCTCGACGTACCGGGCCTGGGACCGGATCAGTGACAAGGCCGCGGTCGGGGGCTACCTCCGCCGCACCATGACCAATCTGCACATCAGCGCGTGGCGCCGCCGCAAGCTGAACGAGTACCCGACCGAGGAACTGCCGGAGACCGCCGGTGACACGGACGCGATGCGCGGCACCGAGCTGCGCGCCGTGCTGTGGCAGGCGCTGGCCCGGCTGCCCGAACTCCAGCGCACCATGCTGGTCCTTCGTTACTACGAGGGCCGCACGGACCCGGAGATCGCGGAGATCCTCGACATCAGTGTCGGCACGGTGAAGTCGAGCATCTGGCGGTCGCTGCGCCGGATGCGTGAGGACGAGGTCCTCAGCTTCGGCCGTGACGAGGAGGAGTCCTTCGGGGAGCTCGTCGCCTGAAGGTCTGTGGGGGAGCAGGCAACCGGTAGTACCGGTTGGTACGGGGGAGCAGTACCGGGGGGAAAACCAACGGGGTCGGGGGACCCCTGAGGAGCACGGGGGAAACGAGAAAAGGTCCGGGCGGACGGGGGGTTCGCCTGGGCCTCTTTTCGTGTGGTGGCTTCTCTCGGTGAGTGGCCTCTTCGCGTGACTTCGCGCAGGGCCCCCGACTACGCCGGTGTCGTGCAGCGTCCGGCGGCCGCCGCGGCCAGTCGGCCCAGGGCCTCGGCCTTGTCGCAGGGGTGGGCGCCCAGTGCGCTCTGCCGGGCCACGATCGAACGTTCGGTGCGCATCAGGCGCCAGCCGCGACGCAGCAGGAACGGGACCGACTTGCGGCCCTCCCGCAGATCCCGCAGGAAGCGGCGGCGGAACGTGGTCAGCGGGCCGCGCGACAGACACAGCGCGTCGGCCAGCATCCCCAGCTCCCGGCAGCGCTCGACGATCTCGGCGGCGAAGATGCCCTCCGCGATGAACAGCGGCGTCCGCTCGATGTGCAGCGCCTCCGCGCCGGTACGGGCGCTCTGCGCGATGTCGTAGACGGGGACGGTCGTACGTCCCGTACGGCACAGCTCCTCGATCGCCGCGACCGCGATGTCCGCGTCCCACGACTGCGGATGGTCCCAGTCGATGTCGGAGCTGCCCTCGACCTGGGGGAGCGTCGGGTCGGTGGCCTCTTTGTAGAAGTCGTCGAGGCGGAGCACGGGAAGTCCGGAGTCGGCCGCGAGAAGGGACTTTCCAGAGCCGGAGGGGCCGCAGAGCAGCACCACGCGGGTGGGTATCGGAGGATGGGAACCCAATTCTCTGTACCTTCTGTGACTCGGCCGGGCCACGCCGCGCTTCGGCAGGCCTCCGGAACATTATCCCGAAGGATTATCGCGGTTACGTCCGTATGTCTGTTGACCCGCACAGGGGAATCCGCCGCCATCGCCGCCCGGAAGGGCGTCCGGGTCAACTACTCTGCGTGCGAGTCCCGTTGCTCTCCGCCCGCATTCGTTACGTTCACCGAAGAGGACATCCGATGGCGCGACACGCACACCAGCAGACCCCCCTGGCCCGGACCACCGCGCGCATCGCCGTCGCGCTCGGGGTGGTCGCCGCCGGTGCGGCCGCCGCCGCGAGTCCGGCCGTCGCGGACACGGCCCCCGCCGTGGATCAGACGCGCGCCCAGCCCACCTCGCTGGGCAACCTCGACCCGCAGTCGGGCCTGGGGGTCGTGACCGGCTCGGTGGGATATGCCACCGGTCCGATCGCGGGCCTCAAGCCCAACCCGCTCGCCGGCACGGGGGCCGACCCGCTCGACAACGGGGTGGGCGCCCAGCTCGCGGACTTCAAGCCGCTGACCTCGCAGGCCCTGACGGGGCCGCTGGCGCAGGCGTCGTCGGTGGGGAGCGTGCCGGTGGTGGGACAGGCGCTGGGGTTGCTGGGGGGTTCGTGAGTCTCCCCGCGCCCCGAAACGGGGCGCGGGGAGCTGCTCAGTAGGACGAGCCGGAGGCGCCGAGCGCGCCCGTCGGGTGCCAGACCGTCTTCGTCTCCAGGAAGGCCGTCAGGCGCTCGATGCCGGGCGTCCGTGAATAATCCACAGCCTGTGGACGGACGACCCGCTTCAGGTTGTCGGCCGCGGCGATCTCCAGCTCCTTCGCCAGGACGTCGTCCGCGCCCGCGAGGTCGATCGCGTTGACGTCCTGGTGCGCGGCGAGGGGAGCGGCGATCTCCGCCGTCTTTCCGGAGAGGACGTTGACGACACCGCCCGGCAGGTCGGACGTGGCCAGCACCTCGCCCAGCGACAGCGCCGGGAGCGGGGACTTCTCGCTCGCGATCACGATCACCGTGTTGCCGGTCGCGATCACCGGGGCGATCACCGAGACCAGGCCCAGGAAGGACGACTCCTGGGGCGCCAGGACGGTGACGACGCCCGTCGGCTCCGGGGTGGACAGGTTGAAGAAGGGGCCCGCGACCGGGTTGCCGCCGCCCACCACCTGGGCGATCTTGTCGGTCCAGCCCGCGTACCAGACCCAGCGGTCGATCGCCGCGTCGACGACCGCGGCGGCCTTGGACTTCGACAGGCCCTCCGCGTCGGCGACCTCACGGACGAACTGGTCCTTGCGGCCCTCCAGCATCTCGGCGACGCGGTAGAGGATCTGACCGCGGTTGTACGCCGTCGCACCGGACCAGCCGCCGAACGCCTTACGGGCGGCGACCACCGCGTCACGGGCGTCCTTGCGGGAGGAGAGGGGCGCGTTGGCCAGCCACTTGCCCTTGGAGTCCGTCACCTCGTACACCCGGCCGCTCTCGGAACGCGGGAACTTCCCGCCCACGTACAGCTTGTAGGTCTTGAAGACGCTCAGTCGCTGCTGCTCGCTCTTGTCGGTCTTCTCAGACATCGAGGTACGCCTCCAGGCCGTGGCGACCGCCCTCGCGGCCGAAGCCCGACTCCTTGTAACCGCCGAACGGCGAGGTCGGGTCGAACTTGTTGAACGTGTTGGACCAGATGACGCCCGCGCGCAGCTTGCTCGCGACGGCGAGGATCCGGGAGCCCTTCTCGGTCCAGATGCCGGCGGAGAGGCCGTACTGGGAGTTGTTGGCCTTGGCGACGGCCTCGTCGGGGGTCCGGAAGGTGAGGACGGACAGGACGGGGCCGAAGATCTCGTCGCGCGCGATGGTGTGTGCCTGGGTGACGTTCGTGAAGAGCGTCGGGGCGAACCAGTAGCCGGAGGAGGGGAGTTCACAGGCCGGGGACCAGCGCTCGGCGCCCTCGGCCTCGCCCCGCTCGACGAGCGAGGTGATACGGGACAGCTGCTCGGCGGAGTTGATCGCGCCGATGTCCGTGTTCTTGTCCAGGGGGTCGCCGAGGCGGAGGGTGGACAGGCGGCGCTTGAGCGAGTCCAGCAGCTCGTCGTGGATCGACTCCTGGACGAGGAGACGGGAGCCCGCGCAGCAGACCTGGCCCTGGTTGAAGAAGATGCCGGTGACGACGCCCTCGACGGCCTGGTCGATGGGGGCGTCGTCGAAGACGATGTTCGCGCCCTTGCCGCCGAGTTCGAGGGTGACCTTCTTGTCCGTGCCCGCGACCTGGCGGGCGATCGCCTTGCCGACGGCGGTGGAGCCGGTGAAGGCCACCTTGTTCACGTCGGGGTGCTCGACGAGCGCGGCGCCCGCGTCGCCGTATCCCGGAAGGATGTTGACAACGCCCTTGGGCAGGCCCGCCTGGCGGCAGATGTCCGCGAAGAACAGGGCGGACAGGGGGGTCGTCTCGGCGGGCTTGAGGACGACGGTGTTACCGGTCGCCAGCGCCGGGGCGATCTTCCACGCCAGCATCAGGAGGGGGAAGTTCCAGGGGATGACCTGGCCCGCGACGCCCAGGGGGCGGGGGTTCGCGCCGAAGCCGGCGTGGTCGAGCTTGTCGGCCCAGCCCGCGTAGTAGAAGAAGTGCGCGGCGACCAGGGGGAGGTCGGCGTCGCGGGTCTCCTTGATCGGCTTGCCGTTGTCGAGGGTCTCCAGGACGGCGAGCTCGCGGCTGCGCTCCTGGATGATCCGGGCGATGCGGAAGAGGTACTTGGCGCGCTCGGAGCCCGGCAGGGCCGACCACTTCTCGAAGGCCCTGCGGGCGGCCTTCACGGCGCGGTCCACGTCCTCCGCGCCCGCCTGGGCGATCTCGGACAGGACCTCTTCGGAGGAGGGGGAGACGGTCTTGAAGACCTTGCCGTCCGCCGCCTCGGTGAACTCGCCGTCGATGAACAGGCCGTAGGAGGGGGCGATGTCGACGACGGAGCGTGACTCGGGCGCCGGTGCGTACTCGAAAGCGGATGCGGATGCGGATGCCATGGTGATCAGTCCACCGTCACGTAGTCGGGGCCGGAGTAGCGGCCGGTGGCCAGCTTCTGACGCTGCATCAGCAGGTCGTTCAGGAGCGAGGACGCGCCGAAGCGGAACCAGTGGTTGTCCAGCCAGTCCGCGCCCGCGGTCTCGTTCACCAGGACCAGGAACTTGATGGCGTCCTTGGTGGTGCGGATGCCGCCGGCGGGCTTCACGCCGACCTGGACGCCGGTCTGGGCGCAGAAGTCGCGGACCGCCTCCAGCATCAGGAGCGTGTTCGCCGGGGTCGCGTTGACGGCGACCTTGCCGGTCGAGGTCTTGATGAAGTCCGCGCCCGCCAGCATGCCGAGCCAGCTCGCGCGGCGGATGTTGTCGTACGTCGAGAGCTCGCCGGTCTCGAAGATGACCTTCAGGCGGGCGCTGCTCCCGCAGGCCTCCTTCACGGCGGTGATCTCGTCGTACACCTTCATGTACTTGCCCGCGAGGAACGCCCCGCGGTCGATGACCATGTCGATCTCGTCGGCGCCGGCGGCGACGGCGTCGCGTACGTCGGCGAGCTTCACGTCGAGGGCCACGCGGCCGGCCGGGAAGGCGGTGGCGACCGAGGCGACCTTCACGCCGGAGCCGGCGACGGCGTCCTTGGCGGTGGTCACCATGTCGGGGTACACACAGACGGCCGCGGTGGTGGGCGCCGTACGGTCCGTGGGGTCGGGGTGGACCGCCTTGGCGCCGAGCGCCCGGACCTTGCCGGGGGTGTCCGCGCCTTCCAGTGTCGTCAGGTCGACCATCGAGATGGCGAGGTCGATGGCGTACGCCTTCGCGGTCGTCTTGATGGAACGGGTGCCGAGCGAGGCGGCGCGCGCCTCCAGGCCGACCGTGTCGACGCCGGGGAGCCCGTGGAGGAAGCGGCGCAGCGTGCTGTCCGACGCGGTTACGTCGCCGAGTGCGGGTGCAGTGGTGGGCATGGTCACGAGCTGAGCATATCTACGCGCGTAGCGGCTGTACAGCCCCGGGGGTGGGTGTGGGGGAGCGCACGCCGGGCGGTTTCCGTCGGAGGGCTCGCCCTCGAACGCCGGGGGCGCTGAGGCATGCGGGAGTGCGGGGAACTGCGCGACCGGTCCCCGCCCGCCCGCAGCCGGGCGACCAGGAGTGGCCGGGGATTCGGGGCGCGGCCCCGCCCGGGTGCGGGGGCCGTGCGACCGGCTCCCATCGACCTGTGGGCAAGGCGCTCGGACCGGATGAGGTTCGGGGCGCGGCCTCGTCTCCGGGGGCGCGGGGAGCTGCGCGATCCGCCCTCCTCCACCCGCAGACGAACGAATCCCCGCCCGCCCGTGGCGACGCGGCGGCGTGGGGCGGGGGTGACGGAAGTGTTCAGGGGGCGTCGGGCAGAATCGGGGACATGACGACCCCGGATGACCAGCCCCCCGTGCCGGACGCCTCGCGACCCGAGTCGCAGGACCGGATCTACCGGTCGCACGCCGGTATCGCGGGCGGCGTACTGCTGCTCGCCATCACGGGCTGGCTCGGCATCGACGCGCTGGTCTCCGGTCACGGCCGCACCCCCTGGCTGGCACTCGCCGCGCTGATCCTCCTGGTCCCGCTGGTGGCCGCCTTCACCCTGCGCCCCGCCGTCTACGCCAACGAGGACCGGCTGCGCGTTCGTAACCCGTTCCGTGTCGTCGTGCTGCCCTGGAGCAAGGTCGCCTCACTGCGCTCCGGGTACTCCAACGAGGTGGTCGACGCCGAGGGCAACAAGTTCCAGCTCTGGGCGATCCCCGTCTCCCTGCGCGCCCGCAAGGCCGCGGCCCGACGGCAGGCGCGCAACGCCGCCGCGGACAGCAGCGGGCGCACCTCCTCGGTGGCGAGCGGGCCCACCCGTTCGCAGTCCGACCAGGTCATGGACGACCTGCGCGAACTCGCCGAGGCCAGGGCGGCCACGGAGGGCGCGCAGGGCGAGGTGAGCGTGCGGTGGGCGTACGAGGTCATGGGCCCCGCGCTCGCGGGGGCCGTGGTCCTGGCGATCCTGCTGGCGGTGGGGTGACGTCAGGGCGGTGCGGCGGCGGACCGGTGTCCGTCGTTGCGCAGGGCGGACCCTGACTCGTCGCCCCGTTCGGCGCCAGGCCGGCCCGTGTTCCGGGTCCCGTTCGGCATCAAACTGCCCGTGCTCCGGCCCCCGCACGCGGTCGGGCCGCCCGTGCCCCCGGTCCCGTACGCCGACAAGCTGTCCGCGTTCCGGCCCTCGCATGCCGTCAGGCCCCCCGCACGTGGTCAGGCCGCCCGTGCCCCCGGTCCCGTACGCCGACAAGCTGTCCGCGTTCCGGCTCCCGCACGCCGTCAGGCCCCCGTGCCCCCGGTCCCGTACGCCGTCAGGCCCTCGCGCCCCCGGTCCCGTACGTCGTCATGCCGCTCGTGCCCGCGGTTCCGTACGCGGTCAGGCCGCACGCGTTCCGGCCCTCGCCCGCCGTCATGCCCCCCCCGCGCCCCCGGTCCCGTACGCCCTCAGGCCCCCGCCCCCGGTCCCGTACGGCGCCGGGCCGCCTGTGAGGGGCCCGGCGTCGTACGGTCGGGGTCAGCGCACCACGTCGACGAAGGTGCCCGTCGACACCGCGGCCGCGGTGTCGGCCGTGGCGGCGTAGGACCAGCGGTAGGAGCCGTCTGTGTAGGCGCGGACGGTGGTGGAGAGGATGCCGCCGGCCGCGGTCGGCACGGTCTTGAGTGTGCAGTACGTGCTGCTGCCCTTCGGGCGGAACTGCAGGCTCACGGGCCGGCCGGCCTCGGCGCCGACGGACGTGCCGGTCGCCCAGTCCGCGTTGCGCACGCCGCCGGTGACGGTGAGGACGCGGCCCCACTTCACCGGCTTGGGGGTGGCGTCGACGGTCACCTGGCTGTCGCGCAGCACGCTGACGGTGACGGCGCTGTCCAGGAACACGGCGTCGCTGTCGGGAGCGATCGCGTAGGCGCTGAGGTGCCAGTCGCCGGCCAGCGAGTTGGTGGCCGGGGCGGTGCCGGGGGTCAGGGTGAAGGTCAGGGTGCAGGTGGTCGTGGTGGCGACCGTCGGACCGCAGGCCGCCGTCGAGGCCACGGTGCTGTCCGGGGTGCCGAAGGGGCCGTGGTAGAGCGTGGCGTTGACCTGCTGGAGACCGGACGGGTCGGTCGCGGTGACCTCGGCGGTGACGGTTCTCGCGCCGGTGCCGACCACGACGGGGTTGCCGTCGTTGACGACCACGCCGGTGATGTCGGTGTCGCCGAACCTCTCGTCCGCGTGCGCGGCCGGAACGGTGAGGGCGGACAGGGCGACGACGCCACACGCAGCGGCGACAGCTGAACTCATACGCATGCGAATTCCCCAATGTGAATGCCGCGGCCTGTCAATTTCACACCGGCAGGCCCGAATTGACGTGTGCAGCGTACTCGTTGCCATGGGATTTCGGAACGTTTGTATGAGGGCCGAGTGAAGTCGCTGATTTCCCCCCGAAGGGAATGCGCGCGAATATCGAGTGTGCCGTTTCCGTGGAAAGCCGAAGGGGAAATTCGGTTCAAATTTCAGCGGACCTGGAGGCCACCTACGTGTACCGCCCCTCTTCGTGGCGGGCCGGGAGGGCGGGCGCTCCGGGGGCGGCACCCCGCCGGCGCGTCGGTGAATTCGCCCGCTCTTGAGGTGACCTGATGGTCAACTGCATGAACGAGGGGCAACCTTCGCGTGAAATGTGTTTCACGTGTGGATCAAGTTTCTCTTTAGTCTCACTAATCTGCGTGTGCCGCATGACCGACGAATCCGCGTCGACTCATGCGGCTTCCTGATATGGGGATACAGGAGTGGGGATGGATGGCGGCAAGAATGGGGGGCGCGGCCGTACCGGGCACGCGCTGCCAAATAGATATAGGTGCAGATGGCACTTACTCGTGGCGGCTCACTGCCACGAACGGGCGGGTGATCGCCGTGGCCGCGAGGACGTACCGGAACTACGGCGAGTGC
Source organism: Streptomyces sp. NPDC111507 (assembly GCF_055638955.1). Classification (NCBI taxonomy): domain Bacteria; kingdom Bacillati; phylum Actinomycetota; class Actinomycetes; order Kitasatosporales; family Streptomycetaceae; genus Streptomyces; species Streptomyces sp. NPDC111507. Next base: position 586,128 of record NZ_JBVKBU010000002.1, on the reverse strand, counting down.
CGTGCGGCGTTCGAGCGCTTGTGTGCCGACATCGGGAAATTACCCGGCGCGGTGCACCACACCGCGGAAGGCAGTGGATGGGTCTGGCGGCTGCGTGACGGCACCGGCGGTGCCGTGGCCGTGTCCTCGCGTGCCTACGAGCGGCACTCGACGTGCCAGGCCGCCTATGAACGTTTCCGGGCTCTTCTGGCCGAGCTCGGGTCGGGTGGGGTGATTCCGTGGGACGACGCCGAGTGAGGGGACGACGCCGAGCGACGGGACGACCCCGGGCGAGCGGACGGGGCTGACGGCTCGACCACGCAGGTGAGGGGCTGGGGTGCGCCACAAGAGCGCACCCCAGCCCCTCACGCGTTCTTCTGTCGCCGCGTTCACGTCAACATCGGAAGTTGCCCCTCGGGGGCGTCTCGTTCACGTTCGTGTGTGCGTGCGTCCATCACGCGTCAGGAGTGTCGTCCCATGTGACAACGCGAATGTTTGAGCGAGCTGTGGCCCCGGCGGACGACCCGCCGAGACGCCTGCACCCCGACCGGGGGCTGCCCGACCGCGTGTTCAGGGGCGTCCTGCGTGGCGGCGGCGGGCTGGTCCTCGCGATCATGCTGCTGGTCGGCGGCTTCCTGACGTACCGGGCCTGGCAGGCGCTGTCGGTCGCGAAGTGGGACTTCGTCACCACCGAGGCGTGGGAGCCCGAAGGCGGGCACTTCGGCATCGCGGCCGTGCTCGTCGGAACGGTGCTGATCGCCATGGTCGCCATCGTGTTCGCCGTACCGCTGGCACTCGGCACCGCGCTCTACATCTCCGAGTACGCGCCGCCGCGGATCCGCCAGACCCTCATCAGCGTCGTGGACCTGATGGCGGCCGTGCCGTCGGTCGTCTACGGCCTGTGGGGCCTGTTCTTCTTCCAGGGGCACGTGGTCACGGTGTCCCGCTGGATCTCGACCTACTTCGGCTGGATCCCCCTTTTCAAGGTCGACGGCGCCGATCCGAAGGACCCCCTGGCCACCGCGACGGTCTACACCTCCTCCACCTTCATCGCGGGCATGGTCGTGTCCCTGATGGTCGCGCCGATCATCTGCTCGGTGGTGCGGGAGGTCTTCTCGCAGGCTCCGGTCGGCGAGCGGGAGGGCGCGTACGCGCTCGGCGCCAACCGCTGGGGCATGATCCGCAGCGTCGTCCTGCCCTTCGGCAAGGGCGGCATGATCGGCGGCACCATGCTGGGCCTGGGCCGGGCACTCGGCGAGACCATCGCCGTGTACCTGATCATCTCGCCGGTGTTCGTGATCCAGCCGCACATCCTGCAGAACGGCACCAGCTCGGTCTCGTCCCTGATCGCCCTGCGCTACGGCGAGGCGAGCCCCATGGGCATGTCGGCGCTGATGGCCGCAGGCCTCGCGCTCTTCCTGATGACCCTCGTGGTCAACTTCGCCGCTTCGTCGATCGTCGCCCGCAGCCGTTCCGGCGCGACGAGCGACTCCTGAGGAGACCGAGTCCGATGACCGTCACCGCTCCACAGAGCCCGCCCGGCGACCAGGGGCAGGGGGCCGATCCGAGCCCCGCGGGTCCGCCGGAAGCGCCGTCCCCGGCCCCGGCCACCCACCTGCCAGGACGCCGGCCCGGCGGGAGTTCAACGCGCGGAGACTCGCGCCGGAACCTCTCCACGCTGCGCGCCACCGACGTGTACGCCATGGTCGGCGCCGGCGCCGCGTCCCTCGCCCTCACCTGGCTGATCTTCGACCGGCTGCTGCCCTTCAACGGCGCCCTGGGCTTCGTCGTCATCGCCTACGCGCTCTTCATCGGCCTGTACGCGCTGCTGGTCTCCTTCGACGAGGACGGTCCCGCGGTCCGTGACCGGGTGGCCGCCGCGATCGTCCAGAGCCTCGGCCTGGTGATGCTGACCGTGCTGGCCTTCGTGGTCGTCTACACCCTCTACGAGGGGCGCGAGGCGCTGCCGCACCTGAACTTCTACACCCAGTCGATGGCCGACGCGGGTCCGCTGGAGCCCCTCAGCGTCGGCGGCATCGCGCACGCCATCGTCGGCACGCTGTGGCAGATCTCCATCGCCCTGGTGATCTGCATACCGACCGGGCTGGTGTGCGCGGTCTTCCTCAACGAGGTCCCGGGCGCCTTCAGCCGGTTCGTCCGCACCATCGTCGAGGCGATGACAGCGTTGCCATCCATCGTGGCCGGCCTGTTCATCTACGCGACCTTCATCCTGAGCCTCGGTTTCGGCCAGTCCGGCCTCGCCGCCGGGCTGGCGATCTCCGTGATGATGCTGCCGATCATCATCCGCGCGGCGGACGTGGTGATCCGGCTGGTCCCCGGCACGCTGCGCGAGGCGTCCTACGCGCTCGGCACCTCACGGTGGCGCACGGTCTGGCACGTGGTGCTCCCCACCTCGCGGTCCGGGCTGACCACGGCGGTCATCCTGGGCACCGCGCGCGGCGTGGGCGAGACCTCGCCGGTCCTGCTGACCGCCGGTTTCACCCAGGAGCTCAACACCAACCCGCTCCACGACCCGATGGTGTCGTTGCCGCTGGCGGCCTTCAAGCTCGTCGAGTCCCCCGAGCCCACCTACATCGCCCGCGGCTTCGGCACCGCGGCGGTGCTTCTGGTGCTGGTGCTCGTCCTGTTCGTCGCGGCCCGCGTCGTCGGCGGCCGTGGGCCGGGCAAGCTGACCCGCCGCCAGGAACACCGCCGGGTCAGGGCGTCCCGCCGTGACGCGCAGCGCTTCGACGTGTACGCAACCGCCGGCCGGCCGTCGGCCGGCCCCGCCTCGACCAGTCCCGCATCGACGAGGAGCACCCCGTGATATCCGCACCCGTCCGTCGTCCGCGCAGCGTGCGCGTGTACCAGGCGCTGGCGCTGGTCGTCGCACTGGTCTGCGCGCTCATGGCCGTACATCCGCCAGGTGCCTTCGCGGTCACCTACGTGAAGATCAGTGGCTCCGGCTCGACATGGAGCGCCAACGCCATCGAGCAGTGGCGACGCAACGTACGTCAGCAGGGCATGACCGTGAACTACGCGTCGGTGGGCTCGTCGGTGGGACGTACCCAGTTCGCGAACGGCACGTCCGACTTCGGTGTGTCCGAGATCCCCTACGGCCTCAAGGAGTTCGGTACGACCGACACTCCGCCGCAGCGCAAGTACGCCTACATGCCGATCGTGGCCGGCGGTACGTCGTTCATGTACAACCTGAAGATCGGCGGCAACAAGGTCACCAACCTGCGGCTCTCCGGGGAGGTCCTCAGCAAGATCTTCACCGGCAAGCTCACGATGTGGAACGCGCCGGAGATCAAGGCGGACAACCCCAAGCTGGCCCTCCCGGCCCGCCGTATCGTCCCGGTCATCCGCTCCGACGGCTCCGGTACCACCGCGCAGTTCACCCTGTGGATGTCCAAGCAGTACGGCACCCTGTGGGACGACTACTGCCGTCGGGCGGGCAAACCCACGCCGTGCGGTCTGACGTCGTACTTCCCGAACATCCCCGGCTCGGGCTTCGTCGCCCAGTCCGGCTCGCTCGGCGTCGCGGGTTACACCAAGCAGCCCCAGGCCGAGGGCGCCATCACCTACGTCGAGTACTCCTACGCCAGGAACGCGGGCTTCCCGGTCGTCAAGGTCCTCAACAAGTCCGGGTACTACGTCGAGCCGACCGCCTCCAGTGTGGCCGTCGCCCTGACCCAGGCACAGATCAACAACGACTCGCGGTCCGCGAACTACCTCACCCAGAACCTGGACGGGGTCTACACGTACGGCGACCGGCGCACCTACCCGCTGTCCAGCTACAGCTACATGATCGTCCCGACCAAGGAGGAGATGGGGTTCACCAAGGCCAAGGGCGCCACCCTGAGCGCGTTCGACAACTACTTCCTCTGCGAGGGCCAGCAACTGGCCGACCGGCTCGGTTACTCGCCGCTGCCGATCAACCTCGTGCAGGCGGCCATGGAGCAGGTGCGCAAGATCCCAGGCGCCGTGACGGACAGCATCAACATCAAGAACTGCAACAACCCGACGTTCTCCAGTGACGGGAAGAACCTCCTGGCCCAGAACGCCCCGTATCCCGCGGCGTGCGACAAGCAGGGTGCGGACCAGTGCGCCACCGGCACCGGCGGCGCCAAGCAGCCCACCTCGCCGAGCGGCTCCGGTACGTCCGGCGGCAGTTCGGGCTCGGGCGGCTCCGGTACGTCCGGCGGCTCGGGCGCGTCCGGCGGTTCCGGTTCGACGGGCGGCTCGGGCGCGACGGGAACGGCCGGTACCACCGGCGGCAGCGGTACGGCGGGCAGCACCGGCGGTACGGGCGGGACGACGGGAGGCAGCGTCGTCGACCCCGACACCGGCCAGGTGCTCAGCGGCAACGGAGGCACCGGCGACACCTCGGTCGCCGCCAGTCCTGTCTCCCTCGGCGTCGGCGACGCCCTCGGTCTGCGCACCGCGCTGATGGCACTGTCGGCCGTGCTCCTGATCGGCGTGGTCGTCGGGCCACCCCTGATCGGGCGCATGATGTCCCACCGCGCCCGCCGCAAGGGGGGTGTGGCATGACCGCCATCACCGCCGTGTCCCGGTCTCGGCGGCGTGTCGTCGCCGCCGTGAGCGCGCTGCTGGCCGCGCTGGTCCTGGCCCTGCTCCCGCTGCCGTCCGCCACCCCGTCCGCCGCGGCGGCGGACGGCACGGGGGAGGACTCCGCGGTCACGGTGACGGGGAAGCAGGGCAAGTACGACGACTTCTCCAAGCTGAAGGTGACCGTCCACCAGACGAAGAACCTGCGGTCGCAGGGCGTGCGGGTCACCTGGCAAGGCGGGGCGCCGACGATCGACGGGCAGAACGCCGCCGTCAACTTCCTGCAGATCATGCAGTGTTGGGGTGACGATCCGGCCGGGCCCGAGCGTGATCAGTGCGTCTTCGGCGGCGACGGCTCGATACTCGGGGCCGGAAACGGCCGACTGGTCGGCACCGATCCGGGGGAGACCCAGTACCCCGGTGGCTTCGTCCCGTTCCGCCCGGTCGGTGACCTGCCCCCCACCAAGTCCTCCCACGACTTCACCTACTTCGGTCCGCTGGACACCAACGAGCAGCGGTTCGCCAGAACCTATGCCGACGGCGCGGGCGAGGTGACCTTCGAGGCGCAGGACGGCATCCAGGCGTCCCACCTGGGCTGCGGCATGAACACGGCCCCTGCCGCGAGTGACCCCGTTCCGCGGCACTGCTGGCTGGTCGTCGTCCCGCGCGGCACGCACGACGCGGACGGCACCGAGATCACCAAACCGAACCAGTCGGGCAATTCACTGCAGAGCTCGCCGCTGTCCGCGACGAACTGGGCTCAGCGGATGGTCGTCCGTCTGGACTTCCAGCCGGTCGACGCGTTCTGTCCGGAGGGCCAGCCGGAGCTGCCCACGGTCGGCTCCGAACTGATGACGGACGCCGTCACTTCCTGGCAGCCGAAGCTGTGCTCGTCGACGGGGAGCACGTTCGCCTTCACACAGGGCGGCGAGGAGGAGGCCAGGGGCCAGGTCCTGAGCACGTCGGCCGACGCGCCCCTGCTGGGCTTCACCGTCGACCCGGTCGCCCGGCCGGAGGACGGATCCAAGGTCGTGCACGCGCCGGTGGCGGTGTCCGGACTCGCCATCGCCTTCTTCATAGAAGGTCCCTCTGGCGTGGTACAGGGAATGAAACTGAATCCGCGGCTCGTGGCGAAGATGCTCACTCATTCCTATGTGGAAGACGTGACGCTGGGCGCCACCCCTGATTATCTGAAAGGGAACAGCGCTTCCCTCGTCGAGGATCCGGAATTCAAGGAATTGAATCCTGGATTCCCTCAGCTGAGCAATCACCAGCTGAGGAGCCTCATGGTCCCGCTGCAGTCCTCCGACATGACGCGGATCGTCTGGAACTGGCTCCAGTCGGACACGGACGCCCGGGGCTTCCTCTCCGGGACGAAGGACCGGTGGGGGATGCGGGTGAATCGCTATTTCCAGGACCTGAAGCTGGCGGAGAACACCACGCTGACCGACTACCCCAAGGTGGACCCGACGACGACGCCGGCCCTCGGCAACGGGACACCCCCTCTCAGCTACGCGATCACCGACCTGGACCCGTACACGGCCGACCTGCACGACGGGGCCGTACGAACCCGCCGGGGCAACAACACCCGCACCATCCAGTGGCAGTCGGGGGACACCGCCCAGTCGCCGGCCAAGCTCATCAACGACGCGCCCATGTCGGGCCAGCGTGCCGTGATGGCGATCGTCGACGCCGCGTCGGCGGAGCGTTACGGGTTGACGACCGCGGCGCTGCGCAACGCGGACGGCAACTTCGTGAAGCCCTCGGCCGCCTCGCTCACGGCCGACGTCGCGACCATGCGGCCGTCGTCCGCAGACGCCTCGGTGCTCAAGCCCGACCCGGCGCGCGCCAAGGGGCAGGCGTATCCGCTGACGGCCGTCGCCTACGCCGCGGCCTCGCTGAACCAGGACGCGAAGGCCCGCAAGGCGTACGCCCAGTTCATCAGGTACGTCGCGGGATCGGGCCAGACGCCCGGCGTGTCGGCGGGCCAGCTGCCCTTCGGCTACGCGCCCCTGCCGGCTCAGCAGCGTCTGCAGGCCCGGACCGCCGCCGACGCCCTGGAGCGCGGTGAGACCGCGACCAGCCCTGCGTCCGACGGGTCGAACCAGGGTGCCTCGGGAGGGTCCGGATCCGGAGCCGGCGCCGGAGGGACCGCCTCCGGCGGGGGCACCGGCGGAGCGTCCGCGGGCGGAACGGGCGGCGGCGCCACCCCCTCGGCCTCGGACTCCGCCGCAGCCGTGAACGGCTCCGCGCCACCCTCCTCAGGGCCGCAGCAGAATGTCGCGGAAGCCAAGGCGGGATTCACCCCCGGAGAGATCCTGGGAGTTATTCGCTGGATTCTTCTCGTCGTCCTGTTCCTGGGCGGAGCGGCAGGACTTTCGGGTCCAATAATGCTGCATTTCGCGCAGCGTCGGACTCCCTAGGAGACACCTAGGAAGCCTGCCCTTAACCTTTCTCTCACGGGGAATTGGTTGGTCACCGCGCAGAAATCCTGGAATTGTTTGCGGTGGCCGACCGACGGGCCGGCAGGAAAAAGATCCGGATTTTGCTTGAACGGCCAGCCTTCGAAATCCAGAAAACAAGGGGTTCAGAAGTGAACGTCAAGTCTCGCGCCAAGGTCGGCGCTGCTTTCGGTGTCGCGGCTCTCGGTCTCGGCATCCTGGCCTCCCCCGCTTCGGCGGACCCGAGCCCGGTCACTGACTACCGTCAGCTGGCTGGTGTCGGTTCGGACACCACGCAGTACGTCATGAACGGCATCGGCGACGCTGTCGCGAACGCCAACGGCAAGATCGTCGCGTCGTGGAACGCCACCGGCACCGCCACCGTGAAGACCAAGGCGACCGGCTGTGACACCGTCGCCCGCCCGGACGGTTCCTCGGCCGGTATCAACGCGCTGAACGCCGACATCACCGCCGGCACCCACTGCATCGACTTCGCCCGCTCCTCGCGTGGCCCGGTGGACACCACCACCACGGACCTCACGTGGATCCCGTACGCCAAGGACGGTGTGACCTACGCCACCGACCTGGGCAGCACGCTGCCGACGAACCTGACGAAGGCGCAGTTGGCCGCGATCTACCAGTGCAACTCCACCGAGTTCCCGAACGCGCAGCCGCTGCTGCCGCAGTCCGGCTCCGGTACCCGGACCTTCTGGCTGTCGGCCATCGGCATCACCGAGGCGCAGGTCGGCTCCTGCGTCAACGGCACCATCCAGGAGCACAACGGCGAGGCGATCGTCAACGGCAACCAGCTCATGCCGTACTCGATCGCCCAGTGGATCGCCCAGGGCAAGGGCCTCTCCGACGTCCCGAACCGTCGCGGTGAGTCGCGTCTGCGCAGCATCAACAGCCTGGCCCCCACCACGGGCACGGGCTCCGCGATCGCGCTCAACACGGCCTTCGACCCCGGCTTCCTCCGCGACGTCTACAACGTCGTCCCGACCGCCAACCTCTCCGACTCCGTCATCGCGCAGACCTTCGTCGGTACGGGCTCGAAGGTCTGCACCGCCTCCTCCACGATCGCGACCTACGGCTTCGGCGCCGCGTCCAACTGCGGCGACAGCACCACCGCGTCCCTCAAGGGCGAGCGCTGATCCGTGATCGTCTGCTGATCCTCGCGCGACGGCCGGGCACCCTCCAGGTGCCCGGCCCCACGCGCTGTCGTCCGTCAACGTCATCCGTCAACCGTCCCCCGGGGGGCATCGCCGTGACAGTGCTACAGCCATTTCGAAGAGCGGCCGCGATCGTGGCCGCCTGTGCCTTACTCGCCCTGGGCCTCGTGGTCCTGGCCATGTCCCAGTCCCAGCCTGCCCGGGCGGCGTCCGTCGGCGAGTTCACCATGGCGCCCACCGGCGGCAAGCTGAGTGACCCGCAGCCCATCGCCGGCTCGATCGCGATCCCCGGCGCATGTCCCGCCGCCACCATCGAAGACCTCAACTGGAACAGCGTCCTCGCCCTGTACGTCGTCAAGGCCGACGGCACCGAGGTGAAGGCGCTCAACGGGATCACCAGCAAGGCCCCCTACACCGCGGCGACCTCGGCGGTCTCGCTGGTCGCGGCGGACAACCCGGGGATGGTGGTCAGCAGCCTGTCGAACGCCATCACGGGCGACGGCACCTACGAGTTGCGGCTGCGCTGCGTGGACAACTACGACTGGGCCGTTCCGCCCGACTCGATCGTGCCGGGCGACCCGTACTGGACCCAGAAGATCACCGTCACCGGCGACAACTGGGTGGTCGGCGAAGGCGCGGAGGCCACCCAGGTCGCCCTGACCGCCGCCCCCGCCGTGGTCGCGCCCAGCGAGGAGACCACGCTCACCGCGGCGGTGTCACCCGCGGCGGCGGCCGGCACCGTCACCTTCCTGGAAGGCGCGACCACGCTGGGCCAGGCCACGGTCGCAGGCGGCAAGGCCGAGTTCAAGACGTCGACGCTGGCCGAGGGGAACCACACCATCACGGCCCGCTTCGCTCCGGGGAACACCGCCGAGTGGGGAGCCTCGGAATCCGCGCCCTCCGAGGTGACCGTGCAGCTGCCGCGGTACGAGATGCGCGACGCCGCGGGCAAGCTGCTGGCCTACAACCCCGAGTTGCAGCGCGGCCAGACCGTGAAGGTCCTCATCCGCGGCTGCCAGCCGAGCGCGACGTACTCGATGACCATGTTCCACAACGACGCCACCTTCCCCGCCGCCACGGCCGACGCGAGCGGAACGGTGACCTGGTCCACTCTGAAAGTGCCGGACGACGCCGTGGCAGGGGCGAGCAACTGGGACTACAGCCCGGACTGCACCGGCGGCAAGAACCCGGTGCCCGCGGTGGACTTCACCGTCCCCGAGCCGTCCTCCGATTCCCCGTCGCCGAGCCCGAGCGGCTCCTCGACGGACAATCCCTCCGACGAGCCCACGGACGGTTCCAGCAGTGAACCGACCGACGGCTCTTCGGGCGACTCGTCCGGCACCACGTCCGGCACCACCACCTCCGGCGGCAGCGGCACCGGCGGCGACTCCACCTCCGGCGGGACCTCGCCCACCGGGGGCCTCGCCTCCACCGGCAGCCAGATCGCGCTGTTCTCCGGCCTCGGAGCCGTCATCCTCGTCACGGCCGGCGTCCTCGCCGTGCGGTACGGCCGCCGCGAGGGGCTGCTGAAGTTCGGCGACCCCCGCTCGTAGCGGCTCGGGAGCACGGGCGGCGGGGCCCCCACCCCGCCGCCCGCGCCTTCGTATCTCCACCCCACACCTCTGCACAGGAGTGCTCCCCGTGACCGTGTTGTCCCCGCCCCCGCCGGCCGACGCGCCGCCGGTGCCGGCGCCCGCACCCGAGCCCAGGCCCGCCGCGGGGCCGCCGCGGGCCGAGCGCCCCGGCTTCGCGTTCGCCGGGGCCGCGCTGTGCGTGCTCGCCGCGCTGCTGCTCGGCTTCGCCGCCAACCTCACCATCGTCGGCCACCTCCAGCACGCGCGTGACCAGCAGACCGCGTACGACGAGTTCCGCCGTCAACTCGCCCTCGGAACCGCACCGGTGGGCCAGCGGGGTTACGACGGCAAGATGCTGGAGCCCGGCGCGCCCGTCGCCCTGCTGCGCATCCCGGCGCTGGGTCTGAAGGAGGTCGTGGGGGAGGGCACCACCTCCGGGGTGCTGATGTCCGGCCCCGGCCACCGCCGGGACACCCCGCTGCCGGGACAGGCCGGCACCAGCGTGATCATGGGCCGTCAGTGGGGGTACGGCAGCCCCTTCAACGACGTGCACCAACTGCCCCTCGGCACCGAGATCCGGCTGACGACCGGTCAGGGCACCGCCACCTACAAGGTCTCCTCCATCCGCCGCAAGGGTGACCCGCTGCCGCCCACGCTCAAGGAGGGCCAGGGCCGGCTCACGCTCATCACCGCCGACGGCGCGCCCTACACCCCCTCCGGCACCCTCCGCGTGGACGCGACCCTGGCCAGTGCGGTACAGCCCGCCCCGCCCCGCCCGCTGACGCTCGGCTGGATCGACGAGTCCGAGCTGGCCCTGGGCACGGAGAACGCCGCCTGGCTCTCGGTCTTCCTCTGGTCGCAGGGGCTGCTCGGCGCGGCCCTGCTCACCATGGCCGCGTACCGCGTGTGGGGTCGCTGGCAGACCTGGATCGTCTGCGTGCCCGTGCTGACCGCCCTCGGCCTCGCCGTCTCCGGCGCCGCCACCCGCCTGCTGCCCAACCTGCTCTGACCGACGAGGAGTTCCACCATCATGTCCGACACGAACCCGACGCTCGTCGACGAGATCCTCGACCCGACGGTGAAGATGCGGAGCACCAAGGCGAGCAGGCCCGCCGTCTCCGGCGCCGGCGCCGGCCCCGGCGAGAGCAACCCGGCGACCCTGGAGGCCGACTCCATCTCGGCCTGGTTCGGCGACCACAAGGTCCTGGAGCACGTGTCGCTCACCATGCCCGCCCGCAAGGTCACCGCGCTCATCGGCCCGTCCGGCTGCGGCAAGTCCACGTTTCTGCGGATCCTCAACCGCATGCACGAACTGATCGGCTCCGCCTCCCTCGCGGGCCGGGTGCTGCTGGACGGCGAGGACATCTACGACCGCGGCCGCCGCATCACCCACGCCCGCCGCCAGATCGGCATGGTCTTCCAGAAGCCGAACCCCTTCCCGGCGATGTCCATCTACGACAACGTCACCGCAGGCCTGAAACTCGGCGGCATCAAGGCCGGCCGGGAGAACAAGGACTGGCTCGTCGAGGAGTGCCTGACGAAGGCGGGCCTGTGGAAAGAGGTCCGGGACCGGCTCCGGCAGCCCGGCGGCGCGCTCTCCGGCGGCCAGCAGCAGCGCCTGTGCATCGCGCGGTCGCTGGCCGTACGACCGCGGGTCCTGCTCATGGACGAGCCGTGCTCGGCGCTGGACCCGACCTCGACGCGGCGCATCGAGGAGACGATCCACGAACTGTCCGAAGAGGTCACCATCGTGATCGTCACCCACAACATGCAGCAGGCCGCCCGGGTCTCCGACCAGTGCGCGTTCTTCCTCGCCGAGCAGGGCACCCCCGGCGCCATCGTCGAACACGGCACCACGGACGCGATGTTCAACAACCCGCAGGACCCGCGTACGACGGACTACGTGAACGGACGCTTCGGATAGGACGACCGACCACACCAACGGAGGCGCCGGATGCCAGACACCCTCCGAGCGACGAGCGAGGGACGATCCCGCCGCGCGGTGACCCGTACCGCGGCCGTCCTGGCCGCTGTCGCCTTCGTCGCCTCCGTCACGCTCGCCGGCTGCGCCGTCCCCGGAGCGCCCGAGAAGGCGTTGGCGGACCCACCCGCGTCCGTTCCGTCCGCCGAGCGGACTGCCCCGGACCCGGCCGGGCCCACCCCGCTCGGGACATCGGCCCGCCCCCGCACGCCCGGACCCACTCCCACTCCACCGCCCCGCGACCCCGCTCCGGAGGCCTCGCCGTCCCCCAGCGCGCCCACCGTGTCGCCGACGACGAAGCTCCCGGACCTGTCGCGCACACCACCACCCCCGTCCCACTCACCGCGCCCCGGCGCCACGCCCGCGAAGCCGTCACCGAAGCCGTCGGCCAGGGCCGGTGCCGGTGCCGGTGCCGGTGCCGGTGCCGAGACGTTCGGTCGGCGTGGCCAGGACGGTTCGACCACCCTGCGCATCGGCTCCTGGTCGGCCCGGGTGGTACGCGGTGGGCAGGAGGCGGTGGACGCGTGCCACGACGCCGTCCAGTGGACGGGGCCCGACCTGGGGACGGAGGACGGCTACGCGCTGCGTACCGCCGTCGTCGTCGGCCACGACTACTGCGGCTTCGAGCGGTTCGCCAGGCTGCCCGTGGGCACCCTCGTCACGGCCACGACGCCACGCGGCACGTTCGAGTACCGCGTGTACGCCCACTACGTCAGCCCCGGCCGCGGCACCCCGTCCCAGGGCCTGTACTGGGGCGACCTCACGCTCCAGTCCTGCGTCGGCCCGAACACGGGCTTCAGCTACCTCATGCGCGTGTGAGGCGGCGCGGCCGGAGCCCGACACGGGGTTCAGTTGCCTGGGGGGCGGGCTGAACCCCGTGTCCGGCCCATGCGCGGCATCCCGCTCATCGCAGTGATGGGGGCGCGGGACACCTGGCGGGCGGATGCGTCCAAGGGGGGGGTGAGGAGCACATCCGCGCTTGCCTCCAGCGTGAGACGCGCGGGGACGGAGCAGGCAGCCGAGGAGCATGCGACAGCCCAATTCCCCGTGAATCGAGAGACGTTTGAATCCAGGGGTGGTGCCGTACGGACGCCCGCTCAGGGCGCGCTCGGCCAGACCAGCGCCATGTACGCGCTCCAGTACGCCGAACCCAGCAGCGCCGTGGTCACGGCGAGGGCCCGGAAGCGGGGTGAGGCACGGGACAGATGGAGGGCCAGCGGGAGCAGGAGCGGGAAGCCGGGCAGGAGGAAGCGGGCACGGGGGAAGTAGACGCCGCCGCTGCCCAGCACGATCAGCAGCAGGACGCCGGTGAAGACCAGCAGCGGGAGCGGCTGCCGGTCCAAGGCGCCCAGGGCGTAGAGGACCACGGACCCGATCAGCGTGAGCGTCACCATCACCAGGAACAGCTCCGGCCTGGAATCCTGCGTGAGGACCTCCCGCATACGGCGCAGGGTCTCCGCGCCGCCGTCCCAGTCGTTGTGCCACAGGCGCTGCACGGCGAAGTAGCCGTCCCATCGGCCCAGGCGCACGCCCACCCAGCCGACGTAGGCGAACCAGCCCGCCGGGGCGAGGGCCGCGGCCGCGAGGACGCGGGGCGAGAAGCGGTGCCGCAGGGAGAGCAGGGCCGTGACGGTGACCGCGGCCGCCGCCGCGATGCCCGTCGGGCGGGTCAGGCCCGACAACGACGCCAGGGTGCCCGCCCAGAGCCAGCGGCCGGTGAGCACCGCGTACAGCGACCAGGCGGCGAACGCCGTGAAGAGGGACTCCGTGTAACCCATCCACTGGACCAGGCCGACCGGGAGAGCCGCCCACAGGAACGTCAGCAGCAGGGCCACGCGCCGGCCGTGGAGATGGTGGCCGACGGCGAAGACCCCCCATGCGGCGAGGAAGGAGGCGACGATCGAGATCGCCAGGCCCGTCGTGGCGCGCGTCCCCGGGGTCAGGACCGCGGCCGCCTTGACCAGGAACGGGTACAGCGGGAAGAACGCGAGGTTGTTCGCGTCGTACCGGGTGCCCAGGTGATGGGTGTAGCCGTGCTGGGCGATGCCCAGATACCAGTCCGCGTCCCACTGCGTGGCCAGGACGGGCCACACGCCGTGGTGTTGATGGTGCGCCCACAGGGTGAGGAGCAGCAGACTCACGAGGCGTACGGCCCCGTAGGCGAGCAGGGCGGGGGCCGCCCGGCGCAGCTGGGTGCGGAGGGAGCACAGGATGCCTGTGCTCCTGCTCGTCCCCGCACCCGTGCCCGTACTCGCGTTCGTGTTCGCGGGCGCGGGGAGTTCGCCGGGAGCGTTCCGGGGTGGGGAGGATGTCGGCCGGGAAGCGGTCGAGGACACGCGGCAGCTCCTGAGGCTCGGCGGTGCGCTACCGCCAACCGTTCCTCGGTCGGATGGTGGCGCACCGGAGCGCTGCGTCAACTGCCGGGCGGAAATCACCCGTACGTGGCTGGGTCCCGTACTTGGGCCCTCGCGGAGCCGCGGATCCGAGGCGCGGGATCCGAGGCGTGGGATCAGATGCCGGCCGCCGCCGACAGGTCCCGCTTGATCCCCGCGAGCAGCTCGGCGGCCTTCGCGTGGGCCGTGGGCAGCTCGGCGTGCGAGCCGACCGGGACCACGACCTCCAGGTAGCACTTCAGCTTCGGCTCGGTGCCACTCGGGCGGACGATGACGCGGGCGCCGTCCAGCGTGTAGCGCAGCCCGTCGGTCGGCGGAAGCGTGTCCGTGCCCTTCGTCAGGTCCTCGGACCTGGTGATGGACAGGCCCGCCAGCTCCGTCGGGGGCTGCTCGCGCAGCCGGCCCATCGCGTTCGCGATGACCGACAGGTCCTCCACGCGGACCGAGAGCTGATCGGTGGCGTGCAGACCGTGCGCCACGGCGATGTCGTCGAGGAGGTCGAGGAGGGTGCGGCCCGCTTCCTTCAGCTCGGAGGCGAGTTCCGTGATGAGCAGGGCCGCGGTGATGCCGTCCTTGTCGCGTACGCCGTCCGGGTCGACGCAGTACCCGAGCGCCTCCTCGTAGCCGTAGCGCAGGCCCTCCACCCGGGCGATCCACTTGAAGCCGGTGAGGGTCTCCTCGTAGGGGAGGCCCGCCTTCTCGGCGATCCGGCCGAGGAGGGAGGAGGAGACGATCGACTCCGCGAAGGTGCCGCGCGCGCCGCGGTTCACCAGGTGCTGGGCGAGCAGCGCGCCGACCTCGTCGCCGCGCAGCATGCGCCAGTCCGCACCGTCCCTGACGGCCACCGCGCAACGGTCCGCGTCCGGGTCGTTGGCGATGATCAGGTCGGGGCCGGTCTCGCGGGCCTTCGCGAAGGCCAGGTCCATCGCGCCGGGCTCTTCCGGGTTGGGGAAGGCGACGGTGGGAAAGTCGGGGTCCGGTTCCGCCTGCTCGGCGACGAGCACGGGCTCCGGGAAGCCGGCCCGGGCGAAGGCGGCGAGCAGGACGTCCTTGCCGACACCGTGCATCGCCGTGTAGACGGTGCGGGCGGTGCGGGGGGAGTCCTGGGCGAGGACGGCGTCCGTACGGGCCAGGTAGGCGTTCAGGACGCCCTCGTCGAGGGTCTCCCAGCCGGAGTCGGGGCGGGGGACGTCGGCGAGGCCGCCGACGGCGGCGATCTCGGCGGCGATCTCGGCGTCCGCCGGGGGGACGATCTGCGAACCGTCGCCCAGGTAGACCTTGTAGCCGTTGTCGCGGGGCGGGTTGTGGCTGGCGGTGACCTCCACGCCGGCCGCGGCGCCGAGATGCCGTATGGCGTACGCCAGGACGGGCGTGGGCAGGGGGCGGGGCAGGACGGCGGCGCGCAGGCCCGCGCCCGTCATCACCGCGGCGGTGTCACGGGCGAAGTCGGCGGACTTGTGGCGGGCGTCGTAGCCGATGACGACGAGGCCGTCCGTCTCGCCCTGCTTCCTGAGGTACGCGGCCAGGCCGGCGGCGGCACGGATGACCACCGCGCGGTTCATGCGCATCGGGCCCGCGCCGAGTTCGCCCCGCAGGCCGGCGGTGCCGAACTGGAGGGTGCCGCTGAAGCGTGCGGTGAGCTCGGGGACGTCCTTGGAGGCGATGAGCTCGGCGAGCTCCTCGCGGGTATCCGGGTCGGGGTCCTCGGCGAGCCACGCCTCGGCCCGTGCGATGAGTTCGTCCTGCACGTCGGGTGAACCTCTCTGTTTGTGCTGCCCTTGCTTGTGTACCCGGCCAGGGGGTGGGTGTGTCGGCTGCGGGCCCGTGGGGGCCGGCCGCGCAGTTCCCCGCGCCCCTGAAGGGGCGCTGCGCGCACCCTCCAGCCCGTCCGGCGTTTGAGGACGAGACCCCTCAGGCCGATGGGGGGTCTGGGGGCGGAGCCCCCAGTCTGAGGATGGGCCGGGTAGGGGCGGCGGGGGCGATCAAGCCCTACAGGCGGTCCAGGACCTGGGTGAGGAGGGCGCCCATGCGGGTCGCGGAGTCGCGGCCGGCCTGGAGGACCTCCTCGTGGTTGAGGGGCTCGCCCGTCATACCGGCGGCGAGGTTGGTGACGAGGGAGATGCCGAGAACCTCCGCACCGGCCTCACGCGCGGCGATCGCTTCGAGAACCGTCGACATGCCGACGAGGTCCGCGCCGAGGACACGGGCCATCCGGATCTCGGCCGGCGTCTCATAGTGCGGCCCGGTGAACTGCGCGTAGACGCCCTCCTCCAGGGTGGGGTCGACCTCCTTGCAGAGGGTGCGCAGCCGCGGCGAGTACAGGTCGGTGAGGTCGACGAAGTTCGCCCCGACGATCGGGGACGTCGCCGTCAGGTTGATGTGGTCGCTGATCAGCACCGGCTGGCCGGGGCGCATGTCCGCGCGCAGACCACCGCAGCCGTTGGTGAGCACGATGGTCTTGCAGCCCGCGGCGACGGCGGTACGCACGCCGTGCGCGACGGCGGCGACCCCGCGGCCCTCGTAGTAGTGGGTGCGGCCGAGGAAGACCAGGGCCCGCTTGTCACCGACCTTGTACGAGCGGATCTTGCCGCCGTGCCCCTCGACCGCCGGCGGGGGGAACCCGGGCAGCTCGGTGACCTGGAACTCGGCCTCGGGGGTGCCGAGGGCGTCCACGGCCGGAGCCCAGCCGGAGCCCATCACGAGCGCGACGTCGTGGGTCTCGGCGCCCGTGAGCTCCCGCAGGCGGGTGGCGGCGGCGTCGGCGGCGGCGTGAGGGTCGCCCTGGATGTCGTCCGGAAGAAGAGATGCGTTCACGCGCATGAGCGTAGCTGGTCCAGGCCTACGCGCGTAGATGACGGAGGTCACGGTCTTGCGATCGTTGTCTTGTCGTTTCCGACGAAGGGGTGGGAACGGGGTGGACCGGCGTTTCCCACGAGAGGCGTCGTCGGCAGGGTCGCCCGGGGCGCGGAAGGGCCCCTCAGCAGGGACGCTTGCGCAGTTCCATCACATAGTCGTGGGGCGCGCCCGCCGACTCCGCCGCGTCGGCGATCTCACCGAGGTAGCGCGCGGAGGGGAGTCCGCCCTCGTACCCGTTCAGTACGTACACCCACGCGGGTTCCTCGCCCTCCAGCGTGTGCACCCGTACGCGCATCCGGCGATATATGTCGAGGCCCACGCCCTCCCAGCGGTCCATGGAGTCCTCGTCCAGGGGGGCGATGTCGTACAGCGCCACGAAGACCTGCGAGCGGGGGGCCTCGACGAGGGTCGCCAGCGCGCCTTCCCAGCCCATGTGCTCGCCCCCGAACGTCAGCCGCCAGCCGTTCAGCCAGCCCGTGGCGCGCAGCGGCGAGTGCGGGGCGCGGCGCGTCATGAGCCGCGGGTCGAGATTGCCGGCGTACGCGGCGTAGAGCGACATGAGGTCGAGGGTACGGCAGGGAACTCAGGAGCCTCTTGCGTAACAGAACGCATCAGCGCATAACGGATGAGCGCATAACGGAAGGGGCTCGGATGCGGGCGGGCGCGGCCCCCGGGCGGAAGCATCTTGAAGCGTGCGGGACAATGGAGTACGTGACTCGGATCGTGATCATCGGTGGCGGACCCGGCGGATATGAGGCGGCGCTGGTTGCCGCCCAGCTCGGCGCGGAGGTGACCGTCGTCGACTGCGACGGTCTGGGCGGGGCGTCGGTGCTCACCGACTGCGTGCCGTCGAAGACCCTTATCGCGACGGCCGAGGTGATGACCACCTTCGACTCGTCGTACGAGGAGCTGGGGATCATCGTCGCCGACGACACCCCTCCCGCGGAGCAGGCGGCCCGGGTCGTCGGCGTCGATCTCGGGAAGGTCAACCGGCGTGTGAAGCGGCTCGCGCTCGCGCAGTCGCACGACATCACGGCCTCCGTGACGCGGGCCGGCGCGCGGGTGCTGCGCGGGCGTGGGCGACTGGAGGGCATGCAGTCCCTGGACGGCTCGCGCAAGGTCGTCGTACGGGCCGCGGACGGGACCGAGGAGACGCTCGTCGCCGACGCGGTGCTGATCGCCACCGGCGGGCATCCACGTGAGCTGCCCGACGCGCAGCCGGACGGCGAGCGGATTCTGAACTGGACGCAGGTCTACGACCTCGACGAGCTCCCGGAGGAGCTCATCGTCGTCGGTTCCGGTGTCACCGGCGCCGAGTTCGCCGGTGCCTACCAGGCGCTCGGGTCGCGCGTCACGCTCGTCTCCAGCCGCGACCGCGTGCTGCCGGGCGAGGACCCGGACGCCGCCGCCGTGCTGGAGGACGTGTTCCGGCGCCGTGGGATGAACGTCATGGCCCGCTCCCGCGCCGAGTCCGTCAAGCGGGTCGGCGACCGGGTCGAGGTCACGCTCTCCGACGGCCGGGTCATCAGCGGCTCGCACTGTCTGATGGCCGTCGGCGCCATCCCGAACAGCAGCGGAATGGGTCTGGAGGAGGCCGGGGTCAGGGTCAGGGACTCCGGGCACATCTGGACCGACAAGGTCTCCAGGACCACCGCCCCGGGTGTGTACGCCGCCGGTGACGTGACGGGCGTCTTCGCCCTCGCCTCCGTCGCGGCGATGCAGGGACGTATCGCCATGTACCACTTCCTGGGCGACGCGGTCGCTCCGCTGAACCTGAAGACCGTCTCGTCCAACGTCTTCACCGACCCCGAGATCGCCACCGTCGGCTACTCGCAGGCCGACGTGGACGCGGGCAAGATCGACGCCCGGGTCGTCAAGCTGCCCCTGCTGCGCAACCCGCGCGCCAAGATGCAGGGCATCCGGGACGGCTTCGTCAAGATCTTCTGCCGCCCCGGCACCGGGATCATCGTCGGTGGCGTGGTCGTCGCGCCGCGCGCCTCGGAACTGATCCATCCCATCTCGATCGCGGTCGACAACAATCTGACGGTCGAACAGATCGCGAACGCGTTCACCGTGTATCCCTCCCTTTCGGGCTCGATCGCCGAGGTCGCACGGCAGTTGCACACCCGCAAGGCGGGCGACGGGGGCTGACGTCCCACCCCGACTTCCCGCTGGTCACGGGGAGTTGTCGACCATTCGTACGGCATAGGCGGCGCGAGTAGGCGCGTATACCACTTCGCGTACTGCCATGCGAACAACTTCTGTTATTCGGCGCAAACTGCTGAAAGCAGACGGTCGTTGGGGTTACTGTCAGTTTCGTGTTCGCTGCAGAACGTCGCCAATTGATCCTCGAAATGGTGCGAGCGAACGGGGCCGTGTCGCTCCGTGAGCTCGCCCGCGTCGTCCAGACCTCCGAAGTGACCGTACGGCGGGACGTGCGCGCACTGGAGGCAGAAGGACTCCTCGACCGCCGGCATGGCGGTGCGGTATTGCCGGGCGGGTTCACGCGGGAGTCCGGCTTTCCGCAGAAATCGCATCTCGCGACCGCCGAGAAGACGGCCATCGCCGATCTCGCCGCGGGTCTCGTCGAAGAGGGCGAGGCCATCGTGGTGGGCGCGGGCACCACGACGCAGGAGCTGGCGCGCCGGCTCGCGCGGGTGCCCGGGCTGACCGTCGTCACCAACTCCCTGCTGGTGGCGCAGGCGCTGGCCCATGCCAACCGCGTCGAGGTCGTGATGACCGGCGGCACCCTGCGCGGTTCCAACTACGCCCTGGTCGGCAGCGGCGCCGAGCAGTCCCTCCAGGGGTTGCGGGTCTCGCGGGCCTTTCTCTCCGGCAGTGGGCTCACCGCCGAGCGCGGGCTGTCCACCTCCAACATGCTGTCGGCGTCCGTCGACCGCGCGCTGGTGCAGGCCGCCGCGGAGGTCGTCGTCCTCGCCGACCACACCAAGCTCGGCACCGACACGATGTTCCAGACGGTGCCGACCGATCTGATCACCCGCCTGGTCACGGACGAGCCGCCGGCTCACGACGACCGCGCGGTCACCGAACTGCAGGCCCTGGCGGACCAGGGCGTACAGATCGCGGTGGCCGGGCAGTCGGGCGGCGGCACGGGAGGGGATACGGTCCCGGCGGGGCGCCAGCCGCGCCGGGACATGCCCCTCCCCGGTCCGCGCCGCGGCCAGGTGCCGGGTGCGGGACCGCAGTTGCGCAGCGCTACGGTCCTGGGCGAGCAGTCCCCGGGAGAGCGGGCGCGAGTGGCGGATTTGCGCCGCCGCTGACCGATCCGACCGGCGTGCACCGCCATGGGCCGTATGGCGTACGCCGGGCACCCTCCACTCGGCCGTCCCCCCGGTCGCGCTACGGGGAAGCGGTCCAGCTCACGGCGTACGGGTACGGTTTGTCCGCATGCGTCCCGGCTTGCGACGGCTCCTCGTCCACCCGCAACCTGTCCCTGACACGGCGACGGGAGGCGGTGACGCACAGGTGAACGACGGATCGCGTCGTTCGCACCGGCGACGGATGCGGTACGTCGTCCTGGGGAGCCGGCCCGCCCGCGGGTCCGCCCGCGGGGTGAAGACGGTGGCACGGGCCCGTACGGCGGGGACGGCGATCCGGCGTGCCGCGGAGCGCGACGACGTGCCGGTGAACCAGGGGCTTCGGACGGCCGCGGCGTACGCATGGCGGCTGCTGGTGCTCGGGGTGGTCGTGTACGCGGCCTTCAAGATCCTGGGCCGGTTGCAACTGGTCGCCGTGGCGCTGTTCCTCGCGCTGGTGGTGACCTCGGTGCTGCGTCCTCTGGCCGATCTGCTGGCGCGGCGCATGCCCCGGTCCCTGGCCGTCGTGGTGAGCGTGGTGGGCAGTCTGGTGCTGATGCTCGGGCTGCTGGCGCTGGTCGGCAGTCTGGTCGCGGGCGAGTCGGACCAGTTGGGCCAGCAGTTCGCCGGGGGCGTCGGGCGGATCCAGCGGTGGCTGGAGGGCCCTCCCTTCCGCGTCCGCCACACCGTGCTGTCGGACTTTCAGGGCAAGGTGAGGACGTACCTCTCGGAGCACCGCTCCACGCTGATCAGCAGTGCCCTCAGCGGCGTGGGGCGGGCGGTGGAGGTGCTGACCGGAGCGGTGCTCGCGCTGTTCTGCTCGCTGTTCTTCATCCACTCCGGGGACAGGTTCTGGCACTGGTTCCAGGGCCTGCTGCCCGAGAGTGCCAGGGATCCCTGGGGCCGCGCGGGACGGGCCGCCTGGCGGACGTTCGCCGGGTACACCCGCGGCATCATCATCGTGGCCGCCACCAACGCCGTACTGGTCGGGATCGCCCTGTTCGCGCTGCGCGTGCCGCTGGCCCTGCCACTGACCCTGCTGGAGTTCTTCGCCGCGTTCATCCCGCTGGTGGGCTCGCCCATCGCGCTGGCCGTGGCCACGGTCGTCGCGCTGGCCTCACGGGGGCCGGTCATCGCGCTCGTGGTGCTCGCCATGATCGTGGTCGTCGGCCAGATCGAGGGCCATGTCCTGCACCCGCTCGTGCTGAGCTGGGCGGTCCGGCTGCACCCGGTGGTCGTGGCCCTGTCCGTCATCTCCGGCGGCATCCTCGCCGGTGTGATCGGCGCGGTCGTCGCCGTCCCGATGGTGTCGGTCGCCTGGTCCGTGATCAGCGAGATCCGAACCCGCCCCGACCCGGCCCATCCCGGCCGCTCACCCGGCTGAGGCGACGAACAACGCCGAAGCGCCCGGCGGACCGATCGCTCGGTTCGGCGGGCGCTTCGGATGTCGTACGACCGTGTCGTCAGTCCTTGATCTCACAGATCGCGGCGCCGGACGTGATGGACGCGCCGACCTCCGCGCTCAGGCCCTTGATGGTGCCGGAGCGGTGGGCGTTGAGGGGCTGTTCCATCTTCATGGCCTCCAGGACGACGACGAGGTCGCCCTCCTTGACCTCCTGGCCCTCCTCGACCGCGACCTTGACGATCGTGCCCTGCATCGGCGAGGCGAGCGTGTCACCGGAGGCGACCGGGCCGGACTTCTTGGCCGCGCGGCGCTTGGGCTTGGCGCCCGCGGCGAGGCCGGTGCGGGCCAGGGACATGCCCAGCGAGGAGGGCAGCGAGACCTCCAGGCGCTTGCCGCCGACCTCGACGACCACCGTCTCGCGGCCCGGCTCCTCGTCGGTCTCCGTGTCCGCGGGAGCCGTGAAGGCGGGGATCTCGTTGGCGAACTCGGTCTCGATCCAGCGGGTGTGGACCGTGAACGGGTCGGCGGAGCCGGTCAGTTCGGGGGCGAAGGCCGGGTCCTGGACCACCGCGCGGTGGAACGGGATGGCGGTCGCCATGCCCTCGACCTGGAACTCCTCGAGGGCGCGGGCGGCACGCTGGAGCGCCTGCTCGCGGGTGGCGCCGGTGACGATCAGCTTGGCGAGCAGGGAGTCCCAGGCCGGGCCGATCACACTGCCGGACTCGACGCCCGCGTCCAGGCGCACGCCCGGACCCGACGGCGGGGCGAACAGCGTCACCGTGCCGGGGGCGGGCAGGAAGTTGCGTCCCGGGTCTTCGCCGTTGATGCGGAACTCGAAGGAGTGGCCGCGCAGGGCGGGGTCGCCGTAGCCGAGTTCCTCGCCGTCGGCGATGCGGAACATCTCGCGGACGAGGTCGATGCCGGCGACTTCCTCGGTGACGGGGTGCTCGACCTGGAGGCGGGTGTTGACCTCGAGGAAGGAGATCGTGCCGTCCATGCCGACGAGGAACTCCACGGTGCCGGCGCCGACGTAGCCGGCTTCCTTGAGGATCGCCTTGGAGGAGGAGTACAGCTCCGCCACCTGGGCGTCCGACAGGAACGGCGCGGGGGCCTCCTCCACCAGTTTCTGGTGGCGGCGCTGGAGGGAGCAGTCGCGGGTGGAGACGACGACGACGTTGCCGTGGGTGTCGGCCAGGCACTGGGTCTCGACGTGGCGGGGCTTGTCGAGGTAGCGCTCGACGAAGCACTCGCCGCGGCCGAACGCGGCCACCGCCTCACGCACGGCGGACTCGTACAGCTCGGGGACCTCTTCGAGGGTGCGGGCGACCTTCAGGCCGCGTCCGCCGCCGCCGAAGGCCGCCTTGATCGCGATCGGCAGTCCGTGCTCGCGGGCGAAGGCGACGACCTCGTCGGCGCCGTTCACCGGGTCCGGTGTCCCCGCGACGAGGGGGGCTCCGGCGCGCTGGGCGATGTGGCGGGCGGCGACCTTGTCGCCG
Organism: Streptomyces sp. NPDC111507; assembly: GCF_055638955.1. NCBI lineage: Bacteria > Bacillati > Actinomycetota > Actinomycetes > Kitasatosporales > Streptomycetaceae > Streptomyces > Streptomyces sp. NPDC111507. Next base: position 562,945 of record NZ_JBVKBU010000002.1, on the reverse strand, counting down.
AGGTCGCGGATGGCCTGCGGGGGCGGGCCGATCCAGGTCAGGCCGGCGTCCAGGACCGCCTGGGCGAACTCGGCGTTCTCCGACAGGAAGCCGTAGCCCGGGTGGATGGCGTCCGCGCCGGAGTCCTTGGCGGCCTGGAGGACCTTGGCGATGTCCAGGTAGCTGGTGGCGGGGGTGTCACCGCCCAGGGCGAACGCCTCGTCCGCCGCCCGGACATGCAGAGCGTCCCTGTCTGGTTCCGCATACACGGCAACGCTCGCGATCCCGGCATCCCGGCACGCCCGGGCCACGCGGACAGCGATTTCGCCACGGTTGGCGATGAGCACCTTGCGCACGATGGCTCCCTCCTTGAAACAAGCCGAGTTTAGGGACTGCCGACACGACCTTTCGACCCGTCCCCAATGGTGAGCTTGCCCACACGGAGCGTGATTCGAGGCTCGCTCGACCCGCGAGATCCCTTGTCACACCGCGGTACGCAGGAATCCTTGGCTGAACCCTAGCCCTCCTGTGTGGCCAAGGTCTCTGTGAGGCCGTGCTGCGACGCACAGCGTTTCTTTGTGGAGTCCCTACGAATGGCCCAACGATTCTTTGCCCGCGGCCGAACCCTTGTCCCGGCGTTTACCCGTTAGTAGCGTTCGGGAGGTCTCGAACATACTTGGGGTAACAGCACTCGGAAGTGGGTGGGGACCGGTGGTGCGCAGACCGGTGGCGTGGGTGGCGGCGATCGTGCTCTTCGTGGAGGCGATCGGCATCGCGCTGCTGAACTGGTTCCTCGGCGTGGTCGTCGACCGCCAGGACATGTCTCTGGCGGGTCTCGACTCGGACATGATGTCCGTCTCGTCCAAGGTCGGGGGGCTGGTCTTCGGCCTCTACTTCGCGCTGTGCGGCGTCGCCGCGCTGCTCGTCGCGGTGCGCGGCCGCGCCCCGGGCCTCTTCGGCCGCATCCTGCTGATCAGCGCCGCCGTGGTGCACGGTCTGCTCGGCGCGTTCACGGTGGGCCTGGTGGGCTGGGGCGCGTTCGTGTTCATGATGGTGGCGCTCGGGCTGATCGTGTTCACTCTGTTGGCCTTCGACCGCGGCGCGGGTCCCGCCGACGCCGCGCCGGGCGACGGCGCGGGCGGCAAGGACGGCAAGGACGGCAACGGGGGCACGAACGGGGACCCGAACGGCGGTATGAACGGGGGTACCGGGGGATCCCCGGTCACGGCGCCCCCGACACCGAGCGCGTCCTGATCACTTCTCGCGCGGGGTCCACAACTCCGTGATGCTCACGCCCAGTTGGGCCAGCAGGCGGCGCACCAGCGGCAGGGAGATGCCGATGACGTTGCCGTGGTCGCCGTCGATGCCCTCGATGAAGGGGGCCGAGCGGCCGTCGAGCGTGAAGGCCCCGGCGACGTGGAGCGGCTCGCCCGAGGCGACGTACGCGGCGATCTCGGCGTCGGTCGGGTCGCCGAAGCGGACCACCGTGGACGCGGTCGCCGACGCGTAGCGTTTGGCGGCCGTGTCGTAGACGCAGTGTCCCGTCTGGAGGGTGCCGGCCCGGCCGCGCATCGCCTTCCAGCGCGCGGTGGCCTCCTCGGCGTCCGCGGGCTTGCCCAGTGCCTCGCCGTCCAGGTCGAGGACCGAGTCGCAGCCGATCACCAGGGCGCCCTGGACCTCGGTCCGGGCGGCCACGACGGAGGCCTTGGCCTCGGCCAGGGCGAGCGCGAGTTCGGCGGGGGTCGGGGCGGAGACGGCGTCCTCGTCGACGCCGCTCACGATGACCTCGGGGTCGAGTCCGGCCTGGCGCAGCAGGCCGAGCCGGGCGGGGGACTGCGAGGCGAGCACGAGGCGGCGGCGCGGCTGATCAGTCATGCGGTCAGGGTATCGGCGTGGGCGTGTCGTCCCCCGTCGCCTGTCCCACCTCGCGCCGAGCACGCCGCGCCGATCACATCACTCCGAGGACGATCATCGCGAGCAGCATGGCCAACGCCATGAGAAGGCCGAGTCGCCGCAACATCTCCTGCATGTCGCGAAGTTCCTTGGGCGGCTCGTTCTCCGGGTCGGACCACAGCATGCCTTCGATCGTGCGGCGGCGAGGGCGCCGACCGCCTGAGTACGCGTACTCAACTTGCCCACGACCCGATTAAACGGGTCCAGGGTTCCTTTAGTGTGCCTCCTCCTGTTACGGTCATGCCAGCTACTAAAGGAACTCTGGTCCCTTTTATGGAGGCAGCTGCCGTGTTCACCACCGTCTGGACCGCATCGCCCCAGCTCCCCGCCATGGGCTTCACCCCCAACTGGTCCCAGGAGGGCTTCTGGCGCCAGTCCCTGCGCCAGGTCGTCCGCATCGGGGCGGGCGGCGGCCGGGTTCGTATACGGCTGTCGAACGCGTACGGCAGCTCGCCGCTGCGGATCGCGGGAGCCACCGTGGCCCGTGCGGGTGAGGGGGCCGGTGTCGAGCCCGGCTCACTGCGGCGGCTCACCTTCGAGGGGGCCGGGGGCGTCGAGATCCCGGCGCGCGGACAGGTCGCCAGCGACCCCGCCGAACTCGCGGTGGAGGCCCTGGAGTCCGTGACCGTCACCCTGCACCTCGACGCCGTCACCGGGCCCGCGACCTTCCACGCCCAGGCCTTCGCGACGAGCCACCGGGGTGAGGGCGACCGCCTCGACGACCTCGACGGCGACGGATTCGGCGAGACGAGCGAGTCCTGGTACTTCCTGTCGGCCGTCGAGGTCGACGCGGACCGCACGGATGGTGTCGTGCTCTTCGGGGACTCCATCGTGGACGGGTTCGGCTCGACGCCGGGCGCGAACCGCCGCTGGTCGGACGCGCTCGCCGAGCGCACGGGGCGGCCCGTTCTGGGCGCGGGCATCGGCGGGAACCTGCTGCTGAACGACTCCGCCTGGTACGGGGAGAAGGGTGTCCGGCGGTTCGGGCGGGACGTTCTCGGTCAGGCCGGGGTCGAGGCGGTCGTCGTGCTGCTGGGGCTCAACGACATCGGGTTCAGCGAGACGGACGAACAGCCGACGTACAAGCCCGCGCCGGTGGTGGAGGCCGATGAACTCATCGGCGGGTACCGGCAGTTGATACGGCAGGCTCGCGGGCGGGGGCTGCGGGCGATCGGGGCGACGCTGCTCCCCTTCGGCGGGTCCGATCACTGGGGGGAGCGGGCGGCGAAGGTGAGCCGTGAGGTGAACGGGTGGATTCTCGGGGCGGGGGAGTGGGATGCGGTGGTGGACCTCAACGAGGTGTTGGCCGATCCGGGGGATCCGGATCGGCTACGGGGTGTGTACGACTTCGGCGATCACCTGCACCCCAATGACGCCGGGTACGAGGTGATGGCCGAGGAGGTGTCGGGGTGCTTCTAGGCGGGCCAGTACGTGCGCGTCCATGCCGTGGGTCCCGGCTGGGGCAGGTACTGGGCGGCTATGCGGGACGGGTCCGACCAGGAGTCCCGGCTGCCGGGCGCGCCGGGTGGCGTGGTGGCCGCCGCGGCGCGCGCTCGGACCACCGCCAGAGCGGCGGCCAGCTCCTCCGGGGTCGGATTGCCCCGTACGACCTTGATCGTCATGTCTGCTCCCAAGGGTCCGGGGTTCTAGAGCGGGATGTTGCCGTGCTTCTTCGGAGGGAGTGATTCCCGCTTCGTACGCAGCTGACGCAGGCCCCGTACGACGTGGGAGCGGGTGTCGGAGGGCATGATCACCGCGTCGATGTAGCCGCGCTCGGCCGCCGTGTAGGGGTTGAGGAGGGTGTCCTCGTACTCCTGGATCAGGCGGGCCCGGGTGGCGTCCTGGTCGTCGGCGGTGGCGATGGTGCGGCGGTGCAGGATGTTCACCGCGCCCTGCGCGCCCATCACCGCGATCTGGGCGGTCGGCCAGGCGAGGTTGAGGTCCGCGCCCAGGTGCTTGGAGCCCATGACGTCGTAGGCGCCGCCGAAGGCCTTGCGGGTGATGACCGTGATGAGCGGGACGGTCGCCTCGGCGTAGGCGTAGATCAGCTTGGCGCCGCGGCGGATGATGCCCGTGTGCTCCTGGTCGACGCCCGGGAGGAAGCCGGGGACGTCCACGAAGGTGATGACGGGGACGTTGAAGGCGTCGCAGGTGCGCACGAAGCGGGCCGCCTTCTCGGACGCGTCGATGTCCAGGCAGCCGGCGAACTGCATCGGCTGGTTGGCGACGATGCCCACCGGGCGGCCCTCGACCCGTCCGAAGCCGGTGAGGATGTTCGGCGCGAACAGCGCCTGGGTCTCGAAGAACTCGGCGTCGTCCAGGACGTGCTCGATCACCGCGTGCATGTCGTACGGCTGGTTCGCGCTGTCCGGCACGATCACGTCCAGCTCGCGGTCCTCGTCCGTGAGGGCGAGGTCCGCCTCCTCGGGGAAGACCGGGGGCTCACTGAGGTTGTTGGACGGCAGGTACGACAGCAGCTGCTTGACGTACTCGATGGCGTCCTTCTCGTCGCCCGCCATGTGGTGGGCCACGCCCGACACCGCGTTGTGGGTGCGCGCGCCGCCGAGCTCCTCGAAGCCGACGTCCTCGCCCGTCACCGTCTTGATGACGTCCGGCCCCGTGATGAACATGTGCGAGGTCTGGTCGACCATGACCGTGAAGTCGGTGATCGCGGGGGAGTACACCGCGCCGCCCGCGCAGGGGCCGACGACGAGCGAGATCTGCGGGATGACACCGGAGGCGTGCGTGTTGCGGCGGAAGATCTCGCCGTACATGCCGAGCGCGCTGACGCCCTCCTGGATGCGGGCGCCACCGGAGTCGTTGATGCCGATGACCGGACAGCCGGTCTTCAGCGCGAAGTCCATCACCTTCATGATCTTCTGTCCGAAGACCTCGCCCAGGGCGCCGCCGAAGACGGTGAAGTCCTGCGAGAAGACGGCGACGGGACGGCCGTCGACCATGCCGTAGCCGGTGACGACCCCGTCGCCGTAGGGCCGGTTGTCCTCCATGCCGAAGTCGGTCGAACGGTGCTGTGCGAACTCGTCCAGCTCGACGAACGAGCCCTCGTCGATCAGCAGCTCGATCCGCTCACGGGCCGTCAACTTGCCCTTGGCGTGCTGCTTTTCGACAGCGCGTGCCGAGCCGGCGTGCGTCGCTTCCTGGACGCGGCGCCGCAGGTCCGCGAGTTTGCCCGCGGTCGTGTGGATGTCGGGGTGGTGCAGCTCTTCCGGCTCGGACATCGGGATGCGGCTCCCTGCCTGCTCAGTGCGAATATGAGGGTGATGTGCTCAGGGGGTTGCTACTGACTCGTAGGGTAGTGGTGCCGATACCGTTCGGCAGTGCGGCGTTTACCACACCTAGGGTGGGTTGCATGACGCCGCGAGATGCTTCAGACGCGAACGACAACCGGTGGTCCGACCTGGACCGTCCACCGCTGAACGGGGCCGCCCTGCGCCGGGCTCTCATCCGCGAGGGCGGGCTCTGGGGCGATGTCCGGATCGTGCCGCGCACCGGGTCCACCAATTCCGACCTCGTGGCCCTCGCCACGGACGAGAAGGCCGACGAGGGCGTCGTCCTCGTCGCGGAGGAGCAGAACGCCGGGCGGGGCCGTCTGGACCGCCAGTGGACGGCACCGGCCCGCTCGGGCCTGTTCTTCTCCGTGCTGCTGAGGCCCACCGGGGTACCCGTCGAGCGCTGGGGCTGGCTCCCGCTGCTCACCGGGGTCGCGGTGGCCACGGCCCTGTCCCGGGTGGCGGGGGTCGACACCGCGCTCAAGTGGCCCAACGACCTGCTGGTCACCGTGGGCGGCGAGGAACGCAAGACGGGCGGCATCCTTGCCGAGCGCGCCGGGAACGACGCGGTCGTCGTCGGCATCGGAATCAACGTCACCCTGCGCGAGGACGAACTGCCCGTGCCCGGCGCGGGCTCCCTCGCCCTCGCGGGCGCCACGACCACGGACCGTGACACCGTGCTGCGGGCCGTCCTGCGCTCCCTGGAGCAGTGGTACGGGAAGTGGCGGGACGTGGGTGGCGACCCCGCCGCCTCCGGTCTCCAGGAGACGTATGCCGCGGGATGCGCGACCCTCGGAAGGGTGGTGCGTGCCGAACTGCCCGGCGACACGTCGATCACCGGGGAAGCGGTGGCGGTCGACGGGGACGGGCGTCTGGTCCTGGCCACGGAGGAGGGCGTACAGCAGCCGGTGGGAGCGGGGGACATCGTCCATCTGCGGCCGGCGTGAGCCGAGGAGGCCGGCAGACCGTACTCAGCGGTGGGGCCCGGAACCGATCGCGGTGCCGAGCTCCGACCGGGCGTACGAGTCAGGAGTGAGCCAGCGCACACCTGCCGTAGAGTTGAGCGCGGTCGATACCTGACCACGGCAGATCGGAAGGGCAGCAGGCGTGACCGTCGACGACACGGGCTCGGGCACGGGTGCATACCCCGCCCCCGACGGTGAGCCGGGGCGTACCGCCGGGCCGGTCACCGACCCGGCGCCCGCACGCGTCGACACGAACGGTGACATGGCCGGCGAGGAGACCGCCGGGCCGACCGGTGGGACGAGCGGTGAGACGACCGGGCCGACCGGTGAGACGACCGGGCGGATGGACGGACAGAGCCGCTTGGACGCGCAGAACCGGATGGACGAGGAGTTCGTCGACTCCGGCGAGGACCCCCTCGCGCTGCGCCTCGAAACGCTCATCCTCGGCGCCGAGCGCCGCTATACCCCCTTCCAGGCCGCGCGCAGCGCAGGCGTCTCCATGGAACTGGCCTCGCGTTTCTGGCGGGCCATGGGCTTCGCCGACATCGGCCAGGCCAAGGCGCTGACCGAGGCCGACGTGCTGGCGCTGCGACGCCTCGCCGGTCTCGTCGAGGCGGGCCTGCTGAGCGAGGCGATGGCTGTCCAGGTCGCCCGCTCCACCGGGCAGACCACGGCCCGCCTGGCCGAATGGCAGATCGACTCCTTCCTGGAGGGCCTGACCGAGCCCCCCGAGCCGGGCATGACGCGCACCGAGGTCACGTACCCCCTGATCGAGCTGCTCCTGCCCGAGCTGGAGGAGTTCATCGTCTATGTCTGGCGGCGCCAGCTCGCCGCCGCGACCGGCCGCGTCGTCCAGGCCGGCGACGACGAGGAGATGGTCGACCGCCGCCTCGCCGTCGGCTTCGCGGACCTCGTCGGCTTCACGCGGCTGACGCGCCGGATGGAGGAGGAGGAACTCGGCGAGCTCGTCGAGGCCTTCGAGACCACCGCCGCCGACCTGGTGGCCGCGCACGGGGGGCGCCTCATCAAGACCCTCGGCGACGAGGTGCTGTACTCCGCGGACGACGCCGGGGTCGCCGCCGAGATCGCCCTGCGCCTCATCGAGACGATGGCCAACGACGAGACGATGCCGGAGCTGCGCGTCGGCATCGCCTTCGGCACCGTGACGACCCGCATGGGCGACGTCTTCGGTACGACGGTGAACCTCGCCTCGCGGCTCACGTCGATAGCGCCACGGGATGCCGTCCTGGTGGACGGCGCCTTGGCGGAGGAACTGATCCGCACCGGGGACGCGCCCGCCTCCGAGGCGGAGGCCGCCGAGGCCGCGGCCGCCGCGGAGAAGGAGGGTGAGGAGCCGCCCGTCTACCGCTTCGCCCTCCAGCCGATGTGGCAGCGCCCCGTCCGCGGCCTCGGCGTGGTCGAACCGTGGCTGCTGGCCCGCCGGAACGGCGACCAGCCGTAGGCCCTGTTTCCTTTGACAGGCCCTGTTTCCCTCAATGGCCCCCGGCGGGGCCCGCCAGATCGTTCACACAGATGCCGACGATCGGCACGCACAGACCCGGCGGGTTCTGGGTGGGCGCCGGGGCCGGGGCGTGGGTGGTGGGACTCGGGTCCGGCGGACGCTGCGTGTGTGGCGGCGACGGTACGACGATGGGCGCGGTCGGGATGCCGGTCGTGTCCGGCACGCTCGCCACGGGGGCGCTCGCCCGGGCGGACGGGATCGTCGCCGTCGCTGAGGACGAGGCGGCCGTCGACGGTGCCGTGGGCGCCGGGCTCACGACCGAGGCCGGGGTCGCGCTCGCCCCGACCTGCGCGCCGGTCGGGCCCGGAGGCGCCGGATGCGCGGAGGGCACGGCCCAGACGGTCGGCGCGGCGTCGAGAGCCTCGCCCGTGGCGACCCCGGGCCTCGGCTCTGCCTCCGTGTTCCCGCTCCCGCCGCCGACCACCGCCTCCGGTGCCATCCGCGCCAGACTCAACGCCCCCGCTGCCAGCGCGAGCCCACCCACGGCGAACAGCGCCCGCCGGGGCCGCGGTTTACGGTGCCGTCCCCGGCCGCCCCGCTCCGGGAGCGGACCGACCGCCTCGCCCTCCACGAGGCCCGCGGAGGTGCCACCGGCGGCTGCCGGGTCTGCCTCCGGGCGACCGGCCGACACGCGACCGGCCGACACGCGACCGGCCCCCACGGGGCGCGACACACCGCGGGTTGCCGCGGCGCCGGGTTCACGCGTCGCCGCAGGGACCGGTGCGCGCCAGGCCGAGGGCAGGGAGTACGGGGTGCGTGGAGTGTCCGTCGGTGTTCCCGACGGCCTCGTCATGTCTGTCGTCGTGCCGTTCGTCATGGTCATCCCTCCCCGATGTGCCCGCGCCCCCCGAAGCACCGGGCGGTGCGCAGGTTATGCGCGTTTTGGGGGCGTGGGGCGGGAGTTGGGCGGGATGTCACTCGAACGGGGTGTGCGGGGCGTGGGGAGGGGAGGTGACGGGTTTCGCCGGGCGGAGGTGGCTGCGATGATCGGAGGCATCGGGAGTTAACCCGCGTTAACCGTTCACCGGGAGGGTGTCATGGCGGAGCAAGGGGACGAGCGGCGGTTCGGGGAGTTCGTCGTCGTACGGCGGCACGCGTACGTCGCGGAACTCGCCCTCGACCGGCCGAAGGCCATGAACGCCGTGTCCACGGACATGGCCCGCTCCATCGCGGCCGCCTGCGAGGCACTCGGCGGCGAGCGAGACGTACGGGTGGTCGTGCTGACCTCCACCGCCGAGCGCGCCTTCTGCGTCGGCGCCGACCTGAAGGAGCGCAACTCCTTCAGCGACGCCGACCTGGTCCGTCAGCGCCCCGTCGCACGGGCCGCGTACACCGGCGTCCTGGAGCTGCCGATGCCGACGATCGCCGCCGTGCACGGCTTCGCGCTCGGCGGCGGGTTCGAGCTCGCCCTGTCCTGCGACCTGATCGTGGCCGACCGTACGGCGGTGCTCGGGCTGCCCGAGGTGTCGGTCGGGGTGATTCCCGGCGGCGGCGGCACGCAGTTGCTGCCGCGGCGGGTGGGGGCGGCCCGCGCGGCCGAGCTGATCTTCTCGGCGCGGCGGCTGGAGGCGGGCGAGGCGAGGGAGCTGGGCCTCGTCGACGAACTCGTGGACGCGGGCCAGGACCGCGGCGAAGCCCTCGCGCTCGCCGCCCGCATCGCCGCCAACTCCCCCGTCGGCCTGCGCGCCGCCAAGCGTGCGCTGCGGCTCGGGCACGGGCTCGACCTGCGCGCGGGCCTGGAGGTGGAGGACGCGGCCTGGCGGTCCGTCGCCTTCTCGGGGGACCGCGCGGAGGGAGTCGCCGCGTTCAACGAGAAGCGCCCGCCGCAGTGGCCGGGGGAGTAGCCCCACGCTTCCCGGCACCCTCCCGGTACGGCCGCTCGGACCCCTGTTCGCCTCACCAATATCCCGAATCGTCGCGAATATCCCTAGCCTGGAGTGATGGGTGAGGACAGACGGCTGAGGGCCGTGGTGGAGCTGGCGCAGGGGATGGCGGCGGCACGCACCCCGCGCGAGTCCTGGCGGGCCGCGGCGCTCGGCGCCTGCCACGCGCTCGCCGGGAGCTTCGCCGCGCTCTCCGTGTGGGAGCGCGAGCTCGGCCGGCTGCGGGTCCTGGCGAACGTGGGCGAACGCGCGCCGGACGAGGAGGAGTTCCCGGACGGCGAGGCCTACCCCGTGCACCAGTTCCCGGAGATCACCGAGTTCCTGCACGAGCGCTGGGCCGGGGGCGGTGGCCCGAACGCCTGGGTGGAGACCGCCGCCGGGCCGGCGGCCGGTCCCGTCGGCTACTGCCATCAGAGAGTCGCCGCCCTGCGCCGGCGCCGCCGCGGCTGCTGCGTCGTCGCCCCGATCGTGCTGCACGGACGGGCGTGGGGCGAGCTGTATGTGGCCCGCCCGGTCACGGCACCCGTCTTCGACCGGGCCGACGCGGACTTCGCGACCGTGCTGGCCTCCGTCGTCGCCGCCGGACTCGCTCAGACCGAGCGTCTGGAGGAGGCCCGGCGCCTCGCGTTCACGGACGCCCTCACCGGACTCGCCAACCGCCGCGCGGTCGACGTACGCCTGGACGAGGCCATCGAGCTGCACCGGCAGGAAGGGGCCGCGGTCAGTCTCGTCGTCTGTGACCTCAACGGACTCAAGAACGTCAACGACACCCGCGGGCACGCCGTCGGCGACCGGCTCCTGGAGCGGTTCGGATCGGTGCTGTCGCTGTGCGGGGCGATGCTCCCGGGCACGCTCGCCGCCCGCCTCGGCGGTGACGAGTTCTGCCTGCTCGCGGTCGGCCCGCCGGCCGACGAGGTCGTCCGGATCGCCGACGAACTCTGCCGCCGCGCAGCCGAGTTGGAGCTGGGGGAGGGGGTGGCGTGCGGGGTCGCCTCGACCGCGGACCCGATCGGTCCGGTGCGCTCGGCGCGGCGGCTCTTCCGGCTGGCCGACGCCGCCCAGTACCGCGCGAAGGCCGTACGGGCCGCGAAGCCCGTCGTCGCCGGGCGCGAGGGACCCGACGACCCGGTCGTGCGTCTCGCCGACGCGCCCTCCCCGGCGCGGGGCGAACGCCGCCGCTTCCGTGGGCGCCACGAGCACCCTCACCCCTGAGTCCGCGCGGGCGTGTGTGACGTACGTCGGAGTAAGGGGTCAACCGCCCACCCACTAGTGACATCATCGAATTCACTGCGTACGCTCCTGAATATGGATATGCACACTGTGGTGGTGGGGACGTCCGGAGTGACCGCGTCCGACGTACTCGCCGTGGCGCGCGGCGGCGCCCGGATCGAGCTCTCCGAAGAGGCGGTGGCGGCCCTCGCCGCGGCCCGCGAGATCGTGGACGCGCTGGCCGCCAAGCCGGAGCCGGTCTACGGCGTCTCCACCGGCTTCGGCGCCCTCGCGACCCGGCACATCAGCCCGGAGCTGCGCGCCCAGCTGCAGCGCAACATCGTCCGCTCGCACGCCGCAGGCATGGGCCCGCGCGTGGAGCGTGAGGTCGTCCGCGCGCTGATGTTCCTGCGTCTCAAGACCGTCTGCTCCGGGCACACCGGTGTGCGGCCCGAGGTCGCCCAGACCATGGCCGACATCCTCAACGCCCGGATCACCCCGGTCGTCCACGAGTTCGGTTCGCTCGGCTGCTCCGGCGACCTGGCCCCGCTCTCCCACTGCGCGCTGACGCTGATGGGCGAGGGTGACGCCGAGGGCCCCGACGGTGTCGTACGGCCCGCGGGCGAGCTGCTCGCCGAGGCCGGCATCACCCCCGTCGAACTGCGCGAGAAGGAGGGCCTCGCCCTTCTCAACGGCACCGACGGCATGCTCGGCATGCTGGTCATGGCCCTCGCCGACCTGGAGACGCTCTACAAGTCGGCCGACGTCACCGCCGCGCTCTCCCTCGAAGCCCTCCTCGGCACGGACAAGGTGCTCGCCCCGGAGCTGCACGCCATCCGCCCGCACCCGGGACAGAGCGCCAGCGCCGCCAACATGCTGGCCGTGCTGAAGGGCTCGGAGCTCACCGGCCACCACCAGGGCGACGCCCCGCGTGTCCAGGACGCCTACTCCGTGCGCTGCGCCCCGCAGGTCGCGGGCGCCGGACGCGACACCCTCGCGCACGCCCGGCTCGTCGCCGAGCGCGAGCTCGCCTCCGCCGTGGACAACCCGGTCGTGCTGCCCGACGGCCGCGTCGAGTCGAACGGCAACTTCCACGGCGCCCCGGTCGCCTACGTCCTCGACTTCCTCGCCATCGCCGCCGCCGACCTCGGCTCGATCGCCGAGCGCCGTACCGACCGGCTGCTCGACAAGAACCGCTCGCACGGTCTGCCGCCGTTCCTCGCGGACGACGCGGGCGTCGACTCGGGTCTGATGATCGCCCAGTACACCCAGGCGGCGCTGGTGAGCGAGATGAAGCGCCTCGCCGTACCGGCGTCCGCGGACTCCATCCCCTCCTCCGCCATGCAGGAGGACCACGTCTCCATGGGCTGGTCGGCCGCGCGCAAGCTGCGCACCGCCGTGGACAACCTCACCCGTATCGTCGCGATCGAGCTGTACGCGGCCACCCGTGCGATCGAGCTGCGCGAGGGCCTGACCCCCGCCCCCGCCTCGCAGGCCGTCATCGAGGCCGTCCGCGCGGCCGGCGTCCAGGGCCCGGGCCCCGACCGCTTCCTCGCCCCGGACCTGGAGGCGGCGGACGCGTTCGTGCGCGGCGGCCGGGTGGTGGCGGCGGTGGAGCCGGTGACCGGACCGCTGGCCTGACCGGAGCGCCTTCGGGCCGCCGCTGTCACGGGGGCGGCCCGAAGTGTGCTACTGTCTCATTGATACGTTTTTGGTACCCATTTACTTTGTGCGCCTGATCGGAATCCTCCGCAGGCGCGTTTTGTTTTACCGGCATCTCCGGCTTTTCCCGGTGCATCTCCGGATTGGGGCCCTACCTATTCAGGAGAAAAACATGGCAACTGGCACCGTGAAGTGGTTCAACTCGGAAAAGGGCTTCGGCTTCATCGAGCAGGACGGCGGCGGCCCCGACGTCTTCGCCCACTACTCCAACATCGCCAGCTCCGGCTTCCGTGAGCTGCTGGAGGGCCAGAAGGTCTCGTTCGACGTCGCGCAGGGCCAGAAGGGCCTGCAGGCGGAGAACATCATCCCCGCCTGATTTCGGGGACGCGCTTTTCCAGAGCCGGGGCCCGCACCTTCGGGGTGCGGGTCCCGGCTCGTGCTGTGAGTGCTTGTCAGTTGCGAGCGCTGTGCGTGCAGTCCGTGGGGCCCAGGAAGGAAATCCAGATCCAGCATGACTCGATCCGAACGTCCCGTCCGTAAGCGGCCGGCAAACGCACGAGGTGGCGCCCAGACCGGCGGCTTCGCGAAGGGCGCGGGCCGCGGCGGCGGCCGTGGCACCGGCAAGGGTCCGGCCCGCAAGGCCGTGGCGCCGCAGGAGTTCTCCCTGCCCGAGACCATCACCCCGGCGCTGCCCGCCGTCGACTCCTTCGACGCGCTCGACATGCCGGCGGCCCTCACCAAGACCCTCGCCGCGCAGGGCGTCACCGAGCCCTTCCCGATCCAGGGCGCGACGCTGCCCAACTCCCTCGCCGGACGCGACGTCCTCGGCCGTGGCCGCACCGGATCCGGCAAGACGCTCGCCTTCGGACTCGCCCTGCTGGCCCGTACGGCGGGTCGCCGGGCGGAGTCGAAGGCGCCGCTCGCACTCGTCCTCGTCCCCACGCGCGAACTCGCCCAGCAGGTCGACGACGCGCTCACGCCGTACGCCACCGCGGTCAACCTGCGCGTGGCCACGGCCGTCGGCGGGATGTCGATCGGCCGGCAGGCCGGCACGCTGCGGCGCGGCGCCGAGGTGCTCGTGGCCACCCCCGGGCGGCTCAAGGACCTCATCGAGCGCGGTGACTGCGTCCTCGACCAGGTCGCGATCACGGTTCTCGACGAGGCCGACCAGATGGCCGACATGGGCTTCATGCCGCAGGTCACCGCGCTGCTCAAGCAGGTCGAGCCGGGCGGTCAGCGACTGCTCTTCTCGGCCACGCTCGACAAGAACATCGACCGGCTCGTGAAGATGTTCCTCACGGACCCCGTGGTGCACTCCGTCGACCCCTCGGCGGGTGCGGTGACCACCATGGAGCACCACGTCCTCCACGTCGCCGACGAGACCGACAAGAAGGCCGTCGCCCTGCGGATCGCTGCGCGCGACGGCCGGGTGATCCTCTTCGTCGACACCAAGCGCGGCGCCGACCGGTTCACCAAGCGGCTGCTCGCCAACGGCGTCCGGGCGTCCGCGCTGCACGGCGGGCGCAGCCAGCCGCAGCGCAACCGCACCCTGGACCAGTTCAAGAACGGTCAGGTCACCGCGCTCGTCGCCACCAACGTCGCGGCGCGCGGCATCCACATCGACGACCTCGACCTCGTGGTCAACGTCGACCCGCCGACCGACCACAAGGACTACCTGCACCGCGGCGGACGCACCGCCCGGGCCGGTGAGTCCGGCAGCGTCGTCACCCTCGTACTGCCCGAGCAGCGGCGGGAGATGACGCGGCTGATGGCCGACGCCGGCATCACCCCGCGCACGGCGCGGATCGCGTCCAGCGACGAGGAGCTCGCCCGCCTCACCGGCGCCCGTGAGCCCTCCGGCGTCCCGGTCGTCATCGAGGTGCCGCAGCCGGCCGAGCAGCCGAAGAAGCGGTCACGGCCGCGGGTCGGGGGCGGGGCGAGGCGTCCGGCCGGAGCGGGTTCGGGCGCGGGTTCGGAGTCGCAGGGCCGTCAGCCGCGGCGTACCGCCGGCGGTACGGCCGGTGGCGGCACGGGCGGCGGCGGTACGGGGGGTGCGGGTCGCTCCGGTGGTCGTGGGCGTGCCCCGCAGCAGCAGCGGCGTACGGAGCGTGGCGGGCAGGGCGGCGGGCGTCGCGCGGCGTAGCCAGGTGAGTATCTGCGGGTTCGGCGGGGGCTGGCCGCGCAGTTCCCCGCGCCCCTGGGAGCACGCTTCCAGGGGCGCGTCGGCCAGGGGCGCCGGACCTTCTCAGTAGTCGAAGTTGCCCAGGAAGCCCGGGTCGATCTTGTCGAGCTCCAGACCGGTGCCTCGGTGGAGGTCCATGAGATCCGACATGTGGATGGCGCGACGGCGGGCCGCGGGAAGGTCGCGGCGGTTGGCGGCCGTCCACAGGACCGGGTCGAAGGTGATCCCGTGGGACCCCGGCATGGGCCCCGTCTCGGCGCGCCAGCCGGGCCAGCGCAGGGTGTCGTAGAACTGCTCTATGCCGTCTTCGTCCAGGAGCCAGCTGAGCCAGTCCGCGTGGCCCACGCCGAGCGCGTCCCAGCGCAGCGAGTCCGGCGCGAAGTACAGCACCTCGCCGGGACCGCCGGGGCGGTTGGCCTGCGCGGGGTCGGGTCCGTTGACCACGAAGACGCCGCCGAGGACGTCATGGGCGATGACGAGCCCGCCCTCCGGCCGCCACGCCGGATCGAAGCGCTCGGGGACGTCATTGACCTCGGCGAAGCTCGGCGTCCCCGCAGGCGCGTCGTCGTCGGGGCTGCCGTAGATGCGCAGCCAGCCGCTGTCCAGCAGCACCCCGCCGCAGTTGAGCACGAAGGAGCCGAGCCAGGAGCGCGCGGTGAGTTGCAGTTGCAGCAGGGATCCACGGGCCTGCGCCGGGTCTGCCGGCAGCACATCCATGGACACCCTGCTGTTGGAGATCGCCTCGGAGAGGAGCGGCCACGCGGGCTCCTCGACATCAGTCAGCTCGGTCAGGTCTCGCATGGGTATCCCGTGGGTTCCGGGCCGGAGCGTCGCGCTCAGAAGGCCGCCGTGCGCTCCCGGCGCACCGAGTAGGTCACAAAGCCGGCGCCGAGGCCCAGGAAAAGGGTTCCACCGACGACGTACGGCGTCGTGTTGACGCTTCCGGTATCGGCGAGCCGGGTCCCGTTGTCTTGCGACCCGGTGGTGTCGGAGCCCGTGTCGTTCGCTCCGGCGTCGCTCGCATCGGCGGCGCCCGACTGGGTGTCACCCGACTCCGTGGAGACCTGCACCGCGGTTCTCGACGTGGTGTTCGTCGACATGTTGCTGTGCTGAGCAGGCTTTTCCGGGGTCGCGTTGGCGGACGGGACGAACCACAGGGCCCCCAGAAGGGTTCCCGCTGCGGTGGCGGTCAGCAACGAGCGACGAGCGGCGGACACGTAATATCGATCCCCTTGTGGCGCTGGCGAATTGGCCGTGTGGGCCGATGCTAATGAAAGGCGCGGGTCGTGGGAAAGTCGCGGGAGCCACGGGCCGTACGCTCCGTCTCATGAGTACTCCTGAGACATCACGATTTGTCCGGCTTCGCGTGGAGCTGGTGTTGGAAGTCGACGACGTGGACGCCGTCACCAAGGCCGCGTTGCGTCGCATCGCGGACGACTCCGGCATGCCGGCCGACGAGCGGACCCACGCCGAGAATGCAGTGACGGAAGACACTGCTGAGGCCCTGGCCTATCTCGTAGACCCGTTCGACCTGGTCAGCGAGGTGCCCGGGGTCGATCTCGCCCAGGCTTCCTGGAGCAGCGAGCCGATCGACTACGACCCCGATTCGCCGGAATGGGACCTCGACGAGGATGATGGCGACGAGGATGACGACGAGGAAGTCGGAGTCGGCTGACGCCTCTTGGGGAAAACGTGACCCCGGGTGGCAACCGCTACCCGGGGTTCTGCCGTCTCCGACGGCGCACCGGCCACCTCCGCACCAGAATTCGGTCCGGCAGTCGGTAACCACTCGATCGGGGTCCGGCGGCTCGGGTCGATTCGGTTGACGCCGTGGATCGGCGTGGTGTTACCCACGCGTCGGACGTATGTGGAATGTCACGAACCGGTCGTAGCGTTGATGGTTCGAACGGGGCTCATGTGGTTCCAGGTGATTCGGCAACGATGGAGAAGCGTGTGATGACGGACAGTAAGCGGCGCAAGGGTCTGACGGCCGCGTCCGCTCTGCTCGGCGGAGTGCTGGTGCTCTCTGCGTGCAGCAGTGGGAACGGCAGCAAGGCCAGTGCCTCGGACGGCGAGACCTCGCAGGCCCAGGCCGATGCGGCGGCGGCCAAGAAGAGCTCACAGGCCCAGATCAAGATCACGCCCGCGGACGGTTCCGACAACGCCTCCATCAACAACGCCGCGGCGGTCGCCGTGAGCAAGGGCACGCTCACGGCCGTCACCATGACGACCGAGTCGGGCACGCCGGTGTCCGGTCAGATATCCGCCGACAAGAAGAGCTGGAAGCCCGCGTCCCAGCTCGAGCGGGCCACCACGTACAAGGTGGCCGCCGAAGCCACCGACTCCGCGGGCCTAGTGGCCCACGAGAACGCCTCGTTCACCACGGTCTCCGCGGCCAACAGCTTCATAGGAAACTTCACGCCGGAGGACGGTTCCACCGTCGGTGTCGGCATGCCGGTCTCGATCAACTTCAACAAGGCGATCACGAACAAGGCCGCCGTGCAGAAGGGGATCACCGTCTCCTCCAGCAGCGGCCAGGAGGTCGTCGGCCACTGGTTCAACGCCAACCGCCTCGACTTCCGGCCCGAGGACTACTGGACCGGCGGCTCCACCGTCACCCTCAAGCTCAACCTGGACGGCGTCCAGGGCGCGAGCGGTGTCTACGGCGTGCAGCAGAAGACGGTCACCTTCAAGATCGGCCGCAACCAGGTCTCCATCGTCGACGCGAAGACCAAGACGATGAAGGTCACGCAGAACGGCAAGACGATCAAGACCATCCCGATCTCCGCGGGTGCGCCGGACCACACGACGTACCAGGGCCAGATGGTGATCTCCGAGAAGTTCAAGGAGACCCGGATGGACGGCTCGACGGTCGGCTTCACGAAGAACGACGGCAAGGGCGAGTACGACATCAAGGACGTACCGCACGCCATGCGTCTGTCGAGCTCCGGCACCTTCATCCACGGCAACTACTGGGGTGCCAAGTCCATCTTCGGCGCGGTGAACACCAGTCACGGCTGTGTCGGTCTGTCCGACACCAAGGGCGCAGGCGACCCGAACACGACGGCTGCCTGGTTCTACAACCACTCGCTGATCGGTGACGTCGTGGTCGTCAAGAACACCGGCGACAAGACCATCGCCCCGGACAACGGCCTCAACGGCTGGAACCTGGACTGGGCGGCCTGGAAGGCCGGCTCGGCCGCCTAGGCCTGTCCGGCGGATCATGCCGCAGACGTGGGGCTTGGCACCCACATCTGCGGCGTTGTCGTCGGTTGCCGACTCCCCCACTCTCGGCTTTGCTCGAGCGGGGGGACCCCCATCGCGTCGACGCCCTCCTCCGCCTTGCAGCTGTACGCACCAAGCCCCACTCGCCAGCGTCGATGAGGCACCGCCCGTTTCCTGCGACCTGATCCGCCGGACAGGCCCTAGTCCGGCCGCACCACCCTCGTTCGCCGATGGCGGCGGTGGCCCTCACGGGTCGCCGCCGCCATCGGCGTTCTCACAGCCTTCAGGGACCGCCCACAGGTGAACTTCCGGGCCGCCACAGCCTTCTCATCCTTCTCTTATGCGGGGCTTATCGCGCCATCACGCGCCGTACCTAGCTTTCCGCCATGTTCTTCACCTACCTGAGGCGCGAACTGCGCCGCCGCAGGAAGGCGGCGCTCGTCGTCGCCTCCGGACTCGCCCTGGGCATCGCCCTGGTCATCGTGGTCAGCTCCGTGTCGTCCGGCATGGAGAAGGCGCAGGGCAAGGTCCTCCAGTCGCTGTACGGACTGGGTACGGACATGACCGTCACCAAGGCGGCGGCGCCGGCGACGAGCACCAGCCAGCGCCCGCGCTTCAACTTCGACGCGAACGACAACGGCTCCACCAAGGAGCAGAGCAGCGACCGCGTCATGGTGCAGGGCTTCCAGACCCTGGCCGCCTCCACGGTCACCAAGGTCGACTCCCAGAAGGGCGTCGCGGACTCCGTCGGCGGACTGAGCCTCCAGGTCATCAGGATCAACGGCCAGTTCACGCGGGGTCAGTTCCAGCAGAACCAGAACGGCGGCACCGGCCAGGGGGGTGGGCGCCCGAACGCCCAGCAGTCCCCGCAGGGCCGTGTCGAGGGTGGCGGCGCCAACTTCGACGTCAACAACTACTCGGTGTACGGCACCGACGTCACCAAGCCCGCCCTCGGCCCGCTGACCTCCTCGAAGATCACCAGCGGTCGTACGTTCCAGACGTCCGAGACCGATGCCAAGGTGGTCGTCGCCGACGTCTCGTACGCCAAGGAGAAGAAGCTCAAGGTCGGTTCCACCGTCACCATCAAGAGCGTCAAGTACAAGGTCATCGGCATCGCCACGCCCGACAGCGGTGACGCGGCGGCCAACCTCTACATCCCGCTCAAGCAGGCGCAGACGCTCAGCGGCTCCAAGGACAAGGTCACCACGATCTACGTCAAGGCGTCGGACTCGCAGCAGATCTCCAGCGTGAAGAGCACCATCCAGAAGAACATCTCGGGGACGACGGTCACCACCTCCGCCGACCTCGCGTCCACCGTCTCCGGCTCCCTCTCCACCGCCTCCAGCCTCGCGTCGAACGTCGGCAAGTGGCTGTCCATCGCGGTGCTCGTGGCCGCGTTCCTGGTCGCCGGCCTGCTCACCTCGTCCGCCGTCTCCCGGCGCGTGCGCGAGTTCGGCACCCTCAAGGCGCTCGGCTGGAAGTCGGGCCGGGTGACCCGGCAGGTCGTCGGCGAGGCCATGGTCAACGGTCTGGTCGGCGGCGCCCTCGGTATCGCGATCGGCCTCGCGGGCGCCTACGTCGTCACCGAGATCAGCCCCACCCTGCAGGCGCAGGTGGGCGGTTCGGGCGGCGGCGGAGGCCAGGGCGGCCCCGGCGGCGGTGGCGGCTTCGGCGGTCCCGGCCGACAGGCCGCGGCCAAGGCCCTCGACGTCGCGCTCACCGCGCCCGTCAGCCTCGGCACCATCGTCGGCGCGGTGGCCCTCGCCATCACCGGTGGTCTGATCGCCGGCGCCTTCGGCGGCTGGCGCGCCTCCCGACTCCGCCCCGCGGACGCCCTGCGCCGCGTCGAATAGGCCCAGCCACCTCATCCAGGAGTTGCACCATGTACGAACTCAGAGGCGTCACCAAGCGCTACACCCGGGGCAAGGAGACGGTCGACGCGCTCGCCGGGGTCGACCTGACCATCGCGGACGGCGACCGGCTCGTCATCCAGGGCCCCACCGGTGGCGGGAAATCCACCCTTCTCCAGATGCTCGGCGGTCTTGACCGGCCCACCGAGGGCAGCGTCGAACTCGACGGCACGGACATGGCCAAACTGTCCGAGGCGAAGCTCACCAAAGTGCGCAGCGAGAACATCGGATTCGTCTTTCAGAGCTTCAACCTGATTCCCACGCTCACCGCTCAGGAAAACGTGGAGACCGCCCTCGTACCTCTCGGTGTGAAGGTGAAGGAACGGCGGCAACGGGCCGCCGACGCACTGGAGTCGGTGGGCCTCGCCGAGCGGCTCGGGCATCTGCCCGCCGAGCTCTCCGGTGGCCAGCAGCAGCGTGTCGCGATCGCCCGCGCCCTGGTCAAGCAGCCGAAGGTGCTGCTCGCCGACGAGCCCACCGGCAACCTCGACGAGTCCATGCGCGACGAGATCATGGAGGTGCTCGAGGCCATGTGGAAGGAGCACGGGCTCACTTTCATCATGGTCACGCACGATTCCTCGATCGCGAAGAAGGCCCCGCGCCTCGCGACGATTCGCAAGGGGAAGATCTCCGTCAAGGAAAACGCGGGTGCTTAAAGAAGTGCAAAAGGAGCGTGCGGGGGCTTAGCGGAACAACTCCGTCAACTCTTCACCCTCGCCCCGCTATTGAGGGGGCTATCACCCCCCGGGCATACTTGCGTATTCCGGGGGGTGTACGTGCATGCGTACGAGGCTTCCCCCGACCGGATGAACGGGGATTCGTCCGGACCTGATCTCCAGGGGGAGACTTGCGCAGACAAGTGAAAAGAGCGTGCGCGGCAACCATCGCGATGGCGGCGTCCGTGGCACTGGCGGCGGGTATGACCAGCCCGGCGTCCGCGCGGGCGGAGCAGCGCACGGCGGGCGTGTCCGCGGCCGGGAAAGCGGCTGGGATCACGGCCAAGCACCGCATCACCCTCATCACCGGTGACCGGGTGGTCGTCGACGCCAAGGGGCGCGTCGTCGGCTTCGAGCGGGCCAAGGGCCGCGAGCACGTGCCCGTGCAGATCCGCAAGGCCGGCGGCCACACCCTGGTGGTGCCGGCCGACGCCCAGGCGCTCATAGCCGGCGGCAAGCTCGACCGGCGGCTCTTCGATGTCACCGAGCTCAACAAGGCGGCGGTCCGCAAGTCCCAGCAGCGGGGCCTGAAGGTGATCGTCGGCTACCGAGGATCCGCGGCGGCCGCCAAGGCCGACGTCCGCGACGCCGGCACGCTCCGCAGGAGCCTGAAGGCCCTGAACGCGGACGCGGTGCAGACGCCGCAGCGGGACGCGGCCCAGCTGTGGTCCGCGGTCACCGACGACGGGAAGACGGCCTCCGGCATCGCGCACGTCTGGCTGGACGGCGTCCGCAAGGCGAGCCTCGACAAGTCCGTGCCGCAGATCGGCGCCCCCACGGCATGGGCGGCCGGATACGACGGCAAGGGCGTCAAGATCGCCGTCCTGGACACCGGCGTCGACGCGAGCCACCCGGACCTCAAGACCCAGGTGATCGAGTCCAAGAACTTCTCCACCGCCGCCGACGCCACCGACCACTTCGGCCACGGCACCCACGTCGCGTCCATCGCGGCGGGCACCGGTGCCAAGTCGGGCGGCAAGTACAAGGGTGTCGCGCCCGGCGCGAAGATCCTCAACGGCAAGGTCCTCGACGACACCGGCAGCGGCGACGACTCCAACATCCTCGCGGGCATGGAGTGGGCGGCCGAGCAGGGCGCCGACATCGTGAACCTGAGCCTGGGCGGCCAGGACACCCCCGACATCGACCCGTTGGAGGCCGAGGTCAACAAGCTCTCGGCCGAGAAGGGCATCCTCTTCGCGATCGCGGCGGGCAACGAGGGCCCCGAGTCGATCGGCTCCCCCGGCAGCGCGGACGCCGCGCTCACCGTCGGCGCCGTCGACGACAACGACAAGCTGGCGGACTTCTCCAGCACCGGCCCGCGCGTCGGCGACAGCGCCATCAAGCCGGACGTCACCGCGCCCGGCGTGGACATCACGGCGGCGGCGGCCCCGGGCAGCCTCATCGACCAGGAGGTCGGCGAGAAGCCCGCGGGCTACCTGACCATTTCCGGTACGTCGATGGCGACCCCGCATGTCGCGGGCGCCGCGGCCATCCTCAAGCAGGAACACCCGGACTGGACGTACACCGAGCTCAAGAGTGCGCTGACGGGCTCCGCGAAGGGCGGCAAGTACACGCCGTTCCAGCAGGGTTCGGGCCGGATCGCCGTCGACAAGGCGATCAAGCAGACCGTGCTCGCCGACCCGTCATCGGTGAGCTTCGGTGTCGCGCAGTGGCCGCACACCGACGACACGGCGACGACCAGGCAGCTGACGTACCGCAACCTCGGGACGACGGACGTCACCCTGACCCTGGCGATCTCCGCGACCGACCCCAAGGGCCAGGCGGCTCCGGCGGGCTTCTTCGCGCTCGGCGCCAAGACGCTCACCGTCCCGGCGGGCGGCAAGGCCGCTGTCGACGTCACCGCGAACACGAAGCTCGGCGGCGCCCTCGACGGCGCGTACTCGGCGTACGTGACGGCGAGCGGCGGCGGCCAGGCCGTGCGCACGGCCGTAGCGGTCGAGCGCGAGGTGGAGTCGTACGACGTCACCCTCAAGTACGTCAACCGCGCCGGTGAGATGCCCACGCACCTCACCGACCTGGAGGGCTACTCCGGCGTCGGCGAGGCCCGGGACTACACGTCGCAGAGCACGGCCGACACCGCGACCCTGCGTGTTCCCAAGGGCAAGTACGTGCTCAACTCCCTCTTCGTGAAGGACCTGGTCGAGGCGAAGGGCGGGGTCGACTGGCTGATCCAGCCCCGGCTGAGCGTCACCAGGAACACCACGGTGACCCTCGACGCCCGTACCGCCAAGGGCGCCGACATCACGGTGCCGGACGCGGGGGCGAAGCCGCTGTCGGCGCTCGTCAACTACTTCGACGACGCCACCGGCCTCGGCACCGGCATCGGCCTTGCCTCCTTCCAGGACGTGCGCGTGGCACACGTCGGCCCGGCGATCTCCTCCGGCCTCTTCCAGAGCTGGTCCGGACAGTGGACCAAGGGTGCGGGCACCGAGTACGACACCTTCACCGGCACCAGGACGACCAAGCTCCAGGGCGCGCACGTCAAGCACTACAAGGCGAGCGAGCTGGCCAAGGTGAAGGCCAACCTCGGGGCCGCGGCCTCCGGCAAGACGGGCGCGGTCACCGCGTACGGCTTCCTGCCCGACGACGACAGCATGAGCGTCGGGGTCAGCCAGAAGCTGCCGTCCTCGCGCACGCTGTACGTGTCGACCGGTGAGAAGGTCCAGTGGGCGTTCGACTTCGAGCAGGACGCCGGCGTCGACGCCACCGGGACCCCGATCATCGAGGCCTACTACACGGACGACTACCCGCAGATCCTCACGGCGGGCAAGAGCTACACGAGGACGTACAACACGGCCGTCTTCGGCCCGAAGATCAACGCGGACTACGGCGTCTTCCGGAACGGCAACAGCATCGCGGGCTACCTGCCGCTGTTCGCCGACGGGAGCGGTCACCCCGGCTCCTCGCTGTACACCTCCGTGACGACGACGCTGTACCGCAACGGCGCGAAGGTCGGTTCGAACGACGACCCGCTCGTGGGGATGAAGGAGTTCAAGGTCCCGGCCGCCGAGGCCACCTACAAGCTCACGACCTCGGTCAAGCGCACGGTGAAGGTCGCCGCGGCCTCCACGCGGATCGACGCCAGCTGGACCTTCAAGTCGAAGAAGGCCGACTTCGCGAAGCTGCCCACCTCCACGGTCCGCTTCAACGCCACCACCGGCCTCGACAGCCGTGTCGCGGCCGGCAAGACGGTCGCGATCCCGGTCTCCGTGCAGGGCTCGGCCGCGGGCAAGAACCTCAAGTCGCTGTACGTCTACGTCTCGTACGACTACGGCCAGACCTGGAAGATGCTCAAGGTCAAGAACGGCAAGATCACCGTCAAGAACCCGGCGAAGGGGAAGGGCATCTCCTTCCACGCGAAGATCACCGACAAGCAGGGCAACAAGTCGACGGTCTCGATCTACAACGCGTACTACGGAAAGTGACGGCCAGTACGTAGCCGAGGCCGGAGTACCGGCGCACAGCAGCAAGGGCGGGCCCTTCGGGAATTCACTCCCGAAGGGCCCGCTTCTGGTGGAGGCAAAC
This sequence comes from Streptomyces sp. NPDC111507, assembly GCF_055638955.1. Classification (NCBI taxonomy): domain Bacteria; kingdom Bacillati; phylum Actinomycetota; class Actinomycetes; order Kitasatosporales; family Streptomycetaceae; genus Streptomyces; species Streptomyces sp. NPDC111507. The sequence continues at coordinate 538,903 of NZ_JBVKBU010000002.1, read as the reverse complement.
AGGTCCACCGCTCCGGAGGGGAGCCGAGGTCAGCGTGCCGACGGGCCGGGCCAGACGGCCGAGGCGTCGTCCCGGTGGGGGTCGGGCAGCCGGACCGGGCGGACGGGGACGGCTCGGCTGTGTCCCTCGGTGACGGCCGTCCAGGGGGCGGGGTGGCCGGAGTAGCACAGGGTCGTCAGGGCGAAGACGCCGTCGGCGTAGACCTCGACGTACTCGCCGATGGTGAGGATGCGCAGCGTGGTGGCGGGTTCGGTGAGGGTGGTCTCGCCGAGCCGGGCCCCGCCGGGGCCGGTGACCCAGAGGTTCTTGCCGTCGCAGCCGACGACGAGGGCGGGCCGGTCGCCGTCCGCGGCCTCGGTGCGCAGGGTGATCTCGACAGGCCCTGACACGCCGATGTCGCCGACCGCGTTCAGGACGGGGTGGTCGGTCTCCTCGTCGAGCCAGGTGTTCAGACCGGGCCACCACTCCAGGCGGGGTGCCGAATCCTCGGGAACGACCAGGGACTTGGGCTGGGCGAGCATCCCGCGGCAGCGTTCCCCGGTGTCGGTGAGGTCCACCCGGCGGGGCGTGGTGTGCAGCACGACGCGGGAGCCGTCGGGCGCGGCGATGACACGAGGAGCGTAGGAGCCGGTCGGGCCGAGGGGCCCGCGCCGGGTCCAGGGGCCCCGCAGACTCGGTGCGGTCCACGCCTCGAAGCCGCGCGTCTGGCCGATGGAGCCGAGCAGCAGCCAGGACCCGTCGTCGAGGCGTTCCAGGACCGGGCACTCCAACTCGTCGACGTCGCCGGGCGAGATGAGCGGCGGGTGGACCGTCCAGTGCTCCAGGTCGTCGGAAGTTGCCAGCGCCACGCAGCCGCTGACCTCCACCGGGAGGGAGGCGTCGCTGGCGCAGACGACCATGACCCAGCCGTCCGACGCGTCGTCGCGCACGACGAAGGGATCGCGCCAGCCCATGCGCTCACCGGTGCGGTACCAGCGCGGGTCGGCCTCGACGACCGGTCCGGTGCCGTGGCGTCGCCAGCCCGTGCCGTCGGTGCGGTCGGAGTGGGCGAGGCCGACGGACTGGAGCGGCCAGCCGCCCGGGGTGAGGCCGAAGACGCCGGTGTAGAACATCGCCATTCCGGCGCCGTGCCGGAAGGGGTGCATGGTCCACACCGCCTGCTGGTCGAAGCGGCCGGGCAGGCCGTTGCCGAAGGCGGTGCCCTGGGGCTGCCAGCGGACCAGGTCGGTGGAGGTGGCCCGGCCGTAGGAGGTCTCCATCCGCAGATGGTCGAACTCCGGTGTCCAGGGGCCTTGCAGGTGCAGCACCGCGTACGTGCCGTCCTCGTCGCGCAGCAGGGCGAAGTCGTTCACACAGAGGCCGGGCGGGGCGTATCGCATGCGCAGTTCCTGTCGGCTCACAGCGCCCAAACGCGTGCGCTGATCATGGATCACAACGAGATCTATTGGGAATCGGCCCAAGTAAATATGAACGCAAACGCTTGCGCAACAGCGAGGGCGGGTTTACGGTCACGTCACCCACAGATCACACCGATGTGAAACCGACGGGAGAAATGCGCTGTGACGGTCAGCATCACCGATGTCGCCCGCGCCGCCGGAGTCTCGGCGTCCACCGTGTCCCGCGCCCTGCGCGGCCAGCCGGGCGTGTCCGACGAGGTGCGGGCACAGATCACGGCCGTCGCCGGCCGGCTCGGCTACACCGCGTCGCGTTCGGCATCCAGCCTGGCCAGCGGCCGCACCTTCACCATCGGGGTCGTCGTCCCGTACGTGGGCCGCTGGTTCTTCGGCACCGTGCTGGACGCCGCCGAGAAGGTGTTCAGCGCCGCCGGGTACGACGTCCTGCTGTACAACCTGGGTTCGCCGGAGACGCGCAAGCGATTCTTCACCAAGCTGCCGGTCCGCAAGCGGGTGGACGCCGTGCTGTCGCTGCTGATCCCCGACGAGGAGGAGTCCGCCGCGCTGCGCTCGCTGGGGGTGCCGCTGGCCAGCACCGTCGGCGGTGCCCGGCCCGGGTTCACCGTGGTCGGCATCGACGACCGGGTCGGCGCGGAAAGCGCCGTACGGCACCTGGTCAACCTCGGCCACCGTCGGATCGGCATGATCGCGGGGGCCAGCGGGCCGCTGCACTGGACCACCCCCGTCGAGCGGCGGCAGGCGTATCTGGACGTCCTGGCCGAGGCCGGAATAGAGCACGACCCGGCCCTGGAGGCGGACGGCGACTACACCGTCGAGGGCGGTGAGCGGGCCATGACCGAGCTGCTGGCCGCCGCGCGCCCGCCGACCGCGGTGTTCGCGCAGTCCGACGAGATGGCGATGGGCGCGCTGCGCGCCCTGCGCCGCCACCGGCTGAAGGTGCCCGACGACGTGTCCGTCATCGGCTTCGACGACCACGAACTCGCCGACGTGGTCGGGCTGACCACCATCGCCCAGCCGGTCACCGGCCAGGGCGCCGAGGCCGCCCGGCTGCTGCTGCGGCAGCTGGACGAGCCGGTCGCCGAACCGCCGGGACATGTGCAGATGCCCATCCGCCTCGTCCTGCGCGAGACCACCGCCCCGCCGCGCCCGCGCGGACCGCAGTGACCCCCGAGCCCTTGCCCCCCGAGCCGCAAGCGCTTGAGCCGCAAGCGCTTGAGTCGCAAGGCCGTGAGCCCCGCACCCGCACGCCCCGAAAGCACTTCCGCACCTCGAAACCTCGCCACAGCACGGAGGCACAGTCCATGAGCTCGACCAACAGAAGGTTCCGCCGCACGGCCTCGACGGGGCTGGCCCTCACCCTCCCCCTGGCGGCACTGGCCGCCTGCGGCGGAGGCAGCGGCAGCGGCAATGCCTCCGCCGAGGCTGGCAGCGGCAAGGGCACCATCAGTGTCTGGGCGCACCAGGGACAGAAGAGCGAGGCCGCCGCGCTGCAGGACGCGGTGAAGTCGTTCAACTCCTCTCAGAGCAAGATCAAGGTCGAGCTGAAGCTGATTCCCGAGAGCGACTACACCAAGACCATCACCACCACCGACGCCTCCCAGCTGCCGGACGTGATGGAATTCGACGGCCCGACCATGGCGAACTTCGTCTACAACAAGAAGCTCGCCCCGATCGACTCCTACGTCTCCGCCAAGACCCTCGCCAACGCCACCGACGCGAGCAAGTCACAGGGCGAGATCGGCGGCAAGCACTACGGCCTGGGCATGTTCGACTCCGGGCTCGGCATCTACGGCAACAAGAAGCTGCTGGACGCGGCCGGGGTGAAGTACCCGACGAGCCTGTCCGACGACTGGACGGCGGCGCAGTTCACCGCCGCGCTCAAGGCGCTCAAGGCCAAGGACCCCGACGGCAAGACCCTCGACATCCAGGAGAACAACGGTCTGGCCAACGAGTGGGGCACTTACGGCTTCGCCCCGATCGTCTGGTCGGCCGGCGGTTCCCTCATCAAGGACGGCAAGGCGGAGGGTGCCCTCGACAGTCCCGCTGCGGTCTCGGCCATGAAGACCTTCCAGTCCTGGAAGACGTCCGTCGACCCCAACACGGACGGCAACGCCTTTGCCAAGGGCCGCGTCGCCCTGAGCTGGGTGGGCCACTGGATGTACCCCACCTACAGCAAGGCCCTCGGTGACGACCTCGTCGTGCTGCCGCTGCCCGACTTCGGCAACGGCCCCAAGACCGGTCAGGGCTCCTGGTCCTGGGGTATCGGCGCCGACTCGAAGAACGCCAAGGCGGCGGGAGCGTTCATGGACAACCTCCTGGACGACACCAACGTCACCGCCATGACGACGGCCAACGGGGCCGTGCCCGCCACCAAGACCGCGCTCGCCGCGAGCCCCCTCTACAAGCAGGGCGGCCCGCTCCAGCTCTTCGCCGACCAGCTCGCCAAGCCCTGCGGCGACAGTGACATCACCAAGTCCTGCGTCGCGGTCACCCGCCCGGTGACCGCCGGATACCCCGTCATCACCTCGAAGTTCAGCGGAGCCCTGAACTCGATCTACGGCGGAGCCGACCCCAAGAGCGCCCTGGCCAAGGCCGCCCGCGCCATCGACCAGGACTTCTCCGACAACGCCGGTTACAAGATCCCGTAGGACCCATCGGCAGGGGCGGGCGCGCGCAAGCGGCGTCCGCCCCCGGCCGGGAACAGGACCCACCCGTGAAATCCGACGAACCCGCGCACCCCGCGCCCCCCGACCCGGAGCAGGCCCCGCCCGTGACACCTGTGAAGCCCGCGAGGCCGGCGCGAACGGTGCGAAAGAACCGCGAGTGGGTGCACGGACTGCTGATGTCCAGCCCCGCCGTCGTCGGTCTCATCGCCTTCGTGGGCGTGCCGTTCGGCTACGCCGTCGTCCTCTCCTTCTACAACGTGCGCCTCGGCTCCCCGCTGGCGCCGTCGTTCTTCGGCCTGGAGCAGTACCGGCGCCTGTTCACCGACCCGGACCTGTCAGGCCCGTTCCTGCGGGCCCTGCTCAACAACCTGACCTTCGCCGTCGTCGTCGTACCGCTGCAGACCGGCCTCGCGCTCGCACTGGCGACCCTGCTCAACCGCAAGCTCAAGGCCATCGGCCTGTTCCGGTCCTTCTTCTTCATGCCGGTCGTCTTCCCCATGGCGCTGGTCGCCGTGATCTGGCGGCTCATCCTCAGCCGCAGCGACCAGGGCCTGCTCAACTCGACGCTGCACGCGGTGAGCTTCGGCCACTGGGGCGCCTTCGACTGGCTCGGCGACGGCGCCACCGCCATGGCCTCGATCATCGTGCTGTCCGTCTGGCAGGGCGTCGGCTTCCAGATGGTCATCCTGCTGGCCGGGCTCCAGCAGATCCCGGGCGAGCTCTACGAAGCCGCCGAACTCGACCGCGCGACCCGCTGGCAGCAGTTCCGCCACGTCACCCTGCCCGGCATCCGCGGCACCCTCGTCTTCGTCGTGATGCTCACCTCGGTGCTTTCCTTCCGCGTCTTCGACCAGGTCTACGTCCTCATCCGCGGTGGCGGACTCGACGAGGACGCCACCCGCACCGTGATGTACCAGGCCGTCACCACCGCCTTCGACCAGAACAACATCGGCCAGGCATCCGCGATCACCGTCATCTTCTTCCTGATCGTCGTCGTCCTGACCCTCGTCCAGCGCCGTGTCGTCCGGCCCGAGAACACCTGAAACGGGGCCTGACACATGACCCGCACGCGGCTGCGCCGCTTCCTCGACTACGCCGTACTCGGCGTCCTGGCGTTCATCTTCGCCCTGCCGGTTCTCTACCTGCTCATGGGCAGCCTCAAGCCCTCCGACGAAGTCCTGAACGGCCTCTCCGGCTTCCTGCCCACCCACCTGTCCTTCGACAACTACTCCGCCGTCCTGGACAGTCTCAACTCCGACAGCACCGGCTACTTCTGGCGCTTCATGGGTGTCTCGCTGCTGCTGGCCTTCGTGGTCGTCACCGGCGGCCTGTTCGTCAACTCCATGGCGGCGTACGGCCTGTCACGGCTGAAGTGGCGAGGCCGGGAAGCCGTCTTCACCCTCGTCCTGCTCCTGATGCTGGTGCCCTTCGAGTCCGTGGCCGTCCCGCTCTTCTACATGTTCAACGGCCAGCGCAACACCCTCTTCATCCAGGCGATCCCCTTCATCGCCAACGCCTTCTCGATCTACCAGTTCCACACGTTCTTCCGCTCGATCCCGCCCAGCATCGAGGAAGCCGCCCGCCTCGACGGGGCCGGCCCCTGGCGCACCTTCTTCGCCATCATCGTCCCGATGAGCAAGTCGGCCTTCGCCTCCGTCGCGATCCTGACCTTCCTCACCCAGTGGGGCTCGTTCCTGTGGCCGGTGCTGATGGTCTCGGATCCGTCGGTGCGCCCTCTCCCCCTGGAGATGAGCGTCTTCCAGGGCCAGCTGCCCCCCGACTGGGGCCAGATCCTCGCCTTCGGCGTACTCCTCGTCCTGCCCGTCCTCGTGGTCTTCGCGTTCTTCCAGCGCTGGTTCGTCCAGGGAGTCGCCAGCTCCGCGGTCAAGGGCTGAGTTCGCACCACACGGTCTTGCTGTAGCTACAGCAACGGCAGCGGTGGCAACTGCGTAGAGGTCGCGAGCGACTTCCCCGGCGTCGCCCTCTGGCGCAAGTCCAGCCACAGCAACGGTGACGGCGGGGAGTGCGTCGAAGTCGCCGACGGACTCCCGGGCCTCGTCCCCGTCCGCGACTCCAAGGTCCCCGAGGGCCCGGCCCTCGTCCTCCCCGCGTACGCCTGGGCCCCCTTCGTCGCGGCGCTCAAGGGCGACGGGCCGACTCGCTGAGCGCATGAGCGGTGACACGGCGTGGCGGTCCGTCGGAAGGAGAGCGTCCGGCGGGCCCTCCGTGTTTGTGTGGGGGGATGACCGCATCGACTGTCGAGTACATCCGCTACCGCATTCCCGAGGAGAAGTCCGCGGAGTTCCTGGCCGCCTACACGCGGGCCGCGGCCCAGCTCGCCGCGTCGCCGCATTGCGTGGACTACGAGCTGGCGCGTTGCGAGGAGGACTTCGAGCACTTCGTCCTGCGGATCACCTGGACCTCGACCGAGGACCACGTCGAGGGATTCCGGAAGTCGGAGCTGTTCCCCGCCTTCTACGCCGAGATCCAGCCCTACATCCCCTACATCGAGGAGATGCGCCACTACGCGCCGACGACGGTACGGGGCCCGGGCGCGGCGGTCCCCACTCTCTACGCCTGGGCCGGGGGCGCCGAGGCCTTCGCCCGCCTCACCGAGGCGTTCTACGCCAAGGTCGTCAAGGACGATGTCCTCGCACCGGTGTTCGAGGGCCTGGCCCCCGAACACGCGATGCATGTCGCCCTCTGGCTCGGCGAGGTCTTCGGCGGACCGCCCGCCTACTCCGAGACCCAGGGCGGCCATGACCACATGGTCGCCAAACACTTCGGCAAGAACATCACCGAGGCGCAGCGCCGCCGGTGGGTCAACCTGATCCAGGACGCGGCGGACGACGCGGGCCTGCCCACGGACGCCGAGTTCCGCTCCGCCTTCCTCGCCTACGCGGAATGGGGCACGCGCCTGGCCGTCCACTTCTCCGGCCCCGACGCAACCCCTCCGGGAGACCAGCCGGTACCGAGGTGGACGTGGGGAGCGGCCCCGCCGTACCAGCCCTGACGGCCGGGTTTCCTTGGCCACCCGCGCCGCCCGGAGGTTTTCAGGGGCGCGGGGAACCGCGCGACCAGCCCCACTGGCCCGCAGTCGAAGAACGCACCCGGGTCCGGGGCGCAGCCCCGGGAAGCGGGCCGGTGCTACGTGGGCGTGCTCGCGCCCGCGCGGGTCGCGTCCGTGCCCCAGCTGGCCAGCAGGCGCAGTGCCTCCGCCGAGGCGGACCCCGGCTCCGCGTGGTAGGTGACCAGTGACTGCTCGCTGTCGTCGGGCAGCCGGAACGACTCGTACTGGAGGGAGAGATCACCCACCAGCGGATGCCGCATCCGCTTCACCCCGTGGCTCTTCTCCTTGACGTCGTGCGTGGCCCACAGCCGCCGGAAGTCCTCGCTCTTCACGGACAGCTCCCCGACCAGGGCGGAAAGCCGCGGATCGTCGGGGTGACAGCCCGCGTCCATGCGCAGCATGCAGACGATGTCGATCGCCTTCTGCTCCCAGTCCACGTACAGGTCGCGGTACTCCGGCCTCAGGAACACCAGCCGCGCCCAGTTCCGCTCCTGCGGCGCCAGCTCCGACCAGTCACCGAACACGGCCGCCGCCATCCGGTTCCACACCAGGATGTCCGTGCGCCGCCCACCGACGTACGCGGGGACGCCGTCCATCGAGTCCAGCAGCTGCCGCAGCGCCCCCCGTACCTGCTGCGGCCGTGCCGGCTGCTTCTTCTTGTGCGCCTTGGGCTTCGCGAGGTGCGTGAGATGCGCGTGCTCGGCGTCCGTCAGCCGCAGGGCGCGGGCGATCGCGTCGAGCACCTCCGCCGACACGTTCCGTCCGTTGCCCTGTTCCAGGCGCGTGTAGTACGCCACGGACACCCCGGCCAGCTGCGCCAGCTCCTCGCGCCGCAGCCCGGGCACCCGGCGGTGCCGGCCGAAGTCGGGAAGCCCCACGTCCTCCGGCTTCAGCCGGGCCCGGCGGGTGCGCAGAAACTCGCTGAGCTCGGCACGCCGGTCCAGGGGCGGGGAGGGCTGTTCGTCCATGCGTCCAGTATTCACGGTCGTACGCCGGTGAACCTGACCCCGCCAGTAGTAGGACCAGCGGACGTACGCAAAGCCGTGACCTGGGTGAAGGCTCTCCGCTCGGGCAAGCTGTACAGCGTGCCCGACCGAAGGCAGCCGGGCACAGGACACACCACTCCTTAGGAGAACCCCCGGCATGACCACTGTTGCTGCGTACGCGGCCCCCGCCGCCAAGGCTCCGCTGGAGCGCACCACCATCGAGCGCCGCCCGGTCGGTGAGTTCGACGTCCTGATCGACATCAAGTTCGCCGGTATCTGCCACTCGGACATCCACCAGGCCCGGGAGGGCTGGGGTGAGGCGATCTTCCCGATGGTGCCGGGTCACGAGATCGCCGGCATCGTCTCCGAGGTCGGCTCCGGCGTCACCAAGTTCAAGGTCGGCGACCGCGTGGGCGTCGGCTGTCTCGTCGACTCCTGCCGCGAGTGCGACAACTGCAAGGCCGGCCTGGAGCAGTACTGCACCGGAGGCGGCGTCGGCACGTACAACGCCCTCGACAAGAACGGCGAGCCGACCTACGGCGGCTACTCCGAGAAGATCGTCGTCGACGAGAACTACACCGTCCGTATCCCCGACGGCATCTCCCTCGACGTGGCCGCGCCGCTGCTCTGCGCCGGCATCACCACGTACTCCCCGCTCAAGCACTGGAACGCCGGCCCCGGCAAGAAGGTCGCGATCCTCGGCATGGGCGGCCTCGGCCACATGGGCGTCAAGATCGCGGACGCGCTCGGTGCCGAGGTGACCGTCCTGTCGCAGTCCCTGCGCAAGAAGGACGACGGGCTGAAGCTGGGCGCCGACCACTACTACGCCACCAGCGACCCGAAGACCTTCGAGGAACTGCGCGGCACCTTCGACCTGATCCTGTCGACCGTGTCCGCCCCGCTGGACCTGGACGCCTACCTGTCCCTGCTGAGGACGGACGGCGCCTTCGTGAACGTGGGCGCCCCGGAGGAGCCCGTCAAGCTCAACCTCTTCTCCGTGATCGGCGGCCGCAAGACCCTCGCCGGTTCCGGTATCGGCGGCATCCGGGAGACCCAGGAGATGCTGGACTTCTGCGCCGAGCACGGCTTCGGCGCCGAGATCGAGCTGATCAGCGCATCCGAGATCAACGACGCCTACGAGCGGGTGCTGACGAGCGACGTCCGCTACCGCTTCGTGATCGACACCGCCACCATCTAGTCGCGGACGGAGTTCGCAGGGCGCCTACCGGTCGTACGACCGGTAGGCGCCCTCGGTGTTTCCACCGTAGGTACGGCGATCCCGTCAGCGGCGGCCCGACCTGCCCAGCAGCCACAGCAGATAGGGACCGCCCACCAGGGATGTGAGCGCCCCGACCGGGATCTCCAGCGGCGGCACCAGCGTGCGGGCCACCAGGTCGGCGCCCACCACGATCAGCGCGCCCGTCAGGGCGGAGGCGGCGAGGGGGAGTTGCGGGGTGCGGCTGAGGCGGCGGGCCAGTTGGGGCCCGGTGAGGGCGACGAAGCCGACCGGGCCCGCCGCGCCGGTCGCGACCGCGGCGAGCACCACCCCGAGCACGGTCAGACCGAGCTGGGTGCGCTGCACGCGGACGCCGAGCGCGGCGGCCGTGTCGGCGTCCAGGCCGAGCGGGCGCAGCGCGCGGCTCGCCCACACCAGGGCGGGCAGCGCGAGGAGGAGGACCCCGGCGAGGGGGCCCGCCTGCTCCCAGCCGCGCCCGTTCAGACTGCCCGTCAGCCACAGCTTGACCTGCTCGGCGGCGGCCAGTTCGCTGTCGGTGAGGTAGAGCTGGACGACGGCGGAGAGGGCGACGCCGATGCCCACCCCGGTCAGGACGAACCGGCTCGGCTGCATTCCGTGCCGCCAGGCCAGTACGTACACCAGGGCGGCGGCCGCGAGACCACCGGTGACGGCGACGGCGGGCAGCGCGCCGGGGGAGGCGACGGTTCCGGTGGCCAGCGCCAGTACGGTCGCGGCGGCGGCCCCGTGCCCGACGCCGATGACGTCCGGGCTGGCCAGCGGGTTGCGCGTGACGGTCTGTACGAGCGCCCCGGAGAGCCCGAGCGCCGCCCCGACCAGCGCGCCGAGCACGATCCGCGGGACCCGCAGCTCGCCGACGACCAGGTCGTAGGGGCCGCCGTGGCCGCGCAGCACCCGCCAGACCTCGCCCGGCGGGACATACGTCTGCCCGACGCACGCCGCGAGCAGCATCACGCCCGCGAGGAGCAGGAGAAGGACGGTGACGACGACGGCGGCGCGCCGGTGCAGGAGGAGGGAGAGGCGCCGGTGGCGGAGCACGGACAGCCCGGCCGCGTGCGGGTACGCGGTGCGGCTCGCGGTGGGCTCGGCGGGCGCCGTGGGGGCCCTGGTCACGAGGCCATGCCCTTCCGCCGTACGAGGACGACCAGGACCGGCACGCCGACCAGCGCGGTCATCACCCCGGCCGGCACTTCCGCCGGGGCGCGTACCACCCGGCCCGCCACGTCCGCGGTGAGCAGCAGGGCGGCGCCGAGCAGTGCGGAGAGGGGAAGGGTCCAGCGGTGGCCGCCCTTGACCAGTCGGCGGGCGAGGTGGGGGACGGCGAGGCCGATGAAGGCGATGGGGCCCGCGGCGGCGACCGCGGCCGCGGTGAGCACGGTCGCGCCGAGCGCCGCACAGCCCCGTACGAGCGTGACCCGGTGGCCCAGTGCCCGTGCGGTGTCGTCGCCGAGCGCGAGCGCGTCCAGGCCGCGGGCGCAGGCCAGCACGAGCAGCGCACCGGCGGCGAGGAAGGGCAGCATGCGCCCCACCGTCGCCGCGTCGCGCCCGCTGAGCGCGCCCACCTGCCAGAACCTGAACTGGTCCAGCGTGGCCGAACTCGAGGTGAGGACCACGGTCGTGGCTCCCGCCGTCATCGCCGACAGGGCCGTGCCGGCGAGCGCCAGTTTCACCGGGGAGGCGCCGCCGCGTCCGCGCGAGGCGATGGCGTACACGACGCAGGCGGCGAGGACCGCGCCGGTGAAGGCGTACCAGACGTACCCGTCGAAGCCGTTCGCCCAGCCGAGCGCGATGGCGAACACGACACCGGCCGCCGCGCCCTGGCTGAGCCCGAGGATGCCGGGGTCGGCCAGCGGATTGCGGGTGACCGCCTGGAGCGCCGCCCCCGAGAGTCCGAGGGCGGCACCGGCGGTCAGTCCGATCGCGGTCCGCGGCACCCGCAGCGACCGTACGACCAGCGCGTCCGGTGAACCGCCGCCGTGCACCAGCGCGTCGAGGACGGCGGACAGCGGGACGGGGCGGGTGCCGACGGCGAGGCTGAGGGCGGCTGCGGTGACGGCGAGGAGGAGGGCCACACCCAGCCAGGTCGCACGCCGCACGCCCGCGGGGGCGGACGTGCGGCGTGCGAGGGACGTGGGACCGGTCACTTGACGAGGGTGTCCGCGAGCTGTCGTACGACGAGCCGGGCGGCGGTGGGGCCGGCGTTGAGGTACCAGGGGTCGTCGTCGACCTTCACCGCGTGCCCGGCCTTGACCGCCTTCATCGACTTCCACAGGGGCCCGGCGAGCACGCTGCCCGCGTCGGTCTTGGAGGCGTCGCCCTGCACGGAGTAGAAGATCCAGTCCCCGTCCGCGACATCGATGCTCTCCGCCCCGATGTCCTGTGAAATCGCCTTGAACTGCTGTGACTTGGGCCGGGAGAGCCCCATGTCGACGGCGATGGAGCCGGTGAACGACGACACGCCGAACATCCGCGTCCGGTCCGGCGTGAACCGCACCATGGAGACGGCGGGATCGCCGAGCTGCCCGCCCCGTGCGGCGGCGTCGCTCACGATGCCGTTGAGCAGTTCCTGCGCCTTGTCGCCCTTGCCGACCGCGTCACCGACGAGGAGGAGATCCCGCTTCCAGTTGATGCCGTTGCCGGCCGTCACGACGGTGGGCGCGATCTTCGACAGCTTCGGGTAGAGGTCGCCGAGCGAGTCGTTGATCAGGATCAGATCGGGCTTGGCGGCGGCGAGCGTCTCCAGGTTGGGCGCGGTGCGGGTGCCCGCGTCGGTCATGGCCGACAACTGCTTCTTGTACGCGGGGAAGGCGTCGTTCAGATAGTCCGGCGCCAGCCCGGCGTTGTCCGCGCGGGTCGTCACGGTCGGCACGATGCCCAGGGTCAGCAGGTCGTCCAGCTGTCCGGTGCTGAGCGCGGCGATCTTCCCGGGCGCGCTCTTGATCTCCGTCTTGCCCTCGAAGTGTCCGACGGTCCGAGGGAATTCGCCGTCCTTGGCGCCGCCCGCGCCCATCCCGGCGGCGACTGCGCTGGGGGCGGCGGAGGGGCCCTCGGAGGCCCCGCTCACGAGATTGCGGTCGCCGCTGGAGGTGTTCTTGCTCTTCGAGGAGTCGTTGTCCCCGTCCCCGCTCCCGGACGAACATCCGGCCAGCAGACCGCCGACGATGGCCACGGCCAGGACGGCCTTCGACCCCAAGGTGCGCACGAGTACTCCGTTCAATGAATAAGGCAAGCCTAACCTTAGTCCCTGTTTCGGGGTGCCTTCGGGGTGCCTTCGGGGTGACGAGGTCTGCGCCGATGGGGGACACGCCGTGCCGGGTTCGAGGACATATCAGCGTAAAACGTGTGTTATTCATTCATGCACACACCTACGCGGCGCACCCTGCTCGGTGCCTCGATCGCGGCCGCCGGCTCGGGACTCCTGGCCGGCTGCTCCGGGTCCGACTCCTCCTCCGAACCCGGCTCGCACCCCGGGCCGGGCGAGCACCAGGGGAGCGGAGTCGGTCACGGCGGCAGGCCTTTCATTCCCAGGGGACCCAAGGGGTACGTGAATCCGTCCGATCCCGAGGTCCTCGCCGTCGAGAGGAAACGTGGTTCCGGCCCCGTCCGCTCGTTCCACCTCACGGCCGCCGAGACCACCCTCGACCTGGGCGGACGGACCGTCAGATCATGGGCGTACGGCGACTCGCTGCCCGGCAGGGAGGTGCGGATCAAGTCGGGCGACATCCTCGATCTCAACCTGGCCAACCATCTGCCCGTGTCCACGACGCTGCACTCGCACGGTGTCCGTATGCGCTGCGACATGGACGGAGTGCCCGGCCTGACCCAGCACCCCATCAAGCCCGGCGACGACTTCAACTACCGCTTCGCCGTGACGCACCCGGGCACGTACTGGCTGCACTCGCACTCGGGGCTGCAACTCGACCGCGGCCTGTACGCCCCGCTGATCGTCGAGGACCCCAGGGAGCCGTTGTCCTACGACAAGGAGTGGGTCGTCGTCCTGGACGACTGGGTGGACGGCGTGGCCGGCTCCACCCCCGACGGTGTGCTCGCACAGCTGCTCGACGGCAAGGGCATGGCGACGGGCATGGGCATGGGTGAGGACGACGAACCCGGGGGCAAGGCTCATGACAAGGCCGCCCACGAGAAGCCCCATGGCCCCTCCCGCGTCCTGCGGAACTCCCACAGCCGCATCCTGCACAGCGAGGGAGGCAGCGTCGACTACCCGTTCTACCTGGTCAACGGCCGTCTCGCGAAGGCCCCTTCGGTCTTCCGGGCCCGCAAGGGGGACCGCATCCGGCTGCGGATCATCAACGCCGGCGCCGAAACCGCCTTCCGGGTGGCGCTGGGCGGCCACGAGATGACGATCACGCACACGGACGGCTACCCCGTCGAGCACACGAGGACGGACGCGTTGCTGCTCGGCATGGCCGAACGCTACGACGTGTTGATCACCGCCAAGGACGGGGTGTTCCCGCTGGTCGCGCTCGCCGAGGGCAAGAACGCCAGGGCCCTGGCCGTCCTGCGCACCGGCAGTGGGGACAATCCTCACCCCTCCGTGCACCCGGACGAACTCGACGGCAAACTCGTCCCGGCCAGACGCCTGGTGCCGGACGACTCCGTGGCCCTCACTGACGACGAACCGGACCGCGAGCTGCGCATCAGGCTGACCGGCGGGATGAAGAAGTTCGACTGGGCCTTCGACCACAAGCCGTACTCCGTCGAGCAACGCCACCCGATCAGCTACGGCGAACGGATCCGGCTGACCCTCATGAACGCCACCGACATGTGGCATCCCATGCACCTGCACGGCCACACCTTCGCCCTCGGCGGCTTCGGCGCGGTCGGCGCCCGCAAGGACACCGCCCACGTGGTGCCACACCACAAACTCGTCGTCGACTTCTACGCCGACAACCCGGGCCTGTGGATGCTCCACTGCCACAACCAGTACCACTCGGAGTCCGGCATGATGACGATCCTCGGCTATCGGAAGTGAGGCACCAGCCGCCGACGCGTTGTCACCTGATCATGCGAAACCCCGCTGATGGAAGGAGACGCGGTGGCCGAACGGGCCGCCGAAGTCGGTCGGCGCGTCGAAGCGTTCGGCGAGGACCAGGGCGAGGTGCCCGAGCGGCAGGTGGCTCCCCCGCCCCGAGCCGCGGGCAGGCCCGCCCACCGCATCCTCCGTGCATCAGCCGCGGCGCTGCCACCAGCGGCGCTTCGGTCCGGGTGTCGGAGGAAGCGGTTCGGCCGGCTCATGGGCTGCCGCGGTGTCCGGGGCGACGGCGGCACCTCGCGCTCGAGAGCGTAGCTTGGGACGGCCGGGACGACCGGGGCGTTGTTCCGGGCTGACACTCCGGGGGAGAGCGGATGAACGGCTGGGGCCGGCGCAGGGAAAGAGTCCGGGCAGGCCGTCCGGCGGTCATGGTCGTCGTTCTCGTGGCCGCGGGCATCGGACTGACCTGGTTCGCCGGAACGCATTTCGCCTACGCCACGGGCCTGGCCGGCACCCCGGGGCATCTCAGGATCGAAGCATGCGCCTGGGAACACGTCGGGGGCCACCGGTATCCGCACTGCAGTGGCATCTTCCGCTCCTCCGACGGCACCGTCGTCGACCCGAACGCCTCGATCGGCAAGAACCTGCCCGTCGGCGACACGGTCGCGTTGCAGCGGGTGGCCTCCGGCGGATACGAGCAGACGGGCACCGCGTCCACGTTCGGGTGGCTGGCGATCTCCCTGCTCGGCCTGATGGTGCTGCTGCTGGGGATCCTGGTCGTCTGCGGCAAGGGCGGTGCGCGTCGAGTACCGCGCGGGCTGCTGGTGCTGCTCGGTGCGCTGGGCGCCTTGATGCTGCTCAGCGCGTTCATCGGCGGAGTGGCGGGGATGACCGGGGTGTTCTGAGGCCCGCCCACCTCGTGCGGCGGGCGTGCGGACGACGTGCGCCGGGGATAGGCTTTTGACCGCAAGGTCAGGTTCTCCGGGCGGTTTTGCAGACGCCGAGACCTCATTCGCGATGATCGACTCTTCCTGCGGAGACCTGCCGACTCCTTTCTTCGACGAAGGCGTGCCTCGCGTCTTCGACGAAGGCGTGCCTCGCGCTTCGGGCGCCGTAGGAGTGCTGCCTCAGGACCCGCGGCTTCGCGGTCCCCGCAAGGGAGGTCGGGATGAGAGTTGTCGTTGATCTTTCCCGGTGCCAGGGGTACGCGCAGTGCGCGTTCCTGGCACCGGACGCGTTCCGGATGCACGGCGAGGAAGCGCTGATGTACGCCTCGAACCCCGACGACGCCCAGCGCCAACAGGTGTTGCGCGCCGCGGCGGCCTGCCCCGTCCAGGCCATTCTGGTCGACCGGCTGGAGGGCCGGGACGCGCCGGTGGGGACGTCGCCGTCATGAGCACCGCCGACACCCTGCAGGGGTTCAAGCGCGACGGCCGCGTCGTGATCGTCGGGGCGTCACTGGCGGGACTGCGCGCCGCGGAGGCCCTGCGCGACGAGGGGTTCACCGGGAAGCTGACCATGATCGGTGACGAGTTGGGGGAGCCCTACGACCGCCCCCCGCTGTCCAAGCAGGTACTGACCGGATGGGTGCCGGCCGACGGCACCACCCTGCCACGGCGTCGTGACATCGACGCGGAGTGGCTCCTGGGCGTCCCCGCCGACGGACTGGACCTGGCGAACAACCACGTGCGGCTCGCCGACGGCCGCACGGTCCCCTTCGACCGCATGCTGATCTCCACCGGCGTACGGGCCCGGCCCTGGCCCGTCGAGGCCGAGGCGGCCCTGGACGGTGTCTTCGTGGTCCGCACGCGCGAGGACGCCGCAGGCCTGCAGCGGGCGGTCGCCGCCGGGCCCTCCCGCGTACTGATCATCGGCGCGGGCTTCACCGGCTCCGAGATCGCCTCCGTCTGCCGCGAGCGCGACATCCCGGTGACCGTCGCCGAGCTCGCGCCGGCCCCGCTGGTCGGGGGACTCGGCGCGATGATCGGCGAGGTCGCCGCGGAGATGCAGCGCGCGCACGGCGTCGACCTGCGCTGCGGTGTCCGAGTCACCCAGCTGGAGGGCGACGCGCAGGGGCGGTTGCGCCGCGCCCACTTCGACGACGGCAGCACGGTCGACGCCGACGTGGCGGTGGTGGCGCTCGGGGGCATCCGCAACACCGAGTGGCTGCGGGACTCGGGACTGGCGGTGGGCATATGGGGAGTCGCCTGTGACGCGGGCTGCCGCGCCTTCGACCTCAACGGCCTGGTCACCGACGACATCTTCGTCGCCGGAGACGTGGCACGCAGCCCGAACCCCGTCTACGAGTACCGGTTCATCTCGCTCGAACACTGGGCCAACGCCGTGGAGCAGGCGGAGATCGCCGCGCACAACATGGTCAGCGCCCAGGCGGACCGCTGGCCGCACCTGACCATCCCGACGTTCTGGTCCATCCAGTTCGGCGTCAACATCAAGTCCGTCGGTGTGCCGACCTACGCCGACGAGGTCGTCGTCACCCAGGGATCCGTGCCCGACCACCGCTTCGTCGCCACCTACGGGTACCAGGGCCGCGTCACGGCGGCCGTCAGCTTCAACAACGCGAAGTGGCTGGACCACTACCGGCGGCTGATCGAGACGGCCGCGCCCTTCCCGCCCCCCTGCCCCACGCCCGACCAGCCCGTCGACGCGAAGCCGGTGCCCGTCGACTTCCCGGGCCCCACTCTGCTCGGTCAGGGCGCCACCGTGGTCGTCACCGGCCATGACCCGGGCGAGCGGCGCGTCACCGCCATGCGGCAGCACCGCTAGGAGGGAAGCGACAGCACCGCTGGGAGGACCAGGAGGGAAAGCGACATGACCACGACCGAGACGCCCGACATCCTGCCCCGGATCCTCGACTACGCGAACCGGGCGGACCCGTACCCGCTCTACGCCGAGCTGCGCAGGACGCCGGTGGCCCTGCAGGAGGACGGCAGTTACGTCATCAGCACCTACCGCGAACTCAGCGGCATCCTGCACGACCCGCACCTGAGCTCCGACGTCCGCAACCTGGCGCATCCGATGCCCGCGATGCAGGAACGTGGCACGCCGGCGTTCATCAACCTCGACCCGCCCGAGCACGACCGTCTGCGGCGCCTGGCGATGCGTCACTTCGGGCCCCCGCACACCCCGGGCCTCGTGACCGGCATGGAACCGGACCTG
Source organism: Streptomyces sp. NPDC111507 (assembly GCF_055638955.1). NCBI lineage: Bacteria > Bacillati > Actinomycetota > Actinomycetes > Kitasatosporales > Streptomycetaceae > Streptomyces > Streptomyces sp. NPDC111507. The sequence goes on along the minus strand of NZ_JBVKBU010000002.1, from coordinate 521,341 downwards.
ACGGCCATTGTCGCCGGTCTGATCGACGACTTCGCGGGCAAGGAGCGGATCGACATCGTCGACGACTTCGCCTACCCGTTCCCTGTCACCGTGATCTGCCACCTGCTCGGTGTGCCGCGCGAGGACGAACCGCGATTCCACGTGTGGGTGAACGCCATCATCGACTCGATCGACTACAACCCCAAGACCGACCCGCAGGAGAAACTGGACAACGGCATACAGGCCACCAAAGACCTGCGCCACTACCTCGGCGGACTGCTGGAACAACGCCACGGCCACCCCGGCGACGACCTTCTGACACGGCTGGCCAACGACGACGGGCCCGACGGGCGGATGACCGACGCCGAGATCGTCAGCACCGCCAACCTGCTGCTCATCGCGGGCCACGAGACCACCGTCAACCTCATCACCAACGGCATGCTGACGCTGCTGCGCCGCCCTGACGTGCTGCAACGGCTGCGCGCCGAACCGGACCTGGTCGTACCGCTGGTCGAGGAACTGCTGCGCTACGAGCCCCCCGTGCACATCATTCCGTGGCGGGCGGCGTACAGCGACATCTCCGTCGGCGACACCGTCATCCCCAAGGGCTCGAAGGTCATGCTCATGCTCGCCTCGGGCAGCCGCGACCCCGACCGCTTCCACGATCCCGACCGCTTCGACCCCGATCGCCAGGACAACCAGCACCTGGGTTTCGGCAGCGGCATCCACCTGTGCTTCGGCGGCCCGATGGCCCGACTGGAAACCCAGATCGCCCTGACCGCACTGGTACGCCGCCTGGCCGACCCCACCCTGGTGACCGACCCACCTCCGTACCGCCCCAGCCCCGTCCTGCGAGGCCCCATCCACCTGCTCGTCGACCAGAACTGACACCGCGTTCGAGCACCGACACCGCGCCCGAGCCCGGCAGGTGGCCGCTCGTGTCGCCCCTCATCGGTCCTGCGACCGTCCGTTAGGCTCGCGTCGTCCCACAGGTCCCGATCTTCACGGAGGGCAGCACGGCGGGGATCAATCGAGAGCGCCTCGTCAGCACGCTGACCTTCTGGCTGCGTCCCGCCTTCGCCTTGCGGGTCATCAACCGGTTTCAGAAGATCGTGGGTTTCGACCGCTCGATGGCCCTGGCGTCCAGCGCCCTGACGGCATTGATCCCGCTCTCCATCCTCCTCGGCGCCGTCCTCGGCAACCTCGTGCACTACGACGCCGCCGAGCGGATCATCAAGCGCTACCACCTCACCGGAGCGGGCGCCACGGCAGTCAACTCCCTCTTCTCTCCCGCCGAAGGCACCAGCGCGAGCGTGGGCATCTTCGGGGTCGTGTTCCTGACGATCTCGGTGCTGAGTTTCGCGCGCGCCATGCAGCGGCTCTTCGAACAGGCATGGGAACTCAAGCCTCTCAGCGTGCGCAACACACGCAACGGCCTGTGGTGGATCCTCACTCTCGGCGGCTACGGGGTGCTCACCGCGACACTCTCCGCGCTCCTCGGCGGGGGCGCGCTGGGTCTGGCCGCCTCCGTGTGCCAGGTACCGGTGACCGCCGCGTTCCTCGTCTGGAGCGGCCGGATCCTGTCGGCGAAGCGGATCAGCCGGCCGGACCTGCTCCCCTTCGGCATCACCGCCGCCGTTCTGACGGTGGCCTATTCGGTGGGCGCGACCCTCTACATGCCGCGCCTCTTCAACTCCTCCGCCGCACGCTACGGGGTGGTCGGCGCCGTCTTCGCGATGCTCTCCGCCCTCTTCGCTGCCATGCTCGTCCTGGTCGCGTCGGCGGCACTGGGACGAGAAGTACGAGACGAGCTCAGCCGGATCCGCCAGGGCCACCGCCCTTCCGACCACGAGGTCCACCGACAGTGGGACAGCGTGGTCGAGCAGACCCGGTCACGGTGGCGGACGGCACGCGAACAGGTTTCCCACCATCAGAACAAAGACCCGCACCACTGAGTGGGCGGGACCTTGCGGCCGACACTTCCCTTTGCGGGGCCCGGCGGGCGGACAGGGCTCGGACCAAGGACTTCTGGTGCGAGGAGAAGACGGTGCCCGATCGACATGGGCCGTCATCCGTCGCGGAGGCTCCCACCGTGGGGACACGCGGCGCGGCTGGTATTCAGGCGACCGAGCTGTCGCGGGACGTCGGCGTGCACCTGCTCGCCAACTCGCTCGCCACCGTCTTCGGCCTGGGCGCGCTGATCGCTTTGCTGGGGCCGGTCTCCGGCGCGCGCTGCAACTCGACGACCCCGCCGGGCAGGGGGTTGATGCGGTCCGCCCCATCCGAGATGAGATCGATCAGCGGATCCGCAGCCTGGTGACCGACCTGGTCGGCTGACGGCCCCTGAGCAACGGGTAGGCATGGCTGAGCCCCCTCGCCGGTCGCGAGGGGGCTCGGGCCGTGCTCGGTCAGCAGACCGCGGGCGGGACGCTCTGCTCGTACTGGAAGACGTTGTCGGGGTCGTACTTCGCCTTGATCTTGCGGAGCCGGTCGAATTTGTTCCTCCAGTAGGCGGTTTCCCAGTCCTGCTGCGCGATGTTCGGCACGTTGACGTAGGCGCCGTCCACGTAGGTCCGCAGGGCCTGGCTGAACTCGGCGATCCAGGCCTGGCACTGCGAGGTGAGCGGGTCGCAGACGCCCGGCTGGTCGCTGCGCTTACCCCAGCCGACGCCGGGTTCGGCGTAGAAGAGCGCGTCGCGGTGCGGGAACGCGGTGCCGCCGCGCGGGCTCTTCCTGACGTTCCCGCCGAAAGCCTGGACGAAGTAGTTGCTGTCATCCGTCGGGGCGGTTTTGACGAACGACTCGACGATGTCGATCGCGTCGCCCGGGAACGGCTTTCTGGTGAACTGCGAGTGGAACTTCCAGTTCGCCGGTTCCTGCTCGATCGGAACCTGGAATCCCGCGTACACGTCGCCCCAGTTGCCGACCTGCGTGGTGACGGTCGGGCTGTCGATCGACAGGATCGGGGCCAGCAGCTTCTTCGTCTCGTCCGGCGTTCCTTCGGGGAGAACCCCGAACAGGAAGATCTGGTTTCTGTGGATCTCGAGCTGGGTTCCGAGGCGGGCGTCGGTGGTCGGCGCCGTACGCTGATATGCCTCGAAGATGGCGCGGAGGTTGTCGATGTCTGGCCACGTCGCCTGGAGATAGGCGACGCTCTTCAGCGGAGCCACTTTGTAGGTCAGTGACGTGACGATGCCGTAGTTGCCGTTCCCCGCGCCGCGGAGCGCCCAGAGCAGGTCCGAGTTGTTGTGCAGGTCCGCCTTGATCGTCTTGGCGCACTCCTTACCCGACGGGACGACGATCTCGGCCTCCACCAGGCTGTCGCAGGCCATGCCGAGCCAGCGGGTGAGGAAGCCGAATCCGCCGCCGAGCGTCGCACCGGAAAGGCCTACGCTGCCCTCCGATCCGGTGGTCACCGCGAAGTTCTGCTTCGCGAGCGTGGTCACCGCTTCCTCCTGGTTGAGCCCGGCGCCGACCGTCGCGATACGCGACTTGGCGTCGATGTGGACCGACTTCAGCTCGCTGATGTCGATCACGAGGCCGTTGTCCACGTTCGACCAGCCCTCGAGGGCGTGGCGGCCGCTCCGCACCCGCACCGCCACGTCGTTCTGCCGCGCCCACGTCAGCGCGTTGACCACGTCCTGGGTGTTCTGGGCGAAGACGATGATCAGCGGATAGTGGGAGAAGAGTTGGTCCCAGCCGAGGCGCGCGTCCGTGTATCCCGGGTCCTCGGGGCGGACGATCCGGCCGGTCAGCTTCGCCGGCTTGCACTCCGCCCCATACAGATCGCCTTCGGACGCCCCGGTCACGGCGCCGGCAGCGGCTGCCGCGGTGCCCGCGGCGCCCGACACGACGACCGCACCGGCACCGGCGACCGCTGTCGCCTTGAGCAGTCCGCGACGGGAAAAGTCATTCATGGTCCGTGTCCTCGAACACCAAAAAGCGCGAATCGGTTTTTTGGGAATGCTTTAGGCGAAATGGACGGTAGCAACGTCGATCGCGGTGATCCGTCTCGACGCGCTCGCAACCACCACCAGGACGCCTGATGCCGCAGCTCCCCGCCTCGCACGCCGGCTTCGCCCAGACGAACCGTCGGCGCAGCGGCAAACCGGGGCGGCGCTTTGTGGCGCGCGGAGGTCTGACGGACGAGACCCCGCTCCGGTCGGGGCGGTCATGCGGCTGCGCGGGTGACCCCTTGTGTCATCGCGTTACCGCGATGTCTCCCCTCGGGAATCGGTGCTCTCGTACAGCCGTCATTCCACACTCTCGACGCCTTGAAAGATAAACACCATTATCGCGCCACAAGGAGGAGAAAATATGCTTACGAGGGTTCTCGCCGCCGTCACCATCGCCGGTGTCCTCGCGGGACCACTACTCACACAGTCGTCGGCGTACGCCGCCGAGAGGTCCGACCATTCAACATGGGTCACGTCCAAGAGTGCCCACTCCGCGGACGAGTGCGCGGACTCCTCGGGGTTCGCGCTGGTGGTCGATCTCTATCTCAAGGACGCCGTGGCGGCGCGCGCGTACGACAAGCTCGTGGCGCGGACGGTCCCCAAAATTCACGCCAACGAACCCAACACCTTGGTATACACGGAGAATCAGCCCGTCGGCGGCGGAATCAATCGAGTCCAATACGAACTCTACCGCGACAAGGCGGCATACACCTTCCATAGCAACGCGCCCTACGTGCAGAAATACGTAGCGGAGCGGGAGAAATACATTGTCGGATACAAGGTGACAAAATACTGCCTTGTCGGCGGATTCAGCAGGGGATCCAGCGATACCCATCCCGACTGATATTCCAGCTGTTGATCGTTATACGTAGCCTGGTGGTGTACCTGTACGGTGGCGGCAGCCGCCGTACAGGTGGTGCGAGGAAATCGCTCACACGAGTGACATCTCCATGTCTGGGTGATCGCAGCTCGGTTTGGCTGTCAATCATGACTGGATGAGCATTTCCGCGTGAATCCTGAAGTCGAATAAGACGCACGGCGTATCGGCGTGGTTGATCTTCATTTCGGCATATTCGACATTACGCTGCCGCTGTCGATCAGCGACGTCGAAAGGAATGCTGTGCCTCTCAAGCCCCATCATGGCCGTCGGTCGGCCGCGAAGTCCGGGCTCCCACGCCTGAAGTCCCGTGCCGGCAGACGTCTGGGACGGCTACGGGCCGCCGTCGTGGCCGGTGCCCTGCTCGCCGGGCTGAGTCCCCTGGGGGCCGGTGCGCCACAGGCCGCCGCCGCGACAGGGCACAAGGACGATCCGACGCAGTACTGGAACAAGGTCCTGCTCCAGACGTTCCGTAATGCGCGGGGCTGGGACGCCTCGCCCGGCAAACTCTCCAGATCCGGTGCGATGGTCTTCGCGGCGATCTACAACGCGGAGAGCGCCTATCAGTACACGTACGGAACCCTGAAGTACGAGCCGTACCTCAGCCGGCCACTGAAGTATGCCGACAAACACTCGCGGCCGCGTCCGGGCGAGGAGGAGCGGCTGATCGACCGCACGGCGTACCGGATGATCTCGCAGCTCTATCCGGGCGATCAGGCCTACATCGACGCCAAGTACAAGGCCCGGACCGGTCGCTCCCCCCACTCCTACGACCCCCTGGACCGCCTGGTGGTCGACCGCGTGGTGCGGCGGATCAACAGAGACCGGGCGGGCGACGGTTCGGACAACCCGGCGCGCTACCACGGCGACACCACCACACCTGGAGCCTGGCGGCCGACGGGTGAAGAGGCGACGGCTGACGAAGGGGCCTGCAAGCAGCCGAGCGACGCGGTGACCCCGAACTGGGGCAAGGTGAGGCCGTTCGTGCTCCGCTCCGGCTCGCAGTTCCGGCCTCCTACCCTGCGCGGCTTCACTTCCTACGCCGATCTGGTGGCCAGCCCGCAGTACGCGGCCCAGCGCGACGAGGTGCGACGGGTCGGTGCCGTCGACTCCACCGAGCGCACCTACAACCAGACCGTCATCGCTTGGTTCTGGGACCATGACCTGAACGGCACCTACCACCCCCCGGGGCAACTGCTCGAACTGACCGGGATCGTCGCCAAGAAGTTCAAGCTCGACACGTACGAGACCACCCACTTGTTCGCGCTGTCGGCGCTGTCGTTGGCGGATGCCGGGATCGCGGCCTGGGACTCCAAGTTCGACACCCCGATCAAACTGTGGCGCCCGGTGAGCGCGATCCAGGCGACGGGCGGCGCGAACGCCACCTGGGAGCCGCTCAGCGCGGACCGCGCGGGGGCACCGTTCACCCCGTGCTTCCCCGCCTGGACCTCCGGGCACGCCAACTTCACCGCTGCGTGGGCAAGCGCGATGAAGCACTTCTTCGGCCGTGACAAGGCCTCGTTCATCGCACACTCCGAGGACCCGCACACCATCAAGGCGTACCGCCGGATGGACAGCTTCAGCCAGGTCGCCCAGGAGGGCGAGTTCAGCCGACTCTGGCTGGGCGTGCACTACCGCTGGGACGCCGAGGACGGGAACATGATCGGCACCAACGTCGGCGACTACGTGTACGCCAACGCGCTGCAGCCGACACGACAGGGCCATCCGCAGCACTAGTGAAACGACAACCCCGCGCCGGCTGCCGGCGGACACGCTCACTGGGGTGAGTGAGGCGCTGGGGCGCATCGTGGATGCGCCGGCGGGTGCGACCGAAGATGAGGTTGCCGCTGCGCTGGACGCGGTACGCGTACCGACCAGTCGGCGGCAACCTCCCGCGCGGGAGGCGTCCCCTGCACCCCCTGCCCGTCCCATGTTGGAGAGCTCCTGTGTCATTCACCACGCGCAAGCGGGTGCCTGCAAGTTCCGCAGGTCAATAGGGCAATTCCTCTTTGCTCGTGAGGTACTCCCTGGCTCCGGAGCAGAACTTTCGCAGCTCGATGCTTGGAGCCGGTGTCCTCAGCTACGCCCGTCCGGTCCGGAGTCGTCCCGCTCGATCGGGAAGCGGTAGACCGTCGACCGCCGGGCCTGGAAGCCCAGACGCTCGTAAAGCCGGTTCGCTGCCGCGCGATCCGGCCGGGAGGTGAGATCAACCGTCCGGGCGCCCGCCTCCCGGGCAATCCGCAAGGCCTCCTGGGTGAGGAGGCCCGCGACTCCCCGGCCCCGCGCAACGCTGTCCACGACCACGTCTTCGACACGGGCTCGCAAGCCGGACGGCAAGGGCAGGAGCACCAGCGTCAGGGTGCCGACGATCTCATCGGATGTCCGGGCGACGAGCACCGTGGTGGCATCACACGTCACGATCCGGTCGATCGCTTCGTAACCGAGCGGGTCCGCCGTCGAAGACAATTGCGGTAGCAGCCGGGCGAAGGCATCCACGAGTTCCTGACTCGCTTCCCGGGCGATCTCCACACGGACGTCCATGCCGTGAGCCTATCCATCGCCCGGGACTGATCAGCGTCACCTCGCGCGGGTCGTACGCCTCCGTCGCCGGGCGCGTCGCCGGATCCAGGTCGTGCCGCGAGCGACCCCACACTGTTGGCCGGGTGCATCGGGCGCCGTGCGGTGCAGCAGCCCATCGGCCACCAGCCCGGCCACTGCCCGGCCGGGCATCACCAGGCAGCGAGCTGCCCTTCCCCCATGGCCATGGATTCGCGGCTGGGCCGGCTCATGTGGCTGGTCGGAACGCTGTCATGCGGAAGCCACCACCTCGCCGGCCATGACCTGGGGAGCGTTGGGGAGCAGTGACGCGAGGTTGTCCCGCACGAAGTCCGCGGCCCTCGCGATCGATTCGTCGGCACCGGCCCGGTCCTGGAAGACGCTCGTCGAGACCATTGATCCGTCCCCGGTATCGATCCAGTAGTAGGCCACGAAGCCGGGGACCTGACGCATGAGCGCCACGAACCCCTCGTTCACGAGACGTGCGGCCTCGGCCGAATCGGTCACTCCTTCGTACCGCCGGATCGCTGCGTACATCGCCAAGCTCCTCACGGCGTGCTGGGTTCGTCCTCTGCTGAGACGTCGTACCCCGGTGACGGCCGCCCGGCTCATGAGGGGTCCGGCAATCACCTGAAGGGCCGCCTTGGGTGATCCGAACGGCGGTGGTCCCGACCTCGCGTCGAACTCGGACCGCCGCGGCCGGTGGGCCGTTCATGTGGCGGGCCAGGTGCCGAGTGCGTGGGCCAGTCGGTCGCTCTGCTCTCGGGTGATGCCCCGGGCCAGGTGAGTACCGCACCGCGGGCTCAGGGACTCGTCGCAGTGCAGGATTCCGTGGAAGGGCTCCTGGCTGCCAGAGAGCGGGGAGGCGGCGGGAAGCGTCCACTCGGCCGGCTCCCACAAGGGGTGGTCCGCGAGGAGCGCTTCGGCGAGGGACGGTGCCTGCGTTGTGGGGAGGCCGACTCGCGCCAGCGCGTCGCCGAGTACGTCCGCGGCGTCCTCGGGCATGTCCTGGTCGCCGAGCGTCGGCAGCAGGAGGAGCAGGCGCGCGTGTTCGGCGTGGACTCCCGGGGCGTCGAGGTCGGGCGTGCGGGCGATGTGGTGGAGCTCTCGCCAGGAGAGTCCCGGGCCGGCGTGGTGACCGGCGACGGTGGCCAGGTGGCCGTGCCGTCCCCACTCGGGGTGGGTGATGAAGTACTCCGTCCCCGGATCCTCGGGAATGTTGCAACCGAGGACCAGCGCGGTGTGGCCGTCCGCGAACGGGATCCGGAAGACAGGCCACCGGTCCTCGTCGCGCAGTGCGTCGAAGGCCGCGTCAGCATCGGCCCCGTCGACACCGAACCACCCCGGGACGGGGTCGTACTCCTCTGTCTGGCTCAGCCACATCAGGTAGGCCGCCCAGAACCCCGGCAGTGCCAGCAGTTCCTCCCCCGCGACAACGGGGGCGTTCTCGAATCCCTCGATCAGCACCGGTCCAGGCTCTCACCCGCCTATGACAGTCCGTGGAGAACCAGGTGACCGCTGGACACCGCTCTTCGTCGGCTGCCGGGCTGGGCGTCCAAGCGGGTGTGAGCGCGGCTCGATGGCCCGTGCCAAGCTGTGCTCACCAACCCCTTCGGGAGCCCGGCTTTGGAGGAATGACGCCCATGAGAGTGGTCTCCGACCCCAGGTACACCGAAGTGGCTCTCTCCGCGTCAGCGGACGAACTGACCTGGTTGGCAAGCGCGGTGGCCCGGGGCGAGGGGTTGCTCAGCTCCACCTCTTCGCCCGGCGGCGACGCCCTGGCCGGGGTCGAGGTCCTGAAGAGTTCCGGCCCCGGCGTTCTCATCCGCCGGGACGCCGAGCGGCAGATCCTTGTGATCAGCGGTGACTCCGCCGGCAGGGCGGTGCTCGCGGAGAATCTGCGGGCCTTGGCCACGGACGAGGACGGCGGTCACCTCCACATCGACTACTTCCCCGGGCACTTCTACCTGGCCGAAGGGTCACTGCCCCTGGTGGTCGACAGCCCGCACGGAGGCATGCCGACCCGCTGAGCGGGCAGTTGGTCACGCGGGTCACGCGTGCGGCAGAGGCTGCTCCGTCCAGACGGTCTTGCCGTCGTGGCTGTAGCGGGTGCCCCACCGCTCCGTGAGCTGCGCGACCAGGAAGAGCCCGCGTCCGCCCTCGTCCGTGCTGAGGGCCCGTCGGAGGTGAGGGGACGTGTGGCTGGCGTCCGACACCTCACAGATCAGGCAGTGCGTACGGACGAGGCGCAGGGTGACGGGGCCGGTCGCGTACCGGTAGGCGTTGGTGACGAGCTCGCTGGCGACCAGCTCGGTGGTGAAGGCCAGTTCCATCAGGCCCCATTCGGTCAGTTGCGCCGTGGCCAGCTCCCTGGCACGGGCAGCGGCGGTCGCTTCCAGGGGCAGCTGCCAGGTGGCGACATCCTGTGGCGGTAGCACCTGGGTACGGGCGATGAGCAGTGCGACGTCGTCGGTGGGGAGGTGCTCCTTCGGCAGCAGCGCTTCGACCACGGCGTGGCAGGTGCTTTCCAGAGGATCGGCAACGTGGGTGACGCATGTGTGCAGGTGCTCCAGCGCGGCGTCGATGTCGCCGTTGCGCGCCTCCAGAAGACCGTTGGTGTAGAGCGTGAGCAGGCTGCCCTCGGGGAGGTCGAGGTCGTACGTTTCGAAGGGCAGCCCGCCCAGACCCAGCGGTGGACCCGCGGGCAGGTCGAGCACGGTCACCTCGCCGTCCGGGGTGGACAGCATCGGTGCCGGGTGACCGGCGCGTGCCAGGGAGCAGTGCCGGGAGACCGGATCGTAGACCGCGTACACGCAGGTGGCCCCAAGCATCTGGTCCACTGTGGACCCCCCGCTGCCGTCGGCGTTCGCCTCCAGCTCGGCGGCCAGCAGGCTGACCAGATCGTCCAGCCGTGCCACCACCTCGTCCGGTTCCAGGTCGAGGCTGGCCAGCGTGCGCACGGCGGCGCGCAGGCGGCCCATGGAGGCCGCGGCATGGAGCCCGTGGCCGACCACGTCTCCCACGACGAGTGCGACCCGGGCCCCTGACAACGGGATCACGTCGAACCAGTCACCGCCGATGCCCGGTTCACCGCTCGCCGGGAGGTAGCGGCAGGCCACCTCGACCGCCGGCAGGTCGGACACCGCACGCGGCAGCAGGCTGCGCTGCAGGGTCAGGGCGGCGCTCTGCTGCTGGGTGAAGCGGCGCGCGTTGTCGATGCAGACGGCCGCACGCGAGGAAAACTCATGGGCCACCGCGGCATCGTCGTCCTCGAAAGGCTCCGAGTGGCGCACTCGCCACAGGCTCACTACGCCCAGTACCAGGCCGCGCGCCACCAAAGGCACCACGATCAGCGAATGAACACCGAGACCCATGGCTATCTCGATCCGCCGCCGGTCCATGGCGTACCACTCGGGACGCAGGGACAGCAGCCGGTCGAGTATCGGGCGGCGCTCGGCCAGGCACCGCGCCTGCGGGGAATCCGGAAGGACCGGGACCACCTCGCCCTCCTGGTACGGGACCCGGCGTTCCGGGGGCGAGAGGGCTACTCGGAGCAGCGGACCTCTCACACTGGAGGGTGGTTCGTCACCAAGTGTCACCGGCTTCACAAGGTCCACCGAGCAGTAGTCGGCGAGGCCGTGTGCGGCCACCTCGGCCAGTTCCCGGGCCGTCTGTGCCACGTCCAGTGAGGTTCCGATCCGGGCGCTTGCCTCGTTCAGGAGGGCGAGTCTGCGTTGGGCCCGATGACGGTCGGTCACGTCCTCGATCGTCTCGGCCACGCCGAGGACCCGGCCCGCGGGGTCTTCCATCCGGAACGCCGAGACGGACACGATCCGGTCCCGGCGCGGATCATGGCGTGCCCGGGCCGACTGCTCCGTGAAGATCAACGGCTCGCCGGTCTCCAGGACGTGCCGTACCCGCTCTTCGGTCGGACCCGCGTCCTCGTCGACCATGAATTCGCGAGGGCGACGGCCCACCGGCGCCTCGGCCGGGACGCCGCTCGCCTTTTCGACCGCACGGTTGACCCGGATCACCCTGCTGTCCGGGCCGTAAGTGACCAGACCGATCGGGGACCGGCGGTACAGGCCGTCCAGCAGCGCACGGTCCCGCTGCCAGGCAATGACCTCCGAGGCGGGGGCTCCGACCAGGATCCACTCCCGACCGTCCCCGTCCCGAGTGATCGCGCGGGCCCGGAAACCCATTTCCATACGCCGTCCGTCGCGGTGCCGGACGGGCAGGACCCCGAACCAGCCCCCCGTCCTCATGGCGTCCACGACGACGGACCGCACGACAGGCAGGTCACGGGCGTCCACCAGGAGGTCCTGCCACGCCCGTCCGATCACTTCCTTGGCCGGATAGCCCAGCAGCTCCTGCGCACGTGTGCTCCAGCCGACCACGGCGCCTCGATCGTCGAGCACGGCCGAGGCGCCGCGCCCGAGGGCGAACGGATCCTCAGGACTCTCGCTGAAATGCATCGACGGCATCCCCATAGCCACCACCTTGCCTACGTGACTCCGATGTTCCTCCCCGCGCTCTCCGTTCGCGACCTTCCCGTCGACTCAGGCCGGCCCGGCCACGTCTCCGATACCTCCGGCTGCTTCTCCGGTACCTCCTTGTCGAGGTACTGCTGGTGGCTGCGGTTGCCAGGGCTGATGCGTCCCGAAGTACGCTCACCTCTTGGAGCTCTGCCGTCTGGTGCTCGCCCAAAGCCTGCTGCTGAAGGGCGAGTTGGACGGCGCGGAGGCGACATCCAGCCGTCCGAGCTCGCTTCGCCCATGCGCGGTACGGGTAAACCTCCGCCATGGAGACGTTGTCGATCGTTCTGCCGGTTGCCGCGACTGTCTCGGTGGCGGCTCTGGCATTCTTCCAGTGGGCCCGCAGTGAAAAGCGACAGGCCGGCAATGACCATGCGACACGGCAAGCACTGGATATAGAGCAACGTCGAAATTTGGCAGCACCATTTCGCCAAGAACGCGCAGCCGCTCTCCGGGCGCTGATCGACACCCTCAAGCAGCTGGAGCTGAATTCCCGCTGGAACGCGGGCAGTCAGGACATGAGGGCTGAGATTCCTAAGCTGAATTCATTCCTCATTCAAAATCGCGCATTGCTCGGGCAGTACGAGTGCGAGCTCGCGCGGCAATTCTTGGAAGGTCTGACCTGGATTGACCAATATCAGGAGCAGCGCCGCGACAGCTGGAGAGAATACCGTCAGTCGGAGATAGAGTCCGGTCGTGCAGATCCTGGCGAATATGAAAGCTCGTGGGCGGACACGAGGGCGTCGGACATCCCGCACGCGGAAATGTGGGACGCCGTTAGGAAGTGGGAATCGGCCGGAGAAGCCCTGGAGTCACGTCTCCGAGATGTGCTTCAGGGGAAAGATCTCCCCTTGTAAGCGGCTCCATGCCCAGTAGGCGCAGAGCCGCAGCTCAGGCCGCGCTGATGAGGAAAGGGAACCTCTGCCGGGCGTCAGAGAAGCCTGGCGAGGGAGGCCGGGGAGGGTTTTCCGCGGCGTCGGCGCGGTGGGCACAGGCCGGAAACACGAGCCGGACAATGCCGCCGACCGACTCTGGCGACTGCAGGTCTTCGGCACCCGAAAGGTACTACTGGTGCTTGCCTCCCTTGATGGCATCTTCCGGGACGACGTACCAGGCGTCCACAGCAGGAGTGCCGTGCATCGGGGCCGGCGGAACCTTCGTAAGGTCCACCGCAAGGTCGACCGTCACGCAGCCGTAGCCGCCGTGCCCGCCACCTGCGTTGCGGGATCTGAGCGTGCAGCGCGCTGCTCACCGGATCGGAGCCGGTCAGCAGCGCCTTCAACGTCCTCGTCGCGTCCTGGAAGAGAGACTCAGGCATTCGCCTTGGCCACGCCGACCGGGTACGAAACCCCCGTCCCGCCGTGCCTGTGCTGTCATGTGGCCCGCCGGCCGCGGTTTACCGTCCGGTGGGCCGGCCCGTCACCCCAGGTGGTGGGTAAGAGATTCGTGTTCCGCGGGATAAGGACGTTCCTGTGGCAGCAGCCGGGTCGCGGAGGCCAAGTCACCATCGTTGACGAGGGCGTGGATCTCGTGAGCGAGCGGGGTCACGTCCCGGATGGCGATCGTCCACTCGTCCGCGTAGCGTCGTGCGGCCTCACCGGAGAGACCCAGTTGCAAGGACCGGTACGGCAGGCGTTGGAGGTGCAGGTCCCGTTCAGGGTCCCACTGCACACGGGTGGGCGCGTGTTTCAACTGACGTTGCCAGGTGGCGCGGTCGGGATGCACCCCACGGGCGTAGCTCGACAGACACGCGTGGCGCAGTGCCCAGTCGAAGCCGTCACGGCTGATCTCGACAGCGAGGACGGTCTCCTGCCCCGCTTTCGCGCCCCAGCCGCAGCGGTACATCATCCACAGGAATGACGGCTTGATCCACGTCATCCTGTCCCGCTTCCACGTGGCGGGGAAACGGCCCTCGCGTACGGCGGGCAGACCGATCTCCGGCGAGTACGCCTGGTAGACGGTGATCGTGGACTCCGTGTAGGCGGCACGGATGCCGCGTTGCGGTGCTTCCATGGCGTACAGCGTGGGGTCGGCGGGCACGGACGGCCACTGATTTTCGGCTGCCGTGCGCTGCGACGGAGGGCGCCCGTCGCAGCATCGTGCGAGTTGCCGGTGCCACGGCCGGCCTCTTCATGCGCCTGGTCTCACGGCACTGGCTACTTGTCCGTGGTGTCCAGCGCCGGAGCTACACCCGTCGGGCAGGACGCCCCCAGTCGCCTTCGGACGCGGTACTCAGCTTGACCCCTGTTGTGCCGTGTGACCCGTCGCTCACCTCGTGCGGTGGGCGAGCAGACGGCCGACACCATGTCACGTCGGCTCATCGGTTCCTGCTCAGGACCCGTACCTGGCCTGCGGGGCGGTGAGCCGGTCGACGACGAGCGCGAGCCAGCCGCTGGGTGAATACGGTGCCGGAGGGTCGACCTCCATGCCCAGCTCGGCAACGGCGAGGGCGTGGTCGGACTCGTCGAGGTCGAGCGTGAGGAGTTCGTGCAGCTCGCCGACGAGCCGGGCGACGAGATGGGGGTCGGTGAAGGTCCGGTAGTCGTCGACGGCCGCGTCGTGGTCGTTGAACTCGTCCGGCATGTCCTGCGAGAACCAGCCGCCGAGGAACTGGCCCAGCTCGGGGAAGCGGGCGCGCCATTCCCAGTGGGTGGCGGGGGTGTCCGGGGGCGGGGCCTCGCCCTCCTCGATGCTGTGCTTCAGGTGATCGGCGAGGCAGTGCAGCCACTGCCGGATCTCGTCTTCGGGCAGGCCTACGTCGGGGATCGCGTAGAACTCCCCGAGGCGAAGCCGCAAGCGCCCCGGCGGATTCTCGGCGTAGTCCCGCAGCTGTCGCTCGGCGATGGCGAGAGCCCACGGTCGCGTGTGCCAGGTCTGCCGGAGATAGGCAGTCAGGGCTTGACTGGCCGCGTCCGGGGTGTCGTCGGCCGGCTGCCCGGCGTAGGCGCGGATCACCTGGTCGAGTTCGCCGTAGCGGCGGTCGTGTTCGAGGGGGCTCAGGGGCACGGTGGTCAGCCTCTACGGGTCGTCTCTACAGGTAGATGGGGAAGGTGGTGTGGACGGTGAAGCCGTGGGGGCGGGAGGTGTCCCGCTTGAGGACCACGCGGGCCGCCCGGACATCGACGGGCTTCCGCCCGGCCAGCATCATCGCCTGCAGAAGGACGCGTCCGGCCGGCTCGGGCCGGGACGGCCGGGACGCCTCGATGGTCAGGCGCGAGCGCGTGGACTGGGCCAGCCAGCGATGGATGGCCTGCTCGTTGACGGTGACGACCTGCTGGGTGGCCCACTGGGCGGTCTCGCGGTCGGGGTAGGTGGCGGAACGGGTGCGCACCTTCGGTGTCCTCTCCTGGGAGCTGTGGGGGCAGCGATTGGCTAGTCGTCCTCGAAGCGCCAGAGCACCAGGACGTTCTCATCCGACACCCCGATGAGACAGATGTCGATGGTGGTGCCGGCAAGGGCATTGGCGTGAAAGGACGAGGCCAGGAAGTCGGCCTCTTCACCGTCTTCCGCGTGCCCATGATTGGTGAAGAAGCGCGCGTCATTCCCCACGGCGTTCAGGACGTCGCGCAGACAGACGTCGCGTTCCACATCCGGTGTGCGAAGGGATTCCAGAGGGCCGTACAAAAGAGATCCGACCGAAATCAGCCCGGCCAGATCCAGGGCTTTGGTGGGTGCGACCTGCAGGATCCCGTCTCGCAATTCCGTGCGGTCGACCTGCCGGAGTACGGGATGCTCCTGGATCGTGTTCATGACGGTGTCATGCCAGTCCGCGCCTTCGCGTGCCACGAGCGCGGCGAAAGACTGACCTTCGTCGAAACGCCCCTGTACGCAGGCGGGCAGGCCCGTCTTCCTCTCCATCACAGATCCTCCCACGGTGTGCTCACGGCAGCGTCGGCATGGACGTATAGACCACATAGGGCGGGTGAAGGCCATTCTTGTATTTAAGTACGACCTTCACGGTGTGTGTGTCCTGCGCCGCACTTGCCTGAGGGCTCCCTACCTCAACGGTACGCCCGGTCGCAGAATTGAACCCAACCGGATCCAGAGTCAGAATTGAACTGTCCCTACGCGGCCTGGAAAGCCACTTCTCGATCTTTTCCTGATTGTCAACGCCTGCGTTCTGCTGACCTGAATTAGCGGGCGGTCCCACATATTCCAGCGCGTCTTGTGTGTATTTCTGTGCGGAGGTCAGATCGGTGAAGCTGGAAGCGGCGTCGATCGTGGGCTGATCCCTGAGTCGCTGCGCGAGCTGCTCGTCGGTCTTGCCCACGTGTTTGTCGATGATGTGGCTCCCGTGGACTCCCTCCTGGTTCGCCAGGTCGATCGGATACACGTGGTTGGCTTCGTTGTCCCCCGGCACCGTGTACAGCGGGTTTCCCTTGAAATCGGTCAGGGCCCGCGCACCGAACGCCTCGGCCCTGGCCGACTCGGCATTGAAGGTCGGTGCGCTCGTGTAAGCCTCGTCCAGAGCCGGCAGCAGCGACTTGATTGCATGGGCCTGGCGGTGGACACGGTTGTTGTAGGCCGACACGGCGTCGTTCAGGGCGCCCTCGTCGATGTCCAGCACGATGCCGACCGAGAGGTCCGTGACCAGGCCCTTGCCCGCTTCCCACAGTCCTTTCACCAGGCTCTTGGCGTCCGTGACGTCCACATCTCTGGGATCGAGTTGTTTGAGACTGTCGATGACGGCTTGGCGGTAGATCCGGTGCACGTCGTGTCTGACGTCTTCGGCCGCCTTGGCGACGGCATAGACCGCGTCGACCATGGCGTCGCACGTGTCGAACAGGACGGCGAAGACGGGGTGGCTGGTCCCCCTTCTCTTGGCGTCGTCATTGGACCAGTCGTGTCCCTCGCGGGTTTTGCCCCAGGCGGAGGTTCCCCACAACGTGCTGCAGAACGTGCGCATCGCGTTGTACCAGTCCTGATTGGTCTGGTCCGTGATGGTGCCGACGAGGCCCGTGAGCGTTCCGTCCACCATGCCGAGCGTGGTCTGTGGCATCCGCCATGTCTGGGAGATCGAGTTCAGGCGCAGGTGGTTGGGCAACGGCAGGATCGTCGCCGCTTTGCCCCAGCGGCACTCGTGCTCCAGCAAAGGCCGCATGACGGCCAGGACCGCGGCCTCCAGGCCTTCCAGGGCCTCCTGCATCCAGTCCTGGCCGGCGTCGATGTCCCCCCACTTGAAGTCGGTGACGGGACCGTATTTCGGGGGTGTGGTGATGACGTGGGGGATGGGCCGGTGCGTCGTGTGCCCTGCCGGAGAGGGGTGTGTGGCGGCGTCGGCCGCCGCGTAGTTGTTGGCAGTGGTCGTGAAGCCGACCGCGGCGCCGCCGACGCTCACCACGGACTTGGCCCATACCTCGAGGAACCTGTCGGCGACTTGCAGGTAGCCGGTCGTGAAGTCCTTCATGGCCGCCCCTCTGCCGCCGCCGTCGGGGTACCGGGCCAGTTCGTCGAGGAACGACTTGATGCCCCGGTCCAGGGGGTCCTGCTGCCCGGCCACACCTGTCGAGACCCCGTACAGGACGGACGGGGTCACGTCGATCGTTCCGCTCTTTGGAGCCGGCGGAGTGGCCATCAAACGGCTCCCCAACCGCGCAGCACTGCTCGGTGTGCTGCCGCGTAGTTGGCGTGGCCGGTGGCGACGTAGGCGTGGAGCCACTTCTGGGCTGCCTGTAGGTCCTGTGCGGAGCGGTCCCAGTCGTTGAGTTTCTGGACGAAGACCTCGCGGGCCTCACCCTTCCACGACAGGACGACGGACTGGACACGCTCGTACAGGCTCTCCAGCTTGTCGTTGAGCTGCTTGAGGATGTCCTCCAGTTCGGTGGCGAGTTCGTGGAGGGTGGAGAAGGAGATGGTGATGTGACCGTCGTCGGCGGCGGGCGCGGTCGACATGATCCCCCTTGGTGTCGGCAACTGGGCGTGCGAATCGAGTACTTGGTGCGCGGCTGCTCAGGTCAGAAGGAGTCGAGGCTGCTGCGCGGTGGTGACGAAGCACCGCCCGTCCCGGTCTCCGGGTTGGGAGTGGAGAGCTTGTCGACTTCGCTGTTGATGTCCACCTGGATGCGCTGCATCTGTGCGAGCACCTCCAGGTCGTGTTCGCTGAACCCGTCCCGGCCCAGCCGTACGGCCTCCTCCAGCAGCTTCATCACTTCACGGATGCGTACGGAGTCCTCGGTGGCCGCCCGGTGGAACTCCCGGTACGCCGTGGCCGCCGGGCCGCGCCAGCCGGCCTCGATGCGGTCGACGATCGTGTCCATGCGCTTGACCTGCTTGTCGAGATGGTCCTGCATGTCGCCGAGGTCACCGGCGAGCTTCGTCAGGCCCTTCGACGACACACGCAGATCGGGGCCGCCTCCCTCGTCCGCGCTTGCGCCGATTACTCCCATGCCGCATCCCCCGTCTGGTCGGCATCTTGTGTCCCAACAGACTTGAGGATCTTACGGAAGGGACACCATTAACGGATGTACGGGGGGGGAAGAGAGCGAGACGACAGACAGCGGCGTGCTCAGGCCTCGGCAGACGCGACGCCGGTCAGGTACGTCGCCACCCACGCGGCCGTGGTGTCATGCGATCGGTGATCGACGCCACGGCCGGTTGGCCGGAAGCTCAGGCCGGTTCAGTTACTCCTCCGGTACTTCCGGCGCCGAAGCGATACCCGTCGGGCAGGAAGCCGCCCGTTCGTTTCGAAGGTGGTACTTGGCTTGACCCCGTCCCGCCGATCCCGCAGTACCCGTTCATGGTGCGGTCAAGATACTGCTGGTGACTGCTCTCGCCTGGTCGGAGTGGGTGTGCTCAGCGTTCGACGAAGCGAGGCTCCGGCCATGCGGTGATGGGCTCGCGGGACGCCGAGTAGAGCTCCAGGAGCGAGAGATAGCCGTCCTCCGTGAACACCATTACCCCGGTGGCCTCCGGCACGACGTACCAGGCATCCGCAGCCGGATTGCCGTGAGTCGGTGCCGGTGGCACCGCGGCGCGATCCACTGCCAGGTCTACGGTCGCGCAGTCGTATCCGCACGTGTTCGCCACCTGCGTGTGCGGGATCTGAGCGCGAAGGGCGCTGCTCACCGGATCCGTGCCGGTCAGCAGCGCCCGCAAGGTCTCCGTAGCCCGCTGGGAGAGGGGCTCAGCCATCTGCCTCGGCGACACCGACCGGGCACGAAACGCCCGTCCCTACGAGGGTGTACCGATGCGACCCATGACGAACTCCACGGGCACGAGACGAGCAGCGATCTATTGCCGGATCAGCCAGGACCGGGGAGGTGCCGGACTCGGATGCCAGAAGGTCACCGGATGCCCGTCGACCACCAGCGGCTGTTCGAGATCCTCGACGACACGAGCCGCCGGAAACCCCTCGCCCGCCAGCCACCGCGACACGGCCACCTCTTTGTGGGCCGCCGACAGATACTCGACCGACCACGCTATACGCACGATCACTGGCACCGAGGTGAGCCGGAAGAGCGCGTTCTCCCCGAGACGGATCAACTCCGCGCCTCTGTCATCGAGCCCCGCAGCCCGGCAGGCGGCAACCATCACCCGCGCAGCCCCCGCCGACGTGAACCCCTCTTCCGATCGAGCAGCGCCAACCGCCATGCCCGTACCAGCTCCGCTAGTCGCGCGCGATCAACCAGCGCACACCTATGGGTGACCAACCCGACGCACGCCAGACACGACCTCGACCGTACCCATCCACAGACGGTTCTCAAGGAGCGAACTTCCGCAGGCACCGACGAAAGGGGGACGCGAGAGCTCTCAGCTTGGGAAGCTGAGGGCATTTGCGGCTTACTCCGAGGCTGACGTGCGGCTGAGTCGTATCGGCGCCCGGTGCGAGGTCGGCCGGTTCCCCCGTGTTCCCCGTGGTTTCCCGTACGATCTGGCACGGATCTGGCACGACCGCACGGGGTCGGCTGTCCGTCCGCGGGTTCGCAGGTACCGCTGGAGCCGGTACCGCAGCAGTCCGGCCTGGCCGGTGCCCAGGCCGCCTGGGCGGTGCTTTCGGCGCAATTCAGCTTCCTCGTCTCGCCGCCCCCGCCAGAATCCATGCTTCGACCGCCTCGTACTGCTGGCGCTGTTCCTCGGCCTTTTGCCGCCCGGAGATCTTTGTCCCTGTCCAGCCGAGAGCGAAGCCCAGAGGTATGGAGACAAGGCCGGTGGTGGTGAACGGGAACCAGTTGAAGTTGGAGTGCGGGAAGGCGGAGAAGGGGGAACCGGAGACGAGGTTGGTGCCGGTCATGAGGACGAGGGTGGCGAGTGTGCCGCCGATCAGGGTCCACAGCAGACCCGTGCGGGTGTAGCGGCGCCAGAAGAGGCTGTAGACCAGTGCCGGTGCGAGTGCGGATGCACCGATGGAGGCCGACAGCAGAGCCAACGGCTGCAGATTGTGGTGCTGGACGAGGGTGGCCAGCAGGATGGTGGGGGCGCCCACCGCCAGGGCGGAGACCCGGGCGATGGTCATCTCGCGGCGGGGAGTCGTATCACGGTGCGCGAGCAGGTCGTGCGCGAGGGTGTTGGCACAGGCCAGGATCATGCTGGCGACCGATGCGAGCAGGGTGAGGAAAAGCGCCGTTGTGACCATGGTGAACAGGAACGTTTCGGACGTCGAAACGCTCGTTCCGAGCGCGGCCCGTGAGCCCAGCAGATACGCGGTCCTGCCCGTCGGGTCGGCACCGGCGATCGTCGTGCGCCCGATCAGCGCCGTTGCCCCGATGCTGACGACCGTGCAGATCAGCATGAACAGTGCGACGCACGACACAGCCCAGGACATGGACCGGCGCACCTGACGGGCACTGGTCGCGGTGTACATGCGCATGGTGACGTGCGGCAGGCAGGCGCCGCCGAGGATGACGGTGAGCTCCGAGCTGATCATGTCGAGCCGGGGGCTGGGGCCACCCGCGAACTGGAGACCGGAGTGCAGGAAGGCCGACCCCACGCCGCTGTGCGCTGCCGCGGCGGAGAACAGCTTGCCCAGGTCCCAGTCGAACTGCCGCAGAATCAGCGCGGCCACGACCGCGCCGGAGCCGAACAGCATCACGATCTTCAAGACCTGGATGAGGGCTGTGCCCTTCATACCGCCGATCACCGCGTAAGTGATCATCAGTGCGCCGATCCCGACGATGCATCCAGTCTTCAGCGAGTCACTGGAAAAGCCAAGGATGAAAGCCAGCAGATCACCGGTGCCGGCGAGCTGGATGAGCATCATCGGCAGCAGGGCCGCGATCGTCGCCACACACGCGGCGATGCGCACCTTGCGGCCGGGCATCCGCCGCGCAAGCACGTCGCCCATGGTGAACCGGCCCGCGTTGCGCAACGGTTCGGCCAGCAGGAACATCAGCAGCATGAGGGAGAGGGCTATGCTCAGTGCCAGGACGACGCCGTCGTACCCGTCGAGCGCGATCACCCCACCTGTGGACAGGACCGTCGCCGCGGAAATGTAATCCCCAGCGATGGCAAGGCCGTTGCGCATCGGCGACAGCGCCCCGTACCCGGTGTAGAACTCGTCGAGGTCGTCACCGTCAGGTCCTGTCATCACGCACAGCAGCAGGATGATCGTAGCGACCGTCGTGAATGCCACCAAAGACATCGCTTGCGTGGAACTGCTGAAACCGCTCACTGAGCCACTCCCCGCTTCACGTCCAGCTCGGCGTGCTTGCGAATGCGGTCCGCAATCGGGTCGACCCTGCGGCGCGCGGCGTGCTCGTACAGCCCAACCGACAGACAGGTGACGGGTACCTGGAGCAGCCCGAGAAGCAGCCCCGTGGACAGGCCGCCTGAGACAGTGCCCGTCATCAACGACGGTGCGAACGCGGACAGCACAAGAAAGAGCGTGAAGTATCCGAGCGCCGTCAACGTCGCCACGCGCCGCTGGGTGCGGTAGGCGCGGCGCAACATACGTAGGTCGCTGTGGTGACCGAGTCCCGCGTGAGGCGACGTCGTCCCACTGTCGAAGTCCTGATGCTGCTGCCACGCGTAGATGACATCGGAAGAGGAGAAATGAGGCGCGGGGCGGTACGGCGCTCCTGACCGGTGCGGCTGGTATTCGGGATAAGGGAACGGATCTGGCATCCCGTTTCTCCTCATGCGACTCATGGCCCCATACGGGACCGAAGGGAAGCGGGGGGTGCGCGCACGCTACCCAGCAGGTATGGACCTGCGCCAGACTCTGGCCAAACTGAACAGTTGGTATGCAGCAGATCGATGGCTGTATCAACTACTTCTGTTCGGCGCCGGGGAATCACGGGCCACTGGCCTCGATATTTCGTGACGGCCCGTTGGTTCATCCAGTGGGCCGTTTCGGCTGCTCAGGCAGGATTCGGCAGTGCCTGGAGTCGCGCGAACGCGGTGGTGATCAGCTGGGGCCAGTGCTGGGCCAGTGCTGGGCCAGGCGGAGCCAGCGGCACCCTTCGCGGCACCTCCGGCAATGCCGTGATGGCGACGAGGGTTGCAGTCGCGGTGCCGAAGGATTGCGGTGATGCTGTCAGCGGGAGCGTGGCCGGCCTCGCGCGGGCAGTGTGCGTCGGCCTCATCCTTATCAGGTCGATCAACAGGGCTGCGGGACCTCCGCGAGCCTCCCCCATGCCTCGATCTGCCTGCCGCTGAGGTTCAGCGTCGATCGGCACCGTTCGCGCCTGTTGGTGTCAGCTGTTGGTGTCAGGAATCCGGGCGGTCTTGACTGGGCGGCCCGTCAGACTCCCGCGCCCACGCGAAGGGCATGGGTTCGGTGGTGTCCACAACCCAGGGTTCAGGGTACCGAGCGTGACATCCTGCGCATCGAGCGACGAATGTCCCGACCTCGGGGTTCGTCAGGACGCTGTAGTGCGACGAAGGCAGCGCGCGCATCACGTAGCCGTTGGCGGTCGTTTCAAGTGCTGGCCACGCGGGCGAGCACTCACACGGCACGGCCCTCGCGAAGTCCTCGTCGCCAGGTGTGTGATGCGTCTTCGTGAACTTCTTGTAGAGCTCCCTCAACGGGTGCACGTTGTCCCCTCCCCAGAGGCCGCTTGGCGTGATCACGTGGGCCCCATGAGCCGCACAGACTATCCCGAGGCCGGCGGAGCGGCTTTGAGCCTCAACCCACCAGTCTCCGCAGCTCGCCACTACGGACCCGGAGCCGGAAACGGCGCCCCCTCCATCCCGGTGCCGGCCGATCCCCCGCCGGAGGCGCAGAGGGGCCGAGCCCAAGGGGCCAGCCCGCGCCTCGCGCGGGCCCTTGAAAGCCGTACAGGAAGTTGTAACTCGGAAATAGCCGAAGCGGGCCGAGCGGGACTGACTCGCAGCTGCGAGGGACAGCAGCACTGAGCCCCTTCCTTGATCAAGGAAGGGGCGGGTTCTTGTCGAGGTACTGCTGGTGGCAGTGCTCAATGGCCAAGAGGGGCCGCTGCGGCGTATGCGACGAGGTTCGCGAAGCGCAGCCACACGAGCAGATGACCGTTCAGGGGCGCGTAGCCCGGACGGATGAGGCTCTCGATTCGGAGGATCGTCTCGGCCAGGGCGTCTCGCGTCGGGGCGTCCACATGGCCGAGGTTCGTGAGGTACGAGGTGGCACAGCTGTCGAGGCGGGCGTGCAGGTCGGCCGGCTGCTGGGCCTGGTTGTCGCGGTACAGACTCTCGTCCGGGAAGGGAAAACGCTGGAACGTCGTGTGGTGGTTCGCTACGGCAGCGATGAGTCCCAAGCGAGAGGGTTCCGTTTCGCTGGGCCAGCGGGGTCCCGTCATCTGCGGTGTGTCGATGCGGCGTGGGGTGCGTCGGCCGGCCGTTTTCTCCGCGTGACGCCGGACGGCGAAGGCATCGACCTCGTTGAGCCGGACCGCTCGGCTGGCTTCCAAGGTCTCCAGCGCGCGCAGCAGGGCCGCCGGGTCTCTGCGGAGATCAGGGGAAGGGCGTGCCGTCGCGGCGAGGTAGGCCCAGGTCGCGTTGAAGCCCAGTGGACAGTACTGCCCGACGGCACATCTGAGGGAGGTGTGCCGTCGGGCGAGTGGCAACTGCTTGTCGCGCACCCTGCGCGCGTAGGTTCTGAAGCCCATCCGGCGACGTCAGCCTGCGGCCTTGGCCACGCCGGTCGGGCAGGACACGCCGGTGCCGCCCAGGCCGCAGTACCCGTCCGGGTTTTTGCTGCCTGAAAGGTACTGCTGGTGGTAGGCCTCGGCCGGGTAGAAGGTGCGGTCCTTCGCGGGGAGGAGTTCGGTGGTGATGGTGCCGTAGCCGGAGGAGGTCAGGACCTTCTGGTAGGCGGCGCGGGAGGCGGTCGCGGTGGCTGCCTGGGCGGGGGTGTGGGTGTGGATGGCGGAGCGGTACTGGGTGCCGACGTCGTTGCCCTGGCGGAAGCCCTGGGTCGGGTTGTGGGACTCCCAGAAGACCTGGAGGAGGCGCTCGTAGGAGATCAGGCCGGGGTCGTGGACCACGCGGACGACCTCCGTGTGGCCGGTCAGGCCCGAGCAGACCTCCTCGTACGTGGGGTGCTCGGTGAAGCCGCCCTGGTAGCCGACCAGGGTCGTGTACACGCCCGTAGGGAGCTGCCAGAACTTGCGCTCGGCGCCCCAGAAACAGCCCATGCCGAAGTCGGCGATCTCCAGGCCCTCAGGGTAGGGGCCGAGGAGGGGGTTGCCGAGGACGGTGTGCCGGCCGGGGACCGTGAAGATCGGCTCCGGGCGGCCGAGCAGTGCCTGTTCGGCGGTCGGGAGCTGAGGGGTACGGCTGTGCAGGAACATGCGGTCTCCACGGGGTCACAGGGGCACGGGGCCGGGGCGCCGCGGTGTTCAACGGGTGAGCCTCGGTCGTGATTCCGGGGCTCGTACGTCCTCAGCGGGGCAGTGACGCCGGCGTTCCGCCGTTGGCCTCGTAGCCCGCCACCGCCAGGGCGCGGTAGAGCGCGTAGTCCGCCGCCGGGTCGGGTGTGAGCGTCCAGGGGAGAGCGCCCACGTGGCCGTCCACGTGCACCAGCTGGTTCATGGCCTCGGCCCAGCGCTCGCCGCGGACCAGGAAGAGCACCAGGAGGTGGCGCACGTGAGCCAGCATCGGGTCGTCGGGGCGGGCCGCGTGCACCGCGTAGAGCGCGCCGTGGACCGCCTTGGTGACGACCTCGCTCTGGTAGAAGCCGCGGACCAGGTTCACCTCGGGGAGGTGCTCGAAGACCGCGAAGAGGGGCATGGCGGCCAGCAGGGAGCCCTGAGGGGCGCGGGCCGCCGCGGCCTCCGCGAAGGAGTACGCCACCTCGCGCGAGCCGTGCCACTTCTCGCACCAGTAGTGCAGGGCCGCCAGATGCGCGCCCATGTGGGCCGGCGCGCGGTCCAGGATCTTCAGCCAGAGCGCCTCGAACTCCGGCCGGGAGTAGGCGAGTCCGCGGGCCACCGACAGTTCGATGATGTACGGGATCGGGTCACCGGGGGAGAGCAGGGCCGCCTCGCCACATGCCGTCCTCGCCTCCTCCATGATGATCCGGAACTCGTCCGTCCCCGGCGTCGAAGTCCGCCACGCCTGCTGGACCAGGAACTCCGCGTGCACCGCCGCGCCGCCCGCGTCCTTGGGCTTCTCGGCCCGCCACACCCGCAGCCACTGCCCGCCCGGCGTCTCGCTGACCCCGCCCGGACGCTGCTGCAGCTCCAGGGACGCGGCGCCGGCGAAGGCCTGCACCCGCTGCCAGCGCGTCTCGCCCGAGATCTCCGTGCCCGCCAGGAGCTGCGAGGCCGCTTGGTACTCCTGCGTGCGCTGCACCAGGTCCAGGACGTCCAGGAGGTCCCCGTCCGGTCCGGGCATACGGATGTCCAGCTCTTCCTGACGCAGGAATCCGTAGTTCGCCGGGTCCGCCGCGTCCGGGTCGCCGGGCGAGACCAGCTGAATGCCGGTGCGCCTGCGCCTGAGGACCGGCAGCAGGACCAGGCTGAACATGGCCAGCGCCATCAGGACCCAGAGAATCTCCATGCCTCAAGCGAACCAGACGGGTCCGACAATTGGCCAACCCGGTCCGGTACCGGCCGGGACCGCAGACCACCAGACGCCCCGCACAAGCCGTGAGCCGCCATCAGGCCCGCGGGCGCACTACGCTCGGGACCCATGAGCGACAGGCACATCAGTCAGCACTTCGAGACCCTCGCGATCCACGCGGGCAACACCGCCGATCCCCTTACCGGCGCGGTCGTCCCGCCGATCTATCAGGTCTCGACCTACAAGCAGGACGGCGTCGGAGGGCTGCGCGGCGGCTACGAGTACAGCCGCAGCGCCAACCCCACCAGGACCGCCCTCGAAGAGAACCTCGCCGCCCTGGAGGGCGGTCGTCGCGGCCTCGCGTTCGCGTCCGGACTGGCGGCCGAGGACTGCCTGTTGCGTACGCTGCTCAGCCCCGGCGACCACGTGGTCATCCCGAACGATGCGTACGGCGGCACGTTCCGCCTCTTCGCGAAGGTCGTCTCGCGGTGGGGCGTCGAGTGGTCCGTGGCCGACACCAGCGACCCGGCCTCCGTACGCGCCGCCCTCACGCCGAAGACCAAGGTCGTGTGGGTGGAGACCCCCTCCAACCCGCTTCTCGGCATCACCGACATCGCCGCCGTCGCGCAGATCGCGCGCGAGGCGGGCGCCCGGCTCGTCGTCGACAACACCTTCGCCACCCCCTACCTGCAGCAGCCGCTCGCGCTCGGCGCGGACGTCGTCGTGCACTCGCTGACCAAGTACATGGGCGGGCACTCGGACGTCGTCGGCGGCGCGCTGATCGTCGGCGACCAGGCGCTCGGCGAGGAGCTGGCGTACCACCAGAACGCGATGGGGGCGGTCGCCGGGCCCTTCGACTCCTGGCTGGTGCTGCGCGGCACCAAGACGCTCTCGGTGCGCATGGACCGGCACAGCGAGAACGCCACCAAGATCGCCGACATGCTCACCCGGCACGCGCGCGTGACCCGCGTCCTCTACCCGGGCCTCCCGGAGCACCCCGGTCACGAGATCGCCGCCAAGCAGATGAAGGCGTTCGGCGGCATGGTCTCCTTCCAGGTCGAGGGCGGCGAGGAAGCGGCCGTCGAGGTCTGCAACCGCGCCAAGGTCTTCACCCTCGGTGAGTCCCTGGGCGGCGTGGAGTCCCTGATCGAGCACCCCGGGCGCATGACGCATGCGTCCGCCGCCGGTTCGGCCCTGGAGGTCCCCGCCGACCTCGTCCGCCTCTCCGTGGGCATCGAGAACGTCGACGACCTGCTCCAGGACCTGCAGCACGCCCTCGGCTGAACCCGGCCTCGGTCCCTCGGGGTCACCAGCCCGTCAGGGGTGGGGTCGTCTGCGAAGGCGGCTCCACCCAGGGACGGGCCATGGACGCCCACACCACGAAGGCGACGGCCGCGGCGAACAGCAGCAGCCACATCACCCGCCGGGCCAGCGTCCTGCGGCGCAGCATCCGGCTCCCGCGACGCACGACGTCCGCGTACAGGTCGGGCGGCACGGTGGGCTGCTTCTGCTCCAGCAGCCGCCGTACGTTCGCCTCGCGCTCGGGCAGGTTCACGACCGCACCACCGACCTCACGACCGCACCACCGTGTTTCACGACCGCACCACCGTGCTTCATGACGGCACCACCTTCGCCATGGTCGGTGCCGGTCCGCGCGGCGGGTGCAGCAGTGCCGTCATCGCCCGGGCGCAGATCGCCCTGACCCGTTCCACGGGGAGCCCGAGCAGGGCCGCCGTCTGTTCCTCGGCGACCCCCTCGTACATCCTCAGGACCAGGACCAGCCGCTCCTGGGGCGTCAGCCGGGCCAGGACGGCCACGGAACCGGAGGGGGATGGGGACGGGGACAGGGATGGGCGGAAGCGTCCCAGGGCGCCGTACTGGTGCCACGCCCCGCGCGCGAAGCGGACGGCCAGCTGCTGGCGGGCCCGGTCGTACGGGTCCTCACCGCGCAGCCGGTCCCAGGAGGCGTACGTGTGGGCCAGCGCCAGCGTCAGCAGGCGCCGCGCGCGCGGGTTGGCGTTCGGCGGCTCCGCGGTGAGCAGTGTGGCGGCATGCAGCAGCCGCCCTGCCGCGCCCGCGACGAACGCCTCGAACTCCCGGGCCCGGCGGGCGTTTTGGAACGCGCGCCGTTCTCGCACCACGCCTCCCGCCCGAGGACGAGCCTGACGGAACCAAGGGTCCGGCCGTGTACGACGGGCCGCACCGTGTGCGACAAGGACCCGGTCTCATATGAGGCCAGACGCGGCCCCGCGGTCAAGAGTCCGGCAGGCACACACGTGCGAAGGCTCAGGAAGGGGCGGGACGGCCAGGAAGCCGGCGCGAGGGTCAGGAAGCCGGCTGCTCCCCCGCCGCGCCCCCCGTCGGGGCCATCCGGGACGAGAGCGCGCTGTTGAAGCGCGTGAGGAGCGAGCAGAAGGCCTCACGCTCCTCGGGCGCCCAGTCGTGGGTCAGCTCGGCCATCAACTGACGCCTTGAGGAGCGCACTTCGTCGAGGCGGGACTGTCCGCGCGGCGACAGCTGGAGCACCACGGCGCGTCCGTCCTCGGGGTGCGAGGTCCGCTTGACGAGACCGGTGTCGACCAGCGGGGCCACCTGCCGGGTGACCGTCGAGGAGTCGATGCCCATGCTCGCGGCGAGCGCCTTGACGCCCATCGGGCCTTCCTTGTCGAGGCGGTTGAGCAGCAGGTATGCGGCGCGGTCCATGGAGTTGCGGACCTGCCCCACTCCGCCGAGCCGGGTCTGTTCGGCACGGCGCGCGAACAAGGCGACCTCGTGCTGAAGCGTGTCGAGGAGACCGGTGTCACCGACGGTCGTCATGTCCATCGACATTTCTGGTGTTGTGGGCATGGCCGGGGGCTCAATTCATGCGTGGGGAGCTGGGTTGGGGGAAAGGGTACGCGGCCCGGACGCGGGTCGTACCGACGCTGAGTAAAACCGGTCTCGGCCCGTGGTCACACCAGGAGTCCGCGGGTGTGAACTGGGAGACTGGTGGTCATGAGCTACAGCACGGCCGACTCCTTGCCCAGGGTGACTCTGGACGACGTACGAGGCGCCCAGAAGATGCTCACGGGCGTGGCGCGGACGACCGCGATGGAGGGCAGCAGGTACCTGTCCCAGCTGGTGGGCGCCCCGGTGCACTTCAAGTGCGAGAACCTCCAGCGCACCGGCTCGTTCAAGCTGCGTGGCGCGTATGTGCGCATCGCCGGGCTGCTTCCGGAGGAGCGCGCCGCGGGTGTGGTCGCGGCCAGCGCGGGCAACCACGCGCAGGGCGTCGCCCTCGCCTCCTCGCTGCTCGGCGTGCGCTCCACGGTCTTCATGCCGACCGGCGCCCCGCTGCCGAAGGTCGCGGCCACCCGCGACTACGGCGCCGAGGTGAGGCTGCACGGTCAAGTGGTCGACGAGACGCTGGCCGCGGCGCAGGAGTACGCGGCCGAGACGGGCGCGGTGTTCATCCACCCCTTCGACCACCCCGACATCATCGCGGGTCAGGGCACGGTCGGCCTGGAGATCCTGGAGCAGTGCCCCGAGGTGCGCACGATCGTCGTCGGGATCGGCGGCGGGGGGCTGGCGGCGGGCGTCGCGGTCGCGGTGAAGGCGCTGCGCTCCGATGTACGGATCATCGGCGTGCAGGCGGCGGGCGCGGCGGCGTATCCGCTCTCGTTGGCGGCGGGGCGCCCGGTGTCGATCGACAACCCGGCGACGATGGCCGACGGCATCAAGGTCGGACGGCCCGGCGATGTGCCGTTCCGGATCGTCGAGGAGCTGGTGGACGAGGTCCGCACGGTGTCGGAGAGCCATCTGTCGAGCGCGCTGCTGCTCTGTCTGGAGCGGGCCAAGCTGGTCGTCGAACCGGCGGGCGCGAGCCCGGTCGCGGCGTTGCTGAGTGAGCCCGGGACCTTCGAGGGCCCGGTCGTCGCGCTGCTGTCGGGCGGCAATGTGGACCCGCTGCTGATGCAGCGCATCCTGCGCCACGGCATGGCCGCGAGCGGCCGCTACCTCGCGGTCACGCTGCGGCTGACGGACCGTCCCGGTGCTCTGGCCACACTTCTGGGGGTGTTGTCAGTGGCGGACGCTAACGTCCTCGATGTGAGCCACGTACGGACCGATCCCCGGCTCGGGCTCACGGAGGTGGAGGTCGAGCTGCACCTGGAGACGAAGGGTCCGGAGCACTGCGCCGAGGTCGGCCGCGCCCTGCGCAAGGCCGGCTACACGGTCATCGACTGATCGACTGACATCCATCGTCCGAGGTCAGGGCCTCTGTCCTCGAACCTCGGAAAAATCTGTTGAGTAACGCGATACATCGCGTTACGGTGTGGCGTGCCCAGTCCCCGCCCGGCCTCTCGCTGCGCTCGTCGCAGCCTGTGAGGCGGGACGAGACGGGCAAAGGTAAGAAGTTACCGTGAAAATTCCCCAACGACGTGGAGAACTCACATGCCAGGCGCCATCTATGCCGAAGGCCTGGTGAAGACCTTCGGTGACGTAAGGGCTCTGGACGGCGTCGATCTCGATGTCCCGGAAGGCACCGTCCTGGGCCTGCTGGGACCGAACGGCGCGGGCAAGACGACTGCCGTCCGCTGTCTGACGACCCTCCTGCGCCCCGACAGCGGCAAGGCCGTCGTCGCGGGCGTCGACGTGCTCAAGCACCCCGACGCGGTACGGCGCAGGGTCGGCCTCTCCGGACAGTTCGCGGCCGTCGACGAGTACCTGACCGGCCGCGAGAACCTCCAGATGGTCGGCCAGCTCTACCAGATGAGGGCGAAGGCCGCGAAGGTCCGCGCGACCGAGCTCCTCGAGCAGTTCAACCTGACGGAGGCCGCCGACCGCCCCGCGAAGACGTACTCGGGCGGTATGCGCCGGCGGCTCGACCTGGCCGCCGCGCTGGTCGTCTCACCGCCGGTGATGTTCATGGACGAGCCGACGACCGGCCTCGACCCGCGCAACCGGCAGCAGCTGTGGGAGGTCATCAAGCAGTTGGTCTCCGGCGGTACGACCCTGCTCCTGACCACGCAGTACCTGGAGGAGGCCGACCACCTCGCGCACGACATCTGTGTGGTCGACCACGGCCGTGTGATCGCCCGCGGTACCGCCGACCAGCTCAAGGCGCAGACCGGTGGTGAGCGCGTCGAGGTCGTCGTGCACGAGCGTGAGCACATAGCGACGGCCTCGGAGGTGCTCCGCGGCTTCGGCAAGGGCGAGACGACCGTCGAGGAGCACACCCGCAAGCTCACCGTGCCCGTCACCGGCGGCGCGAAGCTCCTCGCGGAGGTCATCCGCGAGCTGGACAGCCGCGGCATCGAGATTGACGACATCGGGCTGCGCAGGCCCACGCTCGACGACGTCTTCCTCTCCCTGACCGGGCATGTCGCCGAGATGAAGGACGAGGAGAACGGGGTGGCCGGGGACGCGAGGGGCCGCAAGCCGATGAAGGACCCGGCGAAGAAGGACCCCGCGAAGGACCCGGCGAAGAACGAGACCGCGCAGACGGAAACCGCGCAGACGGAAACCGCGCAGACGGAGGCCACGAAGTGAGTGCCGTGACAGACGCCGTCCCCGCGGCGGCCCCCCAGGGCGCCATCGTGCAGTCCGTGCGCGACTCCCTGGTCATCGCCCGGCGGAACGTGATCCGCATGACCAGGATTCCCGAGATGGTCATTTTTGGGCTGATCCAGCCCATTATGTTCGTCGTGCTGTTCAGCTATGTGTTCGGCGGCTCGATCAACGTCCCGGGTGCGGGCCTCAGCCCCTCCGGATACCGCGAGTTCCTGATGGCCGGCATCTTCGCGCAGACCGTCACGTTCGCCACCGCGGGCGCCGGAGCGGGCATCGCCGACGACATGCACAAGGGCCTCATCGACCGGTTCCGCTCGCTGCCCATGGCGCGCGGCGCGGTCCTGACCGGCCGGACCCTCGCCGACCTGGTGCAGACGGCCCTCACCCTGGTGGTCCTCGCGATCGTCGCCGTCCTGGTCGGCTGGCGCACGCACGAGAACTTCGGCAAGGTGCTGGCCGGATTCGCCCTCCTGCTCCTGCTCGGCTACGCGTTCTCGTGGATCGGCGCGCTGATCGGCCTGTCCGTACGCACCCCC
This sequence comes from Streptomyces sp. NPDC111507, assembly GCF_055638955.1. Classification (NCBI taxonomy): domain Bacteria; kingdom Bacillati; phylum Actinomycetota; class Actinomycetes; order Kitasatosporales; family Streptomycetaceae; genus Streptomyces; species Streptomyces sp. NPDC111507. The sequence goes on along the minus strand of NZ_JBVKBU010000002.1, from coordinate 489,438 downwards.
GAGGCGGCCACCTCCGGCGGCCTGATCTGGCTGTTCCCGCTGACGTTCATCTCGAACGCGTTCGTGCCGTCGGAGAACATGCCCGCGTTCTTGCGGACCATCGCGAACTGGAACCCCTTCAGCGCCACCGTGCAGGCCTGCCGCCAGCTCTTCGGCAACCTCCCGGCGGGCTATCCGGTGCCGGACGCCTGGCCCATGCAGCATCCGGCGTTGGCGTCGTTGCTGTGGTCCGTGGTGATCGTCGTGGTGTTCCGAACGCTCGCGGTACGCAAGTACCGCCGGGCAGACGCCTGATCACGCTTCTTCGCTGCACCCCCCTGTACGGCCGCCGCCCAGGCGCAGCCTGACCGAGCAAGGATCGACCAGAGGCCCCGGCAGACGCCGGGGCCTCTGTCGTTGCCTGTCAGGAGGTGAGGACGGAGATGCCGTCTCCGAGCAGCTTCAGCCCGAGAACGAAGAACAGGACCGCCATCACGGCGACATTGTGCTCGGCTGCCCAGTCCTTCCAGCTGCCGAGCGTCGTTCTGGCTCGCTCTCCTCCGAGGAGGAAGACTCCCAGTGGTGCCAGCAGGCCGAGGGTGGCGATCAGGACGAAGATTGCCAGCGATGCGATCTGCTGCCCGACCGGCAGTCCGGCCGAGCCGATCGCGGCGGCCGCGGCGATGGTCAGCGGGGCGTTCTTGGCGTTGAGCGCGGCCAAGGCCAGTCCGAGTCCGAAGACCTTGACCGGCGTGAGGCGGTCGATCGCGCCCATCCACTTCGGCAGCTGGGCTTGCGAGGGATCCTTCGGGCGCCGGTGCCATTGCCGGGCGCCGAAGAGGACGAGGAGCACGCCCAGAGCGAGCTTGAGGGCTCCCACCCAGGTGGCCGGTTGATGGTGGGCGGAGGCACCTGCGGGGGAAGCGATCGCCAGCATCACCGCGCCCAGTGCCGAGAGCCCCAGGATCCAGCCGACGGTGAAGAGGGGGCCGTTGAGACGTCCCCGAGGCGTGGCGAGTATGAGGATGATGGCGATGATCGGGAGCGGGCTGATCGCGACGCCGGCCGCAAGCCCCAGCACGTCACCGAGAACTTTGCCCATGATTACCTCCTGGTGGGTGGGTCAGGGCGGCGATCGAGTTGAGCAAGGCTTGGTGAGAGTGGGTGGCCCGACCATCTGTGCGGCCGGCTGGGGACGACGACCGACTGGGCAAGTTCCCGTTCCATTTTCCTGCGGCTTTCGGGATCTGTCCTCGGGAGCTGCTCGGAACGCGGGGACCGTGGCCTTGGCCGGGGTGCGGGGCGGTGTGTGTGGATCCAGGCTCGGAGGTGAGGTCACCTCCGACGAGACGCAGCGATGCCCCCGGCGTGGCCGGGGGCATCGTCGTAGGGGTCGGTTCCGGCTCAGCCCTTGTAGGGCTCGGCCTTGAGGATCTTCACCGAGGCGAGCTTGCCGTTGGGCAGCTCGTACTGGGCGTCCTCGCCGATCTTCTTGCCGTTCACGCCGGAGCCCAGGGGGGACTGGGGCGAGTAGGTCTCGATGTCGGCGCTGGCGTACTCGCGCGAGGCGAGCAGGAAGTCCAGTGTGTCGTCCTCGTCGCCGTCGAAGGCGATGGTGACGACCATGCCGGGGGCGACCATGCCGTCCGCCGCGGGGGCCTCGCCCACCTTGGCGTTCTCCAGGAGCTGGGTCAGCTGGCGCACACGGAGCTCCTGCTTGCCCTGCTCTTCTTTGGCCGCGTGGTACCCGCCGTTCTCGCGCAGGTCGCCCTCCTCGCGCGCGGCCGCGATCTTGGCGGCGATCTCCGTGCGCGCAGGACCAGACAGGTAGTCCAGCTCGGCCCTGAGCTGGTTGTACGCCTCCTGGGTCAGCCAGGTGACGTTCTCGCTGGTCTGGGTCACAGGTGCTCCTCGTAGGTACTGGGAATACAAAGCATCGCCCTACCCAGAAGAATGTGCTTTCACGGGTGGGCGAAACCACGAGCCTAACAATTCCCGGGCAGAAGGGGGAGGACATAAGACATCAGAATTACGTCAACGCAGGTCAGCGCCTAGGTGCCACGGGTGATGCCGGAGGGGGCGGGCGGTGCAAGGGCGGCGACAGCGGGTGGTGTCAGTCGGCGTGGCAGCCGAGCAGCTCCGCCGTGCCGCCGCGGGAGGTGGTACGGAGCGTGACGACCTTGTCGATACGGGAGGAGTCCTGGTCGAAACGGAAGTCCGCACGGCCCACCTCGCTGCCGTCGTCGGCCTGCGAGCGCAGCGTGCAGTAGCCGTGGGCGCCCGCGTCCTTGCGCACCTCCAGGTGCACCTCGACCGCGTTGTCCGAGACGGCCTTGAAGGTGATCACCTCGGCGCTGATCTTGTTCGAGAAGACGTAGTAGTACGCGAACCAGCCCATCAGGACGAGCAGGGCCACGCCCAGCACACTGCCGATGACCTTGAGTTTCCGGTCCGCGCGCTCGTCCTCGGAGCGGCCGTACCGGCCCTCGGGCAGCTGTGTGCTCGCCGTGCTCATGATCGTCCTCTCGGGGACGGGGTCCCGGAATTATTCGTCCCCCGATTCCGTCACTATAGAAGCCGCCCAGGACGCCGAAACACGCCGGGCGCCGACTTGCCGACTGGCCTCACCGGCCGACTTACTGAGGATCGAGTCTTGACTGACCAGCTGCGACTGATGGCCGTGCACGCCCACCCCGACGACGAGTCGAGCAAGGGCGCGGCCACCATGGCGAAGTACGTGTCCGAGGGGGTGGACGTGCTGGTCGTGACCTGCACGGGCGGGGAGCGCGGCTCCATCCTCAACCCGAAGCTCCAGGGCGACCAGTACATCGAGGAGCACATCCACGAGGTACGCAAGAAGGAGATGGACGAGGCCCGCGAGATCCTCGGCATCAAGCAGGAGTGGCTCGGATTCGTGGACTCCGGCCTTCCGGAGGGTGACCCGCTGCCGCCGCTCCCCGAGGGCTGCTTCGCGCTCGAGGACGTGGACAAGGCGGCCGGAGAGCTGGTCCGGCAGATCCGCTCGTTCCGTCCGCAGGTGATCACCACGTACGACGAGAACGGTGGTTATCCGCACCCCGACCACATCATGACCCACAAGATCTCGATGGTGGCGTTCGAGGGGGCGACGGACACCGAGAAGTACCCGGAGTCCGAGTACGGCCCGGCGTTCCAGCCGCAGAAGCTCTACTACAACCAGGGCTTCAACCGCCCGCGCACCGAGGCGCTGCACAACGCCCTCCTTGAGCGCGGTCTGGAGTCGCCGTACGGGGACTGGCTGAAGCGGTGGAGCGAGTTCGAGCGCACCGAGCGCACGCTGACCACGCACGTTCCGTGCGCGGACTTCTTCGAGATCCGCGACAAGGCGCTGATCGCGCACGCCACGCAGATCGACCCCGACGGCGGCTGGTTCAAGGTCCCGATGGAGATCCAGAAGGAGGTCTGGCCGACCGAGGAGTACGAGCTCGCCACCTCTCTGGTCGACACTTCCCTCCCCGAGGACGACCTCTTCGCGGGCATCCGCGACAATGCCTGATATGAGCGCAAGCCTGGCACTGACGCACCTCGTTCCCCTCGCCAAGGAGGTCGACGAGAACAAGGTCACCCCCGGCGTCCTCGGTTTCATCGTCTTCGCGGCGTTGGCCCTGGCGGTGTGGGGCCTGATGAAGTCCATGAACCGGCACATGGGGAAGGTCACCTTCGAGGAGGACCCGGAGAAGTCCGAGAAGGGCGCCGTGGCCTCCGGCAAGGGGGGCGGCTCCGGTGCCGGTCCCGGCGGGAAGGCCTCGCCCGCGAAGGGCTGAGCCTGGTGTGCGCACTCCTGCCACCGGTGGCCGGAGTGCGCATCCTCACCCTCGCCACCGTCCTCTCGTACGAAGGGGTCCCTCTGTACGAAGGGGCCCTGTGTACGAAGGGGCCCTGTGTGCGCGGGGGCGGCCGTCGGCGTGGTCGTACCGTGACGCGCCGCGGTCACACCGTGGTCCGCTCCAGCCTGTTGTCCATGCCGCACTGCAGGGCGTACGCGAAGCCGAGCGGGTTGCTCCACGCGTCGGCGAAGTGACGGGCGAGCCCGTGGACGATCTCGCCCGCGGTCTCCCGGCCGCCGAGATAGCGGGTGACGTACGCCTGGGCGTACTCGGCGGCGAACAGCTGCGGCATCTCGATCTGCGGCCCCAGCACCCCGCCCGCGCCCGCCTCGATGAGCGAGCCGCCCAGGCGTGCCGGCTCGGCGGTGGCGGGCAGCCCGGCGTAACCGGCGTTGAGGAACACCAAGGGGCGCTGCGTGAACAGGGGGCCGGCGGAGCCGCGCTCGGCGAGGACCGTACGGACATCGATGTCCTTGCCGTCGCTCAACCGAAGGACGAACAGCGGGGCGCTGTCGTCGGCGACGGGTCTGAAGTGCCCGTGGCACCAGAAATACATCAGCTGCTCGTCGAGCCCGCCGGAGCGCAGGGCGCGCACCAGTTCGTCGCGCAGGGCGCGTTCGACGCGGACGGTGCCGGTGGCGAGGGCGCTGTCGACCTCGGTGGCCCGGGTGACGCCCTGCGGGTCGATGCCCTTGTCGTGATTCAGGCTCACCACCGGTAACAAGGGCGGCAGCGGGGCGTCGTGCTCGTCACCGGCGGGGACCGGGAAGCGCGGGTGATGCCCGCCGGTCTGCTCGATCTGGTGCCGATAGCCGAGGAAACGCCGGAAAGCGTCGCCGCCGGGCCCGTTCGCGGTGCCCTCGGGCAGCGCGAGCATCGGCCAGGGCAGGAACAGGTCGGAGTCGACGCGGATGCGCAACGGCTCCTCGCGGCTCAGCGCGTCGGTCAGGATCTCGCCGAAGCGCCGGGTGCCCCGGCCGCCGTCGCCGAGCAGCTCCCCGTACAGCAGATGGGAGCCCTGACGGGCGAGCTCGTCGAGGATCCCGCACAGTTCCTGCCGGGGCTCGGCGGTGAGATCCGGGCAGGTGGCGTACGGGAAGTGGGGGCGGCCCCCGACCGGGATCCCGCGCTCGTCGACGGGCTGGAAGTCGACCAGCTCCCGTTTCCACAGCGCCCGCAGATGCGCCGCGGCGGCGGTGACGGCGGCCGGCTTCACATTCAGCCGCAGCGCGTGCTCGGTCGCGGACGGGGGCGCGGCGGGGCCGTACATCCGGGCCCGGATGTGGTCGTCGGCGTGGGCGTCGAGGGCGAGGACCAGGTCCGGGTGACGGACGGTGGGGGCCGGGCGGCGGGTGAAGCCGCGGCTGGGGTCCTGGACGACCTGGCTGAGAAGTTCGCGGGCCATCGGGCTCAGGCCCTCCGCGCGGACGGGCGGGGCGCGGGCGCGGTGGGCCGGTGCGGCCCCGGATCGGACGGGACGACGTCGATCTCGGCCTCGACCTGCTGGAGGACCGTCCCGGTGGTGGGGTCCTCGACGGTGAAACGCAGCCGGTGCGAGCCGGGGCGGTGCGGGGTGAAGCGGAACTCCGCCCCGTCGGCGGGGACGCCGTGCGCGGGGTCGATCTCCGCGTGGCCGAGGGAGGTCGCGCGGGCCGTGAGCGGGGGGAGCGGGGCGGCGGACCACCGGTGCCCGGGCCCGGGCACGACGTCGAGGGCGATACGGGCGGGCACGTCCGGGACGGGTACGTCGTCGAGAAGGGTCAGCCGCACGTGGGCCATGGACTCGTCGGGGCGGTCGCGGTCACCCGGGCGTGGGAAGCCGGGACGCGGTTCGGGCTGGGTGTCGCGGGCGGCGCGCGGGATCAGCGGTTCGCCGGCCTCGGTCCACCCGAGCGTGTCCAGCAGGGCGGTGGGGTAGCGGCAGGCCAGTTCGTACGGCGGCTCGCCGTCCGGGGGCGGTCCGGCTTCGGCGAGGTCCACCCAGGCCTCGCCCGCCTCGTCGCCGATCCCATGGAACACATGGCGGATCTCGGCCGCCCACTCGCCGTTCAGGAAGCGGTGGGCGGGGGAGCGGAGCGCGTACTCGAGCATCGTCCAGGCCCGCCCGTGCGGGCAGTCCGCCTCCTCGAAGAGCGCCAAGGCCCCCTCGAACAACCGGTCAGCCTCGCGCCGACGCTCGCCCGTCCCGCCCGTCCCGTCGACGCCGCCCGTCCCGCCCGTCCCGTCCGTCCCGTCCGTGCGGGCCAGGGTCAGCGCGTGGTGGTGCAGTGTCCATGCCGTCCCGAGCCGGTCGGAGACCTCATGGAAGCTGCACTGGACGTCCGCGAACTCCTTCTGCCAGGGAAAGCCGGGCTCGTCCGCCCGCGCCACGGTCCACCACAGGTGCGCCCACGCGGCGCCGCGCCGGTCGCCCGCGCGCTCGTGCAGCCGACGCGCCTCGGCGAGGGCGTCCGGGTCCGGGGCGCCCGAGCGAGTGGCCAGCCGCGCGAGTTCGCCGCCCGCCCACGCCTCGCCCGGCGTCTCACCGACCGCCCGGAACGTCTCCCGCGCGGCGTGCAGCAGCCTCCGCGCGTCCTCGGCCCGGCCGCGTAATCGGCACATCCGCCCGTACAGGAAGACCGCCCACGCCTCGCCGCGCCGGTCGCCCGCGACCTGGTGGGCCTCCACCGCCCGCCTCAGCAGCGGTCCGGCCGCGCGCGGATCACCCCGGTCGCAGTGGACGGCCGCCCGGGTGAGCAGCGCCCAGCCGTCGGCGCAGCGGTCGGAGGGGAGGGCGGAGAGGTGCTGCTCGGCCTCGCCGAGGCGGCCCCTGCGGTGAGCCGTGACAGCCCGTTCGAGGAGGACCGTGTGGTCGTCGGGGGCGCGGGTCGACGGTGGAGCGGCGTCCTCCCGGGCGTCCGCCGAGCCCACCAGAAGGGTCGAGCCCACCAGAAGGAAGGACCCCGACCCGGCGAAGGCACCGACCAGATCGGCGAGAAGGGACCCGTCCGCCGCTCCCGCGGGGACCCCGTCCACCACCACGACGCAGGGATGTACGACGAACCCGCCCCGGCAGGCCTCGACGACCGCGTCCGCCGCCTCGCCCGGCGTCCGCCCGGCCTCCCCCGACCGCTCCCCGGCGTCCGCCACCCGTAAGCAGTACACCGGAAGTCCCGCCTCGTCCGCGACCTCTCGTGCCACCGCGTCGAGAAACGCGGACCGGTCCGGGTCGGGTGCGCCGCTCACCACCAGGAGCCGTCTGCTCTTCAACTCCCGCCGTGCCGCGGCGAGGTCGCGTGTGTGCCCGACGAACGACACGGAAGTCCCCCTCGTACCCGAACATCCCCACCGAGCTAGCGCGCCCTGGTCACCGCCACCCCCATGACCTCCCGGGCGTGCCGGCTCGGCACCATTCCCAGGCGCCAAGCCTGCCATCCCGCGTCCAGGTCGACCCCCCGTTCCAGCAAGAGTTGGTAGGCCTCCACGTAGTCGTCGAGCTTTCCGTCGCGGAGCGGGTGGCCGGTGCGGGAGAGCTGCGCCAGTTCCTCCTGGGCGACGGCGCTGCCCACTTCGAGGCCGCCCGGGGAGCCGTACGGCAGAAGGGTGCACCTCAGGAACCTGGCCCAGTCCTCGCCGCGCCGGTCCCCGTACGAGGCGAACAGGCCGGTCGCCTCGTCGCACAGGGCGAGGGCCCCCGGCGTACGGGCGTTCCCGGCGTCGACCACCGCCAGCTCCAGGCAGGTCCACGCCTCGCCGTGGGCCACGCCGATGCGCTGGAAGTCGGCGCGCGCGTCCACCAGGAGCTGGCGTGCGAAGCCCGAGTTGCGCAGGGAGCCGGTCTGGGCGGCCCGTTGGTCGCGGGTGACGCGCGCCGAGTGGTGGCGGGCGCAGGCGAGCCCGTACACGTCCCGTATCCGCGAGAACATCGTGCGGGAGCGCTCCAGTTCACGGACCGCCTGGTCCAGGTTGCCGGTCTCCTCCAGGGACTGGCCCAGGTAGTAGATCGTCCAGGCCTCGCCGCGCGCGTCCTCGTTCTCCCGGTGCCGGGAGACCGCCTGGCGCAGGCCGTCGACCGCGGTGGACGGGTCGCCGTCGACGAGGCGGGCACGGGCCAGCTGGGTCAGGGCCCAGGCCTCGCCGCGGGCGTCGCGCGTACGGCCGTACAGGTCGAGGGCATCACGCAACTCCCGTTCCGCGCGCGGAACGTCGCCCATCCGCAGACCCAGCTGGCCGAGCTGGAAGTGGGCCCACGCCTCGCCGTGCACGGACTCGCCCGCGCGGTGCAGGACCAGGGCCTCGGTGAGCAGGTTCAGGGCGAGGGCGAGATGGCCCCGGTCGCGCTCCACGGCGGCCAGCGCGTGCATCGTCCACGCGCGGTCCGTCGCCAGCTCGGGGGAGGCCTGCAGGGCCATGGCCTCCTGGAGCTTGGCGGCCGCCTCGGTGAGGTTGCCCTGGTGGTGGAGGGTGATGCCGAGGGAGCCCAGGGCCCGGGCCGCGCCCGCGTCGTGGTGCGCCTCGAAGTAGAGGTTCACCACGGACGACAGGGTGGTGTGGGCCTTGTCCAGCTCGCCGAGCTGGCGGGCCGCGATACCGGTGCGCCACTGCACCGAGCGCACCAGCAGGCCCTGGTCGACGGCCTGCGTCAACTCGCTGATCTCGCCCAGGCGGTAGAGGTCGCCACGCAGCAGGCAGTAGTCGCACAGGGCGCCGAGGAGGTTCAGTACGGCCGCTTGGTTCACGCCTTCCGCGTGGCGCAGGGCGGCCGTGATGAAGCTCGACTCGTCGTCCAGCCAGCGCAGGGCCGCGTCGAGGGACGTGAAGCCGTGCGGCCCGAACTGATCCGCTCGCGTCGATGTCTTGCCGTCGACCAGGCGGATCACCGAGTCGGCCAGCTCCGCGTAGTTCACGATCAGACGCTCCTGGGCCGCCGTCCGCTCGGACGGCTCCTCCTCGTCGAGCAGCCGTGCCTGGGCGAAGCCCCGGACGAGGTCGTGCAGCCGGTAGCGGCTGCCGCGGACGTGGTCGATGAGGCCCGCCTGCGCGAGCGCGGTGAGGTGGCGGGTGGCCTCCTGTTCGTCCGTCGCCAGCAGGGAGGCGGCGGCGGCGGCGCCGAGCGAGGCCCGGCCGGCCAGCGCCAGCCGGCGCAGCAGGCGTCTCGCCGTGTCGGTCTGGTCGGTGTAGCGCAGCCACAGGACCCGCTCGACCGGCTCCACCGGGCCGTACGCGCCGAGGTCGGAGGCCAGTTGGCGCGGGGTGCGCGGGCCGAGGGAGGAACCCGCGATGCGCAGGGCGAGGGGGAGGCTGCCGCACAGCTCCCGTACCTGGTCGGAGGCTTCGGCGTCGTACGGGTCCGGCTTCTCCTGCGCCGCCGCGTTCAGCAGTTCCTCGGCGCCCGCCGCGTCCAGGGCGTCGACCGGGAGCTGGTGCACCCAGGCGGGGAGATCGACGGGCAGGTCGAGCGGTTTGCGGGCCGTGACCAGGACCAGGCTGTCCGAGCGCTCGGGGACCAGGGCGCGGACCTGCTCGGCGTCGCTCGCGTCGTCGAGCACGATCGTGACGGGCAGGTCCGTCAGGTGCTGGTGGTACAGCTTGCCGAGGCGTCTGACCTGCTGGTCCTGCGAGGAACGCTCACGGAAGAGGAGCTGCTCGCGGGGTGCGCCGAGCCGGTTGAGGAGGTGCAGCATGGCATCGCGGGTGGTGAGGGGCGGCTCCTCGGTGCTGTCGCCGCGCAGGTCCACCACGCACGCGCCGCGGAACTGGTCCTTCAGGTTGTGCGCCGCCCGGATCGCGAGGGTGCTGCGGCCTGAGCCGGGGGCGCCGTGCAGGACGACGACGGTCGGCTTCGTCTCGGTGCTGGCGCGGGCCGCGTGCACCCACTGCGCCACCCGGGACAGCTCGGTCCGGCGCCCCGTGAACGGGCCGGCCGGCTCGGGAAGCTGCCCGAACGACTGCTCCAGTACGTTGCGTCTGCGCGCGGCGGCACTCTTGTCGGTGCGCCGCAGCTGGGGCGCACCCTGCTTGGCCCCCGCGGAGGCGCTGAGCACCCGCTGCTGATCGAGGAACGGCCGGATGCCCCGTACCTCCAGCGCGGCCAGCCACTGGAGCCGCAACTGCTCGGGGCCGCCCGGCTGGCCCAGGGCTCCCGCCCGTCGGCTCGCGGCCGGTACGTGCGAGGCGGTCACCTTGAGCACGGTGGCCGCCGCGCCCACCACGGCGACGGTCGCCCCCGCGCCGACGGCCGTTCCGGCGCCCGTGCCCAGAGCCAGGTCAGCCGCGCAGGCCGCGACGGCGGCAACCACCGCCACCAGCAGGGGAGTTCCGGCGCCCTCCCGGGCGTACCGCTGTCCGAACGTCAGCCGGCCGGCCTCCGCCTCGTCCAGCGCCCGGGTGTACGCCCCGTACTCCTCGGCGGCGGCCTCCGCCATGGTGTCGAGCGCGGGCCGGGCCCGCGACAGCAGCACGGCCCCGTCGCTCCGCCCGCCCGAGCGCCGTACCTCTTCCTCCACGGCCCGGGTCAACAGCCGCTCGGCCTCCGCCCGATGGCCTTCCCGCATGTCACGTCCCCCTCCGGCGACAACTCGCTTGTGTTCAAGTGTCCTTGGTGGGGGGCGTGAGCGCGAGGGGGCGACGCGATCAATGGGCAGCTGCGCCCGGCGCGTCAGCGGCCGGGGACTGCGGCAGGATGGACCCATGCCGAACCGACTGGCCCACGAGACGTCCCCCTACCTGCTCCAGCACGCCGACAACCCCGTCGACTGGTGGCCCTGGTCGGCCGAGGCCTTCGAGGAGGCCCGTGAGCGGGGTGTGCCCGTGCTGCTCAGCGTCGGATATAGCAGCTGTCACTGGTGTCATGTCATGGCGCACGAGTCCTTCGAGGATGAGGCGACCGCGGCCTACCTCAACGAGCACTTCGTCAGCGTCAAGGTCGACCGCGAGGAGCGGCCCGACGTCGACGCCGTCTACATGGAGGCCGTGCAGGCGGCCACGGGGCAGGGCGGGTGGCCCATGACCGTGTTTCTCACGCAGGATGCGGAGCCCTTCTATTTCGGGACGTATTTTCCGCCCGCGCCCCGGCATGGGATGCCGTCGTTCCGGCAGGTGCTGGAGGGGGTGCGCGGGGCCTGGGTCGATCGCCGGGGCGAGGTCGCCGAGGTCGCGGCGAAGATCGTGCGGGATCTCGGCGAGCGGGAGATGAGCTTCGGGGGCGGCGAGGTGCCCGGCGAGGAAGACCTGGCCGGGGCGCTGCTCGGGCTCACCCGGGAGTACGACGCCTCGCGCGGCGGCTTCGGGGGCGCGCCCAAGTTCCCGCCGTCCATGGTGATCGAGTTCCTGCTGCGGCACCACGCGCGGACCGGTTCCGAGGGTGCTCTCCAGATGGCGCAGGACACCTCTGAACGGATGGCGCGGGGTGGGATCTACGACCAGTTGGGTGGGGGGTTCGCGCGGTACTCCGTGGATCGCGAGTGGGTTGTGCCCCACTTCGAGAAGATGTTGTACGACAATGCGCTTTTGTGCAGGGTCTATGCGCATCTCTGGCGCACCACCGGCTCGGAGCTCGCCCGTCGCGTCGCCCTGGAGACCGCCGACTTCATGGTGGGCGAACTCCGCACGAACGAAGGCGGGTTCGCCTCCGCGCTCGACGCCGACAGTGACGACGGCACGGGGAAGCACGTCGAGGGTGCGTACTACGTGTGGACTCCGCGGCAGCTCCGTGAGGTTCTCGGCGCGGAGGACGGCGAACTCGCGGCACGGTACTTCGGGGTGACGGAGGAGGGGACCTTCGAGGAGGGTTCCTCCGTGCTGCAACTGCCGCAGCAGGACGAGTTGTTCGACGCGCAGAAGGTGGCCGGCATCCGGCGTCGGCTGCTCGCCGCGCGGGCCGAGCGGTCCGCTCCCGGGCGCGACGACAAGATCGTCGCCGCCTGGAACGGGCTCGCCGTCGCCGCGCTCGCGGAGACCGGCGCCTACTTCGACCGCCCCGACCTCGTGGACGCCGCGATCGCCGCCGCGGATCTCCTCGTACGGGTGCACCTGGACGACCGGGCGCGACTGTCCCGTACCAGCAAGGACGGGCAGGCCGGGGCCAACGCGGGGGTGTTGGAGGACTACGCCGACGTCGCCGAGGGGTTCCTCGCGCTGGCCTCCGTCACCGGGGAAGGGGTGTGGCTGGAATTCGCCGGGTTCCTGCTGGACCAGGTGATCACGCAGTTCACCGATCCCGAGTCCGGTGCGCTGTACGACACCGCGGCCGACGCCGAGCGGCTCATCCGCCGGCCCCAGGACCCCACCGACAACGCGACGCCTTCCGGCTGGAGCGCGGCGGCCGGTGCCCTGCTGAGCTATGCCGCCCAGACCGGCGCCGAGCCCCATCGGACCGCCGCCGAAAGGGCGTTGGGCGTGGTGAAGGCGCTCGGGCCGCGCGCTCCCCGTTTCATCGGCTGGGGGCTCGCGGTGGCGGAGGCGCTGCTCGACGGTCCGCGTGAGGTCGCGGTCGTGGGGCCGGAGGGGCATCCCCTGACAAAAGCCCTGCACCGGACGGCCCTGCTCGGTACCGCGCCGGGCGCCGTGGTCGCCGTGGGGACTCCGGAGAGTGACGAGCTGCCGCTCCTTGCCGACCGCCCCCTCGTGCAGGGCGAACCCGCCGCGTATGTCTGCCGTAACTTCACTTGTGACGCTCCGACGACCGATCCCGACCGGCTTCGAACGGCCCTGAGCAGCTGAAACACACATCATCGGACCGTCTGTCAACGGGCAGAAACGCGACCGGTGTTCGAATCGTTCAGCAAGTGATCCGACTGTGATGAAACACGCTCTTCACCAGAACAGTCCGTGCCCTTCACGGATCGCCCATAGTCTCTGCATCGTGACGCGGCGGATGTGACACATCGTCGCGACTGGGGGTTTGGGGATCTGGGGGGATCTGTTGCTCACGTCTGTCTTTATTGCTGCCGTTTCACTGGCCCTGTTCTGGATGGCGGCGTTCACGCTCTGGTGGCAGATGCACGCGTGGCGCACGCCCGAGGTGCTGGCGTCCACCCGGTTCAGCAGGCCGGACGGCGATGACCGGCTGGCGTTCTCGCTGCTGCTGCCGGCCCGCCACGAACAGGCCGTGCTCGACCACACCATCCAGCGACTGCTGGAATCGAGCCACACCGACTTCGAGATCATCGTCATCGTCGGACACGACGATCCGGAGACCACCGAGGTCGCCCGGCAGGCCGCGGCCCGCGACGGGCGGGTGCGGGTCGTCGTCGACCATCACGAGAAGAAGAACAAGCCGAAGGCCATGAACACGGCGCTGCCGCACTGCCGCGGCGACGTCGTCGGGGTCTTCGACGCCGAGGACCAGGTCCATCCGGAGCTGCTCGCCCATGTCGACCACGCGTTCCGCACGACGGGTGCGGACGTCGTCCAGGGCGGGGTCCAGCTCATCAACTTCCACTCCAACTGGTACAGCCTGCGCAACTGCCTGGAGTACTTCTTCTGGTTCCGCTCGCGCCTGCACCTGCATGCGCAGAAAGGTTTCATCCCGCTCGGCGGCAACACCGTCTTCGTACGGACGGACGTACTGCGGGAAGCGGACGGCTGGGACCCCGAGTGCCTTGCCGAGGACTGCGACCTGGGGGTACGGCTCTCCAGCGTCGGCAAGAAGGTCGTCGTCGCCTACGACTCCGACATGGTGACCCGGGAGGAGACCCCGGGCAGCCTGGTGTCGCTGATGAAACAGCGCACCCGGTGGAACCAGGGCTTCCTGCAGGTCTACCGCAAGAAGGACTGGAAGCAACTGCCCGGCTTCGGACAGCGGTTGCTCGCCCGCTACACGCTGATGACGCCGTATCTGCAGGCTGTCTCCGGGGTGGTCATCCCGCTCAACGTGGCCATCGCGCTCTTCCTCGACGTGCCCGTCGGGATCGCCTTCATCACCTTCCTGCCGGCCGTGACCGCCCTGGTCACCTTCGTCTTCGAGCTCGTCGGACTGCACGACTTCGGCAAGCAGTACGGGCTGCGCGTCCGGTTCGTCCACTACCTGAAGCTCGTGGTCGGTGGCCCCTTCTATCAGGTGCTCCTCGCCGGTGCGGCCGTCCGTGCCGTATGGCGTGAGCAAAGGGGACGCAACGACTGGGAGTTGACCAGTCATGTCGGCGCGCACCTCACCGAGGCCGAAGCGGCCCGCTAGGACCTGAGGCCACCCGCCGGGCATCCCTGCCGGCGGGTGGGCCCCAGTGCCGTACGCCTTGGTTCCGCGTGCCCCGGTGCCACAGGCCTTGGTGCCGCAGTCCTTGGGCCCGAACATCCCGAACTACCGAAAGTCCCGAGAGGACCTTCCCGCGTGACCTCGACACTTCCCGCGGTGACCACGTCCACGGTCCCCGCGACGCGACCCGCCGCGCCCGACATCGTCCACGACCACCCGCCGCTCCGGCGGCTGCGCACCTCGCGCGCCGACCTGCTGCTGTGCGGCGCCCTGCTGCTGGCGATCATCGTCGTGCAGGGCTGGAACATCACCGACTACCCGACCCTCAGCGACGACGAGGGCACCTATCTCGCCCAGGCATGGGCCGTGCAGCAGGGCAAGGGCCTCGCGCACTACACGTACTGGTACGACCACCCGCCACTGGGCTGGATCCAGATAGCCGCCCTGACCTGGATCCCCGCCCACATCAGCCCTTCGCTGATGACGGTCGGCTCGATGCGCGTCGCGATGCTCGTGATCAGTGCCGCCAGCGCGGTCCTGCTGTACGTCCTCGCGCGCCGTCTCTCGCTGCCGCGCTGGGCCGCGGGCCTCGCGATGGTGCTCTTCGGGCTCTCCCCGCTGTCGGTGGTGCTCCAGCGCGAGATCTTCCTCGACAACATCGCGGTGATGTGGACGCTGCTCGCGTTCTGCCTCGCCGCGTCCCCGAGCCGGCACCTCTGGCACCACTTCGGGGCGGGCATCGCGGCCGCGGCCGCCGTGCTCACCAAGGAGACGATGCTCGTCGTCCTGCCCGCGCTCCTGGTCACCATGTGGCGCCACGGCCACCGCGACACCCGCAAGTTCGCGCTCACCGGAGCCATCACCGCCTGCGTCCTGATCGGCCTCGCGTACCCGCTGTTCGCCCTGCTCAAGGGCGAGCTGTTCCCGGGCGCGGGCCATGTCTCGCTCTGGGACGGCATCACGTACCAGATGAGCCGCCCCGGCTCCGGCTTCATCCTCGACCCCGGCTCCGGCTCGTACGGCGTGCTGCACTCCTGGCTCTACTACGACCGGGTGCTGATCGTCGGAGGCCTCGCCGGAGCGCTGCTGCTCCTGGCCACCTGGCGCTGGTCCGTCACCGCCCGCGCCCTCGCCGGACCCGCCCTCACGGTGGCGATCCTCGCCCTGGTGGCGCTGCGCCCGAGCGGCTATCTGCCCGCGATGTACATCATCCAGGCGCTGCCGTTCCTCGCGCTGGTCCTCGCCGGAGGCGCCGCCAGCCTCGCCCATCTGGTGCTGCGCAGGTGGCGGAGCGACGAGGAGAAGCCGTACGTCACCTGGGGACGGCGGGTGACGGCGGCCGCGCTCGTGGCGGTCGCCGCGCTCTATGTGCTACCGCACTGGTACGACGGCGACCGCACCGCCGTGACCGCCGACGCCAACGCCCCCTACCGGGCGGCGGCCACCTGGCTGAAGACCGAGGTCCAGGACCCGGCGGACACCCGGGTCCTGGTCGACGACGCCCTCTGGCTCGACCTGGTCCACGACGGCTACCGGCCCGGGCTCGGCGTCATCTGGTTCTACAAGGCGGACCTCGACCCCGCGGTGACCAGGACGATGCCGCGCGGCTGGAAGGACATCGACTACGTCGTCGCCTCCCCGACGGTGCGGCGTGACGCGGTCGACCTGCCCAACGTCAAGGCGGCCATCGAGCATTCGACGCCGGTCGCCACCTTCGGCGAGGGCGCCGACCGGATCGAGATCCGGCAGATCGACGAGAGCACGGGGAACACCATGACCACGACGACGTCCGGGGGCAGTCGATGAGCAGCTTCGAGAGCACCGTCCCCGAGGAGCTCGGCGATCCCGCCGTACGCGCCGCCACCGCGAGTGAGCCGGAGGGGCGCGCCGGTGTCGAGAGGGCGTGGAGGTCCCCCCGCTCATGGGGGTCCCCCCGCTCGAGCGAAGTCGAGAGTGGGGGAGAAGTCGAGAATGGGGGAGAAGTCGAGAATGGGGGAGAAGTCGAGAATGGGGGAGAAGTCGAGAATGGGGGAGAAGTCGAGAATGGGGGAGCGCGGAGGCCCGAAGGGTTGAGCACGATCGCCCTCTCGACACCGGCTGGAGCGCCCCGGAGGCGAGCCGAGCGCGAAAACGAAGTTCCCGAGCCGGGCGCCGTCACCATCGTCGTACCGACGTTCAACGAGTCCGCGAACGTATGGGAGTTGCTCCAGCAGATCACCGAGTCGGTGCCCGCGCGGCTGCCCTGCGAGGTCGTCTTCGTCGACGACTCCACGGACGACACACCCGAGGTCATCCGCGAAGCGGCGAAGGACTGCCCTTTCCCGGTGACCGTCCTGCACCGGGAGGAGCCGGTCGGCGGACTCGGCGGCGCGGTCGTCGAGGGGATGAAGGCGGCCGGGTCCGACTGGATCGTCGTCATGGACGGCGACTGCCAGCATCCCCCCTCGCTGGTTCCGGAGTTGGTCGCCACCGGTGAGCGGGCGAACGCCGGGCTCGTCGTCGCCAGTCGGTACATCAAGGGCGGCAGCCGCGAGGGCCTCGCGGGCGGTTATCGCATCGCCGTCTCGCGCGGCGCGACCTGGCTGACCAAGACGCTCTTCCCGCGCCGGCTGCGCGGTATCAGCGACCCGATGAGCGGCTTCTTCGCCATCCGCCGCAGCGCGGTCACCGCCGAGGTCCTGCAGCCGCTCGGCTACAAGATCCTCCTCGAACTCGCCGTCCGCAGCCGTCCCCGCGCGGTCACCGAGGTGCCCTTCGTCTTCCAGGACCGGTTCGCGGGCGAGTCCAAGTCGACCGCGCAGGAGGGCTTCCGGTTCCTGCGTCACCTCGCCGGGCTGCGCACCGCCTCGCCGGTCGCCCGGATGGTCGTCTTCGGTCTGATCGGCGCCACCGGCTTCCTGCCGAACCTGATCGGCCTGTACGCGCTCACCGCCGCCGGCCTGCACTACGTACCGGCCGAGATCCTCGCCAACCAGTTCGGCGTCGCCTGGAACTTCCTGCTCATCGAGCATCTGCTGTTCCGCGAGCGCCGAAAGCACCGCAACTGGTGGGACCGGGTGGGCCGGTTCGCGCTGCTCGCCAACGCCGACCTGGTGCTGCGCATCCCGCTGATCGCCCTGTTCGTCGGCCACTTCGGGATGGGCGCCCTGTCCGCCACCGCGCTGGCCCTGGTGATGACCTTCGTCCTGCGCTTCGTGGGCACCGAGGCGCTGGTCTATCTGCCGCGCCGCAGCAGTGGGGCCCCGGGTGGGAGTCACACAACTAGGAGAGCCGCGTGAAACATCTCGCACGACCCAGACGGAGAACCTCACTGCTGGCGGTGGCGGGCCTGGCCGCCGGGCTGCTGCTCGTCTCGCCCCAGCCCGCCTCCGCCGCCAACCTCGTCACCAACCCGGGTTTCGAGACCGACGGCACGGACGGCATGCCGTACTGCTGGGAGAGGTCCGGCTGGGGCGACAACGACTTCACCTTCTCCACCGTCGCCGATTCCCACTCCGGCTCCAAGGCCATGAAGGTCACGCTGACCCGGCGCGTCGACGGCGACCGCAAGGCCCTCATCACGGAGTCCGCGACCTGCGCGCCGGTGGTCACCGCGGGCAAGCAGTACGACCTCGGCCTCTGGTACAAGACGACGACGCCCGACGCCGCGATCACGCTCTTCCGGCACGACACCACGGTGGGCTGGCAGTACTGGACCGACCTCAAGACGCTGGACATGGCGGCGGGCTGGACGCAGGCGAGCGTCCGTACGCCCGCCGTCCCGGCCGGTACCGACCGCATCACCTGGGGCGTCTCGGTGTACGGCACCGGCTCGGCGATCACCGACGACTACACGATGGAACAGGTCTCCGACCCGATCCCGCCGGCCACCTGCACCGCCGGCGCCGACGAGTGTGCCAACGGCCGCTGGGACGTGCTGCCCACGCAGAACCCGGTGCGCTCCATGCACTCCGTCGTCCTCAACAACGGCAAGGTGCTGCTGATCGCCGGGTCCGGCAACAGCGAGGAGAACTTCGACGCGGGCACGTTCACCAGCGCGGTCTACGACCCGGTGAAGGGCACGTACAAGGTGATCCCCACGCCGAAGGACATGTTCTGCTCGGGTCACGTCCAGCTCGCCGACGGGCGGGTCCTGGTGATGAGCGGCAACAAGGCGTTCCCGGTCGCGGGCGGGCACGGCTACGAGGGGTACAAGGACTCGTACATCTTCGACCCGGTCACCGAGACGTACAGCAGGACGAACGACCTGAACGACGGCCACTGGTACCCGTCGGCCACCGAGCTCGGCAACGGTGACGTCATCTCGTTCGGCGGACTGCGCGAGGACTCCACCGGGTCGGTGACGGCCGAGCGCTGGTCGGCGGCGCAGCAGAAGTGGCTGCCGTTCACGCAGGTCAACCAGACCTGGTCGTACTGGGGTCTGTACCCGTCGATGATCCTGATGCAGGACGGCCGGCTCTTCTACTCGGGCAGCCACGTCTTCGGCAACGGCACGCCCGGCACGGGTTCGGCGATCTACGACTACGACGCGAACACCGTGACGGCGGTCCCCGGGCTCCAGAGCAAGGACGAGCGCGACCAGTCGGCGAGCGTGCTGCTGCCCCCGGCCCAGGACCAGAAGGTGCTGACGATCGGCGGCGGCAACATCGACTCCAACCCGGAGGCGAACCGGCTCACCGACATCATCGACCTGAAGGCCGCGAACCCGGCGTACACGGTCGGCCCGCAGATCCCGCAGGGCACGGTCGACCTCGGCAACGGCAAGGTCGCCGAGACCGGCAACCAGGGCAAGATGTACGTCTCCGCCGTGCTCCTGCCCGACGGCAAGGTGCTTGAGACGGGCGGTGGCCTGCACAACCGCGCCAACCCGGTGTTCGAGGCGTCGATGTTCGACCCGGCGACCTCCACCTTCGATCCGGTGGCCGCCGACCCCGAGGCGCGCGGCTACCACTCCTCCGCGTTCCTGCTGCCCGACGGCCGGGTGATGGCCACCGGTGACAACCCGGGCAACGGCACCTGGAACCACAACGTGTCCATCTACACCCCGCCCTACCTCCTCAAGGGCACCCGTCCGACGATCACGTCGGTGATCGACAACGAGTGGGTGTACGGGGACACGCAGCGCATCACGGTCGACCGGCCGATCGTGAAGGCCGAGCTGATCCGCCCGGCCGCGGTGACGCACTCCTCCGATCCGAACCAGCGTTTCGTGGACCTGCCCCTGTCGGTGGACGGCAACAACGTCGACCTGAACGTGACGAGCAACCCCGACATGGCCCCGCCCGGTTGGTACATGCTCTTCGCGGTGGACGCCAATGGGGTGCCCTCGGTCGCCGAGTGGGTGCACCTCCAGGGCCCCGCCGCCCTGGCCACGGACACCGCCTCGGCGCATGTCCACTCCTTCGCCGACTCCCTTGAGGGCACGGTCACCAAGGGCGGCAAGAAGCGGACCTCGCAGAAGGTCAGCACGACGATCTCCGGCTGCGACCGGCACTACGGCACGATCAACGTCTGTGTGCCGACCGTCTTCCCGGACGGCGTCAAGAAGACGACGGCCTCGCGCTGCGCGTGGCTGAAGACGAACGACTACGGCCGCCTGAAGGTCAACGGCAAGGACGACCCGCTGGGTCTCGACCCGAACAAGGACGGGCTGGCCTGCGGAGCCAAGGATCTGAGGCGGCCCTAGGCATCCAGGGCCTGTCCGCCGGGCAGGTCCTGGCTCCCGAACTCGGTGAGGGCGCGCTCCACGATGGTCTCCAGGCTGTCGTGGTGCGCGCCCTTCCAGTAGGCGCGCCCGCACTCCTGGCACTGCGCGAACACGTCGTAGGACCGCTCGGTGCCGCCTTCCAGCTGGTCCACGACCTGCTCCTTGGTGGCCTCCTCGAGCAGGCCGTTGCAGGCGGTGCAGCGCGTCCAGGGCCTCAGCTCGGGCGTGAACCGACCCAGTACGTCGCGGAGTTGGTCGTCGGGCCGGGTGCTGTAGATGAACGCGCCCGCCCACAGCTCGCGGCGGCGCAGCAGGCCCCGGTCGCGGCTGAGCATCACGCGCCGTTCGGCGGCGGAGCGCGCGGCGAGGGCCGGGTCGCCGATGTCCGTCGACTCGTACGCCGCGTCGACCCCGAGGAGGCGCAGCCGGCGCGCGAGGGTGCCGAGGTGGACGTCGAGGAGGAAGCGGAGCGGGGCGCCGGGAACCCGCTGCGGGCGCTCGACCGCCCGTACGTCGACGCTCTCGCCGGCCCCCGGGAGGTGCGAGACGGGCACCTCGCGGCCGTCCACGACGAGGGCGCCGACCTCGGTCAGCGGGACGCCGAGCGACTCCACGACATGCCCGAGGGTGGAGGAGCCGTCGGTGGCGACCGCCGTGGCTCCCGAACGGCGCCCGTGCGGTACGAACATCCCCAGCTCGGGGGCGAAGGCGACATGGATCTCCGGTCCGTTCACCCGGTCAGGATGTCACGCCGGAGAGCCCCGGCCTCAGGGGTTTTCGGCGGAGAGACCGTGTTCCAGGACGTCCATCGTGCGGTCCACCAGGTCCTTGAAGTCGTCCCGGTGGTCGTTCTCCGCCCAGTACAGGGACGTCTCCATCAGGCCGCCGATGATCGCCATCGCGTAGACCCGCACCTCCAGGCTGTCCGGGTCCCGGCCGGTGCGCTCGCCGATGGCCTGGCAGAGCATGGTGCCGGTGACCGACATGCTCTCCATCATCCGCGAGCGCACCGCCGGGACCTGGACCATCAGGTGGGTGCGCAGCCGGGACATCTCGGGGTCGTCCTTGAGGCCGAGCCGGATGGCCTTCTGCATCACGTACCGGAGGGTGTCCATCCACGGCTCGTCCATGGGCCGGGCTCGCAACTCCTCCATGATGAGCGGGTCGTACTCGTCCGTGAGGACGATGTCCTCCTTGGTGGGGAAGTAGCGGAAGACGGTCGACGGTGACACCTCGGCGCGCTCGGCGATCTGCTCGATCGTCGTCGCGTCGTACCCCTGTTCCCTGACGAGCGCGTACGTCGCGGTGCGGATCGCCTCGCGGGTCTTGATCTTCTTCCGCTCGCGCAGGCCCAGCTGAGGGCGGTCGGCGGGGCTGAAGGGGGAGGGTGCGGCCGTCATGCCGTTCATTGTCCGGCATCCGCCACAACGGTGGCCATGGCCGGGTCGTCGTCCTCCTTCGTGGCCTGCGTGACCGGGGTGTTCGGCAGGAGCGCCGCGGCCAGCAGGGCGGTGACGAGGGCCGCGATGCCGCACACCAGCAGGACCAGGCCCATGCCGTGGACGTACGCGCTGTTCGCGGAGGCCGCGAGGTCGGCCGAGCCCGCCTTCTGGGCGACGATGTGGGCCGCGACCACGGACTCCCCGGCGGTGTCGGCGGCCTTCGCGGGCAGACCGGTGACGTCGAGGCGGTCCCGGAAGGTGCTCGCCAGCAGGCTGCCGAGGAGGGCGATGCCGATCGCGGCGCCTACCTGGCGGGTCGTCATGAGGAGCCCGGCGCCGCTGCCGGCCCGGTCGCGAGGCAGGGCGCCGAGGGCGCCGTCCATCGCGGGGACGACCGAGAAACCGAAGCCGAAGCCGGTGATGGACAGCCACAGCGCGGTGAAGCCGTAGCCCGAGTCGACGGTCGTACGGCTGCCGAGGAGCGCGGCGAAGGCCAGCACCACCAGGCCCGCGCAGACCACCGCGCGGGAGCCGAACCGGGCGACGACCGGCTGGGCGGCCCGGGCCGCGACGATCAGGCCGCCCATCATGGGCAGCAGCCTGACGCCGGTGCCGAGGGCGTCGTTGCCGAGCACCGCCTGGAGGTACTGCGGCAGCACGAACAGCAGGCCGGACAGGACGAACATCACCAGGGTCGCCGCGAGCGTGTTGAACAGGAATCCGCGGTGGCTGAGCAGTGACATGTCGAGCATGGGGCGTTCCATGCGCCGCTCGCGCAGCACGAGGGCGGCGATGAGGACCGCGGCTCCGGCGAGCATGCCCACGATCAGCGGGTCGCCCCAGCCGCGGCCGGGCGCCTCGATGATCGCGTAGATGAGGGAGCCGAGGCCGGCCGCCGTGAACGCGGTGGAGAGGGTGTCGACCTTGGGGGAGGCGGGGTCGCTGGTCTCGGGGAGCAGGAAGACGCAGGCGGCGATGCCGATCGCGGCCATCGGGATGTTGACCAGGAAGACCGAACCCCACCAGAAGTGGTTGAGCAGCCAGCCGCCGATGATCGGGCCCAGCGGCAGGCCGAGCGACGAGGCGGCCGAGATGATGCCGACGGCCTTGGTGCGCTCGTCGGGGCCGAAGAGCGAGGGCAGTACGGACAGGGCGAGCGGGGTGATCAGGGCCGCGCCGACGCCCATCACCGTGCGGGCCGCGATGACCCAGTTCACGTCGCCCGCCAGAGAACCGGCCACGGAACCGGCGAGGAAGATGCCGAGCCCCACGACCAGCATCCGGCGCCGTCCGAAGCGGTCGCCGAGCAGTCCCGCCGGGAGCATCAGCGCGGCGAAGACGATCACGTACGCGTCCGCCATCCACTGCTGCTGGCCGGTGGTGGCGCCGAGTTCGCCCGCCATCGTCGGCAGGGCCACGTTGAGGATCGTCGTGTCGAAGCCGAGCGTGAGCATGCTCGCGACCAGGGCCCCGAGGGCCCACCAGCGATGGGGGTCCCCCCGCTCGAACGAAGTTGAGAGTGGGGGAGGGTCGCGCCGCACACCGTCGTCTTGAGTGACAGTAACCATGAAATGAGAGTAACTATCAAAAGATTGTGAATGTCAATGGGAGGCAACTGTCAGGGCATACAAAAATGGCCACGGCTCGGAAGCCGTGGCCATGAGGAGAGGCAGGGGGGTGTGTCACCCGTGCTGGTAAGCCACCAGTGAGATGCCCACGTAGTGCACGACGAACGCCGCGAGGGTGAGGGAGTGGAAGACCTCGTGGAAGCCGAACCAGCGGGGGGAGGGGTTGGGGCGCTTGATCCCGTAGATCACACCGCCCGCGCTGTAGAGCAGTCCGCCGACGATCACCAGGACCAGCACGGCGATGCCGCCCGTGCGCATGAAGTCCGGGAGGAAGAAGACGGCCGCCCAGCCCATCGCTATGTAGCAGGGGGTGTAGAGCCAGCGCGGGGCGCCGACCCAGAACACCCGGAAGATGATCCCCGCCGCCGCGGCGGCCCAGATGCTCCACAGGAGCCACTGCCCCTTGGCGCCGGGGAGCAGCAGCATCGTCAGCGGTGTGTACGTGCCGGCGATGATCAGGAAGATGTTGGCGTGGTCGAGTCTGCGCAGCACGCCGTCCATCCGCGGACTCCAGTTGCCGCGGTGGTAGAGCGCGCTCACTCCGAACAGGAGGCAGGCCGTCAGCACGAAGATCCCGCAGGCGATGCGGGCCCGCGTGGAACTGGCCAGAGCGGTGAGGACCAGGCCGGAGATCAGGACGGCCGGGAACATGCCGAGGTGCAGCCAGCCGCGGAGCTTGGGCTTGACCGGATGCGACGGGGAGAGCGCCGCGGGACTGCGGCCTGCGGCCGGCGAGTCCGTGGGCGCGTCGGGGACGGGCGCAGTCATAGGCGGAATCCTACCTACGGAACCGTAAGTTACGTGTCAGTACGGCGCACTGAACAGCCAAGAATGGCCATGTTCTCACGAGTGCGGCGCGAGGCAGCGTCCACGCAAAAGAACCTTCAGCTGAACCCAACGTGTACGCAAAGAATCACGGATACACGTGGCGATGGTCACTCCGCTCACGTGTGCGGCCCTCTGGACATATGGGCGAACCCGTCGGATGATCAAATGAGTGCGGTCGACACCGGATGAGCGCCATGGGTATCCACACCCCCGAAGCGTCCGGGTCGCAGCCCCCACGGGGCCTCAATAAAAAACCCCTCATCTAGGAGCAATCGTGGCGCGCGACATCGCGGCTCCCTCCACCGTCCCCACCCAGCACAAGGAACTGATCTCGTGGGTCAACGAGATCGCAGAACTGACCCAGCCGGACAACGTGGTCTGGTGTGACGGATCCGAGGCCGAGTACGAGCGCCTGTGCGAGGAGCTCGTTCACAAGGGCACCTTCAAGAAGCTTGATCCGATCAAGCGCCCGCATTCCTACTACGCCGCTTCCGACCCGACCGATGTCGCGCGGGTCGAGGACCGGACGTTCATCTGCTCCGAGAAGGAGGAGGACGCGGGCCCGACCAACCACTGGAAGGCGCCCGCCGAGATGCGGGCCATCTTCACCGGAGAGGGAGAAGCGGGGGAGAAGGGCGTCTTCCGCGGCTCGATGAAGGGCCGGACGATGTACGTCGTCCCGTTCTGCATGGGCCCGCTCGGCTCCGACCTCTCCGCGATCGGCGTCGAGATAACCGACTCCGCCTACGTCGCCGTGTCCATGCGCACCATGACCCGCATGGGACAGCCCGTCCTCGACGAGCTCGGCACCGACGGCTTCTTCGTGCGTGCTGTGCACACGCTCGGAGCGCCGCTGGCCGAGGGCGAGGCGGACGTGCCGTGGCCGTGCAACTCCACCAAGTACATCTCGCACTTCCCCGAGTCCCGCGAGATCTGGTCGTACGGATCGGGCTACGGCGGCAACGCGCTGCTCGGCAAGAAGTGCTACGCCCTGCGCATCGCGTCCGTCATGGCGCGGGACGAGGGCTGGCTCGCCGAGCACATGCTCATCCTCAAGCTGACCCCGCCGCAGGGCGAGTCCAAGTACGTCGCCGCCGCCTTCCCGAGCGCCTGCGGCAAGACCAACCTCGCCATGCTGGAGCCCACCGTCTCCGGCTGGACGGTCGAGACGATCGGCGACGACATCGCGTGGATGCGGTTCGGCGAGGACGGCCGGCTGTACGCGATCAACCCCGAGGCCGGTTTCTTCGGCGTCGCGCCCGGCACCGGTGAGCACACCAACGCCAACGCGATGAAGACGCTGTGGGGCAACTCCGTCTTCACCAACGTCGCGCTCACCGACGACAACGACATCTGGTGGGAGGGCATGACGGAGGAGACTCCGGCCCACCTGACCGACTGGAAGGGCAACGACTGGACGCCGGAGTCCGGTACGCCCGCCGCCCACCCCAACGCCCGCTTCACCGTCCCCGCCTCGCAGTGCCCGATCATCGCGCCCGAGTGGGAGGACCCCAAGGGCGTGCCGATCTCGGCGATCCTCTTCGGCGGACGCCGCGCCACCGCCGTACCGCTGGTGACGGAGTCCTTCGACTGGAACCACGGCGTCTTCCTCGGCGCCAACGTGGCCTCCGAGAAGACCGCCGCCGCCGAGGGCAAGGTCGGCGAGCTGCGCCGCGACCCCTTCGCCATGCTGCCGTTCTGCGGCTACAACATGGGCGACTACATGGGGCACTGGGTCGACGTCGCCAAGGACAAGGACCAGGCGAAGCTCCCGAAGATCTACTACGTGAACTGGTTCCGCAAGAACGACGCGGGCAAGTTCGTGTGGCCGGGCTTCGGCGAGAACAGCCGTGTCCTGAAGTGGATCGTGGACCGTCTCGACGGCCGCGCCGAGGGTGTCGAGACCCCCATCGGCATCCTGCCGGCCAAGGGCGCCCTGGACACCAAGGGGCTCGACCTCTCCGAGGCCGACCTCGACTTCCTGCTCACCGTCGACAAGGACGTGTGGCGCGAGGAGGCGGCACTCGTGCCCGAGCACCTCAACACCTTCGGCGAGCACACCCCGAAGGAACTGTGGGACGAGTACCGCGCGCTGGTGCGGCGCCTGGGCTGAGTTCCGAGTGGGCGGCGGCCTCGCGGCTGCCGTCCACCCCTGAACTCCGCGGCCGGTCCGACTTGCCCTGACCTGCGACGTCGTCAAGACCGGCCGCGGTGACCGAGGCGAGGCCGGGAGGTCTCTCGCCGTACGTGAACGCCGGAGGGGGCGAAAACCTCTCGGTGCCATTTCTCGTATCACCTCCGCCCGGACGGGCGTTTCGCGGGACACTCGGGACATCCTGCAAGGAACCCCGAAACGAGGTGAGCGGGGTGCGCACACCCGTCAGTGACCCCATGAAGATCGGCCCGTACCGCATCGTGGGGCGGCTGGGCTCCGGCGGTATGGGATGGGTGTACCTCGGCCGCTCGCCCGCCGGGCGCGAGGTCGCGGTGAAGGTGGTCCGCCCCGAGCTCGCGGCGGAGGGCGAGTTCAGGGAGCGCTTCGCCCGCGAGGTCGCCGCCGCCCGGGTCGTGAGCGGCGCGTACACCGCCGCCGTGGTCGACGCCGACACCGAGGCCGAACTGCCCTGGCTCGCCACGATGTACGTCCCCGGACCCTCGCTCGCCGAGGCGGTCCGCACCGACGGCCCGCTGCCCGAGCCGCAGGTACGACGGCTCGGCGCGGGCCTGGTCGAGGCACTGCAGGCCATCCACGCCGCCCGCGTGGTGCACCGGGACCTGAAACCGGCGAACGTGCTCCTCGCCTCCGACGGGCCCCGCGTCATCGACTTCGGGATCTCCCGTGTCGACGGCGCCCCCGGGCTCACCCAGGTCGGCGTCGTGGTCGGCACCCCGCCGT
Organism: Streptomyces sp. NPDC111507; assembly: GCF_055638955.1. Taxonomy (NCBI): domain Bacteria; kingdom Bacillati; phylum Actinomycetota; class Actinomycetes; order Kitasatosporales; family Streptomycetaceae; genus Streptomyces; species Streptomyces sp. NPDC111507. The sequence continues at coordinate 462,918 of NZ_JBVKBU010000002.1, read as the reverse complement.
TCATGTCGCCCGAGCAGATCAAGGGGGAGCGGGTGGGGCCGCCGAGCGACGTCTTCTCCCTCGGCGGAGTGCTGGTGTACGCGCTCACGGGCCGCCCGCCGCACGGCAGCGGGGAGGCGGTGCGCTACCGGGTCGTGCTCGCCGAGCCCGAACTCGACGGCGTACCGGCGGGAATGCGGGAACTCATCGGACACTGCCTGGCCAAGCGGCCCGAGGACCGGCCTCGACTGGCGGATCTCCTCACGGAGTTGCTGGAGCTTCCGGCCAAGTCGGCCTCCTGGCCGCCGCCCACCGTGGCCCGCAGTATCAAGGCGCGCACCCGTGAGCTGGCGGTCCGCCGCGGGGCCGGTACGAGCGTGTCCGTGCCCTCGTGTCTGCTGCTGCACGCCCAGGCGCTGCTGGACGCCGGGCTGACCGACGCGATGGTCGCCGAGGCGGTGGGCCGTGGCGGCGTCTGATCCCTTTCCCGGCCGGGAGTCCGTTCCCGCCAGGGACCACGACATTCTCGAAGTCGGCGCGCACTGGCGCCGGTTGGTGCAGAACTGGGTCGCCCGACGCAATTACCACACCGAGACCGACACCGTTTCCGTGTCCCTGCAATTCGATCTCAAGGAAACGGGACGGATGATAACGGTGCGTTTCATGACCACCAAAAGACTTCTGGTCGCCTTCGCGACGGACGGTCATTATCTGCGCCAGGACCAACTCGCGGTCGCCGCCGCGGCATCGAACGCATGGAATACCGAACAACTGAATCCCATGTTGTCCGTGTGGGACGTACGAGGACCGCGCCCCTGCCTCGCCGGAGTCTGCGACCTGCCGCTGACCTGCCGGATGACCCAAACGGATTTCGATGCCTTGGCCAGTGATTGGGTGGAACGGGCGCGGCAGATGTTCACCCGCTGCCATCAGGTATTCAAGTTGTAGAAGTGAGAACCGGCGTGTGCCCCGGACCCCTTCCGGGTGCACGCCGGTTGCCCCCACTATTGGGCGAGTGCCTTTCAGGCCACGGGGGGTTGCCCATGAGGCGTTCGCTGTACTTCATCGGGATTCTGGGAATGCTGGCCACTCTGGTGTCGGCGGGGACGACGACGGCGGCCGCGGCGTCCTGCGAAACGGACTTGCCGGCGCGCCTGAACTGCTGGTTCCGCTGGATCGGCGCAGGCACCTTCGTGGTCACCCTGAACGACGCGCTGCCGTTCGACGGGGACGAGCGGGCCCGCCGGAGCGTCGAGCGGAAAGTGGTGACGACCAGCCGCAGCCACCTCATCGTCGAGGTGCCGGCGAACCAGCACACCGGCCCGGGCGGCACGGCCCTGCTGCTGCTCGCGGGGGTCCGCTGGGTGGAGGCGAGCGCCTACATCGACCGGCTGTCGCCCGAGGCCGTGCAGGACCTGAAGGCCGTGGGCGCCTGCGACGTCGACAACCGCGACGACCTGTGTGCCCGCCTCGCCACCCGCTCCCTGCGCGGCAGCGACCTGATCAGGGCGGACGCGAGGAGCGACCGCTCCCAGCACGCCTACTCCGTCGACGCGCCCGCGCCCACCGACCCGGCCACCGGCACGCCTCCCACGACCCACGCCGCCTCCGGGCAGGTCAAGGACACGAAGTCCACGGGCCCGCTCTTCGACAAGAAGACCACCGCGCTCACCGCCCTCTGCGCCCTGCTCGTCCTGCTCCTCACCGCCTTCCTGGTCCTGGTCCGCCGCTCCTCCCGGGGCCCCGCGACCGCGACCGCCGCCCCCCACCACGCCACGTCCGCTCCCACGCCCCCCGCCTCGTCCGCCGCCGAACCCGCCACACAGGCCACCGCACAGGCCGCCGCACAGGCCACCGCACCGGCCGCCGCACCGGCCCCGCGACCCCCGGCGTCCGACGAGCCGACCACCCGGCTCAGGGCCGCACCCGCCCCCCGCCAGGGACGCGAGGCCGGCGAGGGGAAGGAACCCGCGCGGACCGCCGTCGTCCGTACCGAACTGCACCCCCAGGGCTATGTCGAACTGGACCACGTCCTGTACCGCGCGGTCTGGTCCGACCCGACGAGTCCGCCGCCCCTGCCCGGCGGACTCGTCGACGTCACCGACGCACGCGAACGGGACTCCGACGTCCTGCACGCCTTCCCCACGGCCGCCGGGCGCCACGACCAGCACATGCGGCCCTGAGTTCGCACACCAGGAGAGACGAAGATGCACAGCGAATACCCGCCCACGCTGCCGGCGGAGTACGCCGACATCGAGTTCGAGAACAACGCGCAGCGCCTGCCGCTGGTGCTCTGCCTCGACACCTCCAGCTCCATGGCGGGGGCGCCCATCCAGACGCTCAACAACGCGCTCATGGAGTGGACCCGGGAACTCCACGACGACGTCAGCCTCAGCTACAGCGTCGAGGTCGCCGTCATCACCTTCGGCGGCCAGGGCGTCGGCGCCTGGCGCGGACCCCAACTCCTCGACCCGCGCGCCCCGGTGAGCCCCTTCGTACCCGCCCACCTCTTCCGGCCGCCCCGGCTCACCGCGGCCGGGGTGACGCTGATGACCGAGGCGCTGGAGCTGTCGATGCACATCGTCGCCGCCCGCAAGGCCGAGCTGCGCGCCTCCGGCCTTCAGTACTACCGGCCGCAGATCTGCCTGGTCACCGACGGGCTGCCGACCGACGGCACGGGCCACCTCACCGACTCCTGGCACCGGTTGATCCCCGTCCTCGCCGAGGAACAGCGCGCCCGCCGCTTCCGGCTCTACGCGATAGGCGTCGGCGGCATCACCGACATGGGCGAGCAGGTCCTCCAGGCCTTCGCGCCCAAGTTCAACGCCCGCCTCCAGGGCTTCCCCTTCCGCGAGCTGCTGCAGATGATGTCCGCCAGCGCGAACGCCGAGCAGAAGGGCGCGGGCGACGAGGTCTTCGAGAAGATCTTCAGCCAGTTCAAGACCCAGCGTCCGGCCTGGGAATCCTGACCGATGGCGGACAGGGGCGGGACGAAGAAGGGCGAGCGGGAGTCGCCGTGGCGCGTGCACGGTATGAGCGTCGAGGGCTACCGGCACCGCCGCCAGGGCCTGCCCTGCCAGGACGCCTGCGCGTACACGGAGTCGCCGTCGGTGGTGGTGCTCGCGGTCGCGGACGGCGCGGGCAGCCGGCCGCGCTCCGACGAGGGCTCCCTGCTCGCGGTGGAACTGGCCGCCGAGCACTTCGGACGGCGGGCGGCCGCGGCGGCGGACGGCGGACCTGGAACCGCCGTGCGTGAACTGCTCGTGGACGCCTTCCACGACGTCAGCAAGGTGTTTCTGGACACGACCGGCGCGGATGCCCCCGACTTCGCCACCACCCTCACCGTCGTGGTGCTCACTCCGGGCTGGCTGGGCCATCTGACCCTGGGCGACGGCTTCGTCGTCGTACGCGCCGGTACGGAGGACGGCGAGCGGCAGTTCCATCTGCTGCCGCAGGCCGCCGAGGCGAGCGAGTACAGCAACGAGACGGTGTTCCTCACCTCGCCGGACGCGGGACGCTGGGTGCGGACCGACTGTGTGTCCGACCCCGGGATCGACGGGGTGCTGCTGTCCACCGACGGACTCGCGCAGGCCGCGCTCAACCGCTCGGCCGGCGGCGCGTCGAGCCCCAACGCGTCCTTCGCCGATGCCGTCTTCCGCTCCCTGGACGCTCCGGGACCGGTGTCGGACAACGCGCACGAGGCACTGGCCGCGCTGCTGAGGTCGGACCGGCTGACCGCGCTGAACGCCGACGACAAGACCCTGCTGCGGGCCGTCCGCAAGGCGCGCCCATGAGCGGCCTGACCGTGTTCCTGGACGGCAAGCCCGTCACCCTCGCGGAACTGCCTCTCAAGGGCGGCGGCCAGGCGGCCGTCTTCCCGGTGGTCGGCGACGACGGGATCGTCGTCAAGCTCTACCGCGATCCACCAGGTCCCGAGCAGGAGCGCCGGCTGACCCGGATGCTGACCATGTCCCCGCTGGCCGCCCGCCCCACCAACGCCTTCCAGCCGCCCGAACTGGCCTGGCCCACGGCCGTCGCCCGCGGCGCGCGGGGGGAGTTCCTCGGCTATGCCATGCGGCGCTTCGGCGAACCCGCGCACATCCAGCTGATCGGCCTGTTCACCCGTGCCCAGCGGCGCAAGCTCTTCCCCGAACGGGCCGACTGGCGCTTCCTGCTCGGCGTCGCCTGGAACCTCGCGTTCATGACCGCCCGCATGCACCACGACAACCTCGTCATCGGCGACTTCTCCAGCAGCAACGTCGTGGTCGACGCGAACGGCTTCGTCACCTTCCTCGACTGCGACTCCATCGCCTTCACCGACCCGGCGACCGGGGAACTCTTCCCCTGCCTGATGCACACCACCGACTACTCGCCCCCCGAGCGCCAGGCGGGCGGCCCGGCCGGCCGCGCCACCGACGACTTCGCCCTCGCGGTCCTCGTCTACCAGCTGTTGACGGCCGGCAACCACCCCTTCGGGGGCGTCCCGCACGACAGCGCGTCCGAGTCGACCGTCAAGGACAACATCGCCGCCAGCTGCTCGTACGTGGTCCGCCCCGAGCGGGTCGTCATCCCGCGCGGGACCGTCGACCCCTCCGTCCTGCCGCCGGACCTGCTCACCCTGGCCCGTGCCGCGTTCGGCCCCGGTGTCCTCGCACCCGCCGCCCGGCCCCCCGCGGAGGCCTGGCTGCGTGCCCTGAACAAGGAGCGCTCCCAGGTACGGATCTGCGCGCTCCGCCCCTTGCACGCGTACGGCTCCCATCTGACGTCCTGCCCGTGGTGCACGCGGGTGGCGACCACGGGCCACGACGTGTTCAACGGGCCCGCGCCGCTCCCGCTGCCGGACCCGCCGCCGCGGGAGGAGGAGCGGCCGGACGGACGTCTGAGCCCGGCACTGAAGGTCGCCCTGCTGGTCGCGCTGGTGGTGGCCCTGGCGGTCGCCGCGAGGCAACTGGGCGGCGGTTGATCACTGCGAGCGACCGCGGTCCTCCAGATAGCGCGTGTGCGACTCCTGGCGCCGGGCCTCGACCTCCCGCAGGGCCACCGCGAGCCGGTCGGCCTCCTCGTACAGCAGGGTGAGCTGGCGCTCCAGGTGGCGTTCCGGTGGTTCGGTGCCGGGCGTCAGCCGTGTCCACCACCGGGTCCGTACGAAGGTGTCGACGGCCTCGGGGATGTCCTGCCGTACGGCACGGGACAGCGCGTGCACGCCCTCCGGGTCCTGCACGAGCACCTCGGCGACCCAGCCGGGATCGAGCAGCGCGGTCAGGAGCTCGGTCAGTTCGGTGAGCCGGCCCGCGGCCGCCGGGGGCAGTTCCACACCGCCCAGATACTCCCGCAGCCGGCCGAAGTCACCCCGCAGCTCCTCCAGCTGGGCCGAGGGGTCGGGGAAGTCCGGCAGCGGCGGACGCTCCGGCGGGGCGACCAGGGCGCCCGCCCCGTACAGCCCCGCGACGACGATCGGCCAGTACGGGCCCGCGACCCCCGCGAAGGTGAGGGCCAGACCGACGAGCCCGCAGGCGCTGCCGGTGAGGTTCTTGCGGGACTCCAGATACTTCAGGGGGTTCCTATTGGTAGCCACGGATCTCCTCGAAGGCGCCGTCGAGCGAACCCTTGCGGGCGTCGAAGAGGCGGCCGCCGGTCAGGTCGGCGATGTGCTGGAGCTCGCCGGGGTCGGAGTCGCCGAACAGGATCGGGAAGACCGGGATCTCCTTCTGCCCGCCCGGCAGCCGGCCGTAGAAGCCGTCGAAGTCCTCGGGGTCGGCGCCCCTCGTGTTCTCGCCGTCCGTCATCAGCACGATCGACGTGAACGTGTCGCCGCCCGCGCCCAGATGCTCGTACGCCTTCTCCAGCGAGGTGTAGATCGCGGTGTTGCCGGAGGCGCTCAGGGCCTCGGTGTCCTTGCGGATGCCGTCGAGACCGGCCCTGGGGTCCTCGGGCCGCACCACGTGCGTGTGGACGCTCTTGACCTTCGAGCCGAACGGCATCAGCGTCACCTCCTCGCGGTCGCGGAAGTCGCCCGTCAGCCCGGTGAGCGCCTTCTTCAGCCGGTCGAGCCGGCCGCCTTCCATCGAGCCGGAGGTGTCGAGGACGTAGACGGTCCGGGAGGGCCGGCGGAGCTTGTTCTCGTAGGAGTCCAGGAGGTGGTCGGCGACGGACCGGCTGCCGGGGAAGGGGAGTTCACGTCGGCGCCCGGTGTCGAGGCCGGCCGCCGGGGCGATGGAGGCGACGACCGGGCGGCGCCGCGTCTGCTGCGTGATCTCCCGCTGCACGGCCGGAGCGCGCAGCGCCTCGGTGAGGCGGCGGACACTCTCGCGGGTGTCCTTGCTGGAGGAGGCGAGCGAGGAGAGCGGGTAGTCGGCGGTCACCACGCCGTCGCGCGGGCGGATGACCGTGAGCCCCTTCATGCCCGTGAGGATCGACTCGTAGTTGAGCAGGGCGTCCACGGTGCCGCGCCGCTCGTACGCCGTCGCCAGCCAGCCCGAGGATCCCGACGTCAGTTTCTGCCCCTTGAAGAACTCCTTGAGCCGCGGGGTCGCCTTCGCCACGTCCGCGTCGGTGAGCGCCGACTGCGCCCCGGACAGGCCCGAGGCCACCGAGATCAGCGTGGAGAAACCGGAGTTGGAGCGGGCCGGGTCGGTCATGCCGTACGTCAGTTTCCCGTCCGCGACGGCCTGCTCGACCTGCGACCAGGTGACGTCCCGCGGCTTCCAGCCCAGCGCGTTCACGGTCGCGGGCTTCACTCCGATCGCCACCGGGCTCGACATGATCGGCGTTTCCGAGACGACCTTCTTCGCCGCTTCGGGGCGCAGCCGCAGATAGTCGTCGGACGACAGCCACAGCGCGTCGTACGCGCCGTCCACCTTGCCCTTCGCGAGCAGGTCGACGGCGGAGAGGGTGCCCATGTAGGTGGGGCGGACCTTGATTCCGGTGTCCTTGCGGACCTGTTCGAGGATCGGCGCCATGTCGCTGAGCTCACTGGAGGCGAGGACGCGCAGGGTGCCGGGTTCGGGGGCGTTGCTGTCGGAGTGCTGCTTCTGGTCCTGCGCCGTGCAGCCGGTGACCGCGGCGGTGGCCGTGACGGCGAGCAGGGACACGAGGGCGTAGGCCCTGCGACGTCTCACGCGGAGCCTTCTTCCAGGGCGCCCCGCGAGCGACTGCGCTCCAAGTAGGCGCTCGCGTGCTGGAGTTCGGACGTGAGGGACTCGACGGTCGCGGCCATCGACTCGGTCGCCTGCACCTTGTAGGTGTCGATGGCGTCGAGGGTGCGGTAGATCTGCTGGAAGGCGGTGCGCAGGGTCTCCGCGCCGACGGCCGGGTCGGCGGCGATGCGCTGGATCTCCCCGCTCTGGGTGGCGAGCATCTCGGCGTTGCCGCGGATCAGGTCCTCGGTCGTGCCGCGCAGGGCGTTGACCTGGTCGACGACCTTGCGCTGGTTCTCGAGGGCGGAGGCCAGCATCACGGAGATGCGCAGTGCGGACACCGTGGTGGTGGCGGCGCGGTCGACGCCCTTGATGAGCTCGTCGTTGTTGCGCCGGACCACGTCCATGGCCAGATAGCCCTGCGCGCACACCGCGAGCTGGGTCAGCAGGTCCTGGTGCTTCTGCCGGACGGGGAAGAGGACATCGGCGCGCAGGGTGTCGGCCTGCGCGGGGTCCACGGTCTCGGCGGTGGCGATGTGGTCCTCGACCGCCGTGTCCAGGGCCTGGGTGAGGACGACGTACTCCTGGAGCTTGCCCATCGTCTCCCAGAGGCGGACGCGCTCGGTCTGCAACGCGGCGTTGTCGCGGCGCAGTTCGTCCTGGCCGCCGCGCAGCGAGCCCACGATCTTGTTCAGGGTGGCCTGCGAGGAGGCGTACTTGGCGACGTGGTCACGCAGTTTGTTGCCGCCGGGCAGCTTGGACAGGAACTTCCGCCCCTTGCTCGCGGGCAGGTCGCGCGGGTCCAGGTCCTCGACCACACGGCGGAGTTCGACCAGCGAGCCCGCGACGTGCGACTGGGCGTCCCCGCCCTTGTCGGGCAGGCTGCGCAGGGTGCGCTCCAGCATGCGGTTGGACTGCGCGGCGGCGCCCCGCATCTCGCTCGCGCCGAGGCCCGCGATCTCCCCGACCTTGCCCGCGAACTCGGGCGAGCGGGCGTCGAGGGCGGCGAGGCCACCGACGTACTCGGCGGCCCGGCGGGCCATCTCGTCCTGCACGGACGGGTCGACGGGCACCAGCCCGCCCGCCTTCTCACGGGGCACGGGCGCGACGGCCTCGGGCGGTGTGAGGGTGAAGGTGTCTTCGGTCGTCACTTGCTTTTCCCCCTAGTTCCCGGCCCGGCGCGCCATCTCGTGCAGCACCTTGTAGGCGGGCACGGGCGCCTGCCGGACGCCGGTCAGCTTCTGGTTGAGGTAGGTGGCGTGGGCGGCGGTGGCCGCCGTGAACTCCCCGGTCGCGCCCTGCGGCCGGAACCCGTGCTTGACGGCGAGCCTGCGCAGGGTCGGGTCACTGCTGAGGAGCTCACCGAGCGCGCGGCCCTCGGGAGTGAGGGGTACGACGGTGTGGTCGCTGTTCGCCGTGGTGTCCGGGTAGAGGACGGTGAGGTCACCGACGTCCTGGCCCTGGTTGAGCAGCGCGGCGACCTGCGACTCGTACACGAGCACGAGCGGGTTCCCGGCCCCGCTGATGAAGTCACGGAACGCCGCGTCCGTGCTGGACTGCTGCGCGCCCTGGACGCTGACGAGCTTGTGCAGGAGGGGCGCGGTGCGTCCGACGGCGGCGGTGTCGGAAGCGACCCGGCCGCCGTCGGCCACGTACGAGGCGGCGGCGAGGTAGAGCGCGCCGGAGTTGGAGGTGTTCGGATCGGTGCTGGCGATGAAGAGCGTGCCGGTCAGCTCGCCGTGCGCGGCGGCTCCCTTGAGCTGCTGCCAGGTCCGGTCCTGCCCGGCGGCCTTGAGATAGGCGGCCATCTTGAGCGTGCCGGTGCCCTTGCCGACGGTCGCGAGCCCGTTCGCCGCCAGGACCTCGGCGGCGCTGCGGTGCGCGACGACCACGAGGGGCGAGTAGAACGGGCGCGGCAGCGGCTGCCGTACGTGGAACTTGGCGGCCAGCTCGTCGGCCGGGGCCTGGCTGGAGGGGAAGGCGAAGTCGTACCCCTTGAGGTCCAGGCCGTCCATGGCCCAGGACCCGGAGGTCTCCGTCTTCACGGTGAAGCCCTTGGCAGCCAGGGCCTTCACCACGTCGGGATCGGCGAAGAACTCCGCCTTCTCCGATCCGATCACTCCTTGCACGGTCTTCGTTGCCGTGCCCTTGTCCTGACCTTCGCGGCCTGCGACGACGGCTGCTACCACGCCGCCGATCAGCAGGACCGCCAGGACGATTCCCGCGATGCGTCTCACACCGAGGAGAGTGCTCCCGGAACCCAACATTCCCGGTCGTGCCGGGTGAACGGAGGGTGTCCGACCGATCCCGGTATGCAACCGGAACGGCGGCTTCGAGCCGTCCGTGTGGGGGGGGACTGGCAGTACCAGGCTGTGGCGGCGCAGGGGGAGCACCATGGAGGGGTGAGCCGACGAGACCTTCGAGATCATCAGGACCATCGAGACCTTCGGGGTCATCGTGAGCACGGAGAGCTGGGTACCGCGCTGCGGCACTGGCGCGACCGGACCACACCCCAGGAGGCCGGGCTGCCGACGGGCGGCGCACGGCGGGCGCCCGGACTGCGCCGGGAGGAACTGGCGCAGCTCGCCGGACTCTCGGTGGACTACGTCACGCGCCTCGAACAGGGCCGGGCCACCTCCCCTTCCGGCCAGGTCGTCGGCGCGCTCGCCCGCGGCCTGCGCCTGTCGGAGCCCGAGCGCGACCACCTCTACCGGCTGGCCGGGCACGCCCCGCCCACGGCCGGACACATCTCGCAGCACATCCCGTCGAGCGTGCAGCGCCTCCTGGACCAGCTGGGCCAGTCCCCGATCGGGGTGCACGACGCGGCGTACAACCTCATCTCGTGGAACCCGCTGTGGGCCGCGCTGGTGGGGGACCCGTCCGGCTGGCGCGGGCGCGAACGCAACTACGTGTGGCGGCAGTTCACGGGTCTGTCCAGCCGGACCACGCGCACCCCGGAGCAGGAGCGGAGGCTGCATACGGCCCTGGTGTCGGATCTGCGGTCCGCCACCGCCCGCTATCCCGACGACCGGGGGCTGCGCTCGCTGATCGCGGATCTGCGGCGGGAGAGCGAGTCGTTCCGTGAGCTGTGGGCCTCGCACGCGGTCGGGTTCCACACGGCCGACACCAAGGCGGTCCGCCATCCCGAGGTGGGGACGATCGTCCTGGACTGCGACACGCTCGCGGTGCCGGGCGGGGACCTGCGGATCACGATCTGGTCGGCCGCGCCGGGCACGGAGGCGGCACAGCAACTGGCGCTGCTCGCGACGCTCGGGTTGCAGACGACGGCCACTGCTCTCGGCTGACCGAGGGGTGTGTGGCACCCGGTCCGCACGTCGCTGCGGGTGCGCGCGGACCGGGGCCGTACAAGGGGAGCCCGGGGGCTCGGGCGCGGGCTCTCAGCGAGCCGCGAGTGCGCGGGGTTCGGCGGCCAAGGCGTGGGCGTCCATGCGCTCGGCGGCCAGGATCGCGACCGCGGTGTCCGCGCGGGACGCGGCGACGACGAGGGCACGGCCGGCGAGGGCGTGGGCCCGCTGGTGGAGAGCGACGACGTGCGGCTCGCGCACGGCGGCGGCCGACGACGCGCGGACCGGCGCCACTCCTCCCCGCAGTCGCGCCACCTGCCCGGCGAGCCGCTCGGCCGCCGCCTCCAGGTCGGCGGACGGCTCGATCGCGCGGATCTCGTCGGTCACCGCGAGGAGCGCCGCGAGGTGTCCGGCGAGCTGGATGTCCAGCTCCTCCTCGCGCGACCGGTGGGGAAAGTCGGAGGGGGTACCGGCCGTCGTGTGGACCGACTTGGTGCGGATCGGTTCGTACATGGGGACGGCCTCCTGTGCTCTTTCAGGAAGCCATCCTAGCTTGGATTTCGTCTAAAGTTGAGCCATGTCGCACATCTTGTCGTCCCGCGCACACTGTGTGAGCGTCACGGCTGGCTGTAACCGTCCAGGAAGTTCCCGATCCGGGTCACCGCGTCGGTCAGATCGCCCACGCTCGGCAGGGTGACCACCCGGAAGTGGTCCGATTCGGGCCAGTTGAAGCCGGTCCCCTGGACGACCATGATCTTCTCCTGGCGGAGCAGGTCGAGGACCATCCGGCGGTCGTCCTTGATCTTGAAGACCTTCGGGTCGAGCCGCGGGAAGAGGTAGAGCGCGCCCTTGGGCTTCACGCAGCTCACGCCCGGGATCTGGGTCAGCAGCTCGTAGGCGACGTCCCGCTGTTCCTTCAGCCGGCCGCCGGGGAGCACCAGGTCGTTGATCGTCTGCCGTCCGCTGAGCGCCGCGACCACGCCGTGCTGACCGGGCATGTTCGCGCACAGGCGCATGTTCGCGAGGATCGTCAGGCCCTCGATGTAGGAGTCGGCGTGCGCGCGGGGGCCGGAGATCGACATCCAGCCCACCCGGTAGCCCGCCACCCGGTACGCCTTCGACATGCCGTTGAAGGTGAGGGTGAGCAGGTCCGGCGCGACCGAGGCGGTCGGGGTGTGCGTGGCGCCGTCGTAGAGGATCTTGTCGTAGATCTCGTCCGAACAGACCAGGAGGTTGTGGCGGCGGGCGATGTCGGTGAGCCCGCGCAGCATCGCCTCGTCGTACACCGCGCCCGTCGGGTTGTTCGGGTTGATGATGACGATCGCCTTGGTGCGGTCGGTGACCTTGCGCTCCACGTCCGCGAGGTCGGGCATCCAGTCCGACTGCTCGTCGCAGTGGTAGTGCACGGCGGTGCCGCCGGACAGGGACACGGCGGCGGTCCACAGTGGGTAGTCCGGCGCCGGTACGAGGACCTCGTCACCGTCGTCCAGCAGGCCCTGCATCGCCATCACGATCAGCTCGGACACGCCGTTGCCGATGAAGACGTGCTCGACGTCGGTCTCGATGCCGAGGGTCTGGTTGTGCATCACGACGGCGCGGCGGGCGGCGAGCAGGCCCTTCGCGTCGCCGTAGCCGTGCGCCGTCGACACGTTCCGGAGGATGTCCTCCAGGATCTCGGGCGGGCACTCGAAACCGAACGCGGCCGGATTGCCGGTGTTCAGCTTGAGGATCCGATGACCTGCCGCTTCCAGCCGCATCGCCTCCTCGAGCACCGGGCCCCGGATCTCGTAACAGACGTTGGCGAGCTTGGTCGACTGGATCACCTGCATGACGGTGAGCTTACGGCCGCGTAACGCTCGGCGGGGGGTGTTTTCCACCACGTGAGACGTGGCGTTTTGGGTCGCTTTCTTCCCCCGCGTTGTGCCGTAAGCCCTTGCGGTCCTTAGAATCCGCGCCCATGTCCTGGCAGAACGGTGAGACCGAGGCCGAGCCGAGGGTGTACCTCCCGAGCGGCGACGGCGAGGCGCCTCCGGCGTACGAGGCGTACGCGGATCCGGCGGCGGCGCACGGCTGGCAGGACGCGTACGACGGGCCGGGTGCGTACGACAGGCCTGGTGCGGGTGCGGCCGATGGCGACGGGCCGGATGCGGGGACGGCCGATGGCGACGGGCCGGGTGCGGGGACGGGTGACGACGGAGCCCTGGCGCGTGCCGGGGCCGGCCGCCGCGACCGCTCGCGGCGGCGGCGCCGCGAGCGGCTCCCGCGGCGGCGGGTGGCGGTGGCCGGCGGCGCCGTGTGCGTGGTCGTCCTCGGTGCGGTGGTCGTGGGACTGTTCGACTCCGGGCCGTCCGGGGGCTCCTCGCCGTCCGGGCGGAGCGATGGTGACGGCCGGAGGGCGTCGGCGTCCCCGGAGTCGAAGGCGTCGGTGGGTGGCTCGACCGCCGGCGCGGCGGAGACGACGCCGGGTGACTCGCCCGCCGCCTCCGGAGCGAGCGCCGAGCGGACCTCTCCGGGCGCGTCCGCGTCCACCTCGGCGACGCCGTCCACGGCGGCGCCACGGTCCCCGTCGGCCGGGACCTCCACCGCTCCCGCGGTCGACCCCACCACGACCGCGACCGCGAGCGCGACCACGGGGCACGGTGCCGCCAACGGCAATCCCGGCCACGGCCAGGGCGCCACCAAGCGGCCGAAGTAGCCGCCGGTCCCCGTCGGCTCGCCCGCGTATACGACATGCCCCGTCCCGCCGCTCCGGCATGCCCATGGCCGGAAACCGCTCCTTGTCCCTCCCGTCCCCTCGATTGACAATGCGCATGACAAAACTGGAAGTGGCCGGAAGATCTCCGGTCGCCCAAGTCGCAAGAGGGGACCCCCACATGAGAAAGCCTCTCGTCGCCGCGCTCTTCGCCCTGGTGATCACCGGGGCGGGCGTGGCACCCGCGGTCGCGGCACCCGCACCCGCGGCGGCGTCCACGTCCACGTCCGTGTCCGCGGTCAAGGCGGACACGAAGGCGGCGGCGCCGACCCTCCAGGCCGTCAGCCTCGCCGGGACCGTCGCGCTCAGCAACTGCTCCGGCTCCGTCATCCGCTTCCCCAACTCCGCGGACAGCGACCCGGCGCTCGTGCTCTCCAACGGCCACTGCCTGGAGACGGGCTTCCCGGAGCCCGGTGAAGTGATCGTCGACCAGGCGTCCAGCCGTACCTTCGGCCTGCTCAACTCCGCCGGCACCCGGGTGGCGACCCTGCGGGCCAGCAAGGTCGCGTACTCGACGATGACCGACACGGACGTCACGATCTACCAGCTCACCAGCACCTACACGACGATCAAGAACTCGTACGGCATCAGCGCGCTGACCGTGCAGGACACGCACCCGACCGTCGGCACCGCCATCACGGTCGCCTCCGGTTACTGGAAGCGGCTCTACAACTGCAGCATCGACGGGTTCGCGTACCGCCTCAAGGAGGGCGACTGGACCTGGAAGGACTCGATTCGCTACACCTCCGCCTGCAACACCATCGGCGGCACCTCGGGCTCGCCGGTCATCGACCAGGCCACCGGCAAGGTCGTCGCCGTCAACAACACCGGTAACGAGGACGGCGAGACCTGCACGGTGAACAACCCCTGCGAGGTCGACGCGAGCGGCAACGTCACCATTCACCCGGGCATCAACTACGCCGAGGAGACCTACCAGATCCCGGCGTGCTTCACGACCGGCAACAAGCTCAGCCTGAGCGCGAGCGGGTGCACCCTGCCCAAGCCGTGACCCCTGTGCGGCGGCGGGCGGTCACCGGGGAGTCCGGCGGACCGCCCGCCCCGCCAGTACGTCCGTGCGCCGCCCGTCCTCGATGACGAACCGGCCGTCGACCAGGACGTACGGGATGCCCGTGGGGAGTCTGCGCGGCTCCTCGAACGTCGAGCCCGCCGCGACCGTGGCCGGGTCGAAGAGGACGAGGTCGGCGCGGTACCCCTCGCGGACCAGGCCGCGGTCGGGCAGCCGCAGCCGGGCGGCGGGCCGGCCGGTGAGATGGGCGACGCACTCCTCCAGGGACAGCACGCCCAACTCCCGTACGTACTTCCCCAGATACTGCGGGAACGTGCCGTACGCGCGCGGGTGCGGCTTGTCGCCGCGCAGGATGCCGTCCGAACCGCCGGTGTGCACACGGTGGCGCATGATCGCGCGGACGTTCTCCTCGTGACCGACGTGCTGGAGGATCGTCGGGCCCAGCCGGTCGTCGAGGAGCAGGCGGCGGGCGGTCGTCCAGGGGCTCTCGCCGAGCCGGTCGGCGGACTGCCGGACCGTGCTGCCGACGTACGACGCGAGCGCCGGGTCGGTGACTCCCGAGATCTCGATCGTGTCCCACTCGATGGGCACGCCGTGGCAGCCGTCGGCGCCGATCACCTCCATGTGGTGCCGGACGCGCTCGGCCGTCTCCTCGTCCTTCAGGCGCGTGAGGATCGCCTCCGGGCCGCCCTCGCTCGCCCAGCTCGGCAGCATCGCCACGAGGGTGGTGCAGCCGGGCGTGTAGGGGTACGTGTCGAGGGTGATGTCCGCGTCCGCGGCGAGGGCGTCGTCCAGGAGGGCCAGCAGCTCCGGGGCCCTGCCCTCGTTGACCCCGAAGTTCATCGTGGCGTGGGCGAGGTGGAGCGGGCAGCCCGCCTCGCGGGTGAGGGCCACCATCTCCTCGTACGCCGCGAGGGCGCCCGCCCCGTACGAGCGGTGGTGCGGGCAGTAGTAGCCGCCGTACTCCGCCACCACCCGGCACAGCTCGGTGAGTTCGGCGTCCTGGGCGTACATGCCGGGGGTGTAGGTGAGGCCGGAGGACATGCCGACGGCGCCCTCGCGCATCCCGTCGGCCACCAGTCGCCGCATCCGCTCCAGCTCCCGCGCCGTCGCCGGGCGGTCCTCCCAGCCGACGGCGAGCATCCGGACGGTGCCCTGCGGGATCAGATACGCGGCGTTCACCGCGATGCCCTCGCCGTCGAAGCCGTGGTCGAGCCGGTCCAGGTACTCGCCCACCGAACGCCAGCTGAAGTCGATGTCGTCACCGGGTCCGTTCCAGCCGGTGATCGTGGACCGGACCTCCGCGAGGGTGCGGTCGTCGACCGGCGCGTACGACAGCCCGTCCTGGCCGATGAC
Source organism: Streptomyces sp. NPDC111507 (assembly GCF_055638955.1). Taxonomy (NCBI): domain Bacteria; kingdom Bacillati; phylum Actinomycetota; class Actinomycetes; order Kitasatosporales; family Streptomycetaceae; genus Streptomyces; species Streptomyces sp. NPDC111507. The sequence goes on along the minus strand of NZ_JBVKBU010000002.1, from coordinate 447,363 downwards.
CTCCAGGGTCACCCCCTGCGCCGCCTTCGCGCTGTGGTCCGGGTCGCGCAGGAGGGCGAGGTCGCTGTGGGCGTGCATGTCGACGAAGCCGGGGGAGAGGGCCAGGCCCTCGGCGTCGAGGACCCGCCGGGCGACCGGCCGCAGACAGCCGGCCGCCGCCCCCTCCTTGAGCACGGTGGTGATCCTGCCGTCCTCGATGCCCACGTCGGCGCGGTACGAGGGGCCTCCGGTGCCGTCGACGACCTCCGCGTCGCGGATGACGAGATCCATCACAGGGGCCTCCTGGAATCATTCGTCACAACGGCCTCTCAGAAGAACGTACGGATGTAGTCCACGACCGTGCCGTCCGCCTCCACCAGCGGAATCAGCTGCCACTTGTCGAAGGACGTGCAGGGGTGGGACAGCCCGAGGCCCACCCAGTCCCCGACCTCCACGTCCGCCTCCGGGTCCGTGCGCAGCCACGCGTGCTGGTCGGAGAGCGCGGTCACCGTCAGACCCGTCGCCGGCCGCTCGGCACCGTCCCGCCGCACCACCTGGGCCTCGGGCAGATCGAGGTCGTACGCCGCGTCCCGCTTGCCCGCGTTGAGGAAGGCCTGCTCGGGGGAGGGCCGGGAGACGACCTGGGCCCAGAGGCGGAACGCGGGGTGCAGGGCGCCCTCCTCGGGGACCCGGGTGAAGGGGGTCAGCCGGCGGTAGTGGCCGTCGTCGTGCGAGACGTAGGCGCCCGAGCGCAGCAGCTTCAGTACGGGCAGGGAGAGGTCGGGGAGCTCGGAGAAGACGTCCGCGACGGCGTCGAACCAGGCGCTGCCGCCCGCACTGACGACGATCTCCGTCAGTCCCTCGAACCGGCCCGCCTTGTCGAAGTCCACCGCCAGCGCGGTCAGCCGTCGCAGCCAGGCGTGCACGCGCTCGGGGTCCGCCCCCGGGACCTCGCCCTCGTAACCCGCCACGCCGACCAGCCGCAGGGTCCGCGTCGCGGCCACCGCGTCCGCGACCGCCGCGCACTCGGCCTCCGTACGCACCCCGGTGCGGGCCCCCGCGCCGGCGGCGAGCTCGACGACCACGTCCACCGGACGGGTGGAGCCGTGCAGTGCCGCGTCCATCAGCTCGACGCCGCGCACCGAGTCGACGTAACAGACGAAGCGGAAGTCCGGGTCGGCCGCCAGCTCGGACGCGATCCAGCGCAGCGCCGCCGCGTCGACGAGTTCGTTCGCGAGGAAGATCCGCTCGATCCCGAACTCCCGTGCCACGCGCACCTGGTGGGGCACGGCGAGCGTGATGCCCCAGGCGCCGTGCTCGATCTGCCGCCAGAACAGCTGGGGGGCCATCGAGGTCTTGCCGTGCGGGGCGAAGACGAGGCCGTGACGGTCGGCGTACGTCTCCATCAGTTCGAGGTTGTGCGTCAGGCGCTCGGCGGACAGGGCGAGGACGGGGGTGGTGAAGCCGCCGGTGAACAGGTCGCGGCGCTGGGCGGCCAGCTCGCCGACGGTCAGGCCCTCGGCGTCCGGGGGGAGGCCCTTGAAGCGGTGGTCGACGCGGTCCGCGGCGAGACGGTCCGCCGCCGGACGGGCGGCGGCATCGGAGGCGGTCATGGGGGCCATCCCTTCAAGGGTGCTGCACGTGTTGCATCATGTGCAACGGTCATTGCGTATGTCGCTTACTGCTGTCTAACATCCCAGCCAACGCAGGGTCAACGGTGCCGCCCTGTCCCGTCGGCCGCGAGAACGAGGAGCCCCAGACATCGTGACCCCCAACGGACCTGTCGACGCCCCGGACGTCGTGGATGTCGTCGCGCTCGGCGAGTCCATGGTCACGTTCCTGCCCACCCGGCCCGGGCGCCTCGCCGATGTGCCGTCGTTCGAACGGGGGATCGGCGGAGCCGAGTCCAACGTGGCGTGCGTGCTCGCGGCGGCCGGGCACACCGCGCGCTGGGTCGGCCGGGTCGGCACCGACGGGTTCGGCGACCATCTCGTCGAGGCGATCGCCGCGTACGGCGTCGACACCTCCGCCGTACGACGGGATCCCGCGCGCCCGACGGGCGTCTACTTCCGCACGGCGGGCGACCGGGCGAGCGACGCCCACGAGGTCGCGTACTACCGGGCCGGATCCGCCGCCTCCGCGATGACCGTGGACAACGTGGACGTGGACGCCCTGAGCGCGGGCCGCGTACTGCACCTGTCCGGCATCACCGCGGCGCTGTCCGAGGACTGCCTCGGCCTGATGCGCGAACTCACCGCGCCTCGCGCGAGGCGCCCCCTCGTCTCCTTCGACGTCAACCACCGCGCCGGGTTGTGGCGCGACGCCGACGGACCGCGCGTCCTGCTCGACCTCGCGCGCGGCGCGGACATCGTGTTCGTCGGGGACGACGAGGCCCGCGCGGCCTGGGGGCTGTGCGGGGCGCGGGCGATCCGCGACGCGCTGCCGGAACCGGCCGTCCTCGTCGTCAAGCAGGGCGGGGACGGGGCGACCATGTTCGAGAGGGCCGAGGCGGGCCGCGCGGTTTCGGGGTCCGCCCAGGACGCCTCCGACACCGCCACGTTCGTACACGCCCTGCGCGTCGACGTGATCGCGGCCGTCGGCGCGGGCGACGCCTTCGCCGCCGGGTTCCTCTCCGCCACCCTGCGCGCACTGCCCGCCCGGGAGCGGCTCCGGCACGGCCACCTCATGGCCGCCGCCGCCCTCACCGTCCACGCCGACCTCGCCGCGCCCCCCTCCCGCGACCACGCCGACCGGCTGGCCGCTCTGGACGACGACGCGTGGGAGACACTTCGACTCGGCCCCGGCTGGACCGAAGCCGTCACGCGGGCCCAGGAGGAGGTACGTACCCCATGAGCCAGACCGTCGACCGAGCGCTGAGCATCCTGCCGCTGCTCGCCGAGGGCCCCGCCGACCTCGGCCAGGTCGCCGACCGCCTCGGCGTCCACAAGTCCACCGCGCTCCGCCTCCTGCGCACCCTGCACGAGCACGGCCTCGTCTACCGCCAGTCCGACCAGCGCTACCGCCTCGGCGCCCGCCTTTTCGCCCTCGCCCAGGAAGCCGTCGAGAACCTCGACGTCCGCGAGATCGCCCACCCCCATCTCATGCGGCTCAACGAGACGTGCGGGCACACCGTCCACCTCGCGGTGTACGAGGAGAACGAGGTCCTCTACATCGACAAGGTGGAGAGCCGCTACCCGGTGCGCATGTACTCGCGGATCGGGAAGCCGGTCGCCATCACGGTCGCCGCCGTCGCCAAACTCCTCCTCGCCGATCTCCCCGAGCCCGAGCGCCGCGCTCTCGCGGACAAGCTCGACTACCCCATGTACACGGCCCGTTCGACCCCCAACGCACCGGCCTTCCTCAAGGAACTGGCCACGGTGCGCGAACAGGGCTGGGCCACCGACCTCGGTGGCCACGAGGAGTCCATCAACTGCGTCGCGGCCCCCATCCGCGGCGCCGACGGACGCGTCGTCGCCGCGATGTCGGTCTCCGCGCCGAACGTCGTCGTCACCGCCGACGAACTCCTCACCCTGCTCCCGCTGGTGCGCCGGACCGCCGACGCCATCAGCCACGAGTACTCCGGCAAGCCCCCAGCCAAGGAAGAGAGTGCCCGACGTCCATGACCGAGAAGACCGCCCTCACCCCCAAGACCCACACCACGCCGCCCGCGAAGTTCTCGCACGGCGTGAAGAAGGGGAACATCCTCCAGGTCGCCGGACAGGTCGGCTTCCTCCCGGCCGAGGAGGGCAAGCCGCCCACGCCCGCCGGTCCCACCCTGCGTGAACAGACCCTCCAGACCCTCGCCAACGTCCAGGCGATCCTCGAGGAGGGCGGCGCGAGCTGGGACGACGCGATGATGATCCGCGTCTACCTCACGGACGTCGACCACTTCGCCGAGATGAACCAGATCTACAACACCTACTTCGAGGAGCAGGGCCTCACCGCGCCCCCCGCCGCCCGCACCACGGTCTACGTGGGCCTGCCGGCCGGCCTCCTCATCGAGATCGACGCGCTCGCCGTACTGGGCTGAGCGACCCCCTCGAACCCCCGCACCCCGTACGTCATCACGGCACGGCGTCCCCCCATGGGACGCCGTGCCGCGATCCCCCCTGCCCGAAAGCCGCATGCACCACTTACCCGACTGCAGAGGTCCCCCGCTCATGTCCTCGCTCATGTCCTCGCCCCTGCCCCTGCTCGCCGCCACCGCACCCCCGGCCCCACCTCACACCGGCGGTCTGATCGCCCTCATCCACGGCACCGCCGGTCTGCTGACCGTCGCCGCGCTCGGCATCGCCCTGCTCCTCGTCCTGATCATCAAGGCGAGACTCCAGCCCTTCGTGGCGCTGCTCGCGGTCTCCATAGCCGTCGGCCTCGCGGCCGGTCTCTCCGTCACCGAACTCTTCGGCACGGTCCAGCGCTCCGACGCCGTCTCCCTCATCGAGTCCGGCATGGGCGGCACTCTCGGACACATCGCGATCATCATCGGGCTCGGCACGATGCTCGGCGCGATCCTCGAAGTCAGCGGCGGGGCCGAGGTGTTGGCGTCCCGGCTGCTGAACCTCTTCGGCGAGGAGCGGGCGCCCCTCGCCATGGGCCTCACCGGCCTCATCTTCGGTATCCCGGTCTTCTTCGACGTCGGCATCTTCGTCCTCGCGCCGATCGTGTACGCGGCCGCCAAGCGCGGCGGCAAGTCGATCCTGCTCTACTGCCTGCCGCTGCTCGCGGGTCTCTCCATGACCCACGCGTTCCTGCCGCCGCACCCGGGCCCGGTCGCCGCCGCGGGACTGCTCCACGTGCAGCTCGGCTGGGTCATCCTCATGGGCATCGTCTGCGGCATCCCCGCCGTGCTCGCCGCCTGGGTCTGGTCCGCGTGGATCGGCAGGCGGATCTTCGTCCCCGTACCGCAGGACATGGCCGAGGCCGCCGACGAGGCGAGGGCCGCGCTGGTCGAGGAGCAGCGGGCCGCCGGGGTCGCGCCGCAGGAGAAGCCGGTGCCGCTCGGCACGGTCCTGGCCATCATCGGTACGCCCCTGGTGCTGATCCTGCTCGCGACCTTCTCCTCGATCGCCTTCGACCCCTCCACGGGCCGCTCGGTCATCGAGTTCTTCGGCCACCCCTTCGTCGCGCTGACGATCGCGCTGCTGCTGGCGTACTACCTGCTCGGCATCCGCCGCGGCTGGTCCCGCAAGTCGCTGGAGACGGTGTCCACGGCCTCGCTGAAGCCGGTCGGCAACATTCTGCTCGTGGTCGGCGCGGGCGGTGTCTTCGGCGCGGTCCTCAAGGGCAGCGGGGTCGCCCAGGCCCTCTCCGACACCTTCAACGACGTCGGCCTGCCGGTGATCGTCCTCGCCTACCTCATCTCCCTGGTCCTGCGTGTCGCCCAGGGCTCGGCGACGGTGGCCATCGTCACCACGGCCGGCATCGTGGCCCCGCTGCTGACCGAGGGCGACCACTCCCAGGCCTTCGTCGCCCTGGTCATCATGGCGATCTCGGCGGGCTCCATCTTCGCCTCGCACGTCAACGACGGCGGCTTCTGGATGGTCGCGAAGTACTTCGGCATCTCCGAACGGGACACCCTCAAGACCTGGACGGTCCTGGAGTCGGTGCTGTCGGTGGCGGGCTTCGCGGTGGCGGCGGTGGTGAGCCTGTTCGTGTAGGTACGGGGCGTCTTCGTGCAACAGTCGCGTTGCCAACTTGGGGGCTGGCTGTGTCCGACACAGGATCTTCGACCATACTGCCCGCTGTGGAGCAGCGCATAGGTTCGAAGAGCCAGCCCCTGGACGCCGCCGCGGTGAACCCGGCGTACATCCCCGGGCTCACGTCACCCGCGAAGGCGGAGCCGAAGGACGCGGCCGTCGAGGAGGCCGAGTCCGAGGAGACCGCCTCCGAAGAGGCCGTGTCCGAGGAGGCGGTTGTCGAGGACGCCGCCCCCGGGGACGAGGTCTCCGAGGAGGCACCCGCCGAACCCGAAGAGGAGGCCACCTCCGAATCCGAATCCGACTCGGACTCCGAGCCCGAACCGGACCCGGACGGACCGGTGTTCGAGGCGTCCGACCGGCGCGCCTCGATCAAGGCCGACCACGGCGGCGTACGGCTGCGTCTGGACGACCAGGAGGCGGAGTTCCGCTGGGACGAGATCGGCGCCGTCGAGACGGAGTCGCCCCGCTTCGGGAAGCGGTTCACCATCACGGTGCACACCCCGGACCGCCGCTGGTACCCGATCGAGATCGAGGCGACGGCCCGGGCGCGGTTCAAGGAGTGGGAGGACCAGCTGGACGCGGTCCTGGACGCCTACTTCGAAGACGGTGAGGAGAGCGCCCTGTAGGGGCGCGGGGAACTGCGCGACCAGCCACGACGGGCCCGCAGTTCCCCACACACCGCACCGTCCCGGTCAACTGCAGTACTGCGTCGCCTTCCCGATCGACCGATACATGCAGTCCGCGTTCTCCAGCAACTGCAACACGGCGTCCCGGTTCCGTGAGGTCTCCCGCTCGATGACCTCGTCGGGCGGGTAGAACCCGCCTCCGGAACTGGACGTGGGATACATCTCGAAGGTGTAGTCGAAGATCTTCTGACTGCCCCAGAGGTAGTCGTCGATCGACCCGTCGGTGATGTACAGGTCGCTGGACTGCTCCGGGGTGTACCCGTTGCTGGCCGCCATCTTCTGGCCGACGGCCTTGAACGCGGCGGCGTCGTCCGCGGTCATGCCGGTCGCGGTGTCGGCGTTGGTGTACCCGAAGGGCCACAGCACGAGTTCGCTGTACGTGTGGAAGTCGATGCCGGCCTTGATCTGCTGCTTCCCGCCGACGACCCGGCTGCGTACGAAGTCGGCGACGACCTTCACCTCGGGCGCGGACTCGGCGGAGGCGCCGCGGTAGGTCTCGGAGGACGTGGAGCCCGACGAGCCGCCGCAGCAGCCCCACTTGTAGTTCCAGTTGCGGTTGAGGTCCGTACCGACGTACGAGGAACCGGAGTTGGGCTGGCGGTTCTTGCGCCAGGAGCGGTAGGAGCCGGTCGCGATGTCGTACTCGCCGCCGTCCGGGTTGAGGTCCGGGACGATCCAGATCTCGCGGTTGTTCACCATGTTGGTGACCCGGGAGTCGTTGCCGTACCCGGCCCCGAGCTCGCGCAGCAGATACAGCGCCATCTCGACGGTCAGGTGCTCGCGGGCGTGCTGGTGGAAGGTGAGGAGGACCTCGGGCTCGTTCTCGTCGGTGGCCACGTTGTCGCTGACCTTGATGGCGACGATGTCCCGGCCCTGGTACGACTTCCCGATCACCCGCTTGCTCATGATGCTCGGGTAGGCCGCGAGCCGCTGGTCGATCTCCGTGTTCATCTCGGTGTAGTTGTGGTACTTCGCGTCGGCCGAGGGGAAGTCGAGGAGGCGGACGTCACCGGCGCCGTTCGACCGGTTCGGCGCGGACCCCAACAGGGAGACCTCGTAGCCGAGTCGCCGCAGTTCTTTGACCTGGTCGGCGCGGCCCGAGACGACGACGGTCTCCTCGTCGGCCTCGTCCACGGTGACGCCGGTCCGCTGGATGGCGGTGCGGGTCACCGGGGTGGTGCTCTGGTGGATCTCGTACTGGCGGATGTCGTCGGCCGAGGGTGCGGGGGCCTTCGCTCCCGTCGCCGTGGCGTGGGTGGCGGTGGCGGTGATCGGGGCGGCGAGGGCGAGCGCGAGCAGGGTCGCGAGGGTGACGGTGCGCCTGCCGCGTCGGTGAAGTCGCATGAAGTCTCCTTGGCGGAGTGTGGGGGGTGGAACCAGTGCGACGTACGGAGTGCGGGTGTGGCGCTCATGGTGAGCGTTTGGCATGGTCAGGTCAAGAGTCGCTAAAGGGTCGATGGCGGAAACCGGTCATGCCTCGGACCCCGTCGGCAGGTCCGCCCGACGGGGCCCGAGTAGGGAAAGGGGCGAGGGAACTCAGCCCGGGCCGCGCCACTTCGCACTGAGGGCGATCGCCCGGAGCTGCTTCGTCGTGAGCGCGGGGGCGGTGCGCGTCGCGGCCGCCATCTGGCTGCCGGAGTTGAAGGCACTCACCACCACACGGAACCCGTCGGTCCTGAGGGTGTCGGCGGTCCACATGACGACGCCGGCGCCGCCCTTCTCGCCCGGCTTTTTGTGCGTGACGACCTTCGTGCCGTCGGCCAGCGTCTCCGCGCCCGCCCCGAAGAGCTGGTCCTCGACGTCCGACATGTTCGGCTGCACGTTGATCTGGACCAGGCTCCTGCCCTTGCCGTCGTCGAGGACGACATAGCCGTACCCGCTGTCCGGGCCGCTCTTGGCGACCACCTTGACGCCCTTGGGAAGCAGCGAGACGAGCGTGGAGGTGACCGCGCGGCCGTCGATGCCCGAGGGCTGTGCGGGGAGCGCCGTCGGGGCCCTGGGGTCCACCGGGATCGCGTCGACGACGCCCAGCCACGCGCCGGCCGTGACGAGGGTCTTCAACCGCGCCGGAGACAGGGGTGGTTCGGCCCTGCTGACCGGCGCGTCCTTCTCGGCGGCGGCGTTCCATTCGCTCACGCCGACGTGCTGACCCTTGGGGGTGACGAGGTCCGCCGTCCACAGCTTCGTGTCCGCGCGGCGGTCCGGGTACTCGTAACCCTGGAAGATCTTGAGCGCCGAGCCGTCGGACAGCCTGGTCACGACGCAACCGTCGTACGGCGTCAGGACTTTGTCCGGGCACTCGACGGTCTGGCGGGCCTGCTCGCTGCCCGGCAGGACCCGGTCGAAGCCGACGGCGATGGCCGCCTTGCCCTTGCCGTCGTTGTAGACGACCTGTGCGTACGGCGGCAGCTTCTCGTGAGTGCCGCGTGCTGCCGCCGAGCCGAACTCGCCCCGGGGGAGCAGCTTCTCGAGGATGTCGATCAGTTGGTCGCCGGTGTACGACGCCTTGGGGGTGGCCGAGGCGACGGGGGTCTTCGCACCGGTGGCCACGGACTGCCGCCCGTCGTCGCCGCCCGGTACGAGGAGTGCCCCGCCGAGGCCCACGAGCGCGACCGAGGCCACGCCCCCCACGACGGCGGCCCTGCGCCGTAGTAGCAGCCGGTGGCCGCGCGTCTCGCCGGCGGCGACCAGGGCGCGCCGGTCGGTCTCGTAGGCCCCGCCGGCGTGCCGCAGGGCCTCGCCGAGCCGTTCCTCGAAACGGTCCTCGGGGTCGTGGCTCCGGTCGTGGTCGTGGTCGCGGTCGTCAACGGGCATGGCGAATCACCCTCTCTGCTCTCCGTAAGGGCTGTCTGTCGGAGCTGTGGGTCGGAGCTGTGGGTCGGAAGTCTCGGTACGGTCGTCGGCGCCGGGTCGGCGTCAGGGTCTGGCGTGCTCGCCGAGGGCGTCCCCGAGCAGCAGCCGCAGCCGGGCGAGCGCGCGGGTGCAGCGGGTGCGTACGGCGGCCGAGCTGACGTTCATGGCCTCGGCGGTCTCCTCGACGCTGCGGTCCTCCCAGTAGCGCAGCACGACCACGGCCCGGTCCTTGGCGGACAGCCGGCCGAGGGCCTCGACCAGGGTCAGCCGCAGGGGCGTGTCGGTGTCGGCCGCGCGCGGGTCGGGAAGGTCGGGGAACTCGTCCGTGGCGCGTTCCCGGCTGCTGCGGCGCCGCTGGTGGGCGAGGAAGGTACGGGTGAGGACGGTCTGGGCGTACCCGGCGGGGTTGCCGACTCGGGAGACCCGGTACCAGCGGACGTACAGGCGACCGAGGGTCTCCTGCACCAGGTCCTCGGCGAGATGGGTGTCCCCGCCGGTGAGCAGACAGGCGGAACGGTAGAGATGCCCCGCCCGCGCCGCCGCGAACTCGGCGTAGTCGTCCCCCCGGACCTGTCTCATCCCGCCCCCGTGTCTTCGGTACCGCCGCCTTCACTTCATTGATGCGCCGGCCCCCCGGAAATGTTTCAGAGGGCCCAAGGGCGCCCTCCGCGTAGGGGATCCGCGTACGCGGGGATAGGTTGCCGGAGTGACAGACCAGCCGCCCGCTTCCACCCCACCGGGCTTCGGCCCGCCCCCGCCGCAGTACGCCCCGCAGCCACCCCAGCCCTCGGCGCCCGGACCGGAGTTCCTGGCGGTCGACAAGCACAACTCGGTCGTCGTCGACGCGTCGGGTGTGGCCTTCGAGATGTACGACATCACGGTCGACTTCCCCTGGGCCGAGATCCGCAGCGTCCACTACAAGGCGAGCCCCAACGGCAAGGCCCTGATGGTCGCCGTGGTCCACCTGGACGGCAGGGTCTACGAGTGCGTGGTGAACGCGAAGCCGCGGGAGTTGTTGCGCGGGTGGTTCGCACAGCTGGCGTGGGTGCTGGGGTACTACCGGCCGATGGGGTAGCCGTCCGGCGCTCAGAGGAGGTGGTCGGCCCTGCCCGCCTTGATATCGAGGATCATCGTGCGGAGCGCTTCGCGGGTGTCGGTGAGGTAGTGGTCTTCGGCTCCGGCTATGGCGATGTAGGCGTTGCCGTCGGGGTCGGTGCCGAGGCGGAAGCAGTTGTTGCCTTCACCGCAGAACGGGTCTTCCCAGGCGATGTGGTCGGTCACGACGTCTCCTACAGTCCGTGGGCGATCTGTTGGATGAGGTCGCGTGACCCTGCTGGGGTCATCGCCGCACCGTCCATCCAGTCCAGATGGGCACGGTACTTCGTGAGCTGAGCCTCGGCGTGGGTGAATTCCGGTCCGTGGGCCGAGTCCAGTTGCACGGTGTCGAGCCGGGGCACGGCCCCGTCCGCGAAGAGCACTGCGTGCCCCGCGCCGGGGAACCCGCCTTTGGACGTGGGGATCACTCGGACCTCGACGTTCTCGCGCTCGGACTGGGCGCCCAGATGGCCGAGTTGCTGCCGGGTCGCTTCCGCCCCGCCGTACGGCATGCGCAGGGCCGCTTCATGGACGTAGGCGACGTACGGGAGCGGGTCCGGCCGCTCGAAGACCTGCTGGCGCTCCAACCGATGCGCGACCCGCAGTTCGACCTCGAGCCGGGTCAGTGGCGGCAGGACGGCGGCGAAGACGGCTCGGGCGTATTCCTCGGTCTGGAGCAGCCCCGGCGCGTGCATGACCTGGGCGGTCCGGACACGGGTGGCGTGCCACTCCAGCTCCGCGATGTCCAGGAGTCCGGAGGGCAGTGTGCCCCGGTGACGCTCCCACCAGCCGCGCTCCTTTCCGTCCGCCATGGCCACCAGGGCTTCTACATAACCCTCGTCCGTGCAGGCGTAGTTGCACGCGAGGGTGCGGACGCGCTCGGGCGAGAAGGGGCGGATGCCCGACTCCATGTTGGACAGCCGTGTCCTGTCGATGCCGAGAAGACCCGCCGCGTACTCCGTGGTGGCTCCCGCCGCCAGGCGCATCTTGCGCAACTCGGCACCGAGACGCTTCTGCCGTTCCGTCGGGGTGGTTCTGGTTGCCATGGCGACAGTCTGCCTGCCTCGGGCAGGACAGGTCCACGTCCTAAGGGGGTAATTATCCCCAAGGTGATGGACATAGTGACTCCGCAATCTCTACATTCGGTAACGCATCCGCCACTCTTGGCAGTTGGAAGCGCCTCGCGGCCCCTGCCCGCGACAGGCCACCACTGCCCTCCCCCCCTGGAGGACCGATGTCCCCATGCCCCCTCGCGACCGCCTACCCCGCCGACCCCACCCGGCCCAGCCCCGAAACCCTCGCGTACAGCCTCACCCTTCCGGCCGCGCTGGCCAGCCCGGCGCTCGCGCGAGCGGCCACGCGCGCGTTCCTCGCGGCGCACGGCCTGGGCGACATCACGGACGCGGCACTGCAGGCGGTCGGTGAACTGACCGCGGCCGCCTGTCAGTTCACCGAATCCCCGGATTTCTACCTGTCGCTCCGTTACCGGGGTGGCGCCTTCCGCGTGATCGTCTACGACCGGCACCCACGCCATACCCACCCGCGCCTGACCGCCGCCTGCGACGCCCGCCGCCGCGCGGCCCTGCGGGTCCTGGCCTGTGTATGCCGGGCCTGCGACGGCGACTGGGGCTTCGGGGAGTCGCGGGAGCCGGGCGGGGGGACGCGGATGTGGGCGACGCTGCCGCGGGCGAGCGCGGCAGCGTACCTGATGGATGGCTGATCCTCGGATCCTCAGAGCCCGTGCACGTGCGGCCCCACCGCGTTCGACCACGCGTTGCCCGCCGCCGCGTCCCAGTTCGTCGACCAGGTCATCGCGCCGCGCAGGTCCGGGTAGGTCTTGGAGGGCTTGAAGGAACCGCAGTTGGTGGCCTTCGTCAGGCAGTCCAGGGCGTTGTTCACCACCGAAGGAGACACGTAGCCGCTGCCCGCGCCGCTCGTCGAGGCCGGGAGGCCCAGGCCCACCTGGGAGGGGGCCAGACCGCCCTGGAGCTGGATGCAGGCGAGGGCGGTGAGGAAGTCGACCGAGCCCTGGCTGTAGACCTTGCCGTCGCAGCCCAGCATCGAACCGCTGTTGTAGTACTGCATGTTGACGACCGTCAGGATGTCCTTGATGTTCAGGGCCGTCTGGAAGTACGTGTTCGACGTGGACTGCATGTCGATCGTCTGCGGGGCCATGGTGATGATGAGGGACGAGCCGGCCTTTGCGGAGAGCGACCTCAGGGCCTGCGTCATGTACGTCGCGTTGAGGCCGTTCTCCAGGTCGATGTCGACGCCGTCGAAGCCGTACGTCTGCATGAGGGAGTAGACGGAGTTCGCGAAGTTCGTCGCGGACGTGGAGTCGCTGATCGACACCGTGCCGTTCTGGCCGCCGATGGAAATGACGACCTTCTTGCCCGCGGCCTGCTTGGCCTTGATGTCCGCCTTGAACTGGTCGACGGTGTAGCCGCCGAGCCCGGCCGAGTCGAGGTTGAAGGTCACCGCGCCCGGCGTGCCCGTCGCGTCCGCGAACGCCACCGCGATGATGTCGTACTGGGACTGCACCGCGGAGATCTTCTGGACCGTGGCGCCGTTGTTGAAGTTCTGCCAGTAGCCCGTGACGGCGTGCTTGGGCAGAGTGCCGCCACCGCCGCCCGAGGACGCCGTCGTCGTACCCGTCACCGCCGTCGACTTCGCCGACTCACCCGCCGCGTTCGTCGCCGTGACCTGGAAGGAGTACGAGGTGGAGGCCGCGAGGGACGAGACGGTCGCCGATGTCCCCGTCGTCGACTGGACCTTCGTACCCGCCTGGTAGACGTTGTAGCCCGTCGCGCCCGACACCGTGTTCCAGGAGAGGGAGACGGAGGAGGACGTGGTGGAGGAGACCGCCAGACCGGTGGGTGCCGCCGGGACCGTGGGAGCCGGGTCGCCGCCTCCGCCGCCGTCGGGGCCGAAGACCGAGAGGTCGTCGGCGTAGTACGGGGCCTGGCCGTACCACCCGTGCGTGTACACCGTCACCGAGGTCGTTGACGCGCCCGTGGTGAAGGTGGTCGAGAGCTGTTTCCAGGAGGCGGAGTCGGGGGTCCACGTCGAGACGTCCGTGGTGCCGGTGCCCGTCACGCCCAGGTAGGCGTACCCGCCCTGCAGCCACGCGCTCAGCGTGTACGTCGAGTTGGGCTTGACCGCGACGGCCTGGGTGCACTGGGCGTTGTCCTGCCCGGCGGGCGTGCCCTTGAGGGCGGCCGAGCCGCCGTGCACCGGCGAGGAGACGGTCGTACCGCTGCCCGCCGTACAGGTCCAGCTGCTCAGGCCCGACTCGTAGCCGCCGTTCTTGGCGTTGTTGACGTCCGCCGCCTGGGCCTGGCCCGCCAGACCGGTGAGGGAGAGGACGGAGGCGGTGACGACGGCGGCGAGGGCGCCCGCCCATCTCCGCCGGGGCGGTCGGGGCATACGTATGACGCGGTCCACTGGGACCTCCGGTGAGGGGAGGGGAGAAGAGGGGGGGGAGAAGCGGGGTGCGGAACGGTGGCCACCGTCGGACGTTGCTGGCGTACAAGTTGGTCCAGACCAATTGGGTTGTCAAGACCTCTGGTGGGTGACAGGGATGGCCGGGTACCTCAAGGGGCCCACGGGGTGGGCGACTTGTGGCATATTCGTCTCACTCTGCGTTGATCAAGGCCGTACCTTCCGTGAGTTGATGTGGAAGATTCGGTGTTGAGGCGGCCATGCCGTGGATATGGTGCTGATGCAAGAGGACGTCACAGGGGCCATCTGAGGCGGTGGTCGACCACCCCGCCACAGTGAACGGGGTGTGTGCAGCGTGCCGACCGCGATAGCCGTCACCAGTCCCGATCTGGTGCTCCCGCCGCACGACCGGCAGACCCCGCCCGCCGTGGTCCAGCCCCTCGACAGTCTCGAAAGCTCCCTCACGGGCATGCACGCCCTCATCGAGCAGCACGGGTACGTCATCGCCCTCTACCCGGCCTCGGCCGAGAACGCGGTCACCCGGCGGCTGCACACCGTCCGCTCCGTCCTGGAGAGCGACCGCATCGCCCTGCTCGGCATCGACCTGCCGCCGCTCGGAGTGGCCCTGCTGGCCCAGCAGTTGCGGCAACTGTCGGTCTGCGACTTCAGTCCGGGCGTGCTCGCCTCCTCCGCCCGGCTGCTCGCCCACTACATCTACGCCGGCGCCCTGCTCGGCTCGGTCGCCAAGCTCGACCGGGTCCCGGTGACGCTGAAGTCGCACGCCAAGTCATGGGTGCCGGGAGCCCAGTTCGCCGTCCTGTCCCATCCGCGCCCGCAGCTGGCCCGGATCGGGCAGGACGAGCTCCCCGGGCCCGAGTTCGGCACCCGGCTGCTCGTCGCCGCGGGCCAGCCGCCCTCCGACTGGGTCACCGCGACCCTCGCGCCCGCCTGGCGTGTGCAGGGTGTCGCGACGGTACCGCTGCCCCAGGAGTCGGCCCGCTGGTGGGGCACCACCAAGCTCGCCGAGTTCGCCGCCGGTCTGTACGACGTCTCCGTGCTCTACCAGCTCGTGTCGTCCGTCCGCCGGGAGGAGTGCCACTGGTGCGGCCTCGAACTCATCGGTGACCGCTGCGGGTTCTGTGCCGCGCCGCTGCCCCCGCCTTCCGAGCTTCCGGCGGCCACGGTGCGGGCAGCATCCTCAGTACGCGCTCTGCCCCGAGGAGCCACGTAAGCCACGTCCGTACGCCCGAACAACACGCTGATCGACACGTCGAACAACACGTCGAAGAACACACGCTGAACCACGCCAGGCACGACCGCTCGACCCCGCCCGTCCCCGCCCCACGATCGAGGTTGTCCGCGTCATGAACTCACGCCAGCGCCGCGGCGTCATCCTGCTGGTCCTCTCGGTCCTGTGCGCCCTGGGCGCCTTCGCCGGAGTGCTCTCGGTGATCCGCGACGTGAACTCCAAGGTCGGCCCGGAGGTGGCGGCGTACCGCCTGAAGGACGACATCGCGCCCTACAAGGAGCTGTCGGCCGACCAGTTCCAGAAGGTCTCGATGCCCAAGCGCTGGCTGTCGAGCACGGCGGTCACGAACCTCGGCCAGATCCGCGGGAAGATCGCCGTCACGCAACTGGAGAAGGGCTCCCTGCTCCAGACCGACATGATCGTCGACCGGCCCGCGCTGGAGGCGGGCCAGCAGGAGATCGCGATCATGATCGACGCGGCGACCGGTGTGGCCGGAAAGATCGACCCGGGCTCCAGGGTCAACATCTACGCCACCTTCAAGGCCGAGAACGACAAACAGAAGGACCAGTCCAAGGTCATCGTGGCGAACGCCCGCGTCATCGACGTCGGCAAACTCACCGCCCTCGACCCCGGCCAGTCCAGCAACGACCGGCGCAACAGCGCCACCCAGGCCGTCCCCATCACCTTCGCGCTCGACACCGCCGATGCCCAACGCGTCGCGTACGCCGAGTCGTTCGCCGAACACGTCCGCCTCGCCCTGGTCGCGGGCGGCTCGGACACGACCGTCGCCCCCGGCGACCGTACGTACACCCTCGACGAGGACAAGTAGGAGGCCGCGCATGAGGTCCACGCCCACGGGGCTGTGCCGATGACCATCCGTATCCTCCCGGCCGTCAGTGACGTCGACTCGGCCCGCGCGCTCGCCACCCTGCTGAGCCAGCTCGCGGACGCCGAGCCGGCCCCGCCCGTCCCCGACTCCACGGCGCTCCTCGACACCCTGGCGCGGCTCGCCGCCGAGTCCCTCGACGAACTGCCCGAAGTCGTCCTCGTCCACGAACGCATAGGTCCCGTACCGGCGTTGGACCTGATCCGCGACGTGGTCATGCGCTTCCCCGCGATCGGCGTCGTCTTCATCACCGCGGACACCAGCACCGGTGTCCTCACCGCCGCCATGGACTCCGGCGCCCGCGGCATCATCGGCCTCCCGCTGGGCTACGACGCCCTCGCCGAACGCGTCCAGGCCGCCGCCGGGTGGTCGCTCGGCATGCGCCGCCACCTCGGCAGCGGCACCCCCGAGCTGTACGCGGGCCCCGGCGGCACCGTCGTCACGGTCACCGGGGCGAAGGGCGGCGTCGGAGCGACGGTCACCGCCGTCGAACTCGCTCTTGCCGCCCAGGCGTCGGGGCGCAGCGTCGCGCTGGTGGACCTCGACCTCCAGTCCGGCGACGTGGCCTCGTACCTGGACGTCCAGTTCCGGCGGTCGATCGCCGACCTCGCCGGAATCAGCGACATCAACCCCCGCGTCCTCCAGGACGCCGTCTACTCCCACGACAGCGGAGTGGGCCTCCTGCTGGCCCCGGCCGAGGGCGAACGCGGCGAGGAGGTCACCGACCGGGTGACCCGCCAGGTGCTGGGCGCCCTGCGCTCCCGTCACGACGTCGTGGTCGTCGACTGCGGCGCCCAGATGAACTCCGCGACCGCCGCGGCCGTCGAGATGGCCGACCGGGCCCTCCTCCTCGTCACCCCCGACGTGGTCGCCGTGCGCGCCGCCAAACGCATGGTCCGCATGTGGGACCGCCTCCAGATCCGCAAGGCGGAGGAGACGACCACGGTCGTCAACCGTTTCGCCCGCGCTACGGAGATCCAGCCCTCCCTCGTCGAACGCGTCACCGGCACCAAGGTCGCCCGCACCCCCGTCCCCGCCGCCTTCAAGGAACTCCAGTCCGTCGTCGACGCGGGGCGCCTCCAGGACCTGGACACCCGCTCGACGGTCAAGCAGGCGCTGTGGGCGCTGGCGGGGGAGCTCGGTCTCGTGGTCGCCCAGGAGACCGGCGGGGGTGGCGGCAGGCGCCGCAAGACCTCGTCGGACCGGGGCGCGCTGGCCCTGCGGCGCAAGGGCGGCGACCGGGGTGCGGTCACCCTCGAATTCGCCGGCATGTTCCCCATCCTGCTCGTCGTGATGACGATCCTGTGGCAGTGCGTGCTGTACGGCTACTCGTACTCGCTGGCCGGGAACGCGGCGGACGAGGCGGCGCGGGCGGCGACGGCGGCGTACGCGGTCAACGGTGACGTACCCGGGGTATGCCAGACGGCAGGAAGTAAGCATCTGCCGGGCGCCTGGAGCGGTGCCGAGATCCGCTGCGGCGCGGCGGGCTCGGTGATGAAGGCCACCGTGAAGGTCGACGTGCCGCTCTTCTTCCCGGGCTTCGACGCGGGCTGGCACGTGGAAGGGAACGCGGGCGCCGCGCTGGAGGGGAACAAGGGATGAGGCCCCTACGGTGGCTGAGGCGTCGGCTCCGCGACGACCGGGGCGTCTCCATGCTGGAGTTCGCCGGGTTCCTGCCCATCCTGCTCGTCATCGGGATGGCCGCCATCCAGCTCGGCCTCATCGGGTACGGGATCAACCAGGCGGGGACGGGGGCGCGGGCCGCGGCACGGGTCGCCTCGCAGCAGGACGGCGACGGCGTGGCCGCGGGCCATGCCGCGGTCAGTGGATGGCTGAACCCGGACGTTCCCCCTCCCGCGAAGGGCGCCGACTCGACCACCGCGACGGTCACCGTCCACGTCCCGTCCGTCATCCCCCTCTTCGGCCCCTACACCGTCACCCGCCACGCCACCATGCCCACCGACAACTGAACCGGAAACGGACCACCGACGAATGACCGGGAGGAGCTGAACCCATGAGCCTGCGCAGCCGACTCTCCACCCCCGACGAGTCGGGCCCCGCCCGCGAGGACGGACACCTCGTCGCCGTCTACCGAGCCAAGCTCCTCGAGGAGATCGACCTCGCGGAGATGTCGAGCCTGGCGGCAGCCGAACGCCGGGTACGCCTGGAGCGCGTGCTCGGCCACATCATCAGCCGTGAGGGCCCGGTCCTGTCCTCCGCCGAGCGCTCCCAGCTGATCCGGCGGGTCGTCGACGAGGCCCTCGGCCTCGGTGTCCTCGAACCGCTGCTCGCCGACGCGTCCATCACCGAGATCATGGTCAACGGGCCGGACTCCATCTTCGTGGAGCGGGCGGGACGGGTCGAACAGCTCCCGCTCCGTTTCGCCTCCCACGACCAGCTGATGCAGACCATCGAG
Source organism: Streptomyces sp. NPDC111507 (assembly GCF_055638955.1). Classification (NCBI taxonomy): domain Bacteria; kingdom Bacillati; phylum Actinomycetota; class Actinomycetes; order Kitasatosporales; family Streptomycetaceae; genus Streptomyces; species Streptomyces sp. NPDC111507. Next base: position 429,059 of record NZ_JBVKBU010000002.1, on the reverse strand, counting down.
CGCATCGTCTCCACGGTCAACCGCCGCGTCGACGAGTCGAACCCCATGGTCGACGCCCGTCTCCCCACCGGCGAGCGCGTCAACGTCATCATCCCGCCGCTCGCCCTCACCGGCCCCACCCTGACCATCCGCCGCTTCCCCCGCGCGTACACCCTGCCCGAACTCATCGACCTCGGCTCGCTCGACGAGCAGATGCTGATGCTGCTCGCGGCCTTCGTGCGGGCCCGCTTCAACGTCATCGTCAGCGGCGGCACCGGCAGCGGGAAGACGACCCTGCTCAACGCCCTCTCCGGCCTGATCCCGTCCCGCGAGCGCATCATCACCATCGAGGACTCGGCCGAACTCCAGCTCCAGCAGGAACACGTCATCCGGCTGGAGTCCCGCCCCCCGAACGTCGAGGGCAAGGGCCACATCACCATCCGTGACCTGGTCCGCAACTCCCTCCGTATGCGGCCCGACCGCATCATCGTCGGCGAGGTCCGCGGCGGCGAGACCCTCGACATGCTCCAGGCGATGTCGACCGGCCACGACGGGTCCCTGGCCACCGTTCACGCGAACTCCGCCGAGGACGCCCTCATGAGGCTCCAGACCCTCGGCTCGATGTCCGAGGTCCAGATCCCCTTCGAGGCGCTGAAGGACCAGATCAACTCGGCCGTGGACGTCGTCGTCCAGCTCACCCGCCACGCCGACGGCTCCCGCAAGGTCACCGAGATAGCCCTGGTCGTCTCGCACGGCCGCGAACAGTTCCGCGTTGTCCCCGTCACCCGCTTCGTCCCCCGCCCCGCAGGCCCCGACCGTGTCGTACACGGCCATTTCGAGCACCTTCCGCTGCCGCGCCAGGTCGCCGAGAAGCTGTACGTCGCCAATGAACCGCTGCCGCCCGCGTTCGGCGTGGCCGAGGTCCTCGACGTACTCGACACGAGGCGGGCCATCGGATGACCAACCCCGCCCCCGAAGGGAGGCAGCCATGAACGACCCCGCACTCCTGGCCCTCGGCGCCACCGTGCTGTGCGGCACCCTCGCCGTCGCGGGCGTCCACATGTACGCCTCGGGCCGTGCCCAGCGCCAGGCCCTCGTCGACCGCCTCTCCGGCGGCGGCCCGCTGCGCACCGCGGCCGGCCGCGTACGCCGTTTCGCCGCGATCGACCGCCGACTGCGCCGCACCCGCCTCGGCCGGACGATCCACCTGCGCCTGTCGGCGACGGGCCTGGACGTGACGGCGGGGGAGTTCGCCACGTACGTCACCGCGGTCGTCGTCGCGCTGTGGCTGATCGCCGCGTCGGTGCTGGCCCCCTTCTTCGGCCCGATCGCCGCCCTCGTGGGCGTGTGGAGCGCGGCCATCTTTCTCAACTGGCAGCGCCAGAAACGCATCGAGGCCTTCATCGGTCAACTCCCCGACGTGGCCCGCCTGCTGGCCAACGCGACCGCCGCGGGGCTGGCCCTGCGGACGGCACTGGCGATGGCGGCGGAGGAGCTCGAAGCCCCCGCGGGTGAGGAACTCGCTCACGTGGCCGACCAGTTGATGCTGGGCCGCACCATCGACGACGCCCTCGGTGAACTCTCCGAGCGTCTCCCCTCCCGCGAGCTGATCGTCCTCGTCACGACCCTGGTCCTCGCCAACAAGGCGGGCGGTTCGGTCGTCAGTTCCCTGCGCAACCTCACCCACACCCTGGAGGACCGCAAGGAGACCCGCCGCGAGGTCCGCACCATGCTCTCCGAGGTCAACGCCACCGCCTTCACGGTCCCGATGCTCGGTCTGGGCTCGCTGCTCCTGATCAACTCCTCGAACGAGGGGGCCCTCGCCCGCGTCACCGGCTCCGGCCTCGGCCAGACCCTCGTCCTGATCTCGCTCGGCCTCTACACCGTCGGCTTCTTCGTCATCCGCCGCCTCGGCAAGATCGAAGTCTGAGAGAGGAGGGGTCACGTTGCTCGCACTGCTGCTCGCCCTCCTGACGGCCGGGGCCGTCGCGGGCGCCCTGCTGGGCATCCGCATGATCCGCGCCGACGCCAAACTCCCGAGCGACCTCGCGCTCGCCCTGGAGGTCGGCGGAACCCGCGTCTCCACGGCCGAGTCCGCCGTCGACCGCCTCGGCATGCGCTTCGCCCCCACGGTCCTGCGCCTCATGGGCCCCCGCCGTGTCGAGGCCAAACGCCGCCGCATCGACATGGCGGGCAACCCCGGCGGCCTGACCCTCAACCGCTACGCCGCCCGCCGCGCGGTGTACGGCGTCTTCGGCGTCGTACTCGGCCTCGTCTTCCTCTCCAACGGCCAGCTCCTGTTCGCCGTCCTCACCCTGGCCTTCGGGCTCGTCGCCGCCGACGCCCTCATCTGGCAGGCCGTCCGCGAACGCAAGGAGGTCATCGACCGCACCCTCCCCGACTTCCTCGACGTGCTCGCGGTCGTGGTCTCGGCGGGCCTCGGCTTCCGGCAGGCGCTGGACCGGGTCGCGGAGAAGTACGAGGGCCCCTGGGCGGACGAACTGCGCATCACGCTGCGCCAGATGGACATGGGCGTCAGCCGCCGCCAGGCGTTCGACGAACTGCGCAAGCGCAACTCCTCCGAGCAGGTCGCGCAGTTCGTCTCGGCGCTGCAGCAGGGCGAGGAACTGGGTTCGCCCATCGCCGAGACCCTCATCCAACTCGCCACGGACATGCGCCGCACGGACGCCCAGAACGCCCGCCGCCGCGCCGCCAAGACCATCCCCAAGGCGACGATGGTGACCCTCGTCTTCATGCTCCCGGCGACGATGATCCTGATCGCCACGGGCATGTTCCTGGGGTCGGGCACGAACTTCGGTTCGATCCTGGGCCGCTGATGACCAGCCGCCGTACTCCCCTGCCGAGGCCGTCACCGCCCTGGACGCTCCCTCGGTGGCTGTCAGGGCCCCCGCCGTGGCTGACCCGGCTGTGGGCGCGGCGGCACCTCGCGAGCACCGAGGACGGCTACCTGGCCGACGACGCCCCGGCCCCCGGCAGCGTCCGCCTCCAGCTCAACGCCCTCCAGGCACTGTGCCGCCAGGCCTTCGGCGTCCGCCTCGCCGCGATCGCGATCGGCGCCCCCTTCGCGATGACCAACGCCGTGAACGGCCCGCCCCGCTACACGGTCCTGGCCGCCGCCGTCCTCGGCGTCATGGGTTCGTACGCCATGCTCAGGGACTGGGACCGGTTCGGCCCCCGCCTCCTCGCGCACCCCACCTTGATGGCCGTGGACCTGACGTTCGGCGCGGTCCTGCTCCTGACGGCGTCGCCCGCGTCCCCCCTCGCGTACGCGACGGTCTGCACGCCACTTCTGGCAGGCCTGCTGTACGGCTGGCGCGGCTCGGGCATCTTCACCGGCCTCCAGCTGACCGTGCTGGTGACGGTGTACAGGGCCTGGCAGCACCACCCGGGATCCGGCGCCAGCACCCTCCTCGTCGCCGGCTTCTGCGTCGGCGCCGGCATCATCGGCGTCACCCTGCGCAACCTGATGTTCCGCTTCGGTACGGCGAGCCAGGCGCTGTCGGAGGCGAACTCCCGCCTGGCCGTCGCCGAGGCGGTGGAGTCCGAACGGGCCCGCCTGGCCCGCGAGATGCACGACTCGGTCGCGAAGACCCTGCACGGCCTGGCCCTGGCGGCCGGTGCCCTCGCCGCCTCGGCCGCCGCCGGGGACGCGGACCCGCACACGCTGGGGCGGCAGGCGACGATGGTCGCGGGCGCGGCCCGCCGGGCGGCCGCGGAGTCCCGCGACCTCCTCTCCGACCTGCGCCGCCACACGGACCTCACGAGTGCGAACACGGACGTCCTGTCCGAACTCGACGCCCACGTGCGGACCTTCGAGTCCCGCACCCACCTCCCCACTTTCCTCCACCATCGGGGCGAGCCCCCGATCCTCCCGTACGCCACCGCCCACCACGTCCTGGCGATCGTGTCCGAGGCGCTGGAGAACGCCCACCGCCACGCGGACGCGACGCGGGTGACGGTGGAACTCGACGTGTCCGAAGCCGAGTGCGCCGTACGCGTACGGGACGACGGAGTCGGTCTGCCCCCGCCCGTTGCCCTCGATGACCCGACCCTCGACGACCTGACCAGATCCGGCCACTTCGGGTTGCTCGGCATGGCGGAGCGAGCCGCGTCGCTGGGCGGCCGCATCGACCTGAACCGTTCCCCGCAAGGAGGCGCGGAGATTCACCTGACCCTCCCGCGATCCTCCGCCGTCCCCCACCGTCCCCCCACCCCCCAAGAGGAGGCCGCACATGCCTGACCAGGCACTTCCCGGCCCGAACCTCCGTGTACTCGTGGCCGACGACAACCCGGTCGTCCGGGCCGGCCTGGCCGCGCTGCTCGACGGCCACCCGGACCTCGAGGTCGTCGCGCAGGCGGCCGACGGCGAGGAGGCCATCGCGACCGCCACCCGACTGCGCCCGGACGTCGTCCTCCTCGACGTCCGCATGCCCGGCACGGACGGGTTGACGGCCCTGCCCGCCCTCTCCCTGCTCGCCCCCGTGATGATGCTGACCTACAGCCGCGAACCCGAGGTCGTGGCCGAGGCGTTGCGCCGGGGCGCGGTCGGCTATCTCGTCCACGGCGAGTTCACGGCCGCCGAACTGATCTCCGCCGTACGGGAGATACGGCACGCGACTTCCGCTTGCGCGACTGTCCCGGATTCACTCGGTGTTTCGTACGAACCGAACGATTATCCTTCGCATCTGCAACTGGTTGTGGGACAGTCGTCGAAGGCTCGGTCCGGCTTCGCGGCGAGGCTCCACCGTCGCGTGCCCAACCGGCTCAACTTCGGCCTGAGTTCACGGGAGGTGGAGGTCATGGATCTCATCGCGTCCGGCATGAGCAATCGGCAGATCGCCGCCGCCTGCTTCATCAGCGAGAAGACCGTCAAGAACCACATCAACCGCATCTTCGCAAAGCTGCACAGTTCCTCACGCAGCGAAGCGATCGCCCACTGGCTGGGCACGGCACGTGAGGGGTGGAGCCGATGACTCCACCCACGGGAAGTTGGGCCCCTGGGCCCACCCGGAGTAGGCGCGGTCTCACGTACGGTGCTCGGGTCGGTAGTGGTGGCGTCGGGCGGGAGGACAGGGGCCATGGTGATGAGGGACTGGACGCTGAGGGCGGGGGTCCGGGTGGAGCGCGCTCTGGAGGACTGGACGGAGACGGTCTCCACCCGAATGCGCGGTCGCGGGCGGGATGCGGGGGCCGGGTTCGTGGAGTACGCGGGTCTGATGATTCTGATCGCGGGGATCTACACCCTCATCGATCAGCTCGGCCTGAACGGAAAGATTTCGCAGGCGATCGGCAACGCGGTGGGCAAAGTCATCGGCACAGCCTGATCGGCGGCCCGCCGCGCGGCGATCGAGGGCAGACTCTCCCCATCTATATCTGGATGACGGGGATTCTCCTCTTCGCCGCGATCGCCTTCTTCGTGTTCGCCCAAGCAGCGTCCGCCCGGAATGGAGCTCAATCCGCGGCGGACGCTGCGGCGTTGGCGGCCGCGCGGGACTCCCGCGACGAACTGATGACGGGTTTGGCGGGGGCCGTGGGCACGGACGACCACTGGCTGGACTGGCTCAAGGGCGACCTGTTCAAGGGCACGGGAGCCGCGGCTGCGGCTGATCAGCTGGCCGCTGAGAATGACTCGACCGTGCAGGGTTTTACCCCGACCGCAGTGAACGGATTTCCGGGCTACCGGGTGGATATCGAGACCCGGTACACGGTTGGCAAGTCGATCATTCCCGGCACGGAGGACGAGCACGCGACGGCCCATGCCACCGCTGTCATCCAGCCACGCTGCGACTTCGATCCGGCCGCGGATCCCAAGAAGCCCGTCGAACTGAATTGCGACGGACGGATCGTCAACATCGACCCCGGAAAGTTCCATCCGGTCGACCTTCCGGACCCGTCCGTGCTGTTCTCTGTGCATCTGGCCGAGTGAGAGGAAGCCGTACCGATGGACTTTCGGCACACCATGAAGGGCCGCAGGGCGCTGAGCGCACTGGCGATCACGGCTGGGTTGCTCCTCACGGTGGCCGGTTGCGGAGGGGGCGGAGACGCCAAGTCGGGCAAGCAGGCGTCGACTTCGTCTCCTGCCCGGAGCAGCGGTGACAGCAAGGCGAAGGAAAGCGGCTCACCCGCCGTGAATCAAGCGATCGCCGAAGTGAAGAGCAACGGAATCACGCTGACGATCACTTCGGCCAAGCGCGACCAGGGCGGGTTCGTCACTGTCAACGGCACGGTCACCAACGGCACCTCCGGCATCTGGATCGGCGCCGAATGGATCAGTGACGAAACCGAGTTGAAGGGCAACGGCGGATCCCTCGCCGGAGCCAGTCTGGTCGATGAGAAGGGCAAGAAGAAGTACCTCATCCTCCGGGACACCGAAGGGCACTGCCTCTGCACGAAGTTCCAGGGCGGTGTCTCCCAGGGCGCCACCGCCGACTGGTTCGCCCAGTTTCCGGCGCCGCCCGCCGGGACGACGAGCGTGCAGTTCCAGGTACCGACCATGCCCCCAGCCACCCTCACACTCTCCGACGGCGAGTGACCCATGGCCCTCACCTCCCGCACCGCGGCCGCTATGTTCACGACCTTCGCCGTACTGACCACTCTGACCCTCAGCGGTACCCAGGCGTACGCGGACGGCGGGAACCCGAGCGCACCCCCGGGCAGTCTCACCACCTCCCCACCCCCCACCGTCGACCCCACCAGCCCCGGCCTGAAGCTCGCCGACGGCGCCACGCTCGCGCCGGCCAAGGTGTTGGACATCAAGTCGGTCGTCGAGGACCTCGGTGGTGAGGAGCGGCGGGAGGACACCAACTCCGACGTGACGTTCGCGTTGCAGGCCGAGGTGCTGTTCCCCAAGGACAGTTCGAAGCTGAACCCCGACGCCCATTCCCGTATCCAGGCGATCGCGGACGAGATCAAGAACCAGAAGGCGACGACGGTCAGGGTGTTCGGGTTCACCGACAACCTCGGCTCGTACGCCCACGGCCTGGTCCTCTCCAAGAAGCGCGCGGAGATCGTCCACGACGAACTGGCGGCGGCGCTCGGATCGACGGACGTCACGTTCGAGGTGCGCGGCTACAGCGAGGACTACCCGATCGCGGACAACACCTCGGAGGAGGGCCGCCGGAAGAACCGCCGGGTGGAGGTGACGTTCCCACGCGGCGCGGTGAACGGTGGTTCCTCGGGAGCCCAGAGCTGAGAACCTGATGGCATGAGAAGAATCGTCCTGATGATGTCGGTGTCCCTGGACGGATTCATCGAGGGACCGAACCGTGAGATCGGCTGGCACCGCGTCGACGCGGAGCTGCACCGCCACTTCAACGAGGAGGTCAGCAAGCTCGGTGGCCTGCTGGAAGGCCGCGTGACGCACGAGCTGATGGCCGGGTTCTGGCCGACGGCCGACCAGGATCCGGACAGCCCGGACAGTACGGCCGAGGTGGTCGAGTTCGCGGGGATCTGGCGGGACATCCCCAAGTACGTGTACTCGCGGACGCTGGAGCGGGCCGACTGGAACACCACGATCGTCCGGGACGTCGTACCGGACGAGGTCAGGGCGCTCAAGGAACAGCCCGGCGGGGACCTCGGCCTCGGCGGCGCCGACCTCGCGGCCGCGTTCCTGCGGCACGACCTGGTCGACGAGTTCCGGGTGTACGTCCATCCGGTGCTGATCGGCCGCGGCAAACCCCTGTTCCCGGAGTCGTACACCCCGACCGATCTCCGGTTCGCCGAGTCACGGGCCTTCGGCAACGGGGTCGTACTCCTGCGCTACGAACGCGAGAGCACCGCCCCCGCCGCCGCCTCTGCCGAGGCGTAATGGTGTTGTCCGCGAGCCGGGGCATGGGTAGGAAGGCTCCATGACTGTTCTCGGCGTCGTGTTCCGGCCCCAACTGCCCCCCGAGCGTCTGCGGGCCGTCGCGCGCGCGGCGGACGACGCGGGCCTGGAGGAGCTGTGGCTGTGGGAGGACTGCTTCCTCGAAGGGGGCATCTCGGCCGCGGCGGCAGCCCTCGCCTGGACCGAACGGGTCCGGGTCGGCGTGGGCCTGCTGCCCGTCCCGCTGCGCAACGTCGCCGTCACCGCGATGGAGGCCGCCACGCTGCACCGGATGTTCCCGGGGCGCGCGATCCTGGGCGTCGGCCACGGCGTACAGGACTGGATGGGGCAGGTCGGGGCGCGTGCGGAGTCGCCCGTGACGCTGCTGCGCGAGCACCTCGACGCGCTGCGGGCGCTGTTGCGGGGCGAGCGGGTCAGCACGGACGGCCGGTACGTGAAGCTGGACGGCGTGGCCCTCGACTGGCCGCCGGCAGGGGCACCGGAGGTGCTCGCGGGCGCCACCGGGCCGCGTTCGCTCCGGCTCTCCGGGGCCGCCGCCGACGGCACCGTCCTCACCGCCGCCACCGCGCCGGAGGGGGTACGGCGGGCACGCCGGCTCATCGACGAGGGCCGGGAGTCGGCGGGCCGGACCGACCACCACCGGGTGGTCGTCTACCTCCACACGGCCACCGGACCGGACGCGGCGGCCCGGCTGCGCGCCGAGATCGAGGCGAACGGTGAGGATCCGCTGCCGGAGCACGGCGTCGCCGGGGACGCGGACGCGGTCGCCAAGGCCGTACAGCGCCTCGCGGAGGCGGGCGCCGACACCGTCGTCCTCCAGCCGACCGCCGACGAACCGGACCCCGAGGCCCTCGTGCGGTTCGCGGCGGAGGAAGTACGGCCGCTCATCATGTAGGCCGGTCGTTGTCGGTGCCCGCTGCCACACTCGTCGGTATGAGCGAAGACGACGTGCGACTGAGGGATGTGGTCGAAGCCGACCTCGACCTGTTCCTGGCCTACGAGCACGATCCCGAGGCGGCCCGGCGGTCGAGGTTCGAGCCCCGGCCGCGGGACGCGTTCATGTCCCACTGGAGGACCAGGATCCTCGGCGACGACACCGTCCTCGTCCAGACGGTGTCTGTGGACGGCGTGCCGGCGGGGAACCTCGTCTCCTGGTGGGAGAACGAGCGGCGCTTCATCGGCTACTGGTTCGGCCGCCCGTACTGGGGCCGGGGGATCGGCACCAAGGCCCTGGCCCGCTTCCTCGACCTGGAGAGGACCCGCCCCCTGTACGCCGACCCCTTCACCGGCAACACCGCGTCCGTACGCCTCCTGGAGCGGCACGGTTTCCAGCACCACGGAACCGTCCACCACGGCGACGACGACCACACCCTGCTCGTACTCCCCGGGGAGTGAAGGCACCGGCGACGAGCGTCCTGGACCCCTGGACCCCGGCCGCCGGAACCCCCGTCGCCCGGTGGAAAACCCCTCGCCTCCCCACCACCCCCTTGAGAAGATCCCCCCATGGCCACCACCCGTACCTTCGAAGCCCTCGTCGACGAGGCCGTGGCCGTGCCCGTCGAGGGCTGGGACTTTTCCTGGTTCGAGGGGCGTGCCACCGAGGAGCGGCCCTCGTGGGGGTATGCGCGGGCGATGGGGGAGCGGCTGGCGCAGGCGTCCGCCGCGCTGGACATCCAGACCGGTGGCGGTGAGGTGCTCGTCTCCGCGCCGACGCTGCCCCCGCTCACCGTCGCCACCGAGGGCTGGCCCCCGAACGTCGCGAAGGCCACCGCCCTGCTGCACCCCCGTGGCGCCGTGGTCGTCGCCTCTCCGGAGGACGCCCCGCTGCCCTTCGCGGACGGCGCCTTCGACCTGGTCACCAGCCGGCACCCGGTCACGACGCACTGGTCCGAGATCGCGCGCGTCCTGCGCCCCGGCGGCACGTACTTCTCCCAGCAGGTCGGCCCGGCGAGCGTCTTCGAACTCGTCGAGTACTTCCTCGGCCCGCTGCCGGAGGACGTCAGGAACGGCCGGCACCCGGACCGCGCCCGCGCCGCCGCCGAGTCCGCCGGGCTCGACGTCGTCGACCTGCGCGCGGAGCGGCTGCGCATCGAGTTCCACGACATCGGTGCCGTCGTCCACTTCCTGCGCAAGGTGATCTGGATGGTCCCCGGCTTCACCGTCGACCGGTACCGGACCGAGCTGCGGGCCCTGCACGAGCGGATCGAGGCGAAGGGCTCGTTCGTCGCGCACAGCGCCCGCTTCCTGATCGAGGCGCGCAAGCCGCGTCGTTCCGCCTGAGAAGGGGCTCGCGTTGGGGCTCAGGCGTGCGGGCCCGTCGTCACTTTCCCCACCACCAACTCCGCCCTCGCCTCCAGGATTTCACCCACCCGTTCCACCTGCTCCGCCAACTCCCGTTCCTGCCTCGGCGTCAGCCCTTCCAACGGCTCCACGGTGACCGTCGTACGCCGTCCCCGGAGGCGCTGGTGCCAGACCCCGGCCACCACACCGTCGACCAGCAGCACGGGGAAGTTCCCGGCCTGACCGCCCGCGAGAGCACGCGCGTACGCCGGCCCGGGGAAGAGCACCTCGCGGGGCCCCGCGGCGATGGCGTACGCGTCGAAGTACGGAAGCAGCCGCACCCCGCTCACCGGCGCCTCCGGAAACTCCGTGTCGCCCGCCGCGACCCACGCCGGCCCCTCGAAGTCGACCTCCTCGATGGCCCCCGCCCCCGCCAGCGAGGCGAAGAGCTCCGTGGCCCAACCGCGCGAAGCCGCCGCCCACTTGGCGAACTGCCCCGGCGTCGCCGGTCCGTACGCGCGCAGATAGCGCCCTACGAGCAGAGCGATCCCCTCGTCGGCGGCGAGCGGCTCGAAGTGCGGGGGCCGGGTGTACGTCACCTTGCGGCCCCGGTTCGGGGCGAAACACAGCGTGCCGTGCTGACCCGCCCGGTGCATGACCTGCCGCCAGCGCGGCCACATGCCCTGGAACGCGGGCAGCACCAGGTCCCCGGCCCAGGAACCGGTGCGCGCCACCACCTCGTCGCTCAACTCGTCGATGGTCGGCCGCGCGCCGTCCAGGGCGTCCCCGATCGCCGCCACGACCTCGTCCGCCTGCTCCTCGGTGAGCCGCGCGGCAGGCGCGAGGGGGCTGCGGCCGGACGGGATCGCCGTCAACGCCGCCGTCCAGAGGGGCAGTTCCGCGGTGGGGAGCAGATGTACGGTGCCGCGTGGTCCGTACGTCTTCACCAGCGAGCCGTCCTCCCAGAGCGCGGCGCGTACATCTGCCCGTGTGACCCCATCGGCGCGTACGCCCACGGACACCTCGGCCGCCGACAGGACTTGTGCGTGCGCGCCGAGCATCGCGCCGACGACGTCGGCGACCGGAGTCCCGCCGCGCGCCGCGGCGGCCAGGGACTGGCGCTCCATGCGGCGCGCGCTCGCCTCGTTCCATGTGATCTTCAGGGTCATGCGGCGAAGGTAGGCGGGAATGAGGTCAGATCCTGTCCTCTGGAACGCCCGGGAACCGATTGGCCGAAAACACCCTGATGTAACCGGTCATGGGTGAGATGTCCGTCCGCATGACGGACTTCTGCACAGGGTTTCCACATCGTTATCGGGGGTGGGTCGTCCGGGCTGTTCGCCTCACGTAAGTTCAGACCAAGGTAATTCGCGTGAGCAAAGCTGCGCGTGCAGCACCGCGCAGTGGAGGGGGCTGCGCGGTGCTGCGCCCCGTCTGACGCCGCATCACCGGTCGTGCACCGTGATCTGCGCCCCGCGCCGTACGCCCCATCGCTCCATCGCCCCGGCCTCCGCCTCCAGGATGTGGCGGGAGCGTGGACGGGGGCGCCCCATGCGCCCCGGCTTCATCGTCCGCACCGCCAGGACGCGGAATTTCCGGTCCAAATAGGCGACGTCGATCGCGAACCGCATCCCCAGCGTGTGCACAGCACCGGCCGGCGAGAGCAGCAGGGCCCCGTCGATCCGGTCGCGCCCGAGCAGTCCACGGCGCCGGGCGCGGGCCGACGCGGCGACCTCCAGCGGCACCGGTGCGGGGGTCTCCGGCGTGGTGAGCATGGTCATGGGTGCGAAGTTAGCGGCGCCGTCAAGCGGGCGACATGGCGGCGCGTCACTCTCCCGGAGTACGTGGGGGCGAGTCGGCAGGGAAGACCCAGTTGGTCGCAAACCCTCCGGATCTCCCCGTTTACCTCTCCATTCCCTTTGAATCCGCTGTGATTCGGCCATGGTCACGCCCTGAATGAGAGGTTCCGGGGCCACCGTGGCGTCGTCGTCCGATTTCGGAGAGTAGTTGTGGCACGCCGATGCACGCAGCATCACTTACGAAGGGTTATGGTGGAAACCCCCCCTCGGGCCGGTCCGTCTCCCCCCCACGGACCGGCCCGTTTTTTGTGCCCCCACACCCCACCCCGCCCGCCGCCCCGGCCTGCGCCCCCGTGCGCCCCCCTGACCTCGGCGACCGGCCTTGGTGACGCAGCGCCCCCACCCCGTTCACCGGTATCGACGAGGCGCCGTTGCTCTCCTCCAGCGTGATCGACCGGACAGGCCCTTGCCGGGCCGTTGGTTTCGCGGGGGTAGGCTTCGCCCCCGGGGACCGCCATATGGACAGGGGTTGCGCTGAGCGAGGCCGCTCTGCCGCGCCCGTCCGATCCGCACGGAGGGGCTGACAACACGTGAACCTGCGGGACGACCTGCGCCGGCTGCTGCTCAGGTTCTACACACGCAGGGTGGAGGGCCACCTCGACCACGACCAGGTGCCCAAGCACATCGGCGTCATCATGGACGGCAACCGGCGCTGGGCGAAGGCGGCGGGCAGCACGGCCGCCCAGGGGCACCGTGCCGGTGCCGACAAGATCGAGGAGTTCCTCGGCTGGTGCTCGGAGACCGATGTCGAGGTCGTCACCCTCTGGCTGCTCTCGACGGACAACTTCGACCGCCCCGAGGAGGAGCTCGTCCCCCTGCTCGGCATCATCGAGGGCGTCGTACGCACCCTCGCCGCCGACGGCCGCTGGCGCGTGCACCACGTGGGCACGCCGGACATCCTGCCCTCCCAGATGCAGACCGCGCTGAAGGAGGCCGAGGAGACCACGGCGCACGTCGACGGGATACTGGTCAACGTCGCCATCGGCTACGGCGGCCGCCAGGAGATCGCCGACGCCGTGCGCTCCATGCTCCTCGACGCCGCCGACAAGGGCTCCTCGATCGAGGACGTCGCCGAGTCGGTGGACATCGACCTCATCGGCAAGCACCTCTATACGAGTGACCAGCCCGACCCCGACCTGGTGATCCGCACCAGCGGCGAGCAGCGGCTGTCCGGATTCATGCTGTGGCAGACCGCCCACTCGGAGTACTACTTCTGCGAAGTCTTCTGGCCGGCGTTCCGCAAGGTCGACTTCCTGCGCGCCCTGCGCGACTACGCGGCGCGACACCGCCGCTACGGAGGCTGACCCAGGGGGATGCGAGGGGTGCGCGTCATCCGGAGTTAACGAACGCGTGGCCACATGCTCTTGCATGGCCTCGCATGTTCGAGGGCATAAGCCATGCAGGTCGACGCCCGAACCACGGGTGTCGTATCTCAGCGGACGGCACGGGGCCGTCCGCCCGGGAGGCCCTTTGCACCAGCCCGACCGTGCGGTCTGTACGGACGAGACGGAGGGCCGGTCTCCGGCCCGCGCAATGCGGCCAGGACCGGTCCAGCTCTTCTCCGTCGCTCCCCGACCTCATCCGAGGGGGTACGTCCTTCCGTGGTGACCAGCACAAAGCGCCGTATGCCAGACCGGCGCACCTATGTTCTCGACACCAGCGTCCTGCTGGCCGACCCGAACGCCCTGAGCCGCTTCGACGAGCACGAGGTAGTGCTTCCGATCGTCGTGGTGACGGAACTGGAGGCCAAGAGGCACCATCCGGAACTCGGCTACTTCGCCCGGCAGGCCCTGCGCCTGCTCGACGAGTTCCGGGTGCGGTTCGGTCGTCTCGACGCCCCCATCCCGATCGGGGAACTCGGTGGGACCGTACGCGTCGAGCTCAACCACTCGGACCCCAGCGTCCTGCCCAGCGGGTACCGCCTGGGGGACAACGACTCCCGCATCCTCGCGGTCGCCCGCAACCTGCAGGCCGAGGGGTACGACGTCACCGTCGTCTCGAAGGACCTGCCGCTCAGGATCAAGGCCTCGTCCGTCGGCCTCCTCGCCGAGGAGTACCGCGCGGAACTGGCCATCACGGGCTCCTCCGGCTGGACCGGAATGTCCGAACTGACCCTGTCCGGCGAACAGGTGGACATCCTCTTCGAGGAGGGACACGCGTACGTCCCCGAAGCGGCCGACCTTCCGGTGCACACCGGTCTGACGATCCAGTCGGAGCGCGGCAAGGCCCTCGGCCGTGTCACCGCCGAGGGCAACGTCCGGCTGGTGCGGGGCGATCGGGAGGCCTTCGGCATCAAGGGCCGCAGTGCCGAGCAGCGCATCGCGCTCGATCTGCTGCTCGACCCGGACATCGGCATCCTGTCGATGGGCGGCCGGGCGGGCACCGGCAAGTCGGCGCTCGCGCTCTGCGCGGGTCTGGAGGCGGTGCTGGAGCGACGCCAGCACCAGAAGGTGATGGTCTTCCGGCCGCTGTACGCGGTGGGCGGGCAGGAGCTCGGCTATCTGCCCGGCTCCGAGGCCGAGAAGATGGGCCCCTGGGCGCAGGCGGTCTTCGACACGCTGTCGGCGGTCACCTCGCGCGACGTCATCGAGGAGGTCACCGCGCGCGGCATGCTGGAGGTCCTGCCGCTCACCCATATCCGCGGCCGCTCCCTGCATGACGCCTTCGTGATCGTGGACGAGGCCCAGTCACTGGAACGGAACGTGCTGCTGACCGTTCTGTCCCGCATCGGCGCCAACTCGCGGGTGGTTCTCACCCATGACGTGGCACAGCGGGACAATCTGCGCGTCGGCCGCTACGACGGTGTGGTCGCCGTCGTGGAGAAGCTGAAGGGTCATCCGCTCTTCGCGCACGTGACGTTGAACCGCTCCGAGAGGTCCCAGATCGCGGCGCTTGTGACCGAAATGCTGGAGGACGGACAGATCTGACCCATCTGCAACCACTTGACCTGGTTGGTCAAAACGTGGTGGATGCACGGTAGTTGACGCCGCCCGGCAAAAGGCGAAGAGCCTAGCCGGGCGGCGTCTTCGTGCGCGCTTGTTTCCGTGAAACTCCTGGGGTAAACGGGGTGTGAGCTTTCACACGCAACGGGGAATTGCCTCGCGGCGTCGGGTTACGGCAGAGTCTCAGTCCTGTCAGGCCCCGCATACGACACACGTGTACCCCCAGCGGTACCGCACCTCAGGAACACCAGAACTTCATAGAGCCGTCGTATGCCGCCCGCGCACCACGCGGCACTTCCGTCAAGGGAGTTGCCCACCGGGCCCGTGCCTCCCGTGACCCCGCAGTTGGGAGGCCAGCGTTCAGGGGCACGATTGCGTCCGCGAGGGTCACCTAAGCGGGCGATGCTGGAAGGAAACCGTGTGAGCCGGATTTCGGTCCGGGGACTCGCAGTGGCCTCGGCCACCGCGGTCACCGCTGTCGGCGCCGTGAGTGGTGTTGCCTCGGGCAACACCGGCCAGCCGTCGAACGACGCCGAGGCTACGGCGAGCGACTCGACTCTGCTCGCGGACATACCTGCGGGCCAGCAGGCCCAGGTGCAGACCGCGTCCCTGACGCAGCAGGCCGACGCACAGGCCATCGCCGCGGACGCGAGCGCCAAGAAGGACGCGGAGGAGGCTGCCCGCAAGCAGGCGGCCAAGGACGCGGTCGCGAAGCAGAAGGCCGCGGCGGACGCCAAGGCGCGCAAGGAGGCCGCGGAAGCGGCCAGCCGCTCCGAGACGCGTGCCACCGCCGCTGTCAGCCTGGCCCCGCAGTCCTCGTACACCGTCGCCGAGGTCCAGGCCATCGCGCGTCAGATCATCCCCAGCGGTCAGTTCCAGTGCTTCAGCAACATCGTGGACCACGAGTCCACCTGGAACTACCGGGCGCAGAACCCCTCTTCCGGCGCCTACGGTCTCGTGCAGTCGCTGCCCGGCAACAAGATGGCGTCCGTCGGTGCCGACTGGCAGACCAACCCGGCCACGCAGATCAAGTGGGGCCTCAACTACATGAACGAGCGCTACGGCAGCCCCTGCGACGCTTGGTCGTACTGGCAGGCTCACGGCAACTACTGAGCTGTCGTCACCTCCGGCCGCTCAACCTTTCGAAGCCCCTCCCCGTCCTAGGGTGAGGGGCTTCGGCCATGTACGGTCGGAACCGACGACTCCAGGGGGGAGTGGTGGGGAGCAGCGGGGGAAAAGGACGGATCATGTCGAGAGTGCCAGGGTTGCTCGGTCGGCTCGGCGCTGGGCTGACCGAGCTGGGTGCGCGGCTGGACGAGCGCCGCGCCGAGGTGGAGAAGGAGTCGGGGGGCTCGCTCGACCTGATCGACGAGACCGACGACCGGTCGCCGCGCGGCTCCACGCCGAAGGTGCGGACGGACGCGAAGCCTTCCGCACCCCCTGTCGACGCCGCTCCCGAACCCACGCCCGAACCCACGCCCGACGAACGTGAACCGGGATCCGATTCCGGTTCGGAGCCCTCCGCCGTTTCCGACCCCGTCCCCCACTACACCCGTGGGCCGGAGACGGACACCCGGCCCGATCCCGTCCTGGCCGTGCCGTGGGGCGTACGGGTCGCGGCCGAGGCCGGCTGGCGGCTGCTCGTTCTCGCGGGCACCCTCTGGGTGTTGATGCGGGTGATCAGCGCCGTACAACTGGTCGTCCTGGCCTTCGTCGCCGCGCTGCTCATCACCGCGCTCCTTCAGCCCACCGTGGCGCGCCTGAAGAGACTGGGATTCCCCAGGGGCCTCGCCACCGCGCTCACCGCGATCCTCGGCTTCGTCATCATGGGGCTGGTCGGCTGGTTCGTGGTCTGGCAGGTCCAGGAGAACATCGACAACCTCTCGAGCCAGATCCAGGACGGCATCGACGAGTTGCGCAAGTGGCTCCTCAACAGCCCGTTCCATGTGACGGACAAGCAGATCAACGAGATCGCCAAGAACCTGCGGGACGCGATCGGCGCGAACACGGACCAGATCACGTCGGCGGGGCTGGAGGGCGTGACCGTCATAGTGGAAGCCCTGACCGGCATCCTCCTGACGATGTTCTCGACGCTCTTCCTTCTCTACGACGGCAAGCGGATCTGGGAGTGGACGCTGAAGCTGGTGCCGGCGGCGGCCCGGCCGGGCGTCGCCGGTGCCGGACCGCGCGCCTGGCGGACGCTCACCGCCTACGTCCGGGGCACGGTGATAGTGGCGTTGATCGACGCGACCTTCATCGGCCTGGGCATCTACTTCCTCGACGTCCCGATGGCCGTCCCGCTGGCCGTGTTCATCTTCCTCTTCTCCTTCATCCCCCTGGTCGGCGCGGTGGCCTCGGGCGCGCTCGCGGTCGTCGTCGCCCTGGTCACCCAGGGCGTGTTCACCGCGGTCATGACCCTCGTCGTGGTCCTCGCGGTCCAGCAGATCGAAGGCCACATCCTCCAGCCGTTCATCCTGGGCCGCGCGGTCCGGGTCCATCCGCTGGCGGTGGTCCTCTCCGTCGCCGCGGGTGGGCTGGTCGCGGGGATCGGCGGGGCCGTGGTGGCGGTGCCGCTGGTGGCGGTCACCAACACGGTGGTGGGATACCTGCGTTCGTACTCCCGCGAGCCGGGACTCCGCCACGCGCCGGAGCCGCGGGGCGCCACGGCGATGGATGTGGCCCCGGTACACCCCCCATCTCCGTGACGATCCCGGCCCGGGCGGGTGGGGGCTCGGCGCGCAGTTCCCCGCGCCCCTGGGGCACGGGGCTGTGCCCGGCGCCCCATGCTTTTAGGGGCGCGGGGAACTTCGCGACCAGCCCCCACCGGGCCCGCAGCCGAAGAGCTCACCCAGGGGGTCTGGGGGCGGAGCCCCCAGGTGATGCCGAGGCCCCGCCCACCCGGCCAGGGTGAACGGGGCCTGAGAGAAGACGCGGAGGCTACTCCGAGAGAACGGCTTCGGCGTCCAGGGTCGTGGCGACCGCCTGGATCACGGAAGCGATCTTGAACGCCTCCTGGATCGTCTCCCGGTCGACGCCCGCCTTGCGGAGCACCTGCTCATGGGAGTCAAGACACTGCCCGCAGCCGTTCACCGCGGACACCGCCAGCGACCACAGCTCGAAGTCGACCTTCTCGACACCGGGATTGCCGATGACGTTCATCCGCAGACCGGCCCGCAGGGTCCCGTACTCGGGGTCCGACAGCAGGTGCCGCGTGCGGTAGAAGACGTTGTTCATCGCCATGATCGCGGCAGCCGACTTGGCGGCGGTGTACGCCTCCGGCGACAGCTGAGCCTTCGCCTCCGGCTCCAGCTCCCGCAGCACCCGCGGCGACCGCGCCGCGATCGCGCACGCCAGCACCGTCCCCCACAGCTGCTGCTGCGGAAGGTCCGAGTTGCCGATGACCGAGCCGAGGTTGAGACGCAGGTCCTTCGCGTAGTCCGGCAGGGCGGACTTCAGTTCGTCGAGGGACATGGAGGGTTACTCACCCGCCAGGAGCGCCACCGGGTCGAGGGTGTTCTCGCCCTTGGTCCAGTTGCACGGGCAGAGCTCGTCCGTCTGGAGCGCGTCGAGGACCCGGAGGACCTCCTTGGGGTTACGGCCGACGGAACCGGCGGTCACCATGGAGAACTGGATCTCGTTGTTCTGGTCGACGATGAACACCGCACGCTTGGCGAAGCCGTCCTCGCCCTCGATGCCGAGGTCCCGCATGAGCTCGTGCTTCGAGTCGGCCATCATCGGGAAGGGCAGGTCACGCAGGTCGTCGTGGTCCTTGCGCCAGGCGTGGTGCACGAACTCGGAGTCGCCGGAGAAGCCGAGCACCTGAGCGTCACGGTCGGCGAACTCGCCGTTCAGCTTGCCGAAGGCCGCGATCTCGGTCGGGCACACGAAGGTGAAGTCCTTGGGCCATGCGAAGATCACCTTCCACTGACCCTCGTAGGTCTTGTGGTTGATCTGCAGGAACTCCTCGCCCTTCTCCAGCGAGACACAGGCGGTCAGATCGAACTCGGGGAACTTGTCACCGACAGTGAGCACGCGCTCTCCTTGCAGCAGGGAAAAGCCCTTTTTGGGGGCGTTTCCCGGGGGTTGGACGAAGCTGATGGTGGCACACGCTGCATTGATTACAGAAATAGCTACACTCGGTCGTGTTGATCGACTGCGGCTATCAGTGACTATGAGTAAGAGGTACGGCCATGGCCAGCCCGATGGGCAACGCAAGCTCCAAGGGCCCCATGAGCGGTAAGGGAGCCCTGAGCGGCAAGGGCCCCATGAGCCCCAAGGGGAACGGGCGCCGTCAGCCGAGCCTCGCCCAACTGCGCGCCTTCGCCGCCGTGGCCGAGCACCTGCACTTCCGTGACGCGGCCGCCGCGATCGGCATGAGCCAGCCCGCGCTGTCGGGCGCGGTATCCGTCCTGGAGGAGACGCTCGGCGTGACCCTCCTGGAGCGTACGACCCGCAAGGTGCTGCTCTCACCCGCCGGCGAGCGGCTCGCCGTACGCGCGAAGGCGGTACTGGACGAGGTCGGCGCGCTCATGGAGGAGGCGGAGGCGGTACGGGCGCCGTTCACCGGTGCGCTGCGCCTCGGCGTCATCCCCACCGTCGCGCCCTACCTCCTGCCCACCGTCCTCAACCTGGTCCACGACCGCTACCCGGACCTCGACCTCCAGGTCCACGAGGAGCAGACCGCCAACCTCCTCGACGGGCTGACCTCCGGCCGTCTCGACCTGCTGCTGCTCGCCGTTCCCCTCGGTGTGCCCGGAATGACCGAACTCCCGCTGTTCGACGAGGACTTCGTGCTCGTCACCCCGCTCGACCACTCGCTCGGCGGCCGGGAGGGAATCCCCCGCGAAGCCCTGCGCGAGCTCAACCTGCTCCTGCTCGACGAGGGGCACTGTCTGCGCGACCAGGCCCTCGACATCTGCCGCGAGGCGGGCCGGGAGGACGCGCCGGTCACCACCACGGCTGCGGGCCTGTCCACCTTGGTCCAGCTCGTCGCCGGCGGCCTCGGCTGCACCCTGCTGCCGCGCACCGCCGTCAAGGTCGAGACGACCCGCAGCAACCAGCTCCTCACCGGCTACTTCGCGGACCCGGCGCCGACCCGGCGGATCGCGCTGGCGATGCGCGCCGGGGCCGCGCGGGGCGGCGAGTACGAGGAACTGGCCGCAGCGCTCCGAGAAGCGCTGCGGCCACTGCCGGTACGGGTGTGGGACCGGGACGCATGAGCGCCCCGGCCCACGGGCCCCGTCACTCGGTGCGCAGGCCGTCCGGTCGCATCAGACGCAGCAGCGGTGGCAGGCTGAGTGCGGTCACCAGCAGGACGACTCCCGCGCCGATGCCGGTCATCGACAGCAGGCTCGGCCAGTCCACACGCACCGGGACGCTGGTCATCTTCTGCAGGACCACGCCCAGGGTCACGCCGACCACGGAAGCCAGCAGCAGACCCAGCGCGATCGGGAGCGCGGTCTGCCAGAGCACCGACAGGCTCAGCGTGCGGCGTCGAGTGCCGAAGGCGACCAGGACGGAGAGCAGTTTCTTTCGCTCGCGCAGCTGTTCCAGCTGGGAGACCAGCAGGCTCGCGCCGATCAGGAACAGGACGCAGGCCGCGCCGACGGACAGGCCGGTGCGGATGGAGGTGTAGCGGTTGTCCTGCTCGGTCGACGCCCAGGTCCAGGCGTGGGCCAGCGGGCTGACTTTCGCCGTGGTGTTGCGAACGAGATCGTAGACGTCCGGTGTCGACTGGTCGATCTTCAGGTAGGCGTTGCCTTCGATCGCCCGCGCGGCCTGGGCCGGCAGTGCGCTCGGGGTGAACAGGATGCCGCCGCCCAGGCCGTTCGTCGCGTCCGTGCGGACCCGGGCTTCCTTGATGTCCTGCGGTACGGTCCAGGCGGCCTGCCTGCCCCTGAAGCTCTCGTCGTAGGAGGGGTCGATGTAGAGGGTTCGGCCGGGCTTGCCGAGCTTCGCCGCGTCCAGGTCGCTGTCGGGGCCCTTGACGAGGAAGACGTCGCCGTCGCGGCACGTCTGCAGCGTGGCCACCTCGCGCAGCGACGCGCAGTTGCCGACGGTCACGTTCGTGGACGTATTGGGGTCCCGCTTCTTGTCGCCCAGCGAACCGGAGCCGATCGCGGTGACCTGTCGTACGCCCTTGGTCCGCGCGAACTGCTCGCGGGCCTGGTCGAGCGGGACGTCGTACGGCAGGCGGACCTGCATCTGCGCCCGCTCGAGGTCGTTCGACGTGTTCTTGGTGTAGTCGCCCTCGACTCCGGCGAACAGCATTTGCAGGGCGATGGCGCCGGCCACCGCGACCGCGATGCCGTTGACCATGCGGGCCGCCGTTCCGCTGCTCAACTGAAGTCTGCGGATGGCGAGTTGCCAGGACACCGAGCCGGATCCGAGCCGGGCGACGACCGTTTCGACGATCCAGGGCAGCAGCGCCGTGACGCCGATCAGGAGCAGCAGGACACCGCCGATCACCAGGTACTGGTTGAAGTTTCCGCTGGTGTTGCCCTTGCCGATCATCGGGTAGAGCATCGCGAGTCCGCCGATCGGCAGCAGCAGCCGCCACCACAGCCGGCGCCGCGCGGGCTTGGCCGCACGGACCACGCCGAGCGGCTCGATGACGACACCGCGCAGCGCGAGCAGGGTGACCAGGACCGCGGCCGCGGGCACCGCGACGGCGACCAGGGCGGCCAGTGCGGGCGTGGGGTTCAGATAGCTCGGGAACACGCTCTTGCCGAAGATCTCGACAGATCCCGCCAGTTGACGGGCCAGCAGGAAGAAAACCGTGCCGAAGACGAGCCCGAGGACAGCGCCCGAGAGGGCCTCGCCCGCGGCGATCCGCCGGGTCATCCGGCTGTCGGAGCCGACCAGGCGCAGTGCCGCGAGCCGCCGGTCGCGCCGCTCGCCGCCGAAGCGCACGGCCGCGGCGATGAAGACACCGACCGGCAGCAGCAGTACCACGAAGACGACGATGATCAGGAGGAGGAGTACGGGGTCCAGTTTGTCGGGCGGTCCGAGGGGCTCCCCGAAGTGGTCGATACGGGTCACTCTGGAGCCGTCGATCCTCGGGGCGAGGTTGTCGGCGCCCGCGTAGTAGCTGAGTTCGCTCGCGCCGACGAGACCGGGCTCCCCGATGGTCCCGATGGTGCGGTACGGCAGCCGCTCGCGCAGCAGTTTCCCGCTGCCGGACTTCAGCAGGTCCGCCAGCGCGGGGGAGACCACCATCTCGCCCGGCGCCGGGATCTTCTTCACCCCCGGC
The DNA here is from genome assembly GCF_055638955.1 of Streptomyces sp. NPDC111507. Taxonomy (NCBI): domain Bacteria; kingdom Bacillati; phylum Actinomycetota; class Actinomycetes; order Kitasatosporales; family Streptomycetaceae; genus Streptomyces; species Streptomyces sp. NPDC111507. The sequence continues at coordinate 406,901 of NZ_JBVKBU010000002.1, read as the reverse complement.
GGCAGCGGCGCCCGGGCCCCCTCGGGCTGCAGCTCGCGTCCGCGGATGTCCTTGTCGCGGTAGGTGTCGTCGACGGCCGCGACGAGCAGGGTCCGATCGGACGCCTTGGGTATGCCCACATCGGTGAACGTGATGTCCGTACGGGCCTTCTCGCGGTCGCTGCGGGCCTGGAGCGCACTCGGCAGCGCCGTGGTGAGCAGCAGCAGCGCGACGCCGAGCCCGACCCCGACGGCCGTGAGGACCGCACGCATCCAGCCCTCGCGTCCGCCGGTGAAGGCGAACTTGGCGCCCATGGCCAGGTCTCTGGACCACTGCCGGACGCTGCGAGCGGCGCTCATACGACCCGCTCCATGTCGCGGGACTTTCCGTCGCGTACGACGATTTCGCGATCCGAGTAGGCGGCCACCCGCGCCTCGTGCGTGACGAGGACGACGGCGGCGTTGGTCGAGCGGGCCGCCTCGGTGAGCAGATCCATCACGCGTTCGCCGTTGAAGGAGTCGAGTGCTCCGGTGGGCTCGTCCGCGAAGAGTACGCGCGGGCTGGTGACCAGTGCCCGGGCGACGGCGACCCGCTGTCCCTGGCCGCCGGATATCTCACCCGGCCGCTTGTTCTTGAGGTCGTGGACCTCCAGCCGTTCCATCCAGGACAGGGAGGTTCGCTCGGCCTCCTTGCGCCCGGTGCCGTTGAGCCGCAGCGGGAGGGCGACGTTCTCGACACAGGTCAGTTCGGGAACGAGCTGCCCGAACTGGAACACGAACCCGAACTCGCTGCGCCGCAGCGCGCTGCGCTGTGCGTCGTTCATGGTCGCCATCTCCTGGCCGTTGTAGATGATGGATCCGGAGTCCGGAGTCACGATGCCGGCCAGGCAGTGCAGGAGGGTCGACTTGCCGGAGCCGGAGGGGCCCATCACGGCGACGACCTCGCCCGGGTGGATGGAGAACTCGGCGCCGTCGAGGGCGCTGGTGGGGCCGTACGCCTTGCGCAGGTCGTGGGCCGTGAGCAGGGAGCCTGCGGGAGTCATCGGGTTACCGCCTCGGCGAGTTTTTCGAGGCGCGCGGCGGTGAGCTCCAGCCACCGCAGGTCGGCCTCCAGATGGAAGAGGGCGTGGTCGCAGATCAGCTGGTCGGCCAGGTCGCCCTTGCGTTTGCGGTCCGTCAGGATGCGCATCATCCGCAGGTGCTCGGAGCGCTGCGTGTCGAGGATCTCGGACGCGTCCCGGTGGGTGAGCAGCGCGAGAACGACCTTCGTGTAGAGGGTCGACTGCAGATACGGCTCGGGCTTCTCCGGCGTCGCGAGCCACTGCTGTACGTCGGTGATCCCGGCGTCGGTGATCGCGTACCGCTTCCGCTCCGGGCCGCCGCCCGCCTCAATCCCGTCGACCTCGACGAGTCCGTGCTTGAGCAGCCGGGACATCGTCGAGTAGACCTGGCCGTAGTGCAGCGGCCTGTCGTGACCGAACTTCTCGTCGAAGGCCCGCTTCAGGTCGTAACCGTGGCGGGGCCCGGACTCCAGGAGTCCTAGGAGGGTGTGACCGATGGACATGCCGAGCACTCTACACACGGCGTATACACCGCACGTATACACACCGCGAATAGATCATGATGGACGCCACGTCCGTGCAGGTCAGGCCCGATTGTCACGGTTCCGTCACCAGGTTTCCTCGCCCCCGCCGCCCCTACCCGTCCCATCCCAGGGAGCTCCGCCCCCAGCCCCCCGCACCAGCCAGAACGGCCTCGCCCTCAACCACCGGACAGCCCGAAACAAGCGAGCCGCGCCGGCCGGGCCACCCCCCCCCGTCCCCGAGCACCGCACCACCCGAACCTTCCAGGCCCGCAAAAAACTGCAAGACCGCCCCCCGGTCCCCCAGAAACGCAGGACCTGCGCGACCAGCCCCACCGGCCCGCAGCCGAAGAACGACCCCAGCGTCCAGGGTCGCGAGGAACTGCGCGACCAGCCCCCACGGGCCCGCAGCCGAAGAGCGACCTCCGGTCCCCCGGGGGCGCGGGGAACTGCGCGACCGGCCCCCACCGGCCTGCAGTCGAAGAGTGACCCCGGCGTTCAGGGGCGCGGGAAACTGCGCGATCGGCCCCCACGGGCCCGCAGCCGAAGAGCGACCCCCGGTCCCCCAGGGGCGCGGGGAACTGCGCGACCAACCCCCACGGGCCCGCAGTCGACGATCGACCCTGGCGTTCAGGGGCGCGGGGATCTGCGCGACCAACCCCCACGGGCCCGCAGTCGACGGACGACCCTGGCGTTCAGGGGCGCGGGGAACTGCGCGACAAGCCCCCACTCACCCGCACGCGGCAGGCAGGCGCACGCGGCGGCAGAGGAACCCGCCGGTTCCTACTCCTCCGTCGCGTCCGTCGCGGAAGCGGACGGTCGCCCCCGTCGAGGAATCGGCCCCGCCCCACCCGGCAACCGCCCCGCCTCCGCAAGCGCCCGCCGCAACAGATACTCGATCTGCGCGTTGGCCGAGCGCAGCTCATCCGTCGCCCACCGGGCCAGCGCTTCATGGACCAGCGGATCCAGCCGCAGCAGAACCTGCTTACGCGGCTGCGGCTGCGGCCGTGGCCGACGCTCGGGGACCGACCCCCCGGAGGGATCCGTCACTGGTAGAGGGACCCCGTGTTCAGGACGGGCTGCGGAGCCCGGTCACCGCACAACACCACCAACAGGTTCGACACCATCGCCGCCTTCCGCTCGGGGTCCAGCTCCACGATGTCCCGCTCGGTGATCCGGGCGAGCGCGGCCTCGACCATCCCGACCGCCCCGTCCACGATCTCCCGCCGCGCCGCGACCACCGCCCCGGCCTGCTGGCGCTGAAGCATCGCGGAGGCGATCTCGGGAGCGTACGCGAGATGCGTGAAGCGCGACTCGATGATCGCGACCCCGGCCGCCTCCACCCGCGCGTGCAGTTCGACGGCGAGCTTCTCGGTGATCTCCTCGGCGTTGCCGCGCAGTGAGAGACCGTCCGCGTCGTGGGCGTCGTAGGGGTACTCGATCGCGATGTGCCGTACGGCCGCCTCGGTCTGTGTGGCGACGAACTCCAGGAAGTCGTCGACCTCGAAGGTGGCCTGCGCGGTGTCCTCGACCCTCCAGACCACGACCGCGGCGAGCTCTATCGGATTGCCGTAAGCGTCGTTGACCTTGAGGACGGCGGTCTCGTGGTTGCGTACCCGGGTCGAGATCTTGGTGCGGGAGGTGAAGGGGTTCACCCAGCGCAGCCCGTCCTGGCGGATCGTTCCCCGGTACCGCCCGAAGAGCTGGACGACCCGCGCCTCACCGGGCGCCACCGTGTTCAGCCCGCACATCGCGATGAACGCGGCGAGGCCGATCAGGATGCCGGGGACGATCAGCGCGGCCTTGGCCCCGCCGGCGTCGACCGTCGTGGCGGCCGCGACCATGCCGGCGCCGAGCAGCAGCCCGACCAGCCCGAACAGCAGCGCGAGCCCGCCGCCGATGCTGTGCGCGGCGAACTCCCGTACCCGCGGATCGGGCATCCGCGGCACATCGGCGGGAGCCGAGGAGTCACTGGGAGTCGAGCCGTTGGGAGTCGAGTCGTGTTCCGGCATAGGTGCCCCCGTTTTCGTGGGGCGGAAGCCCGTACGACTCCCACCCGTCCATGACCAACCAGGCCTATCTAAGTGATATCACTTTACCCGCCACGGCAACCTTCCACCCCTCTCGCACGTCGGTTGAGGTGGGACGGATGCGATGTCCTGAGTGGTACGTGCTGATTGTCACGTCCGCAAAAGACCGGATCGATAGCCCTTTGTCATAGCGCGTGGTGTTAGTTTGCTGAGCTGACCTCAGCGGTGGACCTGTGTGACGCGCGAACACGAACGCGACACCCGAGCGCGTGAGTGAACGCGGCAGGACACGCGTACAAGAGAGCGCGACACGAGAGCGAGCGGAGCGGACGCAGCCATGGGACGAGCGGAAGAGAGACGAGCGCGGCAGCACGGTGGCCGCCGCGCGGCGGCCATGCCCTCGTCCGGAGGAAAGCCCCGGCGCACCGGCATACGCCGGTTCGTGAACTGGAAGACGATCCTCGGCACCTTCCTGGGCTTCTGCCTGCTCGGCATGGGCGCCTTCATCGTGCTCTACATGGTGGTGTCCATACCCCAGGGCAACGCCGACGCACAGCGCCAGAGCAACATCTACAAGTACAGCGACGGCAGCACGCTCGCCCGGACCGGCAAGGTCAACCGCGAGATCGTCGGCCTGGACAAGGTGCCCAAGGACGTCCAGAAGACCTTCGTCGCCGCGGAGAACAAGTCCTTCTACAAGGACGCCGGCGTCGACCTCAAGGGCACGGCCCGAGGTCTGATCAACACCCTGTCCGGCAAGGGCAAACAGGGTGGTTCGACGATCACCCAGCAGTACGTCAAGAACTACTACCTCACCCAGGACCAGACCGTCACGCGCAAGCTGAAGGAACTGGTCATCTCGCTGAAGCTGGACCGTCAGCAGTCCAAGGACGACATCCTCGCGGGCTACATCAACACCAGCTACTACGGCCGCAACTCCTACGGCATCCAGGCGGCGGCCCAGGCGTACTACGGCAAGGACGCGAGCGACCTCACGGTCGAGCAGGGTGCGTACCTCGCCTCGCTGCTCCAGGCCCCGAGCCAGTACGACTGGGGTGCCGCCACGGACACCGGCAAGCGGCTGGTCACGGCCCGCTGGAACTACACCCTCGACAACATGGTCGAGGAGGGCTGGCTGCCCGCCGCCAAGCGCGCGACCATGAAGTTCCCGGTCCCGCAGGACCCCAAGGGCGTGCCCGGCATGGAGGGCCAGACCGGCTACCTGGTGGACGCGGCCAACAGCGCGCTGGCCAACCGGCTCGTGACCCAGGGCGCCGCCGCCAACTACGAGGACGCCAAGGCGCTGGTCGACGCGGGCGGCTGGACGATCACGCTCAACATCGACAAGAAGAAGCAGACGCAGCTGGAAGTCGCCGTCAAGACGAAGCTCACCGGCAAGCTGGACACCAAGAAGCGCAACGTCGACGGTGACGTCGAGGCCGGTGCCGCGTCCGTCGACCCCAAGACCGGCAAGGTCGTGGCGATGTACGGCGGCGAGGACTACTTCAAGCACTACGTGAACAACGCGACCCGCCGCGACTACCAGCCCGCCTCCACCTTCAAGCCGCTGATCTTCGCGGCGGCCCTGGACGAGCAGGCCAAGACGCAGGACGGCCAGGACATCACGGCGGACACGGTCTACGACGGCACCAGCGGTCGCTCCGTCAAGGGCAGCAGCATCGGCTTCGCGCCGCCCAACGAGGACGACCAGAACTACGGCGACGTCACCGTCCAGACCGCGATGAACAAGTCCATCAACTCCGTCTTCGCGCAGATGGGCGTCGACGTCGGCATGGACGAGGTCCTCAAGGTCGCCGGCAAGCTCGGCATGGACACCAAGGGCATGCAGGCGGTGCCCGCGCAGACCCTCGGCACCATGGGCGCGAGCCCGCTGGAGATGGCGGGCATCTACGCGACCCTCGACAACCACGGCCGGAAGGTCACCCCGGCCGTCGTCGCCTCGGCCGAGCACAAGGACCGTACGGTCGACTTCCCGACCCCGATCGGCGACCAGGTCATCAGCTCCCAGGCGGCCGACACGGTCACCTCGGTGCTCACCGGCGTGGTCAACGACGGTACGGCCCAGGTCTCGGTGGCCCAGGCGGTCGACCGCAACGACCAGCAGGTCGCGGGCAAGACAGGTACGTCCGACAACAACAAGTCGGCCTGGTTCACCGGGTACACGCCGAACCTGGTCACCTCGGTCGGTCTGTTCGGTGAGGTCCCCAAGGACCGCAAGGACAGCGGTGGCAAGGTGGTCAAGCAGGGCACGCAGGTCTCCCTGAAGGGCGCCGCGGGCGGCGGCCGTGTCAACGGCGGCGGCTTCCCGGCCCAGATATGGGCGGCGTACACCTTCAACGCGATGGGCAGCGTCACCACCTTCGACCTGGACACCACCCAGGGCGCGGCGATGGAGCCCACCACCACGCCGACGATCAGTGACACGCCGAGCGAGCCGCCGTCGCAGACCCCGACCACCGAGCCGCCGACGAGCGAGCCGCCCACCACCAGCGCGCCGCCGACCCCGACGTCGCAGCCCCCGACCACCCCGGCGACGACACCCCCGACCACTCCGGCGGGGACCCCGACCGACGTGATCACACCACCGGACCCATTCAATCCGGACAACCAGCAGTAACCGTTAAAAAGGCCCATCAGGGCCTGAGCGAAAAAGGGCGCCCGGTGACTCACCGGGTGCCCTTTTTGCCGGGTGATTATCGGCCACAAAGGCCGAAACTTTAAAGTTCTATGAGAATTCCATTGACTCGGGTTGGGTGTCTGGACCATTCTCCCGTCAACGGGGAGGGAATCTTGGCGACACCTTGCGCTGCGCGTTGACCGGCTGACCGCGCTCAATTCTTGTCTGAATCCGCGAACTCCGAACTCGATGCGCGGCCCATCAGGCATGCCCGGATTGTGGTCAAGGTGCCCTTTCCTTTTCAGGGCTCTCGTAGTGCGGGAGCCATGTGAGAAGGGGATATTTTGCGACTCTACAGACGCATGCGGGTACGGCTGGCCGCGTTGGCGACCGGTGCGTTACTCGCCGGACTTACGCAGCCCGTGGCCTGGGCCGATCCACCGGCACCGGCGTCTTCCGACACGAAGGCGGCGGCCGAGGATCGGCGTGACGCGGTGCCGCAGGCCGAGCGGGCCGCGGTGCTGGGCAAGGGGTGGCAGGCGTCCGGCGACGTGGCGTGGACGACCTCGGGGGACGCGGACGGCTTCCATCTCCTGACCGCCAGGAAGAAGGACGGATACAGCTGGCGCACGATTGCGTCGCTTTCCGAGCCGGGATTCGACGCCGACGCCTGGATCGGCAACACCTGCGTCACCGGTTCGGGTAAGCGGGCGGTGGTGGTCTATGCGCCTCGTACCTTCACCAACAAGCCCCAGCTGATGGCTCGGGGCGGTTTCACCGCGGTGGTCGATCTGGCTTCCGGCCGGGTGACGAAGCTGGAACTCAAGGCGTCGCTGTCCTACTACAACCCGGGCTGCGGACCTGGTGAGACGGTGATCCTGACCCAGTCCGGTGGTGAGGACAGGGTCGGCACCCGGCTGTTCCGGCTGGACGCCTCGACAGGCAGGATCGGCAAGCCGATCCCGGTCAAGGGGCAGGTCACCTCGGCCGTCCCGGTTGCCGACGGTTCCATAGCCGCGGCCTCCGGCGCGGAGGTCATCAAGGTCGACGCCAGGGGCGGGCGCACGGCTCTCGCCCGTACCGACGGTGTGCCCTACCGTCTGACGCCCGACGGCGACGGGGGGATCGCCTTCCTCGACAAGCGCGGTGCCACGTCCAAGGTGAAGCGCATCACGGCCGGTGCCGTCGCGCACCCCGACGTACGCACCACGCGGGCGACCGTGCTGGCCCGGGGCCTCGCCACCGAGACCGGACTGACCCGCAGCGCGGGCACCGTGTATGTGACCGGCACGACCAGGCCGACAGCCGCCCGAACGCCGAGCACGGTGAAGAGGCTCGCGTCGACGCCGACGGACGTCACCGTCTCCACACGTGGCGAGGCCGTCCTGACCCACACGGCCTGGGCCGACGGCAAGGGCACGCTGCTGCAGCCCGGCGAGGCCACCAAGGCCCGTACGCTGAAGATGTCCCTGACCACCCGTGCCACCGGACGCAAGGCCTCCTTCACCGTCGATCCGGCGCATCGGGTGTCGGCGTACGCGGGCCAGGGCCGTGACGCGTCCCCGGGGCTGCTGTCCGGTTCCGGACGCAGTGCCAAGGCTTCGGTGGCCGCGACGGCCGCGGGTGATCCGAGCGACCCGGTGGAGGCGGAGCGCACCTGTTCCGTGCCGCGCAACGACGTGCGCAACCAGGCCATGCAGCCCAAGCCGCGCCAGGTGGAGTGGGCGGTCGACATGGCGGTCAAGGGCTTGCTGAACACGCACATCTCGCGCCCTGCCAACTGGAAGAACCTGGGCATGCCCGCGTACATGCCGCAGTCACTCTTCCTGAACCCGCCGCTCGACGGGGGCGGCCGCGCCATGGCGCAGGTCATGCTCGGGGTGACCACCCAGGAGTCGAACATGTGGCAGGCCGGCCGGGAGGCCGTGCCCGGGGTCACCGCCAGCCCGCTGATCGGCAACTACTACGGCATCAACCTCTACGACGGCGACCCCAGCAATGACTGGGACGTCGACTTCGCCAAGGCGGACTGCGGTTACGGCATCACGCAGATCACCGACCACATGCGGATGGCCGGCCGCGAGGACGGCCACGGCGGTGCGGCCTGGGACTACCAGAAGCAGCGGGCCGCCGCGCTGGACTACACCGCCAACATCGCCGCGGGCCTGCAGACCCTCGTCTCCAAGTGGAACGAGACCCGCGCCGCCGGCATGATCGCCAACCACGGCACCAGCGGTCGGCCGGAGAACTGGTACTTCGCCCTGTGGGCGTACAACTCGGGCTTCCACGCCAACGCCGGTGACGGCTCGCCGTGGGGCCTGGGCTGGGCCAACAACCCCGCCAATCCCGAATGGGACGCCGGACGACTGCCGTTCATGGAGAACGCGGCCGGCGGCGAGGACGCCAGCGCCGCGGCCCGCCCGCAGAACTGGCCCTACCAGGAGAAGGTCCTCGGCTTCGCCGCCCACCCGCCCTCCTTCCTGGAGTCGCCCGGCACGCTGGTCCCCGCGTTCCGCCCCGCCACCTGGAACGGCACCAGCTCGGCCGTCACCGTCAAGGGCAGCGCGCTCTACAACCGGGCCCACCTCAAGGCGCCCGAGGACGCCTTCTGCGACTCCTCCAACAGCTGCGACCCGAGCCGGATCTCCGACAGCGCCTCCAACGACAGCGCGAGCAGCGGCCCCTGCGGCCGTGACGACGTCAAGTGCTGGTGGAACAAGCCGGTGACGTGGAAGACCGACTGCGTCGACACCTGCGGATACGAGTTCGTCCGCTTCGGTGACACCGCGCCTGAAGAGGCCGACGGCACGGCGTATCCAGCGAACTGCAGCACCAGCGGACTCCCGGACGGGGCTCTCATCGTCGACGACGTCCCGGGCGACACCCCCGTCGTCCGAGCGGGCTGCAGCAACTCCTGGACGAACTCAGGAACCTTCAGCTTCGACTTCGCTAACAACGCGGTCGAGACCGTCTACCCGGCCAAGGTCGACCTCCACCAACTGGGCGCGGGCTTCGGCGGCCACTTCTGGTTCGGTCACACACGTGCGGACGACACCAAGGGCCAGCGGCTGAAGATCACCGGAACCTGGAAGCTGAACAAGTCGCTCACGGGGCGGGCCAAGGTCCTCGTCCACCTCCCCGATCACGGTGCCCAGACCAAGTACGCGAAGTACCGGATCAAGACCAGAGGCGGCACGCGCACCGAGACGATCTCCCAGTCGGGCAGCAGCAACCGCTGGTTGGAGCTGGGCGTCTACGCGTTCGACAACGTTCCGGAAGTCCAGCTGGACACGATCACTCCCGATGGTACGGGCGACGAGGATGTCGCGTTCGACGCGGTGGCCTTCGTCCCCGGTCGCTACCAGACCGTCGACATCACGTTGCCGGAGCCGGACGACAAGGCGGCGAACATCGACTGGGACAGCATCAACGGACCCCAGACGATGGAGGCTCCTCAGTATGAGCCCGCTCTCCCCGACAACGCGGGCCCCGGCGCGGGCGCCACGGCCTTCAGCGGCAAGCCGGCGAAGCTGAAGGGCTACTCCTGCGGTCCCGCGAACTCGGCCGGCATCAGCGGCTGTTCCCGCCTGCTCACCACGAAGAAGCAGATGGCCGGTCGGCCCGCGGTTCGAAAGGCGATGTCGGGGCGCAGTGCCTTCGACTTCGGGGACATCGTCTCGTGGTGCACCAACACCATCGGATCGCACCGCTTCACCAGGTTCGAGGCCTGCTTCCACACGACGTACGAATACACGGCCATCGACACGAGTGACGGCTCGGTGTTCGCCGAGGCCGACTTCGATGTCTTCCAGCAGATCAAGCTGAACCAGAAATCGAGGGAGTTCGAGCAGCAGATGGAGGTCTGGCCGGTCGGAACCCTGGATCCGAAACTGGTCAACATCACCCTGGACATGCGCTTCAACTGCTTCGACGAAGGCACCACTTGCGCATCCCAGCCGGAGCAGTGGAATTCGTCATTGACCTGGACGCCCGGTGACGCCCACATTGCCAAGGCGACGAAGAAGCACTCCTGGTCCAACTACACCACGGCCAGGGGGTGGGACATCCTCGGCTTCAACTGGAAGTTCCAGGGCTACACGCCCGTGGCCGGTCCCACCGCGGTCAAGGTCTACGCCCACGACCTGCTTCCCCAGTGCGACAACTTCGCCATCAACAACACGGAGGGCTGCAGCTTCGGCGCCTACCAGCCCACTTATCAGTTCAATTCGGCGAAGTACCCGGCGGCCGCCGCTCACGCCTGGCTCATCCAGAACGCGTTGTCACCGCACGCGGGGTCGAAGAAGTTCAAATCGCCGATGAACTTCCTTCCCAATGGGAAGAACCAGTACGGCCGGGACACGGACGCGAACCGGAAGGTCATCTGTCCGAGATCCTATGCCTATCACGACGACACCACGCTGCTGCCGGAGCTGGTGTCCACGGATACTCCGGACGTCAAGTCGTGCGACGAGTTCGCTTTCGCGGGGACTTATCAGTCGGCCGGTATGCCGGAGGAGATGCGGGGCCGTAACCCCGTGAAATCCGGCGACGAGTGTGTCCAGACCTACGCGACCCGTATCACCCAGGGCACCTGGAAACTGTACGACGACGACCGCTACGATCCGCCCACCTTCAGGGAGGTGTGCGGCCGCTCTTCCATGTCCCAGTGGATGAACGGTGGTTCGATGAACCGTTTCGGTGGCTTCGCGTCGTACTTCCGGCTCCTCGACTCCGACTCCTATTGGGTCGACATCCCCGGATTCGACGGCTGCTCGGCCAGCGGCCCGAAAGTCCAATGCACCATGCAACCCTGACCGGTACACCGAGCTGAGGTGAGGTGAGGGGTGCGTGCCTGACGGGCGCGCGCCCCTCACCCGCGTTCAGTCCCAGGACAACGCATCGTCCTTGACGCTGGGCAGATAGCCGCGCATCTTCGTGATGTCCTCGATCGCGCCGGCCAGGCTCTCGGTGAACGTGGCGAGCGACGGCCACCTCCCGCACTCTCCGCCGCTCTCCATGAAGAAGTAGCCGATCTCGCCGTAGCCGGGTCCGGGACGTGCGTCGACGAAGTAGCAGGTGGCCCCGTCATGGTTGGCCGCAAGGGGAATCCACTGAGGGTGCCACCACACGCCGAGAACCTCGTCGCTGTCGATGAAACCGCTCAGCCTTTTGGTCAGCCCTGTGGCCTCCTGCGCCGAAAGCAGTCGTGCGTCGCCCGGTAGAAAGGCGCCGGCGTCGGTGTCGTCGGCCCCGTCGTGCAAGGAGAGGAGGCCTATCAGCTGCTCGGGAAATTCGGCCCCTGTCCGCTCCTGCGCCCAGCTGATGGTCGAGGGTTCGGCCGGGGACCGCAGCGCGGCGTGGCTTTCCGGCGCCATTACTTCGAGCCACTGCTCCACACGTGACCACGCGTTCTCAAGGGATTCCCCACTCATCGCGCCCTCTTTCGCCCGACCGACCGGCTGCTCATTATGGCGGGCGGCCGAAACGGCGGCGACCCCCTTGTGGAGCCCCGCGAGCACCGCGGTGGAGTGTGCCTCGCCCCGTCCCGAGCGCGGGACGGGGCGAGGCACCTGGCCGAGGGGACGGATGCCGGTCACCCTCCGTTGACGTCGTGGGCGATCCGGTCGCCCAGCTCCTTGTCGATGTTGCGCCAGTACTGCAGGGCGCGGTCCAGGACCGGACGGGAGACGTCGGCCTTCAGGTGGCCGCTGACGTTCGAGACCAGGCGGTCGCGGGCCGCGTCGTCGAGGACCTGGCGGACCATCGTGCCCGGCTGGCCCCAGTCGTCGTCCTCGCGGTGCAGCTTGTACGCCTCGCGCACCAGCTCGCCCGTGGCCTCCCAGCTCACCGGGTCGCCGAAGCGGGAGAAGTCGGCCGCGGGGCCGCCGTAGGAGTTGGGCGCGTACGGGCGCGCCGCGAGCGACGGCTCGTAGCGCATCGGGCCGTCCTTGGCGTACGAGTTCACCGGGGCGTGCGGGCGGTTCGGCGGCAGCTGGGCGTAGTTCGGGCCGATCCGGTACCGGTGTGTGTCCGGATAGGAGAACAGCCGGCCGAGCAGCATCTTGTCCGGCGAGGGGCCGATGCCCGGCACCAGGTTGGACGGCTCGAAGGCGGCCTGCTCGATGTGGATGAAGTAGTCCTCGGGGTTCCTGTCGAGGGTCATCCGGCCGACGTCGATCAGCGGATAGTCCCCGTGCGGCCAGACCTTGGTCAGGTCGAAGGGGTTGAAACGGTAGTCCGCCGCGTCCTCGAACGGCATGATCTGGACCTTCAGGCTCCAGCTCGGCGCGTTCCCGGACTCGATCGACTCGTACAGGTCCCGGCGGTGCTTGTCCGCGTCCGACCCGGCCAGCTCGTCGGCCTCCGCCTGGGTGAGGAAGTCGATGCCCTGGTCGGTCTTGAAGTGGTACTTCACCCAGAACTTCTCACCGGCGCCGTTGATCCACATGTAGGTGTGCGAGCCGTAGCCGTTCATGTTGCGGTACGTCTTCGGGATGCCCCGGTCGCCCATCAGCCAGGTCACCTGGTGTGCCGACTCGGGCGAGAGGGTCCAGAAATCCCACTGCATGTCGTTGCTGCGCAGCCCGGTCGCCGGGTGGCGCTTCTGCGAGCGGATGAAGTCCTGGAACTTGATCGTGTCACGGACGAAGAAGACCGGGGTGTTGTTGCCCACCAGGTCGTAATTGCCCTGCTCGGTGTAGAACTTCAGCGCGAATCCGCGCGGGTCGCGCCAGGTGTCGGGCGAACCCTGCTCGCCGGCCACGGTGGAGAAACGGGCCAGCATCTCGGTGCGTTTGCCCGGCTGGAAAAGGTCGGCCTTGGTGAACTGACTGACATCATTCGTTACTTCGAAGAACCCGTATGCGCCACTGCCCTTGGCGTGCACCACCCGCTCGGGGACCCGCTCCCGGTTGAACTGGGCCATCTTCTCGATGAGGTAGTGGTCCTGGAGCAGGATGGGGCCGTCGGGACCGACGGTCAGCGAGTGTTCGTCGCTCTCCACCGGAATGCCGACGTTGTTCGTGGTGTACGGAGCCTTCTGGGGTGCCTGCGTCACGAGCGTCCTCCCGTCAAGAAGAGAGTCTTCAGATCGCTTCGCTCACCTCAGCAGTCAACTCTGCCGACAGGATGTCGGCAACCGGGCCGCCGTGGGGCGAGGCGGATCGCGTACCCCTCGGCCCCCGGCCCATTCAGCCCCGGTTCAGTTCGAACCAGACCACCTTTCCGGTGCTCAGACGCGTGGCGCCCCACCGTCTGGCCAGTTTGTTGACCAGATACAGGCCACGCCCGCCCTCGTCCGTGGCGCGCGCCTGCCGCAGCCTGGGCAGCTGCGGCACGTCGTCGCCCACCTCGCAGCGCAGCACGTCCGTGCGCAGCAGACGGAGGGTGACCGGTCGTGACGCATAGCGCACGGCGTTGGTGACGACCTCGCTGACCAGCAGCTCCACGGAGTCGCTCATGTCCTCCAGGCCCCAGCGGGACAGCGCCCGGCGGGCCAGGCGCCGGGCCCGCCCGGGGGCCGCGTCCTCCGGCTCCAGGAACCAGTACGCCACATCGCTCGGCGCGATCCCGTCGAAGCGGGCGGCGAGCAGCGCGATGTCGTCGTCCCGGTCGCCCGGACCGAGCATGTCCAGCACCTCGTCGCAGAGCGCTTCCAGCGGCGGCGGATGGTCCGGGCCGGTGAGCTGCGCGGTGGCGGCGAGCTTCTCGCGCAGCTGCTCTATGCCGGTCCACACGTCCCTGAGGCGCGACTCGACCAGGCCGTCCGTGTACAGCAGGAGCGTCGCCCCGGCGGGCGCGTCCAGCTCGACCGCCTCGAAATCCACTCCTCCTACGCCGATGGGGGCGCCCGGCGGCACCCGCAGCACCTCGGCCCGGCCGCCCAGGTGCAGCAGCACCGGCGGCGGATGGCCCGCGTTGGCGATGGTGATCCGGTGCGCGACCGGGTCGTAGACGGCGTACAGGCAGGTCGCCATGCGGTCGGTGCCCAGGCGCTGGGCCTGCTCGTCCAGGTGGTGCAGCACCTCCTGCGGGGGCAGGTCGAGCCCGGCGAGGGTCTGCGCGGTGGTGCGCAGCTGGCCCATGATCGCGGCCGAGGTCATCGAGTGGCCCATGACGTCACCGACGACGAGGGCGACGCGGCTGCCCGGCAGCGGGATCGCGTCGTACCAGTCGCCGCCGACCCGCGCGGTCTCCGCGGCCGGCAGATAGCGCGAGGCCAGCCGCACTCCGGTGGGGCGCGGCAGCGTCTCGGGCAGCATGGTGCGCTGCAGCTCGTCGGCGATGTACGCCTCGCGGCCGTAGAGCACCGCCTTGTCGATGCCGAGCGCGCTGTGCGTGGCGAGCTGGGCCGCGACCAGCAGATCGTCCGTCTCGAACGCCATCCGCTCGGGGCGGCGCACGAAGAGTGCCGCCCCGATCACCCGGCGCCGCCCGCGCAGGGGGGCGAGGATCGCGCGCTGGCCGGTGGGCACGATCAGCTCGTCGCCGAGCAGCTCGGGCAGCGCGGCCCGGGCGGCGGGCGCGTCCGCGAAGACCGGGCGCACGCCGCGCAGCACCTCGGCGAGGGCGCCGCCGGGGCGCACCTCGCACAGCTCGGCCGTCATCGCCGAAAGTTCGTTCGGCTCGGGCCGCAGTGCGGGCATGAAGCCGTTCTCGGTGTCCCGCTCCTCGGGGATCCGGTCGGTGCGCCGCAACCGCAGCACGAGGGGCCCGGTGGGCCGCTCGTCGCCGACCGGCAGCGGGTCCCGCAGATAGACGAGGATCGCGTCCGAGAAGGTCGGCACGGTGGCCCGGCACAGACCCATGACGATCTCGTCCAGGTCGATGCCGCGGGCGATCCGCCGGGTCGCCGCACCCACGAAGCGCAGCCGGTCCCCGTCACGCCGCATCGGCATCGGGCCCGCGTGCGGCAGCCCCTGCCCGGTACGCCGGTCCGTGCCCGTGGTGTTCCCGGACGGCCGGTCGCCTTCTATGCCGGGCTGGGCCGGGATGCCCTCGGGAGCCGGGCGCGGGCGGTGCGCGTCGGGCTCGCTGGCCGAGGGCTGGGAGTGCTCGGGGCCGGGGGAGGCGGGCGGCGGCGTGGACGCGCCGGTGCCCGAGGGAGACGGTGTGTCGGTGCTCGCCGACGCCTGGGTGGCGGACGATCCGTGCTGGCCGTAGGGCGTGCCCGGAGCGGAACCGGTGGGGGTGTCGCCGGTGCGGGCGGGTTGTGCGGGTAAGGCGCCGGGCGCGCGCTGCGGCTCCGGGGTACGCAGGAGCGCCCCGCGGGGGTCCGCGGGGGTGGAGGGCCGGCCGGCGCCGCTCTGGCGGCGCTCGTGCGAGGTGGGGTGCTCCGTCACGCGTGTCGAATCCATCCGTCCGGGGCTGCGCGCCGTGCGTGCAGTTCGTCCCGCAGCCCCGATACCCGGAATGTGTGTCCCGGGAACGGAATCTGCGCGTCGTCAGGACGGGGCCTGCCCGTCGCCGACGTGAACGCCATCGTCGGGCCGAACGCCCTGTGCGGCCCGACGGGCCGTCCGCCGACCGTACCGCCGTGGCCCTCGTACCCCTCGCTCACGTCCTGCCGCCCCTCGGTGACTTATGGTCAAGCCCAGCGCATGCTGCGGGAGTTGCTGCTGTGCGCCCTTGCGGAGGACGATCCTACGGTTGTACCACGGGGGCGCATCAAGGGTCTCATGAGGACACGTGCGCGGGCGTACGGTCCCAGTCATCCGGCAGGGAAGGAACCGGCCAGGCGGGATCCGGGCGCCAGTGCTGCCAGCCGTCCGAGAACGGCGCGCCCCAGGCACGGATCACCTCCACCGCGCAGTGCCCTGCCTCTCTTACCTGTGCGGCCAGTTGAGTATCCATCAATCCGGCTCGTTGCGCCTGTGCGAACTCGTCTTCGTCGAGCCAGTGCCAACTGCGGTCCGGGTGCACGGAGATGTCCAGGAAGTGATCCTCGGAGTCGACCCCGCCCTCCCAACGGGCGAGCGGCGCCTCCAGGTTCACGTACCAGTTCTTGAACCGCCAGCCCGGTTCCCAGAACAGCCACACCGACCAGGGCTCGCCGGGCCGCGCCAGTTTCAGCACTCCGTTGCCGAACCAGCGGCCCCGCTGCACCGTTCGCGCCTTGGTGTAGCGGGACTCCAGCGGTTCTCCGTGCACGGGTGTGCCGTCGGCGAGCACGGGCTTCACGCACTCGGTGCCGGGCGCCATCCACACCGCGAGCAGTTCCTCGTCGTCCCGTACGACGGTCACGGGGCGGCAGATGTGGAAGTGCTCACCGGCGTTCTCCCGGTACCGCCACAGAATGTGACTCCCGGGGGCCCAGTACACCGTCGACCCGCCCGCCGCCACTCGCCTCACCGCTCCGCCCTCTGCCATGACCAGATATTAGGTGCCCCAGGCATACGACGCTGCGGTGCGCGTCACGGTTCGCGCGATGGAGCGAATGACGTAACGGAGGCGTCATTCAATGGCTTCCAAGGTCATCCGGGGAGCGAACGCCGTTTACGGATGCGTCATCCTCAGGACATCGAGCGCCTCGTCCAGCTGCTCCAGGGTGAGGTCACCGCGCTCGACGTACCCGGAATCCAGAACGACCTGGCGGATCGTCCGGCGTTCCGCCAGTGCCTTCTTGGCCACCTTGGCGGCCTCCTCGTAGCCGATGTACTTGTTGAGCGGTGTCACGACCGACGGCGAGGACTCGGCGTACTCGCGGGCCCGTTCGCGGTGGGCGACGATCCCGTCGACCGTGCGGTCGGCGAGCAGGCGCGAGACGTTGGCGAGGAGACGGATCGACTCCAGGACGTTCTTCGCGATGACCGGAAGCATGACGTTCAGCTCGAAGTTGCCGGCGGCCCCGGCGACGGCGACCGTCGCGTCGTTGCCCATCACCTGGGCCGCGACCATCAGCACCGCCTCGGGAATGACCGGATTCACCTTGCCGGGCATGATCGAGGAGCCGGGCTGGAGGTCGGGCAGGCTGATCTCGGCCAGCCCGGTGCGCGGACCGGACGCCATCCACCGCAGATCGTTGGCGATCTTCGTCAGTCCGACCGCGATGGTCCGCAGCTGCCCGCTCGTCTCGACGATCCCGTCCCGCGCGCCCTGTGCCTCGAAGTGGTCACGGGCCTCGGTGAGCGGCAGCCCGGTGGCCCGCGCCACCTCGGCGATGACGGCCGCGGAGAACCCGGGCGGCGTGTTGATCCCGGTGCCCACGGCGGTCCCACCGAGCGGCAGTTCGGCGAGCCGGGGCAGCGAGGCGCGCAGGCGCTCGACGCCGTACCGCACCTGCGCCGCGTACCCCCCGAACTCCTGCCCGAGGGTCACCGGCGTGGCGTCCATGAGATGCGTACGCCCCGATTTCACGACGTCCGCGAACTCCTCGGCCTTCCGCTCCAGGGCGGCGGCGAGGTGTTCCAGAGCAGGGACGAGATCCCTGGTCACGGCGGCGGTGGCGGCGATGTGGAGCGAGGACGGGAACACGTCGTTCGACGACTGCGAGGCGTTCACATGGTCATTGGGGTGTACGTCCCTGCCGAGCCGCTCGGTCGCGAGCGTGGCGATGACCTCGTTGGTGTTCATGTTGGAGGACGTTCCGGAACCCGTCTGGAAGACGTCCACCGGGAAGTGCGCGTCCCAGCGCCCCTCGGCGACCTCGCCCGCCGCCTCCTGGACGGCCTCGGCCACGTCCTTGTCGACCACCCCCAGCTTCGCGTTGACCCTGGCCGCCGCGCCCTTGATCAGCGCCAGCGCCTCGATGTGCGCGCGCTCCAGACGCTGACCCGAGATGGGGAAATTTTCCACGGCCCGTTGGGTCTGGGCCCGCCACTTCGCGTCCGCGGGCACCCTGACCTCACCCATGGAGTCGTGCTCGATCCGGTACGGGGCTGCCTGTTCGTCGGCCATCGACGATCACCTCCAGTGGGGACAGCATCGCGGACGTGCCCCCTGTTCCCGGCAAGGCGGCTCCCGTTTCTCCCGGAGAGTCGGCTCGGTGAGCGGCTCTCCCGAGGAGTCAGCTCCGTGAGCCGCCGAGCGGGCCGGTGCACGCCGACGTCCCGCCGACCGTGGCGCAGGCCTCCGCCCCACTGGGGCTCGACGCGGCCAGCATCGGGCTGCTGTAGCCGTCCGAGGGGTCGCCCCGGTAGGCGGCGGACAGCTCGTCCTGATCGGATCTGATCGAGATCTCCCGCGCCCCGCCGGTCCTGGTGCGGACCTCCGACCAGACCGTCGCGCACGAGGGGGAGAAACGCAGCAGCACGACCTGCCCGGCGCGCGTGACGGTGCTCTCCGTACGCGCGTCACGGCCGCAGGCCTCGGAGGTCGGGAACTGCCCCTGGCAGTCGCGGCCCCGGCAGGCGGCGCCGGCGGGGGCCACGGGCTGGTCGGGGTCGAGGACGTCGGCGGCACCCGCGGTGACCACCACCGTGGCCGCCATCGCCGCGAGGGCGATGACGGCCCGGTTGGACCCCCGGACGCGCCGGCCCCGAACCGGCGCGTCCGGAACCGCGGCCTGTGGGACCGAGGCCCCCAGGGGCGGGGTCGCCGCCCTGGACTGGGCCCGGGACGCGGCGTCCCACAGGGAGAGAAGGGGACCCGGGTCGGTGTCCGCCAGACGGCCGAGCGACTCGACCGCCGAGCGCGGCGGAAACTGATCACCGCTCAGGTAGCGGTGCCAGGTCGACTTGCTGAACGGGGTGACGGAGGCCAGCGCGGCCAGACTCAGCCCCGTCCGCTGCTTGAGGCACCGGAGCCGCTCCATCAGCAGCTGCTCCTCGTCGATGTCCTCCGTGCCGATGCGTTCGGTATGGATGCGCTCGGTACCGATGTGCTCCACGTCGATATGCTCTGTTTTCGTACGTACTGCCTTGCTGTGTTCTGTCTCGTCCAACGAGTCGGGCAGCGGCTGTCTCTTGACCCTCACGTGGCTCTTCCTCTCGCTCCCTCGCCCTGCCGGGGTGACCGCCCTGATGTGTTCCCTCGTACGGTGCCCGGGCACACCCCGATCGCCCGAATGCGAACCGAATATGAAGGGGAGTTGACCTGCTGTTTCGTCAGGGGAGTGGGGTCGTCGGCTGATCGATTTGTCCTACCGGCCGGCGGGGCGGACCTCGCCCCGCCGGCCGGCGCCGGACCTCAGGAGGCGAGCGGCGAGGTGTTCGTCAGCACCAGCGGACGGTGCGGCTGTTGCGGACGTAGTGGGCGGAGACGTAGCCCCGGCCGTGGGCGAGCTTGTACCAGCGCGAGTTGCCCATGACGGAGGAACCGCTCTTCTTGCAGACGAGGGTCACCACGCGGCCGGCCCGCCGCGAGCCGACGATCCGGTAGCCGGTACCCGGACCGGACCGGACGCGCAGACGCGTGTGGTGGGTCGTCACCCGGCCCAGGACGTGCCGGGTGAGGTGGTGGCGGGCGTGGTGGCGCGTGTGGGTGATCACGTAGTGCCTGTAGTGGTGCCTCGGGGCCAGTGGCAGGGTGTGCGCGGCGCGCTGGAGGCCGGGGATCGAGGACTGCGGGGACGCCGGGTACCAGCTCGACGACGCGACCGGCGAGAACGCGGCGCCCCGGCTGGGAACGTGCGGGGCGGCCGGGGCGGCGGAGGCGACGGCTGTCACCGGGAAGACGGCGACAGCCGCGATCGCGGCCACCAGGCCGTTGCGCAAAGTGCGACCAATCATGGGATTTCCCTCCGAGATGACCTGCGGACCACAGGCTGTGATCCGGTCATCCCGGAGGGTTTCCGGCAAAGCTCACAAAAATGCTGTCCCACTCGTTCCTGGGACGAAGTGGGACAGCATCGGGGCGTGGCGGGACGCGTCCAGGCAGCGAACAGCTGCCTCTGGCGTCCCGGGACGCTACGCCGGCCCAGGCCCCCGTACCGGAATCGACGTGAACGTCGGAGCCGGGGCGGGATCCTGGAAGAAGTCGTTGCCCTTGTCGTCGACGACGATGAACGCCGGGAAGTCCTCGACCTCGATCTTCCAGACGGCTTCCATGCCGAGCTCCTCGTACTCGACGACCTCGACCTTCTTGATGCAGTCCTGGGCGAGCCGCGCGGCGGGGCCGCCGATGGAGCCGAGGTAGAAGCCGCCGTGCGCGTCACAGGCGTTGGTGACCTGCGCGGAACGGTTGCCCTTCGCGAGCATCACCTTGGAGCCGCCCGCCGCCTGGAACTGCTCCACGTAGGAGTCCATGCGGCCGGCGGTGGTGGGGCCGAACGAACCCGACGCGTAACCCTCGGGGGTCTTGGCCGGACCGGCGTAGTACACCGGGTGGTCCTTGAGGTACTGCGGCATCTCCTCGCCCGCGTCCAGCCGCTCCTTGATCTTGGCGTGCGCGATGTCGCGCGCCACGACGAGCGGGCCGGAGAGCGAGAGCCGGGTCTTGACCGGGTACTTCGTCAGTTCGGCGAGGATGTCGTCCATCGGCTGGTTCAGGTCGATCCGGACGACGTCGTCCTCGGCGGAGTCCAGGTGCTCGTCCGTGGTCTCCGGCAGGAAGCGCGCGGGGTCGGTCTCCAACTGCTCCAGGAACACGCCCTCGGCCGTGATCTTCGCGACGGCCTGACGGTCCGCGGAGCAGGACACCGCGATCGCCACGGGGCAGGACGCGCCGTGCCGCGGCAGACGCACCACGCGCACGTCGTGACAGAAGTACTTGCCGCCGAACTGCGCGCCGATGCCGATCTTCTGGGTCAGCTCGAAGACCTTCTGCTCCAGGTCCTTGTCCCGGAAGCCGTGACCGAGCTCCGAGCCCTCGGCCGGAATCTCGTCCAGGTAGTGCGCGGAGGCGTACTTCGCGGTCTTCAGGGCGTACTCGGCGCTCGTGCCGCCGACCACGATCGCCAGGTGGTACGGCGGGCAGGCGGCCGTGCCCAGCGAACGGATCTTCTCCTCCAGGAACTTCATCATGGAGGCCTCGTTCAGAACGGCCTTCGTCTCCTGGTACAGGAAGCTCTTGTTCGCCGAACCGCCGCCCTTGGCCATGAACAGGAACTTGTAGGCGCCGCCGTCGGTCGCGTACAGCTCGATCTGTGCCGGAAGGTTGGACCCGGTGTTCTTCTCCTCCCACATGGTGAGCGGAGCCATCTGCGAGTAGCGCAGGTTCAGCTGGGTGTACGCGTCGTAGATGCCCCGCGAGAGGGCCTCCTCGTCGCCGCCCTCGGTGAGCACGTTCTGTCCGCGCTTGCCCATCACGATCGCGGTGCCGGTGTCCTGGCACATGGGCAGCACGCCGGCGGCCGCGATGTTCGCGTTCTTCAGCAGGTCCAGGGCGACGAACTTGTCGTTGCCGGACGCCTCGGGGTCGTCGATGATGCGCCGCAGCTGCGCCAGGTGCGCGGGCCGCAGATAGTGCTGGATGTCGTGGACGGCCTCCGCGGCGAGCTTGCGCAGCGCCTCCGGCTCGACCTTGAGGAACGTGCGCCCGTCGGCCTTGAAGGTGGAGACACCCTCGGAGGTCACCAGCCGGTACGGAGTGGTGTCCTCTCCCTGGGGGAGCAGATCGGTGTACGCGAACTCAGGCACTAGCCCATTCCTCACTCGGCAGACAGCGGCATGCCTCCATTGGCAGCATCCACCAGCGTAGAACCTGGCGCGGACGGTGAGTCTGTGAGGTAAGGCTCAGTTGGCGTGAAGGGGCGGTTTTCCACAGGTCGCGAGAAGGGGTAGTCGCGATCTATCGCGTTTGGGTACGCTGCTGACGTGGACCTTCAGAAGCGCACCGAAACCCGGGCCTCCGACGCCGAACTCCGGGCCTCCGACGCCGACCGTGACCGGATCGCCGACATTCTGCGCGACGCCCTCGCCGAGGGGCGCCTGACCGCCGACGAGCACGCCGAGCGGATCGAGGGGGTGCTGGCCACGAAGACGGTGGGAGAGCTCGACCGGTTCGTCCAGGACCTGCCCGCCGCACGCGCGGGCCGCGCGACCCCCGCGTACGCGTCCGTGCCGGACCGCCCCCAGCCGGGCGGCATCCCGGCGGAGGCCGACGAGAACGTGGTGGCGGTGTTCAGCGCCGCCGTGCGCAAGGGCCGCCGACGCGCCGGACGCCGCATCCACGCGTACGCCGTCTTCGGCAGCGTCGACATCGACCTCAGCGAGGCGATCTTCGAGTACCAACAGGTCGTGATCAAGGCGATCTCGGTCTTCGGCAACGTCGAGATCAAGGTCCCGGAGAACGTCTCGCTGCGCGGCAGCGGCGGCGGAGTCCTCGGCAACTTCGAGACGCACACCACGGACGCGGCCGACCCCGACGCCCCCGTGGTCTACGTCGAAGGCTTCGCGGTGCTGGGGAACATCGAGGCGCGGCCCAAGCGCGGCAAGCTCGTCGCCGACATTCTCGACCGCACGATGGACCGGGTGGACAGGACTTTGCGCAAGCACCTCGACCGTTGACGCCTGTGAACGCGACGGCGCGCGGGTCGCATTGGTCCACTCACCCGCGCCCCGTTTTGAACGACCGGCTCCGCTCTCGGGAACTCAGTGCATAGGCGCGCGCACAGCGGGTAGGGCTTGCTGCATCGCCTCTTGGAGGGCGCTGTGGGACTTCCCGCGGTGCCCGGCACGCCCGCGAAGCCGTCGTCAGGAGTAGACCGTGCTGCAACCGCCGCATCAGTCCCTGCAGGTAGCTGCCGTTCCGGCCCAGCGGGCGCCAGTGCGGGACAGGGACCAGGAAGCCCCATGGCACACGGAGGCGGTGTGCCGCAGGGACGAGGCCGGCCTGTTCTTCGCGCCCTCCAAGGAGCCCACGGCGGCCCGGCTGTCCCGCGAGGAGGCGGCGAAGCGCGTCTGCGCCCGCTGTCCCGTGATGGTGGAGTGCCGCGAACACGCACTGTTGCAACCCGAGCCGTACGGAGTGTGGGGCGGCCTCACCGCCGCCGAGCGCCGCGTGGTGCTCGTCCGGCGCCGCCGCCGCGACCTGGAACTCAAGAAGGCCGCCCGCGGCACGATAGCCGCAGCCGGCTGACCCACGCAGACACCGAAGGGGCCACCCCTCCGCACGGGGGCGGCCCCTTCGTACGTGCCCCATAAGGGGCGCGGGGAACTGCGCGACCGGCCACGACGCACCCGCGGTGACCCACGCATCCGCAGTGACCCACGAACCCGCGGTGCCCCACGAACCCGCAGTTCCCCGGCGCTCCCAGCGGAGCGCCCCCGCGGAGCTACTTCGCCCGGTCGAAGTCGATCGCGCTGTACGCCCGCAACTTGCTCAGCCGATGCTCCGACCGAATCTGGCGCACCGTACCCGACTTGGACCGCATCACGATCGACTCGGTGGTCGCGGTCTCCGCCCGGTAGCGCACCCCGCGCAGCAGTTCCCCGTCCGTGATCCCGGTGGCGACGAAGAACACGTTCTCGCCGGAGACCAGGTCGTCGGTGAGCAGCACACGGTCGAGGTCGTGCCCGGCGTCCAGCGCGCGCTGCCGCTCCTCGTCGTCCTTGGGCCACAGCTTGCCCTGGATGGTGCCGCCCAGGCACTTCACGGCGCAGGCGGAGATGATGCCCTCGGGCGTACCGCCGACGCCGAGGAGCAGGTCGATGCCCGTGCCTTCGCGCAGCGCGAGGATAGAGCCCGCGACGTCGCCGTCGGTGATCAGCTTGATCCGGGCGCCGGTCTCGCGGATCTCCTTGATGATCCCCTCGTGGCGCGGCCGGTCGAGGATCACGACCGTGACGTCCTCGGGCGAGGACTTCTTGGCCTTGGCGACCCGGCGGATGTTCACCGCGACGGGCGCGTTGATGTCGACGAAGTCGGCGGCCTCCGGCCCGGTGACCAGCTTGTCCATGTAGAAGACCGCGGACGGGTCGAACATGGTGCCGCGGTCGGCGGCGGCCAGCACCGCGATCGCGTTGCTCATGCCCTTGGCGGTCAGCGTGGTGCCGTCGATCGGGTCGACGGCGATGTCGCACTCGGGGCCGGTCCCGTCGCCCACGCGCTCCCCGTTGAAGAGCATCGGGGCCTCGTCCTTCTCGCCTTCACCGATGACGACGACGCCGTTCATCGAGACGGTGGAGACGAGGGTCCGCATGGCCCGGACGGCGGCGCCGTCGGCGCCGATCTTGTCGCCGCGGCCGACCCAGCGGCCCGCGGCCATCGCGGCGGCCTCGGTGACCCGGACGAGTTCCAGGGCGAGATTTCGGTCGGGGGCCTCGGAAGGGACCTCGAGCTCGGACGGCAGTTGATGATTCTCGGTCATCGAGACGCACCTTTCTGATACGACGACGGCCGGATGAGGGTGTGCCCCGACTCTATCGTCAGGCTGACAGAATGAGCAGGGGGCCCCACGGATGAGCAGGCCAGGGCACCTGCGACCATAGGGGCGTGGCAGGTACGAAAGGCAAACAGAGCGTCCGGGACATGCTTCTCTCCCTGGGTCTGATCGGGCTCATGGCGGGCGTGATCTACATCTTCATCCCGCACGACGACTCCGCGCCTCCTCTCAAGCGCGTCGACTACCGCGTCGAGCTGCTCACGGCGCGCCGCGCGGCGTCGTATCCCGTGGCGGCACCCGTGGGTCTGCCGACGGCGTGGAAGGCGACCTCGGTGCGGTACGACGGCACCGAGTTCGATGCCTGGCACCTGGGCTTCCACGACCCCGACGGTCAGTACGTGGCGATCGAGCAGTCGACTCAGCCCGCGGCCGTCTTCGTCGACTCGGCCAGCCAGGGCGCCAAGGAGACGAAGGCCACCCAGCGGATCGGTGACGCGACGTGGCAGCGGTACGAGGGCGACAAGTACGACGCCCTTGTGCTCAAGGCCAAGGGGGCGACCACCGTGGTGACCGGGACGGCGTCGTTCGGGCAGCTGACGAAGATGGCGGAGGCGCTGAAGACGTCGTGACGTCGTGATGCTGTGACGTCGTGATGCGTCCGCGTAATACGTCCGCGTAATACGTCCGCGTACGTGCATGGGAAGGGCCCCCGGCGCCATTGCCGGGGGCCCTTCCCATGCACGTACGCGCCGGGGCGTACGCGGGGGCTCAGACGGTCGTGATGACCTGGTCGAAGTCCAGGCGCGGGGAGCGCGGGAACCAGGCGTCCTCGCCCGGCTTGCCGATGTTGACGACCATCAGCGGGGTGTGGTCGTCGTCCAGGAACTCCTTCTGGACGCCCGCGAAGTCGAGACCGGTCATCGGGCCGGCGGCGAGGCCGGCGGCGCGGATGCCGATGATGAAGTACGCGGCCTGCAGGGCGGCGTTCAGCGTGGCGGCCCCCTCACGGGCCGGGCGCTCGGCGAAGAAGACGTCCTTGGCCTGCGGGAAGTGCGGGAACAGGGTGGGGAGCTCCTCGTGGAACTCGTTGTCCGCGGAGAGGATCGCGACCAGCGGGGCGGTGGCCGTCTTGGGCTGGTTGCCCTCGGCCATGTGCTGCACCAGGCGCTCGCGGGCCTCGGCGGAGCGGACCAGGGTGATGCGCAGCGGCGACTGGTTGAAGGCGGTCGGGCCGTACTTGACCAGGTCGTAGATCGCCTGCACCTGCTCGTCGGTCACCGGCTCGTCGGTGAACGTGTTGGCGGTACGGGCCTCGCGGAACAGCAGGTCCTGGGCGGCGGGGTCAAGAACGAGAGACATCAGAAACCTTCTCGGAATGTGCGGTGGATCCGGGGGGATCGGTTGGCGATGTCAACAGTACGGGGAGGAGGTTTAAGGTTCAACCAAAAGCGGGGTGAGGTGATCCGCTTCACAGGGAGTGAGGGGGAACGAGGTCGCTTTTGGGCGCCAGGGGGTCCGGGGGAGCGACGAGGCCGCCGTCACCGAGCGGGACGGCGGCCGGGTGTCACGGGGGATGTCGGCCGGGTGTCACCGGCCGCGGAAGGGAGCGGACGTCATGACGTCACTCGGAGTCGCGGCCCCCGTCGCCGTGCCCGTCTCCGTCCCCGCTCTCCGACTCCTCCTCGGCCAGCGCCGCGTCCAGGCGGGCCCGTGCGCCCTCCAGCCAGCGGCGGCAGACCTTCGCCAGCTCCTCGCCCCGCTCCCAGAGCGCCAGAGACTCCTCGAGCGTCGTGCCGCCCGCCTCCAGTCGGCGTACGACCTCGATCAGCTCGTCCCGCGCCTGCTCGTACCCGAGCGCCTCGTCCACCTTGCTGGTCATGCGCCCACCCTATGCATCGACTCGTACCGTGAATTCACCCTCGGCGACCCGCGCCCGCAGCGCCTCGCCCGCCGCCACCTCGTCCGGATCCCGGACCACATGACCGTCGGCCTTCTGGAGCACCGCATATCCCCGCTGGAGGGTCGCGGCGGGGGAGAGGGCCACCACACGCGCGTGGGTGTGCGTCAGCTCCGAGTCGGCGCGGTCGAGCAGATGCCCGAGCGTGCGCCGCCCGCGGTCCAGCAGCGCGGCGACCTGGTCGGCGCGCTCGTCGACCATCCGGTGCGGATCCTCTATCGAGGGCCGGGCCAGCGCGTGCGCGAGCCCGCGCTCCTCCCGGTCGATGAGGGACTGGACACTCCGCCGCGCCCGGTCCCGCAGGAACCGCACCCGCTCGTACTCCTCCCCGACGTCCGGCACGACCTTCTTGGCCGCGTCCGTCGGCGTGGACGCGCGCAGGTCGGCCACGAAGTCCAGCAACGGGTTGTCAGGCTCGTGCCCGATGGCCGACACGACCGGCGTACGACAGGCCGCGACCGCCCGTACGAGCTGCTCGTCCGAGAACGGCAGCAGATCCTCCACGCTGCCGCCGCCGCGCGCCACGATGATCACGTCCACGGTGTCGAGCGCGTCCAGCTCCTTCACGGCCTGCACGACCTGCGGCACCGCGTGCACCCCCTGCACGGGGACGTTGCGCACCTCGAAGCGGACGGCCGGCCAGCGGTGCCGCGCGTTCTCCAGCACGTCCCGCTCGGCCGCGGACGCCCGCCCGCACACCAGCCCGATGAGCTGCGGCAGGAACGGCGGGGCCTTCTTGCGATCGGCCGCGAACAGCCCCTCGCTCGCCAGGGACTTCTTCAACTGCTCGAGTCGCGCGAGGAGTTCCCCCACGCCGACCGGTTTGATCTCGGTGGCCCGCAGTGACAGCTGCCCGCGCGGCGCGTACCACTCGGGCTTCGCCAGGACGACGACGCGGGCGCCCTCGCTCACCACGTCCGCCACCGCGTCGAACACCTGCCGGTAACAGGTGACGCTCACCGAGATGTCGTACGACGGGTCGCGCAGGGTCAGGAAGACGACGCCCGCGCCGGGGCGCCGCGACAACTGGGCGATCTGTCCCTCGACCCACACCGCGCCGAGCCGGTCGATCCACCCTCCGATGAGCCGCGACACCTCGCCGACGGGCAGTGGGGCGTCCGCGGACGTGTTGAGAGCCATGCGCCCGAGAGTAACGGCCCCCACTGACACACAGCCCGTACCGAAGCAGCCCGCCGCTACCCGCGGACGCGTCCCCGATGGGCGAGCAGCACCCCCACCCCCAAGGCCAGCCACACCGCACCGACCACCTGAGCGACCCCGGACGCCTCCACGATCACGGCAACGGTGACCGCGGCCCCGACCACGGGGACCAGGACGTGCCGCCACCACACCACGGGCCCGCCCCGACGCCGTACCGCGAACCACCCCACCACACTCGCGTGCAGCAGCGTGAACGCGGTCAGCGCGCCGATGTCGACCACCGACACCAGACGGTCGAGCCCGTCGTCGCGCCGCGCCGCCCACGCCGCCGCGACCAGCGTGACGACCGCGGCGCACAGCAGCGCGGCCCGCGGCACCCCGGAGTCGGTCTTCGACAGCGCGCGCGGCAGCCGCCGGTCGCGGGCCATCGCGAACACCAGCCGCCCCGCCGCGGCCTGCCCGGCGAGCGCGGCGAAGGCGGCGCCGATCGCCTTGCTCGCGGCCACCAGGTCGTGCGGCCAGGTACCGACCGAGGCGTCCACGGCGTCGTAGAAGGCCGATCCCTGCCTGTCGGCGTCGGCGGGCGAGCCGCGCGGACGACATCGGCTCCAGCAGGGCCACGAGGTACGTTTGCGCCACGAACAGCACACCCGCGAGCGCCAGGCAGAACAGCACGACCCTGGCCACGTCCTCAGAACCGCCGGTCACCTCCTCCGCGAACGAGGCGATCGCGTCGAAGCCCAGATACGACAGGACGGCGATCGACACGGCCCCGAAGACAGCCGACAGCGCGAACGCCCCCTGCGAGCCGTCGCCGGTCAGCGGGGACGGCAGGCCGCGCCGCGCCCCGTCGCGCGCGAGGACGACGACCGCGGACACGGCGAAGACAAGGAGGATCACGATCTCCATCGCGAGCACCAGGAAGCCCACCCGGGCGTCGGCCCGTACGCCCCGGAGGTTGAGCACCGTCGTGACCACCACCGCGAGCGCGGTCCACTCCCCTCGGGAGACCTCCGGGACCAGCGAGTTCATCGCGATCCCCGAGAACAGGTACGCCACCGCCGGGATGAGGACGTAGTCCAGCATCGCCATCCACCCGGCGATGAACCCGGCCTCCTTGCCGAGCCCCGCGCGCGTAGGCGAACACCGAGCCCGCCGGGGGGACCGCCCGCACCATCTGGGCGTAGCTGAATGCGGTGAACGCCATCGCGACCGTGGCGACGACGTAGACCAGCGCCACCGCCCCGTGCGACTCGGCGTCGAGGGTCCCGAAGATGCCGACCGGCGTCATGGGGGCGATGAACAGCCCGTGGACGACCAGGTCCCGGAAGCCGAGGCTGCGCCGCAGTCCGTACCCGGCACCGGTCTCGTCGGCCGCTGCGGCGGTGGTCTGCGTGTCGGACGTCGTGCCTCCCGAGGGTCGCGTCCCGCTCACCCCGTCCGGCTCCCCCTCAGCCTCCCCAAGGAGGCGATCTTCGACGCGTCGGGCGCGGCCTTACGATGGGTGCCATGACTGCTTCGCCTGGCCGCCGTGTCCTGCTCGCCGCCCCCCGTGGCTACTGCGCGGGCGTGGACCGCGCCGTGATCGCCGTCGAGAAGGCCCTTGAGCAGTACGGGGCCCCGATCTATGTCCGCCACGAGATCGTCCACAACAAGTACGTCGTGCAGACTCTGGAGAAGAAGGGCGCGATCTTCGTCGAGCAGACGGCCGAGGTCCCCGAGGGGTCCATCGTCATGTTCTCGGCGCACGGCGTCGCCCCGGTCGTCCACGACGAGGCCGCGGCCGGCAAGCTCGCCACCATCGACGCGACCTGCCCGCTGGTCACCAAGGTCCACAAGGAAGCCGTCCGGTTCGCGAACGAGGACTTCGACATCCTGCTGATCGGCCACGAGGGCCACGAGGAGGTCATCGGCACCTCCGGCGAGGCGCCCGACCACATCACCCTCGTGGACGGTCCCGAGGACGTCGCCAAGGTCGAGGTCCGCGACCCGTCCAAGGTCGTCTGGCTCTCCCAGACCACGCTGTCGGTCGACGAGACGATGGAGACGGTCGACGCGCTGAAGGAGAAGTTCCCGCAGCTCATCTCCCCGCCCAGCGACGACATCTGCTACGCCACGCAGAACCGCCAGCTGGCCGTGAAGCGGATGGGGGAGGAAGCGGACCTGGTCATCGTGGTCGGCTCGCGCAACTCCTCCAACTCCGTGCGTCTCGTCGAGGTCGCCAAGCTCGCGGGGGCGCGGGCGGCGTACCTCGTCGACTTCGCCGACGAGATCGAGGAGGGCTGGCTGGAGGGTGTGACGACGGTCGGTGTCACCTCGGGCGCCTCCGTCCCGGAGGTCCTGGTCGAGCAGGTCCTGGAGTGGCTCTCCGCCCGTGGCTTCGAGGACGTCGAGATCGTCAAGGCGGCCGAGGAGTCCATCACCTTCTCGCTGCCCAAGGAGCTGCGCCGCGATCTGCGCGCGGAGGCGGCGGCGCTGGTGGAGCAGCGCACGGCTGCCGGTGCTTCCGCCCCCTCCGAGAAGTAACTGTCAGTCGTACGACGTAGCGTAGGGCCATGCAGATCTTCGGCGTGGACATCGGCGGATCCGGGATCAAGGGTGCCCCTGTGGACCTGGACCGCGGCGAACTGACGGAGGAGCGCTACAAAGTGCTCACTCCCCATCCGGCGACTCCGGACGCGGTGGCCGACGGCGTGAAGGAGGTCGTCGGTCACTTCGGCTGGACGGGACCCGTCGGCATCACCTTCCCCGGGGTGGTCACGGGCGGCGCCACCATTCGTACGGCTGCCAATGTCGACAAGGCGTGGATCGACACCGACGCGCGTGCTCTGCTGGGCGAGCGGCTGGGCGGCCTCCCGGTGACGGTGTTGAACGACGCGGACGCGGCGGGCGTCGCCGAGATGCAGTTCGGAGCCGGGCGCGACCGTCGGGGCACGGTCCTCCTGCTCACCTTCGGCACGGGCATCGGCAGCGCGCTCTTCGTCGACGGCGAGCTGGTGACGAACACGGAGCTGGGACACCTCGAGTTGAACGGCCACGACGCGGAGAAGCGCGCCTCCACCAAGGCCAAGGAGGACCACGAGCTGACCTGGGAGCAGTGGGCCCACCGGGTGCAGAAGTACCTCGCCCATGTGGAAATGCTCTTCTCGCCCGAGCTCTTCATCATCGGCGGCGGCGTCAGCCGCAAGGCCGACAAGTTCCTGCCGCTGATCGAGGGCATCAAGGCGGAGATCGTCCCGGCGCAGCTGCAGAACAACGCGGGGATCGTGGGGGCGGCGATGCGGGCGGCGAAGTCCGCGTAGGCCCTCCGGGCGCGCGGGGCCGGTGTGGCCGCGGTCGTCGCCCCCGTCGAGTTCGTCGGCCCCGTCGTGTCCGTCGCCCCCGGTTGTGTCCCTCGGGCCCCTCGTGTCCGCCGGGCCCCTCGTGTCTGTCAGGCCGGACGGCGGCGCGGCCGGATCTCCGGGCGGGGCCTCTGGGCCGCCCTGCGCTGGGCGGCCCGGCGGCTCATCAGGTGGATCTTCCGTACGGTGGTGATGACCCCCGCGACCAGCGTCCCCCCGTACAGCCATCCCGCCTGGGTCGCCAGCGCGGTGACGAGCCCCATCAGTTCGCCCCCCATCCCGCCGCCCCCGTCGGCGACGGGCAGCAGTCCGAACGCGAAGGCGATGGGCACGACGACGGGCGCGGTGACGATGTCTCCCCGGCGCACCCACAGCGCGGTCAGCGCGCACACCGGCAGGAACAGCACCCCGTAGACCACCAGCGACGCCCCGAAGAGCAGCTGGTCGAGACAGGCGAGCGCGAACATCGTCGCCCCGCAGAACAGTCCGCCGCCGAGCCCGGTGAGCCGGGGGTTCGGCATCCGCCGTCGCGCCGGAGCGGGCCTGGGCACGGGCGCGGGTCGCCGCGCGGGAGGAGCACTCCTGCGTACACGGTCGGCCGCGGCGCGCCCGGTCTGGGCGGGAAGAGGTGCGCCGCGTCGCGGTCTGTACTGAGGGGGACGCGTCCTGTGTTGCTCCACTGGACCAACTTAGGTCGGTTTATGTGCGGAATAGCCCCTCAGACACGCCGATGGGCCGACCTTGGCCATGCGTTCGATGCGTCGCCGGTAAGGGACCTCGCACCCCGTAGACTGGTGGATCGGCCCGCGCACCTTCGCGGGCCTGTCGCCCACCCTCACGTACGGGAAGTCGCAACGTGTCGCTCACGATCGGAATCGTCGGTCTGCCCAATGTCGGCAAGTCGACCCTGTTCAACGCCCTGACCAAGAACGACGTGCTCGCGGCCAACTACCCGTTCGCGACGATCGAGCCGAACGTCGGCGTGGTCGGTGTCCCCGACGCGCGCCTGACGAAGCTGGCCGAGATCTTCTCCTCCCAGAAGATCCTCCCGGCGACCGTCGACTTCGTCGACATCGCGGGCATCGTGAAGGGCGCATCCGAGGGCGAGGGCCTGGGCAACAAGTTCCTCGCGAACATCCGCGAGTCGGACGCGATCTGCCAGGTCATCCGTGCCTTCAAGGACGAGAACGTCGTGCACGTCGACGGCAAGGTCTCGCCCAAGGACGACATCGAGACGATCAACACCGAGCTGATCCTCGCGGACCTCCAGACCATCGAGAAGGTCCTGCCGCGCCTCCAGAAGGAGTCGCGCATCAAGAAGGACATCGCTCCCAAGGTCGCGGCGGTCGAGGCGGCGAAGGAGATCCTGGAGAAGGGCGACACGCTCTTCTCGCAGGGCATCGTCCAGGGCTCCGGCAACGAGGAGCTCCTGCACGACCTCCACCTCCTGACCACCAAGCCGTTCCTCTACGTCTTCAACGTGGACGAGGACGAGCTGGTCGACGAGGACTTCAAGGCCGAGCAGCGCACCCTGGTAGCCCCCGCCGAGGCGATCTTCCTCAACGCCAAGCTGGAGGCGGACCTCGCCGAGCTCGACGAGGAGGACGCCATGGAGCTCCTGGAGTCGGTGGGCGCCGAGGAGCCGGGCCTCGCCACCCTCGCCCGCGTCGGCTTCGACACCCTCGGCCTGCAGACCTATCTGACGGCCGGCCCCAAGGAATCCCGCGCCTGGACCATCAAGAAGGGCGACACCGCCCCCGAGGCCGCCGGAGTCATCCACACCGACTTCCAGAAGGGCTTCATCAAGGCGGAGGTCATCTCCTTCGAGGACCTCGTCGACACGGGCTCGGTCGCCGAGGCCCGCGCCAAGGGCAAGGCCCGCATGGAGGGCAAGGACTATGTCATGCAGGACGGCGACGTGGTGGAGTTCCGCTTCAACGTGTAGCGGCTGAGATGTCACCACGTCGATGATCTGGCAGACATCCAGGTCAGAGAGGGTCCGACTCTTCGGAGTCGGGCCCTTTATTTTTTCCCGTGCTGGGACGGTGCTGGGATGGGATGAGAACGCCCGTGCTGGGTTTCGGGCGTCATGCAGCCCGATGCGAGCCACGCGGTACAACGCCCCCTCCGTGGAAGGCACGCCCACCTTCGATCAGTACTGGAGCGTCCGGCAGACGAAGCGGACCGGCGGCACCATCACCGCCGGCAACCACTTCGACGCCTGGGCCCGCGCCGGAATGCCCCTGGGCAGCCTCACCTACTACATGATCCTCGCCACCGAGGGTTACCAGAGCAGCGGGAACTCCAACATCACGGTGGGCGACGCGGGTTCGGGCGGTGGCGGCAGCAGCGGCTGCACCGCGACCCTGTCGGCCGGCCCGCCGTGGGGGGACCGGTACAACCTCAACGTCTCGGTGAGCGGCTCCAGCAACTGGACCGTGACGATGAACGTGCCGTCCCCGGCGAAGGTCCTCTCCACCTGGAACACCGCCGCCTCCTACCCGAGCAGCCAGGTGCTGACCGCCAAACCCAACGGCGGCGGCAACAACCGGGGCGTCACCATCCAGCCGAACGGCAACTGGACATGGCCCACGCTCTCCTGCACCGCGACCGTCGCCCGAGCCACGAGACCGTCAACGAGGTGATCGACCTTCCTGGCCGCTGACCCAGGGGCTTGCCTCCGGCGGCGTGCCCGGAGCCGGGTCGGGCTGTCGGTGGTGGGCAGTAGTGTCGGGCCGGTGGGGAAACGTGAACGGGGTCTGCTCGCCGAGGGCGTCGGACTGCACGAGGCCGCGCGGGGTGTGCTCGCCGATCACGCCCGCGCGCTCGAAGCGGTGCGCGCGGCGCTGGCACCGATCCACGCCGAACTCGTCGGCAAGGAGCTGGAGTCCATCCCCGTCTCCCGGCTGAAGGACGTCACCGAGGGGCGGCTGCGGCTCGGGGCGCTGGAGACGGCCGGGTTCGCGTCGGTGCGGGCGGTGTACGAGGCGGGGCGGTACGAGTTGCGCCGGCTGCCGGGGGTGGGCGCGCAGACCGCCGACCGCGCCCTCGCGGCGGCCCGGCAACTCGCGAGGGCGGTGGAGGAGACCGTCTCCGTACGGATGGACGTCGACCGGCCCGAGCCCCGTACGACCGCCCTGGTGATCGCGCTGCGCACCCTCGTCGAGGCCGGTCCCGAGCTGCGCCGGGCCGTGGACGCGGCGAAGCGGCTCGACGAGCGGCTCGGGGCGCTGCTGCCCGCGGCCCGGCCCGCCGGCGGACGGCTGGGGATGGCGCTCGCGGGGCGGGAGCGGCGACGGAGCGCGCTCGACGCGATCGCCGAACTGCGCGAGCTGACCGCCGACGCCGGCGCCCGTGACGTACGTCTGCTGCTCGCGCAGGCCTCGACCGACCTGCTGCGGACGCCCGCCTCCGAGATCGAGGCGTGGGTCGACTTCGAGTTGCGCTCCGCGGAGTACTACAGCCAGCTCGCCGACGTCTCCGAGCACCGTTCGGACGTGGCGGCCGCCGAGGGCTTCCTGCCGTCGGAGGTCGCCGAGCGGGTGCACGCCCAGACGCTGGACGACACCCGGCGCCGGGTCTCGCTGCGCGGCTACCAGGACTTCGGCGCCCGGTTCGCGCTCGCCCAGCGCCGGGTCGTCCTCGGCGACGAGATGGGGCTCGGCAAGACCGTGCAGGCCATCGCCGTACTCGCGCATCTCGCGGCGGACGGGCACAGCCACTTCCTGGTCGTCTGCCCGGCGAGCGTACTGATCAACTGGACGCGCGAGATCGGCGCGCGCAGCACACTGCGGGCCCTGCCGGTGCACGGCGCGGAGCGGCTGGACGCCTACGAGGAGTGGCGAGAGCGCGGGGGCGTCGCGATCACCACGTACGACATGCTGCACCGGCTGCCCGCCCCGGACGGTGAAGGGGCGAAGCCGGGGATGGTGGTCGTCGACGAGGCGCACTACGTGAAGAATCCGGACACTCGCCGCTCCAGGGCGGTCGCGGCCTGGACGGGGTACTGCGAGCGCGTCCTGTTCCTCACCGGGACGCCCATGGAGAACCGGGTCGAGGAGTTCCGCACCCTCGTCCGCTACCTCCAGCCGGCCCTCCTCCCCGCGATACGGCACACCACCGCGGCCGCCGGCCCGCACGCCTTCCGCAAGTCCGTCGCCCCCGCCTATCTGCGCCGCAACCAGCGCGACGTGCTCACCGAACTGCCCGCGCTGGTGGAGGTCGACGAGTGGGAGGAGTTCAGCGCCGCGGACCGGGAGGCGTATGTCAAAGCGGTCGCGGACGGGAACTTCATGGCGATGCGCCGGGCCGCGTACGCCGACGCGGAGAAGTCCGCGAAGCTGGGGCGACTGCGCGAACTGGTGGCCGAAGCGGCGGAGAACGGCCTGAAGGTGGTGGTGTTCTCCTACTTCCGCGATGTGCTGGCACTGGTCGGACAAGCCTTGGGAGACGGCGTGTTCGGGCCGCTCTCCGGTGCCGTGCACGCCGCGCGCCGGCAGCGTCTCGTCGACGACTTCACGGCCGCTCCCGGTCACGCGGTCCTCCTCTGCCAGATCGAGGCCGCCGGTATCGGCCTCAACCTTCAGGCCGCGTCCGTGGTCGTCCTGTGCGAACCGCAGGTCAAGCCCACGATGGAACACCAAGCCGTGGCCCGCGCCCACCGTATGGGCCAGGTCCGCCCCGTCCAGGTGCACCGCCTCCTCGCCACCGACAGCGTCGACCAGCGCCTGCTGCACATCCTCAAGAACAAGACCCGCCTCTTCGACGCCTACGCCCGCCGCAGCGACACCGCCGAACAGAGCCCGGACGCGGTCGACATCTCCGACAGCGCCCTCGCCCGCCGCATCGTGGAGGAGGAGCAACTACGCCTGGCGGGCGCCGCGGGGCCGGGGCAGGGCGGTGCGCGGGAGCCGTGAGGGACACGTCTTTCGACGAGTGAGCGCCGCCCGGGGCGCCGGCGCCCCGCCTACCCCCGGGCCGGCCCCGTCTTCACGCCCGCGCCGCACAACGGCACCACCGCCGTACGTCCTGCGAGCACCCCCTCCCGTACGGCCGCCCAGCACGCCACTCCCGTCGACTCGACGTACAGGCCCCGCGACGCCAAGTCCCGCTGGGCGTGGCGGATCTGGTCCTCCGTCACCGTGAGAAACGTGCCACCGGAGTCGCGTACGGCGCGCAGGATCTGGCGGGCCCGGGGCGGGCGCGGGATGGCGATGCCCTCGGCGAAGGTGGGGGCCGAAGGGGTGACGCCGACCAGGTCGTCCGCGCCCTCGGCCCAGGCGTGCGCGAGCGGCGCCACCGCGGCGGCCTGGACGGCGTACAGCGCGGGCCGCCGGTCGATGAGCCCCGCCCCGTGCAGTTCCGCGACGGCGAGGGCGGCGCCGAGGAGCAGCGTGCCGTTGCCGACGGGGACGACGATGACATCGGGCAGGCGCCCGCCCAGGTCCTCCCAGAGCTCGTGCACGTACGTCTTCGTACCGTGCAGGAAGTACGGGTTGAAGACGTGCGAGGCGTAGAAGGTGCCCGGGAGGTCCGCGGCGTCGCGCGCCGCCCGCGCCGTCGCCTCCCGGTCCCCGTCCACGACGTGCACCCGCGCCCCGTGCGCCTCGATCTGCTCCAGCTTCTTCGGCGACGTGCCCTCGGGGACGTACACCGTGCAGGGCAGAGCGGCCCGCGCGCAGTACGCGGCGATCGCCGTCCCCGCGTTTCCGCTGCTGTCCGCGATCACCTGCCGTGGCCCCAGCCGCAGTGCCAGCTCGGCCAGCAGGACGGCGCCGCGGTCCTTGAAGGACAGGGTCGGCATCAGGAAGTCCAGCTTGGCGGAGATGCTCCCGCGCAGCTCCACCAGCGGGGTGCGGCCCTCGCCCAGGCTGACCGTGGGCGCGGCCAGCGGCAGGCACTCCGTGTACCGCCACAGTGAGTTCACCCGCCCGGTCAGGGAGGTGAGGGGCGCGGGGGTCGGCGCGAAGTCCAGGTCGAGCGGGCCGCGGCAGACCCGGCAGCACCAGTCGAGCGAGCCACCGGGGACGCGCGTACCGTCCGCCGGGCAGAAGCGATCCGGCAAAGGTGTCATGTGCGCAGGCTATGCGGGCGCCTCGACGTCCTCGGGGAACGGCTCCGGGTCCGTGACCCACCCCGCCGCCGCATTCCGTCCCTGCCCCTGCCCCCGCCCCCGCCCCGGCCCCGCCTCCCTACCGTGCCGCGCTTACGATGCGCCCAACTGTGCGGCGAACACATGCCCGTCGTACGTCGGTTCCGTACTGGTCTTCCGTACGGCCGAGCCCGCCCGGACTAGGAGCAGAGCACTCGTGGCCATACCCCCGCCACCCGGGCCCGAGCGGCCCGAAGGCCCGTACCCGCCCCCCGTTCAGGGGTCGTATCAGGGGCCGTACCAAGCGCCGTATCAGGGGCCGTACCAGGTCTGGGGTCAGGGTTACTCCCCGTACAACCGTCCCGCGCCCGTCAACGGGCTCGCGATCGTCGCGCTCGTGTTCGGCGTCCTCTGCTTCCTGCCCGCCGTCGGGCTGGTCCTCGGGATCGTCGCGCTCACGCAGATCAGGAAGCGGGGCGAGCGGGGCAAGGGGCTGGCGGTGGGCGGCATGGTGATGTCCTCGCTCGGTGTCGCGCTGCTCGTCCTGACCGTCGCCACCGGCGGCGCGAGCGACTTCTGGGACGGCTTCAAGGGCGGGATGAACGACTCGGCGCGCACGGGCACGGTCTTCTCGCTCAGGAAGGGGGACTGCTTCGACGAGCCGGGCCACTCGTCGAAGAGCGTGACCGTCTACGTCGACAAGGTGCCGTGCGCCGGGAGCCACCACGCCGAGGTGATCGCGAACTTCGCCATGAGCGGGGCGGGTTACCCCGGCCGCGGCAGTCTGCGCGATGTCGCCGACACCAAGTGCCGCACGTTCGAACGCGCGTACACGATGGACGCCTGGGCCGTCCCGGACGACGTCCGGCTTTACCGCTTCATCCCGACCCGCGACAGCTGGAACCTCGGCCGTCACTCGATCATCTGCATGCTCGAGAACGGGGACGGCAAGAGCGCCCTGACGGGTTCGCTGCGCAGGGACGGCTTCACCCTGAACGCGGACCAGTTCGCGTATCTGCGGGCCGTGAACACGCTCGACGAGGCCCTGCGCGCGGCGCCCGCCGCGAAGTACGTCGACGACGACCTGCGGGGTTACAAGGAGTGGGCGGCCGGGGTGTCCGCCGCGCTCGACGACGAGGCGCATCTGCTGCGCGGACACGCCTGGTTCCCCGCCGCCGAGAAGCCCGTCGCCACCCTCGTCGACGACGCCGAGGCCGCGCGGAAGGAGTGGACGAAGGCGGCGGCCGCCACGGACGCGGACACCTTCTCCGCCCCCTACAAGAAGGGCCTGAAGCTCATCGACCCGAGGAGGACGGTCACCGCACGCAAGGTTCTGGGCCTCACCACCACCCCGCCGTCGCACGACGGGGGCGGGGACAGCCGGGGCAACGGGGGAAGCGGTGGCGGTCTGGAGGTGTGACGCGGGCTATAGCGGGGAGAAAGTGCCTGGGTAAAGCCCACGGCGGGGTTAGGTAATCACATCGAGTGATTCTTTGGCCTCCGCTTGCATGGCACAACCCACGGTTGCCAGGCTGTTGCTGTCTGTACAACCTGATGGGAGCGGCCAGTGACTTTCGGTGAGCAGCCGGCGTATCTGCGTGTCGCGGGTGATCTCCGCAAGAAGATCGTCGACGGTTCGCTGCCACCGCACACCCGCCTCCCCTCCCAGGCCAGAATCCGCGAGGAGTACGGCGTCTCGGACACGGTCGCCCTGGAAGCGCGCAAGGTGCTGATGGCCGAAGGCCTGGTCGAGGGCCGCTCCGGCTCGGGGACGTATGTGCGGGAGCGGCCGGTGCCGCGCCGGGTGGCCCGCTCCGGGTACCGCCCGGACAGTGGAGCGACCCCCTTCCGCCAGGAGCAGGCCGACCTGGCCGTGCGCGGCACCTGGGAGTCGCACAGTGAGCAGGCCGAGGCGAGCGGCGCGATCGCCGAGCGCCTCTCGATCCGGCCCGGCGACCGTGTGATGTGCACGAACTACGTCTTCCGGGACGCCGGCGAGGCGATGATGCTCTCCACCTCCTGGGAGCCCCTCGCCGTCACGGGCCGCACCCCGGTGATGCTCCCCGAAGAGGGCCCGCTCGGGGGCATGGGTGTCGTCGAGCGGATGGCGGCCATCGACGTGATCGTGGACAACGTCACGGAGGAAGTGGGCGCCCGTCCCGGCCTCGCGGAGGAACTCCTCGCGCTCGGCGGTGTCCCCGGGCACGTGGTCGTCGTCATCCAGCGGACGTACTTCGCCTCGGGCCGTCCGGTGGAGACGGCCGACGTCGTCGTACCGGCGGACCGGTATCGCATCGCGTACCACCTGCCGGTGAAGTAGACGCAGGAGTTCATGGGCGGTCGGCGTCCGCGGGGCCCCCTCGTTCCCGGGCGAGCCGACCGCCAAGTGCCCCGCGCGCGACGTCGGTTGCAATCTGGCCTTTCTCAAATGCCCTGCCCCGGGCGGAGTTCGCGCTGCCTGACGGGCGCACGGAGGGCGCGCGACGGCGCGTTCGTACCCGTGCGCCCCCTCCGTCTTGGCTGGTTGCGTACCTCTTTGTGTAAAGGCGTATTCGCTGCGTGAAGGTTAGGCGTAGGCTCGGGCATATGCGGATTGCGGTTTCGTTAGGGTGCGGGGCACGGCGCGGGCCGGGGGCGGGAAGTGGAGGGGCTCGATGAACGACGGCACGATCACTCTTCCCTGGCTCGTCATACGGCAGGACGACAACGGCAATCGCTACCGCGTCGGCAGGTACGCGACCCGGGCCGAGGCCCAGAAGATCGCGGACAGCCTCGACGACCGCGGTCACAAGCAGCTCTACTGGGTCGAGCGGATCGCGCAGAACGGATCCAGGTGACGGTGTGACGGCCCCGGTCCCGACTTCGGCCCCGGTTCCGACTTCGGCTTCGGTTCCGACTTCGGCTTCGGTTCCGACTTCGGCCCCCGCCCCGGCCTCGGCTTCGGTCCGACGTCCTGTCCGTGTCCGGTGTGCCCTGCCGTAGTCTCCGGCGCATGGACGAAACGATCGTGGTGGTGGGCGGCGCCCTGCTGCACGACGGACGCCTGCTCGCCGCGCGCCGCAGCGCACCCCCCGAACTGGCCGGACGGTGGGAGCTGCCCGGCGGCAAGGTGGAACCGGGCGAGGCCCCCGAAGCCGCCCTCGTACGCGAACTGCGCGAGGAACTCGGCGTCACGGCGGAGTCCGTCGAGCGCGTCCCGGGGGAGTGGCCCCTGCGGACGCCGTACGTCCTGCATGTGTGGACCGCGCGGCTGCTCCCGGGCTCGGCCGACCCCACGCCCCTCGAGGATCACGACGACCTGCGCTGGCTGAGTCCGGACGAGCTCTGGGACGTGGACTGGCTGGACCAGGACGTCCCCGCCGTGAAGGCGGTGCTGCGGCGCTGGGACGACAGGGTCTAGGGCCCCGCCTGGACGCCGGCAGGCCGCAGCACCGGGTGCCGTGCGCCGGCTCCTCTCTTTGGGGGACACCGGTGACGTGCGAGGTGCGGGCGTGGGCGCCGGTGCACGGCGCTGCGTGTACGGCTTTCGGGAGCGGGACAGCGCGAGTCGTGTCCGCGGCTCGAAGTCCCGTACGCCGTTCGTGCCACAGTGCGCCCACCTGTGCGGTAAAGCGTCCCGGATATCGGGTATGTGCCAATTAACCCCACGAAACCGGACATGGGTGGGTTCCTGGCCTGGGAAGTGATCGGCGTGATCGACACCGAAGGCGACTGTGCCGAGTGGAGTTTTCCCGCGGAGCCCGGTGCCGTCCGTACCGCCCGTGCCGTCGTCCGGGGCCAGCTGCGCACCTGGGGGCTGGATTCCCTCGGTGATGTGACCGCGCTGCTGGTCAGTGAGCTGGTGACCAACTCGCTGCGGCACGCCGCAGGGCCCATCGGTGTCCGTCTGGTCAGACCCGGGGGACTGCCGGGCGCTCTCCTCGTGGAGGTCTCCGACCCGTTGCCCGACCCACCCCGTGAGCGGTCCGCCGACGCGGACGACGAGAGTGGCCGAGGGCTGCAACTGGTGGCGGGGTCGTCGCGGCGTTGGGGTACCCGGCCCGGGGACACTGGAAAGACGGTGTGGTTCGAGCTGGGGGTGCCCGGCTGAGGGCGCCGGCGGTGCCGGTTGAGGGTGCGGCGGTGCCTGGTCGAGGGTGTGGACGGTGCCCGGTTGAGGGCGTGGACAGTACTCGGTTGAGGGTGCGGACGGTGCCCAGCTGAGGGTGCGTCGGCTGTCGTGCTGAGGGTGTGTCGGGCGGAGGGTGGGGCGACCGATTGGTTCAGGCCACCAGAGTTGTCCGGAGTCTTTGATTCGATGGGGCGCCACCTGGTTAGAAGACTGGGAGTATGTCGCGGCCGGTCCAAAAACCATCGGGACCGTGCTGTGATCGTGAACACCGTGTTGTGCGGCGCCGTAGTGCTGGATACTGCGGGCAGCCGCCCCCGGTGACCGGTGCCGGACGCGGTGAGCTGGAGGGGACGGTTCGCGTGAGCGAGATACCAGCGAAGGCCACGGAGTCCGAGGACCCGTCGGACGGCGCGAGGGCGGGGGCCGCGGGTGATTCCGCCGTGGCCGGAGCGACGGGCGGGGCGATGGGCGACGCCATGACCCCACTGCGAGGCGACGCGAGAACCGAGCCGAGGCACACACCATGGGGCGGCGCGCCCTCCGGACCGAGCGACGCCGCGAGGCCCCGGACGGCGGGCGCCTCGACGGGCGAACCGACGGACGCGGGCACGGACATCGGCGCGGACCCGCACCGGGCCATGGCCAAGTCGCCTGGTGGACCGCAGGGCGGAGCGCCCGTCGAACCGTCCGGTGAGCCCATGGGCGACGCGATGTGGCAGAGCAGCCCGCCCGGTTCGATCTACGACTACATCAAGGTCGCCTCGTTCTCCATCGGCGCCGACGGCCTCGTCGACCAGTGGAGCCTGCGTGCCGAGCAGCTCTTCGGGATATCCCCCGAGCGCGCCCTCGGCATGGACCCCATCGAGGCGTTCTTCGAACCCGATCAGCGCGAGCGCGGGCAGCGCAAGATGGCGGAGATCCTGGACGGCCGCGAGTGGACCGGTGTGGTCCCCTTCCGCGTGCCGGCCGCCGAGGACGGCGAGCCGGGCACCGAGGGCCTTGCCGAGGTCTATGTGATGCCCACCACGACGGAGGACGGCGAGCGGGCCGCCGTGTGCATCGTCGTGGACGTCCGGACCCTCCGCAGCATCGAGACGGACCTCGCCGCCTCGCAGGCGATTTTCGGTCAATCTCCGTTCGGCTTCCTGCTCATCGACACGGATCTGCGGGTCCGGCGCGCCAACAAGCGGTTCGCCTCGGTGTTCGGCGGAAACGTGGAGAGTCACCGTGGCGGTACCGTCCACGACTATCTGCCGCGTTCCGAGGCCGATCGGGTCGCCGCGACGCTGCGCCGCGTCCTCGAAACCGGCGACTCCATCACGGACATGCACGTCACCGGTTTCATACCTGGCTCCGACGAGCGCCGGCACTGGTCGATCAACCTCTACCGCGTGCACAGCGGCACCGGCCGCCCCATCGGTATCGCCTGGCTCGGAACCGACATCACCAGCCGACGCGCCGCGGCCCGGGAAGCGGCCGCCGCCCGGCGCAATCTCGCTCTTCTGAACGAGGCGGGCGCCCGCATCGGTAACTCCCTCGACCTGGAGACCACCGCGCGCGAACTTCTCGACGTCGTCGTGCCCGGTTTCTGCGACCTCGCCACCGTCGACCTGTACCAGGGCCTGCTGGCGGGCGACGAGACCCCGCGGGCGCTCGCCGACGGCAGCGCGGAGCTGCGCCGGGTCGCCTTCGCCAGCGCCGTGTCCGACGCGCCGTTCATCGGCGGACCGGCCCCCGTGGCCGTGGGCGCCGTCCACCACTACCCGTTCAACTCGCCCTGCGCGGACGCCCTGCGCACCGCCCGCCCCCAGCACGTCCCCGCCGAGGACGGCGGGCTCATCCAGTCCACGCTGGCGGTCCCGATGGTCGCCCACGACACGGTGGTCGGCCTCGCCCAGTTCTCCCGTACGAAGGGCAGCGAGCCCTTCGGCGACCGCGACCGGGCGCTCGCGGTGGAACTCGCGGCGCGCGCCGCGGTCTGTATCGACAACGCCCGGCTGTACCGCCGTGAGCACGAACGCGCGCTGATCCTGCAGCGCTCGCTCCTCCCGCCGGGCGACCCGGAGGCCTCCGGTCTGGACATCGCGTGCCGGTACCTGCCCGGCAACGCGGCCACCGAGGTCGGCGGCGACTGGTTCGATGTCATAGAACTCCCCGGACACCGCACGGCGTTGGTCGTCGGCGACGTCATGGGGCGCGGTCTGCGGGCGGCGGTCGCCATGGGTGAACTGCGCACCGCGGTCCGTACCCTGGCCCTTCTCGACCTCGAACCCGCCGAAGTCCTCTCGGCGCTGGACGAGATCGCCCGCGGCCTCGGCACCCCCGGCGGAGTCCAGCAGGCCACCCGCGCGGCCCGCCAGCCCCGCGACGCCGACCTCTCCGAGGTGTACCTGGCGACCTGCGTGTACGCGGTGTACGACTCCGTGACCCGCCGCTGCACCTTCGCCAACGCGGGCCATCTTCCGCCGGTGCTGGTCGAACCCGGCGAGAGCGCGCTGATGCTCGACGTGCCGCCGGGCATGCCCCTCGGGGTGGGCGGCGAGCCCTTCGAGGAGGTGGAGGTCGAACTACCCGAAGGCGCACTGTTGGCGCTCTACACGGATGGACTGGTCGAATCGCGCGATCACCCCCTCGACGAGGGTCTGCAGGCCTTCGTCGGCGCGCTCACCGACCCCTCCCGCCCCCTGGAGGACGTGTGCGACCACGTCCTCAACACCCTCGACACCCACCACGGCGAGGATGACATCGCGCTGCTGATGGCTCGCGTCCAGGGGCTGCCCGCCGATTCCGTCGGCGACTGGACGCTGCCGCGCGAGCCGCGCAGCGTGGGGCGGGCCCGTGAGTACGCGCGCACCCAGCTCACCGCCTGGGACCTGGAGCCGCTCGTCGACACCGCCGAGCTCCTGGTCAGCGAACTCGTCACCAACGCGCTGCGCTACGGCGAGGGTGAGATCAGGCTGCGTCTGCTGCTGGACCGGACCCTCGTGTGCGAGGTCTGGGACGCGGGCCTCGTCCAGCCGCGCCGGCGCCGCGCCCGCGACACGGACGAGGGGGGCCGGGGGCTGCAGCTCGTCGGTCTGCTCTCCGCCTCATGGGGCTCGCGGCGGACGCCACGCGGCAAGACGGTCTGGTTCGAACTCCCCCTCCCGGACGGCGGCACGCCCCTCACGGACCCGGCG
Organism: Streptomyces sp. NPDC111507; assembly: GCF_055638955.1. Lineage (NCBI taxonomy): Bacteria > Bacillati > Actinomycetota > Actinomycetes > Kitasatosporales > Streptomycetaceae > Streptomyces > Streptomyces sp. NPDC111507. The sequence goes on along the minus strand of NZ_JBVKBU010000002.1, from coordinate 362,631 downwards.
GAGGCGTTGCTGAGCCTGTTCTGACGGCACAGTTCCCCGCACCCCTGAACGCCTCACGCTCCAAGGCCCCTGCGCCCGCGTGTCCTCGGTCCGCCGAAGCTCGCCGCGGGGGCGTCGGGCGTGTCGTCGAGCAGGATCCCGCCGAGCACCGCACCGCCGACGCCCGCGCCTTCGGGCCCGGCGTACGGATTCCCGTACGTCCGCACGTCCCGCTCCGCGAGCTGCTGGGCCTCCAGAGCCAGCCCGTCGGCGCGCCGGACGTCGAGGAGGGTGCGGGGCGTGAGCGCGAGGTGCCGCTCCGCCTCCGACAGCCGGGTCCGGGCCTCGACCCCGACCGCTCCCCGGTGTGTCGTGACGAACTCGGAGGCGAGGGCGACGACACTGCGGGCCGGAAGGAGCACGTGGTCGAAGAAGGCCCGGTCGAGGAAGGTCCGGTCGACGGGCACGCGGTCCTCGGCCAGGAGCGGTGCCCCGGCGGCGACGAGGCGACGGAGGGCGCCGAGGGGGTCGTACGGACGGACGCCGCTCGTGATCTCCCGCCGCACGTCGGCGACAGCCGACGCGGCGTGCGTGATCCGACCGGGCAGCGCACCGACGGCCGGGAGGCCGCGCGCGGCCACGAGCTCGGCGTCCGCGTCACGCAGCGCGCCGGGCAACAGGGCCGTCGTGGAGGTGAGTTCGCAGGCCAGCCGGTCGATACCGGCCATGAAGAGGTCCGCCTGATCGACGGCGGCCTCGGCGGCCCGCAGCTGCGCCGTCGCCCGCGCGCCCTCCCCCCGGTCCAGGGACTGCCGGGCCCGGTCCAGGCGGGTGGTGGCGAAGACGAGCCGGTCCTTGGCCTGTTCGACGTTGCCCGCGACGGACAGGGACGCGGAGGGCGCGTACCGCTCGCGCAGTTCGGTGAGCGTCGCCTCCGCGGCCGGGGTGCGCGCGGTGAGCTCCCGGAAACGGGCCTCCGCCGACTCCAGTGCGGCAGGCAACGTCCGTTCCAGGGCGCGCAGCAGGTCGAACCCGGGCGCCTCCGCGTCCAGCCGCCGCCCTGCCTCCGTACAGCGGGCGACGATCTCCTCCAGCAGCTGCCGCCTCACGAGGCTGTCGTCCGTCCGGGTGTCGTCCAGCCGCTGCCACAGCCGGAAGGAAGCCGTCAGCTCGGAGCGCGCGAACGCCAGTGCCTGCGTGCAGGTCGCGACGGCCTCCTCCCCGAACTGGGCCGCGGCCCAGCCGAGTTCCTCCGTTCCGGTGCGCACGCAGTCGTCGATCCCGACGAGCAACCGCCCTGCCTGCCGGTCGAGTTCGGCGAACGGCACGGGGTGCGGGGTGCCGCCGCCGGGCGTCGTACGGGTCCGGGCCCGTCGTGTCCGCCGCGCGTACGAATACGCCGCCAGCGCCCCCGCGGCGACCACCGCGACGAGGGGCAGCACGAGATCGCCGGTGCTCGTCCCACCCCGCCCGGGCGCGGCCCGCACCTCGTCGGCTCCCGCCCGTGCGACGGGCAGCAGCAGCCACCCCACCGCCAGCAGCCCCCCGAGCACGGCATGCGCCACCCGTACGGCTATGTGGGACGTGGCTCGGCGTGACCGGCTTCGGCTCAGGGGCGACGTCACATTTGGGAGCGTATGACCGCTTGCACCGGGGCGCGACCGGGGGTGCGCCGAGGCGGGGCCGCTTAAGGTACCGGGGATACGGGGGCATACGGAGGGGGCACCGGGGGATGGACGAGCAGCGCACGGGGACCGGGCTGGAGCCGGTGGCGGAGACGCCGGCGACACCGGTCGGGGCGGGGACCGGCAGGGAAGAGGGCAAGGAAGAGGGCGACCAGGGCCGTACCTCCCCGAGCCGGGTCCCCGCCTGGCTTCGCACGGTGGGCCAAGGCTGGCGACACCCCCGCCTCCGCTGGCCCAAACGGGTCGCGCTCGCGCTCGTGGTGACGGTGGTCCTCTCCCTGCTCACCGCGGGCATCGCCCTGCGGGCCAACTACGCCGGAGACCCCGCCTCCGGTACCCGGACCAGGGACCGTGACGCCCTCTGGATGGGCCACGCCTGGGTGGACGGCCGGAAGAAGGACGCGGACGTCAAGGCGCTCGCGAAGCGGCTGCGGACCACCGGGATCCGGGATCTGTATGTGCACGCGGGACCGCTGGAGCACGACGGGACCCTGCCCGAGTCGGCGTACCCGAAGGCGCGTTGGCTGGTCGACGCCGTGCACCGCGAACTGCCCGGTGTCCGTGTCCAGGCCTGGCTCGGCGATGTGCTCGCCACCGAGGGGGAGGTCGGGATGCGCCTGGAACGGGCGGCGACCCGGGCCGCCGTCGTCCGCTCCGCCGGGCAGATCCTCGACGCCGGTTTCGAGGGCGCCCACTTCGACCTGGAGCCCCTGCACTCCGGCGACGCGAACTACCTTTCCCTGCTCGACGATCTGCGCCACGTCACCCGCGCCCACGACGCCCAGCTCTCCGTCGCCGCCCACCAGATCGACCCGCTCCCGAACCTCCACTCCGTCTTCGGCGCCTTCACCGCGCACCCCAAGTGGTGGTCCCAGTCGTTCTTCGGACAGGTCGCCCGCCGGGTCGACCAGATCGCCGTGATGTCGTACGACACGGCGCTTCCGCTGGAGAGCCTGTACGGGGGTTACGTCGCCGAGCAGACCTCCCTCGCCCTCGAAGTCACCCCGAAGTCGACCGATCTGCTGATGGGCCTGCCCTTCTACTACGAGGACAACATGGACCACCACGGCTCCGCGGAGACGGTCGCCGCGGCCGTCCGTGGCACCCGCCTCGGCCTCTCCCGCACCGACCGCACCCGGGAACACTTCGGCGTCGCCCTGTACGTGGACTTCGCCGCCCGGGAGAAGGACTGGACGGCGTACGAGGAGGGCTGGGTCCGATGACCGCCACGCGCAGGCCGCTCACGAGGGACGAACTCGCGCCCCTCGCCCGTGCCGCTCTCGGCCCGGCCCGGACGCTCACCGCGGTCGCCCGACTGCGCGGCGGCAGCAAGAAGGGTGTCTACCGGCTCTTCCTCGACGACGGCTCCACCGCGGTCGCCTACGTCTGGGACCCGGCCGAGGACTACTGGGACGCGGCCCCGGCCGACCCGCGCGACTCCTTCTCGCACGCATCCGGGCTCGACCTCTTCAGCGCCGCGTACGACAGGCTCACCGCCCTCGGCATCCGCACCCCCCGCCTGCTGTTCGCCGACCGCAGCCACACGCAGCTGCCCTCGGACGCGGCCGTGGTGGAGGACGTGCGCGGCGGCAGCCTGGAGGACCTGCTGCACCGCGACCCCCAGGCCGCCGAAGGGCCCCTGCGGGAACTGGCCGGGGTCCTGCGCACCCTGCACGCCCACCCCGCACCCCGCCACGGCAAGGTCGCCGTCGTCGACAACGGCGGCGCCGCGCACGGCGGTTCGTGCGAGCAGGTCGTCCTCGAACGGGCCCTGGCCGACCTGGCGGAGGCCGCCGCACGCGACCCTCGGATCGCCGCCGTACGCGAGGCCCTGTACGACCGTCTGCACGCCCTCGCCGAGCCGGTCCGACCGCGCGGCCGCGTCGGCCTGGTCCACGGCGAACTCGGTCCGGACCACGTCCTCGTGGACGAGCACGGCCACCCCGCCCTCATCGACATCGAGGGCCTGCTCTACTTCGACGCGGAGTGGGAGCACGTCTTCCTGCGCCAGCGCATCCAGCACGCCTACGAGGCCCTGCGCGCCGACGGCCTCGACGAGGACCGGCTGCGCCTCTACCGCCTGGCCATGCACCTGTCGCTGGTCGCGGGCCCCCTCCGGCTCCTCGACGGCGACTTCCCGGATCCGGAGTTCATGCGGGGGATCGCGGAACACAGCGTCGGGCAGACCCTCACGCTGCTGGAGAACCCCGTGCCATGATCTGAGGGCGCGCGCCGGTTCGGCGCGCTCTGGGGGAGAGGAAAGTCCGTGCACCCGTATCTGGTGGGCTTCGCCGCGCTGGCCATGACCGGCGCGGCGCTGATGGGGGTCGCCGGGATCGTCACGGGCTGGGTGCCGCCCTGGCTGCGCCCCCGTGTCCTCCGGCCGAAGCTGTGGGGGTACGGCTCGCTGGTGGGGGCCGTCGGAATGTCCCTGTACATGTTCCTCGGCCCGTTTCGAGGGCCCGACCTCGGCATGGCGCCCTTCGCGATGACCGGTATGGCCCTGTTCATCGCGGGGCTCGTGCTGCAGATGGCCTCGCGGCGTCCTGGTCGCCCCGGTATCCCCGCACGCCGATGACGGGGCCCTGGCTCTTCGCGGCGGGCCTCGGCGAGGGCGTGGTCCTCGGACTCGCCGCGGCCGTCGGGATCGTCGCCGTGCGCGGCGGCCGGGTGCCCGGGTGGGAGCGCCGTCCCGTCGTCCGGCGCCGCCTGTGGGGCCAGGGCGCGCTGGTACTGACGGCGGCCCTCGCCCTTGAGTCGCTGAGCCTGGCCTTCACGGGGCCCGGGTTCGTCCAGTTCGCCGCCGCCGTCGTGAGCGGCGCGGGCCTGATCACCGGCGTCGCGCTGATGCACCGCGCGACCCGCGACCGCCGCCGCGGGCCGTCCGCTCCTTCGGCTCCCTAGGGTCCTAGGAGTCCGATGAAGACGAATTCCGCCTCCTGATCTTCGAACCCAGCCACACCAGCGGGTCGTACTTGCGGTCGACCGCGCGTTCCTTCAAGGGGATCAGAGCGTTGTCCGTGATCTTGATGCCCTCGGGGCAGACCTCCGTGCAGCACTTGGTGATGTTGCAGTAGCCGAGGCCGTGCTCGTCCTGGGCGGTGCGCTTGCGGTCCAGGCCGGTGTCGGAGGCGGCGTCCAGCGGATGCATGTCCAGTTCGGCGACGCGCATCAGGAAGCGCGGGCCCGCGAACGCCGGTTTGTTCTCCTCGTGGTCGCGCACGACATGGCAGGTGTCCTGGCACAGGAAGCACTCGATGCACTTGCGGAACTCCTGCGAGCGGTCCACGTCCTCCTGCTGCATGCGGTACTCGCCGGGGCCGAGACCGGCCGGCGGGACGAAGGCGGGGACCTGCCGCGCCTTCGCGTAGTTGAAGCCGACGTCCGTGACGAGATCCCGTACGACCGGGAAGGCACGCAGCGGTGTGACGGTGATCGTCTCCTCCCGCGTGAACACCGACATGCGCGTCATGCACATCAGCCGGGGGCGCCCGTTGATCTCCGCCGAGCACGAACCGCACTTGCCCGCCTTGCAGTTCCAGCGGACGGCCAGGTCCGGGGCCTGGGTCGCCTGGAGCCGGTGGATGATGTCCAGCACCACCTCACCGTCGTTGACCTCGACCGCGAAGTCCTCCAGGCCGCCGCCCTTCACATCCCCGCGCCACACCTTGAAGCGGGCTTCGTAGCTGCTCACTCGTAGAGCTCCTCTTCGGCGAGGTACTTGACCAGCTCCTCCTTCTCGAAGAGGGCGAGCAGGTCGGGACGAATGGGTTCGGTGGTCTCGCGGCTGAGGTCGATCTGGCCGTGCACCGGGTCGGTGGCCGCCAACCCGCCCGTGGGGTCGGTGAGTTGGCACAGGAGGTTCACGCGACGCCAGGTCCGCTCCATCGTCGGATGGTCCTCGCGGGTGTGGCCGCCGCGTGACTCCGTGCGCTCCAGGGCGGCGCGGGCCACGCACTCGCTGACCAGGAGCATGTTGCGCAGGTCGAGGGCGAGGTGCCAGCCGGGGTTGAACTGCCGGTGGCCCTCGACTCCGGCCCGCCGTGCCCGTACCCGCAGCTCCGCGAGTTTCTCCAGGGCCTGTTCCATCTCGGCCTCGCGGCGGATGATGCCGACCAGGTCGTTCATGGTCTGCTGGAGTTCCTGGTGAAGGGAGTACGGGTTCTCGGGCGGGCGTCCGCTCTCCGAACTCGGCTCCGGACCCTCGGCCGAGAAGGGCCGCAGGGCCTCGGCCGCCGCCGTGTCGATCTGGATGTCGTCCACGGGCGGGCGGTCCTCGGCCAGGTCGGCGGCGTACCCGGCGGCGTGCAGTCCCGCCCGCCGCCCGAAGACCAGCAGGTCGGACAGGGAGTTGCCGCCGAGCCGGTTGGAGCCGTGCATGCCGCCCGCGACCTCACCGGCGGCGAACAGCCCCGGTACGCCGCGCGCGGCCGCCGAGTCCGACGCGACCGCGATGCCGCCCATCACGTAGTGGCAGGTGGGTCCGACCTCCATCGCCTCCGCCGTGATGTCGACGTCCGCGAGCTCCTTGAACTGGTGGTACATGGAGGGAAGCCGGCGCCGGATCACCTCGGCGGGCATCCGGGTCGACACATCGAGGAAGACCCCGCCGTGCGGCGACCCGCGACCCGCCTTCACCTCGGAGTTGATGGCGCGGGCGACCTCGTCGCGGGGCAGCAGCTCCGGGGGACGCCGGTTGTGGTCCGGGTCCTCGTACCAGCGGTCGCCCTCCTCCTCGGACTGCGCGTACTTCTCCTTGAAGACGTCCGGGATGTAGTCGAACATGAACCGCTTGCCGTCGGAGTTCCTGAGCACCCCGCCGTCCCCGCGCACCGACTCGGTGACCAGGATCCCCTTCACCGACGGCGGCCAGACCATGCCCGTCGGATGGAACTGCACGAACTCCATGTTGAGCAGCGGCGCTCCGGCGAGCAGCGCGAGGGCGTGCCCGTCGCCCGTGTACTCCCACGAGTTCGACGTCACCTTGAACGACTTGCCGATACCGCCCGTGGAGATCACGACGGAGGGCGCTTCGAGGACGAAGAAACGGCCCGATTCGCGCTCGTAGCAGAAGGCGCCCGAGACCCGGTTCCCGTCCTTCAGGATCCGGGTGACGGTGCACTCCTGGTACACCTTCAGGCGGCTCTCGTAGTCCCCGGTCTCCTTCATGTCCTCCTGCTGGAGGGCCACGATCTTCTGCTGCAGGGTCCGGATGAGCTCCAGGCCCGTCCGGTCGCCGACGTGCGCGAGCCGCGGATACTCATGGCCGCCGAAGTTGCGCTGCGAGATTCGCCCGTCCTTCGTACGGTCGAAGAGGGCGCCCCAGGTCTCCAGCTCCCACACTCGGTCGGGCGCTTCCTGGGCGTGCAGCTCGGCCATCCGCCACTGGTTGAGGAACTTCCCGCCGCGCATGGTGTCGCGGAAGTGGACCTGCCAGTTGTCGTGCTCGTTGACATTGGCCATCGCCGCCGCGATGCCGCCCTCGGCCATCACGGTGTGCGCCTTGCCGAACAGGGACTTGCAGATCACGGCCGTACGAGCGCCACGTTCGCGCGCCTCGATGGCGGCGCGCAGTCCGGCGCCACCGGCGCCGACCACGACAACGTCCCACTCCTGCCTGTCAACCACGGACATCAGAGGGCCCCACTCAGCTAGAAGAAGCGCGGATCGTCGAAGGCGCCGGACGCGAGGAGATACACGTAGAAGTCCGCGAGCGCCACGCTGATCAGCGACGCCCAGGCGAGCAGCATGTGACGGGCGTTGAGCTTCCCGACCCACTGCCACATCCGGTAGCGCACGGGATGTTTGGAGAAGTGCTTGAGCTTGCCGCCGACGATGTGCCGGCAGGAGTGGCAGGACAGGGTGTACGCCCAGATCAGCGTGATGTTGAGCAGGAAGACCAGGGTGCCCAGGCCCATGTGGCCCCAGTTGTAGTGCTCGTCGCGGAAGGACAGCACGGTGTCGTACGTGAGGATGCCGGCGACGATGATGGCCGCGTAGAAGAAGTACCGGTGGATGTTCTGCAGGATGAGCGGGAAGCGGGTCTCGCCGGTGTACTTCTTGTGCGGTTCGGCGACCGCGCAGGCCGGTGGCGACGCCCAGAAGCTGCGGTAGTACGCCTTGCGGTAGTAGTAGCAGGTCAGCCGGAAACCGAGCGGGAAGATCAGGATGATGATGGCGGGGGAGATGCCCCACCAGCTCCCGAAGAGGTTCGCGTTCGGGCCCGCGTGCATGGTCTGGCACCGCTCGGCCAGACAGGGCGAGTAGAACGGCGAGACGTACGGCGCCGAGTAGTAGTTCGTGTCCGCGAACGCACGCCAGGTCGAGTACACGACGAAGGCCAGCAGCCCGGCCGCGGTGACGGCGGGAGCCAGCCACCAGCGGTCGGTGCGCAGATGCGGGGCGGTGATCGCGGCGCGCGTACCGGTGTGCACGCCGCCGCTGTTCGGATGTGGTTCCGTACCAGTGGTCAAGGGAGAGCTCCGGTCGGGGTCGGGTCAGGGGGCGTGCCGGTCGCGGGCGCCGAGACCCTCGTCGTCCGAGTCGGTCCACAAGGCGTTGTCGTACGGGGTGTCGGGGATGGCCACGAGATCGGGGCGCCGCGGCGAGGTGACGCCGGGGGCCGTCTCGCGCAGCAGCGCGACGCTCTCGCGCAGATGGTCGGCGTCGGCACGGACGCGGCGCATCTCGAGTCCGCCGCTGCCGATTTGCTGTTCCAGGCGGCCCACCGACCGGTTCAGGTCTTCGAGGCAGCGCTGCACTGACATCAGGTCGTCTTGCACGGACATGACGTGACCTCACTTCCGTGGGCCCTCTGGGCCCTGGGTGGCAACGTTCATGCGCCTGCGAGTGTTGCGCGTCACACCTGCCGGTGTGAAGGGACGTGCACCAATTGGCGGGCGTGCGCTGGGGGCGCCGTCCCCTGGGGGTTGCGCCCCCAGACCCCCGCTTCGGCTTGAACGGTCTCGTCCTCGAACGCCGGACGGGCTGAATCGAGTCGGCCGGCGTTACGCCGCACGGGTGTGCTTTCTCTCGCTCCCCGCGTGTCGCCACCGGCAGGTGAACCCTTTCCTCTTCAGTGGGTCCGTAGATCTGATCAACTCCTTATATCGGTAAATATACTGCCAAACATGATCAGAAACCCTGTTCGCCCGCGGAGCGGCTTGTCCCGGAGGTACCAGAGATGTCCCACGACGGCGTCGGACTGCGCGCGGTGATGCGCTCGGTCGCGTTCCTCACCGCGGGCGCGCTCGCGGTACCCGCCCTCGCCGCGTGCAGCGCCGACGAGGAGGTCGCCAAGCCCCTCGCCGCGCAGGACATCGCACCTGCGACCCGCGACCAGATCGCGGACGGCGGCACCCTGCGCTGGGCGGTGGACGCCGTACCGGAGACCCTCAACACCTTCCAGGCGGACGCCGACGCCGGCACCTCCCGGATCGCCGGCGCCGTACTGCCCGCCCTGTACCGCCTCGACTCCAACGGCACCCCGCAGCTCAACCCCGACTACCTCGAATCGGCCAAGATCGTCGAGACCGAGCCCAAGCAGGTCGTGCTCTACAAGCTCAACCAGCAGGCGGTCTGGAGCGACGGCCGTGAGATCGGCGCCGCCGACTTCGCCGCCCAGTGGCGCGCCCTGTCCGGCAAGGACAGCGCCTACTGGACGGCCCGCAACGCCGGCTACGACCGCATCGAGAAGATCGAGCGCGGCAAGAGCAACCTGGAGGTCCGCGTCACCTTCAGTCGCCCCTACGCCGACTGGAAGTCGCTCTTCTCACCGCTGTACCCCAAGGACGTGATGGGCACCGCGGACGCCTTCAACGACGGGGCGCGCACCAAGCTCCAGGCCACCGCGGGCCCGTTCGCCCTCCAGAAGATCGACCACAAGAGCGGCGAGGTCCTCCTCGCCCGCAACCCGCGCTGGTGGGGCCGCCCCGCCAAGCTCTCCGAGATCGCGCTGATCGCCGTCCCGCGCGACAAGCGGGCCGAGGCGCTCGCCGCCGACAAGGTCGACCTGGCCGAGATCGACCCCGAAGAGGCCGGCCGGATCGCGCTCGCCGCCCGCGAAAAGGGGACCGTCCGGCTGCAGGGACCGGGCTCCGCGCTCACGCCCGCGAAAGCGCTGCGTTCCTGGGCGGTCGCGCACGGCTCCGACGAGGAGGCCGCGTCCGACGAGATCAAGGCCCGCAAGAAGCAGCGCACGGCGATCGCGACGTACGCCCGTCAGCAGACGTCCCTGCGCGACTTCGTGGTCCGCAAGTCCCTCGAGCCCGCCTACACCCAGCTGGCCCTGAACGGCTCCGAGGGCCCGCTCGCCGACGAGCGCGTCCGCCGCGCAGTCGCCCGCGCGATCAACCGCGACGAACTCGCCCAGGCCGTCCTGGGCCCGCTGGGCCTGCCCGCCGTCCCGGTCGGCAGCCACCTCGCGCTCTCCGGCCAGCCGGACTACGCCGACAACAGCGGCGCGCTCGGCGGTCAGGACACCAAGGAGGCGCAGGCGCTGCTGGCGGATGCCGGATGGGTGCCCGGGGGACCGGTGAACGAGCAGCAACAGCATCAGAAGAAGGACAAGGACAAGGCGGCCGGGCCCGAGGGCAAGAAGGCGGACCCTGGCGCGGACTCGGACGACGGAACGTTCATCGTCGGCGAGGACGACAAGAACGGTGAGGCCGACCGGGACAAGAAGGACCCGAAGGACCACGCCGAGAAGCACGGGAAGAACGGGAATCAGCACGGGGACGAGGAGGCCGGCAAGCATCTCGACGGCAGGCAGTACGCCCCCAAGGACAACCGGCAGGGCGGGGCGCCCGGCGCCTACGCGCCCAAGGGCACGGCCGCCCCGGCGGGCGCCGCGGCGGGCGCGCTCGCCAAGGACGGCAAGGCGCTGACACTGCGCTTCGTCCTGCCCTCGGGTCCCGGTTCGGACTCGCTGCGCACGGTGGCCGACCAGATCTCGCGGATGCTGGAGCACATCGGCATCCGTACCGAGACGTCCAGGGTGCCGGACGACAGCTATTTCAAGGACCACATCGCCTCGGGCCAGTACGACCTGGCGCTGTACTCCTGGCCCGCCTCGGCCTTCCCCGCCACCGACGCCCGCCCGATCTACGCGAAGCCGGTCCCGGCGGCCGACGGCTCCCTCGCCGTCGAGCAGAACTACACCCGGGTCGGCACCGATCAGGTCGACCAGCTGTTCGATCAGGCCATCGCGACGCTGGACGAGGACGAGTCGCGTTCCCTGGTCCGCAAGGCCGACGCCCGGATCTGGGCCGCCGCCGGATCGATTCCCCTCTATCAGCGCCCCCAGCTCACGGCCACCCGCCTGAACCTCGCCAACGCCGGCGCCTTCGGGTTCCAGACCCCCCTCTATGAGGACATGGGCTTTCTGAAGAAGGGTGCGCAGGGGGGAACGGCACCCAAGAAGGACAGGTAGGAAGGGCAAGCAGGAAGGGCGGTCAACGCCGCCCACGGCCTCCGCGGAACAGCCCGCGGAGGCCGTGCCCGTCAAGGCCACGTACCATGGGGTAAGGCCGTGGCGTGTCCAGCCCGGCAGGGTCCGCGTAGCACTGACGTACGCGCAGGCCGTCCACTCACTCCGGGAGAAGCGCCTCAATATGGCCACGCGCCACGACATCCGCAACGTAGCCATCGTCGCCCACGTCGACCACGGCAAGACCACCCTGGTCGATGCCATGCTCAAGCAGGCCGGTGCCTTCGCCGCGCACGCCGCCGAGTCGCTTGACGACCGCATGATGGACTCGAACGACCTGGAGCGTGAGAAGGGCATCACGATCCTGGCCAAGAACACGGCCGTGAAGTACCACCCGAAGGATGGTGGTGAGGTCATCACCATCAACATCATCGACACCCCGGGCCACGCCGACTTCGGTGGCGAGGTCGAGCGCGGTCTGTCGATGGTGGACGCGGTCGTCCTCCTCGTCGACGCCTCCGAGGGCCCGCTGCCGCAGACCCGCTTCGTGCTGCGCAAGGCGCTGCAGGCCCGCCTGCCCGTCATCCTGTGCATCAACAAGACGGACCGTCCCGACTCGCGCATCGACGAGGTCGTGAACGAGGCGTACGACCTCTTCCTCGACCTGGACGCCGACGAGGACCAGATCGAGTTCCCGATCGTCTACGCGTGTGCGCGTGACGGCGTCGCCTCCCTGACCAAGCCGGAGAACGGCACGGTCCCGCAGGACAGCGACAGCCTGGAGCCGTTCTTCACCACGATCCTGGAGTCCGTCCCGGCCCCGTCCTACGACGAGTCCGCCCCGCTCCAGGCGCACGTCACCAACCTGGACGCCGACAACTTCCTCGGCCGTATCGCGCTGCTCCGCGTCGAGCAGGGCGAGCTGCGCAAGGGCCAGACCGTCACGTGGATCAAGCGCGACGGCACGATGTCCAACGTCCGCATCACCGAGCTGCTGATGACCGAGGCGCTCACCCGCAAGCCCGCCGAGGTGGCGGGCCCCGGTGACATCTGCGCCGTCGCCGGTATCCCGGAGATCATGATCGGCGAGACCCTCGCCGACCCCGAGAACCCGATCGCGCTGCCGCTGATCACGGTGGACGAGCCGGCGATCTCGATGACGATCGGTACGAACACCTCGCCGCTGGTCGGCCGTGGTGGCACCGGCAAGGGCGCGGACGCCAAGTCCGCGGTCAAGGACCGCAAGGTCACCGCCCGCCAGGTCAAGGACCGTCTCGACCGCGAGCTGGTCGGTAACGTCTCCCTGCGGGTGCTGGACACCGAGCGTCCGGACGCCTGGGAGGTCCAGGGCCGTGGTGAGCTCGCGCTCGCCATCCTGGTCGAGCAGATGCGCCGCGAGGGCTTCGAGCTGACCATCGGCAAGCCCCAGGTGGTCACCCAGATCATCGACGGCAAGGTGCACGAGCCGGTCGAGCGCATGACGATCGACGTGCCCGAGGAGCACATGGGCGCGGTCACGCAGCTCATGGGCGTCCGCAAGGGCCGTATGGACAACATGTCGAACCACGGCTCCGGCTGGGTCCGACTGGAGTTCGTCGTGCCCTCCCGCGGCCTCATCGGCTTCCGGACCGAGTTCCTGACCGGCACGCGCGGTACGGGCATCGCCCACTCCATCCACGAGGGTCACGAGCCGTGGTTCGGCACGCTGACCACCCGTAACAACGGCTCGCTGGTCGCCGACCGCTCCGGCGCCGTCACCGCCTTCGCGATGACGAACCTCCAGGAGCGCGGTGTGCTGTTCACCGACCCCGGCACCGAGGTGTACGAGGGCATGATCGTCGGCGAGAACTCGCGCGCCGACGACATGGACGTGAACATCACCAAGGAGAAGAAGCTCACGAACATGCGGTCGTCCTCGGCCGACTCGTTCGAGGCGATCGTCCCGCCGCGCAAGCTCTCCCTGGAGCAGTCCCTGGAGTTCTGCCGCGACGACGAGTGCGTCGAGGTGACCCCGGAGGCCGTGCGCATCCGCAAGGTCGTCCTCGACCAGAAGGAGCGCGGTCGCACCGCCAGCCGGGCCAAGCACGGCTGACCTCGACCGTTCCGCAGTGATTTCGGGCACCTCGCATCCGCGGGGTGCCCGTTGCGTTGGGGGGCGGGCCGAGCCCGACGCGCGGTTTGCGCCGCGGTACGTGGCTGCGATAGGGCGGAGAGCGAGGGGAGGGTAGGGAAAACCCTTCATTACGGAGGAGGAGCCCTCCAAATTGGCCGGTTCCCACTACCCTGCAATCACGTGGGTCCCGGCCGCACGGCGCCTCTCGGCGCAGTGATCACACCGTCGGGGGACGTACCCGCTTGATCAGCGAACGGCCTTGTCATGGAAGCCCGTTGACCGCGAAACGGGGCAGCTGCCTCCGCCGGTCCGGGGTGGGTGGGCACGCCGATGGCACCCCCACATGACGGCCACGATAGTCGCAACCTCTTTTTTCGCTCCGCGCGTCCGCAATGCGGACGGTCGAGACCGATAGATGTGTAACAAGTCCGTTTCGGAGGGATCTTTCAGCAAACCCTTTGTCCGGATTTTGGAAGAAGTAGGCGACAGGTGTGATCGAACCGAGACCTTGTGAGTGTGGTCGGGCTCTGGCCCATGGCAGATAGTTAGGCGCGTAGAGCTCGGATCAACGGGCCATACGCCTTCAGGTGGCGTCGGCTTGCGAGCGCAGGGGGCACCAGCACTTTCTCCGTCCCAAGTGTCGGCAGTGTGACTAGTGCTCCCTTTTGCGGTGAACCAATGGACTCATGAGGAGGAACCCATGCGCGGTGCCAAGAGCGCCAAGTGGGTCGCGATAGCCGCGGTTGTGGCGCTGGGAGCGACCGCCTGTGGTGGTGGCGGTAGCGACAAGGGCAGCGACAGCAAGGCCGCCGTCGACCCGGCCGGTAAGTTCTCGGTCGAGGTGGGCGAGCCGCAGAACCCGCTGCAGCCGGCCAACACCATGGAGTCCAACGGCAGCATCGTCATCAAGTCGCTCTTCTCGCAGCTCGTGAGCTACGACGACAAGGGCAACATCGTCTACGTGAACGCCCAGTCGGTGGACACGAAGGACAACAAGACGTACACGGTCAAGCTGAAGTCGGGCTGGAAGTTCCACGACGGCACCCCGGTGACCGCCACGTCCTACGTCAAGGCGTGGAACTGGGCTGCCGCCCCGGCGAACAAGCAGACCAACAGCTTCTGGTTCTCCGACATCGCGGGCTACGACGACGTCGCCCCGGCGAAGGGCAAGCCGAAGGCCACGGAGATGTCCGGTCTGAAGGTCGTCGACGACAACACCTTCACGATCACGCTCTCCAAGGCGATCCCCTACTACGTCTACAAGCTCGGCTACGAGGTCTTCTCGCCGCTGCCCGAGTCCTTCTACAAGGACCCGAAGGCCGCGGGCGAGCACCCGATCGGCAACGGCCCGTACAAGTTCGTCAGCTGGGCGCACAAGAAGCAGATCGAGGTCGCCAAGTTCGACGGCTACCAGGGTCCGGACAAGGCCAAGAACGGTGGTGTGCTCTTCAAGAACTACACCAACCTGGAGACGGCCTACGAGGACCTGAAGTCGGGCAACGTCGACGTTCTGCGTCAGGTCGCCCCGAAGGACCTGCCGGTCTACAAGTCGGACCTCGGCAGCCGCGCGGTGGACAAGGCGTACTCGGCGATCCAGACGATCACGCCGGCCTTCTACACCAAGCAGTGGAAGGACATCAACCCGAAGGTCCTGCAGGGCCTGTCGATGGCGATCGACCGCGCCACCATCACCAAGACGGTGCTCCAGGGCACCCGCGAGCCCGCCACCGGCTGGGTCGCGAAGGGTGTGCTCGGCTACGAGCCGAACGTCGGCGGTGACGTCTTCACGTACAACCCGACCAAGGCGAAGCAGCTCATCAAGGACGGCGGCGGCGTCCCGGGCAACGCCATGACCATCCAGTACAACGCCGACGGCGGTCACAAGGAGTGGGTGGAGGCGGTCTGCAACTCGATCACCAACGCCACCGGTGTCAAGTGCTCCGGCGACTCCAAGGCCGACTTCCAGGCCGACCTGGACGCGCGTGACGCGCACGCGGTCAAGTCCATGTACCGCAGTGGCTGGGTGCTCGACTTCCCGATGAACGCCAACTTCATCCGTGACCTGTTCGGCACCAAGTCGGACGGCAACACGAGCGGCTTCTCGAACAAGAAGATCGACGCCGATATCGCCGCGGCCGACAGCGCCAGCTCGCTCGCGGACTCGGAGAAGAAGTACCAGGACATCGAGAAGGAGCTCGTCAACTACATGCCGAGCATTCCGCTCTGGTACTACAAGGTCAACGCGGGCTACTCGGACAAGGTCACCGGCGTCGAGTACGCCCAGGACGGCGACCCGATCCTGACCGGCGTTCAGGTCAAGAAGTAACCGCAATCAGCCCGTGATCCCGGGTGCGGCGCCGCCTCGTGCGCCGCGCCCGGGGGGACGGCAGCGGCCGGGGGGCCCTTTCCATGCGCATCGTTCAGGGGTGCGCAGGGAAAGGGCCCGTCGGCTGTCGTCGTAGTAACTATATGGAGGCACGATGGGGCGCTACGTCGCACGACGACTGCTCCAGATGATCCCGGTCTTCATCGGGACAACCCTGCTGATCTTTCTCATGGTTTACGCCCTGCCCGGCGACCCCGTGCGAGGCCTGTTCGGCGACAAGGGCGGAAGCCCTGCCGTCATCGCCTCACTGAGACATCAGTACGGCCTGGACCAGCCGATCCTGGTGCAGTACTACCACTACATGAAGGACATGATCCTTCACTTCGACTTCGGCACGCAGATCGCGAGCGGCCGCCCCGTCACGGACGTCCTCAGCGAGGCGTTCCCGGTGACCCTTCGCCTGGCCTCGCTGTCCTTCGCCATCGAGGTCGTCCTGGGCATCGCCCTGGGCGTCTGGGCGGGCATGCGCGCCGGGCGGTTCGCGGACAACGCGATCCTGCTGGTCTCGCTGCTGCTGATCTCCGTTCCGGTGTTCGTTCTCGGCTTCATCCTGAAGGTCGTCTTCGCCTTCCAGCTCAACTGGCTGCCGCCGAACGTGAACGACTCCACGAACTACAACGAGTTGCTGATGCCGGCGTTCGTCCTCGCGACCGCCTCGCTGGCCTATGTGACCCGGCTCACCCGTACGTCGGTCGCCGAGAACCTGCGCGCCGACTACATCCGTACGGCCATCGCCAAGGGCCTGCCCCGGCGTCGTGTGGTGGGTGTCCACCTCATGCGCAACTCGCTGATCCCCGTGATCACCTACCTGGGCACCGACATCGGCGCGCTGATGGGCGGAGCCGTCGTCACCGAGGGCCTGTTCAACATCCAGGGCATCGGCGGCACGATCTACCAGTCCATCGTGCGGCGTGAAGGCACCACGCTCGTCGGCCTGGTGACCATTCTGGTGCTGGTCTATCTCCTCGCCAGCCTGCTCGTCGACCTGCTGTACGCGGTCCTGGACCCGAGGATTCGCTATGCCTGACGTGACCAAGACCGACGTCCAGACGGCGGTGGCGACCGACGGCGCGGCCACCCCGGTGGCGGTTCCCGCGGCCAAGCCGGAGAAGTCCCGCAGCCTGTGGGGCGACGCCTGGAACGACCTCCGGCACAGCTGGATCTTCGGTGTCTCGGCGGTGCTGATCCTGCTGCTGCTGACGATCACCTTCTTCCCGGGGCTGTTCACCGACACCGACCCGATCAAGGGCGATCTGGCCAAGCACTTCCTGCAGAAGCCGAAGCTGGGCCATGTGTTCTCCGCGGACTGGCTGGGCTACGACCAGCAGGGCCGCAGTGTCTACGCCCGTACCATCTACGGCACCCGGGCCTCCGTGGCCGTGGGCTTCGGCACCACCCTCGCGGTGACGGTCGTGGGTGGCCTGATGGGCATGATCGCCGGATACTTCGGCGGCATCGTCGACTCGATCCTGTCGCGCCTGACGGACGTCTTCTTCGGCATCCCGTTCCTGCTCGCCACCATGGTCGTGCTGACCTCCTTCCCGGACCGCACGACCTGGGTCGTCATCGGCGCGCTGGCCGCCTTCGGCTGGACGCAGATCGCCCGAGTGATGCGCGGCGCGGTGATCACCACCAAGCAGGCCGACTACGTACACGCGGCCAAGGCCCTGGGCGCGAGCACCCCGCGGATCATGTTCCGGCACATCCTGCCGAACACCCTCGCCCCCGTGATCGTCGTCTCCACCATCTCGCTCGGTGTCTACATCTCCGCCGAGGCGACCCTGTCCTTCCTCGGACTCGGCCTCAACGGCGTGTCCTGGGGCAACGACATCTCGGACGGCGGCAACCAGATTCGCGTGGCGCAGTGGATCATGCTGTACCCGTCGATCATGCTCAGCATCACGGTGCTGGCGTTCATCATGCTCGGTGAGGCCGTCCGTAACGCCCTCGACCCGAAGCTGCGCTGAGGGAGGCGTACGTGACCATCATCGAAGAAGACTCCGTCCCGGTGCCCGCCCCGCGTAAGGGCGGCGCCGACGACGGGCCGCTGCTCGAAGTGCGTGACCTGCACGTCGAGTTCCACACCCGCGAGGGCGTGGCCAAGGCGGTCAACGGCGTCAACTACAGCGTCAGCGCGGGCGAGACCCTCGCCGTGCTCGGCGAGTCCGGCTCCGGCAAGTCCGTGACCGCGCAGGCGATCATGGGCATCCTCGACATGCCGCCGGCGAGGATCCCGCAGGGCGAGATCCTCTTCCGCGGCCAGGACATGCTCAAGATGTCCGGCGAGGAGCGCCGCAAGATCCGCGGCCAGAAGATCGCCATGATCTTCCAGGACGCGCTCAGCTCGCTCAACCCGGTCCTGTCCGTCGGCTACCAGCTCGGCGAGATGTTCCGGGTGCACCAGGGCCTCTCCAAGAAGGAGGCCAAGGCCAAGGCGATCGAGCTGATGGACCGGGTGAAGATCCCGGCCTCCGCGGCCCGCGTGAACGACTACCCGCACCAGTTCTCGGGCGGTATGCGCCAGCGCATCATGATCGCGATGGCGCTGGCCCTGGAGCCGGACCTGATCATCGCGGACGAGCCCACCACGGCGCTCGACGTGACGGTCCAGGCCCAGGTCATGGACCTGCTCGCGGACCTTCAGCGCGAGTACAACATGGGCCTGATCCTGATCACCCACGACCTCGGCGTCGTCGCCGACGTCGCGGACAAGATCGCCGTGATGTACGCGGGCCGGATCGTGGAGCGCGCCCCGGTCCACGAGCTGTACAAGCGCCCCGCGCACCCGTACACGCGGGGTCTGCTGGACTCGATCCCGCGCCTGGACCAGAAGGGCCAGGAGCTGTACGCGATCAAGGGGCTGCCGCCCAACCTGCTGCGCATCCCGACCGGCTGCGCGTTCAACCCGCGCTGCCCCAAGGCCCAGGACATCTGCCGCACCGACGTGCCGGCGCTGCTCCCGGTGAGCGAGCAGGACGGCACCGAGCTGGTCGGCCGCGGTTCGGCCTGCCACTTCTGGAAGGAGACGATCCATGGCTGAGCTCAGCAAGAACGACGAGCAGGAGGCCACCCCGAACGTCTCCGACGTGGAGGTCGTCGACGCCCACTCCGAGACGGAGGCGGTCGCCGCGATCGAGGCGCCGGTGGACCGTGGCGAGCCGATCCTTCAGGTGCGCAACCTGGTGAAGCACTTCCCGCTCACCCAGGGCATCCTGTTCAAGCGGCAGATCGGCGCGGTGAAGGCCGTCGACGGTGTCTCCTTCGATCTGCACCAGGGCGAGACGCTGGGCATCGTGGGCGAGTCCGGCTGCGGCAAGTCCACCGTGGCCAAGCTCCTGATGAACCTGGAGCGGGCCACCGCGGGCGAGATCTTCTACAAGGGCCAGGACATCACCAAGCTGTCCGGGCGTGCCCTGAAGGCCGTGCGCCGCAACATCCAGATGGTCTTCCAGGACCCGTACACCTCGCTCAACCCCCGTATGACGGTGGGCGACATCATCGGTGAGCCCTTCGACATCCACCCCGAGGTGGCTCCGAAGGGCGACCGGCGGCGCAAGGTCCAGGAACTGCTGGACGTGGTCGGCCTCAACCCCGAGTACATCAACCGTTACCCGCACCAGTTCTCGGGCGGTCAGCGTCAGCGCATCGGCATCGCCCGCGGTCTCGCGCTCAACCCCGAGATCATCATCTGCGACGAGCCGGTATCGGCGCTCGACGTGTCGGTGCAGGCGCAGGTCATCAACCTGATGGAGCGGCTCCAGGACGAGTTCAACCTGTCCTACCTCTTCATCGCGCACGACCTGTCGATCGTCCGGCACATCTCGGACCGGGTCGGCGTGATGTACCTAGGCAAGATGGCGGAGATCGGCAGCGACGAGCAGATCTACGACCACCCGACGCACCCCTACACCCAGGCGCTGCTGTCGGCCGTGCCGGTGCCGGACCCGGAGGCCCGTGAGCACCGCGAGCGGATCATCCTGACCGGTGACGTGCCGTCCCCGGCCAACCCGCCGTCGGGCTGCAGCTTCCGCACCCGCTGCTGGAAGGCCCAGGACAAGTGCTCCGTGGAGACCCCGATCCTCGCGGTGCCCGAGGTGTTCATGGGCGTGGACTCGCCGGCGGCCCATGAGTCGGCGTGCCACTTCGCCGAGGAGAAGAACGTCGTGCACGCGGCCTGAGCGCCACGCGTCCCGTGATCGACAGGCCGGTTCCCGGCACCGCCACCGCGGTGCCGGGAACCGGCTTTTTCAGGTGAGGGAAGATGCTGCATCACGTCGAACTGTGGGTGCCGGACCTGGAGCGCGCGGTCCGCTCCTGGGGATGGCTGCTGGAGCGCCTGGGCTGTGAGCCGTACCAGGAGTGGCCGCACGGCCGCAGTTGGCGCCGGGGCGAGACCTATCTCGTCGTCGAGCAGTCGCCCGCGCTGAAGGCGGACTCCCACGACCGTCTGCGCCCCGGCCTGAACCACCTCGCCTTCCATGTGCCGGACCGCACCGAACTCGACCGGCTCGTGGCCGAGGCGCCCCGCCACGGCTGGTCACCCCTCTTTTCGGACCGCTATCCGCACGCGGGCGGTCCGCAGCACTGCGCCGCGTATCTGGAGGACGCGGACGGCTTCGAGGTGGAGTTGGTCGTCCACGTACGGGTGGCCTGAATGTGCGGTATGCGCGTTACCGGTTGATATTGGCCGGTAATGGAACAGCGCCGCGGCGCTGGCGGCAGCGCACTCTGGGAGGCACTCCATGCGTGGAGCGACGCATGCCACATGGGCCGTGGGCGCGGCGGCGGTGGCCCTCGTGGCGACGGCCTGCGGCGGCGGAGGCGGCGGCAGCGGCGGCGGCGCGTCCGGCGTGCTCAGTTCCTCCTGGGGGGACCCGCAGAACCCGCTGGAGCCGTCCAACACCAACGAGGTGCAGGGCGGCAAGGTCCTCGACATGATCTTCCGGGGTCTGAAACGGTACGACGCCACGACCGGCGCGGCCCAGAACATGCTGGCGCAGAAGATCGACACCTCGGACTCGCAGAACTTCACGATCACCGTCAAGGGCGGCTGGACGTTCAGCAACGGAGAGCCCGTCACCGCGCAGTCCTTCGTGGACGCCTGGAACTACGGGGCCAGTCTCAAGAACAACCAGAAGAACGCGTACTTCTTCGGGTACATCGAGGGCTACGACAAGGTCCACCCCGAGACGGGAACGCAGAGCGCGGACACGCTGTCGGGGCTGAAGGTCACCGGCGCGCGCACCTTCACCGTCAAGCTCAACCAGAAGTTCTCGACCTTCCCCGACACCCTCGGCTACGTCGCCTTCGCACCGCTGCCCAAGGCGTTCTTCAGCGACCACGCGGCCTGGCTGAAGAAGCCGGTCGGCAACGGGCCCTACACCGTCGACTCGTACACCAAGGGCTCGATGATGTCCCTGCGGAAGTGGGACGCGTACCCGGGGACGGACAAGGCACAGAACGGCGGGGTGGACCTGAAGGTCTACACCGACAACAACACCGCCTACACCGACCTGTTGGCGGGCAACCTCGACCTCGTCGACGACGTGCCCGCCGCCCAGCTCAAGAACGTGAAGAACGATCTCGGCGGCCGGTACATCAACACCCCGGCGGGCATCATCCAGACCATCGCCTTCCCGTTCTACGACCAGGCCTGGGACAAGAGCGGCATGGAGAACGTCCGCAAGGGCCTGTCCATGGCGATCAACCGGGACCAGATCACCAGCACGATCTTCCAGAAGACCCGCACCCCGGCCTCCGACTGGACCTCACCGGTGCTCGGCGCGGCCGGCGGCTTCCAGGACGGACTGTGCGGCGCCTCCTGCCGGTACGACCCCGCGCAGGCGAAGAAGCTGATCCAGGGCGGCGGCGGACTGCCCGGCGGCCAGATCAAGATCTCGTACAACGCGGACAGCGGCTCCCACAAGGAGTGGATCGACGCCGTCTGCAACTCCATCAACAACGCGCTGGGCAACGACAAGGCCTGCGTCGGCAACCCGATCGGCACCTTCGCCGACTTCCGCAACCAGATCGGGCAGCACAAGATGCCGGGTCCGTTCCGGGCCGGCTGGCAGATGGACTACCCGCTGATCCAGAACTTCCTTCAGCCGCTGTACTACACGAACGCCTCCTCCAACGACGGCAAGTGGTCCAACAAGGACTTCGACAAGCTCGTCGACCAGGCGAACGCCGAGACCGACAAGGCCCAGGCCATCAAGCTCTTCCAGCAGGCCGAAGGGGTCGTACGGGACAACATGGCCGCCATCCCGCTCTGGTACCAGAACGGCAGCGCGGGCTACTCGGACAGGATCTCCAACGTGGCGCTCAATCAGTTCAGCGTGCCCGTCTACAACGAGATCAAGGTCAGCTGAGCCGTCCACGGGGTGAACGTCCGGGTTGCTGAAGCGAACCCGGGCGTGGGCCCCGTACTACCTCCGGAGCCCTCATGGGACGGTATGTGATCCGGCGTCTGCTCCAGATGATCCCGGTCTTCATCGGCGCCACGCTCTTGATCTTCCTGATGGTGAACGTGATGGGCGACCCCATCGCGGGTCTGTGCGGCGAGCGGCAGTGCGACCCCGCCACCGCCGCCCAGCTGCGCAAGGAGTTCGGCCTCGACAAGCCGGTGTGGCAGCAATACCTCACGTACATGGGCAATGTCTTCACCGGCGACTTCGGCACCGCCTTCACCGGGCAGCCGGTGACCGAGCTGATGGCCGACTCCTTCCCCGTCACCATCCGGTTGACGATCGTCGCGATCCTCTTCGAGATCGTCATCGGCATCCTGCTGGGCGTCGTCACCGGGCTGCGCCGCGGCCGGCCCGTCGACACCGGTGTCCTGCTGCTCACCCTCGTCGTCATCTCGATCCCGACCTTCGTCACCGGATTGCTGTTGCAACTACTTCTCGGTGTCGAGTGGGGCTGGATCAGACCCTCGGTCTCCCCGGACGCCACCTTCGGCGAACTGATCGTGCCCGGACTGGTCCTCGCCTCCGTCTCCCTCGCCTATGTCACCCGGCTCACCCGGACCTCCATCGCCGAGAACAAGCGGTCCGACTACGTCCGGACAGCCGTCGCCAAGGGCCTGCCCCGGCACCGGGTGATCACCAAGCACCTGCTGCGCAACTCGCTGATCCCCGTGGTCACCTTCATCGGCACGGACATCGGCGCGCTCATGGGCGGCGCGATCGTCACCGAGCGGATCTTCAACATCCACGGCGTCGGCTACCAGCTCTACCAGGGGATCGTGCGGCAGAACACCCAGACCGTGGTCGGCTTCGTGACCGTCCTCGTGCTCGTCTTCCTGGTCGCCAACCTGCTCGTCGACCTCCTCTACGCCGTACTCGACCCGAGGATCCGCTATGCCTGAGCAGCCGCCGTACCAGCGGGAGGGCGCCATCGCCGCGACCGGCGCGGGCGGCGCCATGGACCTCGCCACGAGCGAGGGCGCCACCCTGGAGCGGACGCCCGGCGGCCCCGAGGGCACGGGCCCTCAGGAGAAGCCCAGGAGCCTGTGGTCCGACGCCTGGCGCGATCTGCGGCGCAACCCCGTCTTCATCGTCTCCGGGCTCCTCATCCTCTTCCTGGTCGTCATCTCCCTGTGGCCCTCGCTGATCGCCACCCAGAACCCCCTCAAGTGCGACCTCGCCAAGGCCCAGGAGGGCTCGCAGCCGGGACATCCCTTCGGGTTCGACGGGCAGGGCTGCGACGTCTACACACGGGTGGTGTACGGGACCCGCGTGTCGATCAGCGTCGGCGTCTGCGCCACTCTCGGCGTCGCGATCCTCGGCTCGGTGCTCGGCGGGCTCGCCGGGTTCTTCGGCGGCGTGGGCGACTCGGTCCTCTCCCGGATCACCGACATCTTCTTCGCGATCCCCGTCGTGCTCGGCGGCCTGGTCCTGCTCTCCGTGGTGACCAGCAACACCATCTGGCCCGTCATCGGGTTCATGGTGCTGCTCGGTTGGCCCCAGATCTCGCGCATCGCGCGCGGCTCCGTCATCACCATCAAGCAGAACGACTACGTCCAGGCCGCCCGCGCCCTCGGTGCCTCGAACTCCCGCCTGATGCTCCGGCACATCACCCCCAACGCCGTCGCGCCGGTCATCGTCGTCGCCACCATCGCGCTCGGCACGTACATCGCGCTGGAGGCGACGCTCTCCTACCTCGGCGTGGGCCTGAAGCCCCCCACGGTCAGCTGGGGCATCGACATCTCCTCGGCCTCCGCCTACGTCCGCACGGCCCCGCACATGCTGCTGTGGCCCGCCGGCGCCCTCGCGATCACCGTGCTCGCGTTCATCATGCTCGGCGACGCGGTGCGCGACGCCCTCGACCCGAAGCTGAGGTGACGGCCGTGCTGCTCGAAGTGCGCGATCTGCACGTGGAGTTCCGCACCCGGGACGGAGTCGCCAAGGCCGTCAACGGGGTCGACTACGGCGTGGACGAGGGCGAGACGCTCGCCGTCCTCGGTGAGTCCGGTTCCGGCAAGTCCGTCACCGCGCAGGCCGTGATGGGCATCCTCGACATGCCGCCCGGCAGGATCACCGGCGGCGAGATCCTCTTCCAGGGCCGGGACCTGCTGAAGCTCAAGGAGGACGAGCGGCGCAAGGTCCGCGGCGCCGAGATGGCGATGATCTTCCAGGACGCGCTGTCCTCCCTCAACCCCGTGCTCAGCGTCGGCGACCAGCTCGGCGAGATGTTCACCGTGCACCGCGGGATGTCCCGCAAGGACGCCCGCGCCAAGGCGATCGAGCTGATGGACCGGGTGCGCATCCCGGCCGCCGCCGACCGGGTGCGCGACTATCCGCACCAGTTCTCCGGCGGTATGCGCCAGCGCATCATGATCGCCATGGCGCTGGCCCTGGAGCCCGCCCTGATCATCGCCGACGAGCCGACCACCGCCCTCGACGTCACCGTCCAGGCCCAGGTCATGGACCTGCTCGCCGAGCTGCAGCGCGAGCTCGACATGGGGCTCATCCTCATCACCCACGACCTCGGCGTCGTCGCGGACGTCGCCGACCGGATCGCCGTCATGTACGCGGGCCGGATCGTCGAGTCCGCGCCGGTCCACGACATCTACAAGGCCCCCGCCCACCCGTACACCAAGGGCCTCCTGGAGTCGATCCCGCGCCTCGACCAGAAGGGCCAGGAGCTCTACGCGATCAAGGGCCTGCCGCCCAACCTGATGCACATCCCGCCCGGCTGCGCCTTCAACCCGCGCTGTCCGATGGCCCAGGACATCTGCCGCACCGAGGTGCCGCCGCTGTTCGAGGTGGACCGTGAAGGGGTGGGCCGTGCGGAGGCGGACCCCGAAGCCGGGGCCCGCACCAGCGCGTGCTTCTTCTGGCGGGAGTGCCTCGATGGCTGAGGCGATTCTGGAGGTCAGCGGCCTGGTCAAGCACTACCCGCTGACGCGGGGGATTCTCTTCAAGAAGCAGATCGGCGCGGTCAGGGCCGTCGACGGAGTCGACTTCGAACTCGCCGCGGGCGAGACCCTCGGCATCGTAGGCGAGTCCGGCTGCGGCAAGTCGACGGTCGCCAGGATGCTGGTCAATCTGGAGAAACCGACGGACGGGACGATCAAGTACAAGGGCGAGGACATCACCAAACTGTCCGGCAGGGCGCTCAAGGCCGTACGCCGCAACATCCAGATGGTCTTCCAGGACCCGTACACCTCGCTCAACCCGCGCATGACCGTCGGCGACATCATCGGGGAGCCCTACGAGATCCACCCCGAGGTCGCGCCCAAGGGCGACCGCAGGAGACGGGTCCAGGACCTGCTGGACGTGGTCGGCCTCAACCCCGAGTACATCAACCGCTACCCGCACCAGTTCTCCGGCGGTCAGCGTCAACGCATCGGCATCGCGCGGGGGTTGGCGCTGCGCCCCGAGATCATCGTCGCCGACGAGCCCGTCTCGGCGCTCGACGTCTCGGTGCAGGCGCAGGTGATCAACCTGATGGAGCGGCTCCAGGACGAGTTCGACCTGAGCTACGTCTTCATCGCGCACGACCTCTCCATCGTGCGGCACATCTCCGACCGGGTCGGCGTGATGTACCTCGGACGGATCGTGGAGACCGGCAGGGATGCCGAGATCTACGACCACCCGACGCACCCGTACACCCAGGCCCTGCTCTCCGCCGTGCCCGTCCCCGACCCGGAGGCCCGCGAACGCCGGGAGCGGATCATCCTCGCCGGAGACGTGCCCTCCCCGGCGAACATCCCCTCCGGCTGCCGCTTCCGCACCCGCTGCTGGAAGGCCCAGGAGCGCTGCGCGCTGGAGGTGCCGCCGCTCGCGGTGCCCATGGAGTTCCGCCTCGTGGAGGGTCCGGCCGCGCACGACTCGGCCTGTCATTTCGCCGAGGAGAAGCGGGTCGTACCGCCGGAGGAACCGCCCGAGCGGGCGACATAACCCCGCAAATGCTGGCGAACTTCGTTAACACGCAGGCAACTTGGCCGAAGCGGCACCGATATACGGACGCGTCAAGGTAATCATCGTACGGCCGTGCGGGTGCCGTAGACGGGCCGGGGCGCGCCATGTCGCCCCGGCCCGTCGCATGTGTTCAGCCCGTCATGCCCAGTGATCGCTTCAGGAAGTCCACCTGGAGCAGGAGCAGGTTCTCCGCGACCTGTTCCTGCGGGGTCATGTGGGTGACGCCCGACAGGGGCAGCACCTCGTGCGGACGGCCCGCGGCCAGCAGCGCCGAGGAGAGCCGCAGGGCGTGCGCGACCACCACGTTGTCGTCCGCGAGGCCGTGCACGATCATCAGCGGCCGGTGGGGTTCGGCGGGCGCGGACAGTCCGTCGTCCGTGATCAGCGAGTTCTTCGCGTACGCCTCGGCGGCCGCCGCCGGATCACCGAGGTAGCGCTCCGTGTAGTGGGTGTCGTACAGCCGCCAGTCGGTGACCGGGGCGCCCGCGATGCCCGCGTGGAAGACGTCGGGGCGGCGCAGCACGGCGAGCCCCGCGAGCCAGCCGCCGAACGACCAGCCCCGGATCGCCACCCGGGACAGATCCAGCGGGAACCTCTCCGCGAGGCCGTGCAGCGCGTCGATCTGGTCGTCGAGGGCGAGCGTGAAGTCGTCGCGGACCGCCTTCTCCCAGGCGGGGGAGCGGCCGGGGGTGCCGCGGCCGTCGGCGACGACCACCGCGAAGCCCTGGTCGGCGAACCACTGCGAGGTGAGGTGCGCGTTGTGCGCGGCCAGCACCCGGGGGCCGTGCGGACCGCCGTAGGGGTCCATGAGGACGGGGAGGGGAGTGACACCGTCGTAGTCAGTAGGCATAAGCAGGGCGCATGAGATTTTCCGTGCGCCCCCCTCGGTGAGCGTCACGCGCGGGGACAGACCGGGACTTTCTGCATACGACGTGACAGTCGCCGTCCGCTTTCCGCCCCGCAGCACCTGCACCTCGGCTCCCGGCCGGTCCGGCACCGAGGAGACCAGCACGGTCACGCCCCCGCCGCGCACCGCCGCGTGCACGCCGGGTTCCTGGGAGAGACGCTCGACACCGAGCTCGTTGACGCGGTAGACATGCACCTCGCCCGTCTCCGGGGCGGTCGCCGCCTCGCCGGCCGACGCCGAGATCAGCATGTCGTCGTCCGAGACGTCCAGCACCGCGCGCACATGCAACTGCGGTCCCGTGAACGGGCGTTCGCCGAAGGCCAGGACCCGCGCCCCGCCCTCGTCGGCGATCCGTACGAGCTGTCCCGCGGGACTCCAGCACGGCACACCAGGGAAAAGATCCAGCCATTGTCGATCTTCGTCGGCGTGCACCATCCGGGTCGCCCCGGTGTCCGGGTCGACAGCCAGGAACAGCTGACTGCGCTGGTCCCGCGCCTGCACCAGAATCAGTGGCGCGCCCGCCGCTGACCAGTGCACATGCGCCAGATACGGGTAGTGCGCCCGGTTCCAGACCACCTCCGTGCGCACCCCGTCGAGGCCGACCACGAAGAGCCTTACGTCCGCGTTGTCCGTTCCGGCGGCCGGATAGCCGACCTGCTGCGGAGCGCGTTCCGGTTGTGCGGGATCGGAAATCCACCAGCGCCGCACAGGCGCGTCGTCGACCCGCGCGACCAGCAGCCGGTCCCCTTCCGGAGACCACCAGAAACCGCGCGAACGCCCCATCTCCTCGGCCGCGATGAACTCGGCCAATCCATAGGAAACCGTCCCCGGATCCGCATCGGACTCCGGCTCCACCAGCGCCCGGTCGCCGTCCCCCTCGGCGCCGACGACCCGCAGGGCGCCCCCGCGGACATACGCGACGAGCCGTCCGTCGGGTGAGGGGCGCGGGTCGATCACCGGTCCAGGGACCCGGAGTTCACGCGCCGTACCGGCTCGCAGCTCCGCCGTGAAAAGCCGCCCTGACAAGGCGAAAGAGGCCAGCTCGACCGCCGTGTCCGTGGCATACCCGACGATCCCCGCGCCCCCCTCGCGACTGCGCTCGCGGCGCGCCCGCTCCGCCGCCGACAGGCGCTCCGTGGCGCCGCCGAGCAGCGCCCGCGGGTCGGCCGCGACGCGCTCCTGCCCCTCCGCGACATCGAGGACCCACAGCTGATTCGCCCGGTCCGTACCGGAGGAGGACCTCAGAAACACCACCCGGGAACCGTCCGGGGAGACGCTGAACGCGCGGGGCGCGCCGAGGGTGAAGCGCTGCGTCCGGGCGTACCGGCGGGGGAAGGAAAGAGGCTCGGTCGTCATGCCTTGACCATATTGGCCATGCGCCCCCTTGTGCGGCCGTGCGCCGATCGATGCGCGCGTATGGATAGTTATGATCACTGGCGGTGTGTGGGTATGAACCTGCTGGCCGCTGTATGGATTTACCGACCCCCATGTCCGACCCCCCGTGTCCCTGGGATCTTTGGAGGTGAGCCGCCGTGGCACTCTCGATTTCGGCGGTGGTGCTGCTGGCGATCATCGTCGTCATCCTGGTCAGGAAGTCCGGGTTGAAGGCCGGCCATGCGGTCGTGTGTGTCCTGTTCGGCTTCTATCTCGCCTCTTCGACGATGGCCCCCACGATCAGCGACCTGACGACGAACGTCGCGGACATGATCGGCAGCTTCAAGTTCTGACGGGGGGCTTCGGCGCCGCGACCCGTGCCCGCCTCGGCGGTGGGCCGGGCGCCTCGTAGGGTGGGTTCCATGACGGATCTGCCCGACCGGCGTCTGCTCCTGGTACACGCGCACCCGGACGACGAGTCGATCAACAATGGCGCGACCATGGCCAGGTACACGGCCGAGGGCGCCCATGTGACGCTGGTGACCTGCACCCTCGGCGAGGAGGGCGAGGTCATCCCGCCCGAGCTGGCGCATCTCGCGCCCGACCGCGAGGGCGGGCTCGGCCCGCACCGGATCGGCGAGCTGGCCGCCGCCATGAAGGAGCTCGGGGTCACCGACCACCGCTTCCTCGGCGGTCCTGGGCGCTTCGGCGACTCCGGGATGATGGGCCTGGAGCAGAACCACCGCGCGGGCGCCTTCTGGTCCGCCGACGTCGACGAGGTCGCCGCGTACTTGGTCGAGGTGATCCGCGAGGTCCGCCCCCAGGTGCTCGTCACCTACGACCCCGACGGGGGCTACGGACACCCGGACCACATCCAGGCCCACCGCGTCGCCGTGCGCGCCGTCGAGCTGGCCGCGGACCCCGCCGTCCACCCCGGCCTCGGCGCGCCCTGGGAGATCACCAAGGTCTACTGGAACCGCGCCCCGCGCTCCGTCGTCGAGGAAGGCTTCCGACGGCTGCGCGAGGCCCTGCCCGGACTGCCCTTCGAGCACTCCGCCGCCGTGGCCGACGTACCCGGCGTGGTCGACGACACGGTGGTCACCACCGCGATCGACGGGACCGCGTACGCCGCCGCGAAGGCCGCCGCCATGCGGGCGCACGCCACCCAGATCGAGGTGGCCGAACCCTGGTTCGCGCTGTCGAACGCACTCGCACAACCGCTGTTCACCACCGAGTACTACGAGTTGGTGCGCGGGGAGCGCGCGGGACCCGGTCGTGAGACCGACCTCTTTGCGGGGATCGAGGGGATCGATCAGGGTTCCACGGGGATCGATCAGGGTTCCACAAAGACCGAAGAGACCGAGCAGGGAAAGGCGGACGCGTGATGAGCATGTCGGGACAGCGGGGGAGCGCGCTCGCCCAGCCGCTGCCGCGGCCCTCGGCCGGGCGGACCGTGGCCCACCTGGGCCTGTTCCTGCTCGGCGCGGTGGTCGGGGCCGCCGGAACACTGGTGCAAGCCGCCTGGTTCCCGGGTGGGTTGCTGCTCGCCCTGGCCGGCGCGGCCGGGCTCTTCCTGGGCGGATCGCGCGCGACCGGCTCCCGGGCCGGCGCCGTCGCGCCTGCCGCGGGCTGGATGATCGCGGTCATCCTGCTTACCTCCACCCGCCCGGAAGGGGACTTCTTCTTCGGCGCGGGATTCGGTTCCTATCTCTTCCTGCTCGGCGGGATGGCTGTGGCTGTGATGTGCGCCACGCTTGGTCTGGGGCGGCAACCGCATGACTCCGCCGTCCGACTTGGGAAGTGACGTACCACTTCGCGGTACCGGACAGGTGCGGGTCCCGTGCGAATTTCCTGGGCGGGCG
The DNA here is from genome assembly GCF_055638955.1 of Streptomyces sp. NPDC111507. Taxonomy (NCBI): domain Bacteria; kingdom Bacillati; phylum Actinomycetota; class Actinomycetes; order Kitasatosporales; family Streptomycetaceae; genus Streptomyces; species Streptomyces sp. NPDC111507. The sequence goes on along the minus strand of NZ_JBVKBU010000002.1, from coordinate 332,471 downwards.
AGGTTTGCGCGCCGAATGCGGCCAGTATGGTGGTGCGCGCCGCCGAGCTGCCCGAGATGAGGTCGAGTAAACGGGCGGCGGAGCCAACCGGGAGAACCTGCCTTGAGTCGTGAAACTGACAGTTCGTCCTCCGGGCCCAACGGGCGCGGTGGAGCCGCGTACCCGTCGGGGACGCCCCCCTACGGGACCCCCATGGCTTCCGAAAACGGTGCCGACGCGGGCCGTTCGGCCGGCGGCACCCCGCCGGAGGAGCGCAAGACCGAGACCACGCTGACGACACGGATCCGGATCAACATCCCCGGATCGCGGCCCATCCCGCCGGTCGTCGTGCGCACACCGGTCGGGGACGCCGAGTCGCCCGCCGAGTCCGCCGGTTCCGCGGGAGCCCCGGCGGAGGCGCAGCGTGCCGTGAGTGCGCCCGTGGCAGCGGCCACGGCCACCGAGACCTCGGCCGAAGCCGCCGCCGCGGGCGGTGCTCCGGCCAGAGAGAAGACCAGCGACTGGTTCGCGCCCCGCAAGTCCGGTGCGCCGGGCGGCGCCCCGGGTGGCGGGTCCACCAACGGGGCGGGTCTGCCCGGCGGTTCGGGACCCGCGGGTCCCGCGGCGCCGCAGGGCGCGGGTACGCCGGGCGGTAACGGCAACGGCGGTGCGCGTCCGGGCGCCCCCGGTGGCGCGAACGGTGCCCGGCCGGGCGGGGCGAACGCGCCCCGCCCCGGGAGCGGCGGTACGAACGGTGCCGGGCTGCCCGGTGCCACCGGCGCCGGACCCGTGGCCCCCGGTCACGGCGGCGGCACCGGTTCCTTCGACGTCTCCGCGGCGCTGGGCAACACGGCCTCGTTCCCGGCCATAGGAAGCGACGGCCCGGGCAGGCCCGGTGCCTCCGGAGGCCCGGGTGGCCCCGCGGGGCCCGGTGGCGAACCGCGCCGTGACGACCTCCCGTACTTCGCGGAGAACTTCTCGGAGAACGGCCGGGGCGGCCCCGCGGGCCCGACCGGCGGTCCGGTCACCGGTGACGGCCCGTTGGTGCCGCCGGCCGGCCCGGGCGTGGCTCCGGGCAGCCTGGCCGCGGGACCCGGTGGGCCGGGTGGCCCCGGTGGTCATGGCGTCCCCGGCGGGCACGGCGCGGCCGGCCTCGGCGCGGGATACCCCGGTGGCGGCCTCAGCGACGACACCGCGATCCTCACCCCGCAGAAGCCCGCGCCCGATCCGGGCGGCCAGGGCTACGGCGGCCCCGTGGACAACGTCTCCGGGCACACCCTGACCAGCGGCGTCCCCGTCGTGCCGGCCGCCCAGAACTCCCCGTTCGGGCCGGGCGCGCACACCGACGGACCGCTGCCGCACACCCCGCCGAAGGCGCCCGAGCCGGCCCCGAAGCCCGCCGCCTCCTCGAAGAAGCCGGCCAAGAAGGGCCGCAGCAAGCTGACGCTCCTGGTCGTCGGCGTGGTGTTCATCGCCGGTGGCGTCTACGGCGCGGGGCTGCTGATGAACCGCTCGGACGTCCCCAAGGGCACCACGGTGCTGGGCGTCGACATCGGCGGCGGCACCCGCGACGAGGCCGTCAAGAAGCTTGACGACGCCTTCGGGGCCCGTATGAACACGGCGCTCAAGCTGTCGGTGGACGGCACCACCGTCTCGCTGAAGCCGGACCAGGCCGGGCTCCAGTTCAACGCCCAGGACACGGTCCGCGCCGCCGCGGGCAGCGACTACAACCCGGTCTCCGTGATCGGCTCGCTGTTCGGTCAGCAGCGTGTCGTCGAGCCGGCGATGCCCGTCGACGCGGAGAAGCTGCAGGCCGCCCTGGAGCGCACCGCGAGCGGCTCCGGCTCGGCGAGCGACGGCACCATCAAGTTCCAGTCCGGCAAGGCCGTCGCCGTGTACGGCAAGGCGGGCAAGGGCATCGACGTGGCGGCCTCGACCAAGGCCGTCGAGGACGCCTACCGCGCCCAGGTCGAGACCGGCACCACCACCCCGGTGAAGGTCGCCACCACGACCCGTCAGCCGACCGTCTCGAACGCCGAGGTCGACCGGGAGATGAAGGAGTTCGCCCAGCCCGCGATGTCCGCCCGCGTCACCATTCAGACCGACGCGGCACACAGCATCCAGTTCGGCGCCCTGTCGCTGCCGAAGATCCTCGGCTTCAAGGCCGTCAACGGCAAGCTCGTGGAGACGTACGACCTCACGGCGCTCAAGGCGGCGTACGGCAAGACCTTCGACGGCGTGCAGATCCAGACCGCGGGCGGGAAGCGCGCTCTCACGCCGCAGGACGTCGTCACCGCACTGGGCAAGGCCCTGCGCGGCAAGACGACGGCGGAGCGCGTCGGAGTCATCGACACCAAAGCGAGCTGACCCCTGGTCGTCCGGATGAACGGAGCCCCTGCCCGCACCGGGCAGGGGCTCCGTTGTCGCAGGGCGAATGCGTGGCGGCCCGTCCTGGGAGGACGGGCCGCCACGGGCTTCACGAGGTCACGGACGCGTGATGCAGTACAGGGCGATGATGGGCATGCGCATACGCGCTCCACGCGCACCGAGCCTGCCACCGTGCCGAAGGGGTCGACCAGCACCAGGCAGGACATGACATCTGTCATCCGGCACTCAGGACCGCCGACACTGCCGGGCACCGGGCCCGCGCGGCCACGATGGTCCCCATGACGACAACAGCGGCGCCCGCCACCACCCCGGTGGTCGGGTTCGATCAGGTGAGCAAGAGCTACGGGAACGTACGGGCTGTCGACGGGCTGACGCTCGACCTGCACCCGGGCGAGACCGTCGCCCTGCTGGGTCCGAACGGCGCGGGCAAGTCGACCACGCTGGACCTGCTCCTCGGCCTCAAGCGCCCCGACACCGGCGCGGTCCGGGTGTTCGGCACAGGCCCCCGCGAGGCGATCGTCGGCGGCCGGGTGGGCGCCATGCTGCAGAGCGGCGGCCTGATGGACGAGGTGACGGTCGGCGAGCTGGTGAAGCTGGCCTGCGATCTGCACCCGAAGCCGTACAAGGTCACTGACGTGCTGGCCCGCGCGGGCATCTCGGGGATCGCCGACCGCAAGGTCAACAAGCTCTCCGGAGGCCAGGAACAGCGCGTCCGCTTCGCGCTCGCCACCGCCGGCGCCAACGACCTGATCGTCCTGGACGAGCCCACCACCGGCATGGACGTCTCCGCCCGCCAGGCCTTCTGGGCCACCATGCGCGAGCAGGCCGACCAGGGCAGGACCGTCCTGTTCGCCACGCACTACCTGGAGGAGGCCGACGCCATCGCGGACCGCGTCCTCGTACTGCACCGGGGCCGCCTGCTGGCCGACGGCACCGCCGCCGAGATCAAGGCGAAGGCCGGCGCCCGCCGCATCGCCTTCGACCTGGAAGGCCCCATAGACGAGGCCCCGCTGCGCACCCTGCCCTTCCTGACCTCGATCGACGTGTCAGGGCACACCGTCCGCATCCAGTCCTCCGACGCCGACGCGACCGTACACGCGCTGTACGGGCTCGGCCTCTACCCCCGCAATCTCGAAGTCGCCGGGCTCGGGCTCGAGCAGGCCTTCGTCGCCATCACGGCCGCCGAGGAGGCGAAGTCGCAGTGAACAGCCTCATCAAGCTCGAAATCACCCGCGCCCTGCGCAACAAGAAGTTCCTGTTCTTCTCGGTGGTCTACCCCTCGGCCCTGTTCCTGCTGATCGCGGGCAGCGCGGACAGCACCACCAAGGTGGACGGCACCGGGCTGACCCTGCCGACCTTCTTCATGGTCTCCATGGCCTCCTTCGGCGCCCTGACCGCGGTCCTGATGGGCAACAGCGAGCGCATCGCGAAGGAGCGCGAGAGCGGCTGGGTACGGCAGCTCAGGCTCACCACCCTGCCGGGCCGCGGCTATGTCCTGGCGAAGACCGCCAGCGCCGCCGTGATCAGCCTGCCGTCGATCGTGGTCGTCTTCGCGGTCGCCGCCGCCGTGAAGCACGTACGGCTGGACGCCTGGCAGTGGCTCGCGCTCACCGGCGCGATCTGGGCCGGCAGCCTCGTCTTCGCCGCGCTCGGCGTGGCCATCGGCTATCTCGCGAGCGGCGACGCGGTCCGCCCGATCACGATGATCCTGTACTTCGGGCTCTCGGTGCTCGGCGGCCTGTGGATGCCCACGACCACCTTCCCCGACTGGCTCCAGAAGATCGCGTCCTGGCTGCCCACGCACGCGTACGCTGCCCTCGGGCGGTCCATCGAACTGGGCGACGCCCCACACGCGAAGGACCTCGTCATCCTCGCCGTCTCCTTCCTCCTGTTCGCGGGCGGCGCGGCATGGCTGTACCGGAAGGACACGCTGAAGGCGTGAGCAGCGTCGGCATCGGGCAACGCCCGAAGAATCGCAGGCAGAAGATGGTCAAGGCCATCTGGACCGGCATCTGGCTCGTCTATCTGAGCGCGCCCGTCAGCGATCTGGTGCACGGCGGGCACAGCACCGCTGTCGTCGTGCTCGGCTGGTGCGGCCTGGTGGCCTTCGTCGGGTGGTACGGGGCCCTGGTCTTCCGTACCGGCAGCGGTGACACGACGCCCTTCGTGTTCGTCTCCCTCGTGGTCCTCGCGGCCGAGGCGGCCCTGCTCTCCTTCACGCTGGGGCGGGAGTGGCTCGTCCTGTTCGTGTACGTCTCGATCGCGTGCGGCGCGGTGCTTCCGCTGCGGTTGGCGCGCTGGGCCATCCCGGCCGTCTCCGCCGTGCTGACGGGGATCGCCCTGACCGTTTCGGGCGGCAAGGAGTATCTGGCGGGGCTGCTCATCCCGGCGTTCCTCGGCGGGTTCGCCATGACCGGCGTCCGCGAACTGATCCGCACGACGATCGCGCTGCGCGAGGCCCGTGCGACGGTCGCCCAACTGGCCGCGAACGAGGAGCGCCTGCGCCTGGCCCGCGATCTGCACGACCTGCTGGGCCACTCGCTCTCCCTGATCACCCTCAAGAGCGAGCTGGCCGGCCGGATGCTCCCCGACCACCCCGAGAAGGCGGCACAGCAGGTCGCCGACATCGAACAGGTCAGCCGGCAGGCCCTCGTCGACGTGCGCGAGGCGGTCTCCGGATACCGGCGCCCCCGGCTTTCCGGCGAACTCGCGGGCGCACAGGTCGCGTTGACGGCGGCGGGCGTCAGCGCGGACCTGCCCGCGGAACCGGACCTCACCGACGTCGCCGAGGAGAGCGAGTCCGCGCTCGCCTGGGCGCTGCGGGAGGCGATCACCAATGTCGTACGGCACAGCGGGGCCCGGCGCTGCACCGTCGAGCTCGTCCGCCGCCAGACACTGGACGGCCCGGTGCTCGAACTGAGCGTGGAGGACGACGGTTCGGGCGGCTCGGGCCATGGTCCGGGCAACGGTCTGACGGGCCTGACCGAGCGGCTGGAGAAGGCGGGCGGAGCCCTGGAGGCGAGCCGGGTGCGCCGCGGCTTCCGGCTGGTCGCACGGGTACCGGCGCAGGCCCCCTTCGAGGCCGCCGATCACCCCGTAGGATCCGGTGCATGAGCCGCACGATCAAGGTCCTGCTCGCCGAGGACCAGTCGATGGTCCGCGAGGCGCTGGCCGCGTTGCTGGGCCTGGAGCCCGACATCGAGGTGGTCGCCCAGGTGGCGCGCGGCGACGAGGTGCTGGCCGCGGCCCGCGCCCACGACGTGGACGTGGCGCTCCTCGACATCGAGATGCCGGGCAAGACGGGCATCGAGGCGGCGGCCGAAGTCCACAAGGAACTCCCCGGCATCAAACTGCTCATCCTCACGACCTTCGGCCGCCCCGGCTATCTGCGCAGCGCCATGGAGTCCGGCGCCGATGCCTTCCTCGTCAAGGACGCCCCGGCCGCCCAACTCGCGGCGGCGGTACGCAAGGTGCTCGCCGGCGAACGGGTCATCGACCCCACCCTCGCGGCCGCCGCCCTCGCCGAGGGCGCCAACCCCCTGACCGACCGCGAGCGCGAGATCCTCCGCGCGGCGGCCGACGGCTCCACCAACGCCGAACTGGCCACCGCCCTCCACCTCTCCCAGGGCACGGTCCGCAACTACCTCTCGACAGCCATCCAAAAACTGGCGGCCCGCAACAGAGCAGAGGCGGTCCGGATAGCAAGGGAAAAGGGCTGGTTGTAAGCGCCGTCGAGGTAGGCGCCCCTGAAAGGGGCGCGGGGAACTGCGCGACCAGCCACGACGAGCCCGCAGTCGCCCGAAGTCAGCTCCCTTCACGGCGCTTGGGCGAACTCAGTTCAACATCGCCCGAGCCGCCCGCGCCTGCCCCCGAACCTTCTCCGCCGAAGGCGGATCCACCGCGGCGACCACATCGGCGTAGGCATCCAACTCCGCAGCCCCACCCAGGAAATCCCCACGCTGCACCAGCAGCTGAGCCCGCTCGTACCGCAACCGCGCAGGATGCGACGGCAACAGCAGCGCCAACTCCACGGCCCACAGGCCGACATCCGACCGCTCCGGCCGTGCCGCCGCCCACGCCCGGACGTTGTTCAGGATCCGCACGACCACGTCGAGGGGAGGGGCGGGGACGAGCATCGAGGGATCGAGCGGCGCCCCGGTGGCGCCCTGCACGAGCAGCTCGGCATCGGAGCCGCTCAGCACCCGCCCCCCGTCGAAGGGATCGGCGAGCACCTGCTGCTCGGCCGGCCCGAAGCCCACCACGAAATGCCCGGGCAGGGCGACCCCGTACACCGGCGCGCCGGCCCGTCTGGCCACCTCCATCCACACCACGGAGAGCAGGATGGGCAGCCCGCGCCGCCGCCGAAGCACCGCGTGCAGCAGCGACGACTCCAGCCGTTGATAGTCCCCGGGCGAGCCCCGGAACCCGCAGCGCCCGCCGAGCAGTTCGGCGAGCGCGGTCGCCCAGGACAGCGCCCCACCGGGCCGGAACGGCAGCTGTCCGGCGAGCCGGTCGAGTTCGATCTGGGCCGCGTCCGTCCCCGCCTCGTCCAGCGTGCCGTCCGCCGCCGCCCCGATCAGCAGACACAGCGCCGCCAGGTCGGGCCGCTCGGACCGTGCCTCCTCGGCGAACCTCCGCCGCACCTCGGCGGCTCGCTCCGGCTCCGGGGGTTGGGGGGAAGGCATAGCGGTCTGGTACCCCTTCACGCCGGTCGAGGGCGGTCGTCGGCGGACGCCTCAGGCGCGCGGTAGTGGTGGTACGCGTGATGCGCGGCGAAGCCCATCCCGGCGTACAGCGCCCGCGCCCCCGCGTTGTCCGCCTCCACCTGGAGCCAGGCCGCCGAGGCGCCCTCGTCCAGGGCACGGCGGGCGAGCGCGGCCATGACGGCGGTGGCGAGGCCCCGACGGCGCTGGGCGGGGTCGACCTCGACGGCGGCGAAACCGGCCCACCGCCCGTCGACGACACACCGCCCGATCGCGGCCGGAGGCTCCCCCTCGGCGCCGGGCACCGTCGCGAACCACACCGAGGGCCCGCTGCCCAGGACGTGCAGCGCGACCTCGCTCAGCCCCTTGCGCTGGTAGCGGCCCAGCCAGGCCTCGTCGGCCGCGCGGGCGAGGAGGACCTCGGAGGCCTGTGCGACCTCGAGGTCGGCGAGCGGCGCGAGCGCGCCGATCCACAGCCCGGCACTCACCTCGCGCGCCCAGCCGCGCGCCTCCAGCTCCGCGCACAGCACCTCCTGCGTGCCCTCGGCCCCGGTGGCGGTCTGGACGTAGGCGGGCAGGTCACGGGCCGCGTACCAGTCGCGTACGTACGTCAGTGCCTCGTCGAGCGGCACGCCCGGGTCGCCGAGCGGCAGCACGGAATTCGCGCGCCGGGTGAACCCGGAGGCCGCCCGCAGCTCCCAGTCGCCGAGCCGCTCGCTCTCCACCGGCTGCCAGGCCCGCGCGGTGACCCGCGCCAGCTCCTCGTACGAGGCCGCGGGGCCCCGCCGACGCGCCGGGGCGGCCGGTACGACCTTGCCCGCGACCAGCGAGGATTCCGGAATCCGGACGATTTCGCCGTCGCGCCGTGTGATCAGCAGCACACTCTCGTCCCATGATGTGAGAACACCGACCGTGTCAGTGAATTTCTCACCGCCGGTGGCACCTTCGATATCTACGATCATCCGCCGAACAGAGACACGTTTGCCCACGTCAGCAGCGGTGATTCGGACCTCGAGACGTCCGGCCGCAGAGATTTCCACAGGTCAGTTCACCCCTCCTGTATGGATCACGCCCCGGAACGGAGATACTAGGTGCGGGCATCGACGACGCCGCGCTCCCGCGCGCCAGGCGGCGGAGCCTACGGAGGCCCGCCAGCGCCCTATCGAGGAGGAACGACAGCGTGACCTACGTCATCGCGCAGCCTTGTGTCGACGTCAAGGACAAGGCGTGCATCGAGGAGTGCCCGGTCGACTGCATCTACGAGGGCTCCCGGTCCTTGTACATCCACCCGGACGAATGCGTCGACTGTGGAGCCTGTGAGCCGGTGTGCCCGGTCGAGGCGATCTTCTACGAAGACGACACTCCCGAAGAGTGGAAGGACTACTACAAGGCGAACGTCGAGTTCTTCGACGAGCTCGGCTCGCCCGGCGGCGCCAGCAAGCTCGGTCTGATCGAGCGCGACCACCCCTTCATCGCAGCGCTGCCGCCGCAGAACCAGTAAGCGGCCGCATCTACGCGCCGCCTCGGTCCCGTACGGCCCGATCCCCTCGATCGCCGTGCGGGGCCGAGGCGTTTGCCGTAGCGGCCCGTACCGGCCACAGGCGCGCAGGCCGTGTGTGTACGGGTCGTACGAACGAGAAAGTGAGCCCGATCCCGTGTCCGCAGTCTCCGACCGGCTTCCCGTCTTCCCCTGGGACAAGCTGGAGCCCTTCAAGGCGACGGCCGCCGCTCATCCGGGTGGCATCGTCGACCTGTCCGTCGGCACCCCGGTCGACCCGGTGCCCGAGCTGATCCAGAAAGCTCTGGTCGCGGCCGCGGACTCGCCGGGCTATCCCACGGTGTGGGGCACGCCCGAACTGCGCGACGCGCTCACCGGCTGGGTCGAGCGGCGGCTCGGCGCACGCGACATCACCCACCAGCACGTGCTCCCGGTCGTCGGCTCCAAGGAACTCGTCGCCTGGCTCCCCACCCAGCTGGGCCTGGGCCCCGGCGACAAGGTGGCGTACCCGCGCCTCGCGTACCCGACGTACGAGGTCGGCGCGCGCCTGGCCCGCGCCGACCATGTGGTCTACGACGACCCCACGGAGCTGGACCCGACCGACCTGAAGCTCCTGTGGCTGAACTCCCCGTCGAACCCGACGGGCAGGGTCCTGTCCGCCCCGGAACTCGCCCGGATCGTCGCGTGGGCCCGCGAGCACGACATCCTCGTGTTCTCCGACGAGTGCTACCTCGAGCTGGGCTGGGAGGCCGACCCCATCTCGGTCCTGCACCCGGACGTCTGCGGCGGCTCCTACGAGGGGATCGTCTCGGTCCACTCGCTCTCGAAGCGCTCGAACCTGGCCGGCTACCGCGCCGCGTTCCTCGCCGGTGACCCCGCCGTCCTCGGCGACCTGCTCCAGATCCGCAAGCACGGCGGCATGATGACGTCCGCGCCGACCCAGGCCGCGGTGGTAGCCGCCCTCGCGGACGACGTCCACGTCCGCGAACAGCGCGAGCGCTACGCGGCCCGCCGCACCGCCCTGCGCGAGGCCCTGCTGCGTCACGGCTTCCGCATCGAGCACAGCGAGGCGAGCCTGTACCTGTGGGCCACCCGCGGCGAGTCCTGCTGGGACACCGTCGCCCATCTGGCCGAACTGGGCATCCTCGTCGCCCCGGGCGACTTCTACGGCGAGGCGGGCGAGAACTTCGTCCGCGTGGCCCTGACGGCGACGGACGAGCGGGTGGCGGCGGCGGTGCAACGCCTGGGCTGAGAGACGCCCCGGCGGGGAGCGCCCGGGCAGGGGCGCGGGGCCCTGGCCTTGTGCGGCTCCGCCGCGTGGGCGCGCCCAGCCCCCACCGGCCCGCACGCCAGGAACCGACGCACGCGAAGGGGGCCAGGGAAACTCCCTGGACCCCTTCGCCGTACAGCATCCGTACAAGATCCGTACGGCCCCGGCGGCTAGCCGAGCGGCAGCCCCTTCAGCGGCAGCTGCCCCGTCGGCAGACCACCCTTGGTCACCGCGTCCGTCGGAAGACCACCACCGGTGGTCTTCGCGGTGTCACCGAGCAGACCCCCGGCCTGCCCCGCCGCGTCCCCGGCCACCTTCTGCGCGGCCGGCGTCGCCGTCCTGGCGACACTGCCACCCGTCTTGCCCGCGGCCGGGACAGCCTTCTTGAGGGCGTTGCCGCCGGTCGTGCCCGCGAGCCCGGTGACGTTCTGCGTCGCACCGTCGACCGTGTTGCCGACGTGCGCGCCGTCCAGAGCGGTCAGGCCGCCGAGGTTGGGGGTGGCCGGGAGTTCGGCCGCCGCGCTGGCGGAGCCGGCCGCACCGACCACGGGCGCCGCTCCCGCTGCGATGAGCAGCGCGGCACGGGCGATCCGGCGGGTCAGGGGGAGGGACATGATGCTCCTTAGACGGAAGAGAACGGTGAAGTGTCCACCCGTGCCCGGGAGTTGACCGTCCGGCCGCCGACCGGCTGTCGGGCGACCCGTTGATCGTTCCGGGCTCGGACGCAGTGACTACCGCTCGAGACCCGCGAAGGTTGCGGTGGCCCGACGTAAAGAGTTGGCAATGCGTCGCATTATCGTTTGTGGATAAAAACGGGCAAAGGGTATCCGGTCGGAAAGTCTGCCGAATCCTTACGGCCCTTTGTTTTCAAGGGGTCCGGCGGAATCCGGGGTGAGGACGCGAAAACCTGCTCGCAGCGGCAACGCGCCACGCCGCGCGTCCCCCGTACAGGTGAGGCCTCGTACTACTGCGCGGTGACGATGCGGACCTCGTCGGCGGACTGCGTCGTCGTCGAACCGCCCTTGGCGACCGGCGCGCGCCACTCGCCGTTCCTTTCCCCGGCCGTCCACTCCCGCCCCGCGTAGGAGACCCGTTGGATGTGCAGCGTCGAGGAGTTGGCCACCGCCCAGTGCGCCAGCTCCCAGCCACGCTGGCGGACGGTGGAGTCGCTGGTGGGGTCCTTGCGCACGGGCACGGTCACGGTCCGGCCGGAGACGCTCGGTGAGGGAGCGAGCGTCGGTGAGGCCGTCGAGGAGGCGGGGGAGCCCGCGGTGCTCACATCGGCTCCCGCCTCCTGCAGCACCTCGCGCCCGAAGTCCCGCACGAGCGCGGCGCGCACCGAGTCCGGGCCGCCGACCGGGGTCGCCCCCGGGCGGCCCTCGCAGGTCAGCGTGGCCGCCGCGCGGCCGGTCAGGGCCGCGGCCAGCAGCGTCGCGTCCGGCTCGTGCTTCGCGTACGCCTGCGGATAGCCGCTGCGCTGCACGCGCTGCGCGGCGACGGTGAGCGGCAGCCGCGTGTAGCCCGGCACCTTGGCCAGGTGTTCGTAGAACATGCCGGCCGCGTACGTCGGGTCCATGATCTGTTTCGTCGTCCCCCAGCCCTGCGAGGGGCGCTGCTGGAACAGACCGAGCGAGTCCCGGTCGCCGTGCTGGATGTTGCGCAGCCCCGACTCCTGGAGCGCGGTCGCGAGCGCGATGGCCACGGCGCGCTCCGGCAGCCCGCGGGTGGTGCCGACCGCAGAGATCGTCGCCGCGTTCACCGCCTGCTCCGGGGTGAACTCGTACGACGCGCCGTCGCTCTTGCCCGAGACGACTCTGCAGCGCGGCGCACCCGTCCCTCCTGTGAGGTACTGCACCGCGAGGTAACCCGCGAGCGCGAGCATGACTACGACGGCCGCTCCGAAACGGAAGAGGCGGCCGCGCCGGACAGGGGTGGGGGACGGCTCTGGCACGCGTACAAGGTACTGGAGGCGACTGTTGGCGGCGTATGAGGTTGTGGACAACCCGTGTGCGGCAGAGCGCCGAGCAGGGGGCGCTAGGGTCGAGGGCATGGCCGACACCACCCTTGACCTCACGTTGGACGCCGCCGAGCTCACCGCGCGGCTCGTCGACTTCCCCTCGGAGAGCGGCAACGAGAAGCCGCTCGCGGACGCCGTCGAGGCCGCGCTGCGCGCCCTGCCGCATCTGACGGTCGACCGGTACGGCAACAACGTCGTGGCGCGTACGAACCTGGGGCGGGCCGAGCGCGTGATCCTCGCCGGCCACATCGACACGGTCCCCATCGCCGGCAACGTGCCCTCGCGCCTCGACGAGGACGGCGTCCTGTGGGGCTGCGGCACCTGCGACATGAAGTCCGGCGTCGCCGTGCAGCTGCGCATCGCGGCCACGGTCCCGGCACCCAACCGCGACCTCACCTTCGTGTTCTACGACAACGAAGAGGTCGCCGCCCACCTGAACGGCCTGAAGCACGTCGCCGAGGCCCACCCCGACTGGCTGGCGGGCGACTTCGCGATCCTCCTGGAGCCGACGGACGGCCAGGTGGAGGGCGGCTGCCAGGGCACGCTCCGGGTGCTCCTGAAGACCAAGGGGGAGCGTGCCCACTCCGCGCGCGCGTGGATGGGCTCCAACGCGATCCACGCGGCGGCGCCGATCCTCGCCAGGCTCGCCGCCTACGAGCCGCGCACGCCGGTCGTGGACGGCCTCCGGTTCCACGAAGGCCTCAACGCCGTCCGCATCGAAGGGGGCGTGGCCACCAACGTCATCCCCGACGCCTGCACCGTCGTCGTCAACTTCCGCTACGCGCCCGACCGGAGCGAGGCGGAGGCCGAGGCCTTCGTCCGTGACTTCTTCGCCGACTGCGACATCGACGAGTTCATCGTCGACGACCACACCGGCGGAGCCCGGCCCGGTCTGACCCACCCGGCCGCCGCGGCCTTCCTGGGGGCCGTCGGCGGCGAGGCCCGCCCCAAGTTCGGCTGGACGGACGTCGCCCGCTTCAGCGCGCTCGGGGTGCCCGCGGTGAACTACGGGCCCGGCGCGCCGCTCCTCGCCCACAAGGTGGACGAGCGGGTGCGGGCGTCGGAGATCCCCGAGGCCGAGGAGCGCCTGCGCGCCTGGCTGACGTCCTGAGGACCCGCCCGAACCTTCGTGGTGCACGGCGGACATGCGCATGTCCCCCCTCCGTAACCCGCGTAGATCTACGCTGGGCCTGAACCACTTGCAAGCGGAGGGAGCGCACATGGCTACTGGCAACCCCGAGGGCAAGAAGCAGCCACCGGAGGAGCAGCGGCTGGGGCCGGTACTGCGCAGGCGGGGCCAGGTGCAGGCGAGTACCACGGACCAGCGGCTGCTCGACGCGGGCGGCCCCTCCGACTGGGTGCACACCGACCCCTGGCGAGTCCTGCGCATCCAGTCGGAGTTCATCGAAGGCTTCGGCACGCTCGCCGAACTCCCGCCCGCGATCAGCGTCTTCGGCTCCGCCCGTACGCCGGTGGACTCGCCCGAGTACGAGGCGGGAGTCGCGCTCGGCCGAGGCCTGGTCGAAGCCGGCTTCGCCGTCATCACGGGCGGCGGGCCCGGCGCGATGGAAGCCGCCAACAAGGGCGCCTGCGAGGCGAAGGGCATCTCGGTCGGCCTGGGTATCGAGCTCCCCTTCGAACAGGGCCTCAACCCCTACGTCGACATCGGCCTCAACTTCCGGTACTTCTTCGTCCGCAAGATGATGTTCGTCAAGTACGCCCAGGGCTTCGTGGTCCTGCCCGGCGGCCTCGGCACCCTCGACGAACTCTTCGAGGCCCTCACCCTCGTCCAGACCCAGAAGGTCACCCGCTTCCCGATCGTCCTGTTCGGCACGGCGTACTGGGGCGGTCTCGTCGACTGGCTCAAGAACACCCTGATCGCCCAGGGCAAGGCCTCCGAAAAGGACCTCCTCCTGTTCCACCTCACGGACGAGGTGGAGGAGGCGGTCGCCCTGGTCTCGAAGGAGGCGGGCCGGTAGCGGAGCGTCTCCGCAAGGGGCGCGGGTGGTCTACGCCAGGCCCCGGCGGGCCACCGCCGGAGGGCGGTGGCCCGCGATCGACGCCACCATGTCCAGGACCTGACGCGTCTCGGCGACCTCGTGGACGCGATACACCTGCGCCCCCAGCCACGCCGACACCGCCGTCGTGGCCAGCGTCCCGACCACCCGCTCCTTCACCGGCTTGTCGAGCGTCTCCCCGACGAAGTCCTTGTTGGAGAGGGAGACAAGCACGGGCCACCCCGTCTCCACCATCTCGCCCAGCCGCCGAGTCGCCTCGAGGCTGTGCCGCGTGTTCTTCCCGAAGTCGTGCCCGGGGTCGATCAGCACGGACTCCCGGGGCACCCCCAGGGCCACCGCCCGCTCGGCCAGCCCCACGGTCACCCGCAGAATGTCGGCCACGACGTCGTCGTAGGCGATCCGATGCGGCCGCGTACGAGGCTCGGCGCCCCCGGCATGGGTGCACACCAGCCCCACCCCGTACCGCGCGGCCACCTCCGCGAGCCGCGGATCCACGCCACCCCACGCGTCGTTGAGCAGATCCGCCCCCGCCTCGCAGACCGCCTCCCCGACCTCGTGCCGCCAGGTGTCGACGCTGATGATCACGTCCGGGAACCGCCGCCGCACCTCGGCGACGAAACCGACCGTACGGCGCGCCTCCTCCTCGGCGGTCACTTCTTCCCCGGGCCCGGCCTTGACCCCGCCGATGTCGATGATGACGGCGCCCTCGGCCACCGCCTGCTCCACGCGCGCGAGCGCAGGCTCGTCGCGGAAGGTGGCTCCCTGGTCGTAGAAGGAGTCAGGGGTCCGGTTCACGATGGCCATGATCACCGGCTCGTGCGGGTCGAATTCGTGCCTGCCCAGCCTGAGCATCCCCTGTGACCTCTCCTAGTAAGTCCCGCTGCTTAGCCGCCTGCGACCTTAACTGTCAGACTCGCATGGCACGATCGGACCCTGACACTTTCAGCGCCGGACCGCTTCGGCACTCGTCAGACGTATTCAGTAGCTTCAGTACTTTCGCGCCGGCGCCCAACGCGTCGGCACCAGAGCGTGGGGACCTCAGCGATGTTCATGTTCTTGTTCCTGGTCGTCGCGCTCGCCGTCGTGGTCGCCGCGGTGACACTGTCCGTGGTGGGCGGCGGCGAGAGCGCCCCCCTTCCCGACGCCGAGCCCGATCGGCTGGTGGATTCGCTCCCCCAGGACCGGCCGGTGAACCGCGCGGACGTGGAGTCCGTGCGCTTCCCGCTCGCCCCCCGCGGCTACCGCATGGCGGACGTGGACGACGCCCTCGGCCGGCTCGGCGCCGAGCTCGCCGAGCGGGACGCCAGGATCGCCGACCTGGAGGCCGCGCTGGCCGGCGCCCGCGCCACCACGACCATGTCGCTGCGCAAGCCGGCCGAGGGGGAGCAGCAGTGAGCGACGCGCTGGCCGGGCCCGACGGCGCGCTGCGCTGCCCCTGGGCCCTGTCCACCGAGGACTACGTCTCGTACCACGACAAGGAGTGGGGCCGCCCGGTCCACGGCGACGACGCGCTGTACGAGCGGCTCTGCCTGGAGGCCTTTCAGTCGGGCCTGTCCTGGATCACGATCCTGCGCCGCCGGCCGGGTTTCCGTGCCGCCTTCGCCGACTTCGAGATCGCCTCGGTGGCCGCGTTCACGGACGCCGACAAGGAGCGCCTCCTCGGCGACCCGGGCATCATCCGCAACCGCGCCAAGATCGAGGCGACCGTCGCCAACGCGCGCGTGCTGGCCGACTGGGCGCCGGGCGAGCTGGACGAGCTGATCTGGTCCTTCGCCCCCGACCCGGCCATCCGCCCGGCCCCGAAGCGGCTGGCCGACGTCCCGGCCGTCACCGACGAGTCGACGGCCCTCTCCAAGACCCTCAAGAAGCGCGGCATCCGCTTCGTGGGCCCGACCACGGCCTACGCGCTCATGCAGGCGTGCGGCCTGGTCAACGACCACTTGGAGGATTGCGCGGCCAGGAGCGCCCCCTGAGGGGCGCGGGGAACTGCGCGACCAGCCACAGACGGCCCGCAGTTCCCGTACCGACCTCCGACCGCCGAATCCAGCGAAGCGTCACCGCCCCAAGTACTTCGGCTTCTCCTTGTTGACGAACGCCTGCACCGCGATCACATGGTCCTCGGACGCCCCGGCTCGCGCCTGCAGCTCGTCCTCCTTCTCCAGCGTCTCGTCCAGAGAATGAGTGAGCCCGTACGCCACGGACTCCTTCAGCGCGGCGTACGCGACCGTCGGCCCCGCCGCCAGCGCCCGCGCCACCTTCTCCGCCTCGCCGCGCAGCTCGGACGACGGGACGAGCCGGTTGGCGATCCCGAGCTCGAAGGCCTCCTGCGCGCTGATACTGCGCGGGAAGAGCAGCAGATCGGCGGCGCGGCCCGGTCCGATCAGCCGCGGCAGGGTCCATGACGTGCCCGAGTCGGCGGTCAGCGCGACCCCGGCGAAGGACGTGTTGAAGGCGGCGGTGTCGGCGACGATCCGGTAGTCCGCGCAGAGGGCGAAGCCGAAGCCGGCCCCCGCGGCGACGCCGTTCACCGCGGCCACCACGGGCTTCGGGGCCCCGGTCAGGGCGCGCACGATCGGGTTGTAGTGCTCGCGCACGGTGCTCATCGTGTGCCGCGACCCCGACTCCTTGTCGGCGGCCAGCAGCCCGATGTGCTCCTTGAGGTCCTGCCCGACGCAGAACGCCCGGTCACCTGCGGCGGTGAGCAGGATCGCCCGTACGCCGCCGTCCGCCGCGGCGGCCTGGGCCGCGTTCCGGAGGGCGACCTTGGTCTCGGTGTTCATCGCGTTCATCGCCTCGGGGCGGTTCAGCGTGATCGTCGCGAGTCCGTCGCTCACCTCGTAGAGCACGGTGTCGGCCATGGTGGGTCTCCTCCGGTTTCGCGGCTCCGACGTACTGGTCGGTACGTCCTGCGTGCGAGGACAGCATGCAGGACAGCATGGCGGAGATCACGGCCGGGGCGTGGACAGGACATGTGACCTGCGTCAAAGAATTCCGTGCCGTGGAAGTCGATGCAGCGGCGCAGTATCGCAGTCACATCGCCGAATTGAGTGGTTTTGCTCAAGCGCGTTGCGCAAGCGATGCCGACTGATGTTGGTCATCGGGTCCTGAGATGCGGGATAATGGCCTGGAAGCAATGTGTTCGATGCCGGTGACGTGTGTCCTATGAGGGGACGTGCGTGCCCTTCAAGGGGCCGTCGGCGACGATGAGCTGGTTTCAGGAAGGGGAACGAGCATGGCGGCCATGAAGCCGCGGACGGGCGATGGCCCGCTCGAGGTGACCAAGGAGGGGCGGGGCATCGTCATGCGCGTTCCGCTCGAAGGCGGCGGTCGGCTCGTCGTCGAGCTGACCCCTGACGAGGCTGACGCGCTCGGCGACGCCCTCAAGAAGGTCGTCGGCTGACGCGGAACGCGACCATACCTTTCAGCTGCCCCGGCACCGTATTCGGTGCCGGGGCGGTGGTTTTCCTGGGCTGCGGCAGCGGCGTGCCCGTCTGCATCGATGCAGGTCAGGCATGCAGTGCGGGTACGGGGTCGAGCGTGCGGTCAGCGCTTGACCCCGCACAGCAGCCCGTCGCCCACCGGCAGCAGCGAGGGCACCAGGTCCTGGCTCTCGCGCACCGCGCGCAGCAGTTCGCGCAGCCGGCCGACCTCGGCGGGCTGCGGGCCCGATTCGACCGTGCGGCCGTCCGCGAAGACCCCCTCGAAGACGACCAGCCCGCCCGGACGCAGCAGGCGCAACGATTCAGCGAGGTAGTCCAGGCACTCCAGACGGTCGCCGTCGCAGAAGACGAGGTCGTAGCCCGCGTCCGCGAGCCGGGGCAGGACGTCCAGTGCGCGGCCGGGGATGAAGCGGGCGCGGTTGCTGGCGAAGCCGGCCGCGCGGAAGGCCTGGCGGGCGAACTGCTGGCGGTCCGGTTCCGGATCGACGGTGGTCAGTACCCCGTCCGGCCGCATGCCGTGCAGCAGATGAATTCCGGAGACGCCGGTCCCGGTCCCGATCTCCGCCACCGCTTTCGCGTCCACGGTGGCGGCGAGCAACCGCAGCGCGGCGCCCGTGCCGGGCGACACCGGGCGCAGCCCTGCTTCGCGGGCCCGGTCGCGGGCCCAGCGCAGCGCTTCGTCCTCGGCGACAAAGGCGTCGGCGAACGCCCAGCTCGTCTGCCGGTTGCCGGTAATGACCCTCTCCCTGTCCCCGTGGTTGCCTGGGCGTGACTGTATCCGTTGGTGCCGGGAACCCGCAGATGGGACCAGGCGTTTAGAAGGGTGCGGAAACAGAGCGGGGGGAAGTCGATGGAACGGTGCGTGGAGCGGGGCGTGGAGCGGGGTGGCGAGCACATGCTGACGCAGGCATATGAGCACGTATCAAATTCTCGTAAAACCGCTTATCCGGAGCTAACGGGCGAGGTGGCTATGGTAGGGGCTCCACTGGACACCACCAGAGCCGACAGGGGAGGTGCGGCTGCGCCTGTGGATCGGGGCGGGGTGCTGCGGCGCCTCCTCAGATCGACGGGTGAGCCGAAATCCGTGACCGACACCGCTGACAAGTTCCATGCTGCTGCCCCCGCGCAGACCGCGACGTTCACCACCGACGCGGAGTCGCAGGCGTGGACTCCGCCCACCTGGGAGGAGATCGTCAGCACGCACAGCGGCCGGGTCTACCGGCTCGCCTACCGCCTGACGGGCAACCAGCACGACGCCGAGGACCTCACGCAGGAAGTCTTCGTCCGCGTCTTCCGCTCCCTGTCGACCTACACGCCCGGCACCTTCGAGGGCTGGCTGCACCGCATCACCACGAACCTCTTCCTCGACATGGTGCGCCGCAAGCAGCGCATCCGCTTCGACGCCCTCGGTGACGACGCGGCCGAGCGCCTGCCCAGCCGCGAGCCCTCCCCGCAGCAGGTCTTCAACGACGCGCACTTCGACGCGGACGTCCAGCAGGCGCTGGACACCCTCGCGCCCGAGTTCCGCGCCGCCGTCGTCCTCTGTGACATCGAGGGACTTTCGTACGAGGAGATCGCCGCGACCCTGGGCGTCAAGCTCGGTACGGTCCGCAGCCGGATCCACCGTGGCCGTTCGCAGCTGCGCAAGGCCCTCGCACACCGGTCTCCCGAGGCCCGTGCCGAGCGCCGCGGCTTCGCGATCACGGGAGTTCCCGCGCTGGGAGGAGGGGGCGCGACCGCGTGAGTGGATCCCGGCCCGACTCTACGGAGCGGCGTGTTGCCGACCAGCATCTTGGGGACCGACTCTCCGCCCTGGTGGACGGAGAGCTCGGTCATGAGTCGCGCGATCGCGTCCTGGCCCACCTCGTCACCTGCGCGAAGTGCAAGGCCGAGGCGGACGCCCAGCGCCGACTGAAGAACGTCTTCGCGGAAGTCGCCGCTCCGCCCCCCTCCGAGAGCTTCCTGGCCCGTCTCCAGGGACTGCCCGGGGGAGGTGACTTCGACGGCGGTGATGGCTCACCGTTCGGCGGGGGCGGATTCGGCGGAAGACTCCCCTCCGGCGCCCCGGTGACCGGCGTCTTCGGAGTGCGCGGAGAGCCCTTCGGATACGTGCCCGCCGCGCCGCACGGTGACGTGCTGCCGCCCGACTCCGGGCGCGGTTTCCGTATCCATGACGTCAGCCGTCACGAGGCCGACCGGTCGGCCTCGCGCGGGCTGCGCTTCGCCTTCGCCGCCGCCGGTGCGGTGTCGCTGGCCGCGGTCGCGCTCGGCGGGGTGTCTACAGGAGTGCCGGCCGACACCGCGGACGCGCGCGGTGGCTCCGGCGGCAGCAATGTGACGCCGGCGCGTACGCCGGGCTCGGGGCCCGCGACGGCTCCCGAGACACAGCGCCGCCGCTCCGACGGGCCGCTGCTCGCCCAGGGAGAGCGTTCGCTCGGTGTGGCGCCCGCGGTATCGACCTCGGTGTCCGCACCCCTGCTCCCCGGAGTTCCCGCTCCAGTGCCCCGGGCAGACGACCTCATGCACACGCTGACCACCCCCGTGGTGGCCGGTGCCGCCGTGATGTCCCCGCTCATACATCCGCTCACCCCGGCGCAGCAGATCGCGCAGACCTCCTGGTCGACGCCGCCCGGCCTCACGCCTCCGCGCCTGCTCGCCGCCCCGGCCACCACCCCGTCCCCCTCTTCCTCATCGTCCCCCTCCTCCCGTACCGCCCACTGACCGGCCCTCTGCGCCCCGGCCCCGGAACCTGGTTGAATCCAGGGTGGGCCGCGTCCGCCGGAGGGATTCCCGGACGCGGAGTCGGCAATCTGCGGTGACCGTCGGCGTGTGGTGCCGCGGGCCAGGTGTGGGGAGAGCATGAACGAGGGGAAGCCCACGAAGGCGAAGTGGTGGAGTCGGCCCCGTCAGGTCCCTCCGGGGGTCGGCGAGGTGGGCCCGGTCGAGGACATCCCCGGACCCGACGCGAACCACGACTCCGACGGGGACTACGAACTGGACCGGCCGGCGACGGCTCCGACGGGTGTGGCCAGTGCGACTGGTGCGGCTTCGCCGTACGTCGTACCGGCGGGGCCCGGTGCCGGGAGCGGTGTCGACGGCGGTGACTTCGAGCTGGAGCGTCCTGTCCTTCAGGGAAGCGCGCCGGATGCGGAGGCGGTCGGGGGTCCCTCCGACGACGTGGCCGCGGGCCGGGCCCCGGTCGCCGCCGTACCGGCGCAACAGGCCCCCGTCGACCGCCCCCGGCCCCTGCACGACCCCGACCCCTACAGCACCCCGCCGTACGGCGAGCCGGGCCCCTGGGCGCCCGCCCCGCCCGTCCAGCACCCGGCGGCCACCCCCGCGCACGGCACCGCCATGCCCCCGGGCCCGCTCCCGCTTCCGGCCCCGGCGCCGCTCCCGGCCCCGGCCCCGTACCCGAGCAACCCCCACCCGGCCCCCGCCCCGTGGCAGAACTACGACCCCTGGGCCGCCCCGGGACCGCTCCAGCAGAACGGGGCGGCTGTCGAGACGAAGACCCAGCGGCGTCAGCGGGCGAGGAAGACGCTGGTCCTCGGGGCCGTGGCGCTCGCCCTCGTCTCCGGAGGCGTCGGAGGCGCCGTAGGGGCCTATCTGGAGCGCAACGGCGGGGTCGGTGACGTCACACTGCCGCAGGCCGCCAAGGAGGCGCCCGGGCGGCCCACGGACAGCGTGGCCGGGATAGCGGCCCGCGCGCTGCCCAGCGTGGTCACCCTGCATGTGCGCGGCTCCAGCGAAGAGGACACCGGCACCGGGTTCGTGCTCGACACCCGGGGTCACATCCTCACCAACAACCACGTGGTCGAGCCGGCCGGCAGCGGCGGCGAGATAACCGTGACGTTCAGCGGCGGCGAGAGCGCCAAGGCCACCGTCGTCGGGCGCGACAGCGGCTACGACCTCGCCGTGGTCAAGGTGTCGGGAGTCGGCGGGCTGCGGCCCATGGCGCTGGGCAACTCCGACAGCGTCCAGGTGGGCGACCCCGTCGTCGCCATCGGCGCGCCCTTCGACCTCGCCAACACCGTCACCTCCGGGATCATCAGCGCCAAGGAGCGGCCCATCACGGCGGGCGGCGAGAAGGGCGACGGGAGCGACGTCTCGTACGTCGACGCGCTGCAGACCGACGCGCCCATCAACCCCGGCAACTCCGGCGGCCCCCTCCTCGACGCACGGGCCCGCGTCATCGGCATCAACAGCGCCATCCGCTCGGCCGACGGCGGCACCGACCTCCAGGGCGGCCAGGCCGGTTCCATCGGGCTCGGCTTCGCCATCCCCGTCAACCAGGCCAGGCGCGTCGCCGAGGAGCTGATCAACACCGGCCGGGCGACCCACCCGGTGATCGGGGTCATGCTCGACATGGACTACACGGGCGACGGCGCCCGGGTCGGCACGAAGGGCGACGGCGCGCCGGTCACCGCGGGCGGCCCCGGGGCCAAGGCGGGCATCAAGGCCGGCGACGTCATCACCGAGGTCGACGGCCAGCGCGTCCACTCCGGTGAGGAGCTGATCGTGAAGACACGCGCACACCGTCCCGGCGACAGGCTCCGGCTGACCCTCCGGCGGGGCGGCTCCCAGCGGACGGTCACCCTGGTCCTCGGCTCCGCGAGCGGCGGCTGACCTCTTTCGACAGCAACTGACATGAACTTCACAGGAGGGGCCCCGCGCCCGTGCTGAGCGGCGTACATCCGGGGAAACTCGTCGTGTACACGAACCCGGAAGCCCCGGGACAGTTCCGGACGGACGGGATCGACGGGTACCGTGGACCCGGCCCGGACCACGGAAGAATCCCGAGGGCCGAGGGTCGAGGACTGAGGACATCGCAAGGAGCTTCAGGTGTTCAATGACATAGGACCGCTCGAGCTGGTGACGCTCGTTGTCCTTGCCGTGCTCGTCTTCGGTCCGGAAAAGCTCCCGAAGATGATCCAGGACGTCACCCGCACCATCCGCAAGATCCGCGAGTTCTCGGAGAGCGCCAAGGCGGACATCCGTGAGGAACTCGGGCCGGAGTTCAAGGACTTCGATTTCGAGGACCTCAACCCCAAGACGTTCATCCGCAAGCAGCTGGACAACGACGAGCTGGGGCTCAAGGAGATCCGCAACGGCTTCGACCTGAAGAAGGAGATGGCCGAGGTCACGGATGCGGTCCACAGCCGCGACACGGACTCGTCTTCGTCTTCCTCGTCCTCGTCCTCGTCCTCCGGTTCCTCCGGCGGCTCGATCGACATGACCAAGAAGCCCGAGAAGACCGATCCGGACGAGCGCCCGCCCTTCGACGCGGACGCCACCTGAGCCGTACCCGCAGGCGTGTGACACGGCCTGAAAACGGCGCGTGCGCGTCTCACGCGCCGGGTGCTTTCCCTGCTGTTCGGAGCGGTGTGGCTATGCTGCCCAGTTGTTGTGCGGACCGCTGAGGACGCCCGAGGGGGGCGGGCCACCCGGTCCGACGAGAGCAAGGAGGCGTCCGGGCAGATGGAGACGACAAGTCGGGTAGGCGCGCAGGCGCCGGCCGCGGAAGACGGACAGCAGGTCCCCTCCGCCCGCCGCACGGTAGACGGTTACCTGCTGGCGTCCTTCCCGTGGTACGGCCTCGACGAGGCCTTCACGGGGCCGCGCTGGCTGATGCAGGTCGGTACGTCGGCGGACGGTGCCGTCGAGCACGGTTCGATCGGGCACGGGGAAGAGCCCTCGGTGCGCAGCGAGTCGACGGAGGACAAGGAGCGGTTCGCGGTCGTGGTGACCGTCGCGGCCAGTCCCTCGCGCCGCAGTGCGGACGGTACCGGGCTCCTCGAGGCCACGTCGGTGTCCTCGGCGGCCTGGCTGGCCGGTGTGGGGCTGCTGTCCTTCACCTGGCCCGGCCAGATGGACCACACCCGGCGGGACGACTGGCTGGACCAGCAGACCGAGACGGCGTGGGTGCTCGCGGACGACCTGGACGGGCCCGACTGGTCCTCGCTGTCCCTCCCCGTGGACGGCGTCCCCACTCCGTTCCACTACCGCGAGTCCGAGTTCGGCTGGGTCCTCGCGGGCTCCACCCAGGAGGGGGTCCATGTGGGGGCGTACGGGCGGGGAATGAGCGCGTACGGGCTGGGCTTCGCCATGATCAAGGACATCGCGGCGTACGCGTAGGGCTCCGCCCGGGTGGGCGGGAGACCGCGGGCCGGTTGCCGGCCGCCGGTTCGTCGTGGCTGGTCGCGCAGTTCCCCGCGCCCCTTTCGGGGCGCGGTACTGCCCGGCCTCGTGTACGAAGCCCTAGAACTTGTTCCTCGGGGTGATGCCCAGGGACATGCCGGACAGGCCGCGCTGGCGGCCGCCGAGCTTGCCGGCGATGGCGCGCAGGGCGGAGCCCGCGGGGGACTCCGGGTCGGTCAGGACGACCGGCTTGCCCTCGTCGCCGCCCTCGCGCAGGCGGACGTCGATCGGGATGGAGCCGAGGACGGGAACGCTCGCGCCGGTGGTGCGGGTCAGGCCGTCGGCGACCGTCTGACCGCCGCCCGTGCCGAAGACGTCGACCATCTCGCCGCAGTGCGGGCACGGCAGGCCCGACATGTTCTCGACCACGCCCACGATCTTCTGGTGGGTCTGGACGGCGATGGAGCCCGCGCGCTCGGCGACCTCGGCCGCCGCCTGCTGCGGGGTGGTGACGACCAGGATCTCCGCGTTCGGGACCAGTTGGGCCACCGAGATCGCGATGTCGCCCGTACCCGGCGGGAGGTCGAGGAGCAGGACGTCCAGGTCGCCCCAGAAGACGTCCGCCAGGAACTGCTGGAGGGCACGGTGGAGCATCGGGCCGCGCCAGACCACCGGTGCGTTGCCCGGGGTGAACATGCCGATGGAGATGACCTTCACGCCGTTCGCGGACGGCGGCATGATCATGTTCTCGACCTGGGTCGGACGGCCGTGCGCGCCGAGCATGCGGGGCACCGAGTGGCCGTAGATGTCCGCGTCGACCACGCCGACCTTGAGGCCGTCGGCCGCCATCGCCGCCGCGAGGTTCACGGTCACCGAGGACTTGCCGACACCGCCCTTGCCGGAGGCGACCGCGTACACGCGCGTGAGCGAGCCCGGCTTGGCGAAGGGCACCTCGCGCTCGGTCTGGCCGCCACGCAGCGCGCTCGCCAGCTCCTTGCGCTGCTCGTCGCTCATCACGTCCAGGGTCACGTCGACGCGGGTGACACCCTCGACCGCCGAGACCGCCTCCGTCACGTTCTTCGTGATGGTCTCGCGCATCGGGCAGCCGGAGACGGTCAGATACACGGTGACCGCGACCGCGCCATCCGCACCGATCTCCACCGATTTGACCATCCCCAGCTCGGTGATGGGTCGCTGGATCTCGGGGTCGTTCACCGTCGCCAGTGCTTCGCGCACCGCGTCTTCCGTAGCCATAGGACGATGGTACGGCGCCGGGCCCGGGGCCCGGAAAGCCCCGTCAGCGGTCGTCTACGTCACGTCGCGGCGGCCGTTCTGCCGGGAATACGACCCGGCCGTCGGTGCGGTGTTCCTCCAGCTCCCTGATCAGGTCCTGGAATTCGGAGCGGATCCAGTCGCGGGTGGCGACCTCGCCGAGGCCCATGCGCAGGGCGGCGATCTCGCGGGTGAGGTACTCGGTGTCCGCGATCGAGCGCTCGTTCTGCTTGCGGTCCTGTTCGAGGTTGACCCGGTCGCGGTCGGCCTGGCGGTTCTGCGCGAGGAGGATCAGCGGGGCGGCGTAGGAGGCCTGGAGCGAGAGCATCAGGGTCAGGAAGATGAACGGGTACGGGTCGAAGCGCAGGTGGCGCGGCGCCGCGACGTTCCACACCAGCCAGACGATGATGACGACCGTCATCCAGACGATGAACCGTCCGGTGCCGAGGAAACGCGCGATCCGTTCCGAGAGCCGCCCGAAGGCCTCCGGGTCCCATTCGGGCACCAGTCGGCGGCGCGGCGGCAGCGGCTGGTCGAGGCGGGTGCGGGGCCGGGTGGTGGCGGTCGCCCCGGTGGCGGCCCGTTCGCGGGTCTCGCGGTCAGGCCCCATCGCGCCCGCCTTCGTCCACGCCTTCGCGGCCGTCCCGCTGGTCGCCTTCCTTGTCGCCTTCCTTGTCGTCTCCCCGGTCGTCGCCGAGGTCGTCGTCGCGGTCATGCGGGCGCTCGTCCTGGGGTTCGTCCAGACGTTCGTGCTGCGGTTCGTCGTCGTGCAGATGGAACTCGGTCTCGCGCCAGTCCTCCGGCAGCATGTGGTCCAGTACGTCGTCCACGGTCACCGCGCCGAGCAGCGAGCCGCTCTCGTCGACGACGGGCGCGGCGACCATGTCGTACGTGGCGAAGAACCCGGCGACGACGGGCAGCGCGGCGTCCGGCGCGAGGGGCTGAAGATCGTCGTCGAGGATCGAACTGACCAGCGTGTACGGCGGGTCGCGCAGCAGTCGTTGGAAGTGCGCCGCACCGAGGTACTTCCCGGTCGGCGTCTCGTCCGGCGGGCGGCACACGTACACCTGGGCGGCGAGCGCGGGGGACAGGTCGGGATTGCGGACCCGGGCGAGCGCGTCGGCGACCGTGGCGTCGGGCCGCAGCACGATGGGCTCGGTCGTCATCAGACCGCCGGCGGTGCGCTCCTCGTAGGCCATCAGCCGTCGTACGTCGGCCGCCTCGTCGGGACGCATCAGCCTCAGCAGTCGCTCCACGTCGTCCTCGGGGAGTTCGGCGAGCAGGTCGGCCGCGTCGTCGGGGTCCATCGCCTCCAGGACGTCGGCGGCGCGCTCCTCCTTGAGCTTGCCCAGGATCTCGATCTGGTCGTCCTCGGGGAGCTCCTCCAGGACGTCGGCGAGGCGGTCGTCGGCCAGGGCGGCGGCCACCTCCCCGCGCCGCTTCGGTGACAGGTGGTGCAGGACGTTGGCCAGGTCGGCGGCGCGCAGCTGTTCGAAGGTGGCGAGGAGGCTCTCGGCGCCCTGTCCGTGCTC
Organism: Streptomyces sp. NPDC111507; assembly: GCF_055638955.1. Taxonomy (NCBI): domain Bacteria; kingdom Bacillati; phylum Actinomycetota; class Actinomycetes; order Kitasatosporales; family Streptomycetaceae; genus Streptomyces; species Streptomyces sp. NPDC111507. The sequence goes on along the minus strand of NZ_JBVKBU010000002.1, from coordinate 306,213 downwards.
CTCCAGCGAGAACCCGGTGACGGCGGACCAGTCGACGGTCATCGTCTCGCCCTTGGTGCGCCGGAAGGTCCCGCTGCGGCCCTTGCGCACGAAGACGCGGCCGATCTCCCACTCCCGGCGCGCGGGCAGCTGCTGGACCGACACGTCGAGCACGGTCACCTCCTCGCCGGTCTCGACGAGCTGGACCCGCCGGTCGAGCAGCTCGCCGAAGACGAGCCGCTCGGTGGGCCGCTGCTCGAAGCGGCGCACGTTCAGGACACCGGTGGTGATGACCTGGCCGGACTCGATGCCGATGACGCGGGTCATGGGCAGGAAGATGCGCCGCCGGGTGGAGAGCTCCACGACCAGCCCGAGCAACCGGGGCGGGCGGCGTCCGACGCGGAGCATGGCGACCAGGTCCCGCACGCGGCCCACCTGGTCGCCGCTGGGGTCGAAGACGGCGACACCGGCGAGGTGCGAGACGAAGATCCGGGGGGCGGCTGCGGCCATGCCCGCGCCTCCTTCTTTCCGCGTTGCTCTTTCTTCCGTGTCGCTGGTCACGTGGTGCTCGTTGCGTGTCGCCCCGGACGCGTGCCGGCATTCTCCGTACGGGCGTTTGGTCCCGACCTGTCCGCTCAGGTGGGCTTCAGGCTAGCCCGTCCCGGTCGGATACGTCCTGGTGAGCGGTCCGGACGGACTGGCTCCGCCGGGCGCGTACGGCACCGGTACGCTGCCGTACGCCGTTGGGGACACCCGGCACGGCCACCCCGGCATGGGCACCCGCACGGACACGCGCACGGACAGGCGCTTGGACACCCGCATGGACACCCGTATGAAAGGCAGCCCTACCTGTGACTGCGATTTCCCAGGGCCGTACCCGCAGGGCCGCACTGGTGGGCGCGATGTGCGCACTGGTCGTGACGGGGACGGCGCTGACGGGGTGCAGTAGTGAGGATCCGGACGCGGGCACGAACGGGGTGGGGAAGCTGTCCGCCACCGAGATCCAGTCGAAGACGCGCAAGGCCGCTACGTCGGCCGAGGCGGTGCGACTCGCCGGGACCGTGGTGTCGAACGGGCGCACGTACAAGCTCGACATGCGGCTGAGGTCCGACGGCGGCACCGGTTCGGTCACCTCGGAGGGGGCGAGTTTCCATCTGCTCCGGGTCGGCCGGCATCTCTTCCTCAAGGCCGGCGCCGAGTTCTGGAACCACCAGGGCGGCAAGAGCGGTGCCACTTCGGCGGACACCGCGGCCGCCGACAAGCTCGACGGCAAGTACGTGAAGGTCCCGAGCGGCGACCCGGCCTACAAGCGCTTCATCAGCTTCACGGACAAGGACGTCCTGCTCGACGGTCTGCTGACCCTGCACGGCTCCCTCGCCACGGACGGGCACCACGAGCAGTCCGGCGTCCGCACCATCCGTATCACCGGCGACAAAGGCGCGGGCGGCACCCTGGACGTCTCCCTGAAGGGAACCCCGTACCCGCTGCTGCTGGTCCGCGCGGGCGACGCGGGCACGCTCACCCTCACCGACTGGGGCAAGAACTTCGCTCTCGCGGAACCCGCCAAGGACGAGACCGTGGACTACGGCCAGCAGCTGCCGACGTCGTAGCCCCGGGGCCTCTTTGCCGGAGAGGTCCTAGCGGCGGCGTCCCCGCTTTCTGAAGAGCAGGCGCGGTACGGCGGCCGGGATCGGTTGGCGGGTGGTCGCGGGGGACGGGACCGGCGTGGCGGCCAGCGAGCCGTCCGGCAGCGGGAGGGTGCCCGCCCGGGGCTCCAGGCGCAGCACCCGGCACTCGCGGGCCCAGCGGGCCGGCATCTCCTCGCCGTCGGGCGCGTTCAGACGCTTGCCCTTGAGCTCGGCGACCGTCGCCTCCCACGCGGGGGAGCCGGGCGCGAGCTCGACCACCTTCGCGGTCCACGCGGCCAGCCGCCCGCCCTTGTCCTTGCTGCGGACGACGACGACCGCGTCGCCCCCGTCGACGAGCCCGGGCAGCGGCTGCTCTCCGGGCCCGTCGCCGACCAGGCAGGCCGCGCCGTCGTGCCACACGTGCCACAGGGCCCGGGTGGGAGCCTCGGCGCCCGGCGCCTCATGCGCCGCCGCGCCGCCGCTCCGCACCCAGATCAGCCCGGACTTCTTCGTGGCCTCCTCGACGAGGGCCCGGTCGAGCAGCTGTTCCGTCATGGGCCCAGCCTATCCAGGGGCACCAGGGGGTCACCCGGTGCGCTCAGAGCCAGCCGTTGCGCTTCAGGATCCGGTGGATCGACAGACACATCCCGACCGTGGCGCCCAGCACGAGCGGGTAGCCGAACTTCCAGTGCAGCTCCGGCATGTAGTCGAAGTTCATGCCGTACACGCCACAGACCATCGTCGGTACGGCGATGATCGCGGCCCAGGAAGTGATCTTGCGCATGTCCTCGTTCTGCGTCACGGACGCCTGCGCGAGGTTGGCCTGGAGGATGGAGTTGAGCAGTTCGTCGAAGCCGAGGACCTGCTCCTGGACGCGGGCGAGGTGGTCGGCGACGTCGCGGAAGTACTTCTGGATGTCCGGGTCGATCAGCCGCATCGGGCGCTCGCTCAGCAGCTGCATGGGGCGCAGCAGCGGGGACACGGCCCGCTTGAACTCCAGTACCTCGCGCTTGAGTTGGTAGATGCGGCCGGCGTCCGTGCCGCGCGGGGTGCCCTTGCGGCCCGGCGAGAAGACCTCGGTCTCCACCTCGTCGATGTCGTCCTGCACGGCGTCCGCGACCGCGATGTACCCGTCGACGACGTGGTCGGCGATGGCGTGCAGCACGGCGGAGGGGCCCTTGCCGAGCAGCTCGGGGTCGTCCTGCAGCCGGTGCCGCAGCGCCCGCAGCGAGCCCTGCCCGCCGTGCCGGACGGTGATGAAGAAGTCCCGCCCGGTGAAGCACATGACCTCGCCGGTCTCCACGATCTCGCTGGTGGCGGTGAGTTCGTCGTGCTCGACGTAGTGGATGGTCTTGAAGACGGTGAACAGGGAGTCGTCGTAGCGCTCCAGCTTGGGTCGCTGGTGGGCCTGGACGGCGTCCTCGACGGCCAGCGGGTGCAGTCCGAACTCGCCCGCGATACCGGCGAATTCGGCCTCCGTGGGCTCGTGCAGACCGATCCACACGAAACCGCCGTCGCGGTGCACCAGCCGCATCGCCTCCTGGGGCGTCAGCGGCTCGGGGGTCTGGACGCGGGCGCCGTCGCGGTAGACGGCGCAGTCGACCACGGCGGAGTTGGTCCCGGGGGCGCGGGTGTGGTCGTACGAGCCACTGTCCTTGCGCAGCGAGGGACGGGGACGGACCGCGGCACGCAGGTCACGAATCATCGACATGACGGGCTCCTTCGCAACGGAGGCGACCGACGACGGTTGAAACTACCCGGAATGGGGACGTCCTGACTGCGGATGTTTGGTACGTCCACAAAGCGGGGAGCACCGCACCGTCGCGGTGGCAGCTTCGCTACTGATTCAGATCAGACAGATCGGATGGATCAGGCGGAAACGAAGCGCTCTTCCGTGGTGCACCGGGACAACGCTGACACGTATGCACACGTTTGCAGGAGGAAGCAGCCGACAGAGCTACGGGAGCCGGGGAGCGGCTGGAACCAGCTACAGAACTTCAGCGACCGGAAGAGCGGGTGGTACTGCCAGGTCGACTTCGGTCCATTGCAGCCCCACCTCCTCCGGTCGGTCCCCCGTGAGGGACGATCCATCCCCCGTGGGGGAGCTGGCTCCCCCCGTGGGGAAGACAGTCAGTCTCAGTGCGTCGGAGCTTGAGAGCGACGCTTCTGCGTGCTGCCCCGACCAGCGGCCAAGACTATCAGCGCACTGAAGCGTCAAGCCGCCGCTTTGCCCGTTACTGACGAGTTCTATGCTCGGCTCATGGCTGATGTTCTTCCTTTGGTCGAGGCCCGGTTGCGCTCTGCGCTGGGCGAACCCGACGCCCGGGCCGCGGTCACCTTCCTCGGCACCGACCGTATCGAAGTGCTGCGCTTCACAGAGGGTGACGTCGTCCGCTACGCCACGCTCGGTATGTCCGCCCAGCCGATGGCGGACCCCACGGCGGTCCTCGCCGACCCGGTGAAGGGCCCGCGCGCGGAGCTGGTCCTGTCGGTCCGCCCCGGCGCCGCCGACACCGACAAGGTGCTCCGCCCGCTCGCCGTGCTCGCCGCGTCCCCGCAGGTCGAGGGGCTGATCGTGGCTCCTGGTGCCTCGCTCGACGTGGGCGGGGCGCTGTGGCCCGGCGCGCCGTTCACCTCGGTCCTGGTCGCGGAGTCCGGTGGCCTGGTCGAGGACCTGGAGCTGGACGCGCCCGCCGATCCCGTACGGTTCCTGCCGCTGCTCCCGATGACGCCGAACGAGGCAGCGTGGAAGCGTGTGCACGGCGCCGGGGCCCTCCAGGAACGCTGGCTGAACGGCGGAACGGACCTGCGCGATCCCTCACGCACATCCGTTCGGCTGGATTGAGCACTTCTTGGCCCGTCTTTTCCGCCGACCTGGGACCAGGCCCGGTTTCCTGGCCGAGAACAGTCAGTTGGCGAACTCGGTCAGTTGGCGAACACGGTCACACTGTCCTCGGTGGCGTGCTTCGGCTGGAGCTCCTCGGCCTCGTGGGAGAGCGCGTTGCGGCGTACGAAGACCACGACCGCTCCGATCGCGGCGGTGACCGCGGCGACCACGAACGGGATGTGGATGTCGCTCCACTCCTCGATCTTCGGCGCGAAGTAGGGCGCGGCCGCGGCGGCGAACCACCGGACGAAGTTGTAGCCGGCGCTCGCCACCGGGCGCGGCGCGTCCGACACGCCGAGCGCCAGTTCGGTGTAGACGGTGTTGTTCACGCCGATGAAGGCGCCCGACAGGATCGTGCAGACCACGGCCGTGGTGTGGTTGCCGTACCCGAGCACGAGCACGTCGGCGGCGAGCAGGACCAGGGAGCCGCCCAGCACCTTGAGCGAGCCGAACCGTGCCTGCATCCGCGGCGCCACGATCACCGAGAAGACGGCCAGCAGCAGGCCCCAGCAGAAGAACACCGCGCCCGACTTGTAGGGGGTCATGTTCAGCACGAACGGGGTGAAGGCCAGCACGGTGAAGAACGTGTAGTTGTAGAAGAACGCCGACACGGCCGCCGAGGCGAGGCCGCCGTGGCCGAGCGCCTTGATCGGGTCGAGCAGTGAGGTCTTCTTCGCGGGCCTCGGCTGCTCCTTGAGGAACGCCGTGATGCACAGGAAGCCGACCGCCATCAGGAACGCGGTGCCGAAGAAGGGGTAGCGCCAGCTGGCGTTGCCGAGCAGGGCGCCGAGCAGCGGCCCGCACGCCATGCCGAGGCCGAGCGCGGACTCGTAGAGCAGGATCGCCGCGGCGCTGCCGCCGGCCGCCGCGCCGACGATGACGGCGAGGGCGGTGGAGACGAACAGCGCGTTGCCCAGGCCCCAGCCGGCCCGGAAGCCGACGAGTTCGCCGACCGAGCCCGACGTGCCCGCGAGCCCCGCGAAGACCACGACGAGCGCGAGGCCGAGCAGCAGGGTCTTCTTGCCGCCGATGCGGCTGGAGACGAAGCCGGTCACCAGCATCGCGACCGCGGTGATCAGGAAGTACGAGGTGAACAGCAGCGAGACCTGGCTCGGGGTGGCGTCCAGGCCCTTGGCGATGGAGGGCAGGATCGGGTCGACGAGCCCGATGCCCATGAAGGCGACGACGGATGCGCCGGCGGTCGCCCAGACGGCCTTCGGCTGCCGCAGGATGCTGCCCGCGCCGGCGTCGAACGTGTCCCCCTCGGCGGGACCTCCCGTGGTGTTCGTCATGCTCGCTCCTCGACTGCGTAGGGAGAGATCGGTGGCCGTGGATCGACGGCTAGATCGTTGGCGTATACACATAATAAGTTAGAAGGGCTAATTAATGCAAGCTGCATCTAGTTCCATCGGGTGACCGCCACGCTCCGGACGGGTGATCGTCCTTGACGCGGCGAAATACGGGGAGGACCGTGGGGCCCTATGAGGGGCGAACCCAGTTGCCCGAAGTGTGGTGGCCGGGTCAGGGCTCCCGGCCTCTTTGCCGACTCCTGGCAGTGCGATGTGCACGGGACCGTGCATCCGCTGCAGCCCGTGATCCCGCCCAGCGTCGAGGCCCTCGGTGTAGTGGTGCACCGTGCCCAGGTGCCGGTGTGGATGCCGTGGCCGCTGCCGGTCGGCTGGCTGTTCACCGGCGCGGCCTTCGCCGGTGACGATCGCAGCGGAGGGCGTGCGACGGCCGTGGCCTGCTCGGGTCCCGGACCGCTCGGCGGCATAGGGGAGCTGATCCTCGTCGCCGAGGAGCTCGGCGTCGGCCTCGGCGCGCGGTACGCGGGCGTCGACGGACCCGACCCGGGGCCGTACATGAACGTCGAGAAACCACCCCAGGCGAAGGTCCTCGCGGCCGGCCGCCCGACCCCGCTCTGGCATGTGACCGGCAGCCCCGACGACCGTGCCGTCTTCGCGGGCGAGGCGCTGGGGCTGTGGGTGTGGGCGGTGGTGTGGCCCGAGCAGTCGGGGCTGCTGATGTACGACGAGCTGGTGCTGACGGATCTGCGGGACGCGGGGGCGGAGGTGGATCTGCTGCCGTGCGGGGCGTTGTCGCCACGGATCCTGGAGCCGTAGCGCTCCGGTGTGGTGAGCGGCGCCGCGGGTCCTTGGGTCCGCGGGTCTTTGGGTCCGTGGGTCTTTCGGTGGTTGCGTGGGGCGCGTGCGGGTTGTTCTGGGCTGAGCGCGCGGTTCCCCGCGCCCCTGACGGGGTGCTTCGCACGGGTTGGTTGTAGGGGGCGCCCGGTACTTGAGGCTGTGACAAGGCGCTCGGAACTCCCGTTATGCTTGAGCGTCCCCTGTCACCCCGTCATCGCCTGGAGTCCGCGTCGTGCGCATCGATCTGCACACCCACTCCACCGCCTCCGACGGTACGGACACCCCCGCCGAGCTGGTGCGCAACGCCGGCGCCGCCGGTCTCGACGTCGTCGCGCTGACCGATCACGACACGACCCGCGGGTACGCGGAGGCGCTGGCCGCGCTGCCCGAGGGGCTCACCCTCGTCACGGGCGCCGAGCTCTCCTGCCGCCTCGACGGCATCAGCATGCACATGCTGGCCTACCTCTTCGACCCCGAGGAGCCAGGGCTGCTCGCCGAGCGCGAGCTCGTGCGCGACGACCGCGTGCCGCGTGCCCGGGCCATGGTTGCCAAGCTCCAGGAGCTCGGTGTGCCGGTCACTTGGGAACAGGTCGCGCGCATCGCGGGCGACGGATCCGTCGGGCGACCGCACGTCGCCTCCGCCCTGGTCGAGTTGGGCGTCGTGGACAGCGTCTCCGACGCCTTCACACAGGACTGGCTGGCCGACGGCGGGCGGGCTTACGTCCCCAAGCACGAGACCGACCCCTTCGAGGCGATCCGCCTCGTCAAGGCCGCGGGCGGCGTGACCGTGTTCGCGCACCCGGCCGCCGCCAAGCGCGGCCGGACGGTGCCGGAGTCCGCGATCGCCGACCTGGCCGCCGCTGGGCTCGACGGCATCGAGGTGGACCACATGGACCACGAGCCCGCCACCCGCGCCCGGCTGCGCGGCCTCGCCGCCGACCTGGGGCTGCTCGCCACCGGGTCCAGCGACTACCACGGCAGCCGCAAGACCTGCGTGCTCGGGGAGTTCACCACCGACCCCGAGGTGTACGGCGAGATCACCCGGCGTGCGACCGGGGCGTTCCCCGTCCCGGGCACCGGCGGAGCCTGACACCCGCCTTCGCGCCCCAGGTTCCTGGAAGCATCCGACAGAGCACCTGACAAAGCGCACTGCACAGTGCACTGCGTAGCGCACGGCAAAGTGCCCGGCAATGTGCCCCACGCCGGCCGTCGTGTGCCTCCGTTCCGCCCGGCGGAACGCCTTTCCCCAGCGGTGGCGGCAGATCTCGCCGCGCCGTTCTCCCCACCTCCGCAAGGCCTCACTCACTCATGTTCGACGTCGCCGTCTTCGGCTCCCTCTTCCTCACCCTCTTCGTCATCATGGATCCCCCCGGGATCACCCCGATCTTCCTCGCGCTCACCGCGGGACGCCCCGCCAAGGTCCAGAAGCGGATGGCCCTCCAGGCCGTCTGCGTGGCCGGCGGGGTGATCGCCGTCTTCGGCCTCCTCGGCCACCAGATCCTCGACTACCTGCATGTGTCCGTGCCCGCGCTGATGATCGCGGGCGGGCTGCTGCTCCTGCTGATCGCCCTCGACCTGCTGACCGGCAAGACCGACGAGCCCAAGCAGACCAAGGACGTCAACGTCGCCCTCGTACCGCTCGGCATGCCGCTGCTGGCGGGCCCCGGCGCGATCGTGTCGGTGATCCTCGCGGTCCAGAAGGCCGACACCGTCGCCACCCAGGTGTCCGTGTGGGTCGCGATCCTCGCCATCCACGTCGTCCTGTGGCTGGTCATGCGCTACTCGCTGCTGATCATCCGCGTCATCAAGGACGGCGGTGTCGTGCTGGTGACCCGGCTCGCGGGCATGATGCTGTCCGCGATCGCCGTGCAGCAGATCATCAACGGGATCACCCAGGTGATCCGGGCGAGCTGACCGTGAGCCGGTGAGAACGCGCAAAGCCCCGTACGGCGTCGTGCCGTACGGGGCTTTGAAATCTGAAGGCGTCCGCCCGGAGGTGAACTGCTCCGTGATGCTTCGAACTGCTCTGAAACGTTATGAAGCGGACGATTCGGCCGGGCGGATCCACAGTCGCTGCCCGATGGCGGCGGCCTGCTGAACGATCCGGTTGACGGAGGCGGCGTCTACAACGGTGGTGTCCACGGGCGTGCCGTCGACATCGTCGAGTCGCATGATTTCGAAGCGCATGGGCTTCTCCCTTCGTCTGGTCATCCTCCTGAGGAGAACTACTGGTGTGCGGTGCGCGAGACGTCGGTGCTCACGCTTCCGTTCGTATTCAACGGGGTGCGTGTTACAAACATTCCCTACGCTAAGGAAATTTTTCGAGAACCTAATTACTGTCGGGTAAGAAGTCTGAAGGAGACTGAACGGGACCGGTTGTGTTCGCAGCGTGACCGCCGGGACAATGGAGGTGATGAACGACGACCACGCGGCGCTCGGCGCCCGCATCGACCGCACGAACGAGCTGCTCCAGCGCATGCTCGCCGAGGTGGCGAAGACGCCCTCGACCCATGCGATCTTCGTCGACGCCGGATACCTGTACGCGGCCGCGGGGCGGCTCGTCGCCGGGACCGAGGACCGTCGCGCCTTCGACCTCGACGCCGAAGGCCTCATCGACGCGCTCATCGACAGGGCCCGCACCATCTTCGCCGACAGCAGGCTGCTGCGCGTCTACTGGTACGACGGCGCACGGCGCCGTATCCACACCGCGGAACAGCAGTCGATCGCCGAACTCCCGGACGTGAAGGTCCGGTTGGGCAACCTCAACGCCAACAACCAGCAAAAGGGCGTCGATTCCCTCATCCGCTCCGACCTGGAGTCCCTCGCCCGGCACCGCGCCATCAGCGACGCCGCGCTGCTCGGTGGCGACGAGGACCTGGTGTCGGCGGTCGAGGCGGCGCAGGGGTACGGGGCGCGGGTCCACCTCTGGGGCATCGAGGCGCCCGAGGGCCGCAATCAGGCCGAGCCGCTGCTGTGGGAGGTCGACAGCCAGCGCACGTTCGACCTCGAATTCTTCAAGCCCTATGTGTCCCGGCGCACCTCCGCGACCTACGACCCGACAGCGGCGAGCAGGCCCACCCGTGAGGACGTGCGGTTCGTGGGCGCCCAGATCGCCGCGAAGTGGCTGGCAGCGCGGGGGCGCGAGGCGCTGGTGGAGCTGCTGCCCGGCCACCCCTATCTGCCCGGCTCGGTCGACCAGGATCTGCTGGTCGAGGCCGAGGGGCTGCTGCAGTACTCCCTGCGGGGCCAGGCGGACCTGCGCCGCGCGCTCCGGGACGGCTTCTGGGAGCACTTGCAAGCGCAGTACTAAGCAGGTCGGGCGAAGTCCGCTGCGGTTCGGCAGCGCCCTGAAGGGGCGCGGGGAACTGCGCGACCGGCCACGATGGAGCCGCAGACGATCGACGGCACCTCCCCGCACTTCCAGCGGAGCGCTTAGGTTCTGGCTTCCACCGGGGTCCGCCCCCGGATCACTCCTGCGTCTGATCCCAGAACTTGGCGAGGGCGAGGGCCGTCCGCTCGGGCTGGTCCGTGTTCGGGGAGTGCTCGGCTCCTCGTACGACCGTGCGCCGGGCCTTGAGACGTACGGCCATGTCGTCCAGGAGAGGCACCGGCCAGGTGTCGTCGAACGCACCGGACAGCACATGCTTGGGCAGGGGTACGGCGGCCAGCTCGGCGACGCGGTCGGGCTCCGTGCACAGCTGACGGCCGGTCGCGATCAGCTGGGCCGGTCGGGTGAGCAGCCAGCGGCGCCGCAGGTCCTCGCGGTCGTCCAGCCCACCGTCGAGATCGGCGGTGTCGATCTCCTCCGGCGGTTCCATCGCCTGGATGGCGTCCCACACCTGGGCCATGTCCATCACGGCGAGGGCGTCCCGGAGCAGCTTGACGCGCTGTTGCTGGGAGGTGGAGATCTGGGCGGGGCCCGAGGCCATGAGAGTGAGCGAGGCGAAGGGGGCCGGGTCGAGGAGGACGGCGGCGCGGGCGACCAGTCCGCCGAGGGAGTGGCCGACGAGGTGCACGGGGGTGCCGACGGCTGCCGCCTGGGCGAGCACGTCCTTCGCCAACTCGGCCTGCGCGTACGCCGATTCGTCGTGCTCGGGACCGTCGCTCTCGTACTGCCCGCGGCCGTCCACGGCGACGGTACGGTACCCGCGCGCCGCGAGCGGCTCGTGCAGCGCGATGAAGTCTTCCTTGCTGCCGGTGAAACCCGGCAGCAGCAGCACGGTTCCCTTCAGCTGCGCCTGCGGCGCGGCGTCGAGCGCGGCGAACTCGCCGCGGGCGGTGCGGAGACGGTAGGCACGGACACCGGCGGGCGGCGCGAAGGAGGGGGGCCTGCTCATGCCCCGAGGCTATCGGGCGGGGCTGAGCCCCGGCTCCCCGCCCACCTGTAGTTGTCCGGCGTTCGAGAACGAGGCCGATTGGGCCGGCAACAGACACACCCGGGTGGTGGGAAAACGCCGATGGCCCGGCCCCACTGCGTGTGGGACCGGGCCATCGGGCTGAGGATCAGCTCTCCGCGGGCTCCGCGGCAGCCGCCGCCTTGCGCGTACGCCGACGCGGCGCTGCCGCCTCGGGCGCCGCCTCCGCGGCGACCGCGGGCTCCGCGACCTTGCGGGCACGTCGACGCGGCTTGGCCTCCGGCTCGTCAACGGCGGCCGACTGGGCGGGAATCGCCGCCTCGACGGTCTCCGTGACGGTCTCCGCGACGGCCTTGCGGGTCCGGCGACGGACGGGCTTGGCCGGGGCTTCGGCACTGTCCACGGCGGCTTCGGCGGGCGCCTCGGCCGCGGCCTTGGCCCGCGTACGCCGCGGCTTGGTGACGGGGGCCTCCGGCGCGGCCTCGACCGCGTCCACCACGGCCACCGCCGCCTTGCGCGTACGCCGCGGCTTGGTGACCGGCGCCTCGGCGACACCCTCCGCCGTGTCGACCGCGACCTCCGCGACCTCCGCGGCCTTGCGGGTACGACGACGAACCGGCTTGGCCGGAGCCTCCGCGACGGCCTCGGCGGCGACGGCGGCGGTCTGCGCCGGAATCTCGGCCTCGACGGGCGCGACGGCCTCGACGGTCTCCGCGACGGCCTTGCGGGTCCGGCGACGGACGGGCTTGGCCGGGGCTTCGGCACTGTCCACGGCGGCTTCGGCGGGCGCCTCGGCCGCGGCCTTGGCCCGCGTACGCCGCGGCTTGGTGACGGGGGCCTCCGGCGCGGCCTCGACCACGCCCTCGGCCGTGTCGACGACAGCCTCGGCGGCCTTGCGGGTACGGCGACGAACCGGCTTGGCCGGAGCCTCCGCGACGGCCTCGGCGACGGCTTCCACGACGGGCGCCGATTCCGCGACGACCGCCACGGTCTCGACCGGGGCGGGAGCGGCCTCCGCCGTCTTACGGGTCCGACGGCGACGCGGCTTCGCGACCGCGTCCTCCGGCGTGGCCTCGACCATGCCCTCGGCCGTGGCGACCGCGGTCTCCGCTGCCTGCGGGGCCTCGCTCACCGACGGCTCGGCGACGGTGGCGGCAGCCGCCACCGTCTCCGCCGTACCCCCGACGCGCGTGCGGCGACGGCGGCGCGGGGTGCGGGGCTCGGTGGCCTCCGCGGCGGCGGGCTCGGTGGTCGCCTCCGGAGTCGGCGTCGTGGCCGTCTCCTCCAGCGCGGAACCGTTGCGCGTACGGCGACGGCGGCGGGGCGTGCGCGCCGGGCGCTCGCGCTCCACGGGCGCAGGCGCCGACGAACGGCCACCGCGGCCGCGCGGACCGCCACGCCCGCCGGTCTCGCCGAGGTCCTCGACCTCTTCGGCCGCGAGGCCGGCGCGGGTGCGCTCGGAACGCGGCAGGACACCCTTGGTGCCGGCCGGGATGTTCAGCTCCTCGAAGAGGTGCGGGGACGTGGAGTACGTCTCCGGCGGGTTGCTGAAGCCGAGGTCCAGCGCCTTGTTGATGAGCTGCCAGCGCGGGATGTCGTCCCAGTCGACGAGGGTGATCGCGATGCCCTTGGCGCCCGCGCGGCCCGTACGGCCGATGCGGTGCAGGTACGTCTTCTCGTCCTCGGGGGACTGGTAGTTGATGACGTGGGTGACACCCTCGACGTCGATGCCGCGGGCGGCGACGTCGGTGCAGACGAGGACGTCGACCTTGCCGTTGCGGAACGCGCGCAGTGCCTGCTCGCGGGCGCCCTGGCCGAGGTCGCCGTGGACCGCGCCGGAGGCGAAACCGCGCTGCTGGAGCTGGTCGGCGAGGTCCGCCGCCGTCCGCTTGGTGCGGCAGAACACCATCGCCAGCCCGCGGCCGTCGGCCTGCAGTATGCGTGCCACCAGCTCGGGCTTGTCCATGTTGTGCGCGCGGTAGATGAACTGCGCGGTGTTGCGGACCGTCGCGCCCTCGTCGTCCGGCGCCGTGGCGCGGATGTGCGTGGGCTGCGACATGTAGCGGCGCGCGAGACCGATGACGGCACCCGGCATGGTCGCCGAGAACAGCATGGTCTGACGGCGGGCCGGCAGCATGTTCATGATCTTCTCGACGTCGGGCAGGAAGCCCAGGTCGAGCATCTCGTCGGCCTCGTCGAGGACGAGCGCCTTGATGTGCTTGAGGTTGAGCTTCTTCTGGCCCGCGAGGTCCAGCAGTCGGCCCGGGGTGCCGACGATGACGTCGACGCCCTTCTTGAGGGCCTCGACCTGCGGCTCGTACGCCCGGCCGCCGTAAATGGCGAGAACGCGTACGTTGCGGACCTTGCCGGCGGTCAGCAGGTCGTTGGTCACCTGGGTGCACAGCTCGCGCGTCGGGACGACGACGAGGGCCTGCGGGGCGTCGGTGAGCTGCTCGGGCTGGGCCCGGCCCGCCTCGACGTCCGCGGGGACGGTGACACGCTCGAGGAGCGGGAGGCCGAAGCCCAGCGTCTTGCCGGTGCCGGTCTTGGCCTGGCCGATGACGTCGGAGCCCGAAAGGGCTACGGGGAGCGTCATCTCCTGGATGGGGAAGGGGGTGATGATGCCGACGGCTTCAAGGGCTTCGGCCGTCTCGGGAAGGATTCCGAGCTCTCGGAAAGTCGTAGTCAGGGTGCTGCCTCTTCTGTGTACGCGGTGCGAGGCGAGCGCGGGGGTCGTGTCGGGGACCGTGCCGGGGACGTCGGCCGCTCTTGACGGGCGGGCCGAGTGGCATGGGACCACTGCCGACGCTCGAGCTCTCGTACCGCTGAGGGTTCCCTCCGGATGTCGTACGCAATGTGCCGTACGGACGAGGAGGGCTGTCGGGTCGGAGCCGATCGGGCCACCGACCGGGCATCCTCATTCGTGCGGCCCGTCGAATACTCGCCGGGCGCATTACCACCATACCCCGGAATCGCGCATACGCGATGGCCGATTTGGTCACGTAGTCGTCGTCACACTGATTGACCAGGGACTTCCCTGTTGCGTCGAGCGGGCTATTGTGCGCTTCATGACGACGCCTGACAACGCCGCTGACCCTTCCGCCGAGGCCACCGACAAGACCACCCCCGCGGCCACCGGAGTCGCCGCGCAGAACTGGGACACGGCCGCCGCCGACCCCCAGTACCGCGCCGCGGTCGTGGACCTGCTCGGAGCGCTCGCGTACGGCGAGTTGGCGGCGTTCGAGCGGCTCGCGGAGGACGCCAAGCTGGCCCCGACGCTCAGTGACAAGGCCGAGCTGGCGAAGATGGCGTCGGCCGAGTTCCACCACTTCGAGCGGCTGCGGGACCGGCTCGCCGCGGTCGGCGCGGAGCCGACCGAGGCGATGGAACCGTTCGTCGCAGCGCTCGACGGCTTCCACCGGCAGACGGCTCCCTCGGACTGGCTGGAGGGCCTCGTCAAGGCGTTCGTCGGCGACTCGATCGCCAGCGACTTCTACCGCGAGGTCGCCGCGCGCCTCGACGCCGACACGCGCGGGCTCGTGCTCAGTGTCCTCGACGACACCGGCCACGCGAGCTTCGCCGTCGAGAAGGTGCGCGCCGCCATCGACGCGGACCCGCGCGTGGGCGGCCGGCTCGCGCTGTGGGCGCGGCGGCTGATGGGCGAGGCGCTGTCGCAGTCGCAGCGGGTCGTCGCGGACCGTGACGCGCTGTCGACGATGCTCGTGGGCGGCGTGGCGGACGGGTTCGACCTCGCCGAGGTCGGCCGGATGTTCTCGCGGATCACCGAAGCCCACACCAAGCGGATGGCGGCACTGGGCCTGGCGGCCTAGACCCCGGCCAAGACCGGGCCTGGACCTGGTCTAGACCCGGTTCCCTCGGTTTCCTCGGCCTTCTTGGTTTCCTCGGATTCCGTGGGGCTTGTCGGCCTCAGTGTCGTCAGTTTCGCCGTCGCCCGCTTCGGTCACGCCGTCGCCGAGCGGCGGCGAAATCTTTCCGCGGGGCGCAGCAGAAGCGACAGCAGCGCGGCGGAGACGATCACGGCGCCGGCGAGGATGACCAGGAAGTGGCCGGAGCCCAGTGCCGTGTGCGTCAGGAAGGCCCCGAACAGGGCTCCGGCGACACCGGTCGACAGGACCAGACCGCGGCTCGGCAGTCGGTGCGGCAGGCGGTACGCCGCCCCCCATGCCAGCGCGAGACCGAGCATCGCGGCGCCGAGCGCTTCCAAGAACATGGTGAGGGTCCCTCCCGCACGGCCGGTGCAAATCGGTCGTAGCGGGTTTACCCCCGAGGTGCGGAACGCAATCCTCCCCTGTGGATGTTCTGTGCTCCATTCGTGGTGGTGAGACCGCGGGTACGGGCTCGGCACGAGGTGCGCGGAGGATCCGGTTCCGGTGCATGCGAAGGGGCCCGGCGACAGCGTCACCGGGCCCCTTCCGCTCGCCTGAACTACAGCGCGCTGAATCCCACCTTGCGCTGGGTGGGCTCGCCGAGCTCCACGTACGCGAGGCGGTCGGCCGGAACCAGGACCTTGCGGCCGTGGTCGTCCACGAGGCTCAGCAGCTGCGACTTGCCGGCCAGCGCCTCGGACACCGCGCGCTCGACCTCTTCCGGGGTCTGACCGCTCTCCAGAACGATCTCGCGGGGCGCGTGCTGCACGCCGATCTTGACCTCCACGGCTTTGTCCCTCCGACGGTCAGTCATGTGCGCGTCTCTCCGCGCCGTACGCTGCACACATTAGCCCGGTGAGGGGATGTGCACGTTCCGGCCGAGAACGCCAAGAGCGAACAGCGGACGGGAACAAAGAGACGGATCAGGGCGGTCGGGCGTGAGTCGTCGGGCGGCAGGCGTGAGTCAGTGGTGATCGGTGCCGTGCAGCGGGAAGCCCGCGATACCCCGCCAGGCCAGTGACGTCAGCAGCTGCACCGCCTGGTCGCGCGGGACGCTGCGGTCGCTGTGCAGCCAGGAGCGGGCCACCACCTGTGCGAGGCCGCCCAGGCCCGAGGCGAGGAGCATCGACTCGGCGCGTGAGAGACCGGTGTCCTCCGCGATGACCTCGCAGATCGCTTCCGCGCACTCGTGCGTGACCTTGTCGACGCGCTCGCGGACCGCGGGCTCGTTCGTCAGGTCGGACTCGAAGACGAGCCGGAAGGCGCCGCCGTCGTCCTCGACGTACGCGAAGTAGGCGTCCATCGTGGCGCGGACGCGCAGTGAGTTGTCCGTGGTGGACGCGAGCGCCGTCCGTACCGCATGCAGCAGGGACTCGCAGTGCTGGTCCAGCAGCGCGAGATACAGGTCGAGCTTGCCCGGGAAGTGCTGGTAGAGAACCGGCTTGCTGACGCCCGCGCGCTCGGCGATGTCGTCCATGGCGGCCGAGTGATACCCCTGCGCAACGAATACTTCCTGGGCGGCGCCGAGGAGCTGGTTGCGTCGGGCACGGCGCGGCAGGCGAGTGCCCCGCGGGCGTGCCGCCTCTGTCTGCTCGATGGCTGTCACGCCGCCTCCCAAAATTGTCCACGTGCGGTGTGCGCCGCGCCGCCATCGTACTTTTCGGTAACCCCACTGTGCGCGGTGCGAGCGCAGAATTTCACGGACCGGACGCGTGCGATAACGACACAGAGGGTGACGAACGGGGTGAGAAGGGCATGACGCCACACCGGATACCGCTGGTCGGCGGGGTCCGGTCACATGGGGTCATCCCCTGTAGTCGTCCTCGTTGAGCCGGACGACCCTGGCCTGCTCGGCGAGGTCGGCCTCGTTGGCGTTGAGGGGGTCACCGGGGGGTTCGGGGTCGATGTCGTCCACCGGATCCAGTTCGCTGAGCTGCTCGGCGAGGTCCGCCTCCGGGGCTTCCGGGTCAAGGATCTCCCGGAACCGGTCGTTGAAGGTCTCGGGGTCTGTCGGGTCGACTGTCATGATTCCTCTTCCCGAGCGGTGCGAGTGCGCTCCTGATGTACGGATCCCTGGGTATGGATCCCTGGTAGGGATCCTGGTGTACGTACGAGTGCCCTCGATCGAAGCCTAGGAGACACCCGATCGAGGCGCTAGACGATCCGCGCACGATCTGTGACAGCGAACACATGAACCACTGCGTGATCGTCTCGTAACATTGCCGCATGTCTTCGACCGAGCTGCCCGCCGCGCTGGCCACCACCGTCACGCCGAGGGTCGGGACCGTCCGGGTCGCGGAGGGGGAGCGCCTGCGATCGGTCGGTCTGCCCGGGATCACCCTGACCGTGCGTTCGAGACCGCCCGCGCGCGAGGGACTGCCGCCCGCCCTGTACGTCCATGGGCTGGGCGGTTCTTCGCAGAACTGGTCGGCGCTGATGCCGCTGCTCGACGGGCTCGTGGACAGCGAGGCGCTCGATCTGCCCGGCTTCGGGGACTCGCCGCCGCCCGACGACGGCAACTACTCGCTGACCGGGCACGCGCGCGCGGTCATCCGTTATCTCGACGCGGCCGAGCGCGGCCCCGTGCACCTCTTCGGGAACTCGCTCGGCGGAGCGGTCGCCACGCGCGTCGCCGCCGTACGGCCCGACCTGGTCGAGACGCTCACCCTGATCTCGCCCGCGCTCCCGGAGATCCGCGCGCAGCGCACCGCGTGGCCGACGGCGCTGCTCTCGGTGCCGGGGGTGGCGCGGCTGTTCACCCGGCTCACCAAGGACTGGAGTGCCGAGCAGCGTGTCCGCGGGGTCATGGCGCTCTGTTACGGCGATCCCGGCATGGTGACGCCCGAGGGGTTCCGCGACGCGGTCGAGGAGATGGAGCGGCGGCTCGCGCTGCCCTACTTCTGGGACGCCATGGCGCGTTCGTCGCGCGGTCTGGTGAACGCGTACACGCTGGGCGGCCAGCACGGGCTGTGGCGCCAGGCCGAGCGGGTGCTCGCGCCGACGCTGCTCGTCTACGGCGGCCGTGACCAGCTCGTCGCCTACCGCATGGCCCGGCGCGCGGCGCGCGCCTTCCGCGACTCCCGGCTGCTGTCGCTGCCGGACGCGGGGCATGTCGCGATGATGGAGTACCCGGAGACGGTAGCCTCGGCGTTCCGCGAACTCCTCGCGGAAACAGGCGAGTTGACCTCTCCGGCCGGCGCGGACGCGGGGAGCTGAGGCGGGGCGTGGGACGTCACAGTCGCCGGGGGCGGGCCGGTAAGAGCGACACGGGGGAGCTGCCGAGGGTTCCGGCACCCGGTGCCGCACCGGGCACGGCTCAAGGGGCGGCGCCGGGTACGGGCCCGGCGGCGACCTCGCCGCAGGGGGCCACGCGCGGCCCCCTGGGCCCACAACCACCGGGACCTCGACGCCCCGTGTCGGCCGGCCCTCCGCTGCCCGGAACTCCCCGCCCCCAGGGCGGCACGCCGGTGCATGGTGTGCCGCGTTATCCGGACGGGACTCCGGCGCACGGTTTCCCGCGCCTCCCGGACGGGACTCCGGCGCACGGCTTCCCGCGTCTCCCCGACGGCACGCCGGCCCACGGTGTTCCGCGGTTCGCCGATGGGACTCCCGCGCACGGCACCCCCGCGCGTGGTGTGCCCCAGGCGCGTGCGGGACATCCCGAGCAGCGTGAACCCGGCGGTGGCTGGG
The DNA here is from genome assembly GCF_055638955.1 of Streptomyces sp. NPDC111507. Lineage (NCBI taxonomy): Bacteria > Bacillati > Actinomycetota > Actinomycetes > Kitasatosporales > Streptomycetaceae > Streptomyces > Streptomyces sp. NPDC111507. The sequence goes on along the minus strand of NZ_JBVKBU010000002.1, from coordinate 287,643 downwards.
GCGCGTTCACGGGTGGCCCGCGGACGGCGGGGACCATGGACGGCGGGCCGCAGGCCATGCCGCAGAGGGCGCCCCAAGGCATGGCCCAGGGGGCGCCCGGACCGCGCATCCCTCGGCAGCGGCAGGAGGCCGACGCCGGGCTCGGGCCCGGCCCGGGGCTCCGGCAGGCCTACGTCGACGCCTTCGACGAGAGCGAGAGCGACAACGGGGGCAGGACCGGGACCGAAGAGCCGGGGACCGAGGAGGCGGAGAAGGGCAAGGGCGTCAAGGGGCGGGCGTTCACCGGAATCGCCGCGGCCGCCGTCACCACCGTGCTCGCCGTAGTGGTGGCCGGACAGGTGGCCGCCGGGCGGCACCACGCCACCGCGCAGACGCAGTCCGCCGCCGGTGGCGGACTGGACGCCCGCGCGTCCGCCTCGCCCGGGGGCACCGGGTCGACCCCGTCCGCGGCGCCGAGCGCGACACCGCTGACGTACGACCAGAAGATGGGCGTGACGTACGCGCTCAGTGCCACCCTCAAGGCCTCGGGGAAGTTCGACGCCGTCCCCGGGTTCGACAAGGCACCCGGTAAGGGGCGGAAGTACACATATCGGGTGGACGTGGAGAAGGGCCTCGGCCTCGACGCCGCCCTCTTCGCGCAGGCCGTCCAGAAGACGCTGAACGACAAACGGAGTTGGGCCCACAGCGGCGCCCGCACCTTCGAGCGGATCTCCTCCGGCAAGCCCGACTTCGTGATCACGCTGGCCAGCCCCGGCACCACCGCCGAGTGGTGCGCCAAGTCCGGGCTGGACACGACCGAGGACAACGTGTCGTGCGACTCGGCCTCCACCGAGCGCGTGATGATCAACGCGTACCGCTGGGCGCAGGGCTCCAAGACCTACGGTGACGCAATTCACCCGTACCGGCAGATGCTCATCAACCACGAGGTCGGCCACCGCCTCGGATACGGCCATGTCACCTGCGACAAGGACGGCGAGCTCGCGCCCGTCATGCAGCAGCAGACCAAATTCCTCGACCATGACGGAATCCACTGTCGGGCCAACCCCTGGCCCTATCCGGGGAGTTGACGGAGCGGTCGCGGGGGGCCACTGGGGTCACGTTGACATGCTCCGAAAGTTCGTTCATATTTCTGCGCATGTGGTCTAGTCATGCCGTCCGTCGCGCCGCCATCGAGCTGGCGCTGATTGGCGTGACCGCGCTCTGCGTCGCAGACATCCACTGTCGCTGACGCCCGCCCTTGGCGTGCGCGTCGTGCTTCCGCTTCCGTCGTGACCCTGGGTGACCGTATCGGTCCCTGGGTTTCCGACTTCGCGACCTTTTCTGACGACCTGACGCCGGGGCAGACGTCCGTTCACTTCCGTCTCACTCCTCGTCAATCTGTCTCATCATTCGAGAGGTCGTCTTCCGATGCGTCAACCGTCCGTCATAGCCCGCCGCGTGGCCGCGGCATCCGTCACCCTGGTCGTGGCAGCGGGCGCGGCCGCCTGCGGGCCGAAGGACAACGATGCCAAGGGCGCCGGTGGCGACTCCAAGCCGCAGAAGGGAGGCACGCTCACCGTCCTCAACGCGAGCCCGCAGGAGGACTTCGACCCGGCGCGCCTCTACACCTCCGGCGGCGGCAACGTCCCCTCCCTCGTCTTCCGTACGCTGACCACGCGCAACCGCGAGAACGGGGCCGCGGGCGCCAAGGTCGTCCCCGACCTCGCCACCGACACCGGCCGCCCGAGCGAGAACGCGACCGTGTGGACGTACACCCTGAAGAAGGGCCTCAAGTACGAGGACGGTTCGCCGATCACCTCCGCCGACATCAAGTACGGCATCGAGCGTTCCTTCGCGGCCGAGCTCTCCGGCGGCGCGCCCTACCTGCGGGACTGGCTCATCGGCGGAGCCGACTACCAGGGGCCGTACAAGGACAAGAAGGGCCTCGCCTCGATCGAGACCCCGGACGACCTGACCATCGTCTTCCACCTGAACAAGTCCGAGGGCGAGTTCCCCTTCCTCGCCACGCAGACCCAGTTCACGCCCGTCCCGAAGGCCAAGGACAGCGGCACGAAGTACGAGGAGCACCCGATCTCCTCCGGCCCGTACAAGGTCGTCAAGAACGAGAACGACGGCGAGCGGATCACCCTGGAGCGCAACTCGTACTGGTCCGCGGCGACCGACGCCGAGCGCAAGGCCTACCCGGACAAGATCGACGTACGGTCGGGCCTGGACTCCTCCGTGATCAACCAGCGGCTGTCCGCGTCCCAGGGCACGGATGCCGCCGCCGTCACCACGGACACCAACCTCGGCCCGGCCGAGCTGGCCAAGGTGACGGGTGACAAGGCGCTGGCGGCACGCGTCGGCACCGGCCACTTCGGCTACACCAACTACATCGCCTTCAACCCGAAGGTGAAGCCGTTCGACGACCCGAAGGTGCGGCAGGCGATCGCGTACGCCGTCGACCGTTCGTCGGTGATCAACGCGGCCGGTGGTTCGTCGCTGGCCGAGGCCGCGACCACGTACCTGCCGAACCAGAAGTCCTTCGGCTACACGCCCTACGACCACTTCCCGGCGGGCGCGTCCGGCAACCCGGCCAAGGCAAAGGAACTGCTGAAGGAGGCCGGTCACCCGAACGGGATCACCGTCACCCTCACGCACTCCAACGACAAGAACTTCGAGACCAGCCCGGAGATCGCGACCGCGCTCCAGGACGCCCTGAAGAAGGCCGGCATCACGGTCAAGCTCCAGGGCCTGGAGGACAACGACTACCGGGACAAGATCCACGGCGTGAAGACCGAGCCCGGCTTCTTCCTCGCCCACTGGGGTGCCGACTGGCCCTCCGGCGGCCCCTTCCTGGCCCCGATCTTCGACGGCCGCCAGATCGTGAAGGACGGCGCGAACTTCAACACCGGCTTCCTCGACGACAAGTCCGTCAATGACGAGATCGACGCGATCAACAAGTTGACGAATCTTGACGAGGCCGCGAAGCGCTGGGGCGCGCTGGACAAGAAGATCGGCGAGCAGGCCCTGACCGTGCCGCTGTTCCACCCCGTCTACAAGCGCCTGTACGGCAGCGCGGTCAAGAACATCGTGATCAGCGACTGGACCGGCGTGCTGGACATCTCCCAGGTCGCGGTGAAGTAGCGCCGTGAGCGAGGCAATCGTCGCCTCTCAGGCCCCCGGGACGGACCTCGCGTCCGCCCCGGGGGCCTCGGGGGCCCGTCAGTTCTGGCGGCGGCTGCGCACGCAGCGCGCTGCCCTCGTCGCGGCGGGCGTCGTCGCGCTGCTCGTCCTGCTCGCGCTCGCCGCGCCGCTGCTCACCGCGATCGAGGGCCAGGACCCGACCACCTACCACCCGTCCCTCATCGACTCGGCGCGCGGCGGTGTGCCCGTGGGCTCGTTCGGCGGCGTCAGCGGCGACCACTGGCTCGGCGTCGAACCGCAGACCGGCCGCGACCTCTTCGCCCGGCTCGTGTACGGCGCCCGGGTCTCGCTGGGAGTCGCGCTGGGTGCGACCGTCGTACAGGTCCTCGTCGGTGTCGTGGTGGGCGTCGCGGCCGCACTCGGCAACCGATGGATCGATCAACTGTTGAGCCGGATGACCGACATCTTCGTCGCGATGCCGTTGATGATCATGTCGTTGGCCCTGCTGGCGATCGTGCCCAGCAGCTTCCCACGGCCCTTGCTGGTCGCGCTCGTCATCGGCCTGATCGCCTGGGGCAACACCGCGAAGATCGTGCGCGCCCAGACCCTCACCCTCAAGGGGCTTGACTACGTCTCCGCCGCGCGGCTCAGCGGCTGGAACACCTGGCGCATCGCGCGCCGCGAACTCCTGCCCGGACTGGCCGCCCCCGTCATCACCTATGCCGCGCTCCTCGTGCCGATGAACATCTCCGCCGAGGCCGCGCTGTCCTTCCTCGGCGTCGGAGTGAAGCCCCCGACGCCGTCCTGGGGGCAGATGCTCACGGCCGCCAACGTCTGGTACCAGGCGGCCCCGCAGTACCTGCTGCTGCCCGCCGGGGCGCTCTTGGTGACCGTGCTGGCCCTGACCGTCCTCGGCGACGGCGTCCGCACGGCTCTGGACCCGCGCGCGGCCTCGCGCCTGCGCGTCGGCACGGGCCGCAAACGGGAGGCCAAGGCGGACGCGGACTCCAAAAAGGCCGCTACGGACGTGGATTCCAAGAAGGCCGCGGCGGACGCGAGCGCCGAGAAGGCCGCGGCGGGCGCGAGCGCCGAGAAGGAGGCCAAGGCATGAGCGGCTTCGGAGGATTCGTCCTGCGCCGCGCCGTCGGCACCGTGATCACCCTGCTCGCCATCTCGGTGATCGTCTACGTCGTCTTCTACGCCACCCCCGGGAACGTCGCCCAGATCACCTGCGGCCCGCGCTGCTCTCCGGAACAAGTGCACCAGGTCGCCCAGCAGTTGAGGCTCGACGACCCGCTGTACGTGCGCTACTGGCACTTCCTGCAGGGCATCCTCGTCGGCCAGGACTTCTCCACCGGCACCTCGGTGGAGCACTGCTCGGCGCCCTGTCTCGGCCTGTCGTACCAGGGCGACACCCAGGTCACCCAGCTGATCCTGGCGAAGCTGCCGGTCAGCCTGTCCCTCGTGTTCGGCGCGATGGTGCTGTGGCTGATCCTCGGCGTCGGCACCGGCATCCTCTCCGCGTGGCGGCGCGGCCGACTCACCGAGCGCGTGCTGACCGGCATCACCCTCGTCGGCGTCGCCACACCGGTCTTCGTGATCGGCCTGGTGCTCATGATCGTCGTCTGCGGCCAGCTGCAACTGCTGCCCTTCCCGCAGTACGTCGGCCTCACCGACGACCCCGAACAGTGGGCCTGGAACCTGGTGCTGCCCTGGTTCTCCCTCGCCCTCATCGAGGCCGCCGCGTTCGCCCGGCTGACCAGGGCCGCGATGTTGGAGACCCTCGCCGAGGACCACATCCGGACCTTCCGGGCGTACGGCGTCGGCGAGCGGTCGATCATCGGGCGGCACGCCCTGCGCGGGGCGTTCGCCCCGATCATCGCGCTGAACGCCAACAACGTCGGCTCGGCGGTCGGCGGCGCGGTGCTCACCGAGACGCTCTTCGGACTGCCCGGCATCGGACAGGAGCTGGTGCACGCGGTGAACGTCGTCGACCTGCCGGTGGTCGTCGGCATGGTCCTCGTCATCGGCTTCTTCGTGGTCATCGCCAACGCCGTCGCGGACGTGCTGTACGCGGTGGCCGACCGACGGGTGGTGCTCGTATGAGCTTGGTGGAAGTCACCGACCTGACGGTCGGGTTCGGATCGCTGCGCGCCGTCGACGGACTGTCCTTCCGACTGGAGAAGGGCGCCGCGCTGGGCCTGGTCGGCGAGTCCGGCTCGGGCAAGTCCACGGTCGCCTCGGCCCTCCTGGGGCTGCACCGCGGCACGGGAGCCGACGTCGGCGGCTCGGTGCGCGTGGCCGGCATCGACGTACAGGAGGCGTCCGACGCCGAACTGCGGCGGCTGCGCGGCGGAAAGGCCGCCATGGTCTTCCAGGACCCCCTGTCGTCCCTCGACCCGTACTTCGCGGTCGGCGACCAGATCGCCGAGGTCTACCGGGTGCACGTGAAGGCCTCCCGGCGTGCCGCACGCGCGCGTGCCGTCGAGGTGCTCGACCGCGTCGGCATCCCGGACGCAGCGCGCCGGGCGCGCTCCCGCCCGCACGAGTTCAGCGGCGGTATGCGCCAGCGCGCGCTGATCGCGATGGCGCTGGCCTGCGAACCCGACCTGCTGATCGCCGACGAGCCGACCACGGCCCTCGACGTGACCGTCCAGGCCCAGATCCTCGACCTGCTGCACACCCTGCGCGAGGAGACCGGAATGGGCCTGCTCCTCGTCACGCACGACGTGGGCGTCGCCGCCGAGAGCGTCGACGAGATCCTGGTCATGCGGCACGGGCGGGCCGTCGAGCACGGCCTCGTCGGTGCCGTCCTGGGGGCGCCCGCGCAGGCGTACACCCAGGAACTCCTCGGCGCGGTGCCCCGTGTGGACGCGCCGCGCACCGCCTCCGCGGTGACGGAGGAGGTCGTTCTCGAGGCGAGCGGTCTGCGGCGCGAATTCGGACGCGGGAAGAAGGCGTTCGCGGCCGTCGACGACGTGTCGCTGACGATCCACCGGGGCGAGACCCTCGGGATCGTGGGCGAGAGCGGCAGTGGCAAGACCACCCTGGGGCGGATGCTCGTGGGGCTGCTGGAGCCCACGGCGGGGGAGATCAAGCCCGGCGGAGGCGTGCGCCCGGACGTCCAGATGGTCTTCCAGGACCCCGTCTCCTCCCTCAACCCGCGCCGTAGCGTGGGCGAGTCGATCGCCGATCCCCTGCGCGCCCGCGGGGAACACGAGGAGGGACGCATCCGGGGGCGCGTACGGGAACTCCTGGAGCGCGTGGGGCTCGAAGCGGCGCACTACGACCGCTACCCGCACGAGTTCAGCGGCGGACAGCGCCAGCGCGTCGGCATCGCCCGGGCGCTCGCCGCCGACCCGCGCGTCATCGTCTGCGACGAACCGGTCTCCGCGCTCGACGTCACCACCCAGGCCCAGGTGATCGCCCTGCTCGCCGAACTGCAACGGGAACTCGGGCTCGCGCTCGTGTTCGTGGCGCACGACCTCGCGGTCGTCCGCCAGGTCAGCGACCGGGTCGCGGTGATGCGACGCGGCCGGATCGTCGAGTACGGGCCCGCCGACGAGGTGTACGAGTCTCCGCGCGACCCGTACACCAAGCAGCTGCTGGCCGCCGTACCGGCGCTGGATCCCGAGGTCGCGGCGCGGCGGCGGACGGCCCGAAGGCAGCTGACGGCGGTGTGATGCAACGTGACTGATTGATCTCGTAGCGCGACGGAACGCGACCCGCACGGGAAAGTTACGACCGTTCACCCCTTTTGGTGGCGCGATGGACAACCGTCCGTCGCGCCACCGCCATGTGCGCATACGTTCTTCCCGCTGCGAGCCGCCGGGTCAACGGCGGCTCCCCATAGGGAGATCGGGGGTGCACTGGTGCGCATCGGACTGCTTACGGAGGGTGGCTATCCGTATGTGAGCGGTGACGCCAGACTCTGGTGCGACCGGCTCGTGCGCGGGCTCGGGCAGCACGAGTTCGACATCTACGCGCTCAGTCGCAGCGAGCGGCAGGAGGACGAGGGCTGGATCCAGCTGCCGCCACAGGTCAGCCGGGTGCGGACGGCTCCGCTGTGGACGGCCGAGGACGACGGCGTGGTACACGGGCGACGGGCGCGCCGGCGGTTCGCCGAGTGCTTCGGGGAGTTGGCGGCGGCCGTGTGTGCCACGCCCGCGGTCCTCGACGGCTCGGAGGTCCCTGGCGGTGTGACGGCGACGGAGGCCTCGCACGGAGTGGTGGTGTCGGAGGCCTCTCACGGAGTGGTGGCGGACCGTTTCGGCAGTGCGCTGTACGGGCTCGCGGAACTGGCCCGCGACGAGGGCGGGCTGGTCGGGGCGCTGCGCTCCGAGGGGGCCGTGCGCGCCCTGGAGCGCGCCTGCCGTGCGCCCGGCGCACTGCGCGCCGCGCGTACCGCGCGTGTGCCCGACCTGCTGTCCGTCGCCGCTCACGTCGAGCGCGCTCTGCGCCCCCTCTCGCTGGACTGGTACGAGGACGACGGGCTCGGCTCGGTCGACCTCTGCCACGCGGCGGCCGGCGGCGAGGCCGCCCTGCCCGGCCTGCTCGCGCTGCACTTCGCCGGGGTGCCCCTGCTGGTGACGGAGTACGGCGTGCAGCTGCGGGCGCACTACCTCGCCTCCGCCGCCGCCGAGGAGTCCCCCGCGGTACGGGCGCTGCTCGCGGCCTTCCACGGCGCGCTGGCCGCCGAGGTCTACCGCAGGGCCGCGCTCATCACGCCCGGCGGCACCCACGCGCGCCGCTGGCAGGAGCGCTGCGGCGCCGACCGCGCCAAACTGCGCACCGTCTACCCCGGTATGGAGGCCGCCCGCTTCGCGGAGGTGGGCGAGCGGGCCGACGGCTCCGGATGCGCGGACCCGGACACCCTGGTCTGGGTCGGCCGCATCGAACCGGCCAAGGACCTGATCTCACTGCTGCACTCCTTCGCCGAGGTCCGCAAGGAGGCACCGAAGACCCGGCTGCGGATCGTCGGCGCGCCGGCCGACGGGCCTGAGGGCGCGCTGTACCTGGCCCACTGCAAGGCGCTGGCCGCCCAGCTCTTCCCCGACGAGGCGGAGGGGGTGCACGCGATCGGGGACAACCCGGTGTCCTTCGAGGAGATCGGCAGCCCGGAGGTCCCGAGCCTCGCGGAGGCGTACGCGTCCGGTGCCGTGGTCGTCCTCTCCAGCGTCGTCGAAGGCTTCCCGATCAGCCTGGTCGAGGCCATGTTCTGCGGGCGCGCCACCGTGTCCACCGACGTCGGCGCGGTCGTCGAAGTCATCGGCGGTACGGGGCTGGTGGTGCCGCCGCGCAATCCGCGGGCGCTCGCCGAGGCGTGCGTGGCACTGCTGCGCGACCCCGAACGGCGTGCGCGCCTCGGCGCGGCGGCCCGTGCGCGAGCCCTCGAACTCTTCACGGTCGAGCAGAACATCACGGCATTTCACGGCATTTACCTGGAGATCGTCTCGCGCTCCCCGGCCCGGCGGCTCGTCGTGGACGACGCGGGGGATCCCCTGCCGTTCGGCGTGCCGGCCGAGGCCCACGTACCCGGCCGCTGGACCGAGGCCCGCCTCATGGTCACGGGACGACCGCGCTGGGCGGCGGGGGCGCCGGTGCGTGCCACAGCTCCGCTGCCCGCGGGGGAGGGCGCGTGATGAGCGAACTCGTACGGGACGGCTCGGGTGGTGCGCGCGGCGACGCCGGGGGTGGTCCGGGGAACGACTCGGGGGGCGACTCGGGGGGTGCCCGCACCCCTCTCGGCGGTGGTCGCCGCGGTGCCGTGGACCCCGTGAAGGCGCTGATGCACCGGCATCGTGAACTCTGCGAGCGTGCCGTCGACCCCCTGGAGATCGCGGCGGGCCTGGAGGCGCACGGTGTGACCGACCGCACCGCCGCACGGTTCCGGCACCGGGACGTGTTCTCGCTCGCCGAGGAGATGTACGCGCGCGTGGCCCGCGACTCAGACCCCGCGCCGCGGCCCGCGACCCCCGAACACCCCGGCGCGCGCGCCGACTGGGCCCTGCTCTCCCTGCTGCCGGGTGCTCTGTGCGCGGCGACCGTAGCCGGGCTGCGGCTCACCGAAGGGCAGCCGCGCCTCGCGGTCGCCGCCGGCGGCACCCTCGCGGTGACGCTCGGCCTGCGCGCTGCGCTGCGCCGAGGTCCCCTCAGCACCACGCACCGCACGACGGGCGGCACCCTTGCCTGGACCTGCTGGCTGATCGCGTACGCCCTGCTCGGCGACGGACTGCTGAGCGTCGGCATCGAAGGCGGCCCCGACGGCCCCTGGCCCCCGGCCACCGCGCCCGTGCTGGCCCTCGCCCTGGCGTGCGCCCCCGCGGTCTGGTGCGCCCACCTCTTCACCGCGGGCGCCCGCCGCAAACTGACCGCGAGCCGGGGCCTGGAGGAGTTCGCCGTCTCCGTGCGGCCCCTGCTCCTGGGAGTGTTCGCCCTGTTCCTCTGCGCCCTGGGCGCGCTGCTCGCACTGTGCCGGGAGGCGCCGAGCGAGCCCGGTGCCTACAACGGGCCCGGCGCGTACGCCGGAGCGGGTGCCCTTGGCGCGCTGCTCCTGCTCGCGCGCCTGCTCACGACGCGCGGCTTCACTCACGCCCCGGCCGTCGTCCTCGGCGCCGCGGGCGCGGCCGAAGTGACCTCCCTCACCACGGTCTTCGCGGCCCGCCTGCCCGGCTGCTCGTTCGTCGCCACCCCCGTCGAGACCGTCGCCGACGCCTGGGGTCCGGGCGCCGTCCCGGCCCTGGTGTGCGGCGCGGCGGCGCTCGTCCTCCTGATCCACGCGACCCGCACCCTGACCCGGGCCTCGGCCCACGCCACACCGGGCGGGATGCCATGAGCCGCGACCGGCGCCCGAGGGTCGAGCCCTCGTGCCGGGCGCACCCTCCCGCGGGGCCGACACCGCGGGCGCTCCGTCCGACCCACGGCACCACCCCGAAGGAGAACGCCAGATGATCACCTCCCGAACCGGAGAATCCGCCCCGGGAGCCGCCCGATGAGGGTTCTGCTGATCGGAGCCAACGGATACCTCGGCCGTTTCGTCGCCGACAGACTGCTCGCCGACCCGGCCGTGCAGCTCACCGCGCTCGGCCGGGGCGACGACGCCGACGTACGGTTCGACCTCGCCTCGGGCAGCCCCGGCGCCCTCACCCGCTTCCTGGACGCGGTGCACCCCGGAGTCGTCATCAACTGCGCGGGCGCCACCCGCGGCGGAGCCCGCGAACTGACCCGGCACAACACCGTCGCCGTCGCCACCGTCTGCGAGGCCCTTCGCCGCAGCGGCTGCGGTGCCCGCCTGGTGCAGATCGGCTGCGGCGCCGAGTACGGGCCCAGCCAGCCCGGCTCCTCCACGGCCGAGGACGCCGTACCGCGCCCCGGCGGCCCGTACGGCGTCAGCAAGCTCGCCGCCACCGAACTGGTCCTCGGCTCCGGCCTCGACGCCGTCGTCCTGCGCGTCTTCTCGCCCGCGGGCCCCGGCACCCCCGCCGGATCCCCGCTCGGCCGCCTCGCCGAGGCCCTGCGCCGCGCCATGCAGTCCGGCGACGGCGAACTCAAACTCGGCGGACTCGGCGTCCAACGCGACTTCATCGACGTCCGCGATGTCGCCCGCGCCGTGCACGCCGCCTCCCTCTCCGCCGCGCAGGGCGTCATCAACATCGGCTCGGGCCGCTCCGTCCGCCTGCGCGACGCCGCCGCTGTCCTCGCCCGTGTGGCCGGCTACGGAGGCACGCTGCACGAACTCGACGGTCCACCCGGACCGATGAGGTCGGCCATCGGTCATCCCCGCACCGAAGCGGATCACGGGGCGCAGGTCGCGTACCCCTACCCGGACGGCTGCGGCAGCTGGCAGCAGGCCGATGTGCGCACCGCACGTGACCGGCTCGGCTGGCGGCCCCGCATCAACCTCGAGGAATCCCTCGCCGATATCTGGATGGAGGCCGCATGCCGCATCTGACCAGCGCCGCGACGGACATCGCGAGTACGGACTTAAGGGTCGGCCTCGGCGTCCCCGGCTATGCGCACCCCCTCGTCGCTCCGGCCGAGTGGGGCGAACTCACCCGCCCCGGTACCCCCGTGCACTGGGCCGCCCTGAACGTGGCCAACGGTCCCGGCACCCGTCCCGACCCGCACTGCCTGGAGGCCGCCGGCCGACTCCGCAACGCGGGTGTGCGCGTCCTGGGACACCTGGACGTGACGTACGGCGCACGCGCCTTCGCCGAGGTGATCTCCGACGCACACCGGTATCTCGACTGGTACCGGGTCGGTGGCTTCCTCCTGCACCGCTGCCCCACCGAGCGTGCCGCGCTCCCCGAGGTCCGCCGGGCGGTCACCACGCTGCGCACGCTTCTCGACGACGCGCACCTCGTCTTCGGCCACGGCACCCACCCCTACCCCGGCTATGCCGAAAGCGCCGACCAGCTGGTGACCTTCTCCGGCGCCTGGAGCGACTACCGCTGGTCGCAGGTGGCCGAGTGGACCGCCGACTATCCGCCCGAGCGCTTCTGCCACTTCGTGCACGGGGTACCGCGCGGTCATCTCGACGAAGCGCTCCGCATCGCCCGCTGGCAGGGCGCCGCCACGATCTACTTCACCGACCGCACGGATCACGGTGGACGGGCCGATCCCTGGGAGACGATGCCCGGCTACTGGGACGAGATCGTCTCGCGGATCGGAACGGGTGTCTCGGAATGAAGAAGGGCGTGGCAGTGTTACGGGGAGAACAACTGTAGTGATTGACCGACCAACGGAGTCCCCGTGTCGCTGCCACCCCTGGTTGAGCCAGCTGCTGAGCTCACCGTAGACGAGGTCCGCAGGTACTCCCGCCACCTGATCATCCCCGATGTGGGCATGGACGGGCAGAAGCGGCTGAAGAACGCCAAGGTGCTGTGCGTGGGCGCCGGCGGCCTCGGATCGCCGGCGCTGATGTACCTCGCCGCCGCGGGCGTGGGCACGCTCGGCATCGTGGAGTTCGACGAGGTCGACGAGTCGAACCTGCAGCGCCAGATCATCCACAGTCAGGCGGACATCGGCCGCTCCAAGGCCGAGTCGGCCCGTGACTCCGTGCTGGGCATCAACCCGTACGTGAACGTGGTCCTTCACGAAGAGCGGCTCGAGGCCGAGAACGTGATGGACATCTTCAGCCAGTACGACCTGATCGTCGACGGCACGGACAACTTCGCGACCCGCTACCTGGTCAACGACGCGTGCGTCCTGCTCAACAAGCCGTACGTGTGGGGCTCGATCTACCGCTTCGACGGCCAGGCCTCCGTCTTCTGGTCCGAGCACGGTCCCTGCTACCGCTGCCTCTACCCCGAGCCCCCGCCGCCGGGCATGGTCCCCTCCTGCGCCGAAGGCGGCGTGCTGGGCGTGCTGTGCGCGTCCATCGGCTCCATCCAGGTGAACGAGGCGATCAAGCTTCTCGCGGGCATCGGTGAGCCGCTCGTCGGCCGCCTGATGATCTACGACGCCCTCGAGATGCAGTACCGCCAGGTCAAGGTCCGCAAGGACCCGGACTGCGCGGTCTGCGGCGAGAACCCGACCGTCACCGAGCTCATCGACTACGAGGCCTTCTGCGGTGTCGTGTCCGAGGAGGCCCAGGCGGCGGCGGCCGGCTCGACGATCACTCCCAAGCAGCTCAAGGAGTGGATCGACGACGGCGAGAACATCGAGATCATCGACGTCCGCGAGATCAACGAATACGAGATCGTCTCGATCCCCGGCGCCAAGCTGATCCCGAAGAACGAGTTCCTCATGGGCACCGCCCTGGAGACTCTGCCGCAGGACAAGAAGATCGTCCTGCACTGCAAGACGGGCGTCCGCAGCGCGGAGGTGCTCGCCGTGCTGAAGTCCGCGGGCTTCTCGGACGCGGTGCACGTCGGCGGCGGTGTGATCGGCTGGGTCAACCAGATCGAGCCGGAGAAGCCGGTGTACTAGGCGCTGGTGTACCAGGCGAACGGCTTTTCGGGAGGGGCTCGGCACCGTGCGTGCCGGGCCCCTTTCCGTTGACTGGTCACTCGCGGGCCGGGGGTTCGCCGACCGGGCATCCGTGCACCGGGTCTTCGTCGGCCGGGTGCTCGCCGAGCGGGGGTTCGCCGGCCGAGTGCTTGCCGGCCGGGTGCTGGCCGGCCGGGTCGGCCCGGGCACAGGTCCGCGCCCGTCGGCCGCACCCGCCACTACGACGCGCAGACCTTCCCGTCCTTCGGCACCGTCCCGTCCAGCAGATAGCTGTTCACCGTGGAGTCGACACACTCGCTCCCGCTCCCGTAGGCGCCATGGCCCTCGCCCTTCCAGGTGAGCTCCACACCGACACCCTTGCCCAGCTCGTCGGCCATTCTGCGGGCGCCCTCGTACGGAGTCGCGGGGTCCCCGGTGTTGCCCACGATCAAGATGGGCGCGGCGCCCGGCGCGCTGACCTCCGGGTTGTCGTACTGGCCGGCGACCGGCCAGTCGTGGCACCAACCAGCGGTGTCCCAGCCCATGAAGTCCCCGAAGACGGGCGAGATCTTCTCGAACTCGGGCAGCAGCTTCTTCGTCTCCGCGGGAGTCGGCCGCTGCTTGTCGTCCAAGCACGATATGACCCGTTGGGAATGGGTCGTCGTGCCGTAGTGCCCTGAGGAATCGCGGTCGTTGTAGCCGTCGGCGAGGGCCAGCAGGCCCGAACCGTCACCGCCCTCGGCGCCCTTGAGCGCGCTGGTCAGGCGCGGCCAGCCCTCCTTGCTGTACAGGGGCAGGACGATGCCGGTGAGCGCCAGCGTCTGGGTGAGCTTGCGGCCGTCCGCCGTCGGCAGGGGGTTCGCGTCGATGCGGTTCAGCAGGTCCACGATCTTCTGGGAGCCCTGCTTGGGGTCCTGGCCGGTGGACTTGAGGTAGTCGTCCAGGGCGCGCTGGAAGCCCAGGGTCTGGTTCTTGGCGTGGCCGACCGTGTCGGCGCTCGGGTCGACGACGGCGTCCAGCACCAGACGGCCCACGTTCTTGGGGAACAAGTGGGCGTACACGCCGCCGAGTTCGGTCCCGTACGAAAAGCCGAGATAGTGCATCGTCCCGTCGCCGAGGACCTGGCGCATCAGGTCCATGTCGCGGGCCGTGTCGGTCGTGGAGACGTGTGACAGCAGCTTTCCGGCGGCCTTCGCGCAGCCCTTGCCGAAGTCGGCGGCGTCCTTGAAGTACGCGGTCTCCTCGGCCGCGTCGTCCGGGGTGGCGTCCACGGACTCGGCTGCCTGGATCGCCTTGTCACTGCGGCAGCGCACGCCCTCGCTGGCGGCGACGCCGCGCGGGTCCCAGCTCACCAGGTCATAGCGCTCGTGGAGCGGGCCGACGGCGCTCTCGTACGACGGCATCGTGTCGACGCCCGAGCCGCCGGGGCCGCCGAAGTTGAACAGGAGTGAGCCGATGCGCTTGTTCTGGCCGCCGGTCGCCTTCGAGCGGATCAGCGCCAGGCCGATCGTCTCGCCGTCCGGCTTCGCGTAGTCCAGCGGCACCTTGAGTGTCGCGCACTGCCAGCCGCTGCCCGGCGCGGAGGAGCTCTTGCAGTGGCCCCAGTCGAGCTTCTGTGAGGTGAGCGAGGCGGGCAGCCCCGAGGCGGTGCCGGAGGAAGGCGCCCCGGCCGACGGCCGGTCGCTGTTCTTCCCCTCGTCCTTCCCGTCCCCCGACGAGCCGCTGCCGCAGCCTGCCACCAGCAACGCGGCGGCCGCCGCGGCCGTCCACCGTGCGAAACGCGTCATGAACTTCCCCCCTCGCCCGTGGTCCGCCGGATGTCGCGGATCACATGCGGGCCATGGTAGGCGCCCGCGGCCGACACCGCGGAGGCCTGTGGATAACCCTTTGACCTGCACTTTCTCGGTTGGGATGGCGTCGGTTCTAGGTGCAGACGGTTCCCGCGGGCGGTACGGTCCCGTCCAGCAGATAGCTGTTCACCGCGTTGTGCACGCACTTGTTCCCGCTGTCGTACGCGCCGTGCCCCTGGCCCTTGTAGGTCAACTCGACGCCGACGCCCTTGCCCAGCGCGTCGACCATCTTCTTCGCGCCCTGGTACGGCGTGGCCGGGTCGCCGGTGTTGCCGACCACGAGGATCGGCGCCGCACCGGTGGCGCTGACGTCCGGGTGGTCGGCGGCGCCCGGGACGGCCCAGTTGGTGCAGCTGAGCATGCCCCAGGCCAGGAAGTCGCCGAAGAGCGGTGAGGCGGCCCGGAACGCCGGCAGCCCGGCTTGCACGTCGGGGATCGTGTACCGCGGTTTCGCGTCGGCGCAGCTGATGGAGACGTTGGCCGCGTAGAGGTTGCTGTACTGGCCGTTCTGGCTGCGTCCGTTCATCGAGTCGGACAGCAGCATCAGTACCTTGCCGTCACCGCTGTACGCCTGGTCCAGGCCCTCCGTCAGGTACTCCCAGAAGTCCTTGGAGTACAGCGCCTGCGCGATGCCGTTGGTGGCCTCGGTCTGGGTGAGCTGGCGTGGGAAGACGCCGGGGATGGGCTTGCTGTCCAGGTCCTTGAGGAGTTTGGCGATGCGGTTCTTGACGTCCTGCGGGGTGTCGCCGATCGGGCAGGGCTCGGCCTTCGAGGTGCAGTCGTTGGCGAAGTTGTCGAGCGCGAGCTGGAAGCCCCTGGCCTGTCCGAGCGCGCTCTGTTCCGGGTTCTGCGTCGGGTCGACGACCGCGTCGAAGACGGCGCGTCCTACGTTCTTGGGGAACAAGTGGGCGTAGACGCCGCCGAGTTCGGTGCCGTACGAGATGCCGAAGTAGTGCAGTTTGGCGTCGCCGAGCACCTGGCGCATGAGGTCGATGTCGCGGGCCGCGTCGGTGGTGCGCACGTGGGGGAGGGTCCGCCCGGAGTTCTTCTCGCAGGCCGCGTTGAACGTCTTCGTGTTGCTGAGGAGGTTCTTCTGCTCGGCGGCGTCGTCGGGGGTGGCGTCCTGCTGGAAGAACACGTCGAGTCGGCTGTCGTCCTCGCACTTCACGCCCGCGCTGCGGCCGACCCCGCGCGGGTCGAAGCTCACCAGGTCGTAGCGGGTGCGCAGCTTCGCGTAGTCCTCACCGAAGGCGGGGAGCGTGGTGACGCCGGAGCCGCCGGGGCCGCCGAAGTTGAAGATGAGGGAGCCGATGCGTTTGCTCTGGTCGCCGCTCGTCCGCGCCCGGATCAGCGCGATCCCGATGGTGTCGCCCTTGGGGTCGGCCCAGTCGAGGGGTGCCTTCATGGTGGCGCACTGCCACTGTGTGCCGCCCGGCAGGGGAGAGGGAGCGTTGCCGCCGCCCTCGGACTCGGCGGGGGCCGGGCAGTCCTTCCAGCTCAGCTTCTGGGCCGGCAGGTCCTCGCTGTTCGAGTTGTCGCTGCAGCCCGTCAGCACGGCGGACAGCACAGCGACGGAGAGCGCCAGCGCAGCGGCGCGCGGCGGAGACGGGTTCGGCATGCTCCCCATCCTGCGGTCGTGCGGGGCGGGGCGCTCGGGACACGGGCCGTGCGGGTGAGGGCGCGCGGGGGGCTCGTACGGGAGGGTCGGCGCGGGGCTCTAGAGGGCGCCCTTGCGGGTCAGGTGGTTGAAGAACAGCCAGCCCGGAAGCACCGGAAGCCACAGCGTCAGCAGCCGGTACAGCAGCACCGCGGGAGCGGCGACCTCCTTGGGGAGCCCCACGGCGATCAGACCGACCGTGAGGGTCGCCTCGACGGCGCCGACGCCACCGGGGGTCGGCGCCGCGGAGCCGAGCGCGTTACCGGCGAGGAAGACGACGGCGACGCTGGCGAGGCTGAGCGTGGTGGGCTGCTGGTGGCCGAAGGCGCGGATCGACGCGTCCAGGCACATCACGAAGCAGGCGGTCAGCAGCAGCATGCCGCCGATGCCGGTGATCAGCTTCTGGGGCCGCTGGAGCACGTCGAGCATACGCGGTACGACGCCCGCGAACAGCGACCTCACGCGCGTGCTGACGAATTTGCGCAGGAACGGCACCGACGTGACGACGAGCACCAGTACGGCGACCGTCAGCAGACCGGCGATGACCGTGCGGGAGGGCGACAGGGACGGCGTTTTCTCGGTGCCGGTCAGATAGCCGAAGGACAGCAGCATCAGGATGTGGCAGCCGAGCCCGAACAGCTGGGACGCGCCGACACTCGCCACCGCGAGCCCCGGCCGCACCCCCGCACGCTGCAGGAAGCGCGTGTTGAGGGCCACACCGCCGACCGCGGCGGGCGCCACGATCTTCACGAACGAGCCGGCGACCTGTGCCGCAACAGCCCGCATGAACGGCACCCGCTCCGGTACGAAGCCGAGCAGCGCCATCGCCGCCGCGAAGTAGCTCACCGCGGAGAACAGCACGGCCGCGGCGACCCAGCCCCACTGGGCGTTGTCGAAGAGCGTTCCGAACTCGATGTGGGTGAGCTGCGTCAGCAGGAAGTACCCGCCGATGGCGCCGGCGATGAAACTGATCAGTGTGCGTGGTCGCACCCGCTCCAGGCGGGCCGGTTCGACCGGCGCCTGCGGGCGGATCCGCAGCACCTGGTGGCGGATCTGGGTGAGGAGATCCTCCTCGCGCGCTTCGTCCAGTGCCTCGTCTATCGCCCGCTTCTCGGCCCGCTGTTCCGCGCGTACGGCCTTCTTGCCGGGCTTCTCCACCGCGGCCTCGGCGTGCTGGGCCTGTTCCGCGCGGGCGAGCTTGTTCTGCCGGGAGGCCTCCAGGACCGCGTCGCGTTCGCGCTGGGCGCGCTCCCGGGCCAGCTTGCGCAGTGTCGCGCGCGTGGAGCGCGTCAGCGCGATGGGCTGCAGCAGCGGCAGGCAGTCGGCGATCGCGTCCGGGCCGAGCACACCGACGGCCGACGCCACCGTGCGCTCGGCGCCGACGCGCAGCCCCAGCGTGGTCAGCAACTGGGCGATGTCCATGCGCAGCAGCAGATCGCCGGCCGCGATCTCGCCGCCGCGAAGGTCGGTGAGGATCACCATGCCGGAACGATCCACCAGAATCGCGTCACCCGCGAGCCTGCGGTGTGCGATGCGTCGCGACTGCAAGGCCTGCACCTGATGCCAGGTGTCGCGCAGGAGATCATCGGTGATGAGTTCGTCGGGCAGCGAGTCCAGTGTGTGCCCGCCGGTGTGCTCGTAGACGAGCATCACGGCGTCTGGGCCGAGCTCGGAGGTCGCGATCAGCTTCGGGGCGTTGGCCCCGGCCGCGATGGCCGCGTATGCGAGGAGTGCCTCCTGCTCCAGGGCCTGGCGCAGCGACTGGAGACTGCGACGGGTGGCGAGACCACGCAGCGTCAGGTTGCGCCACACTCGGTAGAAGAAGCCCTGCGCCTGCTGCTCGCGGTCGACCACGGTGACGTCCAGCGGCGGGCCGTCCTCCAGGGTGACGAAGTAGCGCCGCCCGCGATCGCCGTTCTCCGTGGTGTCGGGCGTGTCCTCGCGGGCCGCGCTGACGGGGTGGAAGCCGACGTGCCGCAGGCCGGCCATCAGCGTCCGCCCGGTCGGACGTACGTTCGGTGAGCCGACCGCGTACAGCGTCCCGTACGCGACGCTCCAGCCGATCAGTACCGTCAGGATGATCGAGAACGGTGTGGTGTAGCCGGTGACCAGCATGGAGAAGGCGTCGAGGAGCAGCACCACCCACAGCACCGCGCGCCAGCGCGGTCTGCGGGACATCCCGACGGCAGTCATGTACGCGATGACCGGCGCCAGATAGCCGTGTACCGGGTCGGTCAGGGCGTGGATGTCACCCGGCGAGGGCTGGGTGAGTGCCTCCTGGATGGAGTTCGGGGCACCCTTGGCGACCCACAGGTCCGTGGCGAGTGTCACTCCGTGCGCGAGCACCGCGGCCAGCACGCCGTCGGCGATGCGCAGCCCGTCCCGCTTGATCAGCCGCTCGATCGCGAAGGCGACCGGCACCAGGAGGATCGCGATGCTCGACGCCAGACCCGCGATCTTGATCAGCAGATCGGGTGCCTGACCGGTGCCCTTGTTGATGTCCTGTTCGAGCCCCGAGGTGGTGCCGTGCGCGAACGCGGCGATGGCCAGCAGCACGGCGATGGCGAGGACGCCGACCATGAGCCGCATCAGATCCGACGGACGGTGCACGCGCGCGGGCAGCAGCGGTTCGTCGCCCTCGACCTCGTCGTTGTGGACCTCGTCGCCGCAGTCGTCCGTCGGATCGAGTCGCTTCTGGGCTCGTCCGTGGGTGTCAGGAACGGGTTCTTCGTCCACCGTCGTGGTGGGCTCGTCCGCCGCCTCGCCCGGGTCCTTCGGGCCGGTATCGCCGGTGTCCGGACGCGACGAGGCCGCGGAGGTGCTCTCCGCGTCTTCGGGGTGCACGCCCTGCTGCCTCATCGTCTCTTCTTGATCTCGTATCACCAGTCACCGCCCGCACGATGGTGGCATGCCCCACCGACACACGGGGGCATCAGGGTGCAAATACGGGGGCGCACAGTCTGCCCCAAGTGCGCCTTCGTGGCGAGGGATACGCACAGTCACCGCATCGTCGCACTGTCGGTGGGATGGGGCAGGATGGGGCGGATGAGCGAGGAGAGCCTGCCGGCGGATGCCCTGCCGGAGTACGCGGAGCGGGTCCTTGAGGTCGCCGAGTCGATCCCGCCCGGGCACGTGATGACGTACGGGGACGTCGCCGAGTGGCTCGAGGAGGGCGGACCGCGCCAGGTGGGCCGGGTGATGGCCCTCTACGGAGGAGCGGTCCCGTGGTGGCGGGTCGTCCGCGCGGACGGCGCGATGCTCCCGGGCCACGAACTCGATGCGCTGGGTCACTACCGCGACGAGGGCACGCCCCTGAAGGAGGCGAGCAGGGCCTCCGGGGGGCATCTGCCGCGCATCGACATGAGACGGGCACGATGGGACGGCGGCGAACGCGCGCAGGGTCACACCTGACAGCTTCCGGCATCGGACGGGGCGATGGGGAACCTGTGGCCCGTACGGGGGAAACGGGGCACGCCCGTGACATGCCGTACGTTCGAGAGCCGGGGGACGCACGTGGTGTGAGGGAAGAAGGGGAAGCCCTCCTTCCACGATGCTCACCGGCGTAGCGTCGACGGCACGCATCCGCTTCACCCCGCGGCCACCGCCCTGAACGCGCGGTGCTCCTCCCACCCGTCGCCCGACCACCACCCCTCAACGACGGCGCTCCGCGCCGGCAGTGATATCCCGCACAACCTCCAGGACCGGCGAACCACGTGAGCTCCTCTTCTTCCACCAGGCGCCTGTCGCACCCCCAGGTGCGGCAGGGGACCCGCGGCGCGTACCGACTGGTACGTACCGCGCCGGTCCGAGTGGGGCCCCCTCGTCTGGACGCAGAGCAGCGCGCGGTGGTTGACCATGACGCGGGACCGCTGCTCGTGCTGGCCGGCCCCGGCACCGGCAAGACGACCACGCTCGTCGAGTCCGTCGCGGCGCGGATCGCGCGGGGCGGCGACCCGGAACGCATCCTGGTGCTGACCTTCAGCCGCAAGGCGGCCGTCGAACTGCGCGACCGCATGGCGCCGCGCATAGGGGCCGCCCGCGCTCCCCGGGCGACCACCTTCCACTCGTTCTGCTACGCCCTGGTCCGCGCCCACCAGGACAGCGACCTGTTCGTGGAGCCCCTGCGGCTGCTGTCCGGACCCGAGCAGGACGTGGCGGTGCGCGAACTGCTCGCGGGCCAGCCCGACCTGGAGCGGCTCGGTCTCGCCCATGTCCGCTGGCCGGACGAGCTGCGCGCCTGCCTGACCACGCGCGGCTTCGCCGACGAGGTCCGCGCGGTACTGGCGCGCAGCCGCGAGCTGGGCCTGAGCCCCGACGCCCTGACCGCCTTCGCCCGGCGCATCGGCCGCCCCGACTGGGGCGCGGCCGCCGCCTTCCTCGCCGAGTACCTGGACGTTCTCGACCTCCAAGGAGTGCTCGACTACGCGGAACTCGTCCACCGCGCGGTGCTGCTCGCCGGGCGTCCGGGCGTCGCCGAACGCCTCGCCGCGCAGTACGACGCCGTCTACGTGGACGAGTACCAGGACACCGATCCCGCGCAGGTCCGGCTGCTGCACGCCCTCGCCGGCGGCGGCCGCAACTTGGTCGCCTTCGGTGACCCCGACCAGTCGATCTACGCCTTCCGGGGCGCGGACGTGAACGGCATCCTGGAATTCCCCGACGCCTTCCCGCGCGCGGACGGCCGCCCCGCGCCGGTCGAGGTGCTGCGCACCTCCCGCCGCTCCGGCGCCGCCCTGCTGACCGCCACCCGTCTGATCACCCAGCGCATGCCGCTGACCCGCCTTCCGGCGGAGAAGGTACGCGCCCACCGCGAGCTGTCTCCGGTACGGGACGGCGGCGCCGTCGAGGTCTACACGTACCCGACGGCGGGCACGGAGCTGGACAACATCGCGGACATCCTGCGTCGCGCTCATCTGGAGGACGGCGTCCCCTGGGGCGACATGGCCGTCCTGGTGCGCGCCGGCTCCCGCACGATCCCGACGATCAGGCGGGCGCTCACCGCGGCGGGCGTGCCGCTCGACATCGACGGCGACGACCTGCCGCTGCGGCACGAACCGGCGGTCACGCCCTTGCTGACGGCACTGCGGGCGGTGGCGCGCGCGGAGTCGGGTACGGCCGCGCCCTCCGGCGGCGACAGCGACGTACCTGAAGACGCCGACGCACCCGAAGACGCCGACGCACCCGAAGACGCCGACGTACCTGAGGATGCCGACGCACCCGAAGACATCGACGTCTCTGAGGATGCCGATGCGCACGCCGCGCCCTGGCTCGACACCGAAACCGCGCTCACCCTGCTCGCCTCGCCTCTCGCGAGCATGGACGCGGCCGATCTGCGACGTCTGGGGCGCGCGCTGCGCGAGGAGGAGCGCGCCGCGGGCAACCACGTACCGCCGCCCTCCGACGAACTGCTCACCCGCGCGCTGGCCGAGCCGGAGCGGCTCGTCGCGCACGACCCGGCGTACGCCCGGGGAGCCCAGCGCCTCGGCGCGCTGCTGCGCAAGGCGCGGGAGCGCCTGGCGGGCGGTGGGACGGCCGAGGAGGCGCTCTGGGACCTCTGGGAGGGAACACCGTGGCCGCAGCGCCTGGAACGGGCCGCCCGACGCGGTGGCGCGGCCGGCCGCAACGCCGACCGTGACCTCGACGCCGTCTGCGCGCTGTTCGCGACCGCGGCCCGCGCCGAGGAACGCACGGGCGGGCGCGGCGCCCTCAACTTCCTGGAGGAGATCGAGGCCCAGGACATCGCCGCCGACACGCTCACCCGCAGGGCGGTGCGCCCGGCCGCCGTACGCCTGATGACCGCGCACCGCTCCAAGGGCCTGGAGTGGCGCCTCGTCGTCGTCGCGGGCGTCCAGGAGGGACTGTGGCCGGACCTGCGCCGCCGCGGCTCCCTGCTGGAGGCCGACCGCATCGGACGCGACGGCCTCGCCGAACCCCTCACCCCTGGAGCGCTCCTCTCCGAAGAGCGCCGTCTGTTCTACGTGGCCGCCACACGCGCGCGTGAACGCCTGATCGTCACCGCGGTGAAGGCCCCCGCCGACGACGGCGACCAGCCGTCCCGCTTTCTTACCGAACTCGGCGTCGAACCCAGGGATGTCACCGGCCGCCCCCGCCGCCCGCTGTCCGTCGCCGCCCTGGTCGCCGAACTGCGCGCCACCACGGTCGACCCGCGGGTCTCGGACACCCTCCGGCAGGCCGCGGCCCACCGCCTGGCCAAGCTCGCCGCACTCGGCGACGAGGACGGCCGCCCTCTCGTGCCGTCCGCGCACCCCTACCGCTGGTGGGGCATGTACGAGCCGACCGAGAGCAAGGTGCCGCTGCGCGACCGCGACCAGCCCGTCGTGCTCTCCGGAAGCGCCCTCGACCAGCTCGCCAACACCTGCGCCCTGCAGTGGTTCCTGGGCCGCGAGGTCAAGGCCGACGCGCCCGCGACCGCCGCCCAGGGCTTCGGCAACGTGGTGCACGTCCTCGCCGACGAGGTCGCCTCCGGACGCACCCCCGCCGACCTCGCCGTCCTCATGGAACGTCTGGACTCCGTGTGGAACGCGCTCGCCTTCGACGCGCCCTGGAAGTCCGTGCAGGAGAAGGAGCACGCGCGTGTGGCGCTCGAACGCTTCCTGAAGTGGCACGTCGACTCCAACGGCGTTCGTGCGGGACGTGTGCCGGTGGCCAGTGAGCACGACTTCGACGTGACCCTGGAGGCGGGCGACTACGAGGTGCGCATCCGGGGCTCCATGGACCGTGTCGAGACGGACACCGAGGGCCGCGCCTACGTGGTCGACTTCAAGACCGGCAAACACGCGCCCAGCGCCGCGGAGGTGGCGCACCACCCGCAGCTCGCCGTCTACCAGCTCGCCGTCCGCGAGGGGGCCGTCGACGACACCTTCGACGGCGTACGCCCCGAGCCGGGAGGAGCGGAACTCGTCCAGCTGCGCCAGGGCGCCGCCAAGAAGAACGGCGGCGAGACCCTCCCCAAGGTGCAGGCCCAGGAGCCCCTCGAGGGCGAGTGGGTCGGCGACCTGCTCGCCACCGCGGCCGGGAAGGTCCTCGACGAGCGGTTCTCTCCGACCACGGGACAACACTGCACACACTGCGCTTTCCGGGCGTCGTGCAGCGCTCGGCCCGAGGGACGCCACGTGGTCGAGTGAGGGGCTCAAGTGGACGTCACGTCAGCGAGTGACGTACGGCACCACACGTGTTGACCAGCACTTCTTCCGTCCCGGTGGCCGATGTGGCCTCCGCTGTCAGTGGGCGCCGCTAGCCTCTCCGACATGCCCGCTCGTATCACCGACCCCGAGCAGCTCAAGGAGCTCCTCGGCATCCCGTTCACCCCGGAGCAGACGGTCTGCATCACCGCACCGCCCGCCCCGCAGGTGATCGTGGCCGGAGCCGGATCGGGCAAGACCACGGTGATGGCGGCACGCGTGGTGTGGCTCGTCGGCACCGGACAGGTCGCCCCCGAGCAGGTCCTCGGTCTCACGTTCACCAACAAGGCGGCGGGCGAGCTCGCCGAGCGCGTCCGCAAGGCGTTGATCAAGGCCGGAGTCACCGACCCGGACGTGATCGACCCCGACAACCCGCCGGGCGAGCCGGTGATCTCCACCTACCACGCCTTCGCGGGCCGCCTGCTGACCGACCACGGCCTGCGCATCGGACTCGAACCGACCTCCCGCCTGCTCGCCGACGCCACCCGCTATCAGCTCGCCGCCCGCGTACTGCGCGAGTCCCCGGGACCGTACCCGGCGCTGACCCGCTCCTTCCCGGACCTTGTCGGCGACCTCCTCACACTCGACTCCGAGCTCGCCGAACACCTCGTACGGCCCGAGGACCTGCGCGCCTACGACGCCGAGCTGCTGCGCTCCCTGGAGGGCGCCAAACTCACCAACGCCGACCTGCGCAAGGTCCCCGAGGCGGCCGCGGCCCGGCGTGAACTGGCCGAGCTCGTGGGCCGCTACCGATCGGCCAAACGCGAGCGCGACCTCCTCGACTTCGGCGACCAGATCGCCCTCTCGGCCACTCTGGCCCGCACCCGCCCCGAGGTCGGTGAGATCCTCCGCGACGAGTTCCGGGTGGTGCTGCTGGACGAGTACCAGGACACCTCGGTGGCCCAGCGCATCCTGCTCGCCGGACTCTTCGGCGGCGGCACCGGCCACCCCGTGACCGCGGTCGGCGACCCCTGCCAGGCCATCTACGGCTGGCGCGGCGCCTCCGTCGCCAACCTCGACGACTTCCCCGAACACTTCGCACACGCCGACGGCCGCCCCGCGGCCCGCCAGGCGCTCAGCGAGAACCGCCGCAGCGGCGGTCGCCTCCTCGACCTCGCCAACGGCCTCGCGGAGCCCCTGCGCGCCATGCACGAGGGCGTGGAGGCCCTCCGCCCGGCCCCCGGAGCCGAGCACGACGGCCAGGTCCGCTGCGCGCTGCTGCGCACCCACGCCGAGGAGATCGACTGGCTCGCCGATTCCATCGCCCACCTGGTACGCACCGGAAAGGCGCCCGGCGAGATCGCCGTGCTGTGCCGTACGGCGGGCGACTTCGCCGAGATCCAGGGCGCGCTGGTCGCCCGGGACATCCCGGTCGAGGTGGTGGGCCTCTCCGGGCTGCTGCATCTGCCCGAGGTCGCCGACCTCGTCGCCGTCTGCGAAGTCCTCCAGGACCCCGGGGCGAACGCCTCCCTGGTCCGCCTGCTCACCGGCCCCCGCTGGCGGATCGGCCCGCGCGACCTCGCCCTCCTGGGGCGGCGCGCCCGCCTGCTCGTGTCCCACGCGCGCGTGGGCGCCGACGAGGACCCGGACCGCCGGCTCGCCGCGGCCGTGGAGGGGGTCGACCCGGCCGAGGTGATATCGCTCGCCGACGCCCTCGACACGTTCCTGGAGATGCCCATCGAAGCCGAAGGGGACGACGACGGGCTGCCCTTCTCGCCGGACGCGCGGGTGCGGTTCGCGCGGCTCGCCGCCGAGCTGCGCGACCTGCGCCGCTCGCTCGCCGACCCGCTGATGGACGTCCTGCACCGGGTGCTCGCCGTCACCGGCCTAGAGGTCGAGCTGTCCGCCTCCCCGCACGCGCTGGCGGCCCGCCGCCGAGAGACCCTGTCGAACTTCCTCGACGTCGCCGCGTCCTTCGCCGCAGGCGACGGCGAGGCCACGCTGCTGGCCTTCCTCGGCTTCCTGCGCACCGCCGCCCAGTACGAGAAGGGCCTCGACAACGCCCTGCCCGGCGGCGAGAACACCGTCAAGGTGCTCACCGCGCACAAGTCCAAGGGCCTGGAGTGGGACGTCGTCGCGGTCCCCGGACTCGTCACCGGCACCTTTCCCAGCGGCCAGGGCCGTGAGAAGTGGACCGCCCAGGGCAAGGTCCTGCCGCACGAGCTGCGCGGCGACGCCGACACGCTCCCCGAGATCGCCACCTGGGACGCCAAGGGCGTCAAGGCCTTCCACGAGGCCATGAAAGACCACCAGCACACCGAAGAGCTCCGCCTCGGCTACGTCACCTTCACCCGCCCCCGCTCACTCCTGCTCGGTTCCGGCCACTGGTGGGGCCCCTCCCAGAAGAAGCCGCGCGGCCCCTCGGACTTCCTCGACGCCCTCTACGAGCACTGCGCCGCCGGACACGGCGAGATCGAGGTCTGGGCCGAGGAGCCCGCCGAGGACGAGGAGAACCCCGCCCTGCGCGAGGCGTCCGCCGACCACGCGTGGCCGCTCCCGCTCGACGACGCGGCACTGGCCCGGCGTCGCGCCGCCGCCGAGACCGTACTCGCCCACCTGGAGCGCGTGGCGTCCCACGAAGAGCCCCACCCCGGGGCGGAGGGAGCCCGGCACAGGGCCGACCACGACCCCACCTCGTACGACGATCCGGACTGGCCACTCCCGCCCGAGGACGACGACCCCGCGTACGACGACGTGCACTACGGGGACGACGACCTCCCCGACGACGGCTTCCCCGACGGGGACGAGTCCGACTGGGACTCCTGGTCGACCGACCGCCCAGAGGACCGGCCGACGCGACCCGCGCAGGACCGCCCGACGGTCCCGCACCAGGCATCGGCTCCGGGGACTCGCCCGCACCCTGCGAATTCGCACCCTGAGGAACCGCATCCGGAGGAACCCGCGCACCTCACCCCGGAGGAGGCCCGCACCCTCGCCTCCTGGGACCGCGACCTCGACGCCCTGACCGGAGAGCTCCTGCGCGCCCGCGCGAGCGTCACCGACGTCCCCCTGCCGGCCTCGCTCACCGTGACGCAGCTCATGCGCCTGGCCGCCGACCCGGACGGCTTCGCGCAGGAGCTCGCGCGCCCCATGCCACGCCCCCCGCAGCCCGCCGCGCGCCGCGGAACGCGCTTCCACGCCTGGCTGGAGTCCCGCTTCGAAGAGCTGCGGCTGCCGATGCTGGAACCGGAGGACCTCCCCGGCAGCGACGCCGAGATCGCCGACGAACGCGATCTGGAGGAGCTCAAGGACGCCTTCGAACGCACTCCCTACGCGTACCGCACCCCCCACCGCGTCGAGGCACCGTTCCAGCTCGCCATCGCGGGACGCGTCGTACGGGGCCGGATGGACGCCGTCTACCAGGCGGAGGGTGACGCCGGCACGACGTACGAGATCGTCGACTGGAAAACAAGCCGCACCGGCACCGCCGACCCCCTCCAGCTCGCCCTGTACCGCCTCGCCTGGGCCGAACAGCAAGGCGTGCCCCTGGAGTCCGTCAAGGCCGCGTTCCTGTACGTCCGCAGCGGTGAGGTGGTCCACCCGGACGAGCTCCCGGACCGCGCGGCACTGGAACGACTGCTCACACAGGACCCGGCGGACCCACAGGAAGCGTCGGCCGGGGATCCGCCGGACGAACACGCCTCCGTGGGCGGATAGGCTCGTGAGCATGAGCAAGCCCGTTGACAACGCCGTCAGCACCGTCCGCACGTACATCCAGAACCACCGCACGGCCTTCCTCGACGACCTCGCGGAGTGGCTGCGCATCCCTTCGGTGTCGGCCCAGCCCGACCACGCCGCGGACGTGGCACGCAGCGCCGACTGGCTCGCCGCCAAGTTGCAGGAGACCGGCTTCCCGACCACCGAGGTCTGGGCGACCGAGGGCGCCCCCGCCGTCTTCGCCGAATGGCCCGCCGAGGACCCCGGGGCTCCCACGGTTCTCGTCTACGGACACCACGACGTGCAGCCCGCGGCCCGCGAGGACGGCTGGGACACGGACCCCTTCGAACCGGTGATCCGCGGAAACCGCCTCCACGCGCGCGGTGCCGCCGACGACAAGGGCCAAGTGTTCTTCCACACACTCGGCGTCCGCGCCCACCTCGCCGCCACCGGGCGCGGCGCACCGGCCGTGAACCTCAAGCTCCTGATCGAGGGTGAGGAGGAGTCCGGCTCCCCGCACTTCCGCGACCTTGTCGAAAGCCACGCCGACCAGCTCACCGCTGACGCGGTGATCGTCTCCGACACCGGTATGTGGTCCGGGGACACCCCCACCGTGTGCACCGGCATGCGTGGCCTCGCCGAGTGCGAGATCCAGCTGTACGGGCCGCGGCAGGACATCCACTCCGGCTCCTTCGGCGGTGCCGTGCCCAACCCGGCCACCGCCGCCGCCCGCCTTGTCGCCGCCCTGCACGACGAGCACGCGCGCGTAGCCGTCCCCGGCTTCTACGAAGGCATCACCGAACTCACCGAACGCGAGCGTGAGCTCTTCGCCGAACTGCCCTTCGACGAGGAACGCTGGCTGAGCACAGCCAAGTCGACGGCCACCTACGGAGAGGCCGGACACACCACTCTGGAGCGCATCTGGGTCCGTCCCACCGCCGAGGTCAACGGCATCGGCGGCGGTTACCAAGGTCCCGGCAGCAAGACGATCATCCCGTCCTCGGCGACCGTGAAACTCTCGTTCCGGCTGGTGGCGGGCCAGGACCCGGACCACATCGAGAAGGCGGTCCGCGCCTGGGCCGCCGACCGGCTGCCCGCCGGCATCCGGCACGAGATCACGTTCGGCGCCGCCACCCGCCCCTGCCTCACACCGCTGGACCACCCCGCCCTGCAGTCCGTCGTGCGCGCCATGGGCCGCGCCTTCGAACAGCCGATCCGTTTCACCCGCGAGGGTGGCTCGGGACCCGCGGCCGACCTCCAGGAAGTCCTCGGCGCCCCCGTGCTCTTCCTGGGTATCTCCGTCCCCTCCGACGGCTGGCACGCCCCCAACGAGAAGGTCGAACTCGACCTCCTCATGAAGGGCGTCGAAACCAGCGCCTACCTGTGGGGCGACCTGGCCGAGAACTGGCGCGAGGCACACTGAAAGAGCCCGTCTCCACCCTTCCTGAAAAGTCCGTCCCCACCCCGACCCCGAACAGCGCCCTTCGCACCCGCCCTGCTGAACCGCCCGCCGAAATAACCGTTCCACCGGGGGAGTTGGAAGCACCCGTGACCACCTGGACCGACCGAACCGCCGACCGTCCCATCTCGCTCACCGCCCCGAGCGGCATCGACAGGGCCGCCCACCACCGGCTCGACGAGGCCTGGCTCGCGGCGGCCTGGAGCCACCCCACCACCCGCGTCTTCGTGGTCTCCGGCGGTCAGGTGCTCATCGACGAGACGGCGGACGGCACCACCGAAGTCGTCATGACCCCCTCCTTCGAGGCCCCGCTCACCGAGGCGCACCGCTACTTCCTCGGCACGGACGACGACGGTGTGAGCTATTTCGCACTCCAGAAGGACGCACTGCCCGGCCGCATCGACCAGTCCGCCCGCCCGGCGGGCCTGCGCGAGGCGGGACTCCTGCTCTCACCCCGCGACGCGGGTCTGATGGTGCACGCCGTCGCCCTGGAGAACTGGCAGCGGCTGCACCGCTTCTGCTCACGCTGCGGCGAGCGCACCGTGATCGCGGCGGCCGGACACATTCGCCGCTGCCCCGCCTGCGGGGCCGAGCACTACCCGCGCACCGACCCGGCCGTGATCATGGCGGTCACGGACGAAGAGGACCGCATCCTGCTCGGCCGTCAGGTGCACTGGCCCGAGGGCCGCTTCTCCACGCTCGCCGGCTTCGTCGAACCCGGCGAGTCCATCGAGCAGTCCGTGCGCCGCGAGGTCTTCGAGGAGGCGGGCGTCACAGTCGGCGAGGTCGACTACGTCGCCAGCCAGCCCTGGCCGTTCCCCTCCAGCCTCATGCTCGGCTTCATGGCCCGCGCCACCTCGTCCGAGATCAACGTCGACGGCGAGGAGATCCACGAGGCCCGCTGGTTCTCCCGAGAGGACCTGCGTACCGCCTTCGAGTCCGGCGAGGTACTGCCTCCGTTCGGCATCTCCATCGCCGCCCGCCTGATCGAACTCTGGTACGGCAAGCCCCTGCCGCGCCCAGGAGCGGTTGCCGCCTGACGGGCACACACGACACCGCTCGCGCGGGTGGCGCAAGTCACACAACAGGGGCGGTCCTTGAGTCAGATTCAAGGACCGCCCCTGTTTTGCCCTCGGCAACCCCCGGGGGCGCACCGATGGTGAACCGCTTACGCGCCGATCTTCTGCTTGACCTGCGCCAGCGAAGGGTTGGTGAGCGTCGAGCCGTCCGCGAACAGCACGGTCGGAACCGTCTGGTTTCCGCCATTCGCCTTCTCCACGAAGGCCGCGGACTCCGGGTCCTGCTCGATGTTGATCTCGTTGTACGCGATGCCCGCGCGGTCCATCTGGCCCTTCAGTCGCGTGCAGTAGCCGCACCACGTGGTGCTGTACATCGTCACAGTGCCCGGCATGTGTCTCGCGCTCCTTTGCTGCTGGGGGTGCGTTGTCGCAGAGGTGGAACGTACGCGAGCGGGCCACCATTCCCGTGCCCGGGTACCCCGGCCCGGTACACCGGTGCACCTCGCGGCAGACGGGTGAGCAAGAGCACGCCCGGCGCCTGCCGCATTAGTACGACTGCGAGGGCCTCCCTGTGGACAACCGGCTCATGCGTCCCCGCCGACCTGGCAGCATGGCGGGGTGACAGCAGCAACGCACTCCACCCTCTTCCCGCAGGCACCGGACACGGCCGACGCGGTGCTCGACGGGCTCGACCCAGAGCAGCGCGAGGTCGCCACCGCCCTGCACGGTCCGGTGTGCGTGCTGGCAGGCGCCGGCACGGGCAAGACACGAGCGATCACCCACCGCATCGCCTACGGGGTGCGTGCCGGGATCCTCCAGCCCTCCAGTGTGCTCGCCGTCACCTTCACCAACAGGGCCGCGGGCGAGATGCGCGGCCGGCTCCGCCAGCTGGGCGCCGGTGGTGTCCAGGCCCGTACGTTCCACTCCGCAGCGCTGCGCCAACTCCAGTACTTCTGGCCGAAAGCGGTCGGTGGCGGCCTGCCCCGGCTCATCGACCGCAAGATCCAGCTCGTCGCCGACGCGGCAGCCGCCTGCCGCATCCGCCTCGACCGGGGCGAGCTGCGCGATGTCACAGCCGAGATCGAATGGTCCAAGGTCACCCAGACCGTACCGGCCGACTACGCGGCCGCCGCGGCCAAGACCGGCCGTCTCTCGCCCCGCGATCCGGCCGAGATCGCCCAGCTCTACGCCACGTACGAGGACCTCAAGCGCGACCGCGCCGTCATCGACTTCGAGGACGTCCTGCTGCTGACCGTCGCGATCCTCCAGGACCGTCACGACATCGCCGAGCAGGTCCGCTCCCAGTACCAGCACTTCGTGGTCGACGAGTACCAGGACGTCAGCCCCCTCCAGCAGCGACTCCTGGAACTGTGGCTCGGTGAGCGCGACAGCCTCTGCGTCGTCGGCGACGCCAGCCAGACGATCTATTCGTTCACCGGTGCAACTCCCGACCACCTGCTCGACTTCCGCACCCGCCACCCCGGAGCCACCGTCGTCAAGCTCGTCCGCGACTACCGCTCCTCACCCCAAGTGGTGCACCTCGCCAACGGCCTGCTCTCCCAGGCCCGCGGCCGGGCCGCCGACCACCGCCTGGAACTGATCTCCCAGCGTGCCCCGGGCCCCGAGCCCGTCTACGCCGAATACACAGACGAACCCGCCGAGGCCGAGGGCGCCGCCCGCCGCATCCGCGACCTCATCGCCTCCGGCATCCCCGCGGGCGAGATCGCCATCCTCTTCCGCACGAACTCCCAGTCCGAGATCTACGAACAGGCCCTCGCCGACGCCGGAGTGCCCTACCAGCTGCGCGGCGCCGAGCGGTTCTTCGACCGCCCTGAGGTGCGCAAAGCAGGCGCCGCCCTGCGCGCGGCCGCCCGCTTCGGCGCCAACGACTCCCTCCTCGACGATGCTGTCGACCTGCCCTCCCAGGTCCGCGCGGTGCTCTCCGGGGAGGGCTGGACCAGCCAACCCCCGGCCGGATCCGGCGCCGTCAGAGAGCGCTGGGAGTCACTGGCCGCCCTCGTCCATCTCGCCCAGGACTTCGCCGCCGCCAAACAGGGCGCCACCCTCGGTGACCTCGTAGCCGAGCTCGACGAGCGCGCGAGCGCCCAGCACGCCCCGACCGTCCAGGGCGTCACCCTCGCCTCCCTGCACTCCGCCAAGGGACTGGAGTGGGACGTCGTCTTCCTGGTCGGCGTCGCGGAGGGCATGATGCCGATCACCTACGCAAAGACCGACGAGCAGATCGAGGAAGAACGCCGACTCCTCTACGTCGGAGTCACCCGCGCCAGAGAACACCTCCTCGTCTCCTGGGCCCTGTCCCGCTCACCCGGCGGCAGACCCAACCGTCGGCCCAGCCGCTTCCTCGACGGGCTGCGCCCCGGCTCCGTCGCCACCGCGGGCCGCAGCGCCGGCGGCGGTCCAGGAGGCATCGAGCGCGGCATCGGAAGCAGCGGAGGCACGGTCGTACGGCGGACGAGCCGGACCCCGGCCCGCTGCCGGGTCTGCGGGCGCACGCTGACCGACGCCGGCGAGATGAAGCTGATGCGTTGTGAGGACTGCCCCTCCGACATGGACGAAGGCCTCTACGAGCGGCTGCGGGAGTGGCGGGCGGTACAGGCGCAGCGCAGTGGGCAGCCCGCGTTCTGCGTCTTCACCGACAAGACACTTATGGCGATCGCCGAGGCCGCGCCGGACGACGAGGGCGAGTTGACGCGGATCCCCGGGGTCGGCGTGCGCAAGTTCAACCGGTTCGGGGCCGATGTTCTGGCCATCTGCGCTGGTCAAGAGCCCCCGGAGGGCGGCGAGGGCGACTGATGCAAACTCGTCGAAAAAATAGTTTGCGCATGCCCCAGCAATCCCCATAGGTTCTTAACCACGGCAGCAGCGGCCTTCTCCGAGGCCCTGGTTCCGTGCTGTACTTAATAGCCGTCGGACTGGCTCACCCCAGTCCCCCAAGACGCCGAGAGGAGGCGATTCCAGTGATCAGCATCAACATCAGCTCCATCAGCACCGCCAAAATGACCGATCGCTCGGTCGTCTCCACGTGCCTGCTCGGCGTCTCGAACCCGGGTACCGGTCTGTCCGGCATCGCTGCCGTCCGGCCGGCCTCCCCTCTGTCTCTCGCGGTTCTTCCCATCCGTGAGCGCAATGAGCGACCGATGAAGGCACTGGAAGCGGCAGTAGTGGCAGAGGCCCAGGCCTATGCCTTTGCGGCAGCCGGTGCCGGATCCCTGAAGCAGACGAAGCAGCACCACACGATGTGGGCCTTCCGTGGGCCTGAACCCTGGAGTGATCCAGCCTGATCTTCGATCAGGCCGGCGCCTTCAGGGCCGCGGAACCCCACCCGGGATCCGCGGCCCTTCTGTTTGTCCCCGACCGGGGACGGCAGAGCGAAGGGGCCTCGGGACAAGAAAAGAACCCGGTACCAGCCGCCAACCGGCCAACCCGGCCGGCACGACCAGACGAGGAAGACCAACCGTGCAACTCGAAGCGCACGCCCCGTCCGTACCGCCTTCCGAAACGATCCCCCCGCCCGGCCTCACGGAGGACTCCACCTTGATCCCGCTCACTGCGCTCACCGCGCTCGACGACGCCATCGAGAACCTCGGCGTACCCGTCCCCTGCCGCTCCTACGACCCGGAGGTCTTCTTCGCCGAGTCGCCGGCCGACGTCGAGTACGCCAAGTCCCTCTGCCGCACCTGCCCGCTGATCGAGGCTTGCCTCGCCGGCGCCAAGGAGCGGCGCGAGCCCTGGGGTGTCTGGGGCGGCGAGCTCTTCGTCCAGGGTGTTGTCGTGGCCCGCAAGCGGCCGCGTGGCCGCCCGCGCAAGAACCCGGTTGCGGCATGAACACCGTAGGAACGATCGATCGCCCCCTGACGCACGACCCCAAGAAACAGGCCCCGATGAAGCCGTCCACCAGCGAGCCCGCAGGCTCCGCCATCCCAGACTTCACCGCCACCGGCGCGAACGACTCGCGTCAGAACAGGACCCGCGAGATGCAACTCATCCCAGAAGCCCTGGCTCGTGCGCATATGCACGAGCGACTGCACGAGGCCGAGCGGGAACGCCTGGCCGTGCGCCTGGCCTCCGCCCGTCGGATGCAGCGTCGGGCCGAGCGCGCCTCCATGCGCGCCCGGCGCGCGCTGGCCATGGCGGTCATGCACTAGCCGAAGGCAGTCGCTGCAGTACCAGTAAGCAGTTCCTCGCGGGGGTCGGTCCGAACGGACCGGCCCCCGCGGTGCGTTGTGCCGGGCGAACCGCCGATCACGGCGTTATCGTCGCCGAGTGACGAGTCTTCCCGGGGACAGTGACAGCACCGGCTCCATGCCGCGGCCCGATACGGCCGAGGCCCGGCACATCGTGTGCGCCCGCTGCGGCACCCCGGCCGACGGCCCTCCGCTGACGTGGACCTGCTCCATGGAGAACGGCACCCGCCACTACTTCTGCGACAACTGCGCCCGCAGCAACCTCAGGGCGATCGAGGGACGGCTGGACTCGGCCTGGTGGTAGGCCGAGCCCGGGGGCCGAAGGCGGCCCGAGTCATGCTCCGGCCGCGGATCCCTCCTCGTCCAGCAGCTCTTCCGTCGGGTCCTCTCCCGGTACGAACCCCGGCAGCCACTCCTCCAGTTCGTCGCGCAGCCGCACCGTCGCGCCCAGCTGACACAGGACTCCGATGGTGCTCAAAGTCACACGATGTATCAGGAGGTATGACGGTGGCAGGTTGAGGAGCCTGCCCAACTGGTGTGCGGGGGAGCGGGGGTCGGCGATGCGGGCGGCCTGACTGCGCATCCAGCCGCGGGTGAACGTGAACTCGTCGACCTGGGCCGGTTCGATGATCGGCAGGAGATAGTCCAGGACCGCGTCGGGTTCGAGCTCTATGGACTCCTTGACGAAGCCCTCCTCACGCAGCAGCTCGTAGACCGCTTCGGCCTCGCCCTCGAGAGTCATCCGGAAGGAGTAGCCGATCGTCGAGGGCAGACCGCCGGGAAGACGGTCGACCGTGCCGAAGTCCAGGACGCCCAGCCGCCAGCCGATCTTCTCGTCCGGCAGGAGGCGGAAGTTGCCCGGGTGCGGATCGGCGTGCAGCAGTCCGGTACGGGCGGGACCCGAGAAGAGGAACCGGGCCAGCAACTGGCCCGCACGGTCCCGCTGCTCCTGGGTGCCCTCGGCGATCACCTCCGACAGCGGTATCCCGTCGATCCACTCGGTCACCAGGACCTGGTCGCACTGGTGGACCACCGCCGGGACGAGCACGTCCGGATCGCCCGCGAACTCCGTGGCATG
This sequence comes from Streptomyces sp. NPDC111507, assembly GCF_055638955.1. Taxonomy (NCBI): domain Bacteria; kingdom Bacillati; phylum Actinomycetota; class Actinomycetes; order Kitasatosporales; family Streptomycetaceae; genus Streptomyces; species Streptomyces sp. NPDC111507. The sequence continues at coordinate 252,460 of NZ_JBVKBU010000002.1, read as the reverse complement.
CGTCTCCTGGGCCTCTGCCTCCAGCGCGTAGTCGAGTTCCTCGGACACCCGGTCGCGCAGCTCCGCGATCAGCGGCTTGATGTCCATGCCGGGGATCAGAGGACCCAGGAGCCTGGCGAATCGGCTGAGCTGGGTCAGATCGGACAGCAGGGCCTCGCCTGCCCCCGGGTACTGCACCTTGACGGCGACCTCGCGTCCGTCGTGCCACACCGCCCGGTGCACCTGGCCGATCGAGGCCGCCGCGGACGGCTTGTCCTCGAACTTCTGGAACAGCTCGGACCAGTCCTCGCCGAGGCGCTCCCGCAGAACGGAGTGCACCGTGCGCGTCGGCATCGGCGGCGCCGCCTCCTGGAGCTTCGTCAGCGCCGCGCGATAGGGTCCCGCGACCTCCTCGGGCAGCGCCGACTCGAAGACGGACAGGGCTTGTCCGAACTTCATGGCACCCCCCTTCAACTCGCCGAGGACCTTGAAGAGCTGCTCCGCCGTACGCTGCTGCAGCTCGCGGCCGACGATCTCCGCGGACTTCCCGCCGATCCTCTTGCCCAGCCCCCAGGTCGCTCGCCCGGCGAAGCCGAGCGGTAGTGCGGCGAGTTTGGCAGTTCGGGTGACTGCCTTCCGGGGAAGATCAGACATGCGCCCTCCAAGTCCCAGACAGCCGTGCCGCGTGCGGCTGTTGCCCCGCCATTGTCTCGTGCGGCTGCCCGTCCTCGGCGGCGCGCTCCCCCTTCTTACTTTTCTCCGCCGCGCCGCACGGGCATGCGGGATGGGACCACACCGGCTTCGCATGCCAGTCGAAGCCCGGCACGGAGGACTCCCAGCGTGCTCCGGCGCTGGAGGGCAGCCGTCCGTCGAGGAAGGTGAGGGCGTGTCCCGCCGCGAGTCCGGCGACCCCGGTCGCCAGCGCGAGGTCGCAGGCCGGGATCTGGTGCGAGGCGCCGGAGCGCCACTGGGCGATCAGGCGTGGCCAGGTCGGGTCCCGGTCGACGCGCTGCTGATCCAGGCAGCCCGCGCAGCCGGTGTCGCCGGGCAGCACCAAGGGGCCGACGACACCCGTTCCCTCCACGACCCCCGCGTAGAGATGGGGGGTGCCGGAGGTGATCAGGGGCTCGGCGACGGCGGGATCGGGGGCGTGCACCGCCAGGCCGTCCCGGGGCGCGAGGATCACCAGGGAGAGACCGAGCTCCTCGCCTTCGGCAGCGGGCCGTGGTGGTCGATCGGGTGCCGCTCGGCGCACCGCGCGCCGGGCGGCTTCCTCCCGGCGCTCGCCGATGGACGCCGAGGGCAGTCCGCCTGGTGCCACGTCCCAGGGTTCGACGCTGCCGATGTCGCGCACCTCGACCTGGCCGACACCGGCGCCGGCCAGGAGGGAGGCCAGGACGACTCCGACCCGGCCGGCGCCCCTCACCTGCACCCGCAGGGAGCGACGGGCGGCCAGATGCTTCAGGGCGTCGCCCGGCGCGCGGGCGACGAGGGACAGGGACGCGAGGTCGGGGCGGAGCCGGTCCAGGACCGCCTTCTTCTCGCGCAGGGCGTCCGCGGCCCGGCCGCCGCCCGTCGCGTCGTCCAGCAGACCCGAGCGGGCCAGCCGCTCCACAAGTGCGTCGACATGACCGTCGGGCAGGCCCATCGCGCGACCCAGGTCGCGAAGGAGCGGCAGCCCGCGTGTTCCGTTGAGCAGGTCGAGAAAGCTGCCTGTCGCCGTGTCCACCGGGCCCAGCACCATCGCGTGCGCGGGCGCCATCCCGAACTGCACCGTGTTGAGATCCCGCCAGCCGCGCCGCAGCGCGGGCTTCACCATCGGATGCATGACCGACCCCCGTACCTGTAGAACATCCCCGTGTGTCGGCGGGGTCCGTCCCGGGCCCGCCGATCGAATGCCAGGATGCCCCGCCCCGCCGAACCATGCCGAAAGTTGTCCACAGGCGGTGGTGTTCGTCGTATAAATCAAGCGCGCGGGGTGCGGATCGGCATCGAACCGTCCAGGGGACGGGACTTCCCCCATGTGCAGCGGGTAACGTCGGGGCGTGCCCGCCGACCCACTGCACCGCGCCGGAAAGCCACAGCGCAGCACGACGAGCCTGCCGCCAAGCGGCTCGGGGGCGAGCGCGATCGAGGTTCGCAGGAGCGCGCGCCGGCGCAGAACGGTCTCCGCGTACCGCGAGGGCGATCGCACCGTCGTGCTCATCCCCGCCCGTATGTCCGAGGCGGAGGAACAGCGCTGGGTCACCGTCATGCTCGACAAGCTGGCCGCCCAGGAGAGCAAACGGGTGCTCGGCGACGCCGAGCTGACCGAGCGCGCCGCGCGGCTGTCGGAGCAGTACTTCGACGGCCGGGCCCGCCCCGCCTCGGTCCGCTGGGTCACCAATCAGAACACGCGCTGGGGGTCCTGCACCCCGGCCGAGGGCAGTATCCGTCTTTCGCATCGCCTGCAGGGCATGCCCGAGTATGTCGTCGACTACGTCCTCGTCCACGAACTCGCGCACCTTCTGGTGCCCGGTCACGGGCCCCGCTTCTGGCGGCTGCTGGAGGCGTATCCGCGTACGGAGCGTGCCCGCGGCTATCTCGAAGGGGTGGTCGCGGCCGAACGGCTGCCGCATCTGCCCGTGGCGAGCGACGAGTAGCGGGCGCTGGCGGCGGCGGACCGTCCCCGCCCGGGGGCGATTGTGTACCGGGTCTGTACCGGCGGCGTTCACTCCCAGAGTTTCCCGTTAGCCTGACGCGACGCAATCGCACACGGGATGGGGGACGGTCGTTACGCATGGCCAGGGAATTCCAACGCGGCCACAAGGCCAGGATCAGTGACCTCACCGCGGGCACGGATCTGTACGTAGGTGTGCAGATCACCGGTCCCGGACTGACCTTCGACATCAGCTGCTTCGGTCTGGACGCCGACGAAAGGCTGTCGGACGACCGGTACTTCGTCTTCTTCAACCAGCCGAAGACCCCCGAAGAATCCATCCAGCTCCTCGGCGCCCAGTCGGGTGACACGGAGTCCTTCCGCGTCACGCTCGACCGGATCCCGGCGCAGATCCAGAAGCTGTCGTTCACGGCGACGATCGACGGCGCCGGACAGATGTCGCAGATCGCCCCCGGATACCTCCGTGTTGTCGCGGGCGGCGAGGAGGTGGCCCGGTACTCCTTCAGTGGCGCGGAGTTCTCCACCGAGCGTGCCGTGATGCTGGGCGACTTCTACCTGAAGGACGTCTGGCGGTTCGCCGCCGTGGGGCAGGGCTTCGACGGCGGCCTCGACGCGCTGCTGAAGAACTTCGGTGGTGAGGTCGCCGACGAGCAGCCCGTCGCGCAGGAGCCGAAGGCCACTGCCGCACCGTCCTTCGCTCCGCCCGCCCAGGCCACCGCACCCCCCGCGTTCGGTGCCCCGGCTCCGGCTCCCGCGCCGGCGCCCGCCGCGCAGGGGTTCACGCCGTCGCCCGCCCCGGCGCCCTCGGTGCACGCCGCGCCGACCATCATCGCTCCGCTGCACACCCCGCCGGGCGGCACCGTGCCGCCGCCGGGCCCCGCTCCGTACATCCAGCCGCCCGGCCCGCCCGGACCGCCGCCGGGCTACGGACAGCAGCCTCCCGGTCAGACGGCTCCCATGCCGCCCGGTTACGGCCAGCAGGCACCGCCCGCGCCCCCCGGCTACGGGCAGCAGGCCCCGATGGCGCCTCCGGGCTACGGCCAGCAGCCGCCGTACGGCCAGGTTCCGGGCCAGGCGCCGGGCCAGCCCGGCGTGCCGTCCCCGTACGGCGTTCCCCAGGGCGCCCCGCAGGGCGGTGCCGGTGTGGCCGCCGCGCTGGGGGCCTACAAGGAGACGCCCACCGGTCAGCGGTGGACCCAGCAGAACAAGAAGCTCATCCGCGTCGACCTCGGTATCGGCGGCCAGCCCGTGCTGGCCCGCCAGGGCAGCATGGTGCTCTACCAGGGCAAGGTCGACTTCAGCTACAAGGGCGCCGGCTTCGCCGGGCGGATCGTGGGCAACGCGACCGGCCAGGAGATGCAGCTCATGCGCTGTACCGGCCAGGGGCAGGTGTTCCTCGCCGAGAACGCCACCCACGTGCATCCCATCGAACTCCAGGGCGACGCGATCTGCGTCTCCGCGGAGAGCGTGCTCGCCTTCGACGAGTCCCTCCAGTACGAGGTCCGGCGTATCGAGGGGCATGGCATCCCCGGAGGCGCGCTGTTCACCATGCAGTTCCAGGGGACCGGAACGATCGTCGTGAAGACGCACGGCGCTCCCGTCGTGCTGCCCGTGACGCCGACGACCTTCGCCGACTGCAACGCCGTCGTCGCCTGGTCCGCGGCCTCCCAGGTGATCGTCTCCAGCCAGGTGCGGATGCGCCGCAACGCCTACCCCGGCGACACCGGGGAGAGCGTGAACCTCCAGTTCCGCGGCGCGCCCGGCAATTTCATCGTCGTCCAGCCGTACGAGGTCTGAGGGAGTCCGTCATGAACCAGCCACTCGCGGGCTTCGCCCCGGCACCCGTCACCGCCCGTATGGAAAACCACGGCAACCACATGCTGAAGGTCGCCATGCAGACCGGAAGCGACCTCTTCGCGCGCGTGGGCTCGATGGTCGCCTACGAAGGGTTCGTCCAGTACGAGCCCAACCCGCCCGCGGTACGCCAGATCGCGCGGGACTGGATGACCGGTGAGGGCGCGCCCCTCATGAAGTGCACCGGCGACGGCCTGCTCTACCTGGCCGACTACGGGGCGAACGTCGTCGTGATCAACCTCAACGGGGACGCGATCTCCGTCAACGCCACCAATCTGCTCGCCTTCGACGCGCACCTCACCTGGGGTGTCGAGCGGGTGAAGGGGCTCGCCAAGTTCGCCGGACAGGGCCTGTGGAACACCAAGATCTCCGGTCAGGGCTGGGTCGCGCTGACCTCGCGCGGCACGCCGATCGTGGTCGACTGCGGCGGCGGTGAGGACGAGACGTACGTCGACCCGGACGCGCTCGTCGCCTGGTCCCCGAACCTCAAGGTGAAGGGCAAGCGCAGCTTCAAGGCGCAGTCGCTGATCGGACGCGGCAGCGGCGAGGCGTACCAGATGGCGTTCTCCGGGCAGGGCATCGTCGTCGTCCAGCCCAGCGAGGACAGCACCGACCGCCTCCGGATCCGGGGCTGAGGGGGAGCACCACATCATGCAGAGCCCGCTTTTCGGCTACAACGAGCAGCAGACCCAGGAGCGCTACAGCCTCCAGAACTCGCAGATGCTGCGAGTCGTCATGGAGGGGCACGACGACATCCTGGCTCGCAAGGGCACCATGGTCGCGTACCAGGGGCTTGTGGAGTTCGACGCCGAGTACCAGAACAACAGCCAGCACCGCGCGCGTGCGTACACCGGTGAGGGCCTCGACCTGATGCGGTGCCACGGGCAGGGGACGGTCTATCTGGCCAATCTCGCCCAGCACGTGCACGTGGTCGACGTGGAGCAGGACGGTCTGACCGTCGACAGCAGCTACGTCCTGGCGATGGACTCCTCGCTGCACCACGAGGTCATCGCCGTGGACAGCCAGTACGGCATCTCCGGCTCCGGCAAGTACCAGCTCAACATCACCGGCCGTGGCAAGGTCGCCCTGATGACCTCGGGCATGCCGCTGATGATGCAGGTCACGCCGGACAAGTACGTCAACTGTGACGCCGACGCGATCGTCGCCTGGTCCACCGGCCTGCGTGTCCAGATGCAGGCCCAGACGCACTCCTCCGGGGTGTGGCGGCGGCGGGGCAACACCGGTGAGGGCTGGGAGCTCAGCTTCCTGGGCCAGGGCTTCGCGCTCGTCCAGCCCAGCGAACTGCTGCCGCCGCAGAACGCGGTGATCGGCCAGGGGCTGCGCGCCCAGTACGGCATGGGGCAGCAGGGCGCCCGGGCGCAGAACCAGGGCAACGTCTGGAGCTGACCGGCCGATGGTCGGTTGATCGGCCGTACCCGAGGTCGGTTGATCGACCGGCGGTCAGTTGACCGGGTGACGGTCCGGGAAACCAACGTAAGGGGCGATCGCCTTGGCGATCGCCCCTTACACGTGCCTCAGGCCGCGAGCCGTTCGCGGGTTGCTTCCAGGAGCCGTACGACCGAGGCGTCCGCCACGTCCGCGACCTCCTCGTAGAGGAACCAGCGCAGATCCAGGGACTCGTCGCTGATCGCCGCCACGGCCTCGGCCGGGGCGAGCGCGGCGTACTGGACGTCCAGATGCCAGTTGCACGGCGCCGGGATGGCGTGCCGGTCCAGGGTCACGGGGCCGCCCGGCAGCAGGACCAGACCCTCGATGCCCGACTCCTCGGTCGCCTCGCGCAGCGCGGCCGCCGCCAGCGTCGGATCGCCCGGCTCGCAGTGGCCGCCCATCTGCAGCCACATCTGCAGCTTGCGGTGCAGCGTCAGCAGGACGCGGCCGCCGACCGGGTCGATGACCAGGGCGCTGGCCGTGACATGCCCCGCCGTGCAGGCCTTCCACATGCCGTCCGGATGCTCGGACAGATGGTCCAGATAGACCTGGCGCAGCTCTCCCTGGTCCTCGTACTGCTTCAGTACGAGGACGGCGTCGTCGTGAAGGGTCACTCGGTGCCGTCACCCTTGTCGTCGCCCTTGTCGTCGTCCGCGGGAGCGTCGTCCTTCTTCAGGTTCGTCTTCTCGGCGGAGCCGCTCGCCGCCTCGCCGAGCATCTTGTCGAGCTCGGAGAAGTCCAGCTGCTCACGGTGCACGAAGCCGTCCGGGTCGTCGAGGTCGGACGCGGTCGGCAGCATGTCCGGGTGGGCCCACAGGCCGTCGCGGCCGTCGACACCGCGCGCGTCGGTGAGCGAAGCCCACAGGCGCGAGGCGTCCCGCAGCCGGCGCGGGCGCAGCTCCAGGCCGATCAGCGTGGCGAACGTCTGCTCGGCGGGACCGCCCGTGGCGCGGCGCCGGCGCAGCGTCTCGCGCAGCGCGTCCGCGGAGGAAAGACGCGGCTTCGCGGCCGCGTGCACGACCGCGTCCACCCAGCCCTCCACGAGCGCGAGTGCCGTCTCCAGACGGGCCAGCGCGGCCTTCTGCTCCGGCGTGTCCTCCGGCTGGAACATGCCCTGCTGGAGGGCGTCCTGCAGCTGCTCGGGGTTCTGCGGGTCGAGCTGGCCGACCACGTCCTCCAGCTTGGCCGTGTCGACCTTGATCCCGCGCGCGTAACCCTCGACCGCGCCGAACAGGTGCGAGCGCAGCCACGGCACGTGCGAGAAGAGACGCTGGTGGGCGGACTCGCGCAGGGCGAGGTAGAGCCGCACCTCCTCCAGGGGGATGCCCAGGTCCTTGCCGAACGACGCGATGTTCAGCGGCAGCAGCGCGGCCTTGCCGGCCGGGCCGAGCGGCAGGCCGATGTCGGTGGAGCCGACGACCTCGCCCGCGAGCACGCCGACGGCCTGCCCGATCTGCGTACCGAACATGGCGCCGCCCATGGAGCGCATCATGCCGATGAGCGGGCCCGCCATGGCCTGCATCTCCTCCGGCAGGACATCGCCCATGGCCGCGCCGACGCGCTCGGCGACCGGGTCGACGAGCTCCTTCCACACCGGCAGGGTCGCCTCGACCCACTCCGCGCGGCTCCAGGCCACGGCGGAAGCGGCGCCGGACGGCAGGGACGTCGCGTCGTCCAGCCACAAATCGGCCAGGCGTACGGCATCCTGGACCGCGGTGCGCTCGGCGGGACCGACGCTCGCGTCCTTGGTGCCGTCAGAAGTGCCCTGGGAGACCGTCTGGCGGGCGATCTGCTTGGCCATGTCCCAATTCACCGGGCCGCCCTCGTACGAGAGCATCTGGCCCAGTTGCTGGAACGCGGCACCCAGATCGTTGGGGTTCATGGAACCGAACATCGCTGCGAGCGGATTGTCGGCGCCGGGGCCGCCGGCTCCGGGCGGCCCGAAACCGAACGGTCCCTGTCCACCGCCGCTCTGCTGGTCCTTCTTCTTGCCCTCGTCGCCGTTCTCCGGCTCCTCCGGCGGAAGGCCGAATCCGAATGGGGTGTCACTCACGGGATTCCTCGGCTGGTAAGGCCGCCGGTTCGTTCCGACGGCGACTGCCCGACAACACCACCCAGCGTAGACACCCGAACCCGATCGGGCCTCGGTGCTTCGCCGACTCTTGGCCTGCGGCAGGATGGATGCCACCTGGTACTGACGCGTCACGCGCGTCCGTTACTGAAGACAACCGCTGGAGACGCCCGGTGAGTTCCCCAGATCCACAGGTTCGCGCAGCGCGAAACCACTCAACCAGCCCGCCCTTGCGCGGGCCCGTCGTCGCGGTCACCGGCGCCGCGTCCGGCGTGGGCGCGATGCTGACCGAGCGGCTTGCCGCCAGCGAGGAGATCAAGCAGGTCATCGCCATCGACGAGCGTCGCGGCGAGTGCGAGGGCGCCCAGTGGCAGATCCTCGACGTGCGGGACCCGGCGATCGCCGAGAAGCTGCGCGGCGCGGACGTCGTGGTGCATCTCGCGCTCGACCTCGACCTGGAGACGGACGCGGCGGCGCGCACGGCGTACAACGTCCGGGGGACGCAGACCGTGCTGACGGCCGCCGCCGCGGCTGGGGTGCACCGGGTCGTGCTGTGCACCTCCGCGATGGTCTACGGAGCGCTGCCCGACAACGAACTGCCCCTCTCCGAAGACGCCGAACTGCGGGCGACCGCGGAGGCCACGGGGGTCGGGGACCTGCTGGAGATCGAGCGGCTCGCCCGGCGGGCGCCGCGCGCGCATCCGGGGCTCAATGTCACCGTCGTACGGCCGGGGGTCTTGGTCGGTGGCGGTACCGACACCGCCCTGACCAGGTACTTCGAGTCTCCTCGACTCCTTGTGGTGGCGGGGTCGCGGCCTGCCTGGCAGTTCTGCCACGTCGAGGATCTGTGCAGTGCTCTGGAGTACGCCGTCCTGGAGAAGGTGGAGGGGGAGCTGGCCGTCGGGTGCGACGGGTGGCTGGAACAGGAGGAGGTCGAGGAGCTCAGCGGGATTCGGCGGATGGAGTTGCCGTCCGCCGTCGCGCTGGGGGCTGCCGCGCGACTTCACCGGATTGGGCTCACTCCTTCGCCCGCCGGGGATCTGGCGTACACGATGTACCCCTGGGTGGTGAGTGGGAGCCGGATGCATGACGCCGGGTGGCGGCCGCAGTGGTCCAACGAGGAGGTTCTCGCGGAGCTGCTGGAGGAGGTTGCCGGGCGGCACACCGTGGCTGGGCGGCGGCTGGGACGCAAGGATGCGACGGCGGCGGGGGCCGCGGGGGCGACGGTTGCTCTTCTGGGTACGGCCGCGTTGGTTCGGCGGGCTCGGAAGGCTCGGCGGCGGATCTGAGTCTTGGGGGGTGGTCGGGTGCGGGTGCGTCGTGGCTGAGGGCCGGTGTTCCGCCCCCGCCGCCCCTACCCGTCCCATCCCCCGGGACCCCCGGCGGGGCTGCGCCCCTGCACCCCGGCGGAGCTGCGCCCCTGCACCTGCAACGGGGCTGCGCCCCTGAACCCCGGCGGGCTGCGCCCTTGCACCCCCGGTGAGGTGCCCCTGGACCCCTGGCGGAGCTGCGCCCTTGCACCCGCAACGGGGCTCCGCCCCAGGACCCCAACGGGGCTCCGCCCCTGCCCCCGGCGCCGCTGCCCCCGGCATCTCGGCAGGTTCGTGCCCCCGTTGCCCCCGCTGATCCCGGGGCTTCGCCCCCGACCCAGGTGGTGGGCTGAATGGGGTCGTCGGCGGAAGGTGGACGGGGCGGGGTGGGTGGGGTGCAGGGTTGTTCGCCCTGTAGGAGGCTCCAAAAGGTCGCGCGGGTGTGCGGGGTGAACGGCGTATTTCGTGGGTGCCGTGGGGTGCGGCACGATGGGGCCATGGCACCTACCTTTGAGCATCCGGGTGAGTTGGGGGCGCAGGATCCGATTCGGCTGTTGGCGATTCGGGACGAGCCGCTCTCCTTGGACGAGGTCTTCCGGGCCGTCGGGGACGACGCCGCCGGAGGGACCGCGCTCTTCGTGGGGACCGTGCGCAATCACGACGGGGGCGCCGACGTCGACGGGCTGGGGTATTCGTGTCATCCCAGCGCGGAGGCCGAGATGCGGCGGATCGCCGAGAAGGTGGTCGCCGGGTATCCGGTGCGGGCGCTGGCCGCCGTGCACCGGGTCGGTGACCTGGCCGTCGGTGATCTCGCGGTGATCGTCGCCGTGTCGTGTCCGCACCGCGGCGAGGCCTTCGAGGCGTGTCGCAAACTGATCGACGACCTCAAGCACGAGGTGCCCATCTGGAAGCACCAGAAGTTCTCCGACGGCACGGAGGAGTGGGTCGGAGCCTGTTGAGGGAGTCGGCCGGACGTGTGAGTCCGGCCTCACCGACTTCTCACCCTTGCTCCGGTTGCGTAACCGACCCCCTGGTATGAGCGTTAACGAGGCGGATGGTTAATCTGCTGATCAGTCAGTTGCGGTCGCTCGTGGGGTTGGGAGGTGGGCATGGCGTCGCTCGCCTGGTTGCTGATTCCGCTTTTGGCCGCGATCGGTGCCGGACTGTGGGGCGGTTGGGCCAGCCGGAACCGCAAGACGGTGGGAGACGGCATCGAGCTCGAGGGGTATGCGCGCTTCCGCGCGGCCATGGAGCGCTCCGAGGCCGTCATGGTGCGGCCCGGTGCCGGGGAGAAGCCGCACTCCGACGCGGTTTGAGGCCAGGGCCCCGCAGAGGCCGCCCGGGCCCCGTACGGACGGCCCCGACAGTGCGCTGACAGCACCGTCCCGTACTGTCGTGGCATGCCACGCCGCACCGCGACGATGCTCGCCTCCACCCTGATCCTGATCGCGCTCCTGTGCGCGGGAGTGTTCATCAAAGTGCCGTACTCGGAGATGTCACCGGGGCCGACGGTGAACACACTGGGCGAGCACGACGGCGCGCCGGTGCTGCAGATCTCCGGACGCAAGACGTACCCGGCCACCGGGCACCTGAACATGACCACTGTCCGGGTCACCAGCGCCGACTACAACATGAACCTCGTAGAGGCCGTGTATGGGTGGCTCGCGCATGACAACAAGGTCGTGCCGCACGACACCCTCTACCCGGACGGCAAGACCGAGCAGCAGTCGACGCAGGAGAACGCCGAGGAGTTCAGCCAGTCCCAGGAGAGCGCCAAGGTGGCCGCTCTGAAGGAGCTGGGCATCCCGGTGAAGTCCTGGGTGATCGTGTCGACCGTCGTCAAGGACTCCCCGGCCGAGGGCCGGCTGCACGCCGGTGACGTGATCAAGAGCGTCGACGGTACGGCCGTCAAAGCACCCGAGGACGTCGCCAAGCTGGTCACGAAGCACAAGCCCGGCGAGAAGGTCGTCTTCACGGTGGTGCCCGCCAAGGAGCAGGCCGCCGCCGAGAAGGCGGGCAAGACGGCCACCGCGACCACGGACGTGACCATCACCACGGCGAAGTCCAGCGACAGCGGCGCGTCCCGCGCCATCGTCGGCATCTCGGCCGGGACCGATCACACGTTCCCGTTCAGCATCGACATCAAGCTCGCCGACGTCGGCGGTCCGAGCGCCGGGCTGATGTTCGCGCTGGGCATCGTGGACAAGCTGACCCCCGGCGACCTCACCGGCGGCAAGTTCGTGGCCGGCACCGGCACCATCGACGACAGCGGAACCGTCGGTCCGATCGGCGGCATCGAGTTGAAGACGATCGGAGCGCGCGAGAAGGGCGCCCAGTACTTCCTGACGCCCAAGGACAACTGCGCGGCCGCCGCCAAGGACACCCCCAAGGGGCTCACCCTCGTCAAGGTCAACACCATCGACGACGCGATGAACGCCCTGAAGGACATCAGCTCCGGCAAGACCGCCGACCTGCCGGAGTGCACCACCAAGGGCTGAGGGACCGACCGGCGGCGGTACACATGGGCCGTACGGCGTGATGGGGGCGCCCCAGGAAGTCCGGGGCGCCCCCGTCCGCGTACACCAGGACGTCAGTCCGCGAACGTCGCCGACAGCGCCTCTGCCAGGCCCGGCACCAGGCCCGCGCCCGTGAGGACCTCGGTCGGCGCGTCCTTCTCGCGCAGACGCAGTGCTGAGTCGCGGGTGCCGTCGCGCAGGACGCCGACCGTCATACGGACCTCCTGGCGGTCCGGGTGCTCGGCGACCCACTTCGCGAGCTTCTTGTCGCTCAGGCCCTCCGGGACGGAGGCCTCCGCGGACGGCGGCAGCATCAGCCGCTCCACGGTGAGCGCGCAGCCGACCACGGCGTCGGGCCAGGCGATGGTGCCGAGGAACTCGTCCAGCGGCTTGTCGGCAGGGATCTCGTCCTGCTCGATGGGGGTGAGACCGGTGGTCTCGGGCTCGTCCTGGAGGCCGAGCTGGGCCGCGAGACCGGGCTCCTGGGCCCGCAGTCGCGCGGTGTCTACGAGGGCGAAGAGGCGAGCGGGCTGGTCCCAGCCGAGGCTGGAGGCGTACTCGTCGATCTCGAGTACGGCCCGGGTGAGCGGGCTCGCTGCCATGGGAGTGTTGGACATGGTCACAATCCTGCCTCGTTCGTACCCGGATCCGGGAACCGAGTAAAGCGTGAGTAAGTTGCATAGATGAGGCTCCACGATCACGGAGCCTGACGGATGGTCCGCTTCACGGGGACCTGACGGATCAACAGCGAACTTCGAGGTGCGCACCTTGGCTTTCCAGATGCCGGACCGCGGCGGAGGCCCGACGGGGCCACGGATCAGAGTGGGCCGACCGTCCCGGCGGGTCCGGACCCTGCTCATGACACTGGGCGTGCTGGCCGTGCTGGCCATGGCGTTCGTCATGTTCGCGGGGTTCTGGACGGACTGGCTCTGGTACCGGTCGGTTCACTACTCGTCCGTCTTCACGACCACCCTGTGGACCAAGATCGGGCTCTTCTTCGTCTTCGGCCTGATCATGGCGGCCTCGGTCGGCGTGAACATCTGGCTGGCACATCGGCTGCGACCGCCGCTGAGCGCGATGTCGATGGAGCAGCAGAGCCTCGACCGGTATCGGATGGGGATCGCGCCCTACAAGAGGTGGCTGCTGCTCGGCATCACCTCCCTGGTGGGGCTGATCGCCGGCGCGTCGGCGTCGGGCCAGTGGCGTACATGGCTGATGTGGGTGAACGGGGTCCCCTTCCACCAGAAGGACCCCCAGTTCCACCTCGACGTCTCCTTCTATGCCTTCGACCTGCCCTGGTACCGGTTCCTGCTCGGCTTCGGCTTCGCCGCCGCCGTGCTCTCGCTGATCGCCGCCGCGCTCACGCACTACCTCTACGGAGGGCTCAGGATCACCTCCCCGGGCGCGCGCGCCACGGCCGCGGCGACCGGGCACCTGTCGGTGCTGCTGGGCGTCTTCGTCGCCCTGAAGGCGGTCGCCTACTGGCTCGACCGCTACGGACTCGCCGTGAAGTCAAGCGACTTCAAGGCGACCGGCAACTGGACGGGTCTCAGGTACGTCGACGCCAACGCGTATCTGCCCGCCAAGACGATCCTGTTCTGCATCGCCGTCATCTGTGCGCTGCTGTTCTTCGCCACCCTGTGGCGGCGCACCTGGCAGCTGCCCGTCATCGGCTTCGGCCTGATGGTGCTCTCGGCGATCCTCATCGGCGGTCTCTACCCGGCCATCGTGCAGAAGTTCCAGGTCCAGCCGAACGAGCAGGCCAAGGAAGCGCCGTACGTCGAGAAGAACCTGAAGGCGACCCGCGAGGCCTACGGCATCGACGGCACCCAGGTCTCGGAGTACGCGGGCAAGAGCGCCACCAAGGACAAGACCAAGCAGCGCGACGACGCCGACACCACGGCGAGCATCCGTCTGCTGGACCCGAACATCGTCTCGCCGACGTTCCAGCAGTTGCAGCAGATGAAGAACTACTACGCGTTCCCGACCAACCTGGACGTCGACCGGTACAGCAAGGACGGCAAGGACCAGGACACGGTCATCGGACTGCGTGAGCTGAACCTGAACGGCATTCCGAAGAACAACTGGATCAACGACCACTTCCGCTACACGCACGGATACGGCGTGGTGGCCGCCAAGGGCACCACGGCGACCTCCGGTGGCCGGCCCGTCTTCACCGAGTCCGACCTGCCGTCCAACGGCGACCTGGGGACGTACGAGCAGCGGGTCTACTACGGCGAGAAGACCACGCAGTACTCGATCGTCGGCGGTCCCCAGAAGGAGATCGACTACTCCGACGACAGCGGTGAGAAGACCACCAGCTACCAGGGCAAGAGCGGGGTCAGCCTCTCCAGCCCGATCAACCGTGCCGCGTACGCCGTGGCGTTCGGCGAGCCGCAGATCCTCTACTCGGGCGCGATCGGCGAGGGTTCCCGGATCCTCTACAACCGGACCCCCAAGGACCGCGTCGAGGCGGTGGCCCCCTGGCTGACCATCGACGGCGACGCCTACCCGGCCGTGGTCGACGGCAAGATCCAGTGGATCGTCGACGCCTACACCACGACCAACGGCTACCCGTACGCCTCCCGCACCACCCTCGGTGACACGACGGCGGACTCGCTCACCGCGACCAACAACCAGCGCGCGGTGGTGGCCCAGCAGAACCAGGTCAACTACATCCGCAACTCGGTGAAGGCGACCGTCGACGCGTACACCGGTGAGGTCAAGCTCTACCAGTGGGACACCAAGGACCCGGTCCTCAAGACCTGGATGAAGGCGTTCCCGAACACGGTGGAGCCGAAGACGGCCATCTCGCAGTCGCTCATGGACCATCTGCGGTACCCGCAGGACCTGTTCAAGGTCCAGCGCGAGCTGCTCACCCGCTACCACGTGAAGGACGCGCAGACGTTCCTCAGCGGCAGCGAGGTGTGGCAGGTCCCCGACGAGCCGACCAACAAGTCGGGCGACGCGGTGCCGCCGTACTACCTGAGCATGAAGATGCCCGACCAGTCGGCGCAGGCGTTCTCTCTGACGACGACCTTCACGCCCAACGGCCGGGACAACCTCAGCGCGTTCATGGCGGTCGACTCCGAGGCGGGCACGCCCGACTACGGCAAGATCAGAATCCTGAAACTGCCGACCAGCGAACCCGTCGACGGGCCCAAACAGGTCCAGAGCCAGTTCAACTCCCAACAGGACATCGCCGAGTCGATCAGACTTCTGAAGGGCGGGGACTCGGAGGTCGAGTACGGCAATCTGCTGACGGTTCCGCTCGACGGAGGACTGCTCTACGTGGAGCCTGTCTACGTACGCGGTGGTGACCTCAAGTACCCCTTGTTGCGCAAGGTGTTGGTGACCTACGGAGGCAACACCGCCTTCGAGGACACGCTCGACCAGGCGCTCAACAAGGTCTTCGGGACGGACAGTACGACCAGTCCACCGGCCGGCACGGGGACCACCCCACCGCCGACGTCGAGCAACCCGACGGTCCAACAGGCGCTCACCGACGCCCAGAAGGCCTTCGACGAGGGCCAGGACGCCCTCAAGAAGGGCGACTGGACGGCGTACGGGCAGGCGCAGAAGGATCTTCAGGACGCGCTGAAGCGGGCCGAGGACGCTCAGGCCAAGGCCGACAAGAGCGCCACCGGTGGCAGCGGCGGTAGCAAGAGCAACGACAAGGCCAGCAGCCCGAGCAGTAGTCCGAGCCCGAGTGGCAGCAGCAGTCCCAGCGGCGGTACGACCTAGGGCGGCGGTACGGGCCAGGGCGCCGACCGGTCCGTCGGGCCGGTCGGCGGCTGGTCCGGTTCTTGGATCAGCCGCTGGTCAGAGGCCCCCTCCGCGCCGTGGTACGGTTGCAACACAACGGCGCGGGGTGGAGCAGCTCGGTAGCTCGCTGGGCTCATAACCCAGAGGTCGCAGGTTCAAATCCTGTCCCCGCTACTGAAAAGCGAAGGCCCGGATCCTCACAGGATCCGGGCCTTCGCTGTGTGCGCACACGTGTACTGCACCCGTATGACGACCTGGGTAGGACGCGTGCGCGGGGTGCGTGCGGCGACCATGGGCGACGCGCCGAAGACTGCGCCATCCGTGGGGAGTTGGGAAAACTGTGTTTGACTTGTCTCTCTGTGGGCATGTCGACAAAACGCTGAAGTGACCTCACTGACTGCGGTATACCAGGTGTACCCAGGTTGCAGGTGGTGCGACGATGGACGTTATGGGGGACAAGGCAACTCTGTTGGATACAGGGCGTTTTGCGCAGCCTTCAGACCGGGACGAAACCGGCGAGGCTGCCGAGGAAGCACGTCAGCGGCTCGCCGCCGAGGCCGGCGACGTCGAGGCGATGAGTGTCCTCGGAGCGATGCTGCTGCGCCGTGGCGATCTCGACGGAGCCGAGACTCAGTTGCGCGCTGCCACCGCCGCCGGTGACCGCGCAGCCGCCAACAACCTTGGTGTCCTCCTGCACCAGCGCGGGTACGCCGACGAGGCCGCCGGGTGGTGGCGGATCGCCGCCGTCGCGGGGTCCGCGGCCGCCGCGCACGCGCTCGGGCGCTATCACCGGGAGCGGGGAGACGAGCCTGCCGCCGAGTACTGGCTGCGCCAGTCCGCCGAGCAGGGGCATGCCCTCGGGGCGTACGCGCTCGCCGATCTGCTGGAGCACCGCAGTGACGTCGGCGCGGAGCAGTGGATGCGGTCGGCCGCTGAGCGGGGGCACCGCGAGGCGGCGTACCGGCTCGCGCGCACGCTCGACCGCAAGGCCGCGGACGCGGGCGAGGGCAGGGGCGACAACGGTGTCATGGGGGTCATAGGAGCCGCCGGTGAAGAGGCCGAGCAGTGGTACCGGCAGGCCGCCGCGCGCGGGCACCGGCGGGCCGCGCTGCACCTCGGGGCGATCCTGGAGAAGCGGGGGCACCTCAAGGAGGCGGGGCGCTGGTATCTGACGTCCGCCAAGGACGGAGAGGCGCGGGCAGCCTGCGCGCTCGGGTTCCTGCTGCGGGACGCGGGGGACACGGAGAGCGCGGCCGTGTGGTGGCTGCGGGCGGCGCAGGACGGGGACGGGAACGCCGCGAACGCGCTGGGGGCGCTGCACGCCGAGCGCGGCGAGACGCAGACCGCGGAGCGGTGGTACCGGGCCGCCATGGACGCCGGTGATGTGAACGGCGCGTACAACCTCGGGCTGCTCTGCGCAGAGCAGGGGCGGACCGCGCAGGCCGAGCAGTGGTACCGGCGGGCCGCGTACGCGGGGCACCGTGAGGCCGCGAACGCGCTGGCGATCCTGTTGCTTCAGGTCGGGGACTCGGCCGGAGCCGAGCCGTGGTTCTCCAAGGCCGCGGAGGCCGGGAGTGTGGACGCCGCGTTCAATCTCGGGATCCTGCATGCCGGGCGGGGGAGTGAGGACGACGAGGAGGCGGCGCTGCGGTGGTACGAGCGGGCGGCTTCCGCCGGGCACACCGAGGCGGCGCTGCAGGTCGGGATCGCGCGGCTGCGGGACGGGGACGAGCTGGAGGCGGAGCGGCATCTGAGGTGTGCGGCGGGGGGCGGTAGCGCGGAAGCCGCGTACCGGCTGGCCGCCGTGCTCGACGCTCGGCGGCCGCCGGCGCCCGCGCATGAGCTCGGGGAGCCGACGCAGGAGAAGAGTGAGTGCGAGGAGTGGTACGAGCGGGCGGCATCCCTGGGGCACCGGCGGGCGCAGGTGCGGGTCGGGATGCTCGCCGCGGCGCGGGGTGATGTGGTGGAGGCGGCTCGGTGGTACCGGTCGGCCGCGGAGGCCGGGTCTCGGAACGGGGCCTTCAATCTGGGGCTGCTGTTGGCTCGGGAGGGGAGTGAGCCGGAGGCCGCGTTGTGGTGGACCCGGGCGGCGGATGCGGGGCATGGGCGGGCGGCGCTTCGGCTTGCGCTCGTGTATGCGCGGCGGGGGGAGTTGGCGGAGGGGCAGCGGTGGGCTGATCGGGCGGTTGCGCTGGGGCCGGCGGAGGTGGCTGAGCGGGCGGCTCGGTTGCGGGACGCGTTGCGGCAGGAGTTGTCTGCGTGAGGTTGTGGCGGTGGGTGGGGGCTGGGCTCGGGTTGCTCTCGCCCCCGCCGCCCCTACCCGACCCATCCCCGGGGCTCCGCCCCGAACCCCACCAGAGGCCCCGCCCCTGAACCCCGGCGGGGCTCCGCCCCTGAGCCCCGGCGGGGCTCCGCCCCTGAGCCCCGGCGGGGCTGAGCCCCTGAGTCCCCGTCGGGCTGGCCGGGGCTGTGCCGCTGGACCCCGCCGGGCGTGCCCCGGACCTGCGCGGGGCTGCGCCCCTGCACCCCGCCGGGCCCCGCCCCCGGACCTGCGCGGGGTTGTCCCCTGCGCCGCGCAGGGCTGTGCCTCTGGACCTCCCGGGGGGGGGCTCCGCCCCTGCAACCCCGTCAGGGACTGCGTCCCCGTACCCCCGTGGGGCTCCCGCCCCCGTACCCCCCCCGCGTGGGGCTCCCGCCCTCGTACCCGTGGGGCTCCCGTCCCCGTACCCCCGCGGGGCTCCCGTCCCGGCCCCCGTGGGTGCTGCTCTTCTCCTCGTATCCCGGGAGGGGAGACGACCTGGAGCTTCCCTCGCCCCTGTTCAAGGGAACGTCTATGGGATTTGCGCTGGTCCACCTGGTTGACGTAATGTTCAGTTCATCGACGCGGGGTGGAGCAGCTCGGTAGCTCGCTGGGCTCATAACCCAGAGGTCGCAGGTTCAAATCCTGTCCCCGCTACTTGAAGACGAAGGACCCAGATCATCTAGATCTGGGTCCTTCGGCGTTTGACCGGAGTGTGGGGGCACGGGGAAGCCCCGGCGTCCGTGGTGGAGGCCGGGGCTTCGGGGGAGTCAGGCTGAGGCGCAGTTGGGGCACAGGCCCCGGTATGTCACCTCTACGTCCGAGACCGTGAAGCCGAAGCGCTCCGAGTCGGGGAGGTCGGCGAGCGGGTTGCCGCTCGGGTGGACGTCGCGGATCGAGCCGCACTGGGCGCAGACCAGGTGGTGGTGCGGACGGTGCGCGTTCGGGTCGTAGCGCTTGGCGCGCTTGTCCGTCGCGACTTCCAGCACCTCGCCGAGCGAGACCAGCTCACCCAACGTGTTGTAGACGGTCGCCCGGGAGATCTCGGGCAGCTTGACGACGGCCCGGGCATGCACCTCGTCGGCCGTCAGATGGACGTGATCGCCGTCGAGGACCTCGGCCACGACGCGCCGCTGCGCGGTCATTCGCCATCCGCGTCCGCGCAGTCGTTCCAACAGGTCACTCATGCAGGCCAGCTTAACAGCAAGGTGACCAGATCCCGAATGGGTGTGACTTTGGATGCGTGCTTGATTTGGATATTGTCTAATGTAGGATCGGTTCGGCATCGGGCCATGGGTGGGACCGGGCAGGACCGGTCCGGAATGACGCAGGAGGCGCACGTGACGCAAGGACCGCTTACGACGGAGGCCGGCGCGCCGGTGGCCGACAATCAGAACAGCGAGACCGCGGGCGTCGGTGGCCCGGTGCTCGTTCAGGACCAGTTGCTTCTCGAGAAGCTCGCCCACTTCAACCGTGAGCGCATCCCGGAGCGTGTCGTGCACGCCCGTGGCGCCGCCGCCTACGGGACCTTCACGGTCACCGCGGATGTCACCCAGTACACCCGCGCCGCGTTCCTCGCCGAGGTCGGCGAGCAGACCGAGACCTTTCTGCGGTTCTCGACGGTGGCCGGCAACCTCGGCTCCGCGGACGCGGTCCGTGACCCCCGCGGCTTCGCGCTGAAGTTCTACACCGAGGAGGGCAACTACGACCTCGTCGGCAACAACACCCCGGTGTTCTTCATCAAGGACGCCATCAAGTTCCCCGATTTCATCCACACGCAGAAGCGCGACCCGTACACCGGTTCGCAGGAAGCCGACAACGTGTGGGATTTCTGGGGTCTCAGCCCCGAGAGCACGCACCAGGTGACCTGGCTCTTCGGTGACCGGGGGATCCCTGCCTCCTACCGGCATCTCAACGGGTACGGCTCGCACACATACCAGTGGAACAACGAGGCCGGCGAGGTCTTCTGGGTCAAGTACCACTTCAAGACCGACCAGGGCATCAAGAACCTCACCCAGGCGGAGGCCGACAAGCTCGCCGGCGAGGACCCCGACTCCCACCAGCGCGACCTGCGCGAGGCCATCGAGCGCGGTGAGTTCCCGTCCTGGACCGTGCAGGTGCAGATCATGCCGGCGGCCGACGCGGCGACCTACCGGTTCAACCCGTTCGACCTCACCAAGGTGTGGCCGCACGAGGACTACCCGCCGATCGAGATCGGCCGGTTGGAGCTCAACCGCAACCCGGAGAACATCTTCGCCGAGGTCGAGCAGTCCATCTTCTCGCCGGCGCACTTCGTGCCGGGTATCGGGCCTTCCCCCGACAAGATGCTTCAGGGGCGGCTCTTCGCCTATGGCGACGCGCACCGCTACCGCGTCGGCATCAACGCCGACCACCTGCCGGTGAACCGCCCGCACGCCGCCGAGGCGCGCACGAACTCCCGTGACGGCTCCCTGTACGACGGTCGCCACAAGGGCGCGAAGAACTACGAGCCGAACAGCTTCGGCGGTCCGTTCCAGACGGACCGGCCGCTGTGGCAGCCGATCGCGGTGACCGGCCACACCGGTGAGACCGAGGCGCCGTCCCACTCCGAGGACGACGACTTCGTGCAGGCGGGCAGTCTGTACCGCCGGATGTCGCAGGACGAGCAGGGGCGTCTGATCGCGAACCTGGCGGGTTTCCTCGCCAAGGTCTCCCGTGACGACATCGCCGAGCGCGCGATCAACAACTTCCGTCAGGCTGACGAAGACTTCGGCAAGCGGCTGGAGGCCGCGGTCCAGGCCCTGCGCGGCTGAGAACCAGCACTGGATCGCTTGTCGTGGGCGGTGGGCCGGATCCCTCTGAGTGATGAGGGGTCCGGCCCGTCGGCATGTACGTGGCAGTGATGCCGGAGCGTCTACGCGGGTACTCGCTGCCGCTTCGGAGCCCAGCAGCGGATGATGTCGCGGACCGAGACGATGCCGACCGGGCCGTTGTCGTCGAGCACGATCAGGTGTCGGAAACCGCCGTGCGCCATCGCCGCCGCGGCTTCCTCCAGGGTCCAGACGGGGGCGGCGAAGACGACGTCGGTCGTGGTGTGGGTGCCCGCGGTCTCGGTGTCCGGGTTCTGTCCGAGGGCGATCGAGTTGAGGATGTCGCGTTCGGTGAGGATGCCGAGGCCGGAGGAGTCCTCGTCGTGGACGACGGCCGCGCCTACGCGGCGGGAGGACATCAGGCAGGCCGCCTGACGGAGTGTGTGTGCCGGGCCGATGGTGAGGACCACCGTGCTCATGGCGTCGCGGACGAGCATGGGCTGGAGCCACCTCCTTGGTGAAGCGCCAAGAGAAGCGATTCACAAGTTCACAAGTGGGGGGACTCTCAGAGTCGCAGTTAAAGGGAGGGTCAACAAGGGGGCGTGCGGTGAGTTTCGGGGGCGCCCATGGGTCACAAGGGCGCGCCACCGGCTCTTCAGTAACGCTGGTTCAGATAACCCAGCAGTTCGTCGTGGAGGACGCCGTTCGACGCTGCCGCGTTGCCGCTGTGCGGGCCCGGGCGGCCGTCGAGGCCCGTGAAGGATCCGCCCGCCTCGGTCACCACGATCGCGTTCGCCGCCATGTCCCACAGCGACAGCTCGGGCTCCGCGCAGATGTCCACCGAGCCCTCCGCCACCATCATGTACGGCCAGAAGTCGCCGTACCCGCGCGTGCGCCAGACCGCCTTCGTCAGGTCCAGGAAGCCGTCGAGGCGGCCCTGGTCCTCCCAGCCGGACAGCGAGGAGTACGCGAAGGACGCGTCGGCCATCCGCGAGACCTGGGAGACCTTCAGGCGCGTGGCCGAGGACAGGCTGCGGCCGGTGAACGCGCCGTGCCCCTTCGCCGCCCACCAGCGGCGGCCCAGCGCGGGCGCGGAGACCACTCCGACCACCGGCTGGTAGCCGCCCTCGCCCGCTTCCATCAGGGAGATCAGCGTGGCCCAGACGGGCACCCCGCGGACGTAGTTCTTGGTGCCGTCGATCGGGTCGATCACCCAGCGACGCGGGCCGGTGCCCTCGATGCCGTACTCCTCGCCGAGGATCGCGTCGCGTGGCCGTGCCCGCTGGAGGTGGCCGCGGATCAGCTCCTCGGCGGCCTTGTCCGCCTCGCTGACCGGTGTCATGTCCGGCTTGGTCTCGACCTTGAGGTCGAGCGCCTTGAACCGGTCCATCGTCGCCGCGTCGGCGGCGTCCGCCAGGACATGGGCCAGGCGCAGGTCATCGCGATAGTCGGGCATGACTGCACCGTATATGGCCCACTCGGGCCACAGCCATACGGCCCGGGGGATCATCGGGCACGGTCATGGGGCTCGGGGCGCCTCGGGGCGCGGGCCGCACGGCCGGGTTGATCATCGCGGCGTGCGGGGGTCGGCGTACGCCCCTCGACGCCGCCGCGAACCCTTGACAGTGCCCCTGTGCGCGTCAAATCTGAGCTGCAGTGCCGCCCGCTCGCCCCCAGGGAGGCGAAAAGATGCCTGCAGCGCGGGAATCCCTTCTGGATGCCGCCTATACGGCGCTCGCACACCGCCCGTGGTCCACGGTGCGGATGGTCGACGTCGCCGCCGTGGCCGGTGTGTCCCGCCAGACGCTCTACAACGAGTTCGGAAGCAAGGAGGGGCTCGCACGAGCCCTCGTACGCAGGGAGGCCGACGGCTATCTCGCCGGTGTCGAGCGCGCGCTGGCCGCCCACGCGGACGCGCGCGAGCGGTTGGTCGCGACCGCCGAGTGGACCACGTCGGCGGCCCGGGGCAACGCGCTCGTACGGGCCATGCTGACCGGGTGCTGGAGCGAGCGGCTGCCGTCGCCGACGCTCTCGGCGGTGCCGTCGTCGTCCGCGGTGCCCGCGCAGCGCAGGGCGGACGGGCCGTTGCCCTCGCCGGCGGACTTCGTGGCGCTCGTACGGGATCGGGCCGTCGCGGCGTTGTCCGGGCCCGGGGCGATGCGGGGGGACGTGGGGGAGTTGACGGGGGCCTGTGAGTTGGTGGTGCGGTTGTCGTTGTCGTGTGTGGCGGCTCCGCCGAGGGAGGGGGGAGTGACGGAGCTGGTGCGAGGCGCGCTGCCGCGGCAGTGGAGATGACTCGCCTGCTGGGGTGCCGGGGAGCGGGCGTCGGCGGGTGCGGCGTCGTTGTGGCTGGTCGCGCAGTTCCCCGAGCCCTTTGGGGGGCGCCTCAGTGGGCGGAGCCCGAGAGTTGGAGGCCGATGACGCCGATGATGACGAAGCTGATGGAGACGATCTTGAGCGTCGACACCAGGTCGCCGAGGAAGATCATGCCGTAGACGGCGGTGCCGGCCGCGCCGATGCCGGTCCACACCGCGTACGCCGGGCCGACGTCGAGTTTGCGCAGGGCGAGAGTCAGGAGACCGAAGCTGCCCAGCGCGAAGACGCAGAAGGCGACCGTCGGCCAGAGTCTGGTGAAGCCGTGCGAGAGCTTCAGGCAGACGGCGAAGCCGGTTTCGAGCAGTCCCGCCACAACGACCAGCAGCCACGCCATGTCTCGTCCTCCCGTGTCCGCACGTCGACTGCTTCGCCTGGCCTGGGTCCGGCTTGGTGCGATTATGCATTTGCCGACCGGCTAAGCACTTACCGACGGGCCGCCCACGCAAACAACGCGGAGGTCACAAGGGGGCTCAGGGGACTCAGTCGCCCTCCGTGCGTTCCCGCGTCGCCAGCAGCCGGCGCAGGGAGTAGAGCCGTTGCGGGTCCGCGTGGCCGTCCGCCACCCACTGGTCCAGCGCGCAGTCCGGCTCGTCGTGACTGCACGCGCGCGGACAGCCCTCGGTACCGGGTTCGAGGTCGGGGAAGGCGTGGATGACCCGGGACGGGTCGACGTGATGCAGGCCGAAGGAGCGGACGCCGGGGGTGTCGATGACCCAGCCCTCACTGCCCGGCAACGGGATCGCGCGTGCCGAGGTCGTGGTGTGCCGGCCCCGGCCCGTGACGGCGTTCACGTGGCCGGTGCTGCGCCGGCGCTCCTGCGAGACCAGCGCGTTGACCAGGGTCGTCTTGCCGACGCCGGAGTGCCCGACGAACGCCGTGATCTTGCCGTCCAGCTGCTTGCGCACCCGGTCCACCGCCGCGCCGCTCTCCAGCTCCGCACGGCTCGTCACGACGTAGGGGACGCCCAAGGCCCCGTACAGCTCGAGGAGTTCGTCGGGCGGGGCGAGGTCCGACTTGGTCAGCACCAGCAGGGGCTCCAGGCCGGCGTCGTACGCCGCGACCAGGCAGCGGTCGATCAGGCGCGGGCGCGGCTCGGGGTCGGCGAGGGCGGTGACGATGGCGAGCTGGTCGGCGTTGGCGACGACCACGCGCTCGTAGGGATCGTCGTCGTCGGCCGTGCGGCGCAGTACCGAGCTGCGCGGCTCGATGCGGACGATGCGGGCGAGGGTGTCCTTCTCGCCGGACAGGTCACCGACGATCGCGACGCGGTCACCGACGACGGCGGCCTTGCGGCCCAGCTCGCGGGCCTTCATCGCCATCACGAGGCGGTCCTCGACGAGGCAGGTCAGACGGCCTCGGTCGACGGTGACGACCATGCCCTCGACCGCCTCCTCGTGCTTGGGGCGGATGTTCGTACGCGGACGGTTGCCCTTGCGGTTGGGGCGCTGGCGGATGTCGTCCTCGTCGGTGTGCTTGCCGTAGCGGCGCATGATCCCGGTCCGCCCGTCAGTTCCCGAGCATTCCGGTCCACAGATCGGGGAAGTCCGGCAGGGTCTTCGCTGTCGTCGCCACGTTCTCGATCTGTACGCCCTCCACCGCCAGCCCGATGATCGCGCCGGCGGTCGCCATGCGGTGGTCGTCGTAGGTGTGGAAGATGCCGCCGTGCAGTCGACGCGGGCGGATGTGCAGGCCGTCGGCGGTCTCGGTGACGTCACCGCCGAGTTCGTTGATCTCCTTGGTGAGCGCGGCCAGCCGGTCCGTCTCGTGCAGGCGCAGATGGGCCACCCCCCGCAGGGTGGACGGGGAGTCGGCGAGGGCCGCGACCGCCGCGATGCCCGGGGTCAGCTCACCGACCTCGCTCAGGTCCACGTCGATGCCGTGGATCGCACCCGAACCGGTGAACTCCAGACCGCTGTCGTTCAGTTCACAGGAACCACCCATCTCGGTGAAGATCTCCCGCAGCCGGTCTCCGGGCTGGGTGGTGTGCGCGGGCCAGTCGGGGACGACGACCGTGCCGCCGGTCACCAGGGCCGCCGCCAGGAACGGCTGGGCGTTCGACAGGTCCGGCTCGATGATCAGGTCGCGGCCGAGCAGCGCGCCGGGCGTGACCCGCCAGACATTGGGCTCGCCGCCCGACTCCGGGGTGTCCACCTGCGCGCCGACCGCGCGCAGCATGTCGACCGTCATCCGGATGTGCGGCATCGAGGGCAGCGTCGAGCCGATGTGGCGGACCTCCACGCCCTGGTTGAAGCGTGGGCCGGACAGGAGGAGGGCGCTCACGAACTGGGACGACGAGGACGCGTCGATCTCCACCGGGCCGCCGTCCAGGGCGCCGCCGCCGTGCACGGTCAGCGGCAGCGCGCCGCGGCCGTCGTCGTCGATGCGGGCGCCGAGCAGACGCAGCGCGTCGATCACACCGTTCAGCGGGCGCTCGTACGACCGGGAGTCGCCGTCGAAGCGGATGGGGCCGTCCGCGAGGGCGGCGACCGGGGGCAGGAAGCGCATCACGGTGCCGGCGTTGCCGACGTCGACCGTGGCCGGGCCCTGGAGACCCGAGGGGATGACCCGCCAGGCCTCGCCGGAGGCGTCCGGGCCCGCGGCGACCGTGGAGCTGGACGCCACCGTCTCCTCGATGCCGACGCCCATCGCGCGCAGCGCGCCCGCCATCAGCAGCGTGTCGCGGGAGCGCAGCGGGCGGCGCAGCCAGCCCGGCTCCGAGGCGAGCGCGGCGAGGACCAGGGCGCGGTTGGTGACCGACTTGGACCCCGGCACGTGGACCGTCGCGTCGACGGCTCCGCTCGCGTGCGGGGCGGGCCAGAGGGCGGTGTGGGCGGGGTTCGCGGTCATGCGCCCACTTTAGTGGGTGGGGGTGGGGGTAGATCTTGATCAAAAGTGACGGAATGTGAGCGAAAGATTCAGGGATGCCTCGACGTCCCAGCACTCGACGTCCCAGCACTCGACGTCCCAGCACTCGACGTCCCAGCACTCGACGTTCCAGTACTCGACGTTCCGGCAGCCGGCACTCAAAGCCCGAGCAGCCAGCGGCCGCCGCCCAGCAGAGAGCACAGGGACACCGCGTGGAACAGGAACAGCCACAGTCCCGCCGGGACGTGGGTGAGCCGGGAGAGCTGGTCGGCGTCGGAGTCGCCGGCGCCGCCGCGGCTGCGCTTGGCCTGGAGTTCGAAGGCCGGACGGACGCCGCCGAGCAGCAGGAACCACACCACGGCGTACGCGAAGGCCGCCTGTACCTGGGGTCCGGCGAGCCACGAGACCACCAGGAACGTACCGCCGGTGAGGACCACCGTGAGCGCCCCGTAGGCGTTGCGGATCATCACCAGCATCGCGACGAGCAGGCCGGTGGCCAGCCACAGCAGGAGGGTGATGCGGCCCAGGCCCAGCAGCGCGGCGCCGCCGAGGCCGAGCAGCGGGGGAGCGGTGTAGCCGGCCGCCGCGGTGAGGATCATGCCGAGACCGGTGGGCTTGCCACGGCTGACGGTGAGGCCGCTGGTGTCGGAGTGCAGCCGGATACCACTGAGGCTCCGCCCGGTCAGCAGCGCCACCAGCCCGTGGCCGCCCTCGTGCGCGATGGTGATGGCGTTGCGCGAGACGCGCCATACGCCGTGCGGGACGATCACCGCGAGAGCGGCGACGATGGTGGCTATCACCACCCACAGATCGGGGTCCGGCTGGGTGCCGGAGACCTGGTCCCAGAGCGAGGCCAGCGAGGTGGATGCGGTGCTGTCCATTGTCGGTGGTGGCTCCCTCTGGTGTCGCGGAATCTGGCAGTGTGGCACGTATGTGCGGACGGTATGCAGCGAGTCGTGGACCCGAGGATCTCGCAGGAATCTTTGAGGTCGAGAAGTGGGAGCCCGAGGAGACCTTGGACCCCGACTACAACGTGGCCCCGACCAAGGACGTCTATGCCGTCCTCGACCGCCCCCTTAAGGACGCGGAGAGTCCGAAGCCGGTTCGCCAGCTGCGCAGGCTCAAGTGGGGGCTCGTCCCGTCCTGGGCCAAGACGCCCGAGGGCGGCGCCCGGATGATCAACGCCCGCGCGGAGACCGTGCACGAGAAGCCCTCGTACCGCCGTGCCTTCGCCGCCCGGCGCTGCATCGTCCCCGCCGACGGCTACTACGAGTGGGTCACCGGGTCCACCGAGCGCGATCTGGAGGTCGAGGGCAAGAAGAAGCGGCCGCGCAAGCAGCCGTACTTCGTGCTCCCGGCGGACGGCTCGGTCTTCGCGATGGCAGGGCTGTACGAGTTCTGGCGCGACCGGACGCTCCCCGACGACCACCCCCGGGCCTGGTGGGTGACGTGCTCGGTGATCACGACCGAGGCGGAGACCTCGCCGCTCGCGGTCGCGCCCGCCGAGGGGCCGTACACCCTCGCCGACATCCACCCCCGGATGCCTCTGATGCTCACCCCGGACCGCTGGGACGCCTGGCTCGACCCGGCCCGTACGGACGTCGACGGCCTGCGCGAGCTGCTCGCGCCGCCGCCCGCCGGGCTGATGCGCGCCTATCCCGTCTCCACGGCCGTCAGCAACGTCCGCAACAACGGGCCGGAGCTGCTGAAGGAGCTGGAGGGCCCCGAAGAGGGCACACTCTTCTGACGTGACGGAGGTCATGGAAGCCTTCTGTGACAGAGACCATGGAAGGCTGACGTGACGGAGATCATGGACGCGATCGAGACGGTCGAGACGGACGCCGGTACGGCCCGCGTCACCTGGCACCGGGCCAAGAAGCCACGCCTTGTGCTCGCTGTGAGTCACGGCGCGGGCGGCGGTATCGAGGCGCGCGATCTCCAGGCGCTGGCCGCGGTGCTGCCCGGGCACGGCGTGAGCGTCGCGCTCATCGAGCAGCCCTGGCGGGTGGCGGGGAAGAAGGTGGCGCCCGCGCCCAAGACCCTGGACGTGGGATGGCGGGGCCTGTGGCCCACGGTCGCGAAGCCCGGACTGCCGGTGGTCGCGGGCGGACGCAGCGCCGGAGCCCGCGTCGCCTGCCGTACGTCGACGGAACTCGGCGCCACCGCCGCCCTCGCCCTCAGTTTCCCGCTGCACCCGCCCGGCAAGCCCGAGAAGTCCCGTGCCGACGAACTCCTCGGCGCCGGGGTGCCCACCCTCGTCGTCCAGGGCGGCAACGACCCGTTCGGCAAGCCGGCGGAGTTCCCGAAGGGCTCGCACGAGCTGATCGAGGTGCCGTACGGAGATCATGGCTTCGCTGTGCCGAAACGGGCACCGATCGACCAGGACGAGGCCCTGGAGATCATCACCGGGGGCGTTGTGAGGTGGATCGCGTCACTCGGGTGACGCACGGGAATGTCGGGCGGTGGACCACTGTTGTGCCGAGCAGACAGCACGGAGCGTGCTGAACCGTTCGAACGAGAGGAAGTCCGCCGCATGGGTTCGACCATCTGCCCGAACCGCAGCAGTAGCCCTGAGCTGGACTGGACGGTGCTGCACGCGGCGAAGACCGCCCCCGTTCGAGCGGCGGCGGGTGTGGATGTTCGTCTATCCTCCGATTCGAGTGGGACCGGTTTCGGTTCTGCCATGTCGCTGGAGGAGGTGGGTCCGGTCACTGGGACCGACGCAGGGACCGATCACGGCCAGGCGGAGCAGCCCGAGGGCCAGGGCACGAGCACGGAGTCGTCCGCCGAGCGCACCGCGCGCTTCGAGCGGGACGCGCTCGAATTCCTCGACCAGATGTACTCGGCCGCCCTGCGCATGACGCGCAACCCGGCCGACGCCGAGGACCTGGTGCAGGAGACGTACGCGAAGGCGTACGCGTCCTTCCACCAGTTCCGCGAGGGCACCAACCTCAAGGCTTGGCTGTATCGCATTCTCACCAACACCTTCATCAACTCGTACCGCAAGAAGCAGCGCGAACCCCAGCGCAGTGCGGCCGAGGAGATCGAGGACTGGCAGCTCGCGCGTGCCGAGTCGCACATGTCGACCGGTCTGCGCTCCGCGGAGTCGCAGGCGCTCGACCACCTGCCCGACTCGGACGTCAAGGCTGCACTGCAGGCGATCCCCGAGGAATTCCGCATCGCGGTCTATCTCGCTGATGTAGAAGGCTTTGCGTACAAGGAGATCGCGGACATCATGGGGACACCCATCGGTACGGTGATGTCCCGGCTGCACCGGGGCCGTCGCCAACTGCGCGGCATGCTCGAGGACTACGCCCGTGACCGCGGGCTGGTCCCGGCCGGCGCCGGAGAGTCGAACGAAGCGAAAGGCTCGGGCTCATGAGCTGCGGAGAGCCGCACGAGACGGATTGCAGTGAGGTACTCGACCACCTGTACGAGTTCCTCGACCATGAGATGCCGGACTCGGACTGCACCAAGTTCGAGGTGCACTTCGAGGAGTGCTCCCCGTGTCTCGAGAAGTACGGACTCGAGCAGGCCGTGAAGAAGCTGGTCAAGCGGTGCTGCGGCCAGGACGACGTGCCGACCGATCTGCGCGCCAAGGTCATGGGCCGCATCGACCTGATCCGCTCCGGTCAGACCGTGCCCGAGCACGACGTCACCGCGACGCCCCAGGAGTCCTGAACTCCCCGGGGAGATCGTCCGGTTATCACCCGAACGTGCTAATCCGCGGGCTCAGAGCCCGCGGATTCGGCTATTGCCGCCCCCGCACCGTCCCCA
Source organism: Streptomyces sp. NPDC111507 (assembly GCF_055638955.1). NCBI lineage: Bacteria > Bacillati > Actinomycetota > Actinomycetes > Kitasatosporales > Streptomycetaceae > Streptomyces > Streptomyces sp. NPDC111507. The sequence continues at coordinate 222,751 of NZ_JBVKBU010000002.1, read as the reverse complement.
CCGCCCTAGGCTCCGGAGCCTGACCGGGGCAGGGGACGTCCGGGGGAGGGAACGAGGCGATGGGGTCGATTCCGGCGTGGGCCCGTGTCTACGTCGTCTGTGTCGTCCTGGCCGCCATGGCCTGCCTGGCTCCGCTGCCCGCCGTTCACGCACCCTGGTGGATCGTCGCCCTGCTCGCCGCGCTGTACGCCGGCTGCGAGCGGATCCCCTTCCCGCACAGCCCCAAGGGCGCCGCCGCTCGCGTCGCCGAGCGGGGCGCCCCCAGAGGGCTGGGCACCTTCCTGCCCGTGCTGCTCGCCGGGGCCTTTCTGCTGCCGCCGTCGGCCGCCGCGCTTGTGGCGCTGCCAGGCGCGCTGCTCGCCCGTGTGGAGCAGCGGCCGCGCTGGCTGCGCCGGATCTGGCGCGCGGCCCAGCTCGCCGTCGCGGTCTGGGCGGCGTCCCGGGTGCACTGGGCGCTGGGCGGCCGGGACGCGGTGGCCCTGCCGCACTTCCCGTACGCGCTCGTGCCCGCCGGGGCCGCGGTGCTCACCTTCTGCGTGGTGCTGACCGCGCTCGACGGCGGGATCCTGGCGCTCGCCGAGCGGGTGCCCGTACGGGGTGCCTGGCGGGGGCTCTTCTCGCGCTCCCTCGCCTCGGTCGCCGTGCACGGGCTCGCCGGGCTGATGATGGCGGTGCTGTGGCGCAGTCCGTACGGTCCCGTCGCCGCGTTGCTCGTCCTGCTGCCGATGTACGTGTCCTGCTGGGCGTTCGCCCAGTACCACCGGGAGCGGGCCGCCCACCAGGCCACCATCCGGGCCCTCGTGCAGGCCGTCGACATCAAGGACGGGTACACGCGCGGGCACAGTGAGCGGGTCGGGCAGGCGTCCATGATGATCGCCCGTGAGCTGGGCATGGACGACGAGCGCGTCGAGGTACTGCGCTTCGCCGGGATCCTGCACGACGTGGGGAAACTGGGCGTGCCCACGCGGCTCCTGCGCAAGGACGGGCCGCTGACGCCGGAGGAACGGCGGATCATCGAGCTGCATCCCGAGTACGGGCACGAGATGGTGCGTGGCATCGGCTTCCTCGGGGAGGCGCGGTCGGCGATCCTGCACCACCATGAGCGGATCGACGGGAGCGGGTACCCGTACGGGCTGGTGGGACGCCAGATCCCGGAGTTCGCACGCGTGGTGGCCGTGGCCGACGCGTTCGACGCGATGACGTCGACCCGGTCCTACCGGCGGGCCCGACCGGTGCCGGTGGCGCTGGAGGAACTGGAACGGTGCGCGGGGGCGCAGTTCGATCCGGGGATGGTACGGGCCCTGGTGCGAGCGCTGAACCGACACGGGTGGCATCCCGCGGTGACAGCGGGGGTCCACCCGCCCGGCGAAACCGGGTCCTCGGCGAGTACGGACGGCTGCTCGATGGGCGCCGACGGGCCGTCGACCGGCGCGGACCGGGACCCGACGGGCGTCGACCCTCGGTCGAGCGGCGTCGTCGGGCGGGGGCGGTCATGAATGCCGTGGGGGTGGAGATTCCCGGGTACGGGATCGTCGGTCGAGCCCCGTTCACCCTCACCCTCGTGCACGCGGTCGCTCTGCTCCTCGCCGTTGTCTCGCTGGCCGTCGTCCTCTGGCACGGTCTCGACGAACGAGGCGTCGCGCTCGCCTTCGGGATCCTCATCGCCGTGGGGGAGCTGACCCGATGGAGCGGGGCCGAGGAGCGGGAGTCGGCGCCCCTCGCCGCAGCCGGCGCCCTCGCGTACGCGCTGCTCGGCGAGAACGCCGGACACCGCACGGCCCCGGGCGTCCTCGAGATCGTGGCTGTCGTCGTGGCCGCGGCCCTCATCGGCTGCGTACCGCACGTCGCCCAGGGCCGCGGGCCCACCGCCGACCACCTCACCCGGCGCGTCCTCACCGTCGGCTTCGCAGCCGTCTGCTTCCAACCCCTCTACAACCAGGGAAGGTTGATGGGCTGGGGCGGCCCCTCGTACGCCCTGCTGCTGGTCTCCCTGCTGGTGCTCACCGCGCTGTGCGACGCCGTGCTCGCGGCGGCGATGGCACACGCCCGGACCCGCTGGCCCTTCGGACCGCTGCTGCGGGACGAGCTGCGGGCCACGCTCGGCATCGGGTCGGCGGTCTGCGCGACCGGGGCCGTGATGTCGCTCGCGGTGGCGGTCGTCGGGCTGTGGGCGCTGCCCGTGTTCTCGCTGCCCCTGTTGCTCACTCAACTCTCCGTCCGGCGGTACGCCGCCGTGCGCGTCACCTACCGGCAGACGATCGCCTCACTCGCGCGGGCGACCGAGATCGCCGGGTACACCCCCACCGGGCATGCCCGGCGGGTCGCCGCGCTCAGCCGGGCCGTCGGCCGTGAGCTGGGCCTGTCCGAGCCCGATCTGACCGTCCTGGAGTACGCGGCGCTCATGCACGACATCGGACAGCTCAGCCTTGTCGACCCGGTGCCGGCCGGAGCCACCTCCGTGCTCCCTGCCGACGAGCAGCGGCGCATCGCTCTCCTTGGCGGCGCCGTCGTACGTCAGACCGGCGTGGACGCCGAGGTCGCCGTGGTCGTGGAGCGGCAGGCCGATCCGTACCGGGAGCAGCCGGTCACGGCACGGATCGTGCGGGCCGTCAACGCGTTCGAGGAGATGGCCAGGGAAGCAGGCCCGGGAGGGCCCCTGACCGCCCTGGAGAAGCTGCGTCTGGCCACGGCCCGCGACTATCAGCCCGAGGTGGTGGAGTCGCTGGCCAGGGTCCTGTTGCGGGGCACCCTTACCCTGCCCCAGGCTGGGTAACCCATGGGTAATGAGCGCCCGTCCAACGGTCCGTGGTTGGATGCGAGGAAGAGGGTGTTCGGGGGCACGGGCCAGCCCGGGGCTGCGCTGTCTTCAAGAAACTCTTCAAGGGACCGGCAGGCGGGAAACGCAAGGAACTGGCAGGCGGGAATCGTGAGGATCTTCGGCAAGGGACGGCACCGGCCCTCCGCCTCATGGCGGCAGGCCACCGATCGCGCGTTCACGCTGATCGGCGACGGCCGGTACGAGGACGCGGGAGCGCTGTTGACGCGTGCCGCGGACCTGGAGCCCTGGCTGTCGGAGTCCTGGTTCAACCTGGCCCTGCTGCACAAGTTCCGGCACGACTGGGAGCAGGCGCGGGCCGCGGGCCTCCGGGCCGTCGCGCTTCTCGAACGGGAGACGGGCGCCCCCGACTGGTGGAACGTCGGGATCGCCGCCACCGCCCTGCAGGACTGGCCGCTGGCCCGTCGTGCCTGGCAGGCGTACGGGCTGCGGGTGCCCGGCGGGGCCGCCGTCTCCGAGGAACCGGTGGGCATGGACCTCGGCAGTGCGGCCGTACGGCTGTCGCCGGAGGGCGAGGCCGAGGTCGTGTGGGGGCGCAGGCTCGATCCGGCCCGGGTGGAGGTCCTGTCCATTCCGCTGCCGTCCTCGGGGCGGCGCTGGGGCGAGGTCGTTCTGCACGACGGTGTCCCGCACGGGGAGCGGACGACCGCCGCCGGGCACGCCTATCCCGTCTTCGACGAGATCGAGCTGTGGGCGCCGTCCCCGGTGCCCACCTGGGTGGTCCTCCTGGAGGCCGCCACCGAGGAGGACCGGGACGCCCTGGAGCAGCTCGCGGCGGACGCCGGCTTCGCCGCGGAGGACTGGTCCTCGTCCGTACGGCTGCTGTGCCGGATGTGTTCCGAGTCGCGGATGCCGTCCGACGAGGGCGACGGTGAGCATCTCGACCCGCACGACCACAGCGAGCCCGGGCATCCGGGGCCGCTCGGTCACCGCACCGACGGGCAGCTGTGGGTGCCGGAGCGGGAGTGCGGGGTGGCCGCGCCGGCTCCGCTGGTCAGGGGGCTGCTGGACGGGTGGGTCGCGGACAGCCCCGACTCCCGGGACTGGCGGGATCTCGAAGAGGTCTGCTGAGCGCTGCGGGTTCGCCGCGGGCCGGTGGGGGCTTGTCACGCAGTTCCCCGCGCCCCTGAAGGGGCGCCCGTCCCCGTACTCTGTAACAGCACCACACTCCCAGGCACCCAGGAAGGCGTACGTCGGTCATGGCGCAGCAGGACACCGAGCAGCAGCACTCTGGAGTGCTCCCCGTGGACGACGAGGGCTTCGTCAACGACACCGAGGACGGTGAGGAGCGCGAGGCGGCCTACCGTGAGCGCGGTACCTCGCGGCCGATCACGGTCGTCGGCAACCCGGTGCTGCACAAGGAGTGCAAGGACGTCACCGAGTTCGGGCCCGAGCTCGCCCAGCTGGTCGCCGACATGTTCGCCAGCCAGCGCACCGCCGAGGGCGTGGGCCTGGCGGCCAACCAGATCGGCGTCGACCTGAAGGTCTTCGTCTACGACTGCCAGGACGACGAGGGCAAGCGGCACGTCGGTGTCGTCTGCAACCCCGTCCTCGTCGAGCTGCCCGCCGAGCAGCGCCGCCTCGACGACAGCAACGAGGGCTGCCTCTCGGTGCCGACCGCGTACGCGCCGCTGGCCCGCCCCGACTACGCGGAGGTCACCGGGCAGGACGAGAAGGGCAACCCGATCAAGGTGCGCGGCACCGGCTACTTCGCGCGCTGCCTCCAGCACGAGACCGACCACCTGTACGGCTACCTCTACATCGACCGGCTCTCCAAGCGCGAGCGCAAGGAAGCCCTGCGGCAGATGGCCGAGAACGAGCCCCGCTACCCGATCGTCGCGAACGACTGAGTCGCGGCAGGACAGTTGGGGCCCGCGCGCACGCGCGGGTCGGCCCGAGCGGCGCCTGGTCAGGGGGAACTCCCTGACCAGGCGCCGTTCGCGTGTGTGTCGCACGTTCGATCCCTTGTGCTCCTCTAGTGATCCATATTCAGTCACACAAGGGGGGATTCTCAGCACCGTGGGGTAGTGAGTGGAGCAAATCCGTTCCCAGAACGGTCAGTTGTGGTGCTGAATGGGAAGTGCGGGGATACGCAACGGCGCACGCCCGGCACAGCGGGAGGGGCGCAGCGTCAACTGGCGGCTGAGAGGGGTTTGTTCGTGCATGCATTCTCACACGGCACTTCATCGACACCCACCGTGGTCGCGGTTCCACCGGCGCTCTCTCTCCCGGTGATCGAGTCCGCGTTTCCCCGCCAACTGCACCCGTATTGGCCGAGGCTCCAGGAGAACACACGTTCGTGGCTGAGGGAAAAACGCCTCATGCCGGCGGACAAGGTCGACGAATATGCCGACGGCCTTTGCTATACGGACCTGATGGCGGGCTACTACATTGGCGCTCCCGACGAGGTCATGCAGGCGATAGCGGACTTCAGCGCGTGGTTCTTCGTCTGGGACGACCGCCACGACCGCGATGTCGTCCACGGCAGGCCCGGCGCCTGGCGGAGGCTCAGGTTCCAGCTGCACGCGGCTCTGGACTCCCCGAGGGAGCACCTGCACCACCGGGACCCCCTGGTCGCGGGGTTCGCGGACAGCATGGTGCGCCTGTACTCGTTCCTGACCAAGAAGTGGAACGCGCGCTTCGCCCGGCATTTCCACGCGGTGATCGAGGCGTACGACCGGGAATTCCGCAACCGTGTCAACGGAACCGTTCCCACGGTCGAGGAATATTTGGAACTGCGGCGGCTCACCTTCGCGCACTGGATCTGGACCGACCTTCTGGAACCGAGCGCGGGCTGTGAACTTCCCACCGCCGTGCGGAACCATTTCGCATATCGGCGGGCGGCGCTGCTGAGCCAGGAATTCGCCGCCTGGTACAACGATCTCTGCTCGCTCCCGAAAGAAATAGCGGGCGACGAGGTCCACAATCTCGGAATCAGCCTCATTCATCACGAGGGGCTGACACTCGAAGAAGCGGTCCAGGACATCCGGCGGCGGATCGAGGAATGCATCACCGAATTCCTCGACGCGGAAAGGGACCTCAACCGCTTCTCCGACACCCTCGCGGACGGCACCGTGCACGGCAAGGAATTGAGCCTCGCAGTGAAAGCGTGCCTCGGCGGTATGCGGAACTGGTTCAGCTCCGTGTACTGGTTCCACCACGAGTCAGGCCGGTACACCGTCGACAGCTGGGACGACCGCTCCACACCCCCGTACGTCAACAACGAAGCGGCAGGTGAGTCATGACCGTCGAGTCCGTGAAGCCCGCGCAACCCGCGGCACCACAGCTGCCCGTCCCACCCCTGGCCGGGGGTGGCGTACCCGTCCTGGGCCACGGCTGGAAACTGGTCCGCGACCCGCTGGGCTTCCTCGCCCGGCTCCGCGATCACGGCGACGTCGTACGGCTCAAGCTGGGCCCCAAGACGGTGTACGCGCTCACCTCGCCGGCCCTCACCGGAGCGATGGCGCTCAGCACCGACTTCAAGATCGACGGACCCCTCTGGGAGTCCCTGGAAGGCCTGCTCGGCAAGGAGGGCGTGGCCACCGCGAACGGGCCCAGGCACCGTCGCCAGCGCCGCACCATCCAGCCCGCGTTCCGGCTCGACATCATCCCCGAGTACGGACCGATCATGGAGGAGGAGGCGCGGGCGCTCGCCGAGCGCATGGGGTCGGGCGAGCCCGTCGACTGCACCTCCGAGTCGTTCCGCGTCGCCGTGCGCATCGCGGCCCGCTGTCTGCTGCGCGGCGAGTTCATGGACGAGCGCGCCGAGCGGCTGAGCGTCGCGCTCGCCACCGTGTTCCGCGGCATGTACCGGCGCATGGTGATCCCGGCGGGCCCGTTCTATCGGCTGCCGCTTCCGGCCAACCGCAAATTCGACCGCGCATTGGCCGATTTGCATCTCCTCGTCGACGAGATCGTCGCCGAGCGCCGCGCATCCGGTCAAAAGCCGGACGATTTGCTGACGGCATTGCTGGAAGCGAAGGACGAGAACGGCGAGCCGATCGGCGAACAGGAGATCCACGACCAAGTCGTAGCGATACTCACGCCCGGCAGCGAAACCGTGGCGTCCACGATCATGTGGCTGCTGCAAGTCCTCACCGAACACCCGGAACACGCCGCACGCGTGGCCGAGGAGGTCAAATCCGTCGTCGGAGACCGGCCCGTCGCATTCGACGACGTCCGGAGGCTGTCGTACACCAACAATGTCGTCGTCGAGTCGATGCGGCTGCGTCCCGCCGTATGGATTTTGACCCGGCGGGCGGTGACCGAAACCGAACTCGGCGGCTATCGGATACCGGCCGGTGCCGACATCGTCTACAGTCCGTTCGCCATCCAGCGTGATCCGCGCTCGTACGACGGGCATCTGGATTTCGACCCAGACCGCTGGCTTCCGGAACGCGCCAAGGACGTCCCGAAGCACGCCATGAGCCCCTTCAGCGTGGGCAACCGGAAGTGCCCGAGCGACCACTTCTCGATGGCGCAGCTCAGCCTGATCGCGGCGACGGTGGCGTCCCGGTGGCGGTTCGAGCAGGTCTCCGAGTCCAATGACGCGACCCGTGTCGGCATCACCCTGCGTCCGTACCGGCTGCTGCTGAGGGCCCTGCCGCGCTGACCGCGCGGCGTCGTCCGCGGTGACCCCGTGTCCGTACCGGCGCGCGTTCAGGCAGCCCGCGGGCCCCTGAACGTGCGCCGGTACGCCTGCGGGGTCGTCCCCAGGCTCCGGACGAACTGGTGGCGCAGCGCGGCCGCGGTGCCGAACCCGGTGCGGCCCGCGATCGCGTCCATCGTCTCGTCCGAGGCCTCCAGCAACTCCTGTGCCAGCAGCACCCTTTGGCGCAGGATCCAGCGGTACGGGGTGGTACCGGTCTCCTGCTGGAAGCGGCGCGCGAAGGTCCGCGGGGACATGTGGGCGCGGGCCGCGAGCTGCTCGACGGTCACCTCCCGGTCGAGGTGGCGCTCCATCCACACCAGCACCTCGCCGACCGTGTCGCAGGTGGAGCGGGGCAGCGGGCGCTCGATGTACTGGGCCTGCCCGCCGTCCCGGTGCGGGGGCACCACCATCCGGCGGGCGATGGCGTTGGCGACCTCGGGGCCCTGTTCCTTGCGGACGATGTGCAGACAGGCGTCGATTCCGGCGGCGGTGCCGGCCGAGGTGATCACCGGGTCCTCGTCCACGTACAGCACGTCCGGTTCGACGATCGCCTTCGGGTACTGCCGGGTGAGCTCCTCGGCGTGGTGCCAGTGCACGGCGCAGCGCCGCCCGTCGAGGAGCCCGGCCGCGCCGAGCACGAAGACACCGGAACAGACGCTGAGCACCCGGGCGCCGCGGTCCGTGGCGCGGTGCAGGGCGTCGAGCAGTTCGGGCGGATAGGACCGGGACACGTAGGAGTTCCCGGCGGGCAGTGCGATGAGGTCGGCGCTCTCCAGTCGCTCCAGGCCGTGCTCCGTGGTCAGCGAGAACCCCGCGTGGGTGCTCAGGATCGGGCCTTCGGCGGAGGCGACAGCGAAGTCGTAGACGGGCAGGCCGTCGTCGCTGCGGTCGATGCCGAACACCTCGCAGACGACCCCGAGTTCGAAGGGGTGCACACCGTCGAGCAGGACCGCGGCCACGTTTTTCAGCATGTCCGCCAGTGTGCCTCGGTCGTGGCAGGAAATCGAGGGTGTACGGCAGTCCTGCCACTGACGCCGAAGGGTGAGCGGTACGACAGTGGTGTTCATGAAGATGCTCATCGGAAACTCGGACACCACCGTCGGAATCCTGACCGTCCTCGCGCTCTTCGTGGTCCTGGCCCTGCCCGCGCTGATCGGCGTGGCCCACGAGCGGCGCATCGACCGTCAGCTAGGACTTCGTGACCAGCACCGTGACCGTCCACTCCTGAATGCCCTTGCACGACACCTTGCCCGGGGCGGTCGCGCAGAGCGGCCGGGACGAGCTGAGGTGGGCGGTTCCCGCCGAGACCGCCTTGAAGGCGGAGCTCGCGTCGCCCGCCTGGAGGACGACGCCGCTGTTGGTGGCCTCTAGCCCGGTGCCGCTGACCTTGACGGGCGTCCACGGCCGACTGGTGGTGCCGTCCAGGGTGAGGCGGAGTACGCCGCCGGCCGTGAGGCAGTACGTGTGGCCGGTGTCGGCGGCGCCGAGCTCCGCGGGAGCGGAGTCACAGCTGGGGTGACTCGTCGTGGGGGACGGCGACACGGTGCGGCTGCCGCCCGCGTCACCGCCGCCCTGTGTGCCGCAGCCCGCGAGGAGCAGTGTCAGGGCCGTGAGGGCGAGGATCCGATGATGGGTCGTACGGCGCATGGGGTGGCACCTCCTTGTCGCTTGGACGTACCACCCCCGCATCAGGATCCACACAGGGACACAGAGAAACAGGGCCCTGGCCGCGACGCCGGCCAGGGCCCCACCGGTCAGCTGGTCGTGACGGCGGTGTCGTCGACGACGAAGCTGGTCTGGAGCGAGGAGTCCTCGACACCGCTGAACTTCAGGGTGACGGTGGACCCGGCGAACGAGGACAGATCGAAGGTCTTCTGGGCGTAGCCGGAGGCGGCGTTGAGGTTCGAGTACGTCGCCAGAGTGGTCGATCCGGCGGTGACCGTCAGCTTGTCGTACTGGCTGCTCGTGGTGGTCTCCGCGGTGTCGATGTGCAGGTAGAAGGTGAAGCTGGCCTTGCAGCCGGACGGGATCGTCACCGACTGGGAGAGCGTGTCGGTGTGCGTCGAGCCGTAGCCGTCCAGCCACGCCTTGTAAGAACCGGCGTGCGCGGCCTCACTGCTGGAGTTGGTGATCACGCCGCTGCTGGCGCTCCAGGTGGTGTTGCCCGACTCGAAGCCCGGGTTGCCGAGCAGCTGCGCCGAGGTGCAGGTGCCGCCGCCGGAGGTGCTGACGGTCCAGGTGAAGGAGGCGGAGCCGGAGGCGCCCGTGCTGTCGGAGGCGGAGACGGTGACGCTGTACGTACCGGCCGTGCTCGCGGTGCCGGAGATCAGACCGGTGGAGCTGCTGATCGACAGACCGGTCGGCAGGCCGCTCGCGCTGTAGGTGAGGGTCGCGCCCGCGCTGTCGCTCGCCGAGATCTGCAGGCTGACCGAACCGCCGGTGGTGGTGGACTGGCTGCCCGGGTTGGTGACGGTCACCGTGTTGCCGGTGCTGGTGCCCGACGCGAAGGCGGTGGTGCCGTTCGGGGTGCCCCAGCCGGTCGGGCCGTCGTAGCCGGTGGCGGCGGTGCAGAAGTACGAGGGCGAGCAGGAGCCGTTGTTGCCGCTGGTCACGTCGTACAGGTTCGAGGTGTGGGAGTACGGGTACTTCGCCGGGTAGTCGCTGGAGCCCGGGGTGCCCGCGAGGGCGTACACACCCGCGATGATCGGCGAGGAGGCACTCGTGCCGCCGTAGACCGCCCAGCCGGAGCCGCCGTAGGTGTCGTAGACGGCCACGCCGGTGGCGGGGTCGGCGACCGCGGAGACGTCGGACTCCATGCGCTTGGAGCAGCCGGTGTCGGTCTGCCAGCTCGGCTTCGCGTCGTAGGCGGAGCAGCCGGAGCCGGTGCCCTCGGTGCTGCTGGTCTTCCACACGGACTCGGTCCAGCCGCGGCTGTTGGAGCTGGTGGACAGAGCGGTGCCGCCGACGGCGGTCACGTACTGGGAGGTGGCCGGGTACTCGGCGCCGTAGGCGGAGTCACCGGAGGAGACGGTGATGGCCACGCCCGGGTGCTTGAAGTACGAGGTGTCCTCGCTGGTCTGCGAGGAGGACTCGGAGCCGCCCCAGCTGTTGGAGACGAACTTCGCGCCCAGCGTCACGGCCTCGTTCTCGGCGGTGCCGAGGTCGGAGTCGGTGGCCGAGTTGGCCTCGACGAGGACGATGTTGCAGTTCGGGCAGACCGCGCTGACCATGTCGATGTCGAGCGCTTCCTCACCCGCCCAGCCGGTGTCGTTGGTCGGCAGGGAGCTGGTCGAGCCGGTCTGGCTGACCTGCTTGAAGCAGCCGTTGGCCTTGGTGCAGGCCGACAGGCCGAACTGCGAACGGTAGGTCGCGAGGTCCGACTCCGCGTTGGGGTCGTTGTACGCGTCGACCACGGCGACGGTCAGGCCGGAGCCGCCGGTGGAGGGCAGGTTGTAGGCGCTGTGCAGGTTGGCCGGGCTCAGACCGGACACCGCGGCGGCGGCGTTCGGTGAGATCGCGGCGGCCAGCTTCTGCTTGATGTCGGTGCGGCGCTGCGCGAAGCAGGCCGCGTGACCGGCAGTCGGGGCGCCGCACAGGTGCGTGGTGGGCACCTTCTGGCCCGCCTTGCCCGTGGAGTGCACGGCCTGTGCGGCCGGGGCGGTCAGGGCCTTTGCGTTCTGAGCGGCCCGGGAGGGCTTGGCGGTGGTCGGCGCCGGCTGCGCGTTCGCGGCCGGGGCCGCCATGAGTCCGGCGACCGTGAGGGCGAGGGCGGGCGCGGCGGCGGTCAGAAGTCTTCGCAGTCGCCGGGTGGGCCTGCTGGGGGGTGTCTCACGCATGGGTGCTGCCTCCATCGGTTTGAGGCGGGGTGCCGTGCGGGCCGGGGTAGGGCCGCGCACGGCTCCACAGCCGGAAGTGGGGGTTCTCGGCGTTGCGTGGCAGGCCCGTGACGCGCGTAGCGTGAGAGAAGTGCGGATGTGCCATGGGCATGCCAATTCAGTCGTCCTGTCGTGCCGCTGTACGTGACATGTCAGGACGGCCAGAACCTAGCCGGGGCCGATGACGCCCGGATAGCCGCGCCCGAAGAACTTTGCCGCCCCATAGGGGGTCCATGGACGGTGCATGGACGGCCCATGGACGAGACGCGGTGATGCCGGGCCGCCACATGCGGCCCGGCATCACCGGTGTCATACCGTCAGAAGTCCTCGTACCGACGGAAGTTCTCGTCCGTCAGAAGTCCTCGTCGAAGCCGACCGAGCCCTCCACCGCCACCTGGTACGCCGAGGGACGGCGCTCGAAGAAGTTGGTCAGCTCCTGGACGCCCTGGAGCTCCATGAAGGAGAAGGGGTTCTCGGAGCCGTACACCGGGGCGAAGCCGAGACGCTGCAAACGCTGGTCGGCCACGCACTCCAGATACTGGCGCATCGAGTCGGTGTTCATGCCCGGCAGACCCTCACCGCACAGGTCGCGCGCGAACTGCAGCTCGGCCTCGACGGCCTCCCTCAGCATGTCGGTGACCTGCTGCTGGAGCTGGTCGTCGAAGAGCTCCGGCTCCTCCTTGCGCACGGTGTCCACCACTTCGAAGGCGAAGGACATGTGCATCGTCTCGTCGCGGAACACCCAGTTGGTGCCGGTGGCGAGACCGTGCAGCAGACCCCGGCTGCGGAACCAGTAGACGTACGCGAAGGCGCCGTAGAAGAAGAGGCCCTCGATGCACGCGGCGAAGCAGATGAGGTTGAGCAGGAAGCGACGCCGGTCCGCCTTGGTCTCCAGACGGTCCAGCTTCTCCACCGAGTCCATCCACTTGAAGCAGAACTCGGCCTTCTCACGGATCGAGGGGATGCTCTCGACGGCGTCGAAGGCGGCGGCGCGGTCCTCCGGGTCGGGAAGGTAGGTGTCCAGCAGGGTCAGATAGAACTGGACGTGGACCGCTTCCTCGAACAGCTGCCTGGAGAGATACAGGCGCGCCTCGGGGGAGTTGATGTGCTTGTAGAGGGTCAGCACGAGATTGTTCGACACGATCGAGTCGCCCGTCGCGAAGAACGCGACCAGCCGGCCGATCATGTGCTGCTCACCCTGCGAGAGCTTCGCGAGGTCGGCCACGTCCGAGTGGAGGTCGACCTCCTCCACGGTCCAGGTGTTCTTGATGGCGTCCCGGTAGCGCTCGTAGAAGTCCGGGTAGCGCATGGGGCGGAGCGTGAGTTCGAAGCCCGGGTCGAGCAGGTTCTTTTCGGTAGAGCTCATTACTGGCAGGCCTCGCAGGACTCGGGGTTCTCAAGGGAGCAGGCGACGGCGTCCTCGTCGGGGATCGCCTGCACGGGGATGGTCTTCGCGGGCTGGGCCTGCGCCTGGGCGGCACGGGCGATACGGGTCGCCGGGCGGGAGCGCAGGTAGTACGTCGTCTTCAGGCCCGACTTCCAGGCGTACGCGTACATCGAGGAGAGCTTGCCGATGGTCGGCGTCTCCAGGAAGAGGTTCAGGGACTGGGCCTGGTCCAGGAACGGGGTGCGGGCGGCGGCCATGTCGATCAGGCCGCGCTGCGGGATCTCCCAGGCCGTGCGGTACAGGTCGCGGACGTCCTGCGGGACCCAAGTGAAGCCCTGCACCGAACCGTTGGACTCGCGCAGCGCCTCGCGGGTCTGCGCGTCCCACACGCCGAGCTTCTTCAGCTCGTCCACCAGGTAGGAGTTGACCTGGAGGAACTCACCGGAGAGCGTCTCGCGCTTGAAAAGGTTGGACACCTGCGGCTCGATGCACTCGTACACACCCGCGATGGACGCGATGGTGGCGGTGGGCGCGATGGCGAGGAGGAGGGAGTTGCGCATGCCGACCGCGGCGATACGTTCCCGCAGGGCCGCCCAGCGCTCCGGCCAGGTCAGCTCCACGCCGTAGTGGTCGGGGTGCAGGACGCCACGGGCCGTACGGGTCTTCTCCCAGGCCGGGAGCGGGCCGCTGCGCTCCGCGAGGTCGGCCGAGGCCTCGTACGCGGCGAGCATGATTCGCTCGGCGATCCGGGTGGAGAGGGCCTTGGCCTGCGGGGAGTCGAAGGGGACGCGCAGCTTGAAGAAGACGTCCTGCAGGCCCATCGCGCCGAGGCCGACGGGCCGCCACTTCGCGTTCGACCGGCCGGCCTGCTCGGTCGGGTAGAAGTTGATGTCGACGACACGGTCGAGGAAGGTGACGGCGGTACGGACCGTCTCGTCCAGCCGCTCCCAGTCGATGTCCCCGTCGACCACGAAGGCGCCGAGGTTGACCGAGCCGAGGTTGCAGACCGCCGTCTCCCCGTCGTCCGTGACCTCCAGGATCTCGGTGCAGAGGTTCGAGGAGTGGACGGTGTGGCCCGGCTCCGCCGTCTGGTTGGCGGTGCGGTTGGCGGCGTCCTTGAAGGTCATCCAGCCGTTGCCGGTCTGCGCGAGGGTGCGCATCATGCGGCCGTAGAGGTCACGGGCCGGGATGGTCTTCTTGGCGAGGCCGGCCGCCTCCGCCCCGCGGTACGCCGCGTCGAACTCGTCGCCCCACAGGTCGACCAGCTCGGGCACGTCGGAGGGCGAGAAGAGGGACCACTGCCCGTCGGCGTCGACCCGGCGCATGAACTCGTCCGGGATCCAGTGCGCGAGGTTCAGGTTGTGCGTACGGCGGGCGTCCTCACCGGTGTTGTCGCGCAGCTCCAGGAACTCCTCGATGTCGGAGTGCCAGGTCTCCAGGTAGACCGCGGCCGCGCCCTTGCGCCGGCCGCCCTGGTTCACCGCGGCGACCGAGGCGTCGAGGGTCTTGAGGAACGGGACGATTCCGTTGGAGTGCCCGTTCGTACCGCGGATCAGCGAACCGCGCGAACGGATCCGGGAGTAGGAAAGACCGATGCCGCCCGCGTGCTTCGAGAGGCGGGCCACCTGGTGGTAGCGGTCGTAGAGGGAGTCCAGCTCGTCCAGCGGGGAGTCGAGGAGGTAGCAGGACGACATCTGCGGGTGCCGCGTACCGGAGTTGAACAGCGTGGGGGAGGAGGGGAGGTAGTCGAGACGGCTCATGAGCCCGTAGAGCGCCGCGACCTCGTCCAGGGCCCGGTTCGTGTCGTCCTCGGCCAGGCCCGACGCCACGCGCAGCATGAAGTGCTGGGGCGTCTCGATGACCTTGCGGGTGATCGGGTGCCGGAGCAGATAGCGGCTGTGCAGGGTGCGCAGGCCGAAGTAGCCGAAGCGGTCGTCGCCGTCGGTGTCGATCAGCGCGTCCAGCCGGGCCGTGTGCAGCCGGACGAACTCCGCCGTACGGTCGGCGATCAGGCCCTCGCGGTGACCCGCGGCGATCGACCCGGAGAAGGACGTGACGCCCTGCGAGGCGGCCTCCGCCGCGATGCTGATCGTCAGCAGCCTGGCCGCGAGCCGGGAGTAGACGGGGTCCTCGGAGATGAGGCCCGCGGCCGCCTCGGTGGCCAGTTCGCGCAGCTCCGTGTCGTCCGCGTGCGCGGACCGGCCGCGCAGCGTGGCGGCGGCGACCCGGCCGGGGTCGGCGCCGGGGAGGTCGGCGGTGAGGTCGGTCAGGGTACGCAGCAGCGTGGTACCGGGACCGTCCGTCTCCACCGGGACCTGCTTCCGCTCCTGCTGTGCGAAAGCGGTAGCTGAAGCCGGGTCGGCTGGCGCGATGGTCACTTGGGGCTCTCCCTCGCTCGGCACGGGGCCTGGCGGAGGGCAGGGCAGCTCACGAGCGCACACGGCGTCGCGTCCACCGGCCCATTCCGCGAGGCCCGGACGTCATGCACCCGGGCCGGATGGCCGGGCGCGCTGTCGGCAGGTCCTCGGACTGACGCGAGTACGTGGGCGCGGGTGTGCGAACACGTACAAGTACACCGTTGCGGGACAGTTCCGGATTTGCACCGGATTCCCCTGCGACGACAGCGAGCATGAGCATACATCTTGTGTCGGGCTGCGGTGACACCACCAGATGTTGTGTCGTGCCGGTGTCAGAGTGTCAACTCGTAGGTGAGGAGAGTGATGTCGTCGAGCTCCGGGAGCGGGTTCCAGTCGCGGTCGGGGGTGCGGGTGAAGCCCAGGCGTTCGTAGATGCGGTGGGCGGCGTGCATGGTGCGCTGGGTGGAGAGCACGACGCGTACGCAGCCCGCGGTGGCGCGTGCGTGGTCGACGCAGGCGCGGACGAGGGTCTCGCCGGCGCCTCGGCCGCGGGACTCGCGTGCGACGGCGAGCATACGGATCTCGGCTTCGCCGGGGCGGGCTATGTCGGCCATGGGGCCGCCACGCGGTACGAAGGTCACGGCGCCGAGGATGTGGTCGTGGTCGTGGTCCACGGCGACGAGGACCTCCGCGGCGGTGGCTCGTTTCGCCACGTCTCGCAGTTCGCCGAGGTACTCGTCGCTCTCCCCGAAGTCGAGCAGATCGTCGCCGAGGTAGGCCTGTGCGGTGATCTCGCCGATGCGGTCGTATTCGTGGGGGTGGGCGTGTCTGATGCGGATGTCCATGCCGGTGAGTGTGCAACAGGGCGCGGGAACGGGCCGCCGGATTTATGTCCGACGGCCCGTGGGGGTTGTTGATGCGGTTCCGCGGCTGCGCGCCAAGCACCCGCTCACCCGCAGTCGAAGAACCCACCGGGGGTACGGGGGCGCAGCCCCGGGCTCAGTGGGCGGAACCCGCCGTGGCCGGAGGCAGCTCCGTCGCGACGCCCGCGTCACCCGCATCCGCCGTGTAGTCCTCCGGAGACGTCTCGTCGACGCCGTCCGGCGCGTTGAAGGCGCGGAGGGCGAAGGTGAGGACGACGCTGACCACGGCGTTCAGGACGAAGGCCGTCAGACCGATGTAGCCGATCTCCCCGATGCCCGGGATCTCCTTCGAACTGCCGCCGAAGTGCTTCTGGGTCGGCGAGGCGACCCCGTACGCGGCGAGCGTGCCGTACAGCATGCCCACCGCCCAGCCCCCGAGCAGCGCCCAGCGGTGGAACCAGCGGGTGAACAGGCCACCGACCAGCGCCGGGAAGGTCTGGAGGATCCAGATGCCGCCCAGGAGCTGGAAGTTGATCGCGACCGTCTTGTCCATCGTCAGGACGAAGACCAGCGCGCCCACCTTCACAAGCAGCGACACCAGCTTGGAGACCCTGGTCTCCTGCTGCGGGGTCGCGTCCGGCTTGATGAAGTCCTTGTAGATGTTGCGGGTGAAGAGGTTCGCGGCCGCGATGGACATGATGGCCGCCGGCACGAGCGCTCCGATGCCGATCGCCGCGAAGGCCACCCCCGCGAACCAGTCCGGGAACATGTTCTCGAAGAGCTGGGGGATGGCGAGCTGGCCGTTGGTGACCTTGACCCCGGCCGCGATCGCCATGAACCCGAGCAGGGCGAGCAGCCCCAGCATCAGGGAGTAGAGAGGAAGGATCGTGGTGTTGCGGCGGATCACCTCACGGCTGCGGCTGGAGAGCGTCGCCGTGATCGAGTGCGGGTACATGAACAGCGCGAGCGCCGATCCGAGCGCGAGCGTGGCGTATGTCCACTGGCCCGCTTCGGCGGGCACGAGCCCGCCCGCCCCCGCCGCCGTGTACTTGTCGCTCGCCGCCTTGAAGATCTCGTCGAACCCGCCCAGCTTGATCGGGATGTAGATGATGGCCACCGCGATCACGATGTAGATCAGGGTGTCCTTCACGAACGCGATCAGGGCGGGGGCGCGCAGCCCCGAGGAGTAGGTGTAGGCGGCCAGCACGCCGAACGCGATGAGGAGCGGAAGGTCCTTCACGAACCAGTTCGTGTTCTCGCCGCCGCCCACGCCCATCACGTCCAGGACGGCCTGGATGCCGACCAGCTGGAGCGCGATGTACGGCATGGTCGCGAGGATGCCGGTCACGGCCACGGCGAGGGACAGGCCCTTCGAACCGAAGCGCCCGCGCACGAAGTCCGAGGTCGTCACGTACCCGTGCTTGTGGGAGACCGACCACAGGCGGGGGAGGAACGTGAAGATCAGCGGGTAGACGAGGATCGTGTACGGAACGGCGAAGAAGCCGGCCGCGCCCGCCGCGTAGATCGCCGCCGGTACGGCGACGAAGGTGTACGCCGTGTAGAGGTCGCCGCCGAGCAGGAACCAGGTGACCCAGGTGCCGAACGACCGTCCGCCCAGGCCCCATTCGTCGAGGCTGTGCTCGTCGTCCGCCCTGCGCCAGCGCGCGGCCAGGAAGCCCATGACCGTGACGGCCAGGAAGAAGAAGATGAAGACGCCGAGCGCGACGCCGTTCACACCGTCCTTCACTTCGCCGCACCCCCGCCCTGGGACGCGCGGGCGCGCTGGTCACGCTGCCACAGCTGGTACGCGGTCACGGTGAGCGCCGTGGACACGAGCACCCACAGCATCTGGTACCAGTAGAAGAACGGGATGCCGATGAACGCCGGGTCGGTCTTGGCGTAGGAGCCGACCCACAGCATCGCCACGAACGGGGCGATCAGGCACAGGGCGATGACCACCCGGATCGGTGTCACCACCGGCGGCTCGACCTTCGGCGCGTCTGAAACGTCTGACACGTCTGACATACGGCGACTCCGTCCCCTCGCTGTTCACCTGTGCAATGCGCAGGCAATCTAGGCGACGGCGTCAGCCATACGGAACCCCTCGTCCGTATCTCGGTCGGGGCAGCACGACAGGTGCGCTACTCCTGCGGGCGCTTGAGCCGTGCCACGAACTTGTACCGGTCGCCCCGGTACACCGACCGCACCCACTCCACCGGCTCGCCCTGCCGGTCCAGCGAGTGCCGGGAGAGCATCAGCATGGGCAGACCGACGTCGGTGCCGAGCAGGCCGGCCTCGCGCGGGGTGGCCAGCGAGGTCTCGATGGTCTCCTCGGCCTCGGCGAGATGGACGTCGTACACCTCGGCGAGCGCGGTGTAGAGGGACGTGTACTTCACCAGGCTGCGGCGCAGGGCGGGGAAGCGCTTCGCGGAGAGGTGGGTCGTCTCGATGGCCATCGGCTCGCCGCTCGCGAGGCGCAGCCGCTCGATGCGCAGCACCCGGCCGCCGGCCGAGATGTCGAGCAGCTCGGCGAGGGTGTCGTCGGCGGTGATGTAGCCGATGTCCAGGAGCTGCGAGGTGGGTTCAAGGCCCTGGGCGCGCATGTCCTCGGTGTACGAGGTGAGCTGGAGCGCCTGGGAGACCTTGGGCTTGGCGACGAACGTGCCCTTGCCCTGGATGCGTTCGAGGCGGCCTTCGACGACCAGTTCCTGAAGGGCCTGGCGCACGGTCGTGCGCGAGGTGTCGAACTCGGCGGCGAGGGTGCGCTCGGGCGGTACGGGCGTGCCGGGCGGCAGTGTCTCCGTCATGTCGAGCAGGTGCTTCTTGAGGCGGTAGTACTTGGGCACGCGCGCGGTACGGATGGGGGCCCCACCCTCGTTCTCCGCACTGCTGACGTCGGTGCTCATGCTCTGCCTTCCCGGCTCCGGGTGCCGAAGCGACCGACATCCCGTCGGCCACGGCTCACATCGTGGCACGGCTTCGTGTGCGAGTGTCCCCCCGCACGCTCCGTGATCCCCTCTATATACCGTCGGCGTACCCGTTGGTCTAGTCCATAGTGTGGACTCGGGTCGGCCGAGAGGCGTGTGAGGCCGCTGAACGGCCCCGCCGTTTATGCCACTTACCTACTTAAAGGTCCTTGCATATGTAGGTCCCATAACGGACGACCAGTCGGGCTTACACACCCTTGACACCCCTCTAGGTCTAGGCCAAGCTCCCCGTACTGGTCTACACCATTGGTCCAGTCCCAGTCCCACGGGCCGTACTCGGCAGCGCTTCGGCATGTGTCACCGCGGTGGGCAGGGGGGTTTATGGCATCCCTGAGGAGGGTGGCGTGAAGCGGAAGCTGGCAGCCGCGATCGGTATCGCGGGCATGATGGTCTCCATCGCGGCGTGCGGGAGCAGCGACAACAAGTCCGGGGGGTCGGACAAGGGCGCGGACGCGAAAGCACTGACCGTCTGGCTCACGGTGGACGCGCAGAACAACTGGCCCGAGCTGGTGAAGGCCGCCGACGCGGCGGTGCAGAAGGCGCACCCGGGCGTCAAGATCAACCACGAGTACTACGGCTGGCCGGACAAGAACACCAAGCTCGACGCGGTCCTCGCCACCGACAAGGCGCCCGACGTGGTCGAGATGGGCAACACCGAGATGCTCGGCTACATGGTCAAGGGCGCCTTCGCCCCCATCGACGCGTCGAAGCTCGACAACTCGGCCGCGTGGCTGGACGGCCTGAAGGCCTCCGTCACCTATGACGGCAAGACCTACGGCGTGCCGTACTACGCCGGTGGCCGCGTCGGCAACTGGCGCAAGGACGTGGCGGCTTCGGTCGGTGTCAAGACGCCCCCGAAGACGTACACGGAGCTCATCTCCGACCTGGACAAGATCCAGAAGAAGGAGGGGAGCAAGTTCAGCGCCTGGTACCAGCCGACGCGTGACTGGTACGCCGCGATGTCCTTCGTCTACGACGCCGGCGGCTCCATCGCCAAGGAGGACGGCGGCCAGTGGAAGGCCAGCCTGTCGTCTCCGGAGTCCATCAAGGGACTCAACGACTGGAAGACCATCGTCGACAAGTACATGCACGGCGACAAGACCAAGGACGAGTCCGACCGTTACATCGTCTACGGCCAGGGCAAGTCCGCCATGATCTTCGGCGCCGCGTGGGAGGGTGCGACCTCCGAGGACCCGAAGAACGACAAGACCGGCAAGCTCAAGGGCAACCTCGAGAACTTCGTGATGCCCGGCCCGTCCGGCAAGAACATCCCCGTCTTCCTCGGCGGTTCCGACCTCGCCGTCCCGGTGAAGTCCAAGGCGCAGGCGCTCGCCGCCGAGTGGATCAACGCCTTCACGGGCTCCGCCGGTCAGAAGGGTCTGATGGCCAAGGGCAACCTGCCCAACAACAAGACCGACCTCGCCACCCTCAAGAACGACCCGGCGACCGTGGTTCCGGCCACCGCGGCCGAGTCCAACTGGTTCGTGCCGATGGCTCCCGGCTGGGGCCAGGTCGAGAAGGCCCAGGTCCTGCAGACCATGCTGCAGAACATCGGCACCGGCAAGAAGTCGGTCGAGGCCGCCGCGAAGGATGCGGACGCCGCGATCGACAAGGTCATCAACACCAAGTGACGTGAGCGCGAGGCGTGGTGGGACCCCGGGGCACCTCCGGGGCTTCGCCCGGGGTGCGTCCAGGGTCCGCCCCGGGTCCGCCCGGGGCGCGTCTCCGGGAGGTACGTCCGAGTGCGTCCGGGGCGATCCCGGGATGCTCCCGGGCACGCCTGCCGGGGCCTCTTCGGGCCCGGGTTCCTACCGCTTCCCGCACGACCGAGCGGGACCCGGCGACGTACGACCGCGCGGGGCCCCGGCCCCGCACGACCGTGCGTGGCCGGGCCGCGTACGGCCGGTCCACGACCCGGGCGGATCCCGACCGGAACCGCCCGCACCAGGTTCGGACCACGCACGACCCGCACCGGACCCGGACCGAGCAGGACGGGCCAGGACCGGCGGGCCGTCTCGCGCACGACCGAGAGGACCCGCCCCGGCGAGCGCCCCGCGTACGACCGCGGGGGCCCGCCCCCGTGCATGACCTGCGCGGGCCCGGCCGGTGTACGACCGAGTGGGTGGGCTCCGGTGGGCGACCTGTTCGGGGCAGGCCGTGTGCGACCCGCGTGGGGTTCGAACTGCGTACGGCCGTGCGGGGTTCGAACTGCGTGTGACCGTGCGGGGTTCGAACTGCGTACGGCCGTGTGGGGCCCGGACTGTGCACCACCGTGCGGGGTTCGGGCCGGGTCTGATCTGGGTGGCTTTCGCCCGGATGCGACCGCACCGGGTTTGGGCCCTGTACGACCGCGAGGGTCCGCCCGTGCGGGATCGCGAGGTCCGTCCCCGCGCAGACCGTGCGGGGCCGGGCCGCGTACGACCGTGCGAGGCGCCGGCCGCGTACGGCCCGGGCGTGTTTCGCCTGTGTTCGACCGTGTGGGGCCTGCCCCGCGTACGACCCCGTGCGGGGCTTCGACCACGTACGACCTGAGGGACCGCTGAGGAGCGCGCGATGAGTGCCGCAGACACGACCACCCCCGCCAAGGTGCCGCCGCCGCGGCAGGCACCGCCACCGGCCGTCCCCAAGGCGCCACGCAGAGGGCGGACCTCGGGCGGAGCGGCGGTCCCCTGGGCCCTGCTCGCGCCCTGTCTGCTGATCCTCGCGCTGGTCATGGGCTATCCCCTGGTCCGCCTGGTCACCCTCTCCTTCCAGAAGTTCGGACAGTCCCAGCTGTGGGGCTTCCAGCCGGCCGAGTCGGTCGGCTTCGACAACTTCGCCAAGGTGCTGGGCGACAGCGAGTTCTGGACGGTCGTCGTCCGCACGATCGTCTTCGCCGTCGGGTCCGTCGTCTTCACCATGGTCATCGGCATGCTGATCGCGCTGCTCCTCCAGCGCGTCTCGGGCTGGGTGAAGATGCTGATCAACATTGTGCTGGTGGCCAGCTGGGGCATGCCCATCATCGTGGCCACCACCGTCTTCAAGTGGCTCTTCGACTCCGACTACGGCGTCTTCAACGCGCTGCTGAGCAAGCTGCCGGGCGTCGACATGATCGGCCACAACTGGTTCGCCAGCGGCCCCCAGGGACTGGCCGTGATCATGCTCCTGGTGGTGTGGGGCGCGGTGCCCTTCGTCGTCATCACGCTCAGCGCGGGGCTCACCCAGGTGCCGAGCGAACTGGAGGAGGCGGCCCGGCTGGACGGCGCCGGCGCCTGGGGCGTCTTCCGTTACGTCACGCTCCCGATCCTCAAGCCGATCATCGTGATGCTCACGACGCTCTCCGTCATCTGGGACATGGGCGTCTTCCCACAGGTCTTCGTGATGCGGGGCGGCCACCCGGAGGCGGAGTTCCAACTGCTCACCACGTACTCCTACGACCGCGCCTTCGTCGTCAACGACTACGCGCAGGGGTCGGCGATCGCCCTGCTGACCGTGCTGTTGCTGCTGGGCGTGGTCGCCGTGTACATGCGTCAGATGCTGCAGATCGGAGAGGTCGAATGAGCACCCTCGCCACGGCGGGCCGGCGCCGGGGGAAGTCCAAGCTCGGCTGGAACCTCCTCGGCCTGCTCGTCTTCGTCACCGCGGGCTTCCCCGTCTACTGGATGCTGAACACGGCGTTCAAGCCGGCGAAGGACGCCATCGACCCGGACCCGAGCCTGTTCCCCACGGGCCTCACGCTCGACAACTTCCGTCGCGCGCTGGACATCGCGGACTTCTGGGGCCCCGTCGGCCGCAGCCTGATCGTCTCCCTGTCGGTCGTCGTGATCGGCGTCGTCGTGGGGATGCTGGCCGCGCTGGCCATCTCCCGCTTCGCCTTCCGCGGCCGCAAGGTCGTGATCGTCGGCATCCTCGCGGTCCAGATGATCCCGCTGGTCGCCATGATCATCCCGGTCTTCCTGCTGCTCAACGACCTGAACCAGTACGACAAGCTCTCCGGCCTGATCATCACGTACCTGACCTTCATCCTCCCCTTCACGGTGTGGACGCTGCGCGGCTTCATCGTCAACATCCCGAAGGAGCTGGAGGAGGCGGCCATGGTCGACGGCTGCTCGCGCACCGGAGCCTTCATACGGGTGGTCTTCCCGCTGCTCGCGCCCGGCATGGTCGCCACGTCCGTGTACGCGTTCATCCAGGCCTGGAACGAGTACCTCTACGCCCTGATGCTCATGAGCCAGGAGCACCAGACCGCCACCGTCTGGCTCGGCAACTTCACCACCAAGCACGGCACCGAGTACGCCCCGATGATGGCCGGCGCCACGATGATGGCCGTGCCGATCGTCGTGCTCTTCCTCATCGTCCAGCGCAAGATGGCCGCGGGGCTGACCGCGGGCGCCGTGAAGGGATAACGCCACCCGATGACGACACTCGCCAGTGGTACGACCGCGTCCTCTTCCGACCGGAACGGCTTGGCACGCGACGCGCTCA
Organism: Streptomyces sp. NPDC111507; assembly: GCF_055638955.1. NCBI lineage: Bacteria > Bacillati > Actinomycetota > Actinomycetes > Kitasatosporales > Streptomycetaceae > Streptomyces > Streptomyces sp. NPDC111507. The sequence goes on along the minus strand of NZ_JBVKBU010000002.1, from coordinate 199,331 downwards.
CCGTCCTCCAGCCCGGCTTCACCGGAACCACCGCCCCCGACTGGCTGCTGCGCCGCCTCGGCGAAGGGCTGGCCGCCGTCGGCCTGTTCGGCCGGAACATCGCCTCTCCCGAACAACTCGCCGCCCTGACCGCCCAGTTGCGCGCGGAGCGCGACGACGTCCTGGTCGCCATCGACGAGGAGGGCGGTGACGTCACCCGTCTCGAGGTCCGCGCCGGCTCCTCCTACCCCGGCAACCACGCGCTGGGCGCGGTGGACGACGTGGAGCTGACGCGGGCGGTGGCCTCGGCACTCGGCCACCGCCTCGCGGCCTGCGGGGTGAACCTGAACTGGGCCCCCTCCGCGGACGTGAACTCCAATCCCGACAACCCGGTCATCGGCGTACGGTCCTTCGGCGCCGACACCGACCTGGTGGCCCGGCACACCGCCGCCTACGTCACCGGGCTCCAGTCCGCGGGCGTCGCGGCCTGCACCAAGCACTTCCCCGGTCACGGCGACACGGCGGTCGACTCGCACCACGCGCTGCCGCGCATCGACGCCGGCCTGTCGGTCATCGAGGCCCGCGAACTCGCCCCGTTCCGTGCCGCGATCGCCGCGGGCACACGCGCCGTGATGAGCGCGCACATCCTGGTCCCGGCGCTGGACCCGGACCGCCCGGCCACCCTCTCCCGCCGCATCCTCACCGGCCTGCTCCGCGAGGAACTCGGCTACGACGGCCTCATCGTCACCGACGGCATGGAGATGCAGGCCATCGCCGGGACGTACGGCATCGAGCGGGGCAGCGTCCTCGCCATCGCGGCCGGTGCGGACGCGATCTGCGTGGGCGGCGGGCTCGCGGACGACGAGACGGTACGGCGCCTGCGCGACGCCCTCGTCACGGCGGTGCGCACCGGTGAACTCCCCGAGGAGCGCCTCGCGGACGCGGCGGAGCGGGTACGGGCGCTGGCCCGTTGGACGGCGGCGGCCTCCGCGGCATCGCCGGCCGCCGAGCGGGAACCGGCCGACGTGGGGCTCGTCGCCGCCCGACGCGCGCTGACGGTGACACGCGCGCCGTCGTACGAGCCGGTGGACGCGGCGCCGTTCGTCGCCGCCTTCACCCCCGTGGCGAACATCGCCGTCGGTGACGAGACCCCCTGGGGCGTGGCCGCGGAACTGGCCCGGCTGCTGCCCGGCACGGAGACGGGCAGCTTCGCGGGGGAGGGGGCGGCAACGGCGGCCCTGGCCGCCGCGGGCAGCCGCCGCGTCGTCGCCGTCGTCCGCGACGAACACCGCCACCCCTGGATGGCGGCCGCCCTGGACACACTGTTGGGGGAACGCCCCGACACGATCGTGGTCGAGATGGGCATCCCCCAGGCCCCGCCCCGGGGCGCCCTCCACATCGCCACGCACGGCGCGGCGAGGGTGTGCGGCCGGGCGGCGGCGGAGGTCATCGCGGGGGAGTGACGGCCTGCGAGAAGGAGAACGAGGAAGGTGCCGGACCCCAGGTGCCGGCACCTTCCTCGTTCTCCTTCTTCCCGTCGTGCGCTCCTTCGCGCCCTCGGGGTCAGATCCCCTGCCAGTCCGGCTTGTTCGCGAACGTGTGCCGGAAGTAGTCCGCCAGTTTCAGCTTGGACGCGGCGGCCTCGTCCACGACGACCGTGGCGTGCGGGTGGAGCTGGAGCGCCGAGGCGGGGCACACCGCGGCCACCGGCCCCTCCACGGTCGCCGCGACCGCGTCCGCCTTGCCCTCACCCGTGGCCAGCAGCACGAGATGCCGCGCCTCCAGGATCGTGCCGATGCCCTGGGTGATGACATGGTGCGGCACCTGCTCGATGTCGCCCTCGAAGAACCGTGCGTTGTCGACCCTGGTCTGCTCGGTCAGCGTCTTGATCCGGGTCCGCGAGGCGAGCGAGGAGCAGGGCTCGTTGAACCCGATGTGCCCGTCGGTGCCGATCCCGAGCAGCTGGAGATCGACGCCACCGGCCGTGGCCAGCGCCTTGTCGTACGCCCGGCACGCGGCCCGCACGTCCTCGGCGGTGCCGTCCGGGCCCATGAACGCGTCCATGCCCAACCCCAGCGGTTCCAGCACCTCGCGCCGCAGCACCGACCGGTACGACTCGGGGTGCTCGGCGGGCAGTCCCACGTACTCGTCGAGCTGGGCGACCCGCGCCCGCGAGGCGTCAACGGCACCGGAGCCGACCTTCGCCGCCAGCGCCTGGTAGATGGGCAGCGGCGTCGAGCCGGTGGCCACGCCGAGCAGAGCGTCGGGCTTGCGCCGGAGCAGCTCCGCCATGGCCTCGGCGATCAGTTCGCCGCCCGCCTTGGCGTCGGGAACGATGACAACTTCCACGCTGGGCCTGCCGATCTGGAGAGTGGCTCGCCGGGAACCGTGAGGGAACACATGTGGTGTAGACCAATCTAGCAAAGGAGTTCCCCCCACGGCCCGTCACGGCTTCTCGGCGCATCCGGGCCCGCCGCCCGGACGTCCGCTCGCCACCCGGTGCGGAGCGGCACACCCGGCAAAGCCCTGCCCACAGGCGATGAGATGCTGATACCGATCCTCGCGATCCGCACCGCACGCACCACCCCGTATCGGCCACGGTCGACGCGTACGACCGGAACGTCCCCAGGAGGCCCCATGTCCGCCCCTACCCCGGACCCCCGGACCGACGACGACCGCCCGGGTCGGATCATGGCCCGCGAGATGGCCGAGCAGCCCGACGTGCTGCGCCGGATCCTGGAGGCGGGCGCACCGCGGATCCAGGAAGTGGCCCGGCAGATCGCGGCCCGCGCGCCCCGTTTCGTACTGCTCACCGCCCGCGGCACCTCCGACAACGCCGCCCTGTACGCGAAGTACCTGCTGGAGATCCAGCTGGGCCTGCCGTGCGGGCTCACCTCGATGTCGACGACCACGGCGTACGGCGCGCGGCCCGATCTCACCGACGTCCTGGTCGTCACCGTCAGTCAGTCCGGCGGCTCCCCGGATCTGGTCGCCTCGACCCGGGCCGCCCGTGAGGCCGGCGCCATCACGCTCGCGGTGACCAACAACCCGGACTCACCGCTGGCGGCCGTCTCCGAGTACCACCTCGACATCATGGCCGGACCCGAGAGGGCCCTGCCCGCCACCAAGACCTACACGGCCTCCCTCCTCACCCTCTATCTCTTCGTCGAAGGACTGCGCGGCGGCGACGGCGCCGCGGCCAAGGCGCTGCCCGATCTCGCCGCGCACCTCCTCACCCGCCAGGACGAGATCCGCACGCTCGCCTCCCGCTACCGCTTCGCCGAGCGCATGGTGATCACCTCGCGCGGCTACGGCTACCCCACGGCCAAGGAAGCCGCCCTGAAGCTGATGGAGACCAGCTACATCCCCGCCCTCTCGTACTCCGGCGCCGATCTGCTGCACGGGCCCCTCGCCATGGTCGACAACATCTCCCCGGTCATCGCGGTCGTCACCGACGGCAAGGGCGGCGAGGCGCTCCAGCCCGTGCTCGACCGGCTGCGCGGGCGCGGCGCCGACCTGGTCGTCATCGGCCCCCGTGCCCAGGTGGAGCAGGCCTCGGCCGGGTTCGTCCTGCCCACCGAGGGGGTGGCCGAGGAGCTCCAGCCGATCCTTGAGATCCTTCCGCTTCAGCTCCTGGCCTACGAGGTCACCATCGCCCGCGGCCAGGACCCGGACGCGCCGCGGGCCCTGGCGAAGGTGACGGAGACCCGCTGACCGGCGCGTCCCCCGGGCGGGTGGACGAAGCCAAGGTGATCTGGCCCCGTTCATGAGCCGATCCGGCCCCCACCGGGGGCCGAACCCGGCTAGTCTGCGTGGTGGATGCTGTTGGAAGTTCGATAAAGAGACAACAACAAACATCCGCCGGCGCATGGACGCGGCACGTGGTCTAGTCCACAATGTGCAGGTAAAGCCTTCGATCGACGCGGCGTCGCTTACGGCGAGGCGTTGATCCACACAAGCATCCGTCTTCCCCGCACAGGAAGGCGGACCGAGGAACCGGCGCTCTCTGCCCTGACTGCTCCGGGTCCTCTCCTTCGGCCGACCGGGACCGCACACCCCGCGGCCGTTGCTGCTCCGGGCTGCGGTGCCGGGAGGGTTGAGGGTCCCTCCCAGGCGCCGCGGCCCGCGGGTGTTTTCGGAGCCGGGCCAAACCCCCAGGTACGCTCGCAGATGTGCCCTCCATGAACGACCTCGTCCGCCAGCACACCGCTCTCGGTGACTCCGATCTCGAGTGGTTGCATCTGCTGGTCTCGGAGTGGCAGTTGCTCTCCGACCTCTCCTTCGCCGACCTCGTGCTGTGGGTTCCCACCCGCGACGGCACCCGCTACGTCTCCGTCGCGCAGATGCGGCCCAACACCGGCCCGACCTCGTACCAGGACGACATGGTCGGCCACCTCGTCCCACGCGGCCGCCGCCCGCTGCTGGACGCCGCGCTGGACGAGGGCCGGATCGTGCGCGAGGGCGATCCCGAGTGGCGCGAGGAGGTGCCGGTACGGGTCGAGTCCATTCCGGTACGGCGGGAGGGGCGCGTCCTCGGTGTCATCGCGCGCAACACCAATCTCCTCACCGTGCGCACCCCGAGCCGGCTGGAGCTGACCTACCTCCAGAGCGCGTCCGACCTCGCCCAGATGATCGCCGCCGGCTCCTTCCCGTTCTCCGGCCAGCAGGTCGACATGGACGCCTCCCCGCGGGTCGGCGACGGACTGATCCGCCTCGACGCCGAGGGCATCGTCCAGTACGCGTCTCCGAACGCGCTGTCCGCGTATCACCGCCTCGGTCTCGCCTCCGACCTGGTGGGCCACCACCTCGGTGTGACCACCGCGGAACTTGCCCCGTCCCGCGGTCCGGTGGACGAGGCCCTGTCCAAGGTCGCCAGCGGCTGGGCACCCCGCGAGTTCGAGATCGAGAGCGGCGACGGGGTGATCCAGCTGCGCGCGATCCCGCTCAAGCCCAAGGGCACCCGGGTCGGTTCGCTCGTCCTGCTGCGTGACGTGACCGAACTGCGCCGCCGCGAACGCGAGTTGATCACCAAGGACGCGACCATCCGGGAGATCCACCATCGGGTCAAGAACAACCTCCAGACGGTGGCGGCGCTGCTGCGGCTCCAGGCCCGGCGCATCGAGTCGGAGCGCGGCCGTGAGGCCCTGGAGGAGGCCGTACGACGGGTCGGCTCGATCGCCATCGTGCATGAGACGCTGTCTCAGAACCTGGACGAGCGGGTCGAGTTCGACGAGATCGCCGACCGGGTGCTCGCCATGGTCGCCGAGATCTCGCCCGGCAAAGTCACCGGCCGCCGTACCGGCCGCTTCGGCATACTCGACGCCGAGGTCGCCACCCCGCTCTCCATGGTCCTCACCGAGATTCTTCAGAACGCGCTGGAGCACGGCTTCCGCGAGGGCGACCGGGGCACGGTCGAGGTCTCGGCGGTGCGCGGCGGCACCAGCAAGGAGGCCCGCCTGCTGGTCACCGTCCAGGACGACGGGGTCGGTCTCCCGGAGGGCTTCGACCCGCACCGCTCGGGCAACCTCGGGCTGCAAATCGTACGGACGCTGGTGGAGGGCGAGTTGGGGGGCAGCTTCGACATGGTGGCGGCCCCGGAGCGCGGCACGCAGGTCATCCTGGACATTCCGGTGCGAGCGCACAAGTAGGAGTGCGTGGAGGAGCGCGAGCAGAACTACCAGCAGAAGTACCGGCAGAAGTACAAGCGGAAGCATCTGACGCACCCACAAGTCGCGCATGACAGTGGCCCCGGACCAGAAGGTCCGGGGCCACTGCTTACGTTGCTATGCGCATCGGGGGTACTGCGCGCTGCGGCTCGGGGGCGGGAGATGCGTACTCGCTGTACGCGCCGCCGGGCTCAGGCTCGTTACGGGGTGGGGTGTCAGGCGGTGGCCTGACGGGCCCGGTTGCGGGCGGCACGGCGCTTCATCGCGCGACGCTCGTCCTCGCTGAGGCCACCCCAGACGCCGGAGTCCTGGCCGGACTCGAGCGCCCACTGCAGGCACTGCTCCATGACGGGGCAGCGACGGCAGACGGCCTTGGCTTCCTCGATCTGCAGCAGCGCAGGACCGGTGTTGCCGATGGGGAAGAAGAGCTCGGGGTCTTCCTCGCGGCAAACGGCGTTGTGACGCCAGTCCATGGCTGCTACCTCTCCTTGGTATTACATGCACGTTGCTTGTGAATGTGAACGCTTTCACGAATCCCTCAACAAGTGAAGGGCCGACTGCCAGGATTCCCTGACGTGGTCCTGTGATTTGAGGAGGGGTTCTGGCTCTCTGTGGGGCCGATGTTGCGGGCCGTCCCGATCGCCACGTAGAGACTCGCAAACCTCAGCGGCGGATACAACCCCTACCGGAAAGTTTTTTTTGATTCCTCGGTGTCGACTAGGTCACAGCCGTACTTCCATGGGGTGGACCCTGGTCTAAACGTTCGAGTGAAAGGACTTTGGGGCCTTCCGCTCACACAATCACACGCAGTGCACGGCGTACGCCTGTGAACGTCACGCTGGTGCGCAGTCCCAGGTGGTCGCCGTCCATCTGGAGGGGGAGCGGCGCCTTCGAATGCAAGGTGAAGTCGGTCAGGTCATGGAGAGACAGGGCGTGCTTGCCGTGGGGTCCGCGCTCGGGGGACGAAGTGAGCAACTGGGTGGCATACCGGGCAACCGCGCCCGTCGACATGCGGTTGAAGGTGAGTACGTCGAGCCCGGTATCGAACGAAGCCTTAGGTGACGCGTACACCGGACGATTGCCGAGAAACGTCCAGGGCGAGGTGTTGCAGATTATGGACATCACAAGATCGGTGACCGGGTCCTGGCCGGGGCGCTCCAGTGTGATCGTTCCGTGCCTGCGGTGAGGTTCGTCCAAAAACTGACGTGCCACTTGGCGCAAATAGAGAGCGTGAGTGGAGCGCTTGCCGCGCTCGCGCTGCTGTTCGACCCGGCCGATCACCCCCGCGTCGAAGCCGAGCCCCGCGCAGAAGGTGAACCAGCGGGAGGGAACGGCTTCGTCCTCCGTGCCGGGGGTACCCGCGGCGAGACCGAGGCCGATCGCGCGCTCGCGGTCCTCTCTGAGCGCGTCCAGCAGGGCGCCGGTGGCCTCCACGGCGTCGTTGGGCAGGCCCAGGGCGCGGGCGAAGACATTGGTGGAGCCGCCGGGGACCACCGCGAGGCGGGGCAGACGGTCCAGGTCGGGGCCGTTGTGCAGGAGACCGTTCACGACCTCGTTGACGGTGCCGTCCCCGCCGAGCGCGACCACCAGTTCTATGTCGTCGCTCTCCGCGGCCTGCCGGCCGAGGTCCCGGGCGTGCCCGCGGTACTCGGTCGTGACCACCTCGAGCTTCATCTCGCTCGCCAGCGCGTGGATCAAGACATCGCGCGTGCGCGCACTTGTGGTGGTAGCTGCCGGATTGACCACGAGAAGTGCACGCATGCGATGCAGCGTACCTACCGAGGGGTACCGGTCCCATACAGAGTTAGGGATCCGGTAAGAGATAGGGGCGTGAGTCTCGACACGGTGAGGTGCGGGAGGCGGTGGGGTGGCGGCCGGGGCCGGGCCGCGCGCCGGGGCCCGAGGGATACCCTTCGGGGGTGAGCGCTGAGCAGATCCCCACCCCTGACGCCCCTTCCGCAGAGCCCCGTCCCGGACGGCTGACCGCCGCGGCCGCGCTGGCCGCGCTGGAGGGGCTGGTCCTCGCCGTGGGGGGCGTGTGGATGCTGGTCCTGGGGGCCACGGGTGGCTCGGGAGACGGGCAGCAGGGCGTGACCCTGGGGGTGACGCTGATCGTGCTCGCGCTGCTGCCCCTGCTGGCCGCCCGCGGTCTGCTGCTGCGCCGCAGCTGGAGCCGGGGGCCCGCGGTCATCACCCAGATCATGGCGCTGCCCGTCGCCTACAGCCTGCTCCAGGCCGACAGCGTGGCGATCCCCGCCGGAATCGCCCTCGCGGTGGTCGCGATCACGGCGCTGGTCCTGCTCGTCAACTCCGAGACCACCCGGGCGCTGGGCATCCGTGGCCCCGGTGCCGCCGAGGAAACCGAGTAGCTTCGGTCTGCCGACGGGGTCCATACCGGTCGCGCGCCCGCTGAAAAGGCGGGATCCGCGCCCGGAGGGTCGGGCTTCGCGCCTACGGGGACTCCGCGGCGGCGCCCCCGCCCGGCGGCTGCCCGGTTACTCCTCGACCAGGAGCTTTTCGCGGAGCTGGGCGAGAGTGCGGGCCAGCAGGCGGGAGACGTGCATCTGGGAGATGCCGACCTCCTGTGCGATCTGCGACTGGGTCATGTTGCCGAAGAAGCGAAGGAGCAGGATCCGCTTCTCTCTCGGGGGAAGGTCCTCGAGCAGGGGCTTCAGCGACTCCCGGTACTCGACGCCCTCCAGCGCCTCGTCCTCGGCGCCCAGGGTGTCCGCGACCGCCGGGGACTCGTCGTCCGTGTCGGGGACGTCCAGCGACAGCGTGGAGTACGCGTTGGCGGACTCCAGGCCCTCCAGGACCTCCTCCTCCGAGATGGCCAGCTTCTCGGCCAGCTCGTGGACCGTGGGCGAGCGCCCGTGCTGTTGCGACAGCTCGGCCGTCGCCGTCGTCAGGGCCAGGCGCAGTTCCTGCAGGCGGCGCGGAACGCGCACCGCCCAGCCCTTGTCGCGGAAGTGCCGCTTGATCTCGCCGACGACCGTCGGGGTCGCGTATGTCGAGAACTCGACGCCGCGCTCCGGGTCGAAGCGGTCGACCGACTTGATCAGGCCGATGGTCGCGACCTGGGTGAGGTCGTCCAGCGGCTCACCGCGGTTGCGGAAGCGGCGCGCCAGGTGCTCGACGAGCGGCAGATGCATACGGACCAGCTGATTGCGCAGCTCCGCGTATTCCGCGCTGCCGTCCTGCAGCTTGCGCAGCTCGATGAACATCGCCCGCGCGCCGCTGCGGTCCTGCGGGTCGTGCTGGATGTGCTGGGCGCTCGGCCCGTGCTGCGTGCCCTGCACGCTCTGCACCCCTGGCTTGTCGTGTCGCTCGTGCTCGCTCATAGTCCCGCCCGTCACCAGCCGCCGCCCTTCCGAGGACGTGCTCGGCGCGGCACCCTCCGGATCCCGTTGCCCGTCGTCCTGGCCGGAGAGGCTCTCCTGTGCGTCCTCCGGGTGCGGCCGGGCCTGTTCGGGGATGCCGTCGACGCCCTCCACCGCGTGCCGCGGCCCGTCGAGGCCGTCGACACGTCCGGCGGGAAGCTCCCGTGTGCCGCGCTCTTCGTCCCGCACCGGCCCGTCCCCGTTCCTCACGCCGGCCCGGGTCCCGCGCCGCGCTGTTTGTAGAGGCTGATCGAAACGGTCTTGTCCTCGGCGACGGTGGAGTCGACCTTGCCCGCGAGCGCCGACAGGACGGTCCACGCGAACGTGTCCCGTGACGGAGCGTGACCATCGGTGGTCGGAGCGGAGACCGTCACCTCGAGCGAGTCGTCGATGAGCCGGAAGACACAGCTGAGCACCGATCCGGGGACGGCCTGCTGCAACAGGATCGCGCAGGCCTCGTCCACCGCGATGCGGAGGTCCTCGATCTCGTCGAGGGTGAAGTCCAAACGGGCCGCGAGACCGGCCGTAGCCGTACGCAGCACCGACAGGTAGGCACCCGCGGCCGGCAGCCGGACTTCCACGAAGTCCTTCGTCGCGGGCTCGCCTGCGATCTGGGACACCCTCACCTCCAAGGTGGTACAAGCTCTTTCGAGCTCTTTTCGGGGGCCGAGGGTCGCCCCCCGGGGTAACGCGCTAGGTGGTTCAGCGGTGACGCTACCGCGCTCCCGACTTTCCTGTCCTGGGGACCCCGCCCCTTGCTGTCACTCATAGTAAGCCTATGAGTACGCACAGTGGCTAGGGGTCTGCGGGCCCAATTAGGAAGAGCGCGCGCCGGGTTGACGTACCCAGGCGTCAGACGGTCGAACCGTCCGGGCCGTGGGTCACGCCAGTACGTGGTCGACGAAGCACCAGCGCCAGCTCTCACCGGGCTCGAAGGTCCGCATCAGGGGATGTCCGGTCTCCTTGAAATGCCCCGTCGCGTGCCGCAGCGGCGATGAGTCGCAGCAGCCGAGGTGCCCGCAGATCAGACACAGGCGCAACTGCACCGGATGTGTACCGGCGGCCTGGCACTCCAGGCAGGTCTCGCTCAGCGGCCCGGGTTCGGGGTGCGGCAGCTCGTCGGCGTGCGTGCACTGTTTCATGATTGCCAGGTTACGTCGGGCGTGTGGGATGTCGCGCGAAAACGAGGGCGGGCGGAAGACGATGGACGTATTGCCACTGCTGTTGCTGGTCGCGGGGAGCGCCGCGGTCGCCGGGTTCGCCCGTCGCACTCCGGTGCCGGCGCCGCTGTTGCTCGTCGCGGCGGGCCTGGCCGTCTCGTACGTCCCGGGGGTGCCTGGATACGAACTCGACCCGGAGGTCGTGCTCCCGCTGGTGCTGCCCCCGCTGCTGTACACGGCGGCCACCGACAGCTCGTACCTCGATCTCCGGGCGCACATGCGGCCCATCGCGCTGCTGTCGGTGGGGTACGTGCTCTTCGCGACGCTGGCCGTCGGCTGGGCCGCCTATCTGATCGTGCCGAGCCTGCCGCTGCCCGCGGCGCTGGTCTTCGGGGCGGTGGTGGCGCCGCCGGACGCGGTGGCGGCCACGGCGGTGGCACGCCGGGTGGGGCTGCCCTCGCGGATCACCACGATCCTTCAGGGCGAGTCCCTGGTGAACGACGCGACCGCGATCACCGCCTACAAGGTGGCCCTCGCCGCCGCGGTCGGCGAGGGCGCGACCTGGGCGGGCGGTGTCCGTGAGTTCCTCCTCGCGGCGGTCGGCGGTGTGGTCGTCGGTCTCGTCCTGATGGTTCCGATCCACTGGTTGCGCACGCACCTGAATGAGGCACTTCTCCAGAACACCCTCTCCTTGTTGATCCCCTTCGCCGCCTACGGGATCGCCGAGCAGGTGCACGCCTCCGGAGTGCTCGCGGTGGTCGTCGTCGCGCTCTACCTCGGGCACCGCGCCTGGGAGGTGGACTTCGCGACCCGGCTCCAGGAGGAGGCGGTGTGGAAGATGGTCGCGTTCGTCCTGGAGTCGGCGGTGTTCGCCCTGATCGGACTCCAACTGCCGGTCGTCCTCAAGGGCCTCGGCCAGTACCAGGGAGCCCAGGCCGCCTGGTATGCGGTGGCCGTCTTCCTGGTCGTGGTCGCCGCCCGGTTCGTGTGGATCTATCCCGCCACCTTCCTGCCCCGGATCCTGTCGGCGCGCGTCCGGGAGCGCGAGGGGTCCCCCACCTGGAAGGGCCCGTTCATCATCGGCTGGGCCGGCATGCGCGGGGTGGTCTCGCTCGCCATCGCCTTCTCCATCCCGCTCACCGTGGACGGTGGTGTCTCCTTCCCCGATCGCAACCTCCTCCTCTTCCTCACCTTCACCACCGTGATCGGGACCCTGGTCGTCCAGGGACTGACCCTGCCCCCTCTCATTCGCCTGCTGAAGCTGCCGGGACGCGACGTCCAGGCCGAGACGCTCGCCGAGGCGAACGCCCAGGCTCAGGCGTCCCGGGTCGCCGAGGAGCGCCTCGACGAACTCCTCGCCGACGACCGCAACGCCCTGCCCCCGCCGCTCGCCGACCGGCTCCGCTCGGTCCTGGAACGCCGCCGCAACGCCGTCTGGGAACGGCTCGGCGCCGTCAACCCGGTGACCGGGGAGACCGCTGACGACACCTACCGCCGCCTGTCCCGCGAGATGATCAGCGCCGAACGCGAGATGTTCGTGAAACTCCGCGACCACCGCTACATCGACGACGAAATGCTCCGCACCCTCCTGCGCAGACTCGACCTGGAGGAGGCGGCGGCCTACCGGGAAGCGGCGTGAAGCGCCGGACGGGGGCTCACAACGGTGCCCCCGTGATCACCGCCGCCACCGTCGTCCCCCGTGGGAACGCCCCCTCCTCCACCAGGGTGACAAGTCCGTAGAGCATCTTGGCGACATAGAGACGCTCCACGGGCAGGCCGTGGCGCTGTTCGAAGTCCGCGGCGAAGGTGTCGAGTTCGGGCGTGGTGCGGGCATAGCCGCCCAAGTGGAAGCGGTCGTCGAGTGACCAGGTCCCGCACGGGCCGCCGAAGGCGGCTTCCTGGAGGGCTCTTATGTCACCGCCCAGGAAGCCGCCCTTGAGGACAGGGATCCCCAGGGCCCGCTGGTCGGGGGCGAGGCCTGCGGCCAGGCCGGCGAGGGTGCCGCCGGTGCCGCAGGCCAGGACGGCCACATCGACACCGCCATGGCCCCGCAGCTCCGCGCCGAGCTCCCGGCAGCCGCGTACGGCAAGAGAGTTGCTGCCACCCTCCGGGACGACGTACGCGTCCTCGGCGTCCACCGAGCGCAGCAGGGCGGCCAGCGTCTCCGGTTCGCTCTTGCGGCGATACGTCGATCTGTCGACGAAGTGCAGTCGCATGCCGTCGGCCGCGCAGCGGGTCAGTGAGGGGTTGAGGGGCCGGTCGGCCAGCTCCTGGCCGCGGACCACCCCCACGGTCGTCAGCCCGAGGAGGCGGCCCGCGGCGGCGGTGGCGCGCAGATGGTTGGAGTACGCGCCGCCGAACGTGACCACCGTGCGGCCCGCCGCCGCGCGGAGGTTCGGGGCGAGCTTGCGCCACTTGTTTCCGATCAGCTCCGGGTGGATCAGATCGTCCCGCTTGAGCAGCAGCCGCACGCCCTGGCGCGTGAAGCGCTCGTCCGTGACCTGACACAGCGGCGAGGGCAGCCTCGGCCGCAGAACGGTCGGGTCGAGCGCTTCGGGGACGTCCGGAGCGGCCGGGGTGGTCGGGTCGTCCGGGGTTGCGGGGCTGGGCACCCCACCATTGTCGGACACCTGTCCGGTATGCGGGCAGCCACCCCGTGCCCGTCCGTCACTTGAGGCGGTCGCGGACGCGCTCTCTCATCGAGGCCATCGTGAAGCCGCGCGGGTCGACCTTGCCCGGCTGCCACTCCAGGTGGCCGATGACCGAACGCTCCGTCCAGCCGTGGTGGCGGCAGATCGCGGCCGCGGCCTTCTCGATGGCCTCCAGCTGCACCTCGGGCCACGGATCCTTTCCGTCGCCGAGGTTCTCGCACTCGAAGCCGTAGAAGTGGCGGTTGCCGTCGGTGTTCGCCTCGTTGTCCGGCGGGAGCGCCTTCTCCGCGATCACGGCGCGCAGCACGTCGTCGTCGCCCAGGCCCGCGTGGTTGGCCCTGCCGTAGCCCACGAGGTGCAGGACACCGTCCTTGGTGATGACGCCGTGGCACAGCGGACCGGGCAGGTCCGGGCGGCCCGCACGACAGAGCCCGACGGTGTGCTCGCTGCCCGAGGTCACCGAGTGGTGGATCATCACGCCGTACACCGGACCCCAGGGCCCCTTGTGATTGCGGTTGTGATGCTCCCAGTCGCCGACCTCGACGACGGTGACGCCTTCCTCCCTGAGCTGGTCCAGGAAACCGCCCGCGGACATGGGTGGGGCCATGACCGCCTCCTTCGCACTGCGCGGCGGCCACCGGTCGCGGCCGTCTCGTACCGCAGCTGTACCCGGAACCCGGGGCTCCGGCCCAGCCGTTCGTACGGCGTGCGAGTCGATCCGGTCAGGGACGCGGGCGCGTCTGACCAGCGCGTTCGCGGCGCGTCCGTGAGGCCCGTCAGGAGCGCAGGAACGCGTCCCCGTTCACGGCGATGTGGCTCTCCAGCGCCTGCAGGGCCTGCTGGGTCGCCTCGGGGGAGCCGCTGCCGCGCCGCTCCGCGTAGTACGCCGCGCCCAGTTTCTTGAGGAGGTCGCCGCCCGCACGCTGCGCCTGCACCTCGTCGAGCTTCTGCTTGCCCTGGGTGAGCCCTCGCTGCGCCTGTTCCTTGGCGCGGTCCAGGAAGCCTGCCATTGCCGTCTCCTGTCGTCGTCCGTCACCGCGTCAAACGGTTGGCCTGATCTGGGAGTTCCCGCTCGCAACGGCTCCGCGCTGTTCGAGGACGACGGCGCCGGCTGTTCGATCGATCGACAAAAGCGGACCCTCTGCCCAATCCACCGTGATCCATTCCCGCTCATTCGTGTAATAGCACCGGCACGCTCCGTGATGGAAGGCTGGTCGGCGCAGATCAGCGCATGACCGGGAGGGCAATTTTCATGTCGGTAGGCGAAGAGGTCCGTGCGGGTCAGGGCAAGCCGCAGCAGAGTCTCGGCACATCGGCCGCGCGGAACCTGGCCACCACCACCAAGTCCGCACCCCAGATGCAGGAGATCAGCTCACGGTGGCTGCTGCGCATGCTTCCGTGGGTGAACGTGCAGGGTGGCACGTACCGCGTGAACCGGCGGCTCAGCTACTCCGTGGGCGACGGCCGCGTGACGTTCGTGAAGACCGGTGACCGTGTGCAGGTCATCCCCGCGGAGCTCGGCGAGCTGTCCGTGCTCCGCTCGTTCGAGGATCAGGAGGTGCTCGGCGAGCTCGCCCAGCGGTGCCAGCAGCGGGAGTTCGTACCGGGCGAAGTGCTCGCCTCGTTCGGCAGCCCGTCCGACGAGGTGTTCCTGCTCGCGCACGGCAAGGTGGAGAAGATCGGCACCGGCCCGTACGGCGACGACGCGGTCCTCGGCGTCCTCGCCGACGGCGCGTACTTCGGCGAGCAGGCGCTCATCGACCCGGACGCCATCTGGGAGTACACGGCCCGCGCCGTCACCGCGGTCACCGTGCTCGCACTGCCGCGCCAGGACCTCGAGCAGGTCGCCGAGCGCTCCGACTCCCTGCGCGAACACCTCACGTCGCTGCGCGCGATTCCGGAGCAGCGCACCAACAAGTACGGCGAGAAGGAGATCGACCTCGCGGCCGGCCACACCGGGGAGCAGGACATCCCCGGCACCTTCGTGGACTACGAGGCCGCGCCGCGCGAGTACGAACTGAGCATCGCCCAGACCGTGCTGCGCCTGCACACGCGTGTGGCCGATCTCTACAACCAGCCGATGAACCAGACGGAGCAGCAGCTCCGCCTCACCGTCGAGGCGCTGAAGGAGCGCCAGGAGCACGAGCTCATCAACAACCGGGAGTTCGGACTGCTCAACAACTGCGAGTACGACCAGCGGCTCCAGCCGCACGACGGCGTGCCCAGCCCCGATGACCTGGACGAGCTGCTCAGCCGCCGGCGTGGCACCAAGCTGCTCCTCGCCCACCCGCGCGCGATCTCCGCGTTCGGCCGCGAGTGCAACAAGCGCGGACTGGTCCCCGAGAGCGTCGAGATCGCGGGCAACCGCATCCCGACCTGGCGCGGTGTGCCGCTGTTCCCGTGCAACAAGATCCCCGTCAGCGACACCCGGACGACCTCGATCATCGCCCTGCGTACCGGCGAGGCCGAGCAGGGTGTCATCGGCCTCCAGCAGGCGGGCATCCCGGACGAGATCGAGCCGAGCCTGTCGGTGCGCTTCATGGGCATCAACGAACAGGCGATCATCTCCTACCTGGTGACGGCGTACTACTCGGCGGCGGTTCTCGTGCCGGACGCCCTCGGCATCCTGGAGAACGTCGAGATCGGCCGCTGGCGGTGACCTTCCCGGCGCCGGCCGCCGTGTTCCCGCCCGATCAGGCGGGAACACCGGGGACGAGGCGGAGTCCGGCCGAGACCCTGGACAGGCGGGGCCTCATCGGCAAGCCCATGGAGGGCAGGCCCTTGGACGGCGGACCCTCGGACGGCGGGTCCGCGGACGGGAGGCCCATGGATCGGCAGGTCGCGCCCGGCCCGCTGGAGGGACAGGAGGCGGCGGGCATCCTGGAGTACGCCCGTGCGTCCGTCGACCCCGAGCTGCGCAGGGCCGTCGACTCGCTGCCTGGATCCATGCGCCGGATCGCGCTCTACCACTTCGGCTGGGAGCACGCGGACGGCACCCCGGCGGCGGGCAACGCGGGCAAGGCGATCCGCCCGGCCCTGGTGCTCACCGCCACGGGAGCGCTCGGCGGTCAGCACGCGGCCGCCGTACAGGCGGCGGCCGCAGTGGAGTTGATCCACAACTTCACGCTGCTGCACGACGACGTCATGGACCGGGACACCACCCGCAGACACCGCCCCACCGCGTGGACCGTGTTCGGCGATGCCGACGCGATCCTCGCCGGGGACGCCATGCAGGCGCTCGCCCAGCGGCTGCTGGCCGAGGACGCGCACCCGGCGTCCCAGGCCGCCGCCGCCCGGCTCGCGTCCTGCGTCGTAGAGCTGTGCGAGGGGCAGCACGCGGACACGGCCATGGAGAAGCGCGGACCCGCCGAGGTCACCCTCGACGAGGTGCTCGCCATGGCCGAGGCCAAGACCGGCGCGCTGCTCGGCTGCGCATGCGCGCTCGGCGGGCTGTACGCGGGGGCGGACGAGGAGGACGTCGACGCGCTGGACGCGTTCGGCCGGGAGGCCGGGCTCGCCTTCCAGCTGATCGACGACGTGATCGGGATCTGGGGGGACCCGAGCCGCACCGGCAAGCCGGCCGGGGCGGACCTCATCGCCCGCAAGAAGTCCCTGCCCGTGGTCGCCGCGCTCGCCTCCGGCACCCCGGCGGCGACGGAACTCGCCGAGCTGTACGGAGTTCCCTACGAGGAAGGGGAGTTGGAGCGCACGGTGCAGGCCGTCGAGCGGGCGGGCGGCCGTGACTGGGCGCAGCTCCAGGCGGCCGACCGGATGTCCCGGGCGATGCACGAGTTGTCCCGGGCGATCCCCGACCCGGAGGCGGCGGGCGGCCTCCTCGCGCTCGCGGAGTTCGTGACGCGGCGCAGCAACTGACCCGTTCGAACCTTCGGATGACCCGTTCGACCCTTCAGAAGGGCGGTTGAAGACCCCGGGGCCTCCGGGACCGTACGGCACCTGACCTCCGTACGGCACCGGGCTCCGGCCGGAGCGGGTCCCGCGCATCCCCACGGTGCGCGGGGCCCGTCTCTCTCGGGCCCGGACAGGCCCGACAGGCCCTAGGCTGCAACAGCCGTACGATCAGCGGCGGTTGAGGCGAGAGGGTGGGACATGGGCGTGGTGATCCGGACGGCGGACGTGGGCGACCGGGAGCTGGTCACCCGGCTGCTCGACGAGGCGTTCCAGGACGACCCGGTGAGTGGCTGGGTCTTTCCGGACGCGGCGCACCGCCGCGCGAAGCACCCCGGGCTGATGGGGATGTTCACCGAGCTCGTGCTCGCCGAGGGCCGCGTCGACGTCACGGAGGACGGCACGGCGTGCGCGCTGTGGCTGTCCGTGCCCGCCGACGCCGGCCACGCAGACGAGGACGACGGTCCCGCACGGCTGCGTGAGGCCGTCGACCCCGACAACGAGCGGGTCGAGCTGATAGGCCGCCTGACGGCCGGGATCCACCCCGCGGGCCGCGCCCACGAGTACCTGTGGATGATCGGCGTGGCGCCCCAGCGCCAGGGCGAGGGTCTCGGCACCGCGCTCGTCCGGTCGGTCCTCGACCGCTGCGACCGCGAGGGTCTGCCCGCCTATCTGGAGGCGAGCAACGCCGACAGCCGTCGGCTCTACGAGCGTCTCGGCTTCGAGCTCACGGGGCGCCCTCTCGACCTGCCGGACGGTCCGCGGATGTGGCCGATGTGGCGCGAGCCGCAGCCCGGGCGGGGAGCCTGATCGGGCAAAGCGCAGGACGACGCGTGCAAGAACGGCGTCTTGGCGCGGACGTACAGCAGGAAGCGCTGAAGCGTCACCCGCCCTACCCTGAATGCATGGGCACCGATGAGCATGTCTGCCCCGCCTGCCGGCAGCCGGTCACCACCGTCGTGCGGCGCCACAAGACGCTGGGCGCGTTCGTTCCCGTATGGGGCCCCGGCCCCTGCCACAACCCGGAGTGCGAGAGGTACGTCGGCGAGCCCGGAGCCGGAGTCGGGTCCGGCGGTGCGGGATCCGGAGGCGGCGCGCGGTCCCGGTCCGTGCCCGGGACCGGATCCGAACCCGGCGGGGACACCGGAGAGCCCCGGGAGCAACCCGGGGAGTCCGTCGCGGAAAAATGAGGAAGCCGAGGGAGCCGACTCGTGAAGTACCTGGTGATGGTGCAGGGCACGCAGGCGGACTACGAGGGCATGCGGGGCAAGGGCTCCGTACATGCCCCGGCCTGGAGCGAGCAGGAGCTGCAGGCGATGTACGCGTACATGGGCGCGATCAACGAAGACCTCTCGAAGTCCGGTGAGCTCGTCGACGGGCAGGGGCTGGTCGAACCGGCACAGACCCGCCTGGTCACGGCCGGGCAGGACGGGAAGGCCGTCATCACCGACGGGCCGTACAGCGAGACCAAGGAGCTGATCGCCGGCTACTGGGTACTGGAGTGCGAGAGCCTGGAGCGGGTCACCGAGATCGCCGAGCGCGTCACCCGCTGCCCCGGCCCCGAGGGCGCCACGAACTACCCGGTGGTCATCCGCCCCATCCTGGACGGCACCGGAGACATCTGAGCGGGATCCGCCCGCGCCACCCCCGGTTTCCCCGAGCGACGCCACTGGAGACGAGGGCGGCCCGGCTGAGGCCGTAGCGTGGCGGGCATGTCCGAACCCTTGTTGCACCTCACCGAGCGTTCCCTGTGGGACGCGGCGCGCGCGTCCGGCGCGTACGAGATGTCCACCCGTGGCCGCACCCTCCAGGAGGAGGGCTTCATCCACTGCTCGCTGCGGCACCAGGTCCCCGGGGTCGCCTCCTTCCTGTACGGCGGGTACGACGGCCCCGACGAGCTGGTGCTCCTGGTCATCGATCCCGAACGGCTGGACGTGCCGCTGCGCTACGAGGCGGTCAAGCCCGGGGGCGAGGAGTTCCCGCACATCTACGGGCCGATTCCGGTGGCTGCCGTGGTGGACGTGGAGGTGTGGGAGCCCGCGTAGGGCTGTCCGCCTCGGGCCGTCCGCTTCGGGTCGTTCCTCGGATCAGGCCGGGGCCGGGAGGCTGCCCGTCGCCGGGTCCCGGCCGGTCAGGCAGTACGTGCCGCCGACCGGGTCCCGCATGACGGCCCAGCGGGCGCCGTGACCGACGAGCACGGCACCGAGCCGCTCGTGGTGGGCGCGTACCGCCTCGATGTCCGAGCAGGCGATGTCGAGGTGGGCGGCGGCGGGGCGGGCGGTGTCGAGGCGTTGCAGGAGGATGCGGAAGGGGAGCCCGGCGGGCGGCCTGAGCAGGTGGAACTCCGGGAGCGCGCCGGGGTGCGACTCCCATCCGGTCAGGGCGCTCCAGAAGGCGACTTCGGCCTCGAAGCGGGTGGGCGCCACGTCCAGGCACACCTGGTCGAGGCGGCTGGTGGCGCCGGTGGGGCCCGGGACGACCGCAGGCCGCGCCGACCCGCCGTGCCAACGGACCGCACAGAACGGCTGGCCACCGGGGGAGCGCAGGACGACCAGGTCCTCTTCGGTGGTGACGATCTCGGCGCCGAGCTGCCGGGCCGACTCCGCCAGCGCCGCTACGTCCTCGACGGCGAGGTCCAGATGGGCGCCGCCGTCGCCCGCGTCGACGCCCTGCGCCTTGACGCAGGCGTCGGTGCCGTCGGGCAGCAGGGTCACGAACTCGCCCTGCTCACCACGCGGTTCGGACAGCTTCGTCGCCGTGACCGCGGTCCAGAAGCCGCAGGCGCGATCGAGGTCCTTCATGGGCCGGTCGACGAAGGCGTAGGTCCATCGAATGGGGTCAGCCATGGGTCGTTTCCCGCTCCCTCTCAGACGCCTTGTGCGGCTCGTACCGTCTCCTGTCCGATCAGCCCGCGCAACGACGTTTTCACCCGTGAGACGAAGGCGTCCCGCGCGTCGGGGGAGAGGACGTCCAGGGACAGATACGGGTTCAGGTCCTCCAGCTCCACGAGGAGCAGTTCGCCGTCGGGGGCCCGGCAGGCGTCGACGCGCTGGATGCCGTACGCGATGTCGTTCCAGTCGACGAACCGCTGCGCGAACTCCCGGTCCCGCTCGGTCGGCTCGTACGGTTCCAGGGCCCAGCGCTCGTCCGGGCGGGGCGCGTACAGGGCGTACTGGAAGGTGTGGTCGACGAAGTAGAAGGACACCTCGTAGCGGAAGTCGATGCGTGGCTGGACGAGGATGTTGCCGTACGGCAGTTCGGGCAGCCGGTCGCGGGGTACGAACTCCAGGCCGATGGAGTCCGCTCCCAGCTTGGGCTTCACGACGTAGGTGTCGACGTCCGGAAGCCGGTCGAGGTCGTCCGCGCGGTCGATGGTCGGGATGACCGGGAACCCCGCCGCGGTGAGGTCCAGCAGGTACCCCTTCCCCGCCATGTCCCCCTTGCCGGACAGCTGGTTGTACACGCGGACACCTTCCGTGACCGCCTGCTTCCGGAACGCGTCGTACTGCGCCTGGTAGTGCAGCACGGGCCCGCTGTTCCGTACGACGACGGCGTCGAAGCCGGTCATCAGCGCGGCCGCGTCCAGGGGGTGGCACACGGCGAGGTCGAACTCCTCGCGCAGGCGGGAGGTGAGGAAGATGTCCTCGTCGCAGTACCGCCGCCCCTTGGCCGGGTAGGCCAGGTCACTGACGTAGAGGACGCGGGGGCGCGCGGACGGCATCGATGACTCCTCGGACTACGGGACTTCAGACGTTCCGTTCCATGGGCGACCCGCTCCCACGGAACACACGGACGTAGTCTGCCTCCCGCCGGCCGATGCGGGGGTGGCCGGGGTCAGGCAGCGGGGCGTTCGGTGAAGCGCAGGAGGTTGCCCGCCGGGTCGCGGAAGGCGCAGTCGCGGACGCCGTACGGCTGGTCCATCGGCTCCTGGAGGACATCGGCGCCGGAGGCGCGGACGCGTTCGTAGAGGGCGTCGCAGTCGGCGGTGGAGAAGATGACACCGCGCAGGATGCCCTTGGCGAGGAGCTCGGCCATGGCCTGTTTGTCGGCGGGGGAGATGTCCGGGCTCGCGGCGGGCGGCTCCAGGACGATCTGGACGTCCGGCTGGAGCGGGGAGCCGACCGTCACCCAGCGCATCCCCTCGAAGGCGACGTCACCCCGGACCTCCAGGCCGAGGACGTCCCGGTAGAAGGCGAGCGCTTTGTCATGGTCGTCCACGGCGATGAAGCACTGTGAGAGTTTCAGGTCCATGGCCCCACGCTAGAGGCGCGTACCCGGTTCCGCTTCCGGGTTGCGGTGGCGGGTCGGGCGGGTCAGGCGCTGGGCCACACACGGCGGGATGGGGGCGCCGTGATCGTGCGGCCGGGCCCGGTACGCGCTCGGGGTCTCGCCGACCAGTTCCGTGAAGCGGGAGCTGAACGAACCGAGCGACGTACAGCCCACGGCGAGGCAGACCTCCGTGACCGTCAGGTCACCCCGCCGCAGCAGGGCCTTGGCCCGCTCTATTCGGCGGGTCATGAGATAGGTGTACGGCGTCTCCCCGTACGCCGCCCGGAAGCTCCGCTGGAAGTGCCCGGGTGACATCAGCGCGGTGCGCGCGAGCGCGGCGACGTCCAGCGGCTCCGCGTACTCGCGGTCCATCCGGTCGCGTGCCCGGCGCAGCCGGACCAGATCCTCCAGAGTCATTTCTTCAGGATGGCACGCGCCACTGACAGAGGCTGGTGGGTCACGGCCACGGACGGGACGCGGCCGCGGTGTCGGGGGCGACGAGCAGGCCCGCGAACTCGTCACTGCGGACGTCGAGTTCATCCAGCAGCTCGCCCCGGCTTCCGAACGCGGCGGTGAAAGAAGACCGCACCCGGACCGTCAGGGACGCCGTGTCGGGCGTCCTGCGGGCCGGGTGCGGGCAGAGGGACCGCGTGACCGGAGAAACCGAACAGGTCGCGGGTCGAGCCGTATGACCAAAGGTCAGGCCTTCTTGGTCTCCCAGAAGATCTTGTCGATCTGGGCGATGTAGTCCAGCGCCTTCTGGCCCGTGGCCGGGTCCGTGGACGCCTTGGCGGCCGAGAGGGCCTTCAGGGTGTCGTTGACCAGCTGGTGCAGCTCCGGGTACTTCTCGAAGTGCGGGGGCTTGAAGTAGTCGCTCCAGAGCACCGACACGTGGTGCTTGGCGAGCTCGGCGCGCTGCTCCTTGATGACGGTGGCGCGAGCCTGGAAGTGCGGGTCGTCGTTGCCGGCCATCTTTTCCTGGACGGCCTTCACCGACTCCGCCTCGATGCGGGCCTGGGCCGGGTCGTACACGCCGCAGGGCAGGTCGCAGTGCGCGCTGACCTTGACCTTGGGGGCAAACAGGCGGGAGAGCATTGAGCTGTCCTTCCTCGTGATCGTCTTCTCAGGTGGGACATTACTCCGTAGGAGACGTCTTTTCTCGAGTGCCCCCATGGGCTTAGGACAAAAGTCCAGGGTGAGACTGGGACTGGTGGAGGATGGACCGGGGAGGTGCCGGTGATGCCGGAGCTGTCGCAGGAGACCGAGCGTGGGAGGGCCGTGCTGCCGTTCGGGGCCGCCGAGGTGACGGGGCCCTCGATGGTGCCCACGCTCCAGCACGGAGATCGGCTCGTCGTGCAGTACGGGGCCCGGGTCAGGCCCGGTGACGTGGTCGTTCTGCGCCATCCGTTCCAGCAGGACCTGCTGGTCGTGAAGCGGATCGCGGAGCGGCGCGAGGGGGGTTGGTGGGTGCTCGGGGACAACGCCTACGCGGGTGGGGACAGCACCGACTACGGAACCGTGCCCGAGGACCTCGTCCTCGGGAAGGTGCGCTTCCGCTACCGGCCCTATCTACCGGGTCAGCGCTCGCCGTTCGCCGTCGTCCGCTGGGCGCTCGGCGCCGCCAGGCCGGTGCTCTCCGACCGGTCGGCCTCCAGGCGTTTGCGCGCTCGGTAGGCCGCCACGTTGGCGCGCGTCGCGCAGCGGTCCGAGCAGTAGCGCCGGGAGCGGTTCGTCGACGTGTCCAGGTACGCGTTGCGGCAGGGGGCCGCCTCGCACAGGCCGAGGCGGTCCACGCCGTACTCGGTGAGGTGGAAGGCGAGTCCCATGGCGGCGATCGCCGCGTAGCCCGCGGTCGCGTTCGACGGGTGGTCCGCCAGGTGCATGTGCCACAGCGGGCGCCCGTCGTCGTCCCGGTGGTCGTGCCCGGAGATCTGCGGGCTGACGGGGAACTCCAGGAGGAGTGAGTTCAGCAGGTCCACGGACAGGGTCTCGTCGCCGCCGTCGGCCGCCTCGAAGACGGCGCGCAGCCGGGCGCGGACCGACCGGAAGCGGGTGACGTCCGCGTCCGTGGCGCGGCGGGCCGCGGAGGCGTTCCCTCCGAAGAGGTCCCGGACCGCCTCGACCGAGGTGAGCGAGTCCTTGCCCCGGGTCGGCTCCTCGGTGTTGACGAGGCGTACCGCGTAATCCGAGTAATAGGCCAGTTCCACTTGTAGTCCTTACGGAGGCGCTCTATCGTCGTGCGTGCGGTCAGGTAACGGCTGATTGCGCTTCCAGGGTATTACGCGGGCGAGTGAAGGCGAACGGAGAAGGGGCTTCCATGACCGTCGGCACCGGAATCGACAGCGACGAGATCCATGGCAACGGCACCGACTGGCATGCCTGGCAGGAGAGCTGGGACCGCCAACAGGAGTGGTACATGCCGGACCGGGAGGAACGCTTCCGGGTGATGCTCGACATGGTCGAGGCCCTGTGCGGCCCGGAGCCGCGCGTCCTCGACCTGGCCTGCGGCACCGGCACCATCACGGCCCGGCTCCTCGACCGCTTCCCGAAGGCCACCAGTACCGGCGTCGACCTCGACCCGGCGCTCCTCACCATCGCCGAGGGCACCTTCGCGGGCGACGAGAGGGTCTCCTTCGTCACGGCCGACCTCAAGGACCCGCACTGGGCGACCCGGCTGCCGTACGGCTCGTACGACGCCGTCCTGACCGCCACCGCCCTCCACTGGCTGCACAGCGAACCCCTCGCGGCCCTCTACGGCCAGGTCGCGGAGCTCGTCCGCGACGGCGGCGTCTTCATGAACGCCGACCACATGATCGACGAGTCCACGCCCCGGATCAACGAGGCCGAGCGCGCCCAGCGGCACGCCCGGATGGACGAGGCCAGGGCGCGCGGGGTGCTCGACTGGGCCGCCTGGTGGGAGCTGGCGGCCCAGGACCCCGTCCTCGCCGCGCCGACCGCCCGCCGCTTCGAGATCTACGGGGAGCACGCCGACGGTGACATGCCGTCCGTCGACTGGCACACGCGTGTGCTGCGCGAAAGGGGCTTCGGGGAGGCGCGGGCGGTGTGGCGGTCGCCGTCGGACGCGCTGGTGCTGGCAGTGAAGTAGACAGGCCGCGGGGGCCGGACGAAGGAGGGGCGGTACGGGATTCCCGTACCGCCCCTTCACTCTTGTCCGTGGCTCAGAGCACTTTTGTCCGTGGTTCAGAGCACCTTGGACAGGAACGACTGCGTCCGCTCGTGCTGCGGGTTCGTCAGTACGTCACGCGGGTGGCCGGACTCGACCACCACACCGCCGTCCATGAAGACCAGCGAGTCGCCCACCTCGCGGGCGAAGCCCATCTCGTGGGTGACGACGATCATCGTCATGCCGGACTCGGCGAGGTCGCGCATGACGTCGAGGACGTCACCGACCAGCTCCGGGTCGAGCGCCGAGGTCGGCTCGTCGAACAGCATCAGCTTCGGGTCCATCGCCAGCGCTCGGGCGATGGCGACACGCTGCTGCTGACCGCCGGAGAGCTGCGAGGGGTAGTTGGCCGCCTTGTCGGCCAGGCCGACGCGTTCCAGGAGCTGCTCCGCACGCACCCGGGCCTGGGTCTTGCTGATGCCCTTGACCTGGACCGGGGCCTCCATGACGTTCTCGAGCGCCGTCATGTGCGGGAACAGGTTGAAGCGCTGGAAGACCATGCCGATGTCCCGGCGCTTCAGCGCGACCTCGCTGTCCTTGAGCTCGTACAGCTTGTCGCCCTTCTGGCGGTAGCCGACCAGCTCACCGTCGACGGACAGCCGGCCGGCGTTGATCTTCTCAAGGTGGTTGATGCACCTCAGGAAGGTCGACTTGCCGGAGCCGGACGGGCCGATGAGGCAGAAGACCTCGCCGGACCTGACCTCCAGGTCGATGCCCTTGAGGACCTCGACCGCGCCGAAGGACTTGTGGACGCCTTCGGACTTCACCATCGGCGTACCGGAAATGTCTTTGGTGGTTTCGTTCTCGGTCATGCCGCCGCTCCCTGACGGTTCGACAGGGACGTCAGATTGGCCTTGATCTTCTGCCACGGGGTGGGCGGCAGCTGACGGCTCGAACCGCGGGCGTAGTACCGCTCGACGTAGTACTGGCCCACGCTCAGGACCGAGGTCATGATCAAGTACCAGGCGGCGGCCAGGAAGAGCATCTCCACCGGGGCGCCGGAGGTCTGTCCGATGTCCTGGGCGTACCGCAAGAGCTCGTAGTACTGCACCGCCGACACGAGGGAGGTCGTCTTCAGCATGTTGATGACCTCGTTGCCCGTGGGCGGCACGATCACGCGCATCGCCTGCGGGATGATGATCCGCCGCAGCGTCTTGCCGTGGCTCATGCCCAGCGCGTGCGACGCCTCGGTCTGGCCCTCGTCGACCGACAGCAGACCGGCACGGCAGATCTCGGCCATGTACGCGGCCTCGTTCAGACCCAGGCCGAGCAGCGCCGTCAGGAACGGCGTCATGAAGCTGGACCAGTAGTCCTTGTAGATCGGCCCGAGGTTGATGTACTCGAAGACCAGACCCAGGTTGAACCAGACGAACAGCTGGACGAGGACCGGGGTGCCGCGGAAGAACCAGATGTAGAACCACGCGATGGACGAGGTCACAGGGTTCTTCGACAGGCGCATCACCGCGAGCAGGATGCCGCCCACGATGCCGATCACCATGGAGAGCACCGTCAGCAGCAGAGTCTGGCCGACGCCCTTGATGATGCGCTGGTCGAAGAAGTAGTCCGGTACGGCATTCCAGTTGATCTTGCCCTGGCCGAACGCGTAGATGATCGCGACGAGCACGGCGATCGCGATGACGGCCGAGAGGTACCGTCCGTAGTGCCGGACGGGGATGGCCTTGATGGCCTCCGGCCCGGCCGGAGGAGTGTCCTCCGGCCCTGCCGTCTTGTCGATGTCAACAGTCACGGGTGTTGTTGCCTTTCAGTGCCCGCTCGCGCCCGCGGTCACTTTCCTCCGTTGACCGCGGCCGTCTTGACGGCGCCGGCCTCGACGCCCCACTTCGCTATCACCTTGTCGTACTCGCCGTTCTTGATGATCGCGTCGAGCGCGGCCTGCAGTGCGTCGCGAAGCTGCGTGTTGGACTTGGCGACCGCGATGCCGTACGGCGCCGCCTCGACCTGCTCGCCGACGAGCTCGAAGTCCTTGCCGCCGCCCGAGGTCTTCACCGCGTACGCGGCGACCGGGAAGTCCGAGGAACCGGCGTCGGCGCCACCGGCGCGCACCCGGGTCTGGGCCTGCTGGTCGTTGTCGTAGGACTCGATGGCGATCTTCTTGCCACCCGTGCACTTCTTCGACTCGGACTTGGCGAGGTCCTCCGAGACCGTGCCGCGCTGCACCGCGATCTTCTTGCCGCAGAGGTCGGCCCAGGTCTTGATGTTCTGGGTCTTGCCCTTGGGGGTGTAGATCGAGACACCCGCGGTGAAGTAGTCGACGAAGTCGACGCCCTCGCCGACCTTCTTGCCGGTGTCGGCGTCGACACCGTTCTGGCGGTCCGCGGTGTCCGTCATCGCGGACATCGCCATGTCGTACCGCTTGGAGCGCAGACCCGTGATCAGGGTGTCGAAGGTGCCGTTCTGGAACTCGAACTTCACTCCGAGCTGCTTGCCCATCGCGTCCGCCAGATCGGGGTCGATACCCACGGTCTTGCCGGAGCTGTCCTTGAACTCGACGGGCGCGTACGCGATGTCCGAGCCGACCTTGATGACGCCCGCGTCACGGATCGACGCGGGCAGCTTGGAGGCCAGCGGAGCTGAGACGGCGCTCGAGGAAGAGCTGTTGGAGTCCTTCTTGGTCTGGTCACCGCAGCCGGTGAGAACCAGGGCCCCGGCGACCGCGATCGCACCGACCGCTGCTATACGGGACTGCGCGGCGGTCGTACGACGGGTGGAGCTTGCGGTCATGGTGGGTTCCTCCGGCGGATGAGGGAGTTGCCGATGGGTCGACGAGAACACACACCTTTGGGTGTCGCGACCTCGTGTGATGACGGCATCTTGCCATTCGGACTGCGCGCTTCAGGGGACTCGCTATGTCAAAATCGGATAACGGGTGACCCCCGAACCGCCATGGACGGCTCCATCAGGGCCGGACCTTGTGCGGGAATCCCTCCTTCCGGCCGGAAGATCTTCGGCGCATCTCGCGATGCGGGCCGGCACCACTCCGCACTTGTAGTGTCTTGAGGTCATGTCTTGGACTTGTCCACATATCCAGGTATGAGTCATGTCACCGGCGTGTGAGCTTCGCGGTATGGACTCGTCGCCGACCTGGTCCGTCCGGTAAGAAGGTTCTCTACACCCCTCATCCGGGGCTCAGGGCGCGTGTGCGGCGCGTCCGTCGCGTATCCGCCCGTACGCACCACCACGGCGGCAGGGTTACGCGGTGCCCGCCCACCCCTCAACCAGGAGTGGTCACCCTCAAATCAATGAAGACTTAAGGGGTAAAACAAAGTGGCAGCGGAGATCGTCAATCCTCGCAGCGACAGCAGTACGGGTCTTGAAGGCGACGTGGAGCCGGTCAATTCCGCCGGCTCCGTCGACACCGTCGGTTCCGACGGTTCCGTCGACTCCCTCGACTTCGACCCTGCCTTTGCGCTGCACCGTGGCGGCAAGATGGCCGTGCAGGCCACCGTGCCCGTCCGTGACAAGGACGACCTGTCCCTGGCGTACACGCCCGGCGTGGCGAAGGTGTGCAGCGCCATCGCCGAGCAGCCCGAGCTCGTCCACGACTACACGTGGAAGTCGTCCGTCGTCGCTGTGGTGACGGACGGTACGGCCGTGCTGGGACTCGGTGACATCGGCCCGGAGGCCTCCCTTCCCGTGATGGAGGGCAAGGCCATCCTGTTCAAGCAGTTCGGCGGGGTGGATGCCGTGCCGATCGCGCTGGACTGCACGGGCGTCGACGAGATCGTGGAGACCGTGGTCCGGCTCGCTCCCTCGTTCGGGGGCGTCAACCTGGAGGACATCTCGGCGCCGCGGTGCTTCGAGATCGAGCGCAAGCTCCAGGAGCGGCTGGACATCCCCGTCTTCCACGACGACCAGCACGGGACCGCGATCGTGACGCTGGCGGCGCTGCGGAACGCGGCGAAGCTGACCGGGCGGACGCTGGGTGATCTGCGTGCGGTGATCTCGGGGGCGGGGGCGGCCGGGGTTGCCATCGCCAAGTTCCTGCTGGAGGCGGGGATCGGTGACGTCGCGGTCGCGGACCGCAAGGGCATCGTCTCCGCGGACCGGGACGACCTGACCGACGTCAAGCGGGAGCTCGCCGGGATCACCAACAAGGCGGGGCTCACGGGGTCGCTGGAGTCGGCGCTCGCGGGCGCGGACGTCTTCATCGGCGTGTCCGGGGGTACGGTGCCGGAGCCGGCGGTGGCGTCGATGGCCGAGGGGGCCTTCGTCTTCGCCATGGCCAACCCGAATCCCGAGGTGCACCCCGAGATCGCCCACAAGTACGCGGCCGTGGTCGCGACCGGGCGGTCGGACTTCCCGAACCAGATCAACAACGTGCTGGCGTTTCCCGGGATCTTCGCGGGGGCGTTGCAGGTGCGGGCGTCTCGGATCACCGAGGGGATGAAGATCGCGGCGGCGGAGGCGTTGGCTGCGGTCGTGGGGGACGACCTTGCCGCGGACTATGTGATTCCGTCGCCGTTCGATGAGCGGGTGGCTCCCGCGGTGACCGCGGCGGTGGCCGCGGCTGCTCGGGCCGAGGGGGTTGCCCGCCGCTGACGCGGCTGCGTGCATTCAGGGCCTCGCCGGGGTTGCTCCCGGCGGGGCCCTGCTTTCTGTCCCGTATTGGTCTGTACGGGTACCTTTGTCCGCCCCCGCCGCCCCTACCCGTCCCATCCCCAGGGGCTCCGCCCCTTCGACCCCGCCGGGGCGGGGCAGGGGAGGGCGGGGAGCGGAGGATCGGGGATGTGGGGGGATGGGGCTGCACCCCCTACCTCGGGCCGCCGCCGGAGGCTCCGCCCCCGCGAGGCCGCCCCTGCACCGCAGCGAGGGGTTTGTCTCTCGACGCCCGATTCGGCCTGGGCGGCCTTTGGCTCTGGGTGTGGAGCGGAGTCTTTGGGGGTGCGGGGAACTGCGCGACCGACCCCCACCTGCCCGCGGCCGAATGTGTGCGGGCGGGTGGGGGGATCGGGGCGGAGCCCCGCTCGAGGGGCGCGAGGGGCTGTGCGGCTGGTCCCCGCCCACCCGCAGTCCAAGGCGTGCGGGGGAACTGCGCGGCTGGCCCCCACCTGCCCGCGGCCGCATGCGTGCGGGCGGGTGGGGGATCGGGGTGGAGCCCTGGGTAGGCAGCGGTGGTTGGGGTCGCTCGTGGTTGGTGCGGACCGGTGTGACGTGGAGCGTGAGGGTGGCGGGACGTGTGTCACAGGGGGACGTGGTTCCGCCGGGCGGGGGCGGAGCCTATCGTCAAGGTCATGTTCGCTGCCTACGCCGCCCGCATTGACCGTGACCAGCCGCTCACCGGCCTGGAGTTGGGGGAGCGCCCGGCCCCCGAGCAGAGGTCGGGCTGGACCACCGTGAACGTCAGGGCCGCGTCCCTGAACCACCATGACCTCTGGTCCCTGCGCGGCGTCGGTCTCTCCGAGGACAAGCTGCCGATGATCCTCGGATGCGACGCGGCCGGCGTCGACGAGGACGGCAACGAAGTCGTACTGCACTCGGTCATCGGACAGACGGGGCACGGGGTCGGCCCGAAGGAGCCCCGCTCCATCCTCACCGAGCGTTACCAGGGCACGTTCGCCGAACAGGTCTCCGTCCCGACGTGGAACGTCATCCCCAAGCCCAAGGAACTCTCCTTCGAGGAGGCCGCCTGTCTGCCGACCGCATGGCTGACGGCGTACCGCATGCTCTTCACCAACGCCGGAGTACGGCCCGGCGACTCCGTCCTCGTCCAGGGCGCCGGCGGCGGCGTGGCGACCGCCGCGATCGTGCTCGGCAAGGCCGCAGGACTTCGGGTCTTCGCCACCAGTCGCGACGAGGCCAAGCGCAAGCGGGCGGTCGAGTTGGGCGCCGTGGAGGCGCTGGAGTCCGGGGCGCGGCTGCCGCAGCGCGTGGACGCGGTCATCGAGACGGTCGGCGCGGCCACCTGGTCGCACAGCATCAAGTCGCTGCGGCCCGGCGGCACGCTGGTCATCTCGGGCGCGACGAGCGGCGACCGCCCCTCGCACGCCGAACTCACCCGCATCTTCTTCCTGGAACTCAAGGTCGTCGGTTCCACGATGGGCACCAAGGACGAGCTGGAGGATCTGCTCTCCTTCTGCGCCGCCACGGGGGTGCGACCCGTCATCGACGAGGTGCTTCCACTGGACCGGGCCAGGGAAGGGTTCGAGCGGCTGGCGGCGGGCGACCAGTTCGGGAAGATCGTTCTTACGGTGGGGTGAGGGATTGAGAGGTACTCGGCCGTTCGGGCCGAGGTGCAGTGCGGGGTGGTCGCGGCGGGCTCGGGAGGATTCGGGCCCGCCGTTTTCCGTACCGTTTGTCAACTGGGGTTGACAGTCATCTGCTGTCAACTTAGATTGACGTCATGACCGAAGCAACGGATCTCGCCGAGCGTGCGGGTGATCGCGATCCGCGGATCGGACTGCGGGCGGTCTCCGCGCTGCGGAGGCTGCTGGAGCAGTTGGAAGCGGTACAGGTGCGCAGCGCGCGCAATCAGGGCTGGTCGTGGCAGGAGATCGCCGCGGAACTCGGAGTGAGCAGGCAGGCCGTGCACAAGAAATACGGGAGGCAGTGATGTTCGAGCGGTTCACGAAGGACGCCCGGGCCGTGGTCGCGGGAGCGATCGGGCACGCCGAACGCACGGGCGCCGAGGCGGTGGACGAGGAGCACATGCTTCTCGCCCTCCTCGATCGGGAGGGCAGCCGAGGCTCGTTCGCGCTGGCCTCGCTCGGGGCGGCCGGTCGTCGCGACTCCATGGAACGGTCGCTTGCCGAGGCGCGCCGACGGGGTGGGCTCTCCCGCGCCGACACGGAGGCGCTCTCCGGGCTCGGGATCGACCTCTCGGAGATCGTCTCCCGGGTGGAGGAGGCCCACGGGGTCGGGGTGCTGGGATCGGGGAACGGGGGTGGCGTCGGGCGCCGTTCCAGGCGTCGGCCGTTCGCCCCGGGCGCCAAGGACGTGCTGACGCGGTCCCTTCGTGCCGCGCTCGCCCGTCATGACCGGCACATCGGCGACGAGCATCTGCTGATGGCCCTGACCGCTCGGCCCGGTGTGCCGGCGGAGGTGCTCGCCGACCACGGGGTCACCTATGAGGCGGTCACACGCGTGCTGTACGGCGGCGGGGAGGCCAAGGCGGGGTGAGTGAGCGGTCGGAGCCGGTGGCTTCGCCGGGGGCTTCTCCGAGGTCCCCGGCCGGAGCCCGGGGGATCCCCTCGGGCCTCGGAAAGCCCCGGGCGGCGATGGGCGTCAGCTCTTCGGCGTGCGCAATGCGGCCCCTATGTGCGCCGCAGCCGTCGACAAGTGACGCCGGGCCGAGCGGAGTTGGTCCTCGGTCACCCCGTGGTCGCGGGCGGCGTCGCGGATGTCGTCGCGGAAGCGGTCCAGGAGGCGTTCGAGGTCGCGGGCCGGGTCGCCGGTGGAGTCCTCGTGGGCCCAGGAGGGTGCGTAGTCGGCGGGGAAGTCCTCCGGAGTGTCCGTGTACTCGGCGTACTCGGGCTTCGCCGACCCGCCGGCCGCCGCACCCGCGCGGCCGAAGCCGAAGTCCTTACCGAAGTCCTTGCCGAAGGTCTTTCCGAAGTCGCCGAACTCCTTGGCCAGTTCGCTCAGGCCCTCACGGACCCCGTTCGGCCAGTCGCCGCGCGCGAAGCGGTCCTGCACCTGCTCCTGGACCCGCTTGGCCATGCGCTGCATCTCCTCCTGCGCCTCCTTGGCCTGGCGCCGCGCGCGCTGCGCCTCGTCGCGGGCCCGGCGGCTCTCGTCCTTCGCGCGCCGGTTCTGTTCCTTCCACTCCTGCTTGACCCGCCGCATCTCCTCCTTGGCGACCCGCCACGACTCCTTGTCACGGGAGTCTCCGAAGTCCCCGAACTCGCCCGCGGGACCTTCGTGTTCACCGGCACCGACGCCGGCACCGGTGCTGGTACCGGTGCCGCTCTTGCCGCCGCGCCTCGCCTCGGTGGCCGCGGCCCGCATCTCTCGGCGCAGATCGCCCGCCGCGCCCCGCACATCGGCGCGGATCTCCGCGGCGAGCTCCGCGACCGACTCGCGGATCTCCAGCTCCAGGTCGGCCAGTTCGCCACTGCGGTCGGCCAGTTCGGCGCGGCCCGCGTCCGTGATCGCGTACACCTTGCGGCCGCCCTCGGTGGTGTGGGTGACCAGCCCTTCCGCCTCCAGCTTCGCCAGCCGGGGGTAGACGGTGCCTGCCGAGGGTGCGTACAGCCCCTGGAAGCGCTCCTCCAGGAGCCGGATCACCTCGTACCCGTGGCGGGGGGCCTCGTCCAGCAGCTTCAGCAGGTAGAGGCGCAGGCGGCCGTGGGCGAAGACGGGAGGCATGTCAGAGCACCTTCTTGTCGGTCGGGGTCTGCGGAGAAGCGGACGACCCGTCCTCGTGGGGCTCGTCCTCCGTCGTCGGCCTGCGGAGCATGGCGATGGAGCCGGAGACGGTCATCGCCTTCAACTTGCCGTTGCCCGCGCCCAGTCGGCCGGTGATCTTCTTGGCGCCCCACTGGCCGCTGACCCGGAGGTCCTCGAAGGCACTGGAGACCGTGCCGCTGGCGGTGTTGGCCTCCACCTCGGCGTCGGCGGGGTGCGGGAGGCGGATGGCGATCTCCCCCGAGACGTTCGACAGCTGGACGTCGGTGGGGGTGCCCCTGGGGTCGAGGTCCACGATCATCGAGCCGCTCACCGATTCGGCGCGCACGGAGCAGCCCGAGGCCTCGACCACGGTCAGGTCGCCGGAGACGGAGTTGAAGCGGAGGTCGCCGGTGACGGCCTGGGCCTCCAGGCTCCCGGAGACGGTCTCCACGCGGACGGGGCCGGCGATCCGTACGAGGGTCGTGTCGCCCGTGACGCCCTTGACCGCCACCCGGTTCTCCATGCCGGAGACCACGGCGGCGGCGCCGACGACGCCCACCTCGACGGGGGTGCCGACCGGGACGGCCAGCGTGACGACGGCGCTGCGGCGCCAGCCCTTGCGGTCGAGCCACTTGAGGAAGCCCTTCCAGGGCAGGTCCTCATACGCCACGGTGAGTGTGCCGTCCTGCTGGGTCACGAACAGCGGCGGGCCTTCCAGCTCGGAGACTTCCAGGCGGGCGGAACCCTCGTCGGTCCCCACGACGTTCACTGTTCCGTTGACGACGCGCACATGAAGTGCCGTCACGGGGTCGTCGAAGGTGAGCTTCCTCGGCTCTGCGACGGACCACTCGGACATGGTGCAGACCTCCCAACGACCCGACCAGACCGAGCATGCGTCTGGACTCGACGTAATCTTGACCCGACGCGCCATATCGCGTCTTCCGTCATTCACGATATATCGCGGATGTGGAAAGTCAAGGCACTCGTTTGGGGGAAGTGACGCCCTCGCGATCGGAGCTTGCGGGTGAGTGGTGGGGACTTGACGGGCAAAACGGGTATTTCCGGTCGTCGTCGATCTACGGTGTGCCCATGTCCACGACGCCCGACTCGTTCCAGGCCAAGGCCGCCGGCGCCCTGCTGCTCTGCCGGGCAGGGCACGAGTCCGTCGGTCTGGCCGCCCAGCTGTTGCGGGAGCGGATGCTGCTCACCGGGGCGGGCCCCGAGTGGAGCGTGCTCGTTCCCGAGGGGGAGCCCTGGCTGCACGGCGCCGAGCCCGTCGACCGCGTGGTCACGGGGTGGGCCACCGCCCTGGCCGTCAGCGCCCCCTGGCCCGTACTGGCCCTGTGGTGGGACGCGGACCGCAGCGGGCTCACCCTCGCGGCGGGCTTCCGGCGCAGCGTGGGCTACGAATGGCTGGCGAACGGCACCCCGGTCGGTGAGGACGAGGCGATGCGCACCTTCGCCGCGCGGCTCGGCCTCGACCCGGTCCTCGACATGCAGGCGCTCGACCCGCTGACCAGGCCGGTGTCCGGGGCGGACGCCCGCGCACGCCTGCGGGGACTGCTCGCCGTCCTCGCGCGCGCGGGGGTGCTGCTGCCGGCCGGGCTCGGCCCCGGGGAGCCGGCCGACCGGCTCCTCGAGGTGGCCCGGATCCAGCCCGGTGCCGAGCAGATCGAGTGGAACGGGTGGCGTGCGGCGGTCCGGGCGGAGCTGGAGGCGGTGGAAGGCGCCGGTGGGGGTTCCTGGCTGCGCGGGCGCCGGGCCCGTGTCGTCGCGACCGGGCAGCTGGCCGCCGGGCTGCCGCTCACCGTGTGGGGCCTACGGCGCCACAGCGCAGGCTGGATCGTCGCGGGGACACTCCTGATGCTCCACGGGGCGCTCGGTCTCGCGTACGACCGGCTGCGCGCCTTCGACTGACGTCCACCCGCTCCCGACGTCGGGGGGCCTACTCCTCGTCGTCCTCGTCGTCCAGCCGCGCCAGCCACGTCGCCAGCCGCTCCACCGGCACCTCGAAGTCCGGATTGAGGTCGACGAACGTACGCAGCTGCTCGGCGAGCCACTCGAAGGTGACCTCCTCCTCGCCGCGCCGCTTCTCCAGTTCCTCGATGCCACGGTCGGTGAAGTACATGGATGGTGCTCCGTCGCTGAAAGTGAAGGGGAACGCTGAGAAAAGGATAAGTGGGCGCACGGGGCGCCCGGAGGGACTCGGACCCCGTATCACCGCCGGAACGGTGGCACAGGGAAGGGCCCGGCCTCCGGTGTTCTCGGAGGCCGGGCCCTTCACCGGACTTGAGCGGGTCGAGGGCTACGCCTCGAACACCTCACGCACCAGCTGCTCCTGCTCGGCCTGGTGCCGCTTCGCCGAGCCCACGGCCGGGGACGAGCCGGCCGGGCGGGAGATGCGGCGCAGCCGCTCGGCGCCCGGGATGTCGGCGCCGACGGCCAGGTCCAGGTGGTCGATCAGGTTGAGCGCGATGAACGGCCACGCGCCCTGGTTCGCCGGCTCCTCCTGGGCCCACAGGTACTTCTCGGCGTTCGGGTACTTGGCGATCTCCGCCTGGAGCTCGGCACCCGCGAGCGGGTACAGGCGCTCGATGCGGATGATCGCCGTGTCCGTGACACCGCGCTTCTGCCGCTCGGCCTCGAGGTCGTAGTACAGCTTGCCGGCGCAGAAGACGACCTTGCGGACCGCCGAGGCGTCGACCGAGTCGTCGCCGATGACGGGGCGGAAGGCGCCCGTGGTGAACTCCTCCGTCTTCGACGCGGCGGCCTTGAGGCGCAGCATCGACTTCGGGGTGAAGACGACCAGCGGCTTGTGGTGCGGGTTGTGCACCTGCCACCGCAGGAGGTGGAAGTAGTTCGACGGGAGCGTCGGCTGGGCGACCGTCATGTTGTTCTGCGCGCACAGCTGGAGGAAGCGCTCGATGCGGGCCGAGGAGTGGTCCGGGCCCTGGCCCTCGTAGCCGTGGGGGAGGAGGAGGGTGACGCCGGACGTCTGGCCCCACTTCTGCTCCGCGGCCGAGATGTACTCGTCGACGACCGTCTGCGCGCCGTTGACGAAGTCGCCGA
This sequence comes from Streptomyces sp. NPDC111507, assembly GCF_055638955.1. Classification (NCBI taxonomy): domain Bacteria; kingdom Bacillati; phylum Actinomycetota; class Actinomycetes; order Kitasatosporales; family Streptomycetaceae; genus Streptomyces; species Streptomyces sp. NPDC111507. Next base: position 163,721 of record NZ_JBVKBU010000002.1, on the reverse strand, counting down.
ACTGCGCCTCCCACATCACGAGGGCGTCCGGGCGGGCCAGCGAGTAGCCGTACTCGAAGCCCATGACCGCGTACTCGGAGAGCAGGGAGTCGTAGACGTTGTAGCGGGCCTGGTCGTCGGAGAGGTACTGGAGCGGGGTGAAGTCCTCGCCCGTGACCCGGTCGATCAGGACCGCGTGGCGCTGGCCGAAGGTGCCGCGGCGGGAGTCCTGGCCCGACAGCCGGACCGGGGTGCCCTCCAGGAGGAGGGAGCCGATGGCGAGGGTCTCGCCCATGCCCCAGTCGATCGTGCCGTCCTCGATCATCGCCGCCCGGCGCTGCAGCTGCGGCAGCAGACGCGGGTGGACGGTGACGTTGTCGGGGATGTTGACCTGGGACTCGGCGATCCGCTTGACGACCTCCTGGGAGACCGCGGTCTGCACGGCCACCGGGAACTGCGCCTGCGGGTCCGAGATCTGCACCTCGGCCCCCTGCGAGACGGCCTCGCGGACCTCGGTGAAGACCTTCTCCAGCTGGCCCTGGAAGTCCTGCAGCGCCTGCTCGGCCTCTTCGAGGGTGATGTCGCCGCGGCCGATCAGGGACTCGGTGTAGAGCTTGCGCACCGAGCGCTTCTTGTCGATCAGGTCGTACATCAGCGGCTGCGTGAACGCCGGGTTGTCCGACTCGTTGTGCCCGCGACGGCGGTAGCAGATGAGGTCGATCACGACGTCCTTGTTGAACGCCTGGCGGAACTCGAAGGCCAGGCGAGCGACGCGGACGACGGCCTCGGGGTCGTCGCCGTTCACGTGGAAGATCGGCGCCTCGATCATGCGGGCCACGTCGGTGGCGTACATGGAGGAGCGCGAGGACTCCGGGGCGGCGGTGAAGCCGACCTGGTTGTTGATGACGATGTGGACCGTGCCGCCGGTGCGGTAGCCACGCAGCTGCGACATGTTCAGCGTCTCGGCGACCACACCCTGGCCCGCGAAGGCCGCGTCACCGTGCAGGGCGACCGGCAGGACGGTGAAGTCCGTGCCGCCCTTGTTGATGATGTCCTGCTTGGCGCGGGCGATGCCCTCGATGACCGGGTCGACCGTCTCCAGGTGGGAGGGGTTCGCGGCCAGCGAGACCTTGATCTGCTCGCCGTCCAGGCCGGTGAAGGTGCCCTGCGCGCCCAGGTGGTACTTCACGTCACCGGAGCCGTGCATCGACTTCGGGTCGAGGTTGCCCTCGAACTCGCGGAAGATCTGCGCGTACGACTTGCCGACGATGTTGGCGAGGACGTTCAGGCGGCCGCGGTGGGCCATGCCGATGACGACCTCGTCCAGGCGGGACTCCGCGGCGCTGTCGATGACGGCGTCGAGGAGCGGGATGACGGACTCGCCGCCCTCCAGGGAGAAGCGCTTCTGGCCGACGTACTTCGTCTGCAGGAAGGTCTCGAAGGCCTCCGCCGCGTTCAGGCGGCGCAGGATGCGCAGCTGCTCCTCGCGCTCCGGCTTGGAGTGCGGGCGCTCGACGCGGTCCTGGATCCACTTGCGCTGCTTCGGGTCCTGGATGTGCATGAACTCGATGCCGGTGGTGCGGCAGTACGAGTCGCGCAGCACGCCGAGGATGTCGCGCAGCTTCATCATCGACTTGCCGGAGAAGCCGCCGACCGCGAACTCGCGCTCCAGGTCCCACAGGGTGAGGCCGTGCTCGGTGATGTCGAGGTCGGGGTGCTTGCGCTGGCGGTACTCCAGCGGGTCGGTGTCGGCCATGACGTGGCCGCGGACCCGGTAGGAGTGGATCAGCTCGAAGACGCGGGCGGCCTTCGTGACGTCGTCGTCGTGGCTGGCGTCGATGTCCTTGAGCCAGCGGACCGGCTCGTAGGGGATGCGCAGGGCCTCGAAGATCTCGTCGAAGAAGCCGCTCTCGCCGAGGAGGAGGTTCGCGACGATCCTGAGGAACTCGCCGGAGGCGGCGCCCTGGATCACCCGGTGGTCGTAGGTCGACGTGAGCGTCATGACCTTCGAGATGCCGAGCTTGTTCAGGGTGTCCTGCGAGGTGCCCTGGAACTCCGCCGGGTAGTCCATGGAGCCGACGCCCATGATGACCGACTGGCCGGGCATCAGACGCGGCACGGAGTGGACGGTGCCGAGGCCGCCGGGGTTGGTCAGGGAGACCGTGACACCGGTGAAGTCGTCCATCGTCAGCTTGCCGTCGCGGGCGCGGCGGACGATGTCCTCGTAGGCCTGCCAGAACTCGAAGAAGTTCAGCGTCTCGGCCTTCTTGATGCCGGCGACGACGAGCTGGCGGTCGCCGTTGGGCTTCACCAGGTCGATGGCGAGACCGAAGTTGACGTGCTCCGGCTTGACCAGGGTCGGCTTGCCGTCCTTCTCGACGAAGGAGTGGTTCATCGACGGCATGGCCTTGATGGCCTGCACCATCGCGTAGCCGATGAGGTGGGTGAAGGAGATCTTCCCGCCCCGGGCGCGCTTCAGGTGGTTGTTGATCACGATGCGGTTGTCGAAGAGCAGCTTCACCGGGACCGCGCGCACGGACGTCGCCGTGGGCACATCCAGCGAGGCGTTCATGTTCTTCGCGACGGCACCGGCGGGACCACGCAGCGTCACGTACTCGGGGCCCTCGGTCGCGGGCTCGGCCTTCGGCTTCGCGGCGGCCGGAGCGGCCTTCACGGGGGCCGGGGCGGCGGCAGCGGGCTTCGGCGCCGCCGGAGCGGCCACGGGAGCGGCGGCCTGGACGGGCGCAGGAGCGGCCTGAGCCGGGGCTGCGGGCGTCACGGGCGCGGCCGGGGCCGCCGGAGCGGCAGGCGCGGCCTGAGGCGTCACTGACGGGGTGGTGGTGGTCCCTGCGGCCCCCGCGGCCGCAGTACCCGCCGAAGCCGAGGCGGCAGGCGCCCCCGGCTTGTAGTCGGCGAAGAAGTCCCACCAGGCTCGGTCTACCGAATTCGGGTCCTGGAGGTACTGCTGATAGATCTCGTCGACGAGCCATTCGTTCGCACCGAACGCGGCCGCGGGGTTCTTCCCGGCGGCTTGGTCATCGGTCGAGATGCTCGAGTTACTGGGGGACTGTGGCGACACGGCGGCAACCGCCCTCTTCCGCTTCACAAGGTGATGGACAGCGGGAATTAAGGCTACGCCCCCATGGCCGAGAAGGTCAGGCCGGGCCGGTCCAACGTCGTGTAAGTCACATCGGAAAGCGTGTTTCGGGGAAGGAAATGGCGGGAAACAAGCGGGGTTTCGGTCCTGAATGGGTACGGCGATCCAGGGTCGCGGTACGACTCACACGGCCCTGTGCCTGATCACACGTGTCCACGAGCACGGGACGACGGTGGATCTTGTGGCTCCGGTTCGAACTTTACGTCAACTTGGCAGAGAAGGAAGCCCTGGAAGGATGACCTGAATCCGGCAACCTCGCTGGGATTCGGCCACGCCGATCCGGCCGCCGTGCAGATCGACCGCCCAACGGGCGATGGCGAGCCCGAGGCCCGTACCGCCGTCGCTGCCCGGGCCGTGCGGCGAGGGCACCCCGCCGCGGTTGAAGCGCTCGAAGACCCGGTGCCACTCCGACTGCGGAATGCCGGGGCCCTCGTCCAGGACCTCCAGGGCAAGTGACTCCGGGTAGTCGCCGCGCCGCGCCTTGACCGTCACCCGGCCGTGCGGCGGGCTGTGCTTCACCGCGTTGTCGATGAGGTTCGCCACGACCTGGTGGATCCGCTCCGGGTCCGCGTGCGCGGTCAGCTCCGGCGGGGACACGTCGAGGTGCAGATGGACGTCGGTGCGGGTGTGACTGCCGGAGCCCGAGGCGATGCCCGCGCGCGCGGAGGCGACCATGTTGGCCTCCTTGAGCACGCCGGACAGGTACGGCCACACCTCGAAACGGCGCCTGCGCAGGGGTACGACGCCGTTGTCCAGCCTGGAGAGATCCAGCAGCGTCTCGACCAGCCGGCCCAGCCGCTCCGTCTGCTTCAGGGCCGTACGCATCGTCTCGGGGTCGGCGGCCGAGACACCGTCCACGACGTTCTCCAGGACCGCGCGCAGGCCCGCGATGGGGGTGCGCAGCTCGTGCGAGACATTCGCCACGAGTTCCTTGCGCTGGCGGTCCTGGGCCTCCAGTTCGTCGGCCATGAGGTTGATCGTCTGGGCCAGGTCGCCCAGCTCGTCCCGCCGGTCGTCACGCACCCGGCGGGTGTAGTCGCCGTGCGAGATGGAGCGGGCGACCGTGTTCATCTCGTCCAGCGGCGCGGTGAGCGAATGGGCCACGAACTGCGTTATCAGCAGTGTGGCGATCATCGAGAAGACCGTGATGAAGCGGAGCTCCGTCTTGGTGTGCACCGCGATCATCGACAGACCCGTGGTGATGAGCACGGAGATGACGACCAGAGCGCCCAGCTTGGTCTTGATCGAGAAGGGGCGTACGGAGCCCCAGAACCCCTCGCCGCGGCCCGGCTCACCGGGACCGCTCATGACGCCCGTGGTTCTGCCCGATTCACCGAGCCCGCTCATGACATCAGCCCCCTACATGAGGTTCCTGGCCCCTGCGGAGACCCGGCTCACGGAGTCGGGGTCTCCAGGGCGTAGCCCACACCGTGGACGGTACGGATCCGCTCGGCACCGATCTTCCGGCGCAGCGCCTTGATGTGGCTGTCCACGGTCCGGGTGCCCGAGGCGTCCGCCCAGTCCCAGACCTCGGCCAGCAACTGCTCGCGGGAGAGTACCGCGCGCGGAGTGTTGGCGAGGCATACCAGGAGGTCGAATTCGGTGGGCGTGAGGTGCACGTCCTCCGAGCGCACCCGCACCCGGCGCTGCGCGTGGTCGATCTCCAGCTCGCCGAGGCGCAGGATCCCGCTGCGCGGCGTCGAGGCGGCCACCACGGCCCGCTCGACCCGGCGCAGCAGGACGTGCACGCGCGCGGCCAGCTCGCGCATCGAGAACGGTTTGGTCATGTAGTCGTCGGCGCCGACGCCGAGCCCGACCAGCATGTCGGTCTCGTCGTCGCGCGCGGTGAGCATCAGCACCGGCACCGGACGCTGGGCCTGCACGCGCCGGCAGACCTCCAGACCGTCGAAGCCGGGCAGCATGATGTCGAGGATCAGCAGGTCGGGCTGCCAGGCCTCTGCTGTGTCGACGGCGGCCGGTCCGTCGCCCGCGGTTTGCACGAGGAATCCCTCGGCTCGCAGGCGGGCCGCGATGGCGTCGACGATCGTCGGGTCGTCCTCGACCACCAGCACCCGGCGCTGAGCGCCTGGCGTGGCCGCCGTGCCGTTGTGCGAGGTGTGTGTCTGCTCCATCGCCCGCCCCTGAGGTGTGCTTTCCGGAATCCGTGGGGTGATCCCATGACTGCGCTTGACGCTTGAATGATCTGCGCCAGGGAAGCAGGGTACGGGCAGTCACCTTCGCTCGGCTATCCAGGCCCGACCGCGAGATGGACGACGTCCGGAACGCCCCGGGCAACGGGGATCTCTTCGGTACGCACCTGGTGGAATCCGGCATTCCGCAGCGTTCCTTCAAATTCCGGAGAGGGCTGCGCCGACCATACGGCGAGCACCCCGCCCGGCTTCAACGCCCTTGCACAGCTTGCCAGTCCGGCGGGTCCGTACAGCCCGGTGTTGTCCTCGGTGACGGTCCAGTCGGGCCCGTTGTCGATGTCGAGGCACAGCGCGTCGTACGTGTCGGAAGTCTCATTGACGTGAGCGAGCAGATCGGATCTCACGATCTCGGTCCGGGGGTCGGTGAGCGCCGCCGCGGAGAGTTCCGCCAGCGGTCCGTCACGGTGCCAGTCGATGATGGCCCCTTCGCGCTCGATCACGGTGATGTGTCCCCAGCGCGGGTCGGCGGCGGCGTGTGCCAGAGAGAACCCGACGCCGAGCCCCCCGATCAGCACCTTGGGCTCCGCCCGCCCGTCCAGGGCGTCCAGCGCGGCGTCGACGAGCAGCCGTTCCGAGCGGCCGTCGGAGGTGTCCATCAGGAAGCACCCGTTGGCGATGATCTGCAGCAGCGCGCCGTGGCGCCGCAACACGACCTCGCCGTACGGGCCTTCCCGGCGATCGATGACTACAGGGATGTCGTACGAGGCAGTCATGACTCCCATCCTGGCATTTTCACCGGGAGGGGTAGCCGAATTAACCGTTCCCAGGGACTGAACGGGAGTGAGTCCTGTTGCCAGGACCGCTGCTCAGCCGAACAACCCGAACGGTGTGGGGTGTTCTGGTCGCGCGTTTTCGCTCCACTGCCGGGCGGCACGTGTCCGGTACGCGGTCCGGGCGGGTGGGGGCGGGTCCTCCTCCGCTTGTTGCCTCCTTCGCTTGTTCAACGTCCCGCTCGCCGAGGCGGGCGATCCCGGCCACCCCGCCGACGCGTTCTTCGTGAAGCGCTACAAGGCCGCCCGGATGCGGGCCCACCTCGACCGGCTGCTGCGCTCGATCACCGTCTCGGGCGCGGGGCCGCCGTCGGACGCGCGCGCGGACTGGCTCGGACGCATGTGCGGACACGGCGACCCCGGACGCCGTACGCGCTTATCAGGTTGCTATGAATCGCCTCCCACGTGGCGTCGGTCATAGACAGCGGCGCCGCGAGCCCCCAAGGGTGGAGCGGGACGGAAGGAGCCCCTCACCTTGGACCGGAGCACCACCGCGACGGCGACGGCAGTGGCGACGACCACGGCCCCGACGGCCTCCTCGGCCGATGCCGCGCTCAAGGACCCACGGACGGGCACGCTTCTCCTGGACGGGGTGCCGCGACAACGCGGTGTCACGACCGTGCCGCCCGCCCCCCGCCCGGCGACGACACCCCCTGTACTCGCCCCTCCCGCTGCACCCGTCTCCCGCGCCCTCGCCCGGCTCCGGTCGCTCCGTCCATGGCGGCTGCTGCCCACCCCCACCGGAACGCCGTTCACCTTCGGTTACGCGGCCGTGCTCACCGTCACCGCGATGGTCACCGACTACGCGGACCCCTCTCTCGTGCACGCCTTGCAGCAGGGGTCCAGCACCGATGTCGCGCACCTCATACGCGAACCGGTACTGGTGCTGCTGGCCAGTGCGCTGTGGATGGCGGGCGGGATCACCTCGCCGTACGCCATCGGGTTCGTGCTGGTGCTGACCGCGTTGGAGCGGCGGATAGGCGGCCTGCGGGCCGCCGGAGTCTTTCTGCTCGGGCACGTCGTGGCCACCCTGGCCACCGAGGTGCCCGTCGGCCTTTCCGTGCTGGCGGGACACCTTCCCGACAGCTCCCTGCACCGTCTCGACTACGGCATCAGCTTCGGCGTCGCCACGAGCGTCGGCGCGCTCGCCGGATTGCTGAGGCCCTGGCTGCGCTGGCCCATGCTGGTCGTCTTCGGCTCGATGGTCGTCGGGGACCTGCTCGAATTCGCCGACCCGATGACGGACTGGGGGCATGTGATGTCCCTGGCGATCGGGGTGTCGACCTGGCCGCTGGTCCGCGGCTGGCGCCGCGCCCGTACGGAGGCGGCCTCCAGCCCCGCCGCCCCCGCCGCCGCACACACCGCTCAGTCGCCCGGCACCGCCGCCGTCTGACATCCCGGACGGTCGGGCCGGGTCCGGACCGGATCAGTCCAGTCCAGTCGGGTCGGGTCAGGTGGCCCGGGCCGCCGTCAGCCGTCGGGCCAGCTCCGGGATGCCGAGGCGACGCTCCTGTCCCGCACTCGCCCCGTGAAGCTTGTTGGTGAGCTGGTAAGGGTCGGCGCGCAGGTCGTAGTACTCGCGGAAGAGGACCTCGCCGCCGTTCACCCCGCCGGGCAGCCGGCCCTGCCGGTCCAGGCGGAGACCGTAGTACTCCGTGTACTGCTCGGTCCTGCCGATGTACGTCGCCCAGCTGTGGATCGGCTGCTTGTCCTGACGGTTCCACCACCACTCGGCGAGCACGTGGTCGCGGTCCCGGGCGCCGAGCAGCGAGTGGCCGTCGTGTGGGGTGTCCGGGGTGATGCCGGCCGCGTCGAGAAGGGTGGGCGCGATGTCGACGTGCGCCGTGAGCCGGTCGTCGGTCCTGGCCGCGCCGAGCCCGCCGCCCGGCCACGACAGGTAGAACGGCACCTCCAGGCTCGGCCGGTACGGCACCGACTTGCGCAGCCAGCCGTGGTCGGCCCAGAGCAGGCCGTGGTCGCTCGTGTACAGCACCAGGGTGTTGTCGAGCTGCCCGAGGGAGCGCAGCTTGTCACCGGAAGTCCCGCATCGCGTCGTCCACGGAGAGCAGCGTGCGCAGCTGGCGGGTGCGCAGGGCCTGCCCCTCGGCGAGCGTGTGGTGCGCCGAGCCGCCGTGCAGGAACGGCGGCTTGTCGGACTTGTCGCTCTCGAAGACCGACGGGCGCCCGTTCCACTCCGGGACCTGGGTGTGCGCGTACTTCTTCTCCGGGATGTTCAGTTCGTGCGCGGCCCGGGTGGCGACGTACGCGAACCAGGGCCGGTCGTCGCTCCGGGACCGCTCCATGAAGTCGAGGGCGTGGTTCTTGATGATGGTGGTGTTGTAGCCGGGGATGTCACGGACGGTCCCCTGGTCGTTGTAGTGGCCGTTGTAGTAGCTGACCGGCTCCTGGAGCAGCCACTCGTCGAAGTGCGGCGGGTTGTCGCCGGTGTGCCAGTAGTTGAGGTACTTGCCGAACAGCCCCGTCCGGTAGCCGGCGTCATGGAGCTGTCGCTGCACGGTGGTGTGCTGGTCGAGGCGGTAGGGGTGCCGGGTGTCGAGGACGCCGTGGTGGTGGGCGTACCGGCCCGACATGATCGAGGCGCGGGACGGGGCGCACAACGGCGTGTTGGCGTGCGCCCGCTCGAAGGTCACACCGTGCCCGCCGAGCCAGTCGACGGTCTCGGGCGTCGCCCACTCCGTCTCCTTGGGCTGGTCGTCGGTGACGACGACCAGGATGTTGGGCCGCCCGGAACGATTGCCGCCGGGAGCGGCGGTCGCGGTGGCGGCCGGGGCACGCCCGGCGGCCGGCGCAGCGGTCGCCCGCCGCTCGGCCGTCCGCTCGGACCCGTTCGCGTCCGTCACCGCCCGCACCGCCGCCGCCCCGAGCGCTGCTACGGCCGCCGCCCCGGCACCCACGACCACTCGGCGCCGGGTCGACCTCCGTTCCCGTCCCTGTTCCTGCCCCTCGCCCACGTAGCGCCCCGTCTCCCCGTGCGTGGTTCCACAGCCTGTGGATGACCTGCAGTGTGAAGGAGCCGGCTGTGAATGCGATGGCGATGGTGCGGCGGGGCTAGTGCACTCTTGCGGCTGCGTCGGCCGCGTCGGCCGCGTCGACCGGGCGCGGTCGCACGGGAAGGGACGGCTGGCCGACGGCGTTGACCGCACCACAGGCGTTCGCCGCGGATCTACGGCGGAGTGGCGCCGACCAAGAGGGAAGCGTGGCGGATACCCCACTGACCTGCGTGGATGTCTCTGTGGAGAGCGATCGCTCACAGCGAACAGACGCTGGGGAACAATCCGGGGCTCACGTGCATTGAGTCGGCATAGCTCAACTTGACTGCCTAGGGAGAGATAATGGCTTCGACGTCCACACCGCTCACCCTGCCCGTGTTGCCGCTCGATGATGAGGTCGTGCTGCCCGGGATGGTGGTTCCGCTGGACCTGAACGACGCCGATGTACGCGCCGCGGTGGAGGCCGCCCAGGCCGCCGCGCGGTCGGAGCCCGGCAAGCCGAAGGTGCTGCTGGTGCCACGCATCGACGGGGCGTACCCGAGCACGGGCGTGCTCGGCACCGTCGAGCAGGTCGGCCGACTGGCCGACGGCGACCCGGGCGCGCTGATCCGCGGCCGTGGGCGCGTGAAGATCGGCGCCGGGACGACCGGTCCTGGTGCCGCCCTGTGGGTCGAGGGCACCCGGGTCGATGAGACCGTGCCCGACCCGCTGCCCGGCCACGTCGCCGAACTGGTCAAGGAGTACAAGGCCCTCGCCACCAGTTGGCTGCGCAAGCGCGGCGCCTGGCAGGTCGTGGACCGCGTACAGGCCATCGACGACGTGTCCGCCCTTGCCGACAATTCCGGTTACTCCCCGTTCCTGAGCACCGAGCAGAAGGTCACGCTGCTGGAGACCGCCGACCCGGTCGCCCGGCTGAAGCTCGCCACCGAGCAGCTGCGTGAGCACCTGGCGGAGCAGGATGTCGCCGAGTCCATCGCGAAGGACGTCCAGGAAGGCGTCGACAAGCAGCAGCGCGAGTTCCTGCTGCGGCGCCAGCTCGAAGCCGTCCGCAAGGAGCTGCGCGAGCTGAACGGCGACGCCAAGGAGGGCGAGGAGTCCGACGACTACCGGACCCGCGTCGAGGCCGCCGACCTCCCCGAGAACGTCCGCGAGGCCGCGCTCAAGGAAGTCGACAAGCTGGAGCGGTCCAGCGACCAGTCGCCCGAGGGCGGCTGGATCCGGACCTGGCTCGACACCGTCCTGGAACTGCCGTGGAACGAGCGCACCGAGGACGAGTACGACATCCAGGGCGCCAAGAGCATCCTGGACGCCGAGCACGCCGGTCTGGAGGACGTGAAGGAGCGCATCACCGAGTACCTGGCCGTGCGCAAGCGGCGTTCCGAGCGTGGTCTCGGCGTCGTCGGCGGGCGGCGCGGCGGTGCCGTGCTCGCGCTCGTCGGTCCGCCCGGTGTCGGCAAGACCTCGCTCGGCGAGTCCGTCGCGCACGCCATGGGCCGCAAGTTCGTCCGGGTCGCGCTCGGCGGCGTACGGGACGAGGCCGAGATCCGCGGCCACCGGCGTACGTACGTCGGCGCGCTGCCCGGCCGCATCGTCCGCGCCATCAAGGAGGCCGGGTCCATGAACCCGGTGGTCCTGCTGGACGAGATCGACAAGGTCGGCTCCGACTTCCGCGGCGACCCCGCCGCGGCGCTGCTCGAAGTCCTCGACCCCGCCCAGAACCACACCTTCCGGGACCACTACCTGGAGGTCGAGCTCGACCTCAGCGACGTGGTGTTCCTGGCGACGGCCAACGTGCTCGAAGCCATCCCGGAGGCGCTGCTCGACCGTATGGAACTGGTCCGGCTCGACGGGTACACCGAGGACGAGAAGGTCGTCATCGCCCGTGACCACCTGCTGCCGCGTCAGCTGGAGCGGGCCGGTCTGGAGAAGGAGGAGGTCGCGCTCGACGAGAGCGCGCTGCGCAAGCTCGCCGGGGAGTACACCCGGGAAGCGGGCGTACGCAACCTGGAGCGGGCCGTCGCACGCCTGCTCCGCAAGGTCGCGGCGCAGCACGAACTCGGAGAGCGGGAGCTGCCCTTCACGGTGACCGACGCCGATCTGCGCGGGCTCATCGGACGGCCGCACCACGTGCCCGAGTCCGCCCAGGACCCGGCCGAGCGCCGTACCGCGGTGCCCGGTGTCGCCACCGGTCTGGCCGTGACGGGCGCGGGCGGTGACGTCCTCTTCGTGGAGGCGTCGCTGGCCGACCCGGAGACGGGCGCGGCCGGTCTGACCCTGACCGGTCAGCTGGGTGACGTGATGAAGGAGTCGGCGCAGATCGCGCTCTCCTTCCTCCGCTCGCACGGCGCCGAGCTGGAACTGCCGGTCGGCGACCTGAAGGACCGGGGCGTGCACATCCACTTCCCGGCGGGTGCGGTCCCCAAGGACGGTCCGAGCGCGGGCGTCACCATGACGACGGCGCTGGCCTCGCTCCTGTCCGGCCGACTGGTCCGCACGGACGTGGCGATGACGGGTGAGGTCTCGCTGACCGGCCGTGTCCTGCCCATCGGCGGGGTGAAGCAGAAGCTGCTCGCCGCGCACCGGGCGGGTGTCACCACGGTCATCATCCCGAAGCGCAACGAGGCCGACCTGGACGACGTCCCGGCCGAGGTGCTGGAGAAGCTGGACGTCCACGCCGTCACGGACGTCCGCCAGGTCCTGGAACTGGCGTTGTCGCCGGCGATGAACGGCGCGATGCCGGAGGTTCCGGTAGCGGCGTGACGGACGCTGCCGGTAGGGAAGGCCCGGGTCCCGTGAGGGAGGCCCGGGCCTTCGCCGTGCTGTCAGCCGTTTGTGTCGGCTGTCGGCCGACATCGGTCGTCTGAAATCTGAAATCTGAAATCTGAAATCTGTCAGCTGTCAGCTGAAATCTGTCAGCTGTCATGTGTCAGCTGTCAGCTGTCAGCTGTCAGCTGTCAGCTGTCAGCTGTCAGCTGTCATGTGTCAGGTGTCGGCCGTCATGTGTCAGGCGTCGGCCGACATCTGACATCTGACATCTGCCATCGGTCAGCCGTTGGCCAGTGCCCGCACCCGGTCCAGCCCGCCGTTGAACTTGTCGTGGTCACCGACCGTCGGTCCGGACGAGGTGTACTGCCACATCGTGTAGTACGTCCAGCCGGCCGGCAGTGTGCCGGGGTCGGCGGCGTAACGGGCGATCCACAGGGGGTTCAGGGAGGCGAAGCCGCTGTAGTTGCCGGTGCAGTCGCTCCACCAGCTGGTGGCCGTGTAGAGCACGGCGTCCCGGCCGGTGCGCGCCTTGTACTGGGCGAGGAAGCTGCTGATCCAGCTGACCATCGCGCTCTGCGTCTTGCCGTAGCAGGCGGCCCCGTACGGGTTCCACTCGATGTCGAGCGTGCCCGGCAGCGTCCTGCCGTCGCCGGACCAGCCGCCGCCGTGGTCCACGAAGTAGTTGGCCTGGGTGGCGCCACTCGTGGTGTCGGGGGTCCCGAAGTGGTAGGCGCCGCGGATCATGCCGACGTTGTACGAGCCGTTGTACTGCTGGGCGAAGTAGGGGTTCGTGTAGTACGTCCCCTCGGTGGCCTTGGTGTAGGCCCACTTGACCCCGCTGTTCCACAGGGTCGACCAGGCGACGTTGCCCTGGTAGCCGCTGACGTCCACGCCTTCCGTCTGGGTCGCGTCACCCGTGTGGGGTGTGCCGGCCTGGCCGTCGTGCGCGAGGACGCCCATGCCCATGCGGGCGGAGCCCCGGGCGGGGGTGTCGGCGGCGGAGGAGGGCGGGGCGGAGAGGGCGGAGAGGAGGGAGAAGGCGGCGAGCAGGGTTCCCAGCGCGAGCAGGCGCAGGCGGTGGGGCGTTCCGGATCTGTGCACGGGCATGACGTGCCTCCGAAGGGCTCGATGGAGCCAGGTGGGGGGAAAGGTGCGGACATGCGTGCCGTGAGCGGTGCGGGCATGCGCGCCGTGATGGGGGGAGGTCCTCGTCGACCTGGCGGCGTGGGCATGCCATTGGGTGCCTGTTCACGAAGCTACGCACGGGGAGAACGCCCTGGGAAGAGGGGCCGTGGACTGTCGTTGGTCTACGCCTGAGAAATACTTACGGAGCTGTGGCTATGGCCACCTTTGGCGGAAACTTTCAGAGTCGGGAAACCGGGTGAGGGGCAGACGTGCGCGAGGACAGGAACGGAGGCCGACGTCCGGCCGGCCCCGACGGGCCGGGCAGGGGTGTGGACCAGCCCGCCGCGCACGGCGGCCCGGACCCGGAATTCCTCTCCCTGGAGCGTGAGTTGACCGTGTTCTTGCGCCGTGCCCGCGCCAACCAGGGCGAGATGGCCCGCGAGGTCCATCCGGACCTGGAGTCCGCCGCGTACGGACTCCTCGTACGCCTCGACGAGTGGGGTCGCCAGCGCGCCACCGCACTGGCCGCCTACATCGGCGTCGGCAAGGCCACCATGTCCCGCCAGCTGCGTGCCCTGGAGGAGCTCGGCCTCATCGCCCGTGAGCCCGACCCCGCCGACGGCCGTGCCTGGCTCGTCCACCTCACCGAGGAGGGCCGCGGCCGGGTGGGCCAGGTGCGTGAGGCGCGGCGCGCCCGGTATGTGAGCGAGCTCGCCCACTGGGATCCTCGCGAGGTCGCGGAGCTGGCGCGGCTGCTGCACCAGCTGAACCTCGGCATGGAGAAGTAGGAGGAGGCGGGCGTGGACGAGGAGGCGGGCGTGGACCAGGAATTCCCCGCGCTGGAGCGGGAGCTGACCCTGTTGCTGCGGCGTGCCCGGGCCAGTTCCGGCGAGATGGCCCGCGAGGTCCACCCCGACCTGGAGTCCTCCGCGTACGGGCTCCTCTTCCGCCTCGACGAGTGCGGCCGCCAGCGCGCCACCGAACTGGCCGCGTACATCGGCGTGGGCAAGGCGACGATGTCCCGTCAGCTCCATGCCCTGGAGGAGCTCGGTCTGGTCGCCCGCGAGCCCGACCCCGTCGACGGGCGTGCCTGGCTCGTCCGTCTCACGGACGAGGGCCGGCACCGGTTCCGTACGGTGCGGGAGGCGCGCCGGGCACGGTACGTCCGTGAACTCGCGGGCTGGGACCCGGGCGAGGTCGCCGAACTGGCCCGGTTGCTTCACCAGCTGAACCAGGGCATGGAGAAGTAACACTCCGATCCGCTCACCACTCCACGAAGACCACCGTCGCGTCGTCGTGCGTCTTGCTCCGCCTCAGCCGTGCCCGCGTCTCGGCGTCGGCCCGCTCCAGCGTCCGTACGCGGTCCACGAGGGCCTGGGCGCCCTCCTTGCGGACGAGGGTGAACAGGCCGCCCCAGTCGTCCTCCTCGAACTTCTCCACCCAGCGGGTCGCGCCGTCCGTCAGGGCGGCCAGGGCACGGACCTCGGCCCGGGGTATGGTCCCCGTCACCGCCCGGGCCGCGACCGACGGATCGGCGGCGGCCGTGAAGAAGCCCCCCTCCTTGTTGCGGACGGTCGCGTCGGCGATCGCGTCCGAGGCGAGAGAAGCGCGGGGGACACGGGTGAGGCGGTCGTCCAGGACCGGTGTCACCTCGCCCGCGGGGGACTCCAGCAAAAGGGCCGAGTCCGAGAGGACCAGGTACTCGACGAGGTCGGCTGACCAGCGGGCGAGGACCACGGTTGCCTGGGGCGTGCGCGGGTGAGAAAGGTCACAGGTGTCGGAGTGGGCCTCGGAAGTGCGCCGGATGGACCGGGAAAGGATCTCCGCCAAGGTCAGATCCCGGCGGGAAACGGACAGTTCGGTCAGGGCTCCGCCGAGGCGTGCGGAGAACCAGTGGACGGAATGCAGACAGCCGTCGTCGCCCGGCGGGGGAGTCACGCCGTCGAGGACGACCAGTGATCCTCCTTGTCCTGACGCCGGAAGGCCGACCGATGCGAAGTCCTCATTGGGGCGGGCCGGGTCACCCGGCTCGGAGACTAGTTCGGTGCGCATTCAGCCAGTCTGCACCAGCCCTTCACAAGGTCCACGAAAGGCTGGCAACGGTCGCAGGACCGGTGCGGACCAGCAGCTCAGCCGCCTGGTTTGGCATGGAATGATCGACTCCGGCAAGGCGTGGCGGCGAATACTGCCAAAGCCCGCCGCAGACGTCCAACCGGCCCGCCGCGCAAGGGGTCCGCACGCGCCAGAGGAACTTGCCCGCCAACTCCCGTCCGGGGTTCACTCCTTCGGGTGGCGGGCCGGACGATGCGGGACCACTGCCCACCGGCACTGGGAGGGTCGGGAGCCGATGGGACACCCCCTGCTCGAGCGAAGTCGAGAGCTTGGGGAGGGCGGACGCCCAGTTGACGGAACGTCACCCGGGCCCTTGGGTACACGAGTCAGGATTGCGAGCACCGGTGCAGAAGATGCGGTCTCGGCGCACAGGCAAGCAGGCGGCCTCCGGAGCCGGGCAGTCGGCCTCCGAAGGGGGCGCGGAGCGCACGCCGGGTGCCGCGGGGCAGACCCCTGCGGGCAAGGGCCGCTCCGCTCACGTGCGTAATCGGCTGATCGTCGCCGTGGCGGTCGTCGCGGCCGCCATCGTCGGCGCCGGAGCCCCCACGGTCCTCGCGGCCTCCGAGCAGCTGAACGACTCCCAGAACCTGGTGACGCTCGCCGGGCGGACCCAGCAGGCGCTGACGCTCGCCCACTCGCTGGCCGACGAGCGCGACGAGGTCACCTCGTACATCGCCGCGGGCCGGCCGAAGTCCAAGGCGCCCTCCGAGCAGCGCAGCGCGCGGGTCGACCGGCAGGTCGACGAGGTTCGGGCGGACGAGGACGCGCCCGCCGTCCTCCTGAAGGACCTGGACGGCATCGGCACCGCCCGCAGAGCGGCGCTCACCGGCAAGAGCACCGCTCTCGAAGCGCACGAGGCGTACTCCGACGTCATCACCGAACTCCACGCCCTCGCCGAGGACCTGGCCGAGCAGCTGCCGCCCCGCGCGGGCTCCGGCGCGCACGCCCTCGCCGAGCTGGACTCCGCGGTCCAGCAGTCCGCCGCCGCCCGCGGACTGCTCCTCGCGGCCCTCAACATCCCGCGCACCACCCAGACGGTCATCAACCCCGTCACCGGCCTGGCGTCCACCACCAGCGGCTCGTCTCCCGCCGACACCAAGCAGCGCGACGCGCTCAGCGCCGCCGCCCAGCAGGCCCGGCTCCGCTCGGACGCGGCCCTCGCGGACTTCCGCGAGACGGCCCCCAAGGACGCCAAGGCCTCGTACGACTCCACGGTCACCGGACCCGACGTCACGACCGCGGACACGTACCTCACCGACCTCACCGACCAGCCGACGCTCTCCGACTCCGAGCTCGACTCCAGTACGAACAAGGTGGACGCGGCGCTCTCCGCCCGCGTCGAGCTGATGCGCGGCGCCGAGGCCTCGCTCAACGACCACCGCACCAAGGACCTGGAGCGGCTGCGGGACGACGACGTCACCGCGCTGGAGATCCGGATCGCCCTCATCGGCACCCTGCTGCTGGTCGCGGTCGGCGTCTCGATGGCCATGGCCCGCACGCTCACCCGCCCGCTGGCCGTGCTGCGTCTGGGCTCGGCCCGCCTCGCCGCGGACCCGGGAGCGCAGGAGCCGGTGAAGTTCACCGGGCGCAACGACGAGTTCGCCCAGGTGGTCCGCTCCGTCAACGCGCTGCACGCGCACGCCGCCGCGCTCCACGAACGGCTGACCACCCTCGAAGCGGACCGCAAGCACCTCATCGGGCAGCGCCAGCTGATGGCCGACGAGCGCGACAGGCTGCGCGCGGAACTCGCCGACGCGGCGGCCCACCTGGAGCAGGTGCGCGGCACCATCCACGGCACCTTCGTCAACCTCGCGCTGCGCACCCTCGGCCTGGTCGAGCGGCAGCTCGGGGTCATCGAGGGACTGGAGGAGCGCGAGCAGGACCCGGACCGGCTGGGCACGCTCTTCAAGCTGGACCACTTCGCGACCGTCATGCGGCGCCACAGCGAGAACCTGCTCGTCCTCGCCGGCCACGAGCACGTCCAGCACCACGCGGGCCCCGTCCCGCTGGTCGACGTCGTACGGGCCGCGGTCAGCGAGATCGAGCGGTACGAGCGCGTCCGTATCGCCGTGTTGCCGCCGCACGCGCACCTCGCCGGGTTCGCCGCGGACGACCTCTCGCACCTGGTGGCCGAACTCCTGGAGAACGCCTCCTCGTTCTCGCCGCCCGACCTGCCCGTCGAGGTCTCCGGCTGGCTGCTGGAGAACGGCGAGGTGATGCTCTCCGTGCAGGACGAGGGCATCGGCATGGCCGCCGACCGGATGGCCCAGCTCAACGGCCGCCTCTCCGCGTTCGACCCGGAGGACACCTACGACCAGGAGAGCGGCGAGGGACTCGGGCTCGGCCTGTACGTGGTGGCCCGGCTCGCCCACCGGCACGGCGTCCGCGTACAACTGCGGGAGCAGAAGCAGGGGGGCACCGCGGCCGTGGTCGTCCTCCCCAGGACGCTGCTCGCGACCGCCCCCGCCGTCACGGTCCCCTCGGCCTCCCCGGTCGCCGGAGCCGCCCCCTCGGTCGTCCTCCCGGGCGCCGACGCGGAGGCCAACTCGAACGTGCTGCACGGCCGTTCGGCCCTCACGGCACGGGGCCAGGCGAGCCCCGCCGTTCCCACCGCTCCCGCCGGTGACGAGGACCCGCTGATCGCCGCCGCGGAGGAAGCCGTACGCGACGCCGCCGCGGAGGAGGCCGTACGGTCGGACGCCGCCGCGCAGGTGGCGTACGCCCCCGAGCCGACGCTCTCCGAGACCACCATGGAGCTGCTGGCACCGCTGGTCCCGCCGGACGAGCCGGTGGCCCCGGCGCACGAGCCCGCGGTGTCCGCCACCACCGCCGACCCCTACGCCATCGGCCCCGACTCCCACGAACGGGTGTCGGACGAGGAGACGGAGCGGGTCACCGACAAGGGACTGCCCAAGCGGACGCCGAAGATCTCGGCGCCCGCACCGGTTCCCCGGCCGCGCGTCGGCGGTGTGGACGCCGAGGCGCTGCGGCGCAGGCTCGGCGGCTTCCACCGGGGCGCGACGGAGGGCCGCCGCGACGTGGAGGCCGAGATCGCCGAACAGACGGCCCAGACACCCACCCCGCACCACACCGCACGGAACACCGCGCAGGACCAAGCGCAGGACGCGGTGCGACAGCAGGACGCAGTAGACGCATCGGGGGGCACCGTCGAGGAGGCAAGCAGTTGACCGCGCCCAGTACCTTCGGCCTGAGCAGTGAGGCCCGCAATCTGCACTGGCTGCTGACGAACCTCGTCGAGGAGGTGCCGGGCCTCCAGTCGGTCGCGGTCGTCTCCTCCGACGGTCTGCTGCTGCTGTCCTCCGACCCCGGGAGGAACGCGGAGGCCCGCACCGGGGCGGAGGCGCGCCCCACCGGCCCCAAGGGATCCTCCGCGGACCTCGCCACCATCGTCTCCGGCATCGGCAGCCTCACCATCGGCGCCGCCAGGCTGATGGACGCGGGCGGGGTGAAGCAGACGATGGTCGCGATGGACGAGGGCAGCCTCTTCGTCATGTCGATCAGCGACGGCTCGCTGCTCGGGGTGCACGGCGCCCCGGACTGCGACATGAGCGTGGTGGCGTACCACATGGCGCTGTTCGTCGGCCGCGCCGGACACGTCCTGACGCCCGAACTCCGCAGCGAGCTACGCCAGTCACTCGAAGCCAAGCCGACGGGGAGTGCCCAGTGAGTTCTTCCTCCGCGCCCAAGCTCCCCATACGTGGCGGGGACCGCAAACCGGCCCGCGTGCGCCCGTACTCGCTCACCGGCGGCCGTACCCGTTTCGGGCACGTGCTGCTGGTCGAGACGTTCGTGGCGGCGCTCGAGGCCCCCGAGGAGCGCAAGGAGCTGACCAACGGCTCCCTCGCGACCCGGGTGATGCCCGAGATGCAGGCCATCGTCGAACTCTGCCGCCGGATGCGTACGGTGGCCGAGATCGCCGCCCTCCTCAGGATGCCGCTGGGCGTGGTCCGCGTCCTCCTGAGCGACCTGGCGGACCAGGGAAAGATCCGTGTGTACGGAACAGGTCACGGCCCGGGACAGCCGGACCGCGCTCTGCTGGAAAGGGTGCTGAATGGACTCCGTCGTCTCTGAGGGTGCGCCGAGAACGGCCTCCCCCGCCTCGGCTCCGATGCCTCTGGCCCCGGTGCCGCTGCCCGAGTCCGACGAGAACCTCCAGGCCTGGCAGACCGACCGCACCCGTGCCCCGATCGCGACGAAGATCGTGGTGGCGGGCGGCTTCGGCGTGGGCAAGACCACGCTGGTGACGGCGGTCTCCGAGATCACGCCCCTCCAGACGGAGGCGCTGATGACCCAGGCCAGCGAGGAGACGGACGACCTCACCGGCACCCCGGAGAAGCTGACCACCACCGTGGCCATGGACTTCGGCCGTATCACGCTCGCCGACGACCTGGTCCTGTACCTCTTCGGCACCCCGGGTCAGCCGCGCTTCTGGTTCATGTGGGACGACCTGGTGCGCGGCGCGATCGGCGCCGTGGTCCTCGCCGACACCCGCCGCCTCAAGGACTGCTTCCCGGCGCTCGACTACTTCGAGAGCTGCGGACTGCCGTACGTCGTCGCGGTCAACCACTTCGACGGCAGCGAGCGGTTCGACGCCGACGACGTGCGCGAGGCCCTCACGGTACCCCCACACATACCTGTCATGATCATGGATGCCAGGCGCCGGATCACGGTCGTCGAGACCCTACTCGCGCTGGTGGGGCACGCGCTCGACGTGAGCCCCGAATAAGACGTACACGGAGTTAGGACGCGCATGCGGAAGATACTCGTCGTCGGAGCCGGTCAGTCCGGACTCCAGCTTGCCCTCGGCCTCCAGTCGCACGGGTACGAGGTCACCCTGATGTCGAACCGGACGGCGGACGAGATCCGCACCGGCCGCGTCATGTCGACGCAGTGCATGTTCCACACGGCACTCCAGCACGAGCGCGATCTCCAGCTGAACTTCTGGGAGTCCCAGGCCCCGAAGATCGAAGGACTCGGCGTCTCGGTCGCCGCCCCCGGCTCTCACGACCCCGGTCCGACCCAGCGGGCGATCGACTGGGTGGGCAGGCTCGACGGCTACGCGCAGTCGGTCGACCAGCGGGTGAAGATGGCCGGCTGGATGGAGACCTTCGCCCAGCGCGGTGGCCAACTGGTCATCCACGGCGCGGCGGTCTCCGACCTGGACTACTTCGCCCGTACGTACGACCTGGTCCTGGTGTCGGCCGGCAAGGGTGAACTGGTCTCCATGTTCGGCCGGGACGCCGCCCGTTCCCCGTACGCGGAGCCGCAGCGCGCCCTCGCCGTCGCCTACGTCCACGGTCTGGGCCCGCGCCCCGAGCACCCCGACTACGACGCGGTCCGCTGCAACCTGGTCCCCGGCGTCGGCGAGCTCTTCGTCATGCCGACCCTCACCACCACCGGCCGTGCGGACATCCTTTTCTGGGAGGGCATACCCGGCGGCCCGGTCGACGCCTTCACCGGCATCAAGGACCCCGCCGAACACCTCTCCCTGACCCTGGAACTCATGGAGAAGTTCGTGCCGTGGGAGTACGCCCGGGCCACCAAGGTCGAACTCACCGACGCCAACGGAACGCTGTCCGGACGCTACGCCCCCACCGTCCGCAACCCGATCGGCCGCCTCCCCGGCGGCGGCCTGGTCCTGGGCGTCGCCGACGTGGTCGTCGCCAACGACCCGATCACCGGCCAGGGCTCCAACTCCGCCTCCAAGTGCGCGGCGGCGTACCTCGGCGCGATCCTCGAGCACGAGGACAAGGAGTTCGACGAGGCGTGGATGCGGTCCGCGTTCGACCGGTACTGGGACACGGCCCAGCACGTGACGAAGTGGACGAACGCCATGCTGGGCGTGCCGCCGGAGCACGTCCTCAACCTGATCGGGGCCGGGGGGCAGATTCCGGCGGTGGCGCATCGTTTCGCCAACGGGTTCAACGACCCTGCGGACTTCGAGAACTTCTTCTATGAGCCCGAGAAGACCGAGGCGTACTTGGCCTCCGTGACCGGGGCCTGAGCCTGTCGGGTACTTCTAATGGGACGCGAGCCTCGGTGGTGTGTAGTGCCGCAGGGGCTTTCCGTCCGGGTCCGGGCGGACGGCTCCGAGCAACGGGTTGGCGGCGATGGGGGAGACCTTGACGTCGGTTCCCGGTCTCGGGGCCTGCACGACCAGGCCGTCCCCCAGGTACAGGGCGACATGGGTGGCCTCGGGGAAGTAGATCACCAGATCCCCGGGGCGAAGCTCGCTCAGCGGAATGTGGGGCAACTGGGCCCATTGCTCCTGGCTGGTCCGGGGGATGGGCCGCCCGGCGTGCACCCAGGCCTGCGAAGTGAGCCCCGAGCAGTCGTACGCCCCGGGACCCTCGGCCCCCCACACGTACGGCTTGCCGATCTGCTTGACGGCGTACCGCACCGCCTTCTCGCCCTCTCGCGTGGGCGGCCGTGCACTGCTGAGCGCCCCTGACGCCACGAACTTCTGCTGCGCCTCGGCGACTCCCGACTTCTCCAGCCGGGCGAGCTCGGAGAGCTGACCGGCGCTGAGCGAGGCGAGCAGCTGCTCGACGTCCTTGAGCCGCCCCCGCACCTCGTCGCGCTCCTTCTTCTGCCGTTCGGCGAGAGTGAGTTGACCGTCGAGTGCCTTGCGCGCCTTCCGTGCGAGACCGTCGGTCCTGCGCTCCGTCCCCTGCAGCCGGTCGACGGTCTCGACCCGCTCCTGTGCCAGCTGTCCGATCACGTGCCCCTCGTCCAGGGCGTGCTGCGGATCACGGGCGAGCAGCAGCCGTACGTATGACGAGATCTCGCCGCTGTTCTGGTACTGCTGCCGGGCGAGCCGCCCCGCCGCCGCGCGGCTGTCGTCCAGCGAGAGCCGGGCCTTGGCGAGGTTCCCGTCGAGCCGGGCGACCTCGGCCTTCTGCTTCTTCAGCTTCTCCGCCGTGGCATTGTACGTCTCGGTGGCACGCTCGGCGTCCTGGTAGAGCTGTTGAAGATCCGTCAGCAGCTTGGTCACGGACCGCTCTTCGGCCCCGGGATCCGGCGCGGCCACCACCGCCGGCCCGGTGGCCAGCAGCACCCCCGACGCCATCGCGGCCGTACAAGCCAGACGTACAAGCCTTCCTGACACGCCATCACCTCCGGTGTCGAGGTGGTACCTCCACCTCGCACCGGCAGGATCAGGGAGGCGCATCCCGAGCGCGCGCCGACTGGCCGGTTCGGCCCAAGAACCTCACTCGTCGGCGTGGGACTCCGGCGTGGCTCCCGCACCCTTGCCGCCGGGCTTGGACCAGGGCCACTTGCGCCCGCTCCCCGCGTCGCCCGAGGGGTCGTACTCGTACTTCCACGCCTGATGCAGCCCCAGCCGCTTGCTCACCCGCGCCTGGACCCGCCGGTAGACGAGCACGGTCGGCGGGCCGCCGTCGGCATCCGGAACCGGAACCCGGTACACCTTCGGCGGGTGTCCGGTCAGACCGAGCAGGACGGGCAGCACACGCCCGTCCAGCGGGCCGCCCTCGAAGGGGGTGTCTTCGCTCTTCACGGCACCAGTGTCACAAACGCACCCGTCACAGCAGCCGAGCGGCATCACCGATCACCGGAAGGACCGCCCGGGCCAGCTTCCCCAGGGCCCCTTCCCGCTCCTCCAGGACGAGCGCGGCCCGCACCACGCCGGCGGTCTGCGGATCACGTCCGGCACTGACCACGAGCATCGCCACGAACTGCTCCACGAGCCAGTCCCGCAGCTCGTCCAACGGCGGCTCCTTGCCCCCGTCCAGCCAGCTCAGCGAGGCGCCCTCCACCGCCGTGATCCACATCCGCACGGTCATCCGCAGCCGTCGCCCCGGATCCTTCACGCCCAGATGATCCAGAATGTGCTCCGCCGCCGCCCGCCGCACGCCGTCCACTATGGCCGTCGTCCTGGAGGTCTCGACGACACTGCCTCCCTGAAGCAACGCGGTGAACCCGGCGTCGTGCTGGTCCACGAACGCCAGGTACCGGTCCAGAGCCCGGGCCAGCCGCTCGCTCAACGGCCCCTCGGGGGGCTCCGCGAAACAGTGCTCCAGATCCTCCGCGGCGGACCGCAGGGCGGCCTCGTACAGCTGCTGCTTGCCGCCCGGGAAGTACCGGTACACAAGAGGCCGTGACACGCCCGCCGCCTCCGCCACGTCGTCGAGCGAGACCTCCTCGGGTGCCCGGTGCGCGAAGAGGGACAGCGCCGCCTCGAGGAGCTGCGAGCGCCGCTCCTCGACACTCAGCCGACGGTATGCGGGGGTGGGAGCCTGCGAGGTCATATCGGCAGCGTAACGGCCAGGACACGAGCTCCCTTCCCAGCCGCGGCCGCCCTGCGACGCGAGGGGCCGTGGCGGTACGTCGCAAGCCCGTCGCTCACGTCCGGATCGAGCAGCAACTCCCTTGCCCGGCCCACGTCTGATCCGGCGGCGACGGGCTCGACGTACCGCCACGGCCCCGACCCACCACCGATCCCGCGGGCGCCCCGCCCTCAGGCCAGCAGCCCCGACGCCTTCCACAGTCGCCGCCCGACTCCCCGCAGCACCCCGATGTCGTCCAGGAAGTCGGTCAGCCGTTTGGCGCCGGTCTGCATGACCTCCCGCCGGTGCCCGCTCGCCTGCACCTGCGCCACGGCCTCCCGCTGGTCGAGGCCGACGTTCGTGTAGACCTCGGGATTGACGAAGGCGACGGAGAAGATCCGGGCGAACTCGCCCGACGTCACCCGCGTGAACTCCTGCGACCACCGCGGCGCCGTCACCATCTGCCGCCGCAGCTCCTCCCGCGCGTACCGCACGTGCCGCGCCTCCTCCACCACGTGGATGCGCGTGACCCCCCGTACCAGGCTCTGCACCCGCTCGTCCGGAAAGGTCAGCCGCTGCATCCAGTCGAGGATCTCCTCGCCGAGCAGAGTCGCCGTGAAGGACCCGGGCGTGGTCGAGATGGTCTTGAAGACCCGCCCCAGATTCCGATGCGTCCGGCTCACCGGGTAGTACGGCGTTCCGCCGTGCGAGATCAGCCGGGCGAACATCTTCGAGTGCCGGCACTCGTCCTCGATCTCGGTCAGCGCATAGCGCACATGCGCACTCGTCGCCGCCTTGTCGTAAATGTGCCGCACCAGCAACTGCATCAGAATGATCTCGAACCAGATCCCCAGTGAAGCCAGCGCGGCGGCCTCGTGGTGCGAGAGCAGAATCCGCTGCTCCTCGCCCATCCGCTTCCACAGCGGGGTGTCGTACAGCGACACCAGCTCCGGCGGCCAGAACCACTTGCCTTCCTCGAAGGGCGCGTCCCAGTCCAGCTCCTTGTCCGGGTCGAAGGAGTGCTTGGCGGAGGAGTCGAGCAGCCGCTCGGCGACCTGCTCCCGGTCCTTGAGCAGACCGAGCGCATCGCGCAGCACATCCACTTCCGTCACGGTCGTCATGGCTGTTCCCACCTCGTCGTACGGGATCTGGCACGGGATCCGTCTGGGTTACCGACGGTCACGACTTATGAGACTGCTTGTCAGCAAGCTCGTCAATCCCTTGCGTGCGACTTGTTGACGACGCGTCTACCTCGTGTGAGCCTGCGAGGTATGCCGACGCACGAGCTGTACGCCAAGGACCCGGGAGACCCCCTCTGGCAGGTACCGGCCTCAGGGGCGGCACGCTTCAGCTGGGAGTACGACGACGGCCGCGACCGACTCCTCGCCCTGTACCAGAAGGGCAAGGACAAACAGTGGGACGGCCAGAAGAGAATCGACTGGGACCTGGAGGTCGACCCCCATGACGCTCTCGGTACCCCCGACGAGTCGCTGACCCTCTACGGGACCCCGTACTGGGCGAAGATGACCGACCGGGACAAGGGCGAGCTGCGCAAGCACTACGCGTCCTGGCAGTTCAGCCAGTTCCTGCACGGTGAGCAGGGGGCCATGGTCTGCGCCGCGCGCATCGTCGAGTCGGTCCCCGACCTGGACGCGAAGTTCTACTCGGCCACCCAGACCATGGACGAGGCCCGCCACGCCGAGATATACGCCCGCTTCCTGCAGGAGAAGATCGGGATGCTCTACCCGATCAACGACAACCTGCAGTCGCTCCTCGGCGACACCCTCCGGGACTCCCGCTGGGACATGCCGTACCTCGGGATGCAGGTCCTCATAGAGGGCCTGGCCCTGGCGGCCTTCGGCATGATCAGGGACACCACCGACAAGCCCCTCCCCAAGCAGATCCTCGCCTACGTGATGCAGGACGAGGCCCGCCATGTGGCCTTCGGCCGGATGGCGCTGCGCGACTACTACACGCAACTCTCCGACGCCGAACTCCGTGAACGCGAGGAATTCGTCATCGAGGGCTGCTACTTGATGCGGGACCGGCTGCGCGGCGTCGAGGTCCTGGAGAACTTCGGTATTCCCAAGGCCGAGGCCGAGGAATACAGCGAACAGTCCGAATTCCTGCGCCTCTTCCGCCAGTTGCTCTTCAGCCGCATCGTCCCGTGCGTCAAGGACATCGGCCTGTGGGGCGAACGCCTCCAGCGGGCGTACGTCGACATGGGCGTCTTCGAGATGGGCGACTCCAACCTCGACCTGCTGATGGCCCAGGACGAGGAGGTGGCCGAGCGGTTGGACGCGGAGCGGTTCGCGGCGGAGGAGAGGGAACGGGTGGCGGAGGTGGAGGAGATGATCGAGAAGGGTGAGGGCTCGTAGGGCGAACCGCCGGAAACGGCTTGCACGAACACGCGTGCGCCGGCCCACCCCGACCGGCATGCTCACATCATGACATTCGCCCCGAACCCCCGTCTCACCCCGCGTGCCTCGGCCCGCCGCAGCCTGGAGGGCCTGGCCCTGGGCGACGCCTTCGGCGAACGCTGGTTCCCCCTCTTCCGGGACCGCCCCCAGGCGTACGAGGAGATCCGTGCCCGAAGCACCCCCGAGGAACCGCACTGGCACTGGACGGACGACACGGTCATGGCACTCGGCATCTTCCGTGTCCTCGACGAACACGGCGAGATCCGGCAACCGGAACTGGCCCAGGCCTTCGCCCTCGGCTACGACGCCGACCCGGCCCGGGGCTACGGCTACGGCATGCACCAACTGCTCCCGCGCCTCCTCCAGGAGCCGGACCGCTGGGCGGAACTGGCACGCGGACTCTTCGACGGCGAGGGCAGCCTCGGCAACGGCGCGGCGATGCGGGTGGCCCCGTTGGGCGCCTGGTTCCGGCGCGACCTGCGTCTGGTGGTCGCACAGGCGACGCTCTCGGCAGAGGTGACCCATGCCCATCCGGAGGGCATCGCGGGCGCGGTGGCGGTGGCCGTCGCGGCGGCGCTGTCCACCCGGCACGACCTGAACATCGGCACCGTGGTGGAGGCCACGCCCGACAGCGCTGTCCGCGAGGGGCTGCGGCGCGCGGCGCGGCTCCCCTTCACCACCGAGCCGTGGAAGGCCGCGGACATCCTCGGCAACGGCCAACGCGTCCGCGCCGACGACACCGTCCCCTTCGCCGTCTGGTGCGCCGCCCGTCACCCCGACGACCTGACCTCGGCCCTGTGGAGCACGGCGGAGGGCTTCGGCGACGTCGACACGACCTGCGCCATCACGGGCGGCATCGTGGGTGCCCGTACGGGAGTGGGGCACGTGCCCGAGGAATGGCTGAGCCGCCGCGAGGCGGTACCCGGCGCCGGGTAGCCGGCCCGGCCCGCCTCAGTTGTTCCAGCTCTCGTCGTACGGGTCGTGCGGGGTCGGGACCGGTTTGGCCGCGGTGACGTCGAGGAACGGGATGCGGCCGTCGTTGACGGGGTCCTTGGTCTGCTTGGCGGTGTAGGTACCGGTGACCTGGAGCCAGGTGTCGGGCTGAAGGACGGGCGGGATGTGGCCGGTCAGGCCGATCTTGACCGGTTGGGCGTCGGCGGCACAGCAGTTGAGGGCCATCCGGACCAGGTACGGGGTGCCGTCCTCGGCAAGGGCGACGAAGCCGGTGACTTCGACCCGCCGGTGGGCCAGGGTACGGCCGTGGTCGTAGGCGGCGCGGCCCGCGTAGTCGACGACGCCGAGCGGGAGCGGGTCGGTGGCAGGCAGGGACGGGTAGGCCAGGGGCGCCTGTAGGGCCGTACCGGCGTGCATGGCGCTGTAGGAACCCAGCGCGGGCGGGGAGACCAGGATCAGGGCGAGGAGGGGGAGGACGAGGAGCCAGGCGACACGGGGTTCGCGGTGGACGTGCCCGTGCCCGTCGCCGTCGCCGTGGCCGGCTTCACCCCGGCCGCGTCGCTCGTACCAGACCGTCGCCACCGCCGCCATGATCAGCACGACCCCGGCGGCCAGCAGCAACGGCCGCAACCCCGCCTTGACGTAGCGCAGGTAGAGGTCGGTGAGTCCCGCGTGCAGGACCGCCGCCCCGACGAGGAACAGGACCGCCGCCTGTGCCTGCCGGTTCACAGCAGCACCGTCCCGACGAGGACCGAGCCGAGGATGGCCAGGGCGAAGGTGGCGGGTGCGAACCGCAGGGCGAACCCGCGGCCGAACGTGCCCGCCTGCATGGCGAAGAGTTTCAGGTCGATCATCGGTCCCACCACGAGGAAGGCCAGCCGCGCGGTCAGCGAGAACTGGGTCAGCGAGGAGACGACGAACGCGTCGGCCTCGGAGCAGATGGACAGCAGCACGGCGAGGACCGCGAGGGCGAGGATCGCCACCACCGGGTTGGCGGCCGCGGCGTGCAGCCAGGTCGCCGGGACGACGGCCTTCAGCGTGGCCGCTGCCATCGCCCCGATGACGAGGAACCCGCCGGCGTGCATCACGTCGTGCCGTACGGAGTCCCAGAACGCGGCGCCCTTGCCGAGCCCCTCGTGCGAGGGCCGGGCCGGCGGCCGCATCCAGTCCGCCCGCCCCAGCCGCTGCCACAGCCACCCCATCACGCAGGCCACGAGCAGGCTTGCCACGAACCGGGCGAGGACCATCTCGGGGTTGCGGGGGAACGCGACGGCGGTGGCCGTCAGCACGATCGGGTTGATCGCGGGCGCCGACAGCAGGAACGCCAGCGCCGCCGCGGGCGTGACCCCCCGCCGTACCAGCGCCCCCGCCACCGGTACCGACGCGCACTCGCAGCCGGGCAGCACCGCCCCGGCCATCCCGGCGACCGGCACGGCCAGCGCGGGCCGCTTGGGCAGCGCCCGGGCGAAGAACGTCGGCGGCACGAACACCGCGATGACCGCCGACAGCATCACACCGAGCACGAGGAAGGGCAGCGCCTGGCAGACCACCGCGACGAACACGGTCATCCAGCTCTGCATCACCGGCGCCGACAGCGCCCGGCGGATCGGCCCCTGCGCCACCACCAGGACGAGCAGCAGCATGACCAGGACGAGCGGCGAGTTGAACTGCCAGCCCTGGGATGCGGCCGCCTGCTCCCGTGGACCGTCCGGTGCGTCCGTCAGTTCCCGTGGACCGTCCGGTGCGTCCGCGTCGCGGTGGTCGGCCCCGGGCGGGGCCGCTTTGGTGATGCTCACGGGCGAGGTACCTCCGGCAGGGCACGGGCTGGAATCTCGTGGGTGGGTTCCCCTCCCCATAAATACGCCCGTATGGGTACGTCCGTTCAGGCGGGGGCGTTCATTCCCGAGGGGCGGCCCCAACTCCCGTCTCAGAACCCGAGAACCGCCTCCATCACCGCCTTCGCGATCGGCGCCGCGTCCCCGCCCCCGCTGATGTCCCCGCGGTCGGCCGCCGCGTCCTCGACGACGACCGCGACCGCCACCGCGGGCTCCATCGTGCCGTCCGCCTGGGCCCAGGAGATGAACCAGGCGTACGGCGTCCCCAGGTTGTCGATGCCGTGCTGGGCGGTCCCGGTCTTGCCGCCGACCGTCGCTCCGGGAATCGCGGCGTTGGTGCCGGTGCCCTCCGTCACCACGTCGGTCATCAGCTCGCGCATCCGCATGGCGGTCGCCGGGTTCATCGCCTGGTGGAGCGTGCGGGGACCGGTCGACGACACCGTGCTGTCGCTCCGGGTGGTCGTCTTCTCCACCAGATAGGGCGTTTTGACGGACCCGCCGCCCGCGACGGCCGCCGAGATCATCGCCATCTGGAGGGGAGTGGCGCGGGTGTTGAACTGGCCGATGGAGGAGAGCGCGAGCTGCGCCTTGTCGAGTGTCGTGTCGAAGTTGCTGGGGGCGACGGAGAAGGGGATCCGCAGGCGGTCGTTGAAACCGAAGTCCGCCGCCGTGCGGGTCATGTCGCTCAGTCCCACGTCCACGCCCAGCTTGGCGAAGACCGTGTTGCAGGACCACTCGAAGGCGTATCGCAGCGAGGCGTCCTCGCAGCCTTCGCTCTCGTTCGTCAGCCGGGTCGTGGTGCCGGGCAGCCGGTAGGGGTCCGGGGAGGTGGTCGATGTGTCGAGGTCCCTCACCACCCCCGCGTCGAGCGCCGCCGCGGCCGTCACCACCTTGAACGTCGACCCGGGCGGGTAGGTCTGTCGGATCGCCCGGTTGAGCATGGGCTTGTCCGCCGCCCCGTTCAGCCGCTCCCAGGCGTGCCTGACCGCCTTGCCCGTCCCGGACAGCTCCCCGGGGTCGTACGACGGGGTGGAGACCAGCGCGAGGATCCTGCCCGTGGACGGCTCGATGGCGGCCACCGCCCCGCGCCGCGAACCGAGACCCCGGTACGCGGCGCGCTGTGCGGCGGGGTCGATCGTCGTGAGCACCTTGCCGGCGGGGTTCTGGGCGCGGGTGGCGTCGTTCCACAGGGGGAAGGGTGAGAGGAGCGGGTCGCTGCCGGAGAGGATGCCATCCTCGGAGTTCTCCAGGAACGTCGTCCCGTACACCTGCGAGGCGAAGCCGGTCACGGGCGCGTACAACGGGCCGTCCGTGTAGGTCCGTTCGTAGCGGAGCTGCTGGCCGCTGTCCCTGGAGCCGGTGACCGGCCGGCCCCCGACGAGGATGTCACCGCGCGGCTGGCCGTAGCGGGCGATCGTCTGGCGGCGGTTGGCCGGGTTGTCGTCGTACGCCCCGGCCTGGAAGACCTGGACGCGGGTGGCGTTGACGAGGAGCGCCAGCAGCAGTACCGCGCAGAGCGCGGCGGCCCGGCGGATGTACTTGGTCATGGCGCCGCCGTCCCGTCGTACTGGCTGCGTGCCGAGTCGCTGACGTGGATGAGTAGCGCCACGATGATCCAGTTGGTGACGACCGAGGAGCCGCCCTGGGCGAGGAACGGCATCGCCATCCCGGTCAGCGGGATCAGACCGGTCACGCCTCCCGCGATCACGAAGACCTGGAGCGCCACGATCGAGGCGAGGCCGATGGCGAGGAGCCGTCCGAAGGGGTCGCGCAGGGCGAGGCCGGCGCGATAGCCGCGTTCCACGAGGAGGCCGTAGAGGAGGAAGATCGCACAGAGTCCGAAGAGGCCCAGTTCCTCGCCCGCGGTGGCCAGGATGAAGTCCGACTTGGCGGCGAATCCGATGAGGATGGAGTGGCCGAGCCCGAGGCCGGTGCCCATCATCCCGCCCGCGGCGAACGCGAACAGGGACTGGGCGAGCTGGTTCGGCCCGTGGCCCGCCTCGATCGTCGCGAAGGGGTGCAGCCAGTCCTGCACCCGGCTGTGGACGTGCGGTTCCAGCCAGCCGACGGCTGCCGCGCCCACACAGGCGAGCAGCAGGCCCACGGCGATCCAGCCGGTGCGGCCGGTGGCGACGTACAGCATGATCACGAAGAGGCCGAAGAACAGTAACGAGGTGCCGAGGTCCCGCTCCAGGACCAGGACCAGCACGCTCAGCAGCCAGATCGCGACGATCGGGCCGAGGACCCGGCCGGTGGGGAGCTGGAGCCGCTTGAACCGCCAGACGGGGCGGCCCGCGTAGGCGAGCGCGTTGCGGTTGGCCGCGAGGTAGCCGGCGAAGAAGACCGCGAGCAGCACCTTCGCGAACTCGCCCGGCTGGATGGAGAACCCGGCGATCCGGATCCAGATCCGGGCGCCGTTCACGGCGGGGAAGAGGATGGGCAGGATCAGCAGGCCCAGCGCCGTGACGACCGAGACGTAGGTGTAGCGCTGCAGGACGCGGTGGTCGCGCAGGAAGAGGACGGCCGCGATGAAGAGCGCGACGCCGAGCGTCGACCAGATGAGCTGGATGGGGGCGGCCCGGTCGCCGGGGGTCTCCAGGTCCAGGCGGTAGATCAGTACCAGGCCCAGGCCGTTGAGCAGGACGGCGATGGGCAGCAGCAGCGGATCGGCGTACGGCGCCCGCAGCCGCACCGCGACATGCGCGAGGAGCGCGAGCACGCCGAGCCCGGCGCCGTAGACGGCGGCGCCGGGCGGGAGGGTGTCGTGCCGGGCGTATCCGACCGCGCAGTAGCCGAACACGGACAGCAGTACGGCCATGACGATCAGGGTGAACTCGATGCCACGGCGCCGGGGCAGGCGGACAGCGGGGGTGGGCGGGTCCGCTGCCACGGTCGTTCCCCGCGTACCGGGAATTCCGGGCATTCCGGGCTGAATCATGTCCGGAACGTAGCAAGCGCCGAACCTGATGTCCCGTTAGGTGATGACAAACGGGCAGATCCGGTGAGCGCGACCCGGCGTCAGCACCAGCGCGGGGACGGGCCGATGTTGTCGATGTGCTGCGCCGATCCCCAGGACCAGGTGCCGTCGGTGATCAGGTACCAGATCGGGTTGCCGCCGACGCGCTCGCCCGTGGTCTTGCAGTAGATGTGGACGCGCTCGTGGAACGGTGCGATACGGATGATCCGGCTGCGACGGTCGGGCCGGTTGTGCAGCGCGAGGCCGTTGCGGGAGACGATCCGGCCCTCGAAGCGGCGGGGGTCGTCGAGCCGTCCGTCGTAGTACGGGTCGTCGAAGTGGCTGTCGCCCAGACCGTCGTCGTCGAAGTAGGGGTCCTCCCCGTTGTCCCAGTCTCCGTTGTCCCAGTCGCGGATCCCGGAGTCGTCGGCGATGCCGGGGCCGGTGCCCATGGTCGTGGTGGGCTTGCCGGCGGCGAGGGCGGGTCCGGCGCCCGCGGCCGCGATGAGCGTGCCGGTGGCGAGCACCATCCCGGTGCGGGCAAGGGTGTGGCGCAGGGACATGGAGACTCCTCCGGAAAGGTGGCAAATCTGACTAATCGCCACATTAGGAGCGAGCTCGGACGCGCGCAGGCCGCACTGAGCCATCGGGGACGAGAGGACGCTCAACGTGCCCCGGTCGGCCCTTTCCCACCGGTCGGGCCGGGCGCGCCGCGCTCGCCCTGAGGAAGCGTCAGCGTCGCGATCGCACCGCCCTCGGGAGCGTTGGCGAAGACCAATCGCGCGCCCAGCACCTCCGCCTGGCCGAGCGCGATCGTCAACCCCAGCCCATGGCCCTTCGAACCGCCCTCCGTTCGGAACCGCTGCGGCCCGTGCTCCAGCAGGTACTCCGGATAGCCGCCGCCGTGGTCCCGCACCGTCACCACC
The DNA here is from genome assembly GCF_055638955.1 of Streptomyces sp. NPDC111507. Classification (NCBI taxonomy): domain Bacteria; kingdom Bacillati; phylum Actinomycetota; class Actinomycetes; order Kitasatosporales; family Streptomycetaceae; genus Streptomyces; species Streptomyces sp. NPDC111507. The sequence continues at coordinate 131,191 of NZ_JBVKBU010000002.1, read as the reverse complement.
GGGCCGTCGACGGTCAGCACCACCGGGTCCGCCCCGTGCTTGTGCGCGTTGGCCACCAGATTGCCGAGCACCCGCTCCAGACGGCGTCGGTCGGTCTCCACCCGGACGCCACGCACGACCCGCACCTCGGTCTCGGTGCCCGACGCCCGCACCACCCGCTCGGCCAGCGGGGCCAGCGGCTCCGAGTCCAGCTCCAGCAGCTCCCGCCCGGCGTCCAGCCGGGAGATCTCCAGCAGGTCCTCGGTGAGCGTCCGCAGCGTGGCCACCCGGTCGCGGACCAGCTCCGTCGGCCGGCCCGGCGGCAGCAGCTCCGCCGCCGCGTGCAGCCCGGTCAACGGGGTGCGCAGCTCGTGCGCCACGTCCGCGGTGAAGCGCTGCTCGCTCGTCAGCTTGCTCTGCAGCGAGGACGCCATCGTGTCGAGGGCCCCGGCGACCGCGGCCACCTCGTCCTGGGGGCCGGCCGGATACTGCGTACGGGGGTCCACGGCCGTACGGGGATCGTTGACGCGCGCGTCCAGGTCGCCCGCGCTGATCCGCCGGGCCACCTGTGCCGTCGCGTGCAGCCGACGGGTCACCCGTGTCACCGCGAACACTCCCACCAGCAGCGTCGCGCCGATCGCCAGCGCCGAGGACCACACGATCGACCGGTCCAGGGCGTCGATGGCGTGCGCGCCCTGCGAGTAGTCGAACTGCACGGCGAGCGCCCGCCCGCCGCTCGCGGGTCCGGCCGCCCACATGGTGGGGTGCGGGTCGTTGTCCCCGACCATCGTGCCGCGGTGCCCGTCCGTCGCCAGCTCGCGCAGCGGCGCCGGCAGACCCGGGAGATCCAGCCCCGCGCCCGGCGGCAGCCGGTCGCCCGCCTCGTAGGCCGCCGTCACCTCCGCCAGCCGGTCGAGCGCCCGGCCGCGGGCCTCGCCGACGGTCTGGTTGGTCACCGAGACATGCACGAGGACGCCGAGCAGGGCGGCGAGAGCGCAGCACATCACCGTGATGAAGGCGGCGGCCTTCCAGGTGAGGGTGGCGGCCCAGGAGGGGAGACGGCGGGGCGGCCGGAGGCGGCTCGGGGGCAGTCTCATGGGGCGCTCGCGGCGGTCGGCGGCGTGGGGGAGGCGGAGGGGGAGACGAAATGCGAGGCCGACGGGGAGGGTGAGACCGGCGGGGCGGGGGGTGCCGAGGGGACGGGTGCGGTGGTGCCGCGCCTGGTGGGGCTGGGCGTGCCCACCCGGAGGATCTCGTCCCGGGTCGCCAGCATCGCGTGCTGGTGCGGGTCCCAGGTCCACACCGTGCGGTACTCGTAACCCGGCAGGGTCGAGGGCGAGCGGATGATCACGTCACGGCCCGCGATCTCGACGCTGATCGTGCTGTCCACGGTGCCCATGATCTGGACCAGCTTGTGGTGCTCGAAGGTGTACACACGCACCGCCAGCTGATTCTGCGGAAAGCGGATGCCGAGCACCAGGTCGTCCTTCCGGTCACCCGTGAGATCACGGTAGTACGCCTGGAGGATCGGGCACTTCCCGCCGTGCGTGTCCTCGCCGGTGCAGTACTTGAGCTGCTGGGCCGCCTCACGGTACGGGGCGTGGACGGCGCTGTACTCGTCCGGGTGGCGGCCGACCTCGGCACGGAACACGGCGATCGGGTCCACCTTGTGGATGTCGTCGCCCGGCGCCGTGATGCCCGTGACCGTCTCGGTGTCCGCCTCGCCGTAGTCGAGGGCCGCCGTCGACGCGGGCGGCAGCTCGGGCCAGAGCCGGGCCGGGCCGACGGCGGTGGGCGTCGCCCCCGCGCCCCGCAGGGCACCGGAGTCGCCACAGCCCGTCACGGCCGCCGCCAGCAGGGCGACGAGGGCGGCGAGCACGAGACGGCTGGGCCGGGTGGGGGTCACTGCGCTCCTGCGTCCGGGCCGGCCTCGATCCGGGGCCAGGGGGACGGCTCGGTGCGCGAGGTCGGCGTGAAATCGACGAAACCGACGGCCTACACCATATTCGTAGGGAAGTCCTTTTTGTTCGCGGGTGGGGTCGGTGGGGCTGGTGCTGGGGGGCTACTCCGCCAGTTCCTCCAGGAGGCGGGCCGTGGGCAGACCGGCGCGCAGGTACTCCACGAACAGTTCGTTGTGCAGGGCCCAGGGCGAGCGGCGGCTGCGGATCAGGCGGATCGCCTCGTCGGAGGTGTGTCCCGCGAGGACCAGCGCGTGCGCGACCACGAGCCCCGAGCGGTTGTAGCCGTGATAGCAGCGCACCAGGACCCGGCGCCCGTCCTCCAGCGCGTCGTCCGCGGCCCGCGCGAGCCGGATCACCCCCGCGAGCTGCGTCCCGTCCAGGGGACCGTCCGGAATCGGCCACACATGGTGCTCGACGCCCGGGTCGGGGCCGTGCCCCGGCAGCCTCAGCAGCGTCAGGACCAGATCGAACTCATCCCTCACGACCGCGAATTCCGGCTCGCCGGCACGCCCGGCGAACGCGTGTCCGCCCATCCACAGGCCAGGCACGATCTCGCTCCACGGGCTGTCCGGAGCGGGCACATCGGGTTGCTTTCTGCGAGTCCGCAACAGCGCCTCCCACAACTCCCCCAACTGCTCACAAAGGTAACCGGGTTCTTGCCCCTGGAGCACCCCGCCTGTTCCCATGGTCATGGGGTGATGGTGCATGAACGGACTGCGCGTCATACCGACCTGGCGCCACGGGCAGGAGCGCCTGTACGTGTGCCTGACCGACGGGAGGAACGTCGCCTGGTACGACCGTGAGGCAGCCCGCGTCAATCTGCTCAGCGAGGAGCGGCGGGAGGACGTGCTCGACGTGCTCGGCCCGTTCCTGACCGGCCCGGTGACGGTGGGGCCTCCACCGGTCCCGACCCCCGCGGAGCTGGCCCGGCTGACGCTCCACCCGGACGACGACCTCGCGCCGAACCGGCCCGGCGAGGCGCTGGTGATCGACCTCGACCGCGACCCGGGACCGCCGCGCCGCCTGCGGCCCGACCCGCGGCGCCGTGCGCTGGCCGCCGAGCAGACGGTCGGGGAGGCCCTGGACCGCCTGGAGGGCGCGGGCTGGCACACCGTCCACTCCATCCCGCTCCCTGGCGGCGACCGCGTCCACCACTTGCTGATCGGCCCCGGCGGCATCTTCGCCTTGCGCTCCCTGTACGCCCGCAAGCAGCGGGTTCTCGTCGCCGACCCCATGGTGACCGTCGGCCGCCGGGAGCCGTATCCGCTGCTGCGCCGGGTCCGGGCCGACGCCGACCGGGCCTCCTACGCGCTGACCGCCGAGGTCCACGCCGTCCTGGCGGTGGCTGGCCCCGCCGACCTCGACGTCCTCGCCCCCCTCCGCGAGGTCCGCGTCCTGCGGGACACCGACCTGTCCTCGCTGGCCCGCCTCGGGGGTGTCCTGAAGCCGGCGGACGTGGAGGCCCTGCACGCGATGGCCCGCGACCGCCACACATGGCTACGGACGTGACTCCGTAGCCCTGGATCGCCGCGTGCCGGTGTCTGTTCGGCTGCGGGTGGGTGGGGGCCGGTCGCGCGGTTTCCTGCGCCCCTGGGACGGGGCTGCGCTCCGAGTCCCCGCCTGCCGGATTTCGTTCGTCTGCGGGACGGTGGGGGCTTGGCGCGCAGTTCCCCGCGCCCCTGAAGGCCCCTGGGCTGGTCAGGGGGGCGGGGTGAGGAGGGGGGTGAGGAGGTCGCCTTGTCGGCGGAGGCGCGGGGCGATGTCGTCGGCGTGGAAGACGAGCCCGGACGGGTCCCCGCAGGACGCGACCTCGTCCCAGGTGACGGGGGCGGACACGGTGGGCGCGGACCGCGCACGCAGCGTGTACGGCGTGGCCGTCGTCTTCCGCGCGGCGTTCTGACTGTGGTCGACGAACACCTTCCCGGGCCGCAGACTCTTGGTCATCCGGTGCGTGACGAGCGCCGGCAACGCCCGCTCCGCCTCCACGGCCAGCTCCTTCGCATACGCGCTGACGTCCGAGGACGGCATCCGCACCACCGGCGCCAGCAGATGCAGCCCCTTCGACCCGGACGTCTTCGCGTACGCCTCGATCCCGTCCACAGCCAGCCGCTCCCGCAGCCACAACGCGACCTCGCAGCACTCGACGACCGTCGCCGGCGCCCCCGGGTCGAGGTCGAACACGAGCCGGTCGGCCAGACCGGGCGTGTCCACCTGCCACTGCGGCGTGTGGAACTCGGTGACGAGGTTCGCCGCCCACATCAGCGAGGGAAGGTCCTGGACCAGGACCATCCGGGCGGGTCCCGCCGTCCGGGGGACCTCGGCGGTCCGGACCCAGTCGGGGGTGCCGGGCGGCACGTTCTTGGTGAAGAAGACCTGTCCGTCCGGCCCGTCGGGGTAACGGAGGAAGGAGACCGGCCGGTCGTGGAGGTGCGCCAGCAGGGGTTTCGCGACCGTCGCGTAGTAGTGCAGGACCTCACCCTTGGTGAAACCCGTCGCGGGGTACAGCACCTTGTCCAGATGGGTGAGCGCGAGCCGCCGTCCCTCCACTTCGGTGATCGGCGTCATACGACGAGAGTCGCATGAAATCGCTATCAAGGCGCCCAGGTCACCCCGCCGCTCCCGTGCGGATGTGAGGTCGCGCACACCCGTCTAGCCTGGCTCTCAACCACGCCCGCGAGCCCGATTCAGCAAGAACCCGCGTCAGCAAGAACCCGCGCCACCGAGAACCCGCGTCAGCAGGAACCACCAGGAAGGTGCCGCACGTGCGATCCATCTGGAACGGCGCCATCTCCTTCGGTCTGGTCAGCATCCCGATCAAGGTCGTGAACGCGACGGAGAGCCACTCGATCTCCTTCCGCCAGGTCCACCTGGACGACGGCGGCCGCATCCGGTACCGCAAGTTCTGCGAACTGGAGGACCGCGAGGTCACCACCGGTGAGATCGGCAAGGCGTACGAGGACGCGGACGGCACGCTGATCCCGATCACGGACGAGGAGCTGGCCGCGCTGCCGATCCCCACCGCGAGGACGATCGAGATCGTGGCGTTCGTGCCGGCCGAGCGGATCGACCCGCTCCAGATGGACACGGCGTACTACCTGGCCGCGAACGGCGTCCCCGCCACCAAGCCGTACGTCCTGCTGCGCGAGGCGCTCAAGCGCAGCCAGAAGGTCGCCGTCGCGAAGTTCGCGCTGCGCGGGCGGGAGCGGCTCGGCATGCTGCGCGTGGTGGACGACGTGATCGCCATGCACGGGCTGCTGTGGCCGGACGAGATCCGGTCCACCGAGGAGGTCGCCCCGGACGCGAGCGTGACCGTACGGGACAAGGAACTCGACCTGGCCGACGCCCTCATGGACACCCTCGGCGAGGTCGAGCTCACCGAGCTGCACGACGACTACCGCGAGGCCGTCGAGGAACTCATCGCCGCCAAGGCCTCCGGCGAACTCCCGGCCGCGCCGCCCGCCGGGGAGCGGGCCGGCGGCAAGGTGCTCGACCTGATGGCCGCCCTGGAGAAGAGTGTGCGCGCGGCCAAGGTGTCCCGGGGTGAGGAGACGGGCGAGGAAGCCGGGGCGCGGACCGGCGAATCCGCCGAGGTCACCGCGTTGCCGTCCCGCAGGTCGGCCCGTACGGCGCCCAAGGAGGTCGGCGGGAAGAAGTCCACGTCGACCGCGAGGAAGACGGCGGCGAAGAAGACGGTCGCGAAGTCCACGGCGAAGTCGACGGGCCAGGCGGCCGGCAAGGCGGCCGCCACCAAGTCCACCGCGAAGAAGACGGCGGCCAAGAAGACGACCGCCAAGAAGGCGACGGGGAAGAAGACGGCCACGAAGAAGGCCACCCCGAGGGGGCGCGCCTCGGCCTGACCGCCCCGGGGCACCCGCGGGCCCCGGGCCCCGTCACCTCGTCCGGCTCACCCCGTACGCCGCAGGGCCAGCACGGCGTTGTGCCCGCCGAACCCGAACGAGTTGCTCAGGGCGAGGTCGCCGAGCGCGGGCAGTCGGCGGGGGTTCTTGGTCACCACGTCCAGGTCGATCGCGTCGTCCTGGACTTCGCAGCCGATGGTGGGTGGGATGAGGCCGTGGTGGAGGGTGAGCACCGTGGCGACGGCCTCCACACCGCCCGCGGCTCCCTGGAGATGGCCGAGGTGGCCCTTGAGCGCGGTCACGGGCACGCTCCCGCCGAGCACGGCGCGCAGCGCGCTCGCCTCGGCGAGGTCGCCGTCGACAGTGGCGGTGGCATGGGCGTTGACGTGGACGACGTCCACGACATGGGCACCGGCGTCGTGGACGGCCCGGCGCAGTGCCAGTGCCACGCCGCTGCCGGACGGGTCGGGCGCGGCCATGTGGTGGGCGTCGGCGGACAGTCCCCAGCCCGCGGCCTCGCAGTAGACGCGCGCGCCGCGTGCCCGGGCGTGCTCCTCGGCCTCCAGGAGCAGGAAGCCCGCACCCTCGCCGTTCACGAAGCCGTCGCGGTCGCCGGCGAACGGCCGGGAGGGGCTGGTGGCTCCGAGCTCGTGGGTGGAGAGCGCGCGCATGGCGGCGAACGAGGCCATGATCGCGGGGGTGACGACGGCTTCGGCGCCCCCGGCGAGGGCGACGTCCACCCGGCCGTACCGGATGCGGTCGATGGCCTGTCCGATGGCCTCGGTGCCGGAGGCGCACGCGCTGGTCACGGTGCGGGCCTCGCCGGTGATGTGCAGCGCGAGCGACACCTGGGAGGCGGCCTGCGAGGGCACGGTCATCGGAGTGGTGAGCGGGGAGACCGCACGCGGACCCTTGTCCCGCAGCTTGCGGTCACCGCCGACGAGCACGGAGGCGTCACCGAGGATGGCCCCGACCGAGACACCGACCCGCTCGGGCGCCAGCCCGCTCTCCGTCGTGCCGGCCGGGTCCAGTCCGGCGTCCTGCCAGGCCTCCCGGGCGGCGAGCACCGCGAACTGGGCGGACCGGTTCATCCGCCGCGCCTGCGGCCGGGGGAGCAGTCCGACGGGGTCCACGGGCACGCTGCCCGCGATGCGCACGGGCAGTTCGGCGAACTCCTCGCCCTCCAACTCGCTTATCCCGCACCGGCCCTCGACCAGGCCCCGCCACAGCTCCTCGACCCCGACACCGAGCGGCGTCACGGCACCGAGCCCGGTGACGACGACCCGGCGGGGTGCGTACACCTCGGCGGCCCGCCTCGGACGCGGGTAATGCCGTACGACATATCCCTTTTGCATGACGTGTTCGGCCAGGTCCCGCAGTTCCTCGTCGGGGACGGGATCCTCGGTCCGGCGGTCCAGGTCCCGGTGCCAGTGACCCCACCTGCGGGTGTACGACTCCTCGACGGCCCGGGGGTCCACGGCGTGCAGTGAGGTGATGCGGTCGCCGTCCCGGAATTCCACCGGGCCGAGGTCGGTGGAGGTGATCTCGGGAATTGCCCCGACATCCATTCGGCGGCAGGCCGTGGTCACTTGGTGACCGCGTTCGAATATATCGTCGTGATCAATTCCGCCGAGTGGCGGCCGCAATGTCAGGCGAATGGTGTGGGGAGTCTCGGGCAGGGTGTGCATCACCACGTACCAGGTGTTCTCCGCCACATCCTGTTCGGACAGGGCGATCAGTTCACCAGGGATCACTTCGGCGACGGTGACGGCGTGGGGCTGTACGGGAACGTCGGACGAACGGCGCATGGGGAGCGATTGCTTTCTGTGGGGATTTCCGTCCCCAACTTTCGGTGACAATGTAGGAATTGCCTAGATGTCCCCATCACATAGTGGGCAACGTCACCGAAAACAGTGATCAGTATTTCGCTCCCGTACCTCCCCTACCGTGCCTGGCCGGACAACCGAATCCCGTGGCCGCCGAGTTCGTCGAAGTACCGCCCCGGATCGGGCGGCCAGGACCGCGGGGCCCGGCATGTACCGGACCCCGCCCACCCGCGAAGACAGGCTCTAGCTCTTACGGTCCTGGAGTTGAGGGCGTTGGGTCTTGCCGCGCTCGCTGTCCTGGAGGTCGCCCGCCCGGCCCCACCGTGTCGGTGGGGTGGGGGAGGGCGACCAGGAATCGGCGGCGATCACCTCCGAGTTGAGCACGTTGTCGCCGTAGAGATCCCGCAGCCAGCTGGCCTGGTAGATGGTGTCGAGGTAGCGCTCGCCGAGGTCCGGACCGATGGCCACGGCGGTGAGTTCGCGTGCGTCGTGCCGGCTCAACCAGTCCGTCGCGCCGCTGACCACCGTGCCGGTGGAGCCGCCGAACACGAAACCTCTCCTGGCCAGCCGGTGGCAGGTACGGACGGTGTCCCTCTCCTCGACCCGTATCACTTCGTCCACGTAGGACTCGTCGAGCAGTGGCGGGCGCATGCTCATCCCGAGGCCCGGAATCATCCGGCGGCCGGGCGGACCACCGAAGGACACCGAGCCCACGCTGTCCACCGCGACGACCCGCACCGGACGGTGCCACTCGCGGAAGTAGCGCGCGCAGCCCATCAGGGTGCCGGTGGTGCCGGCCCCGACGAACAGCACGTCCAGCTGCGGGAACTGACGGGCGATCTCCGGCGCCGTCCTGCGGTAGTGCGCCTTCCAGTTGCTCGGGTTGGTGTACTGACTGAGCCATACATACCGGTCGTCGGAGGCGCACAGGGCACGCACGTATTCGATCCGCGCGCCGAGATAGCCGCCGTTGCTCTCCTCCTGACCGGCGATCATGTGCACCTGGCTGCCCAGGGCTTCCATCATCATCCTGGTCGACAGGTTGCCGCGGGAATCCGTCACGCAAAGGAACCGGTAACCCTTGCTCGCCGCGATCATGCTGAGCGCCACGCCGAGGTTCCCGGACGAGGACTCGACCAGGATCGAATCCGGCTTCAGAACTCCGTCCCGCTCGGCGGCCTCCACCATCTCGATGGCGGCCTTCAACTTGATCGAGCCGGCGAAGTTGAATCCCTCACACTTCAGGAAGAGCGAGTGCCCGATGATCGCCCGGAGGTCGACATAGAGATCCTCTTCGTTGTAGGCCTGGGGAACGGAAATGACGGGCACGACGGTCTCCTCAATCTGGAGCAGAGCACTTTCGGAATGTCCGTCCGACCGTGGGCGGGCTTCTTCGCTTTTTCGGGCGGGAGGCCGTGTCCATCCGGGTCGGACAGGGCCCTGCGTCAGGGGCCGCTGTCTTCTGCGGCCTAGGGTCGAGGCCGGCTCATCCGTACCGGCTCAGTTCGTGGAAGAAGTCGTCGACGACGTGCAGTTCCCCGCAGCGGACCACTTCGTCGTAGACGTACTTGCCGACCGCGAGGTCGAGCACCCCGAGGCCGAAGGGTGAGAACACCACCGGCCGGTCCGCCGGCACGGTCACCCGTCCGGCCATCACGTCGTCCAACGTGCCGTGCACGAAGTCCCGGTTGCCCGTGAGCTGCTCGGCCAGATGCGGCGAGGTGTCGGCCTTCAGGCAGTGCTCGATGTCGTCGACGATGTTGGTCGAGGCGAGCAGGATCTCCGGCGCGAGGTCGCGCAACGACACATGCAGGACCACAGGGTTGTGTTCGAACCAGGACAAGTCGCTGACGTGCGGCTGCCCGGCGACAGTGGCGAAGACCACCAGGTCGCTGTTGCGGATCAGCTGCTCGGCGTTGTCGTGCACGGTGATCCGGCCGGTGGCGCCCGACTGTTCCAGGTAGCACCGGAAACCCGCCGCGCTGTCGGGGGACAGGTCGTGCACACCGACCTCGTCGAACGACCAGCCGGTGCCGACCAGGAACGTGTGGATGTACCGGGCGATCAGGCCCACCCCGAAGAAGCCGACCCGCGCCGGTCGCGGCCGGTCATGGCTGAGCCGGTCGGCAGCCGCCGCGGCCGACGCGGCCGTCCTGGTGGCACTGATGATCGAGCTCTCCAGACAGGCGAATGGGTAGCCGGTGTCATGGTCGTTGAGGATCAGTACGGCCGAGGCCCGGGGGACACCGGCCGCCACGTTCTGCGGGAAGCTGGAGATCCACTTCAGGCCGTCCACCCGTACCTCCCCGCCGATCGAGGCGGGCAGCGCGATGATCCGGGAGGACGGGCGGTCGGGGAACCGCAGGAAGTACGACGGCGGGTTCACCGAGTCACCGGCGCCGTGCACCCGGTAGGTGGCCTCGACCAGCTCCACGATCTGCTTCTCGTGTCCGCGCAGCGCGCGCTGGACCTGGGCGCCGGGGATCACCGCGAACGGCGGCACGGTGATCGGCGCGGCCGGCGCGGACTTCGGTGCGGATTCCGGTGCGGATTCCGACGTGGTGGAACGGGTGGTGGTCATGACGCGGTCACCTCGACGGTCGGGGAGCAGTCGGTCAGACGCACCGGGTCGGCCAGGGCGACGAGCACTTCGCGTGGTCCCTCGAAGGGCTCCCTGCTGTGCGCGGTGCGGATGTTGTCGACAAGCATCAGGTCGCCGGCCTGCCACGGCTCGCGTGCGGTGTGGGCCTCGTAGACGCTGTTGAGCAGCTCCACGACGTCCTCGCCGATCGGGTCGCCGTTGCCGAAGCGGGTGTTGAACGGCAGCCCGTCGGCCCCGTAGACGTCCATCAGGTACTCACGGACCTCGGGGGCCATCGTCCACTCGTTGAGGAACGCGATCTGGTTGAACCAGCAGCGGCGGCCGGTGACTGGGTGGCGCACCACGGCGCTGCGGCGCTGTCGGGTGCACAGCCCACCGTCCGGCTGCCATTCGAACGCGATGGCGTTGGCGCGGCAGTAGCTCTCGACGGCACCACGGTCCTCGGTGCCGAACGCCTCGGCGACGGACGCCCCGATCTCGTCGTTGTAGCTGCGGGTGAGCAGCCAGCCCTCGCGCTCGAACCGCCCGGTCAACTCGGCGGGCAGCGCGTCGAGCACGGTCGGCGCGTCGGCCACCGCGGTCGCCCCTCCGTCGGTGGGCGCGCTCAGACAGGCGAACATCATCAGGCTGGGGAACTCGAGCGTGTAGCTCAGTTCGTGGTGCATGCACATCGGCTGGTTCGGCGGCCACTTCGTCGAGGAGTACACGCCGTCGGAGTAGCTCCGTCGCGGTGCGAAGACCTCTTTCTCGGTCATCAGACCGGTGGCGAGCTTCGAGAAGACGGCACCGGTCTCGGCCGCCTCGCGCAGCCCGAGACCGCGGACCAAAACGCAGCCGTGTTCGGCGACGACGGTGCGCAGCGCGTCCCGGTGCGCGGCTGCCCAGCCCGCCGCGCCACCGGTGACCTCGGCCCGCAGAAGCGGAGGTCTGCCGGGCTGCAGTTCCACGTCGACCATCGACGCCGTGGAAGTGGACGACATCTCGGTTTCCTTTCCGTAGCCACTCAGTCGGTTGTCACTCGGGTCAGTCACTCGTCGGTTGTCATTCGTCGGTTGACATCCGTCAGTTGTCATTCGTCGGTTGTCACCAGTCAGTTGTCACTCAGGAGGGAGCGAACAGTTCGGCGGCGCGCAGAACGGCCTGTGCCGCTTCGGCCGGACGGGTGCGCGGGAAGTAGTGGCCGCCGTCGGCGAGCTCGTGCAGGTCGACCTGCTCGGCCAGGAGCTGCCAGTCGCGGTAGCGGTGCGGGTGGTCCGCCGTGCTCGGGTCGTCGGCGGCGACGACCACGGTGACCGGAGCGGACAGCTTCGGAGTCGGCGGGTTGTCCAGGAGGTCGGCGAAACAGCGGTGTGCGGACACGCAGTCGTGCCGGTAGGCGGCACCGACGTGCTCGGCGTGCCGCGCGTCCAGTTCGCCGAGTTCGGTGTACCCGCCCGCCGCGCTCAGCTTGGCGGCGATCGCGGCGTCGCTCAGTTCCGTCAGTTCGTCGATGGCGGCGCGCCGCAGGGCGGCGTCGCCGAGCAGTTGCGCGCCGAGGAACACCCGCTGGACGTCCACCCCGCGCTCCTGGAGCCTTCTGGCCGTCTCCAGGGCCGGCGCGGCGCCCGAGGAGTGGCCCCACAGCAGGATCCTGGTCAGGCCACGCCGGACGATCTCGTCGACGACCTGTTCGACCACCTGTGTCATCGGTGCGAACGGTTCGCGGTCGGCGGCCACGTCGTGACCGGGCAGCTCGATGGCGTAGACGGCGGGCCCGCCGGGCGGCAGCGCCCTGGCAAGCGGCTGGAAGTTCACCGCGTTGCCGCCGGCGTACGGGAAGCACACCAGGGCCCCGCCCCGCGCGTCGTCCGATTCCGACAGCGGGTGCAGCAGCCCGGGGCGCCGCTGTGACCTGCCGTCGACCAGCGCGGCCAGGTCGGCGAGGACCGGGTGACGGGTGACGTCCTTGAGGGACACCGCACGATCCAGGGTGATCGCGAGCTTCACCGCCGAGAGGGAGGTGCCGCCGCGGTCGAAGAAGTGGTCGCGGCGTCCGATCCGGTCTTCCGGGACGCCGAGGACCTTCGCCCAGGCGGCCGCCAGGCGCTGTTCGGTCGGGGTGGCCGGCGGCTGGTGCTCGTCGTCGGTGGTGGCGGGTTCTTCGGCGAGTGCCGCCAGGGCCTTCTTGTCGATCTTGCTGTTGGCGGTCAGTGGCAGGCTCTCGCGCCAGTGGAAGGCCGACGGGACCATGTACTCGGGCAGCGACTCGGCGAGCCGGGCCGGCAGGACGTCGCCGTCGAGGGCCCGCGGGCCCGAGTAGAACGCCACCAGGTGCTTGCTCTGATCGGCCCGCTCGGCGACGACCACCGCGCCGTCCCGCACCCCCGGCACCCGCAACAGGGTGTTCTCGATCTCGCCGATCTCGATCCGGAAGCCACGGATCTTGACCTGGGTGTCCCGGCGGCCGAGGAACTCCAGCTTGCCCCCGGGCTGCCAGCGGCCGTAGTCGCCGCCCCGGTAGAGCCGGGCGCCCTCACGGTGTGGATCGGCCAGATAGGCCTGCCGGGTGCGCTCGGGGTCGTTGATGTACCCGCGGCCGACGCAGACCCCGGAGAACACGATCAGGCCGGGGGCGCCGAGCGGCACCGGGGTGAGGTGTTCGTCGACGACGTAGACGCGCACGTTGTTGACCGCGCGGCCCAGCAGGATGCGCTCCGGCGCCCGGTCCATGACCTCGTGGTTGGTGTCGTCCGAGGTCTCGGTCAGCCCGTAGGCGTTGACCAGCTTGATCCCGGGCTGGACGGCGAACCAGCGCTCCGTGAGCTCCTTCTTCAACGCCTCGCCGGTGACCGACACGCATCGCAGGTCCGGCAGCTCGCGGGGGTGCTGCCGCAGACAGGACACGACGACGTCCAGGTACGAGGGCACGACCTGGAGGACGGCGACCCGGCCTTCGACGATCTTGTCGACGAACCGCTGGACGTCGAGGATCACCTCCTGCTCCACCAGCAGGGTCTGCCCGCCGACCAGGAGCCCGGACACCAGTTGCCACAGCGAGATGTCGAAGCACTGGGGCGCGGTCTGCGCGACCACCTGTCCCTCGCCGAGTCCCAGGTCGTCGATCTTGGCGTAGAGGTGGTTGAGCATCCCCGCGTGCTCGCACATCGCGCCCTTCGGCTCACCCGTGGAGCCGGAAGTGAAGTAGATGTAGGCGAGTTGGTCCGCTGCCACGGGCACGCCCGGATCGTCGTCGGCGTGGTCCTCCGCGTAGGCCGCGTCGATGAGGACCTTCCCGATCCCGGGCAGGGACTCCAGGGCCTGGTCGAGGGTGGTGGTGCTGCCGTGCTCGGTCAGCACGAGGGCGCACTCGGCGCGCGTGAGGGTGGTGGCGATGCGGCCGGCCGGGAAGTGCGGCTCGATGGGCAGGTACACGCCCCCGGCCTTGAAGACCGCCAGCACGGCGGCCGGCCAGTCCAGGTTGCGTTCGGTCACCACCGCGACCACGCCCTCCCGGCGCAGCCCGCGTGCCAGCAGCGCGCGTGCCAGCCGGTTGGCCCGGGCGTTGAGCTCGCGGTAGGTCCACCGCCGTTCACCGTGTACGGCCGCGACGGCGTCCGGGTGTTCCCGTACCCGCTGTTCGAACAGCTCGTGCATGCGGCGGTCGGGCAGCTCCCGGTGGGGTCCGGCGAGCCCTTCGAGCTGGAAGTGGAGTTCCTCGGCGGAGAGCAGGCCCTGCCGTCCGTGCTCGGCATCAGGGCCGACGGCGATCAGGGCGAGCGCGGTGACGTGGTAACCGGCGATCCGGGCGGCGCAGTCCGCGTCGAGTACGTCGGTCCGGTACCGCAGCCGCTGCACGAGCCGGCCGTCCCGCCACGAGAACCCGATCCACACCACGGTGTCCTCGGCCAGGTCACCGCCCACACCGCCCGGATCGAAGACGGCCTCGAACGGCGCTTCGGTCAGGCTCAGTTCGCGCCTGAGGTCGTCGACCGGGAAGTCCTTGTGCGACAACAGCTCCGACGCGGCCCGATGGGCGTTCAGCAGCAGCTTCCGCCACGTCGGGGGTTCGGTCGTCAGGCGGCAGGGCAGCGGTCGGCCGCCGTCGGCGGGGACATAGCCGGACACGACCTCGCGCTCACCGGACAGCGCGGCGAGCACCTTGGCGTGCGCGGCCAGCAGCACCGAGTCGAGCGGTACCGCCAGGTCCTGCGCCAGCCCGCGCAGCGGTCCCGCGATGTCCTCCGGGACCGTCGTCTCGTGGTCGGCGACGCCCGCCACCGGCTGGGGCGTCCACCGCGGCACCGCGGTGAACCCTCCGGCCACGAGCTGACCGCGCCAGAACTCCCGATCGGCTTCCACTTGCACTCTCATCGCATCTTCCCGTGTGACTGGGCCTGCAGGCCGGAGCGGTCACGCTGTGCCTCGTACGCCAGCGCGGTAGGCTGATAGGGGGCCTCGCGCGTTTCGGCAGCCGGGTTCCCGCCCCACCGGGCGCGCTCCGGGACCTCCTCGCCCTTCATGAGGAAGGAGTCGGGGGCGAGCTCCGCGCCGTCGCCCATCGTCACGCCGTAGTGGACGTGGGCGCCGACACCGAGCGTGGAGCCGGCGCCGATCGTGCTGCGGTCGGACTTGAAGGTGCCGTCCTCCTGTGAATGGCACTGGATCTTGCTTCCCGCGTTGAGCGTGCAGTCGCTCCCGATGGTGGTGAGCATCCGCTCCGTCAGGTGGCACCCGTCGTCGAAGACCCTGCTGCCGATCCGAACGCCCAGCATCCGCCAGATCAGACTCTTGAAAGGGGTCCCGTTGAAGATGTTGAGGTAGTTCTCCGGCACCTTCCAGAGGCGCTCGTGCCACCAGAAGTACGGATCGTAGATGGAACACAATTGCGGTTGCAGTCCGCGGAATGCGGCAATACTGCGTTCCACCAGCACGAAGTAGAAAGGCGTGAAAGCAAGGCTGAACACCAAGAACGCTGCGATCAGCACATGACCGTACGAGTCGTACAGGTCGACATCGGCGAGAGCGACCACCGTGAGGACGAAGAAGTAGATCCACCGCACCATCAGGAAGAAGGCGATCGAGCGGATGTTGTAACGATTCTTCGCGGCGAGACTGCGACGGAACTCCTCGCCGCTGCGGAGATGGTCGAACCGTGAGTCGCGCTCGACCGACCGGGGAATCTCGAAACACGGCGAGCCCAACAGACCCACCCCCTCGCGCACCTCGCCTTCGAGCGGAATCATCACCTTCGTCGCGAGGAGGCAGTTCTCGCCCGTCCTGGCCCCCGACGGATAGGCGATGTTGTTCCCGATGAAGTTGCGTGGTCCGATCGAGGCCTTGGACACCCGGAAAGAGGAGCTCGAATAGTCCGCGTTGATGATGGAGAGCCCGTCGGCGACCATCGTGCCGCTGCCGACCGAACACAGATACGGGGTTTCGTGCTGCACTTCCGTGCCGAAGTTCGACCCGGTCTGTTCGATCCGGGACAAGTCGTATCCGAGGCCGCGCAGATAGTAGACGATGAAGGAGCTGTCACCGAGCAGCCATTTGAAGAACTTGATGTTGGTCATGCGCCCGATCGCGCGGAACGTCGAGTAGTGGAAGCCGTACAGCGGATAGACCTTCTCCGGCTTGATGACCAGGTTCAGCAGGCGCGGAAGGGTGAACAGCACCGCCACGCCGAAGACGACGAAGCCGAAGAACAGCACGAAGGACAGCGCCAGCGCGTCGGCGTAGAGACCTGGTGAGGTGAAGCCCACCGAACCCGGGCCCAGCCGGTTGTGCAGCGCCGGAATCAGATCGATCAGCATGTACGCGCCCCCGACCATCAGCGGCACGTAGAGGAAGAACACCTGAAGCAGGGTGACGAAGCCGAAGCCGACCCGGCGCAGTGTGCCGCACGCGGTCGATTCGACCCTCACGTAGTCGTGCTCGGTGGGCTGTGCCGGGGAGCCGTGCCACTGTTGGCCGCCCGGGACCGTCTGGCCGCTGTACAGCGTGGACGTGTGGCCGAGCTGCGCCCCGTCGCCCATCGACGTGTCGATGTCGAGCACGGTCTTCTCGCCGATGAACACGTCCCGGCCCAGGGTGACCCGCCCGGTCTGGATACGCCCTGCGTGCGCCCGGTAGCAGTGGAAGAACGAGTCCTTGCGGATCACCGTTCCGGCACCGATCGTGAGCAGGTCGGGGCAGGCCGGAGTCTGGCGGGAGAGGATCGTGACCCCCTTGCCGATCCGGGCGCCCAGGGCGCGCAGGTACAGCACGTACAGGGGATTGCCGACGAAGAAGATCATCGGGTTGGCGTGGATCAGCGCCTTGACCGTCCAGAAGCGCAGATACGTCAGTCCCCAGATCGGGAACTCGCGCGGTTTCCATCTGCCGACGAGAATCCATTTGGCCACGATCGGGAAGGTGCACAGAGCGACGAAAGCGATGGAGCCGAAGACGAGCGATCGCAGGTAAATGCCGAACGCGTTGGAACCGGCGGACACCCATCCGTAGCCCCGGTCGGCGACAATTGCGGCGAGGAAAGAATATCCCATGAAGAACAAGAACTGAAGCGCTCCACAGAGGACGTACCGCGCCGTCCCGGCCCGCGTCACCACCGTGGCCGGCGCCGGAACCGACGACTCTGCCGGAAGCGGTTCGGCGTCCGCGAGCCCCGTCGCCAGGCTTCGGATCGTCGGGTACCGGTAGATGTCCTTCATCGACGCCGAGGGGAGATCCGGCCGTTTTCTGATTCGTGCACAGAATTGGGCCATCACCAATGAGTTGGCGCCGAGGTCGTTGAAGAAGTGACTCTCGACCGATACTCGTTCGACGTCGATGACGCCGGCCAACACCTCGGCGAGCTCCTTCTCGATGCCGCTCTTCGGTCCGGTGTGCTCACGCTTGTCGAGTGAGGATTCACCCGGATCAGGCGTCAGGACTTCGACGGACTTCTCCTCCATGCGAGCTCCTTGAGGAACTTTCGAACGCCGCCTGCCAATACGGCCGACGCCCTGTACGCGCGCTTTTCAATGGCCGGAGCAAGTAATCCGGAGGCCATGAGGTCGGGATCTGTTGTCCGGTGACAAAACCGGCCCGGTCACAGGACCGTTGCCTCAGTCTTAGCCGCCCATCCGTGGGGCTGCCACTCGAACCGGATCGTGTCGGTATGGCACTGGCCTTCGACGGCGTCAGGGGGTTCTCGCTGCTGACGTCCGATGCCCGCGGCACAGAGCGGTCGACACCCGTTTTCACCTCTCCTCCGTGATCCCGACCGACGGGCCGGGGAGGAGTTGCGCACGGGATTCGCCTTACTGCGTACGAGTGGCGTGTATCTGATCCGGAAGGGCGGGCGGAAACGGCACCGACGGGGTCGGGACGTGGGCGTGGAGGCTCTGGGCAGGCGGAGATCTGCGAGGACGTGGAGATCGGTGGGGGCGTGGGGATCTGTGGAGATATGGAGGAGAGGCGCGGCGCGGCCGGGCCTGCGGCCGCTCACGGGCGCGAGGAGAGGGCGCGGGGGCGCCCACGAAGAGAACTGCCGCCGGGTACCTGTCACGTCGTCCGAGCCGCGGGGTACTCCGTCACGTCTGAGCCGCCGGGCACCCCGTCACGTCTGAGCTGCGGGGTGTCCCCTCATGTCTGAGCTCCGGGGCACCCCGTCAGGTTCGAGCCGCGGGGTACTCCGTCACGTCTGAGCTGCGGGGTGTCCCGTCACGTCTGAGCCGCGGGGTACTCCGTCACGTCCGAGCCGCCGGGCACCCCAGCACGTCTGAGCCGCCCGGCTACCCCCGGCATGCCTGAGCCGGAGGCGTCCACGTGGTCGCGTGGACGTCTCCGGCTCGGACGGGGACTCCTCTATTGCCCAGCAGGGGGCGCCGCGTGTCCCGACGGCGCCTTCTCCGTGCCAGGTACACGCACCAGGTCCACGTCGCTCGCGCGGACGTAGGCGATCCGGTGGCCGAACTGGATCTCGTAGTACTCCTCGCGCCCCGTCACCACCAGGCTCGGTGTGTCACTGAAGGTCGACCTGTCGATATAGGAACCGACGGGCCGGGACTGCGCCACGTACCGCTGGCCCGCGAGGAGGCTGTACGGGAGCGGGGAATCGGACTGCTGCTCCACTCCCTCCGGGTAGGCCTCCTCCTCCGGGAGGGCGCGCCCGAACACCGGGATCTCGTTCAAGCCCTCCTTCGGAGTCACGAACCGGCCGCTCGCGCCGACGGCCGTCGGATGGTTCTTCGGGTTCTTGAACCACGCCTTGTGGCCCTGGTACCAGATCGCCGTCCAGTCGCCACTGCGTCCGGCGACCGCGTAGGTCTGGCCGGCGGAGACCCGCGACCCCAGGTCGTTGACGTCCTCCGTGGAGTCCTCGCCGTCGGGACGCCGGCCCGGGTCCTGGATCAGTGGCGCGTGCTCGTCCGGCTCGGTGTGCAGGCGGACGGCGCTGGAGCCGTGCGGCGCGCACTTCACACCGCTCTTGGTGCACCCCGTGAACACCGGCTTGTGAGTGGTGAAGTCCGGCAGCACGGTCACCAGGTCGCTGTCGGGCCCGGCCGTGGCACGCAGGGGCGCGCCGAGGAGGTCGAAGTAGTGCCGCCAGTCCCAGAAGGGGCCGGGGTCGTCGTGCATGTCGGGGATGCTCGAGGTGGTCGGCGCCGCCACGTTGTCGTGCCCGAAGATGTGCTGACGGTCGAGCGGGATGTTGTACTTCTTCGCCAGGTAGCGCACCAGTTTGGCTGAGGACTGGTACATCTGCTCCGTGTACCAGGCGTCGGGCTGCCTGAGGAACCCCTCGTGCTCGATGCCGATCGAACGGGCGTTCACAAACTGGTTCCCGGAGTGCCAGGCCACGTCCTTGGTCCTGATGTGCTGGGTGACATGGCCGTCCTTGGAGCGGATCGAGTAGTGCCAGGACGCCTCCGTCGGATCCTGCACGGTCTGACGCATGGACGGCAGGCCCGCCTCCGTGTCGTGGATGACGATGTACTCGATCTTCTGGTCCCTGGGCCGGTCGGCCAGGTCGTGATTGCCGTAGTCGCCGTTGTCGTCGTACTCGACGTACGGCGCGGCGAGCCAGTCGCAGGTCAGCTCCGCGGGACACTCGACCTCCTTGGGCCGCCGTGCCGCCTGGGGGTGAGGAGTGCGGGGGTGTACGCCAGGGCTGGCGGGGAGGGTGACCTGCTGTCCGGAGTCGGTGGTGCGGTGCGCGCCCTTGCGGATCACCGCGAAGACGTTGTTCGCGTACTCCGCCGCCGACGCGGTGTCGCCGGTCCCCGGGAAGCGTGCCACCGCCTCCCACCAGTCCGCCGGGTTGGTGCTGAGCGGCTTGCCGAGCTGCCGTTGTGTCTCCGCGAGGAGCGCCGCACCTCCGCGTACGTTGGCCTCGGCATCGGTCCGCAGCCGCGCCACCGGGGCTCCGATCAGGCCGGCGGCCCGGCGCAGGTCCGCGGGCTGCGCGGAGCGTCCGCCCGGGGAGCCCGCCGCGGGCGAGGCCGAGGACCCCGCCGCGGCCGCGGGCGGCTGGGCACCTCCGCGGTGCGACTCCGACGGAGCCGGTGTCGGGGACTTGCCCTTGGCCTGGCGGGCGTCGACCAGGTGCATCGGCCCGTAGCCGCCGACGACGCTCGGGGTGCCCGGCCGGGCGTCCCATCGCGACTGCAGGTAGGACACGCCCAGAAGCACACTGCGCGGCACGTGGTATTCGTTCGCGGCGTCCGTGAAGACGTTCTGAAGCTGGCGGTCGGCCGATGTCCCTCCGGCGCACGCCGCCGGGCCGGCCAGCAGCGGCATCAGGAGCGCCGCGGAGGCGGTCATGCGGACTGTACGGCGGTGCTCACGTGGGGAGTTGGGGACACGGGGGGCGACACGTCTTCTCATCGCAAGGGTCTCCAATCATGCTCGTCGCAATCAGGACAAAGGAGTTGCCCTCTGCATCACCCCCCGTACGTTTCCGTGCCCGACACGCCCCGTCGCGCCAAGCGTCACTGGTGTGGCCCAGCCACCCGGCAGAGGCCACCCGGTCGGCGGCAGAACGTCCGCCCCGGCGGGGAGTCGGCGCGAGCCCGCCGCGGCACGCGGGAGTCCCGTCGTACGGGGCGCGTGGGAGTGCCGTCATACGGGGCGCGTGGGAGCCCCGTCATACGGGGTGCGCGGAAGTGTCGCCGTACGGGGGAGGTGACGGCTCAGTCCTGGACCGGGTCCACCTGCCAGTCGGGGTGTCCCGGCATGGGCGGGGTGCGGTCCCCGTACAACCACGGCGTCAGGAACGGCTTCAGATCCTCGCCCGCGACCTCGGACGCCAGCGCGACGAAGTCCTGGGTACCGGCCGCCCGCCCCTGGTACTTCGTCACCCAGGACCGCTCGATCTTCTCGAAGGTCCCCTCGCCGACCTTCTCCCGGAGGGCGTAGAGCACGAGCGCCGAGCCGTCGTACCGCACCTGCTTGAACAGGGCCGCCTCGGTGCGGGGTTCGGCGGGCGCCCCGTCGTCGTGACGCCACTGGTCGTGCTGCTCGTACGCCGCCCGCATCGCGGATTCGATGCTGTCGCCGTCGTGCGCCTCGGAGTAGAGACGCTCGTAGAAACGGGCGTGCCCCTCGCTCAGCCACAGGTCGGACCACCGCCGGATGGCCACGCTGTCGCCGGTCCACTGATGGGTCAGCTCGTGTACGAGGTCGCGCTCGGCGCCGACCCGGTCACCCTGTAGGTCGCCCTTCGGCACAAGGGACAGCGACTGCGTCTCCAGCGCCACCGGCAGGTCGGTGTCCCCCACCAGCACGCCGTAACGGCGAAACGGGTACGGGCCGAGCCGCTGTTCCAGCCAGGCCAGGTGCTCGGGCGTGAGTGAGCGATAGGCCTTGGTCTCGGCGACCAGGTCACCGGGGACCGCGTCCCGGACGGGCAGCCCGTGCGGACCGGTGCTCTCGACGAACGTGAACTTCCCGATCGCCATCTGCACCAGCTGCGCCGCGACCGGCTGCTCGGAGTCGTACGTCCACAGGACCCGTCCGTCGGGCCGCGGCGCGCGCTCGACGAGCCGGCCGTTGGCGACCGCGCTGACACCCGGTGGAGTGGTGATGAGGAAGGTGACCGGCGCCCGCAGGCTCGGATGGTCGTTCGCCGGGAAGATCATCTTGGCCCCGTCGGGCTGCGGATAGAGCACGGTGCCGTCGGGTGTGGGCACCCAGCCGTAGTCTCCGATCGCGTCGCCGCGGTGCCTTCGCTGTGTCGGGTCGGCGGTGTAGGCGACCCGCACGGTGAACGCGCCGCCCTGGGGGATCGGCTTCGCGGGTGTGACGACGAGTTCGTCACCGTCGCGCACGGTCCTCGCCGGTACGTCGTCCACGGTGACCGAGTGCAGCGTGTTGCCCGCGAAGTCGAGGTCGAAGCGGGACAGGGCCTGCGTGGCGCTCGCGCTGATGGTCGTACTGGCGTCGAAGCGTGTCCTGGGCGCCCGCCAGTCGAAGGCGAGCGTGTAGCGGCTGACCGTGTACCCCCCGTTGCCGTCGAGCGGCAGAAGCGGGTCGCCGATACCCGGGGCACCGGGTGAGCCGGCGGAGGCGGTGGTGCGGGAGGGGGCCGTGGTGGCGAGGGTGCCTGGGCGGGCGGGGGAGGGGCGGTCTCCATGGGGGAGGGCGCCGACGAGGACCACGGCACCGCCGATCCCCACGGCGCCGGTGACGGCGAGGAGGAGGGCCGTACGGCGGGTGCGGGGGCCCGGGAGGCCACGGAGACCCCGGGGGCCACGGGACTGACTCGGCTGCCGGGGGTCGTGGATCTCCATGGCCGCACTATGTCAGCCGGATCAGCCCATAACCGACTATTTCGGCTCACATCCTTGTCGGTCACTTCATGGCCGGTCACCTCGCGGGGGTACTGCGACTGGTCACTGCGACTGGTCACTGCGACGGGGTGCTGCGATGGGGTGCTGCGGTGGGGTGCCGCGACGGGGTGCCGCGACGGGGTGCTGCCATCAGAAACGGGGATAACTCCCCGGTTGCGTGCTAGCGTCGAAGCAGGAAACGGGGATCAGTCCCCGCTGGCGGGGAGGGTGGACGTGGCGGATACGGCGCTGGTGTTGGGCGGGGGCGGCCTGACCGCGTACGCGTGGCAGGTCGGCATGCTGGCGGGGCTGGCCGACGCCGGGCTGGAGCTCGGCGATGCCGACGTGCTCGCCGGCACGTCGGCCGGCTCGCTGCTCGCCGTGGAACTGGCCGCAGGAGCGGCGCCCGCCGACCTGTACGAGGTACAGGTCGCCCGGAAGCGAGCCATGATGGAGGTGGACTTCACCTTCTTCATGACGGTCAAGTACCTGTGGGCGGCGCTCGGTTCGCGCGATCCGGCGACCGTGGTCAAGCGGCTGGGCCGGCTCTCCCTGAACGTGCACGACGTGACGGAGACCGATGTGTTCGACGCGATCCGCCCCCAACTGCCGGTTGAGGACTGGCCGGAGCGGCCCGTGCGGCTGTTCGCGGTGGATGCGCTCACCGGCGAACCGACCGGCTTCAGCGCCAACAGTGGCGTCGACCTGGTGACGGCGATGTCGGCCACGTGCGCACTGCCACCGCTGTTCCCGCCGATCACGATCGGGACGGGCCGCTGGATGGACGGGGGCGTACGTTCCACGACCAACGCCGACTTGGCGCACGACTGCCGACGGGTGGTGGTCCTGGCCCCGATCCCCGACGTGCCGGGCGCGACCCCGAGTGCCTTCGATCAGGTGGCCTCCCTCGAGGCGGGCGGTACCCGGGCCGCCCTGCTGGTCCCGGACCGAGCGGCCCGCCGCGCGTTCGGCCGCAACGCGCTGGATGCGTCCCGCATTCCGGGCGCGGCCCAGGCAGGCCTACGCCAGGCGGCCGAGTACGCCGAAGAGGTCCGAGCCATCTGGCACGGCTGAGCCTCGACGGAGTGCGCGATCCGGGTCGGGAGGCTGCGGTCGCTCGAAGCCGACCGGGTGTCGGGACAGGACGATTGAGTGACACACCAGCCGGACTGAGTGCGATGCCGTACCCGCCGAACTCACCGCGACCGCACCCGAGTTGCTACTTGGCATTTCGCCCCACACACACGAAGGTGACGCCTCGCCACGGCGGCATGTGAACCCACGATCCCTGGCCCCGTGTCGTTGTCTCCCGGTCGCTGCACGGGCGCCCCGGGCATAGGCTGGTCGTACCGAATGCGGCCATGCGGCCGCCGACGAGACCACGTTGTCGCCGATGGCTGTCCGGCCACGGTACGAGTCGGCGGTGCGGCTCGCTTCCGTGGCAGCCGTCCTCCACGCCGACACTCCCCAGCAGGCCTTTTCGGCGCTGCTGTATTTCCTGCGGCCAGGGAGTCGCAATGAAGAACCCCACTCTGCTGCACCGTCGCGCCGCGACCATCGTCGCGGCGGCGCTCTTGACCGGTGGCACGGTACTGACGACGGGCGCTTCCGCGACCGTCTCCGAAGTCAGCCCGTCCGATCAGCAGGCCATCGTCTCCGAGACCAACAGCGTGCGCCAGCAGGCCGGCCAGTCACCATTGACCTGGGACGACTCGCTCGCCAAGGCAGCCCAGGCCTGGGCCGACAACCCGGCATCCACCGAGGGCGGCAGCCTGCATCACGGCCCGATCAGCAACGCCGCCGAAAACATATCCTCCTCTTCGGCGACCCAGGCCACGGGACGATGGGCCTCGGAGAAGAGCGCCTACGACGCCGACCCCAACCACGACACCGACAGCCCCGGTTACCGGAAATGGGGTCACTACTACAACATGATCAGCGAGAGATACGGGAAGATCGGCTGCGGCACCAAGAGCGGCGTTCCCACCGGCTCGATCACGGTGTGCCAGTACGCACCCTGACGCTGTGTGCGGCAGCCGTGCCTACACGTCTCGCCCGAGCTTCAGTGTTCGCGGAGGCCGCATTCAGCCGGGTAAAGAGTGGAGCCCGCGGACAGCGAACCGGACGGCGGTCGCGTGAGCTGGACGCACGTGGCGCCGGTGGCATCGGTCGCGAGGGCGTCGATACGGACCGCCGGAGCGGGTCGCAGGAACGGCGGGGTGTGCGGTTGGGCCTCGGCCGGTGTGTCGAAGGGTGCGCCTTCGAGGACGGCGAGGGCGATCAGGGTGCCATCGGACTGGGCTCGATCTCCTCGATGGTCAGTCGCCAGTGACGCTCCGCCTCTGCCAGGAGGCTCTTGCCGCCGCGTCCGTGGGCGCGCAGGGCACCGCGATGGCCGCGTATGTGCCGCGCTATGGCGCAGCAGAGCGGGACGTCGGTGCCATAGGGGGTGTCCACGCGGTTGTGGCCGGCGGCCGGGAAAGAGTCCAGTGCCTCCGACAGGAGCCCGAGGGCCGCGTCCTTGATACGCGGCCGTCGGCCGTTTTCAACGAGGTCCAGCAGGATCGGAGTGGCTGCGTAGGTTGCCGGGAACACCATGGCGGCGTGGCCGCAGACGAAGCCACCGCCGGCGAGGAGGGCCGCCGCGTCGCCTGTCTGGTTGGCGGTGGTGGACACCGTCAGCAGCCGCAGCGCGTGAGCGACACGCTCAGGATCGTCGCACTGGTGCCAGGTCGGGTTGGGTATCGCCGACCAGTTCACAGCATCGATGGCGTCAAGGGACACGCCCGTATTCGACCACAGAGCGAACAGCCACTGGCAGAGCGAGGGGTGCACTGCGGTGGCTGAGCCGTCATGCGCCTGTCGTCGAGCCGGGGCGGACGATCATCAGGACCACCACGATCAGCCAGAGGAGGGCGAACAGACCGGTGATCACCGACAGGCGGGGGAGCCGGGCGATCAGGGCCTGCGTGGCGGTCGGTGTCCGTTCGGGTTTGTCGAGCTGAGTGACCACGTCGTCCTGGGTGCCGAGCACCGCGACGCCCAGCAGGACGGCGGCCACCGCTGTCAGAGCCATGGAGACGATGAGCCAGGCGCTGCCCATCACGCCCATCACCTCGGCGGTGCCGACACCGAAGACCGGTACGGAGATTCCGACCACCGAGTAGACCCGGCAGATCCGGTGCAGCAGCCGGACCGATCCCTCGGCCGACTGCTGCTCGGGTCCGTCGGCCAGCGCGTGGCGTGCAGAACGCGGGAACAAGCTCGCCGCGATGGTGACCGGTCCGGCAGGATCGCGGCCAGCACGTGGATGCTGAGCAGGATTTTGGCCATGCCGGTGTCTCCCTTTCGCGCGCACGCCGGCGCGGGGCGTCAGACGCACGGTTTCAGTCTGGTTCGAAGCCCGACGATTGATCGCGGCGTCGCCCGGAGGTCTGGCCGTCCGTTTGACCGGAGCTCGGTTCGCGGGCGGTGCCGGTGTTGATAGTTGTGCTCAACGATCAACACCGGCTGTTCGGGGGGAAGTTGTGCGCGGGGAAGCCCTGTAGGCGCCTCGCACCGTCCCGTTGACGTACCGCTTATGCCTCGGCGGATGTCCGGGGACGGTGAACGCCCTCGGTACCGCCGTACCCACCATGCGGGCGAGGGGTGCGAGGAGGCTCGTCGCGCTGCCGCCGTGTGACGCACCCTCCAGGATCCTGTCCGCCTGCGGCGAGGGGATGCCCGCCTCGACGAGACGGTCATGCAGGTTCCGGGGGAAGCGACTGGTGACGACAGTTCCGAGCACGGTTCCCAGCTGACGAGCCGTGTTCACCGCTGCCGCCGCCATGCCTTCCTACTGTGGCGGGGTGAGGTTCCCCCCTGATCTTGGACAGCTGGTGTTTACGCTGCGGGGGTGAAGCCGTGCTCGGCCACGCCGCCACCGGGGGCCGGCACCGCGTCGCGTGGCGCCGCGCCGCGCGCCGGCAGGTCCTCAGCCACCCTTGCCTGGTCCGCTTCCGTTCCCCGGCGAAGCCGGAGTCGGCTCGATCTTCCTGCTCACTACGGTCGGCGGGATGGCCGACCGATTCCCCTTTCGTGGTGTTTGCACCCCACACGATAGGAGCATATGCTCCTATATGTTTGACCCCCACAGCACTGTTGAGGAAACAAAATGATCAATACAGAGGATCTGGTCAGCCGGAACGCCGCGTTCGCCGCCCGTGGCGCGCATGAGGGCCTGCACATCCTGGGCAGCGGCAACCTGATGGTCATCGGGTGCGTCGACTCCCGTGTCGATCCGAGCCACGTGCTCGGGCTGCACCTCGGCGAGGTCACAGCGATCCGCAACGTGGGCGGACGCGTCAACCCGGCCGTGTTTCGCACCCTGCTCATGCTCGCGAAGGTCAGGGAGGCCCACCGCGGCGGCGCCCCCGCAGGCACGCACATCGTGGTCATGCATCACACCGATTGCGGCATCAGGGACATCGCGGCGTTCCCCGAAATGCTCGCGGACGACTTCGACATCCCCGTCGAGGCGCTGGACGCGAAAGCCGTCATGGACCCGGTTGCCGCCGTCCAGGTCGACGTCGGGGTCCTCAAGGAGGTCCTCAGGACCAGGATGCCCGCAGGCCTCGTGACAGGGCTCGTCTACGACGTCGAGACCGGATTGATCGAGGTCGTCGTCCCGACCGCGAGGGCCGGCGAGGAGTAGGCGCCGGCTTCGTCCACCTCGGCGAGGCTCACCAAGGCATTGCCCGACAGAGGCGGCCGGGTTGCGCCCGTGCGGGCAGATCGGATGAGACTGCGCAGGACGAACACGGCAGCACAGGGCCCCGTCGAAGCCTTCGCCGAACGCTACAAGACGGCCTTCGGGCAGTACGTCCTGGCTGCCGACGTGGGCGAGCCATCGCCTCTGCCTCGCGCCGCGAACAAGCGGCGATGCGCCGCCCGACGGCGCGATGGGCCGCCGACGGGCGGGCCAGCGCGCGGCGCGAGCAGCTGCCCCTGATTCCCGCACGCATCGATGAGCAGCGCAGCATCACCGTGGGCCGGGCGGCCTCGAAGGCAGCGACAGTGCCCGGTCGGCCGCCTTGGTGCGCAGCCGCCCAGCCCGTGTCCCGGCTGCGTGCGCCCCCGCTCTGAGCCACTGTGGTGGTTGTGGCGATGCCCATGCCCCCGGCGGCCGTCACGGCACACCCGGCTGATCGGGCCAACGCAGTACGGTCCGCGTCAATCGTCGTGGGCGGCTCGTCGGCGACGAACAAGCCGAACAATCGGCAGAAAGCCAATCCCATGTGTCTTGCTGCAGGTAACGCCGCCGAAGCGGCCAGTGCTACGCCTCGTCCCGCCTTCGGGCCCGCGGTGGACCCCATTCCTCTTGAACCGGTCGACGAGGTCGAGATCACGATTCTCGTCGACAACGTCTACGACGCCCTGCTGGGCGGCGATGAGCGCACGCGCCGTGCTCCCTTCAGCGTCGGTGTCGAGCCGGCGCCGCACTTCGAGGAGGGCGAGACCTTCGTCGGCCTCGTCGCCGAGCACGGCTTCTCCGCGCTGGTCACGATCAAGCGGCTCGGACACACCGGCTCGCTGCTGTTCGATGCCGGGCTCTCGCCGACGGGAATGGTCCTCAACGCCGACCGGCTCGGCGTGCGCTTCGACGATCTCCAAGCGGTCGTGCTCAGTCACGGCCACTTCGACCACACCGGAGGTCTGGCCGGGCTCGCGGGACGCCGGCGCGCCTCAACCATGCCGATGCTCGTACATCCCGAGGTGTGGACTCGCCGTCGCGTGGTGCTCCCGGGTTCAGAGATCCAGCCGTTTCCCACCGTCAGCAAGAAGGCTCTGCGCCAGGAGGGATTCGACGTGGTGGAACGGCGCGTACCCTCCCTGCTCCTCGATGAGAGCGTACTGATCACTGGCGAAGTCGACAGGACAACTGAGTTCGAACGGGGCATGCCGCCCAGTCATGAGGCGTGGACGGGCGAGCGGTGGGCACACGACGCGAAAGTCATCGACGATCAGGCCCTCGTCGTGAACCACCGGGGGCACGGACTGGTGGTGCTGACCGGCTGCGGCCACGCCGGCGCGGTCAACATCGTTCGGCACGCCCTACGCCTCACCCAGGTCGACCGGCTCCATGCCCTCGTCGGCGGACTGCATCTGAGCGGGCCGGCATTCGAACCGATCATCCCGCCGACCATCACCGCCCTGGCGCAATTCGCGCCGAGCCTGGTCGTTCCCGGCCACTGCACAGGCTGGCGTGCGCAGCATGCACTGGCTGCCGCGCTCCCGTCGGCCTGGGTGCCAAGCTCGTCCGGCACCTCGTTGCACCTCGAGAGCGCGCCCGCCTGACGGAGCGAGCACGTGGCACAGAAGCGTAGGAAGTTCGGTCCTGAGTTTCGGGACGAAGCGGTCAAGATGGCGGCCGTGGAGTCCCGCCCGATCGCCGAGGCCGCCCGAGAGATATACGTGAACGAGGGAACGCTGGGCACCTGGGTCAGCCGGTATCGGCAAGAGCACGCCGGGGGGAGCCTCCCCTGAACATCAGCGAACGCGCCCGCCTGCGCGAACTGGAACGCGAGAACCGGAAACTCCGTATGAAGCGCGAATACGAGTGACACGGCCTGTCCCAAGATTGAAGCCCGTGGACTTTGGTTCAGGGGCTTCGCTGTTCCCGGGCGGATTCCATCGGTTCGGCTTGTGGCGTTTGGCGACCACAGTGTCATCAGCCCCACCGGGAGACGATGGCTTCCTCGACGCTGAAGATCCCATCACACTCGGCGCACTGCGCGTCACCGAAGACGTAGGTCAATTTGCGTGCGATATCCGGCGCGCTCACGCGGGAGCGCCCCGCGGCGCGTGGCTGCGGGGCGCCTTGTGGGGTTTAGTCGACAATCATCCCGTCGTACTTACCACCCCAGCATTTGACGGTGTTGTGCAGATAGGGCGTTCCGCCGCCCTCCCTGCACTGAGAAGGAGTGGTGTAACCTGAGCCGCCACCCTGTGCGGTGGCGGTGGCGGCGCCTGTGAGGCCGAGTCCGGCGAGGGCTGCCGTGGCGATGACGGCGGCGAGGATTCGTCGAATGCGCATTTGGTTTCCCTTTCACGGATTGCCTCGGTTGGGGCACTAGCCAGCTTGATCTTCACCCATGTGGGTGGCACGTCATGTTGCGCCATTCGGGTGACATTGCTGTCGGGTGCGGGGTCGGTGACGCGACCCGTCGGACAGGCCCTAGCGCTAGAGGTGCAGCGAGTGGTCCAAAGCTCACCCGCGCTATCGGCTCAGGCATCGCCTAGCGCCGCCCGGTACGCCTCGTATCGAACCCAGGCGTCTTCGAACATCTCGATGGCGGCTGGGATGGCGTCGCACCCTTCGAGATAGGCGCGCTGGCCCGACCGCCCCTTCCGTACAGCCCCCCGACGTCGTCAGGGGTGCCCTACGCGCGAGGAGCGCGTGAGTGTGTCGGAGGTGTGTCCCGTGTATCGCAGATGGTGCGCGGACAGTGAGAGACAACGAGAAAGAGCGGGAGTCAGTGAGACTGTCTCCCGCTCTTTCATGTCGGCATCCGCCCTGGTCAGATCACACTTTCAAGTTTCTGACCGGCGAGTGCCCCCGGCAGGATTCGAACCTGCGCACACGGCTCCGGAGGCCGTTGCTCTATCCCCTGAGCTACGGGGGCGTGTCGGGCGCGGTGTTCGCGGCGACGGGTAGAACCCTACCAGCTCTTTCGTGGGGGGCTGGCATGGGTTTATGTGGGGGCGGGGCGGTGTTCGGGGGAGGGGGAGTGGGGGCGTCCGCGAGGGGCGTCCTTGGGGTGGTCGAGGCCCCCGTACGGGGGTGGAAGTGGGGAAAACCCGGACGGCGCGGTGGGCGCGGACCTACTCTCGAGTTGTGCCAGGCGCGTCCGGTCGGGTGCTTGTTGTGGACGACAACAAGGTCATCCGGCAGCTGATCAGGGTCAACCTCGAGCTGGAGGGCATCGAGGTCGTGACCGCGGCCGACGGTGCCGAATGCCTGGACGTCGTGCATCACGTGCGGCCCGATGTGGTGACCCTGGATGTGGTCATGCCTCGGCTCGACGGGTTGCGTACCGCCGCCCGGCTGCGTGCCGACCCCCGGACCCGGAATCTTCCCCTCGCCATCGTCAGTGCCTGTACGCAGTACGAGGTCGAGAGCGGACTGGACGTCGGCGTTGACGCCTTTCTTGCCAAGCCCTTTGAACCTGCCGAACTCGTGCGTCTCGTACGGGAGCTGATGGAGCGGCGGGGGAGCGGGAGTGGGGCCGGTGGTGGCGGTGCTTTTGGCGGGCAGACGTTCGGGCCCGATGAGCTTGGCGCCGAGGAGCTCGGGGCCGAGGAGGCCCAGCGCGCCGGTCATTGAGCGGGCGCCGCGCCGCTGAGGGGTGAGGAGCCGACGGTGGTCGGCCCTGCGGGCACGTGCCCGCCCGTGTGTCGGTGATCGGTGATTGACGATTGGTGTTGCGTGAGAGTGGGAGGGGCCGTCGCCCGGATGCGGTCGTCGTGCGGCTCCGGCCCTACTTCGCCGGTGTCCCTGCACTCCGTCCGGGTTGCCGTACCCCCTACCCCGTCCACGTCGTTCCCGGTACTCCGACACCACGGTCGACACTCGACGACGTGGACGGTCACTCCCCCTCGCCAGTGAGAACACCCTTGCCCTCCGTACCCCGTCCACATCCCGGACCCTTGCCAAACGGAGTCGCCTACCCACCCCCCTCCTCCCCTACGCTTGTCCCGTGACCCCCGTCGAGCTCTCCCGCACCGTGCTGCGCGCGGTGCGTCGTGCCGTGGACGAGGGTGAGCTGAGTGTGGTCGTGCCGGTGCGGGCGGTGGTGACGCCGCCGGGGCCGGGTGGGTGTGGGGACTACGCCACGAACATCGCGTTGCAGTTGGCGCGGCCCGCCGGGCGGCCGGCACGGCAGGTCGCGGAGATCCTGCGGCCCCACCTCACCCGCAGCGAAGGTGTCGCCGACGTCGCGATCACCGGGCCGGGGTTCCTCAACATTCGGCTGGGGGGTGGCGCGGGCGCCTCTCTCGTGCGGGAGATCCAGCGCCGACGTGACGCCTATGGGTACGGCGACGTCCTCGCCGGGCAGATCGTCCCGCTCCGGGTCCCGTACGACATCCGGGCCGAAGTCGTCGCCGACACGCTCGTACGGATCGTGGCCACCCAGGGCGGCCGTGCGGAGGTGCACCACATCCATCCCTCGCGTGCCGAGTCGGCGGCCCCCGAGTTCTCGCGTGCCGAGCCAGCAGGCACCGACCGCTCGCGCGCCGAGCCCGCGAGCGCCAACCTCTCGCAGGCCAAGACAGCGGGCGCCGATCCCTCACACGCCAACGCGCCGCAGGCCGATCCCTCGCGCCCCCACCGCCCGCGTCCCCACCATCCCCACCCCCGGATCACAACCCTCCGCCCCACCCCCGCCCCCGAAGACCCCACCCCCCTCGGCCCCGACGCCGCGCGGTGGGCCCTGCTGCACCCCGCGTCCCACGATCGGCCGCGGATCAGCGCCGATCACCTGCTTCAGCGGGAGAGCAACCCCCTCTTCCGGGTCCGGTATGCCCACGCCCGCACCCGGGCCCTCACCCGTAACGCCGCCGCGCTCGGCTGCACCGGCGACCCCGGTGACGTACCCGGCGGCGACGAGCTCGTCGGGGCGCTCGCCGGGTATCCGGCCGTGCTGACGCAGGCGGCCCTGCACCGGGCGCCCGACCGGCTCGCCCGGCACCTCGTCACCACCGCCGACGCCCTCCTCGCCTTCCAGCACACCGTGCTGCCGCTCGGCGACGAGAAACCCTCGGCCGCCCACCGCGCCCGGCTCGCGCTCGCCGAAGCCGCCGGGACGGTGCTGGCCGGCGGCCTGTCCCTGCTCGGCATCAGCGCCCCTGACTATCTGTGACCGTCTGTGAGAGAAAAATGAGCCGTTCCGCACACCCCGCCGGCCCCCGTCACGCCGATGTCCTCACCGAGGGCCACTACAGCGCCCCGCCCGCCGACCTCAACGCCCTCGACCCCAAGGTCTGGGCGCACACCGTCAGCCGTACGGACGACGGAGTCCTCAGTGTCGGTGGGATGGAAGTCACCCGGCTCGCTGAGGAGTTCGGCACCCCCGCCTACTTCATCGACGAGGCCGACTTCCGCGATCGTGCCCGTGCCTGGCGGACCGCCTTCGGGCACGACGCCGATGTCTTCTACGCCGGGAAGGCCTTCCTCTCGCGCGCCGTCGTGCGGTGGCTGCACGAGGAGGGGCTCAACCTCGACGTGTGCTCCGGCGGTGAGCTCGCCACCGCCCTCTCCGCCGGGATGCCCGCCGACCGCATCGCCTTCCACGGCAACAACAAGTCCGAGGAAGAGATCACCACCGCCATCGTGAGCGGGGTCGGGCGGATCGTTCTCGACTCCTTCCAGGAGATCGTCCGCGTCGCCCACATCGCGCAGTCCCTCGGCAAGCGGCAGCGGGTGCAGATCCGCGTGACCGTAGGGGTCGAGGCGCACACCCACGAGTTCATCGCCACCGCCCACGAGGACCAGAAGTTCGGGATCGCGCTGGCCGACGGGCAGGCCGCGGAGGCGGTGCGGCGGGCGCTCGCGCTCGACGGGCTCGAGCTCGTGGGCATCCATTCGCACATCGGTTCGCAGATCTTCGACATGGCCGGGTTCGAGGTCGCCGCCCGGCGGGTGGTGTCGCTGCTGGCCGCCGTTCGTGACGAGCACGGGGTCGAGCTGCCCGAGATCGACCTCGGTGGTGGTCTCGGCATCGCGTACACGAGTGACGACGATCCCCGCGAGCCGCACGAGATCGCGAAGGCGCTGGGCGAGATCGTCACGCGGGAGTGCGAGGCCGCGAAGCTGCGGACGCCCCGGATCTCGGTGGAGCCGGGGCGGGCCATCGTCGGGCCCACCGCCTTCACGCTCTACGAGGTCGGCACCATCAAGCCGCTCGAAGGGCTGCGGACGTACGTCTCCGTCGACGGGGGCATGTCCGACAACATCCGGACCGCGCTGTACGACGCCGAGTACAGCGTCGCCCTCGTCTCGCGTACCTCCGACGCCGAGCCCATGCTCGTCCGCGTCGTCGGCAAGCACTGCGAGAGTGGCGACATCGTGGTCAAGGACGCCTTCCTGCCCTCCGACCTGGCCCCCGGCGATCTCATCGCCGTACCCGCCACGGGTGCCTACTGCCGGTCCATGGCCAGCAACTACAACCACGCCCTGCGCCCGCCGGTCGTCGCCGTGCGCGACGGTGAGGCATGGGTGATCGTCCGCCGGGAGACGGAGGAGGACCTCCTGCGTCTCGACGTCGGATGACCGGCCGGTCGAGGGAGGAATGACCGAGGCTGGTCGAGCTCGGGACGACCGGGCGGGCGAGCTCGGGACGACCCGCTGGGCGAGGTCGGAAGGGACGGTCGGCGCAGGTGGAAGATCTCCTGTCGCCGGCGGTCGGAAAAATGAAATAGATGTCTCACGATCCGGACCATGGATAGAAACTCCCGTCCGGTGAGTGAGACTGGTCCAACCGTAGACGGTATGAGGAAACGAGGTCGGATGATGCGTACGCGTCCGCTGAAGGTGGCGCTGCTGGGCTGTGGGGTTGTCGGCTCAGAGGTGGCGCGCATCATGACGACGCACGCCGACGACCTTGCGGCCAGGATCGGGGCCCCCGTCGAGCTGGCGGGCGTGGCCGTCCGCCGGCCCTCCAAGGTGCGCGAGGGCATCGATCCCGAACTCGTCACCACCGACGCCACCGCCCTCGTCAAACGCGGGGACATCGACGTCGTCGTCGAGGTCATCGGCGGTATCGAGCCCGCCCGCTCCCTCATCACCACCGCCTTCGAGCACGGCGCCTCCGTCGTCTCCGCCAACAAGGCGCTCCTCGCCCAGGACGGGGCAGCCCTGCACGCGGCGGCGGAGGCGAACAACCGGGACCTCTACTACGAGGCCGCCGTCGCCGGCGCCATCCCGCTGATCCGGCCGCTGCGCGAGTCCCTCGCCGGTGACAAGATCAACCGCGTGATGGGGATCGTCAACGGGACGACGAACTTCATCCTCGACAAGATGGACTCCACCGGGGCCGGCTATCAGGAAGCCCTCGACGAGGCCACCGCGCTCGGGTACGCCGAAGCCGACCCGACCGCCGACGTCGAGGCGTTCGACGCGGCCGCCAAGGCCGCCATCCTCGCCGGAATCGCCTTCCACACGCGTGTGCGCCTCGACGACGTGTACCGCGAGGGCATGACCGAGGTCACCGCCGCCGACTTCGCCTCGGCGAAGGAGATGGGCTGCACCATCAAGCTGCTCGCCATCTGTGAGCGGGCGGCGGACGGGGGATCGGTGACGGCGCGCGTGCATCCGGCGATGATTCCGCTGAGCCACCCCCTCGCCTCCGTGCGCGGCGCGTACAACGCGGTGTTCGTCGAGTCGGATGCCGCCGGGCAGCTCATGTTCTACGGGCCGGGCGCCGGCGGCGCCCCGACCGCTTCCGCCGTGCTCGGTGACCTCGTCGCCGTCTGCCGCAACAAGCTCAGCGGTGCGACCGGGCCCGGCGACTCCGCGTACACCCAGTTGCCCGTCTCGCCCATGGGCGAGGTCGTGACGCGCTACCACATCAGCCTCGACGTGGCGGACAAACCTGGTGTTCTCGCCCAGGTGGCCACCGTTTTCGCCGAGCACGGCGTATCGATCGATACGGTGCGCCAGCAGGGACGACAAGACGGAGGCGGCGAGGCCTCTCTCGTCGTCGTCACCCATCGAGCGTCCGACGCGTCCCTGAACGGGACCGTGCAGGCGCTGCGCAGCCTCGACACCGTGCGGGGTGTCGCCAGCATCATGCGGGTTGAAGGAGAGTAACCAGCAATGACCCACCAGTGGCGCGGAATCATCGAGGAGTACCGGGACCGGCTTCCGGTGTCCGACAGCACGCCGGTCGTGACGCTCCGTGAGGGCGGTACGCCGCTCGTGCCCGCGCAGGTGCTCTCCGAGCGCACGGGCTGCGAGGTCCACCTGAAGGTGGAGGGCGCCAATCCGACCGGGTCCTTCAAGGACCGCGGTATGACCATGGC
Organism: Streptomyces sp. NPDC111507; assembly: GCF_055638955.1. Classification (NCBI taxonomy): domain Bacteria; kingdom Bacillati; phylum Actinomycetota; class Actinomycetes; order Kitasatosporales; family Streptomycetaceae; genus Streptomyces; species Streptomyces sp. NPDC111507. The sequence continues at coordinate 96,115 of NZ_JBVKBU010000002.1, read as the reverse complement.
CATCACCCGGGCCAAGGAGGAGGGCGCGAAGGCTGTCATCTGCGCCTCCACCGGCAATACGTCCGCCTCCGCCGCCGCGTACGCCGTGCGTGCGGGCATGGTGTGTGCCGTGCTCGTCCCGCGGGGCAAGATCGCCATCGGCAAGATGGGCCAGGCCCTCGTGCACGGGGCGAAGATCCTCCAGGTCGACGGCAACTTCGACGACTGCCTGACGCTCGCGCGCTCGCTGTCCGACAACTACCCGGTGGCGCTGGTCAATTCGGTCAACCCGGTGCGCATCGAGGGGCAGAAGACCGCCGCCTTCGAGATCGTGGACATGCTCGGCGACGCGCCCGACATCCACGTCCTGCCGGTGGGCAACGCGGGCAACATCACCGCGTACTGGAAGGGCTACACGGAGTACGCCGCCGACGGCATCGCCGGGCGCACCCCGCGCATGTGGGGCTTCCAGGCCTCCGGTTCCGCGCCCATCGTGCGCGGCGAGGTCGTCAAGGACCCGTCGACGATCGCCACGGCGATCCGCATCGGCAACCCGGCCTCGTGGAAGTTCGCGCTGGCCGCACGGGACGAGTCCGGCGGCTTCATCGACGAGGTGACGGACCGTGAGATCCTGCGCGCCTACCGGCTGTTGGCCGCACAGGAGGGTGTTTTCGTCGAGCCCGCGTCCGCCGCGTCGGTCGCCGGTCTGCTGAAGGCCGCCGAGCAGGGCAAGGTCGACCCCGGCCAGCGGATCGTCTGCACCGTCACTGGAAACGGGCTCAAGGATCCGGACTGGGCCGTTGCGGGCGCCCCGCAGCCGGTTACCGTTCCTGTGGACGCGGCCGCGGCGGCGGAGCGGCTCGGACTGGCGTAAGACAAAACGGCCGGAAGGCAAAGGGGCCGTAAAGCATAGGGGCTCGGACCGGCGGGCGGCGGGGTGGACAGAGTGGCGTAAAGCCGCCTGGCGCACATCCGCCAAAAGCCGTCGGGGCCTGTCAGAGGCCATCAGCGGCGGGCGGATTTCGCCAGAACTTGGCGAAATCCGGCCGCTGTCAAGGTCACCCCTACCGCAACCCGACAGGGGGTGCACGGGGGGCTTACGACACGCATCGTGCGCCTCCTGTGCGCCCTATGTCGCCACAGAACCTTCCTTCGATAGGCTGTACCGAACCCGCCCGCCGCATATGCCGCGGTGCCGCGCCGTCAGTGCAGTCAGGACAGTCACTGCGTCTCCGGGTCTTCCGTACGTATCGCAGTCCCTCTCGCAGTTCATCAGAGTTCATCCGAAACACGCAGTTCCTCTCGCAGCACATCGAAAATCTCGTACATCACGCAGCTCAAGGAGAGTCATCGAGCGATGGCCGGTCCAGCGTTCCGCGCCGCCGCCGTCCGGGTGCGCGTCCCCGCCACCAGCGCCAACCTCGGGCCGGGCTTCGACGCCTTCGGCCTGTCACTGGGGCTGTACGACGACGTGGTCGTCCGGGTGGCCGACTCCGGGCTGCACATCGACATCGCAGGTGAGGGCAGCGAGACGCTGCCCCGCGACGAGAACCACCTCCTCGTACGCTCCCTGCGCACCGCCTTCGATCTGCTGGGCGGACAACCGCGCGGCCTCGAGATCGTCTGCGCCAATCGCATTCCGCACGGGCGGGGTCTCGGCTCCTCCTCGGCCGCCATCTGCGCCGGAATCGTCGCCGCACGCGCCGTGACCATAGGCGGCGACAGCAAACTCGACGACAGCGCGCTTCTTGAGCTCGCCACCGAGATCGAGGGCCATCCCGACAATGTCGCGGCCTGTCTGCTGGGTGGATTCACGCTCTCCTGGATGGAGGCCGGAGCCGCGCGGGCGATCAGGATGGACCCTGCCGATTCCATCGTTCCGGTGGTTTTCGTTCCCGGAAAGCCGGTGCTCACCGAGACCGCGCGTGGTCTGCTGCCGCGTACCGTTCCGCACGTCGACGCCGCCGCCAACGCGGGCCGGGCCGCACTGCTCGTCGAGGCCCTCAGCCGGCGCCCCGAGCTGCTGCTGCCCGCCACCGAGGACCGGCTGCACCAGGAGTACCGCGCCCCGGCCATGCCGGAGAGCGCGGCGCTGGTGGAGCGGCTGCGGGCCGACGGCATCCCCGCGGTGATCTCCGGCGCGGGCCCCACTGTCCTCGCGCTGGCCGACGAGGAATCCGCCGACAAGGTCGCTCATCTCGCAGGTCAGGGCTGGGCCGCCAATCGGCTGGACCTCGACGAGGCGGGGGCGTGCGTCCTGCCGCTCGCTCCGGCGGGCGTCCATTAATAGCGCGCGGTTGCCGGATTTGGAGAGGGGGAATGTTTGTTGGATCCGGTAGTGTTAACCTCAAGTCTGCACCCGACCCCACCATGGCGAGGTGCTTCGTGTCCCCGTCCGGGACAACCATTCTTCCGGGAGCCTCCCAAACTGCTTTGTGCCATGCATTGGGTGCTATGCGCTGAGCAGTGCTGAGCACGCTCCGGAACCGGCGTGACCGTGCCGATGACACCGCAATTCAGTGCCACGGCTCCGGAATCGTCATCACCAGATATGTCTTCCGCCTCTTTGGCGGACCACCGCCCCGGCACGGTCCACACAGCAAGGACCAATGCCGGACAGCACAACCGGTCGCCGAGCCAGACAGGCCGACGTCCGCTCCAGGGAAGGACCCTTCGTGAGCGACACCACCGATCTGATGGGCGCACGTGTCGAGGAGACCGCTGCCGCGCCCGCCACGGACGCCTCTGCCGCGCCTGCCTCCGGTGCCGGCTCCCGGCGGCGCCGCGGTACCGGCCTCGAGGGCATGGTGCTGGCCGAGCTGCAGCAGGTCGCGTCCGGCCTCGGTATCAGGGGCACCGCGCGGATGCGCAAGAGCCAGCTGATCGAGGTCATCAAGGAGGCGCAGGCGGGCGGGGGTGCCCCGGCGAAGACCGCCGAGGCCGCCACCGAGACCAAGCCGAAGCGCCGGGCCACCTCCAAGGCCCGTACCGGCGACGACGCCGCTCCGGCCGCCGAGAAGAAGGCCGCCGAGAAGCCCGCGGCCGAGAAGGCCGTGGCCCAGCAGCAGATCGAGATCCCCGGCCAGCCGGCCAGCGACGACGCCCCCGCGGGTGAGCGCCGCCGGCGCCGTGCCGTGGCCGAGGCCGGCAGCCCCGAGACGGTCACCGCCGAGGCGAAGAGCGAGCCGAAGACCGCCGTCGTCGAGGCCCCCGCCGAGACCAGGACCGACGCCGGTGACGGCGTCGACGGTCGGCAGGGCCGCCGGGACCGCCGTGACCGCGGCGAGCGTGGCGACCGCGAGCGGGGCGGCCGTGACCGTGACCGCCGCGGTGGCAAGGGCGACGAGCAGCAGCAGCAGGGCCAGGGTCAGGGCCAGGGCGGCGCCGGTCAGCAGCGCCAGGACCGGCAGGACCGTCAGCAGCAGGGCGGCGGCCGTCAGGACCGCCAGCAGCGTGACAACGGCCCGCAGGACGACGACGACTTCGAGGGCGGCCGCCGCGGCCGTCGCGGGCGCTACCGCGACCGTCGGGGCCGTCGTGGCCGCGACGAGTTCGCCACCAACGAGCCGCAGCTCGCCGACGACGACGTCCTGATCCCCGTCGCGGGCATCTTGGACATCCTCGACAACTACGCGTTCATCCGTACGTCCGGCTACCTGCCGGGCCCGAACGACGTGTACGTCTCTCTCGCCCAGGTCCGCAAGAACGGTCTGCGCAAGGGTGACCACGTCACGGGTGCGGTCCGTCAGCCCAAGGACGGCGAGCGCCGCGAGAAGTTCAACGCGCTGGTGCGCCTGGACTCGACCAACGGCATGGCCCCCGACTCCGGGCGCGGGCGACCGGAGTTCAACAAGCTGACGCCCCTTTACCCGCAGGACCGCCTCCGCCTGGAGACGGACCCGGGCGTGCTGACGACGCGCATCATCGACCTCGTCGCGCCGATCGGCAAGGGCCAGCGTGGTCTGATCGTGGCCCCGCCGAAGACCGGCAAGACCATGATCATGCAGGCGATCGCCAACGCGATCACGCACAACAACCCCGAGTGCCACCTGATGGTCGTCCTGGTCGACGAGCGTCCGGAAGAGGTCACCGACATGCAGCGGTCGGTGAAGGGCGAGGTCATCTCCTCGACCTTCGACCGCCCGGCCGAGGACCACACCACGGTCGCCGAGCTCGCCATCGAGCGTGCCAAGCGCCTCGTGGAGCTGGGCCACGACGTCGTCGTCCTGCTCGACTCGATCACGCGTCTGGGCCGTGCGTACAACCTCGCCGCCCCGGCCTCCGGCCGCATCCTGTCCGGTGGTGTCGACTCGACGGCCCTCTACCCGCCGAAGCGCTTCTTCGGTGCCGCGCGCAACATCGAGGACGGCGGCTCGCTGACCATCCTCGCGACCGCGCTCGTCGACACCGGGTCCCGCATGGACGAGGTGATCTTCGAGGAGTTCAAGGGCACCGGCAACGCCGAGCTCAAGCTCGACCGGAAGCTCGCCGACAAGCGCATCTTCCCGGCGGTGGACGTCGACGCGTCCGGTACCCGTAAGGAAGAGATCCTGCTCGGCAGCGACGAGCTCGCCATCACCTGGAAGCTGCGTCGCGTGCTGCACGCGCTCGACCAGCAGCAGGCGATCGAGCTGCTGCTCGACAAGATGAAGCAGACGAAGTCGAACGCCGAGTTCCTGCTGCAGATCCAGAAGACGACGCCGATGCCGGGCAACGACTGACGACATCCGCACAGCTGAGGGCCGCTCCCGGTGACGGGGGCGGCCCTTTGTGCTCCCTGGGACACATGTACGATCGCGCTCTCTTTCAACGTATGAGTCTCAGGGGGGACTTGAGTGGATACGTCCATGTCCGGGCGCGGTCGTCACAGACGCCGGATACGCATCGCCGTGCCCGTCGCGGCGGCCACCTTGGCGGCGGCCGTCGGGGGTGCGCTCCTGATGTCGTCGGCGAACGCCGCCACCGCGCAGCCGGCTCCGCTCGCCAGGACGACCGGTACCTCGCCGAGCCTGGCCACGCTGGAGAAGCGGATCGCCAGGGCCATCGCGAGTGACGGCACGGCCGGACAGTCGACGACGAAGTCCTCTCCGAGCACGAGCACGAGCACCGGCACGAGCGCGAGCGCGAACACGAGCAGCGCCTCCGTCGACCCGAAGATCATCGGCGGCACCACGACCACCATCACCACCGCCCCGTGGATGGCCCAGCTCTTGTACTCCGACGACAAGGGCACCAGCAGCACCAGCGACGACGTCGGCTTCTTCTGCGCCGGCTCCGTCGTCTCGCCGACGAAGATCCTCACCGCCGCGCACTGCGTCAAGGGCTACGACTGGAAGGCCCACGGCGCCGTCGTCACCGGCACTTCTCAGCTTCCCTCGGCAGGCGGAACCGATCTGCACGGCGGTACCGCCAGCTTCGTGTCGCGGCAGTGGAACCACCCCTCGTACAACGCGTCGACCATCGACAACGACATCGCGGTCCTCACGTTGGACGGGCCCGTCAAGGCCAAGCCGATCCGGATGACGACGTCGGGCGACACCGCCTCGTACGCCTCCGGCACGAAGGCGACGCTCTACGGCTGGGGCCGCACCTCCTCCGCCACCCAGGACATCTCCCAGACCCTGAAGACGGCCACGCTGCCCATCAAGTCCGACGCCACGTGCGGCGGCTACTACGGCGGCGAGTTCATCAAGGGCCACATGGTCTGCGCGGGCAACCCCGCGACCGGCAGCGACACCGGCACCACCTCGGCCTGCAACGGCGACTCCGGCGGCCCGCTGATCGTGGGCGGCCGCATCGTGGGCGTCGTCTCCTGGGGCGTGGTGGACTGCGTCGACAAGGGCGCGTACAGCGTCTTCACCAAGGTCAGCTCGTACGTCGGTGCCGCCTACCCGCGCGTCGACGACGCGAACCTGAGCGGTGACCACAAGGCCGACCTGTTCGTGCGCAACTCGTCCACGAAGACGCTGTACGAGAAGGACTCCAACGGCACTTCGTTCGGCGCCCGGCAGTCGTGGGGCGGCTGGAGCACGTCGAACGTCGTCCTGCAGACCGACCTCGACCGGGACGGCTTCCAGGACGTCGTCGAGCGCCACACCTCCAACGGCGACATCCACTGGTGGCACTACCTGCCGTCCACGGGCAAGTGGGCCGACACCAAGCTCTTCAGCGACTGGAAGACCCGCACCCGCGTCGTCGCCCCGGGCGACGTCACCGGTGACGCCCTGCCCGACCTGCTCTCGGTCGACTCCGGCGGCGTCCTGTGGATCTACCCGGGCAAGGGCAACGGCACCTTCTCGGCCCGCGTCAAGGTGAGCTCCGGCTGGAACCAGTACAACTCCCTGCGCGCCCACGGCGACTTCACCGGCGACGGCAAGGCCGACCTGATCGCGCGCAGCAAGACCGGCTCGTACGTCTACCTCTTCAAGGGCACCGGCAAGGCGGGCTCCGGCGCGTTCTCCAGCCGGATCAAGGTGCGCACCTGGGCCGGCTACAACGCCTTCGACGCGGTGGGCGACGTGACCGGTGACGGCAAGGCCGACTTCCTGGCCCGTACGCCTGCCGGCACGCTCTACCTCTACCCCGGTACCGGCAAGGCGACCAGCGAGATCTTCGCCACAGCCATCAAGATCGGCACTGATTTCAAGCAGTACGACCTCTTCGGCTGAAGCCGCAGGTGAGCGGGGTTTCCCCGAGCTCACCCGTCACGCACTGTGCCCATCGCGCCACGCGGTGGGCGCAGTGCGTTGTGCAACCCTTGCCCGAGTTTCCCCGTCTGACCGTACGGAGCGACCATGAGGCACCACGTCGCACCGGCCCGGGATTGGCCCTGAAAACAGGGGGTAACCGACCGCAACGAGGACAAGAGGAGCACATGCCTGCCGAGAGCATGCCGGAACCCGGCACACCGGGCGATCCCGGAACGAGCGCCCCGCTTCGCCGCGCGAAGGGCAGCCGCCGCAAGCCGCGCGGCACGCGAAGCAAGGCCCTGTTCATCACGGCCTGGACCGCCGCGGGCATCGTGGTGCTGGGGGGCGCCGGCGCCGGGTACGTGTACTTCAAGCTCAACGGCAACATCAAGACCGTCGACATCAACCAGGCCCTCGGTACCGACCGGCCGCTGAAGGTCGACAACGGCTCCGAGAACATCCTGGTCCTGGGCTCCGACACCCGCTCCGGCAGCAACAAGGACCTCGGTGGCGGCACCGACGACGGCAGCGCCCGCTCGGACACGGCGATGATCGTGCACATATACGAGGGCCACAAGAAGGCCAGCGTGGTCTCCATACCCCGCGACACCCTCGTCCCGCGCCCCTCCTGCACCGACGCCAAGGGCGTCACCCACGACGCCGCGACCAGCGTGATGTTCAACTCCGCGTACTCCACCGGCGGGGCCGCCTGCGCGGTGAAGACCGTCGAATCCATGTCCGGTATCCGCATGGACCACTACGTCGAGGTCGACTTCAGCGGCTTCCAGAAGCTCATCGACGACCTCGGCGGTGTTCGGGTGACCACCACCAAGAACATCAAGGACCCCGACAGTCATCTGAACCTGACCGCCGGCACGCACACCCTCGACGGACAGCAGGCGCTCGGCCTCGTCCGCACCCGGCACGGCGTCGGCGACGGCTCCGACCTCGGCCGCATCCAGCTCCAGCAGGCGTTCATCAAGGCCCTGGTCAACCAGGTCAAGCACATCGGCGTGCTGTCCAGCCCCACCAAGCTGTACGACCTCGCCGACACCGCGACCAAGACCGTCACGACCGACTCCGACCTCGGCACGGTCAAGAACCTCGCGTCCTTCGCCAACGGCCTCAAGGGCATCAGCTCGTCGAACATGAACATGGTGACGATGCCGGTCCAGTACGACAGCGCGGACGCCAACCGCGTCCTCGTCGACAAGGCCAAGGCGAAGCTGGTGTGGACCGCCCTGAAGAACGACCGGACGATCCCGAAGGCGGCCACGAAGGGCACGGCCACGGGCACCGCGAAGGGCGTCGTCAGTTCGAGCTGAGCCGGTACCCAGGCCCAGCGGGGGCCGGTACGAGCCCCGTACGCAGGCTCGGGAATAGATCGCCCAAGCCCCCGGTTTTGGGGGATGGCGCCAGTCCTGGCAGACTGGTACGTCGGCTCCGGTTCACGCACCCGCATCCCGCGGTGGCGACCCGGCGCCCTCCCGAAACTAGGAGACACCTTGAAGCGCGACATCCACCCCGAGTACGTCGAGACGCAGGTCAGCTGCACCTGTGGCGCGTCGTTCACCACCCGTAGCACGATCTCCAGCGGTGCCATCCGCGCCGAGGTCTGCTCCGAGTGCCACCCGTTCTACACGGGCAAGCAGAAGATCCTCGACACCGGTGGCCGCGTGGCCCGCTTCGAGGCCCGCTTCGGCAAGGCTGCCGCTGCCAAGAAGTAGCGAGCCCACAGCGCCGGTCTTCGGCGTCCCCGGCACGGGGGCGCCGGGACCGGCGCTTTGCGGTGCAGCCCCCACATTCGTCTTACCTACGTCCCTGAGCCCATGATGGAGCTGGGGACAGTCCATTGGAGCCGGAGATGTTCGAGGCGGTCGAGGAACTCATCGGCGAGCACGCCGATCTGGAGAAGAAGCTCGCTGACCCGTCGGTCCACGCCGACCAGGCCAACGCGCGCAAGCTGAACAAGCGCTACGCCGAGCTGACCCCGATCGTCGCGACGTACCGCTCCTGGAAGCAGACCGGGGACGACATCGGCACGGCGAAGGAGCTCGCCGCCGACGACCCCGACTTCGCGGCCGAGGTCAAGGAGCTGGAGAAGCAGCGCGAGGAGCTCACCGAGAAGCTCCGCCTGCTGCTGGTCCCGCGCGACCCCAGCGACGACAAGGACGTCATCCTCGAGATCAAGGCGGGCGCGGGCGGCGACGAGTCGGCCCTGTTCGCCGGCGACCTGCTGCGCATGTACCTGCGCTACGCCGAGCGCGTCGGCTGGAAGACCGAGATCATCGACTCCACCGAGTCCGAGCTCGGCGGCTACAAGGACGTCCAGGTCGCCGTGAAGACCAAGGGCGGCCAGGGTGCCACCGAGCCTGGTCAGGGTGTCTGGGCGCGCCTGAAGTACGAGGGCGGGGTGCACCGCGTGCAGCGGGTGCCCTCGACCGAGTCGCAGGGCCGTATCCACACCTCCGCGGCCGGTGTGCTGGTCACGCCCGAGGCCGAGGAGGTCGACGTCGAGATCCACGCGAACGACCTGCGCATCGACGTCTACCGCTCGTCGGGCCCCGGCGGTCAGTCCGTCAACACGACCGACTCCGCGGTGCGCATCACGCACATTCCGACCGGAGTCGTCGCCTCCTGCCAGAACGAGAAGAGCCAGCTGCAGAACAAGGAGCAGGCGATGCGTATCCTGCGCTCCAGGCTCCTCGCCGCGGCGCAGGAGGAAGCGGAGCGTGAGGCCGCGGACGCCCGCCGCAGCCAGGTCCGCACCGTCGACCGCTCCGAGAAGATCCGTACGTACAACTTCCCGGAGAACCGCATCTCGGACCACCGCGTCGGATTCAAGGCGTACAACTTGGACCAGGTGCTCGACGGGGACCTCGACGCGATGATCCAGGCGTGCGTCGACGCCGACTCGGCCGCGAAGCTCGCGGCCGCGTAAGGCGGAACGGCGGACGGCCGAACGGCGCAACGGCCGGACGGCCGGCCGCAGCTTTGTGAGGCCGTACCAGTAAGCCCTGCTCGTCAAGCCGTACGACAACAGCTCAGCCCCGGAGGACCAGCGTGAACCTGCTGCTCGCGGAAGTGGCCCAGGCCACCCAGCGGCTGGCCGACGCCGGCGTGCCCTCGCCGCGCAACGACGCGGAGGAGCTCGCCGCCTTCGTGCACGGCGTGAAGCGGGGCGAGCTGCACACCGTCAAGGACGTGGACTTCGACGCCCGCTACTGGGAGGTGACCGCGCGCCGCGAGGCCCGCGAGCCGCTCCAGCACATCACCGGCCACGCCTACTTCCGCTATCTGGAACTCCAGGTGGGCCCAGGGGTGTTCGTCCCGCGTCCGGAGACGGAATCCGTCGTCGGCTGGGCCATAGACGCCGTCCGCGCGATGGATGTCGTCGAGCCGCTGATCGTCGACCTGTGCACCGGCTCGGGCGCCATCGCGCTCGCGCTCGCGCAGGAGGTCCCGCGCTCCCGTGTACACGCCGTGGAGCTGTCCGAGGACGCCCTCCAGTGGACGCGCAAGAACGTCGAGGGGTCCAGGGTCGACCTGCGTCAGGGAGACGCTCTGGAGGCCTTCAGGGACCTCGACGGCCAGGTGGACCTGGTGATCTCCAACCCGCCGTACATCCCGCTCACGGAATGGGAGTACGTGGCGCCGGAGGCCCGGGACTACGATCCCGAACTCGCCCTGTTCTCCGGCGAGGACGGACTCGACCTCATCCGTGGCATCGAGCGCACCGCGCACCGGCTGCTGCGCCCCGGCGGTGTCGTCGTCATCGAGCACGCCGACACCCAGGGCGGGCAGGTGCCGTGGATCTTCACCGAGGAGCGGGGCTGGGCCGACGCGGCCGATCACCCGGACCTCAACAACCGGCCGCGGTTCGCGACCGCCCGCAAGGCGATGCCGTGAGCGCGCGCATCGTGACCCCCAGCCAGCAGTACGTGTACGAGGAGGCCCGCTAAATGGCACGGCGATACGACACCAACGACGCGACCGACCGCATCACCGGTCTGCGCGAGGCCGCGTCCGCCGTCCGCCGTGGCGAGCTGGTGGTCCTCCCGACGGACACGGTGTACGGCATCGGCGCCGACGCGTTCACCTCGGAAGCCGTCGCCGACCTCCTTGAGGCCAAGGGCCGGGGCCGCAACATGCCCACCCCTGTCCTCATCGGCTCCCCGAACACCCTGCACGGTCTCGTCACGGACTTCTCCGAGATGGCCTGGGAGCTCGTCGACGCGTTCTGGCCGGGTGCGCTGACCCTCGTCGCCAAGCACCAGCCGTCCCTGCAGTGGGACTTGGGGGACACCCGGGGCACGGTGGCCATCCGTATGCCGCTGCACCCGGTCGCCATCGAACTGCTGACGGAGGTCGGCCCGATGGCCGTCTCCTCCGCGAACCTCACGGGCCACCCGGCGCCGGAGGACTGTGACGCCGCGCAGGAGATGCTCGGCGACTCCGTCTCCGTGTACCTGGACGGCGGTCCGACCCCCGGCAACGTTCCCTCCTCGATCGTCGACGTCACCGGCAAGGTGCCGGTCCTGCTGCGTGCGGGTGCCCTGTCGGCGGAGGAGCTCCGGAAGGTCGTACCCGACCTCGAGGTGGCGAATTGACAGCCCCTGACGCGGGGCGTGGCATAGGCACGGGGATCACGGGGACCAATGGGTCCCCCAGGGGGTCCTTCCGCATCCTCCACGTCAGCACCGGCAACGTGTGCCGCTCGCCGATCACCGAGCGGCTGACCCGCCATGCCCTCGCGGACCGGCTGGGCGACCCCCTGTGGGGCGGACTCATCGTCGAGAGTGCGGGCACCTGGGGGCACGAGGGCGCCCCCATGGAGGCCAACGCCGAGACGGTCCTCGCGGACTTCGGCGCGGACCCCTCGGGCTTCGTCGGCCGCGAGCTCCTCGACGACCACGTCATCAGGGCCGACCTGGTCCTCACCGCGACCCGCGACCACCGCGCCCAGGTCATCTCCATGGGCCACTCCGCGGGCCTGCGCACCTTCACCCTGAAGGAGTTCACCAGGCTGGTCCGCGCCATAGACCCGGCGACCCTCCCGCCCCTGGAGGACGGTGTGGTCGAGCGTGCCCGTGCCCTGGTGCGGGCCGCCGCCGCTCTACGCGGGTGGCTGCTGGCTCCGACGGCGGAGGCGGACGAGGTCTTCGACCCGTACGGCGCGCCTTTGCCGTTCTTCCGCTCGATCGGCGACGAGATCAACGAGGCACTGGATCCGGTGGTGACGGCGCTGACGGGGGTGCGGGCGCGAGCCTGATCCGCCCCGCGGTGCGAGGGGCGCGTCGGGGATGGGTCGGCGCTGACGGGGGTGCGGGCGCGCGCGTAGGTCGTTGTGGGCGTTTTCTCGTGGAGCGCCCGATAGGCCGTAATACCGGGCGTCCCACCGGTCCCGGTTCTACATTGGACGTAGCGCACCCCGCCGAGGCCCGGAGTCCACCATGCCGGTCACACAAACGCTGGAAGCGGATGTTCTGCGTCTGCAGGACCCGGAGCTCGCCGAGATCCTGATGGGGGAGCTGGCGCGGCAGTCGACGACGCTCCAGCTGATCGCGGCCGAGAACTTCACCTCGAAGGCGGTGCTGACCGCCCTCGGGTCGCCGCTGGCGAACAAGTACGCCGAGGGATATCCCGGCGCCCGCCACCACGGCGGCTGCGAGATCGTCGACGTCGCCGAGCGCCTGGCCGTCGAGCGCGCCAAGGCCCTCTTCGGCGCCGAGCACGCCAACGTGCAGTCCCACTCCGGATCCTCGGCCGTCCTCGCCACGTACGCCGCCCTGCTGCGGCCGGGGGACACCGTCCTGGCCATGGGGCTGCCGTTCGGCGGCCACCTCACGCACGGGTCGCCCGCGAACTTCTCCGGCCGCTGGTTCGACTTCGTCGGGTACGGGGTGGAGGCGGAGAGCGGGCTCATCGACTACGAGCAGGTGCGCGCGCTGGCCCGTACGCACCGGCCGAAGGCCATCGTCTGCGGGGCGATCTCCTACCCCCGGCACATCGACTACGCGCTCTTCCGGGCGATCGCCGACGAGGTCGGCGCCTATCTCATCGCCGACGCCGCCCACCCCATCGGCCTGGTCGCCGGGGGAGCGGCGCCCAGTCCGGTGCCGTACGCCGATGTCGTCTGCGCCACCACGCACAAGGTCCTGCGCGGCCCCCGAGGCGGCATGATCCTCTGTGGCGGCGAGCTGGCCGAGCGGGTCGACAGGGCCGTCTTCCCCTTCACCCAGGGCGGCGCCCAGATGCACACCATCGCCGCCAAGGCCGTCGCGTTCGGCGAGGCCGCGACCCCCGCGTTCGCGGCGTACGCGCATCAGGTGGTCGCCAACGCCCAGGTGCTGGCCGAGGGGCTGGCCGCGGAGGGGCTCGCCCTCACCACCGGGGGGACCGACACCCACATGCTCACCGCGGACACCGCTCCGCTCGGTCTCGACGGACGCAGCGCGCGCGGTCGTCTGGCCGCCGCCGGAATGGTCCTCGACACCTGCGCGCTGCCCCACGGCGACGCCCGCGGCCTGCGCCTGGGCACGGCCGCGCTGACCACGCAGGGGATGGGCGAGGCGGAGATGTCGCAGGTCGCGAAGTTGTTCGCGGCGGTGCTGCGGGACGAGGCCGACAGCAAGCGGGCACGTGAAGAAGTAAAGGATCTGGCCGGGAGATTTCCGCCCTATCCGGACGAGTGAGGGGTACACGCACACGTGTGCACAGCCACTCGTGCAACCATCGTCGCTACCCGGAAGTCCCCAACCATATGCGTGCATCGCTAGGGTGTGGGGCTGAGATGGCCAGCGAGACCTGTGGGGAAGCCCGTGCGTGAATATCTGCTGACGCTCTGCATCACGGCCGCGGTGACGTATCTGCTGACAGGGCCGGTACGGAAGTTCGCGATCGTGGCCGGAGCCATGCCGCAGATCCGGGCACGCGACGTGCACCGGGAACCCACGCCGCGGCTCGGCGGCATCGCGATGTTCTTCGGTCTGTGTGCCGGCCTGCTGGTCGCCGACCATCTGCGGAACCTCAACGCGGTCTTCTCGGACTCCAACGAGCCCCGCGCACTGCTCTCCGGCGCCGCGCTGATCTGGCTGATCGGTGTCCTGGACGACAAGTTCGAGATCGACGCCCTCATCAAGCTGGGCGGCCAGATGATCGCTGCGGGCGTGATGGTCATGCAGGGTCTGACGATCCTGTGGCTGCCCATCCCCGGCGTCGGCCTGGTCGCGCTGACCCAGTGGCAGGGCACCCTGCTCACCGTTGCGCTGGTCGTCATCACCATCAACGCGGTGAACTTCGTCGACGGCCTCGACGGTCTCGCCGCCGGCATGGTGTGCATCGCCTCCGCCGCGTTCTTCTTGTACGCGTACCGCATCTGGTACAGCTACGGCATCGAGGCCGCCGCCCCGGCGACCCTCTTCGCGTCGATCCTCATGGGCATGTGTCTGGGCTTCCTGCCGCACAACATGCACCCCGCCCGGATCTTCATGGGTGACTCCGGCTCGATGCTGATCGGCCTGGTGCTGGCCGCCGGCGCGATCTCCATCACCGGGCAGATCGACCCGGACGCGATGAACCTGTTCTCCGGTTCGGAGCGCAACACCGTGCACCAGACGGTGCCGGTGTACATCCCGCTGCTGCTGCCGCTGACGATCATCGCGGTCCCGGCCGCCGACCTGGTGCTCGCCATCGTGCGGCGCACCTGGCGTGGTCAGTCGCCCTTCGCCGCCGACCGCGGCCACCTGCACCACCGCCTCCTGGAGGTCGGCCACTCGCACAGCAGGGCCGTCCTGATCATGTACTTCTGGTCGGCACTGATCGCCTTCGGAGCGCTCGCCTTCTCGGTGAACTCGGCGTCCATGTGGATCGTGCTCGGCATCGCGGCGCTCAGCGCGGTGGGTCTCGTACTGCTCCTGCTGCCGCGCTTCACGCCGCGTGCCCCGCGCTGGGCCGAGCACCTGGTGCCGCCGCGCTACCGCCGCCGTCGCAGGGTCGCCCTGGCGGCCGCGGCGGAGGCGGCCGTGGCCTCCGTCGCGTACGAGGAGCCGACGTCCCACGAGAAGGCGGCCCAGGAGCGCGAAGAGGGCGTCCGCGAACACCGTTCGCCGGTCACCACGGGTATCTCAGGAGTCAACGGAGCGACGGCAATTGGGCCCCGTGCGCGCTTCCTGGAGGGGCGCAAAGCCGAATCTTCACGCTGACGCAAAGTAAGAATCCTGCAAGAGGGATCACCGGCAAACCGCGTCAATACCAGACAAGTTGCCCTCGATATTGCACAAACGCGCAGGTTCACTCTCATGTGTGACGGCGAGCACACCTTCTAGGTAAAGACCGCATCAAATAGTTTGTGATACGGTTCACGAGAACCCGGGATAGAGCCGAAGGACCGTAATGAGACGGCCCCTTGGCGTGAGGTTCTCTCTCAGCCCGGGACTACGCTCGTCCATGACGACACCCTGCCCCCGAAGCAAGCGGAGTTGCCGCCATGCCGTCCAATGACGCCCGGAACCTACTGCACACCGCTGTCCCCACAGCGGCTGTCGGCGCGATCGCCGTCGCCGTCAGTGGCGTGGTCGCGGGTGGCAAAGGCGCGCTCGGCGCGGGCATCGGCACACTGCTGGCCATCCTCTTCATGGGGATCGGCCTCTACGTCCTGCAGTGGACGGCAAAAACGCTCCCGCAGCTGTTCCAGGCCATGGGCCTGATGCTCTACGTCGCCCAGCTCCTGCTGCTCCTGATCTTCGTGGCACTCTTCAAGAACACGTCTCTGTTCAACCCCAAGGCGTTCGCGGTCGGCCTCGTCCTCGCGACCGTCGTGTGGATGGCGGCGCAGGCGCGGGCGCACATGAAGGCCAAGATCTTCTATGTCGACCCCGAACCCGAGAAGAGCGACAAGCCTGAGAAATCAGGGTCCTCGTCGTGAGGGGTAGGGGTGGGATAAAGCCATGTGGGAGATCCTGCTATCGTCCGGTGCCAACTGCGGCATCGCGGGCGCGGGCATCTGAGCTGACGCCTGCTCAATCGCGAGGCTTGATGCCCCACAGCCGCCCCCACATTCGTTACACCAGTCCAGTGCCGAACCGCGGCTGCGCGCCGCGCCGACACAACGAGGTTGCCGTACCTATGCGTCACGCCGAAGGAGCCCGTGGTGAGTGCTGACCAGACCCAGCTCGCCTTTGACTGGAGCTGTCGGATCATGTCCGACAACGGGTGTGGCTTTCCGGCTCCGGGCCTGCACTCGTTCCTCTTCAAGCCGCTCGCCACGGTCGGGGGGTTCGAGTTCAACAAGGTCATGCTGCTCGCCCTCCTCACCTCCATCCTTGTCGTCGCCTTCTTCTGGGCGGCTTTCGGCAAGGCCAAGGTGGTCCCGGGCAAGCTGCAGATGGTCGGTGAGGCCGGTTACGACTTCGTGCGCCGCGGCATCGTCTACGAGACGCTCGGCAAGCGCGAGGGCGAGAAGTACGTCCCGCTGATGGTCTCGCTGTTCTTCTTCATCTGGATCATGAACATCTGGTCCGTGATCCCGCTGGCCCAGTTCCCGGTCTCGTCGGTCTTCGCCTTCCCGGTGGTACTCGCCGCGCTGGTCTGGATCCTCTGGGTCTCGGTCACGTTCAAGCGCCACGGCTTCGTCGGCTTCTTCAAGAACGTGACGGGCTACGACAAGTCGCTCGGCGGGGTGCTGCCCCTCGTGATGGTCATCGAGTTCCTCTCGAACCTGATCGTCCGGCCCTTCACGCACGCGGTCCGACTCTTCGCCAACATGTTCGCCGGCCACCTGATGCTGGTCATGTTCACGGTTGCCTCCTGGTACCTGCTGAACAGCTGGATGGTCCCGGCGGCCGGTGTGTCGTTCGTGATGACCATCGTCATGATCCTCTTCGAGCTTTTCGTGCAGGCCGTCCAGGCGTACGTCTTCGTGCTGCTGGCCTGCTCGTACCTTCAGGGCGCTCTCGCCGAGCACCACTGAGTCACCGCCCCCGCAAGCCCCAGAACGTCCGGTGGCCAACCCCCGCCGGTCCAAGAAAGAGAAGGAAGATTCAGCATGGCTGCCACTGAGACCCTCGCCGCTGTCTCCGGTTCGCTCGGTTCCATCGGCTACGGCCTCGCCGCCATCGGCCCCGGCGTCGGCGTCGGCATCATCTTCGGTAACGGCACCCAGGCCCTGGCCCGTCAGCCCGAAGCCGCCGGTCTGATTCGCGCCAACCAGATCCTCGGCTTCGCCTTCTGTGAGGCGCTCGCCCTCATCGGCATCGTTATGCCGTTCGTGTTCGGTAAGTAATCACCCCTTACTGACACGAAACGACGAAAGGCACTGATGTGATCGCCAACCTGGTTGCACTCGCAGCCGAGGAAGAGCAGAACCCGCTCGTCCCGGCGGGTCCCGAGCTGCTCATCGGCACCATCGCCTTCGCCATCGTGTTCTTCTTCTTCTGGAAGAAGCTCCTCCCGAACATCAACAAGGTTCTGGAAGAGCGCCGCGCGGCGATCGAAGGCGGTATCGAAGAGGCCGACGCCATGAAGGTCGAAGCCCAGAGCGTGCTGGAGCAGTACAAGGCCCAGCTCGCCGAGGCACGGCACGAGGCCGCGCGGCTGCGCCAGGAGGCGCAGGAGCAGGGCGCCACGCTCATCGCCGACATGCGTGCGGAAGGCCAGCGGCAGCGCGAGGAGATCATCGCCGCCGGTCACTCGCAGCTCGAGGCCGACCGCAAGGCCGCCTCGCAGGCGCTGCGTCAGGACGTGGGCAAGCTCGCCACCGACCTGGCCGGCAAGCTCGTCGGTGAGTCCCTCGAGGACCACGCCCGGCAGAGCCGCGTCATCGACCGCTTCCTCGACGAGCTCGAGGAGAAGGCCGAGGCGACTCGATGACCGCACACGGAGCAAGCCGCGAGGCCCTCGCTGCAGCTCGTGAGCGTCTCGATGCGCTGACGGACTCGACGTCCGTGGACGCGGTCCAGCTCGCCGACGAGCTGGCCGCCGTCACCGCGCTGCTCAACCGCGAGGTATCGCTGCGGCGGGTCCTGACCGACCCGGCGCAGCCGGGCGAGGCCAAGGCCGAGCTGGCCCAGCGCCTGCTCGGCGGCCAGGTCGGCGGGTCAACCGCGGACCTGGTGGTCGGCCTGGTGCGCTCGCGCTGGTCGCAGCCGCGTGACCTGGTGGACACGCTGGAGGAGCTGGCGAGCATCGCCGACCTCACGGCCGCCCAGCGGGCGAACGCGCTCGACGACGTCGAGGACGAACTGTTCCGCTTCGGTCGGATCGTCTCTTCGAACACCGAGCTGCGCTCCGCGCTGACCGACCGCACCGCCTCGAAGGCGGCCAAGGGCGAGCTGCTGCACAGCCTGCTCGGCGGCCGGGCCAACCCGACCACCGAACGCCTGGTGACGCGCCTTGTGGCCGCGCCCCGGGGACGTAGCCTGGAGGCGGGACTCGACTCCCTGTCCAAGCTCGCCGCCGAGCGCCGCAACCGCATGGTCGCCGTCGTCACCTCCGCGGTCCCGCTGAGTGACGGACAGAAGCAGCGCCTCGGCGCCGCTCTGGCGAAGCTCTACGGCCGCCCGATGCACCTCAACCTCGACGTGGACCCCGAGGTCGTCGGCGGGATCCGGGTGCAGGTCGGCGACGAGATCATCGACGGTGCCGTCGCGGACCGACTCGAGGACGCGCGCCGCCGCATCGTCGGCCAGTAGCAACTCAATACGCGTAACCACGTAGTACTTACGGCCCTGGTTGGGCCGTGCAGAGGATTCCTGGGGGCTGACCCCAGACCCCCCAAGAAAACTTCGGGCCCAACAAGGAGAGCAGGGAACCCAGATGGCGGAGCTCACGATCCGGCCGGAGGAGATCCGGGACGCGCTGGAGAACTTTGTCCAGTCGTACAAGCCGGACGCGGCCTCGCGCGAGGAGGTCGGTACGGTCACCGTCGCCGGCGACGGTATCGCCAAGATCGAGGGCCTTCCCTCGGCGATGGCGAACGAGCTGCTGAAGTTCGAGGACGGAACCCTCGGTCTCGCGCTGAACCTGGAAGAGCGCGAGATCGGTGCGGTCGTCCTCGGCGAGTTCAGTGGTATCGAGGAGGGCCAGCCGGTGCAGCGCACCGGTGAGGTGCTGTCCGTCGCCGTGGGCGAGGGCTACCTCGGCCGCGTCGTCGACCCGCTCGGCAACCCGATCGACGGCCTCGGCGAGATCGAGACCACCGGCCGCCGCGCCCTCGAGCTGCAGGCCCCGGGCGTCATGGTCCGCAAGTCGGTGCACGAGCCGATGGAGACCGGCTACAAGGCCGTCGACGCGATGACCCCGATCGGCCGTGGCCAGCGTCAGCTGGTCATCGGCGACCGTCAGACCGGCAAGACCGCGCTGGCCGTCGACACGATCATCAACCAGCGCGACAACTGGCGCTCGGGCGACACCAAGAAGCAGGTCCGCTGCATCTACGTCGCCATCGGTCAGAAGGGTTCGACCATCGCCTCCGTGCGTGGCGCCCTCGAAGAGGCCGGCGCGCTGGAGTACACGACCATCGTCGCCGCCCCGGCGTCCGACCCGGCCGGCTTCAAGTACCTGGCGCCGTACACCGGTTCGGCCATCGGCCAGCAGTGGATGTACGAGGGCAAGCACGTCCTCATCATCTTCGACGACCTCTCGAAGCAGGCCGACGCCTACCGCGCCGTGTCCCTGCTGCTCCGCCGTCCGCCGGGGCGCGAGGCCTACCCCGGTGACGTCTTCTACCTGCACTCCCGTCTGCTGGAGCGCTGCGCGAAGCTCTCCGACGAGCTGGGCGCCGGTTCGATGACGGGTCTGCCGATCGTCGAGACCAAGGCGAACGACGTGTCGGCGTTCATCCCGACCAACGTCATCTCCATCACCGACGGCCAGTGCTTCCTGGAGTCCGACCTGTTCAACGCCGGCCAGCGTCCGGCCCTGAACGTCGGTATCTCGGTCTCCCGCGTCGGTGGCTCCGCCCAGCACAAGGCGATGAAGCAGGTTTCCGGCCGACTCCGTCTGGACCTCGCCCAGTACCGCGAGCTGGAGGCGTTCGCCGCCTTCGGTTCCGACCTGGACGCCGCGTCGAAGTCCCAGCTGGAGCGCGGTCAGCGGTTGGTCGAGCTGCTCAAGCAGGCTCAGTACCAGCCGATGGCCACCGAGGACCAGGTCGTCTCCGTGTGGGCCGGTACCACCGGCAAGATGGACGAGGTACCGGTCGCCGACATCCGCCGCTTCGAGAAGGAGCTCCTGGAGTACCTGCACCGCAAGGAGCAGGGACTCATGACCTCCATCAAGGAGGGCGGCAAGATGTCGGACGACACCCTCACCGCCATCGCGGACGCCATCGCGGACTTCAAGAAGCAGTTCGAGACCTCGGACGGCAAGCTTCTCGGCGAAGACGTTCCGGCCGCGGCCAAGTGACGTAAGGAAGGGACCTGACTCATGGGAGCCCAGCTCCGGGTCTACAAGCGTCGCATCCGATCCGTCACCGCGACCAAGAAGATCACCAAGGCGATGGAGATGATCGCTGCCTCGCGCGTCGTCAAGGCGCAGCGCAAGGTGGCGGCCTCCGCGCCGTACGCGACCGAGCTCACCCGCGCGGTCACGGCGGTCGGCACCGGCTCGAACACCAAGCACCCGCTGACCACTGAGGCGGAGACGGCGACCCGTTCCGCGGTGCTGCTCCTCACGAGCGACCGCGGACTGGCCGGCGCCTTCAACTCCAACGCCATCAAGGCGGCGGAGCTGTTGACCGCCCGTCTCGAGGCGGAGGGCAAGGAGGTCGACACGTTCATCGTCGGCCGCCGCGGTCTGGCCCACTACCACTTCCGCGAGCGCAAGGTCGTGGAGTCGTGGTCGGGTTTCACCGACGAGCCCACCTACGCGGACGCCAAGAAGGTTGCGGCGCCGCTCATCGAGGCCATCGAAACGGCGACGGCGGACGGCGGCGTGGATGAACTCCACATCGTCTACACCGAGTTCGTGTCGATGATGACGCAGACGGCGGTCGACGGCCGCCTGCTGCCACTGCGCCTCGAAGAGGTCGCGGAAGAGGCGCCCCAGGGCGAGATCCTTCCGCTGTACGAGTTCGAGCCGTCGGCGGAGGACGTCCTCGACGCCCTGCTGCCTCGGTACGTCGAGAGCCGTATCTACAACGCGCTGCTCCAGTCGGCTGCCTCCAAGCACGCCGCCACCCGCCGCGCGATGAAGTCGGCGACCGACAACGCGGGAGACCTGATCACCACGCTCTCCCGTCTTGCCAATGCGGCCCGCCAGGCCGAAATCACCCAGGAAATCAGCGAGATCGTCGGTGGCTCCGCAGCCCTTGCCGACGCGACCGCGGGGAGTGACAAGTAATGACGACGACTTCTGAGACGGCCGTTGCCACGGGCCGCGTCGCCCGGGTCATCGGCCCGGTCGTCGACGTGGAGTTCCCCGTCGACGCGATGCCGGACATCTACAACGCCCTTCACGTCGAGGTGGCCGACCCGGCCAAGGACGGCGAGAAGAAGACGCTGACCCTGGAGGTCGCCCAGCACCTGGGTGACGGCCTGGTCCGCACGATCTCCATGCAGCCCACCGACGGTCTGGTCCGCCAGGCCGCGGTCACCGACACCGGCACGGGCATCACCGTCCCGGTCGGTGACTTCACCAAGGGCAAGGTGTTCAACACCCTCGGTGAGGTGCTGAACTCCGACGAGAAGTACGAGGGCGAGCGCTGGTCCATCCACCGCAAGGCCCCGCGCTTCGACGAGCTCGAGTCGAAGACCGAGATGTTCGAGACCGGCGTCAAGGTCATCGACCTTCTCACCCCGTACGTCAAGGGTGGAAAGATCGGCCTGTTCGGTGGTGCCGGCGTCGGCAAGACGGTGCTCATCCAGGAGATGATCTACCGCGTCGCCAACAACCACGACGGTGTCTCCGTGTTCGCCGGTGTCGGTGAGCGCACCCGTGAGGGCAACGACCTCATCGAGGAGATGGCGGACTCGGGCGTCATCGACAAGACCGCGCTTGTCTTCGGTCAGATGGACGAGCCCCCGGGCACCCGTCTGCGCGTGGCCCTCGCGGGTCTGACGATGGCGGAGTACTTCCGTGACGTCCAGAACCAGGACGTGCTGTTCTTCATCGACAACATCTTCCGGTTCACGCAGGCCGGTTCCGAGGTCTCGACCCTGCTCGGCCGTATGCCCTCCGCGGTGGGCTACCAGCCGAACCTGGCCGACGAGATGGGTCTCCTCCAGGAGCGCATCACCTCGACCCGTGGTCACTCGATCACCTCGATGCAGGCGATCTACGTCCCCGCGGACGACCTGACCGACCCGGCCCCGGCCACCACGTTCGCCCACCTCGACGCGACGACGGTGCTCTCCCGTCCGATCTCCGAGAAGGGCATCTACCCGGCCGTGGACCCGCTGGACTCCACGTCCCGCATCCTGGACCCCCGCTACATCGCGGCGGACCACTACGCGGCCGCGATGCGCGTCAAGTCGGTTCTTCAGAAGTACAAGGACCTTCAGGACATCATCGCGATCCTCGGTATCGACGAGCTGGGCGAGGAGGACAAGCTCACTGTCCACCGTGCCCGTCGCGTGGAGCGCTTCCTGTCCCAGAACACCCACGTCGCCAAGCAGTTCACCGGCGTCGACGGGTCGGACGTCCCGCTGGACGAGTCGATCGTGGCCTTCAACGCGATCATCGACGGTGAGTACGACCACTTCCCGGAGCAGGCGTTCTTCCTGTGCGGTGGCATTGAGGACCTCAAGGCCAACGCCAAGGAGCTCGGCGTCTCCTGAACCTCGCGTACCTGAGGGACTCCGGTTCCTGAGGAACTCGTGTTCGTAAGGGAGGGGGACGGGACCGCACCTCGCGGGGCGCGTCCCGTCCCCCTCCGTACGCCCATTAGACTTTGACCCAACACCCGGCGGCCATGCCGGGTGGTGACCCGAGGAGCCCACCTTGGCTGCTGAGCTGCACGTCGAGCTCGTCGCCGCGGACCGCAGTGTCTGGTCCGGCGAGGCCACCCTGGTCGTCGCGCGTACCGCGTCCGGCGACATCGGCGTCATGCCCGGTCACCAGCCGCTGCTCGGTGTGCTGGAGTCGGGCCCGGTGACCATCCGTACGAGTGATGGTGGAACGGTCGTCGCCGCGGTGCACGGCGGTTTCATCTCGTTCGCCGACAACAAGCTGTCACTGCTGGCCGAGATCGCCGAGCTGTCGGACGAGATCGACGTCCAGCGCGTGGAGCGGGAGCTCGAGCGCGCGAAGGCGGAGGGCGATGCCTCCGCCGAGCGCCGCGCGGACGTCCGTCTGCGGGCGGTGTCGGCGCGCTGAGTCGCCGCGCTGTGTGATGCTTTGCCTCAGCCGCGGCGGGGACCGGATCACTCCGGACCCCGCCGCGGCTGAGGCAAATCCGGAGGTTTTTTCTTTTCCGTTACCTAGGAGACGAGGAGGTCGGTGTCGATGGTCCTCGCTCTGACTGTGTGCGGAGTGGTAGTGGCGCTCGTGGTGGTGGGGCTGTTCGTCTTCGGCCTCCGCCGCCGGCTGATCCAGCGCTCCGGGGGCACCTTCGACTGCAGCCTGCGCTGGGACGTGCCGGAGAAGAGCGACCCCAACGGAAAAGGCTGGGGCTACGGCGTCGCCCGCTACAACGGCGACCGCATCGAGTGGTACCGCGTCTTCTCGTACTCCCCCCGCCCGCGCCGCGTCCTGGAACGCTCGGCGATCGAGGTGGCCGGCCGCCGCACCCCGGACGGCGAGGAGGAGCTCGCCCTGCTGTCCGACGCGATCATCCTGGCCTGTGTGCACCGGGGCACCCGACTTGAACTGGCGATGAGCGAGGACGCGCTGACCGGTTTCCTCGCGTGGCTGGAGGCAGCGCCGCCCGGACAGCGAGTGAATGTGGCCTGACAGGCCACATTCACTCGCTGTCCGGGGGAGAGTCAACGTCGCCCAGCGGCTATCCGAGCCCGCCGGTGAGGGCGCTCACCAGTTCGCCGTTGCTGGTGTCTCCGCTGAACTCCCAGAAGAACGCGCCGCCCAGGCCCTGGCTCTTGGCCCAGGCCATCTTCGTGCCGATGGTCGCCGGGGTGTCGTAGGACCACCAGTTGCTGCCGCAGTGCGCGTACGCCGTCCCGGCGATCGTGCCGGTGGCCGGGCAGGACGTCTTCAGCACCTTGTAGTCCTCGATGCCCTGCTCGTACGTTCCCGGCGCCGGCCCCGTGGCCGTGCCGCCCGGCGCGTCCTGGGTGACGCCCGTCCAGCCGCGGCCGTAGAAGCCGATGCCGATCAGCAGCTTGCTCGCGGGCACGCCCTTCGCCTTGAACTTGGCGATCGCGTCGGCCGTGGTGAAGCCGGGCGTCGGGATGCCGCTGTACGAGGTGAGCGGGGAGTGCGGGGCGGTCGGGCCCTGTGCGTTGAACGCTCCGAAGAAGTCGTACGACATCACGTTGTACCAGTCGACGTACTGTGAGGCGCCCGCGTAGTCGGCGGCGTCGATCTTGCCGCCCGAGGTGCCGTCGGCCGTGGTGGCCGCGGTGACCAGGTTGCCCGTGCCGAACTTGGCGCGCAGGGCCTGCATCAGGTTCTTGTAGGCCGCGGCACCGCTGGTGTCACAGGACAGACCGCAGGCGTTCGGGTACTCCCAGTCGATGTCGATGCCGTCGAAGACGTCGGCCCAGCGCGGGTCCTCGACCAGGTTGTAGCAGGACTGGGCGAAGGCGGCCGGGTTGGCCGCGGCCTGCGCGAATCCGCCGGACCAGGTCCAGCCGCCGAAGGACCAGAGGATCTTGATGTTCGGGTACTTGGCCTTCAGCTCGCGCAGCTGGTTGAAGTTGCCGCGCAGCGGCTGGTCCCAGGTGTCGGCGACGCCGCTGACCGACTGGTCGGCGGTGAAGGCCTTGTCGTAGTCGGCGTAGGAGTCGCCGATCGCGCACTGGCCGTTGGTGACGTTGCCGAAGGCGTAGTTGATGTGCGTGATCTTGGCGGCCGAGCCGGACGTCACCAGGTTCTTGACGTTGTAGTTGCGGCCGTAGATGCCCCACTCGGTGAAGTAGCCGAGCTTGACGGCGTTGCCGGTGGGCGGCGGGGTGGTGCCCCCACCGGTGGTGTGCACGGCGGCCGCGCCGCTGACCGGACCGGTCTGGTCGGCGGTGTCACGGGCCTGGACGGTGTACGAGTAGTCGGTGCCGGCGGTCAGACCGGTGTCCGTGTACGAGGTCGTGGTCACGGTGGCGACCTTGGTGCCGCCGCGCAGGACGTCGTAGTTCTTGATGCCCTTGTCGTCGGTGGCCGCGCTCCAGGAGAGCTTCACCGAGGTGTCGGTGATCGCGGAGGAGGTGGGGGTGCCGGGCGCGCTCGGCGGGTTGTCACCGGGGACGGTGGTGCCACCGTCACAACTGCCGCCGTTGAGCGTGCAGTTGGACGGAGATCCGGTGCCGGCGCCGTTGAAGCCGAAGGAGACGGAGGCGCCCGCGGCGAGGGTTCCGTTGTAGGACTTGTTCTTGGCGGTCCAGTGGGTGCCGGAGGAGGTGACGTCCGCGTCCCAGGCCGAGGTGACGGACGTACCGGAGGGGAAGTCCCAGTCGATCGTCCAGGAACTGATGCTGGTGGTACCGGTGTTGGTGACCGTCCACTTGCCTTCGAAGCCCGTACCCCAGTCCTGGGTCTTGGTGTACGTGGCGGTGGCGGAGGTGGCTGCCGAGGCGGGGCTCGCGAGCCCGACGAGGGCGGCGAGCGGAAGCAGCAGGGTGGTGAGTCCTGCCACGGTTCGCTGTCGGACTCTGGTTCTGAAGCGCATGCTGCGCCTCCTTCCTTGTTTGTTTCGCCTCCGGGGCGCTCCAGCCGGTGGCGAGACCGCGACCGTGCTCAACCCTTCGGGCCTCCGCGCGCTCGCGCTCTCGCCACCGGCGCGCCCCTTCGGCGGGGGAGGTGTCGGGGGCATGACTAAGCGCAGTGCGGCGAGAATAGAAAGGTCTGGACCATAGGTCAATAGGTCTGGACCAGTGCGCCCGCGCGGTGAGTCAGACCCCCAACTCCTGGGCCAGCACGGCTGCTTGGACTCGACTCCGCAGCTCCAGCTTCCCCAGCAGACGGCTGACGTGCGTCTTCACCGTCGCCTCCGCCATGTCCAGCCGCTCCGCGATCTCCGCGTTGGAGAGCCCCTCACCCAGGCGGGACAGCACTTCCCGCTCCCGGCGCGTCAGCGCGTCGAGCACGGCCGGGTCGGTGCTCGGCTCCCGTACCGGCTTCGCGGCGAACTCGGCGATCAGCCGACGCGTCACGGCCGGGGCGATCAGCCCCTCGCCGCTCGCCACCGTCCGCACCGCCACCAGCAGGTCCCTCGCCTCCGTGTTCTTCAGCAGAAACCCGGAGGCGCCCGCGCGCAGCGCCCCGAAGACGTACTCGTCGAGGTCGAAGGTGGTGAGCACGAGCACATCGGCGAGCTGCTCGGCGACGACCTGACGGGTGGCGGACACTCCGTCGAGCCGGGGCATCTGCACATCCATCAGGACCAGGTCCGGGTGGAGTTCGCGGGCGAGTGCGACCGCCTGCTCGCCGTCCGCGGCCTCGCCGACCACCTCGATGTCGGGCGCGCTGCGCAGGATGAGGACGAGCCCGGCCCGTACGGCGGACTGGTCCTCGGCGACGAGCACGCGGATCATTCGGGTTCTCCTTGGACGAGGGGCAGAGTGGCGCGTACGGCCCAGATCGCACCGCCCTTGCCGTCTTTGCCGGCCTTGCCGTTCTTGACGTTCCCGCTGTCGGGGGAGGGCTCGGGCCCCGCCTCGAAGCTGCCGCCCAGCAGGTCGGCTCGCTCCCGCATCCCCACCAGACCGGCGCCGGAACCGGGGGCGCGGGGGCCGCTCGGACCGCCGTACGGACTGGTCACCGCGATGGCGAGCCGGCCGCCCCGCTGGGTGAGCGTCACCGTGACACGGCCCTCGGGCGCGTGCTTCAGGGCGTTGGTCAGCGACTCCTGGACGATCCGGTACGCGGCGAGTTCGACCGGGGCGGGCACCTTGCCGTGCTCGGTGGTGAGCGTGACGTCGAGTCCGTTGGTGCGGGCGCCGGCCACCAGGGAGCCGAGGCCGTCGAGGGTGGGGGCGGCGGACGGCTCGCGGTCACCGCTGCCGTCGCGCAGGATCCCGATCAGCCGGCGCATCTCGGCGAGCCCCTCGACGCTGTTCTCACGGATGACGGTGAGCGCGTCCTTGGACGTGTTCGGGTCGCCGATGGAGAGCGCGGCCGTGGAGTGGATCGCGATCGCGGAGAGATGGTTGGCCACCATGTCGTGCAACTCCCGTGCCATCCGGGCCCGTTCGGCGGCGACGGCCTGGGCGCGGTCCATCTCGGCGAGCAGCGCGGTCTGTTCGGCGCGCAGTCGTTCGGCGACGGCGGTGTCGCGGTGGTTGCGGACCACCCAGCCGGTGGCGGCGGGCGCCAGCGCCACTACGCCGACGCCGACGCCGATCAGCAGGGCCCCGGGGACGCGCCAGAGCGCGGCGGGCACCACCGCGCCGGCCACCGTGAGCAGCCCGGTGATCCAGGGGATGCGCCGGGCGGAGGCGGGGGTGCCGTACAGGACGGCCGCGTACACCAGGTCCGTGAACATCACGACGGTGGCCACGTTGCCCCGCGTGACGGTGTCGACCGTCAGCGCGGCGGTGCCGATCAGCAGGGCCGGGCGGGGCCGGGTACGCCGCAGCAGCTCACAGGCCGCCGTGACCACGAGGGGCACCAGGGCATTCCAGGTCCCGGACCAGAGGACGAGCGCGTCGTCCGGTCGCCGGGGAAACAGGCCGAGGCCCCACAGGAGGAGTCCGCCGAGGAGTCCACCGACCGCGATGCGTACGTCGTCGCGGTGCGGGCGGGGGAGTCGCATGGCCATGACTCCATCCAACACGGCGCACCGGCTCACCGCCTGATGCCCGGGAAGGGTCCGGAACTGCATCTTTCGATGTACCGGGACTTCGTCACCGCCGATGACGATCCGAGCCGCCCCGCAGGCGAGCCTGGAGGGGTGACCGAGAGGAGCGAACCGTGATCGTCGGGTTGATCGTCGCGTGCGAGGCCGGTTTCTGGCTGTTGCTGGCCGCGGGCCTCGCCGTCCGCTATCTGCTGGGGCTGCGCCGCACGAGTGTGGCCCTGCTGCTGTGCGAGCCGCTGCTGGAGGTGGTGCTCTTCGTGGTGACGGCGATCGACCTCAGAAACGGCGCCGAGCCGAGCTGGGAACACGGCCTGGCCGCGCTCTACATCGGCTTCACCGTCGCGTACGGCCACTACACCATCCGCTGGTTGGACGGCCTCGCCGCCCACCGCCTGGCCGGTGGCCCGCCCCCGCCGAAGCCCCCGCGTTTCGGCCTGCCCCGGGCCGCCCACGAGGGCCGCCTCTGGCTCCGCACCCTCCTCGCGGCGACCGTCGCGTGCGCCCTCCTCCAGGGCGCGGTCTGGTTCGTGGGTGCCGGCGACACCTCGTCGCTGCGCGCTTTCCAGTGGGTGGCGCTACGGGCGGTGGGGCTCCACGGCCTGATCGCCCTGACGTATCTGCTCCGGCCCAAACGGGCCCCGGTCACCCAGGGCCGGTCCGGCGGCCAGGGCCTGTCGTCGCATTCCGACGGGACCTAGCGCTCACCGCCCGGGACCCACAGCACGTCCCCGGTCTCCTTGTTCGCGGTGCGGGCCAGGATGAACAGCAGGTCGGAGAGCCGGTTCAGATAGGTGGCGGTCAGCGGGTTCATGATGTCGCCGTGGACCTCCAGCGCCGCCCATGTCGACCGCTCGGCACGGCGTACGACCGTGCACGCCTGGTGCAGCAGTGCCGCGCCCGGGGTGCCGCCGGGCAGGATGAAGGAGCGCAGCTTCTCCAGCTCGTCGTTGAAGCGGTCGCAGTCCGCCTCCAGCTTGTCGATGTAGAACTGCTCGACGCGCAGGGGCGGGAACTTCGGGTCCTCGACCACCGGGGTCGACAGGTCCGCGCCGACGTCGAAGAGGTCGTTCTGCACCCGGGTGAGGACCGCGACGACCTCCTCGTCGAGGCCGCCCAGTGCGATCGCCGTTCCGAGGACCGCGTTCGCCTCGTTGGCGTCCGCGTAGGCCGAGATCCGGGGATCGGTCTTGGCGACCCGGCTCATGTCCCCGAGAGCGGTGGTGCCCTGGTCGCCGGTCCTGGTGTAGATGCGCGTCAGATTGACCATGGGGCCAATTTAGACGGTCTCTCGACGGGGGCTGACGTGTGACTGAGCACTCCTTCGGCGCCTCAGCACTTTTCCTTTCACGCGTTCGAAGTCGTGCACGCGTTCTTTCTTCGTACCCGTGTCCTTTTGTCGGGGAGGCGGAGAGCATGTCGGGCGAAGATGAGGGTCCAGGGTGCACCGCCTGCGGTCACAAAGAGCACGCCGACACAGTCGGCGCGAAGAACACTCTGGCCCGCGGGCATGCGGGTCACAGGGCGTGGAGACCTCGGCAAAAGCCGGTCCGTGAGGCGCCAACCAGCCGGAATCCGCAAGGAATTAGCGCTCCGGCCATTGAGGCCGGAATCTCCGCGGTTTCGACCGCGGGGAGGATCGCCAAGTCCGTCAGCTGAGACGTGACGACCGTCTCACGCCGTGAGACGTGACACGCATTACTTACCCGTCACACAGGTCCTCACGAGCGCTAGTGTCCGCCCGAGAGGCAGACATATACACCGCGTCAGGGGAGTCGCACAGTGGCAGGGAAGCTCGCCGTCATCGGAGCCGGGCTCATGGGGTCCGGTATCGCCCAGGTGTCCGCGCAGGCGGGCTGGGACGTCGTCCTGCGGGATGTCACCGACGAGGCGCTCACGCGAGGCCTCGACGGCATCAAGGCCTCGTACGACAAGTTCGTGAGCAAGGGCAGGCTGGAGGCGCACGACGCCGATGCCGCGCTCGGCCGGATCACCACGACCACCGATCTCGACGCCGCCGCGGACGCGGACATCGTCGTCGAGGCCGTCTTCGAGAAGCTCGAGGTCAAGCACGACATCTTCCGCGCGCTCGACAAGATCGTGCGGGACGACACCGTGCTCGCCTCGAACACCTCCGCCATCCCGATCACCAAGATCGCCGCGGCCACCGACCGCCCGGAGCGGGTCGTCGGCGTCCACTTCTTCTCGCCCGTACCGATGATGCAGCTGTGCGAACTGGTGCGCGGCTACAAGACGAGCGACGAAACCCTCGCCACCGCACGGGAGTTCGCCGAGTCCGTCGGCAAGACCTGCATCGTCGTCAACCGTGACGTGGCCGGCTTCGTGACGACCCGTCTCATCTCGGCGCTCGTCGTCGAGGCCACCAAGCTGTACGAGTCCGGCGTGGCCACCGCCGAGGACATCGACCTCGCCTGCAAACTGGGCTTCGGCCACGCCATGGGCCCGCTCGCCACGGCCGACCTCACAGGCGTCGACATCCTCCTGCACGCCACCGGCAACATCTACACCGAGACCCAGGACGAGAAGTTCGCCCCGCCGGAGCTGATGCGCCGGATGGTTGACGCCGGTGACATCGGGCGCAAGAGCGGGCAGGGCTTCTACAAGCACTGAAGCAAGCGAGTCATCCAGCATCACCCGTCACGGAAACCGCACGTGCCTCTGGGGTGTCACCCCATGAGGTGAATTCGGTATCGGTTCGCTTACAGACGGCAACCTCTGCGGCCTCAAGCCAGTCAGACGGTGCACACGCACAACGCGGACCGACACCGACACTGACGCAGAGAGACTGACGCAGAGTACGAGACGCACTCTCGGGGAGCGCATATGTACATCAGGGGCGACCACGCCGAGCTGGTCGTCGGGGGCCGCCTCGACGTACGCAGCGCGGCGGACGCCCGTACGGTCCTGCACTCGGCCGTCGACGACGGAGTCGGCGACCTGGTGCTGGACCTGTCCGAGCTGGACTCCTGGGACGCCACCGGCCTCGGTGTCATCATGGGGGCCCACCGAAGGGCCGGGCGGTGCGGCCGGCGGCTCGTGCTGCGCCGCGTACCACCGCAGATGCAGCGCCTGCTGGTGGCCACCCGGCTGCACCGGATCCTCGCGATCGAGGGCGGCATCGGAGTCGAGTCACTGCCCCGGGTGTGACCCGGCGTACGCCTCCTGAGCGGCGTACGCATCGCATCTCGCGCACAATCCTCACGAGACTGTGACGTCTCGGACGGCGCGGTACCCCGGCCTGTCGGAGATACTGTGCGAAGGTTTAGGGTTCGGCTGCCCGCCACCCGAAACCCTACGAGCGGGCACCGGACCAGAAGCGACAGCGCGGTGTGCAGCAAGGCCGGGAGGGGCCTGGGTCCTTGTCATCGGACTCCCGGCGACAAGATCCGCACACGACGCTTTTGGGGGGCTTGGAACATGGACCCGATCAACCGGGGACCCGAAGAGTACGGCCATGACGACGACGGCCAGGCGCCTCGCTCGCGCCCACCGCGTGATGCGCTCACCGCCGACCTGGGTCAGCACACACCCGCACTCGCCCGTACCGTCCAACTCGTCTCGGGCGACTTCCTGCTCACGGTCAACCCCGTCGACGGCAGCGAGATAGAGGTCTGCCCGCCGGGAGAGCGACCGCAGCGGCCCACGAAGTTCAGCGCCGCCGAGCGAGCCGATCTGGCCCGCGCCGCCCTGCCGCCCGTACCGCCGGGCCCCGCCCAGCCCCGACTGCCGCTCCTGGAGCGCCAGGAGGAGCGTGAGCGGCTCGTACGCCTGCTGGCGCGCGGGCGCTCCGTACGCCTCACCGGCCCCGCCGGCTCCGGCCGCACCAGCCTGCTCGACGCCGTCGCCGACGACTGCGCGGACCTCGCCCCCGACGGCGTCGTCCGCCTCTCCGGATACCGGCGCACGGCGACCGATCTGCTGCACGACCTGTTCGCCGCCGTCTACAACGCGCCCCTGTACCGCCCCCAACGGGACGAACTGCTCGAACTCGTCCACGGGATCGGCGCCGTCGTCGTCCTCGATGACGTGGAGATCGGCGGCACCGCGCTCGACGAACTCCTCGACGCCACCCCCGAGTGCGCCTTCGCCATCGCCGCGACCCCCGACGTCCCCGCGCCCTCCACCGACTCCCTCCTCGAAGAGGTCTTCCTCGGCGGACTCGACCGCAGCGGCGGCCTCGAGCTCCTGGAGCGGACCGTCGGACGCGTGCTGACCGAGGAGGAGGCGAACTGGGCGGGCGACCTCTGGTTCGAGTCCGAGGGTCTGCCGCTGCGCTTCATGCAGGCCGGCGCCCTGCTGCGACAGCGCGACAAGTTGCAGGCCAAGGAGAGCGCCTTCGACGACTTCGGCGTCTTCCAGGACGCCCCGGTCGATCTGCCGGTCGACGCGCCCTTCGAGGCCGCCGACGGCCACGACGTACCCCTGCCCTCGCTCGCCGAGGGGGCCGCGCCCGCCGCGCTGCTCGCCTCCCGCCTGAGCGGATCGGCGCGCGCCACCCTGCGCTTCGCCATCGCGCTCGGCGGTGAGGTGCCGCACCAGACGCATCTGCCCGCCCTCGTGGACGACACCCACGCCGACGCCGCGCTCGCCGAACTGGCGGGCTGCGCGCTGGTCTCCCCGGTCGGCTCCCGCTACCGGCTCGCCGCCGGTGTGCAGGCCCAGCTGGAGGCCGCCGGATACGCCGACGGGCTGGAGGAGCAGGCCCGCACCGCGGCCCAGCACTACACCTGGTGGGCCGGACACCCCTCGGTCACCCCGGAGAGGGTCTGCGCCGAGGCCGACGCCTTGCTCGCCGCCCTCACCGTCCTGGTCCCGCTCACCACGGCACCGGCCGACGAGCAGGACGAGAGCGTCGCCGTGCAGCTGGCCCGCACGGCCGCGCCCGCCTTCGCCGCGGGACTGAACTGGAACGCCTGGGAGCGCGCGCTGCGCTCCGGCGCGGAGGCCTCCCGGCTGGCCGGCGAGGTCGGCGAACAGGCCTACTTCCACCACGAGTTGGGCATCCTCGCGCTCTGCGGCGGTCAGCTGGACCGGGCCCGCGCCGAGCTGGAGTCCTCCATCGGGCTGCGCGGTGCCCTCGCCGACAAGCGTGGCACCGTCGCGGGCCGCCGGGCCCTCGCGCTGGTCGCCGACCGCTCCGGGGCCGTACTGCCCGGCGGGCGCACGGCGGCGGGCGAGGAGGTGCCCGACGCGCGGCACGAGGAGTCGGCATCGCCGCCCGGCGGCGTACCGGCCGCGTTCGTGCTCTCCGCTCCGGTCGGGGAGCCCTCGACGCTGGTCACCAACCGGGCCGAACCGGGTCCGGCGTCGAAGCGCGTGGGCATGGGCGTGGGCAGTCGTCTGGTGGCCGGCACCCGGCGCAACCTGGTGGCGGCGGGCGCGGGCGCGCTGCTCGTCGCGGTGCTCGGCACCGTGGTGACGCTCGGCGCGACCTCGAACAACAACACCGACAACCCGTCCGAGAAGGTCGGGGTCAACCCCTCGGCCAGCCAGGGCGGCCAGGACGACAGCCTCGGCGCCGACAAGGCGAAGAAGGGCGGCGGGAACAGCGGCGACGCGGGCGTGGTGACCACGCCGACGGATCCGGGCCCCGACGGTACGTACGGGACCTCGGACGACCCGACGCCGCCGACGAGCACGAGCGGGCGGCCTTCGGACAGCCCGAGTGGGACGAAGGGGGGCGGGGGTACGTCGACGTCGCCGTCCAAGTCGACTTCCAAGCCGCCGACGACCAAGCCGTCTTCGACCTCGCCGAAGCCGTCGACGAGCACTTCGTCGTCGCCTTCGGCGGATCCCTCGCCATCGGAGTCGTCCTCCGGGTCGCCCACCCCGACGACGACGGCGCCCTCCACCTCGAACTCCGCCAGCGGCCCCGCCTCCAGCGTCCCCGCGAGCACTACCGCCAGCGCCCCGCACAGCAGTTCCGCGAGCGTTCCCGCGAGCAGCGGCGCCGCCGGGTCCCCGAACGGTTCGGTGATCTGAGCACCACGACAAGAGTGAGGGCCGGGTCCGATTTCGGACCCGGCCCTCACTTCTGACCGGTGAACTACATGGCCGATTGAGTCAAAGTCGTTCGAATCAGAACAACCGCAGCTTGTCGTCCTCGATGCCCCGCAGCGCGTCGTAGTCCAGGACCGTGCAGCCGATGCCGCGGTCCGTGGCGAGGACGCGGGCCTGCGGCTTGATCTCCTGCGCGGCGAAGACGCCACGGACCGGCGCGAGGTGCGGGTCGCGGTTGAGCAGCTCCAGGTAGCGGGTGAGCTGCTCCACGCCGTCGATCTCGCCGCGGCGTTTGATCTCGATGGCGACGGTCTGGCCCTCGCCGTCGCGGCACAGGATGTCGACGGGGCCGATGGCCGTCATGTACTCGCGGCGGATGAGCGTGTAGCCCTCGCCGAGCGTTTCGATGCGGTCCGCGAGGAGCTCCTGGAGGTGCGCTTCCACGCCGTCCTTGATCAGGCCGGGGTCCACGCCGAGTTCGTGCGAGGAGTCGTGGAGGACTTCCTCCATCGTGATGATGAGCTTCTCGCCCGCCTTGTTGATGACGGTCCAGACGCCCTCCTCGTCGCCCGAGCCCTCCTTCAGGGTGCAGGGCGGCGACATCCAGTTGAGGGGCTTGTAGGCCCGGTCGTCAGCGTGGATCGAGACGCTGCCGTCCGCCTTCACCAGGATGAGGCGGGGGGCCGACGGGAGATGGGCGGTGAGCCGGCCCGCGTAGTCAACGGAGCAGCGGGCAATGACGAGACGCATGGTCCGCAACGCTACTCGACGGGCAGAGGTCCACGCGATTCGCCCTGGAAGACGCCTGTTCGGTCGTGGCTGATTGTGGGCCTACTGGGAGTTCGCTATGTGCGCATTCTCCTGGTGCCGTCACCGTACGTTGCTTACCGTATAAACGGGAGGTCGCGATGCGTGTACTCAGAGTGTTCGACATCGCGAATGTCCCTTACCTGTCCGGCAACCCCCGAGGTCTGGGGGTGCGAGAGGAGAACCCATGTCGCTCGACGTCTCACCGGCCCTACTCGAGAAGGCCGAGCGAGGCGAGGTCGACGAAGCAGAATTCGTCGACTGCGTCCGGACCTCCCTGCCCTACGCATGGGAGATGATCAGCTCCCTGGTGGCTCAGCTGAAGGTGGACGGCGGCAACTTCGCCGACAACCAGACGCCTCCGCCGGACGAGCAGGCGCGTGGCCAGCTGCTGCGTGCGCTCGCGAGCGACGCGATACGCGGCGCGCTGCAGCGGCACTTCGGTGTGCGGCTGGCCTTCCAGAACTGCCATCGGGTGGCGGTGTTCCCACTGGACACCTCAGTGGACGACACACTGGCACGCTTCACCTCGGTGCGCAGTCAGCTGCTGAATCAGTCGCCAGAGTTCCGAGACTGCTGACGTGACGCCTTGATGCCGCATTGCTTGCCGCTCTGTACGCGGGAGGTGCATCTGTACGGGGCGGCAGGCTCCCCCGGGTCCCCGGGCCGACGGCGGGACGCGGATCGTGGGTGGGTGGGTGTGTGCGTCGGGTCAGGGGGACCGGGTTGTCCGGGCCGCGGGGCGGGACAAAGCCGGTTGTGGGGCCCTGGAGACCCTTGGTGGGCCCAGGGCGCCCGCACCCTCTCCCGGGCCCACGCCGTCCGCGGTGACCTGTCTCAGCCGAGGTGGGGGAGTACCTCGGAGCCGAGTCGCTGGACGTTCTCCTCTGTCGCCGCCAGGTCGCCGGAGCCCTCGACGAGGAGGGCGAAGCGGGAGATGCCGGTGCGCTCCGAGGTGGCCGCGAGGCGGTCGGCGCACAGGCGCGGCGTGCCCACCGGGTGCAGCCCGCACAGGAGTTCCGTGTACGCCAGCGGGTCCCGCATCGCGCGGGCGCGGCCGTCGACCGTCACATGCGCGTCCAGCCCCTGCCTCAGCCAGCCCGGCATCGCCTTGAGGAGTGTCTCGACGGCGTCGGTGCGCCGGTCCGCGATCTGGCAGACGCCGGCCGACACATGGGCCGCCCCGAGGATCTCGTCCGTCGAACGGCCCGCCACACGCGCCAACTGTCGCCACAGGGATACCATTTCGGCCTTCTCCTCGTCACCGACATGCATACCGAGGAGCATCGGCAGCCCCCGCTCGGCGGCGAGCCGCACGCTCGCCGGCGAGGTGCACGCGACGACGACCTCGGGGCCGGGGGAGCCGCTCAGTGACTCCGACGGCCGGGGAACGACGGGAACTTCGCGGAACCTGAACCGCTCGCCACGCCCTTCCACGGACGGCTCGCGCAGCCAGCGCACCAGCAGATCGAGTGATTCCGGGAACCCCTTCTCGTATGCCTCCAGGCCCGCGCCGAAGACCTCCAGGTCCACCCAGGGCCCGCCCCGCCCCACGCCCAGGGTGAAACGGCCGCCGGACGTCACGTGCAGCAGCGCGGCCTGCTCGCCGAGAGCGACGGGGTGGACGGTAGGGAGTACGCTCACCGCCGTACCCACGCGGATGCGGCTGGTGCGGCCCAGCAGCAGGGCGGCCAGGGTGACCGCCGACGGGCACGTCCCGTACGGCACGAAGTGGTGCTCGGCCAGCCACACCGCGTCGAGCCCGGCCTCTTCGGCGACCTCGGCCGTGCGCACCGCGCGGTGCAGGGCCTCCCCCTGGCCCTGGCCCGGGAACTGGGCCGCCAGTACAAAACTTCCAACGTGCATGGTGCTTTCCTGCTTCCTCGGCTCCGACGCGGAGCTCCCCCACCGGCATAACCGCCCGACACGTGCCGAGGACACGGCCTGTCGGAGAGATTTGCGGATTGTCTGCAGAATGAGCCGACGGGAGGGCGATCTGAGGGGGTTGGTGGGGTACGGCTACCCCTGTCTGCTCCGCGTAGGCTGGAGCAGACCCTGCTCCCTGTATAGCTCCGTGAGGTGTCCTGTGTCCCCGCGTCGCAACCGTCCCAAGGGTTCCGACCCCTCCGACCGGAGCGCGGAGGACGACCGCTCCGGGCGGTACGGCGGCTGGCAGTCCACGGAGAGCTGGCAGGGCGAGGAGTGGAGCGTGCGTCATGTGGCGGGCGCCAGCGCCGAGGGCAAGACCTACCGCTGCCCGGGCTGCGACCAGATGATCCCCTCCGGTGTCCCGCACGTGGTGGCCTGGCCGGAGCACTCGGGCGTCGACGAGCGCCGCCACTGGCACAAGGCCTGCTGGAACGCGAAGGACCGCCGCACCTCAAGGGTGCAGCGGTCCCGTAACGCGCCCAGGTTCTAGGCCACTTCGGGCCGGAGCGGACTCACACGTCCCGGCGCTCCAGCAGCACGTACGCGCCGGCGATCGCCGCCGCCGTCACCCCGGCGAGCACGCCGAGCTGCGCGCCGCCGCCGCTGCTCTCGTTGTCCAGCGCGAACATCCTGGCGAGGGCGTTGGGAGCGGCGTACTCCTGCATCTTCTCGCCGATCGTGCGCATGCTCTGCGACATCATCAGGAACGCGGGCAGGATCGCGGGCACCAGCACGACGCCGAGCATCGTGGTGATCGCGCCCGCCGAGTGCCGCAGCATCGAGCCCACCGCGAGGGACAGGACGCCGAGGAGCGAGACGTACAGCGCGCCCTTGACGACCGTGCCGCCCCACGAGACGTTCGAGGAGCCGCTGTGCATGGCCGAGGTCATGAGGCCGACCAGGCCGATGGAGAACACCGAGACGGCGAACGCCACCGCGAAGAAGATGATCAACTTGGCGGTGAGCACCCGGTGGCGCTGCGGCGAGGCCGTGAACGTCGTGCGGATCATGCCCGTGCCGTACTCGGAGGAGACGACCAGGACGCCCAGCGTGATCAGGCAGATCTGGCCCAGGATCAGCCCGAAGAAGGCCGGGATCGTGTACGGCACGTCGGTGAAGTCGGAGTCATGGGTCTGCGCGGCGACCAGGAAGCCGATGCCGACCACCAGGAGCAGGAAGATGCCGAGCGTCCAGAGCGTCGAGCGCACCGACTTGATCTTCGTCCACTCGGAGGTGAGCGCGTGACCGAGGTGGGTGCGGGTGACCGGGATCGGCGAGCTGTACGAAGCGCCGGGCGCCGCCTGCCAGGTGGGGGCAGCGGCGGCCTGCTGCGGCATCGGGGGCGGGGGCGTGCTCATCGGGCGTCCTCGGGCTTGGTCAGGTCGGGGGTGGCGGGAGCGGCCGGCGCCGGGGGCGCGACGGTCGGCTGCGCGGGGGTCTGGGGAGCGGGCTGGGCGTACGGGTTGACGTCCGCGGCGCCCGGCGCACCCGGGGTGCCCGGAGCGCCGTAGGGACCCGCCTGCGGGGTGCCCTGGGGCATCGCGAACGGCTGCCCGCCCTGCTGGGGCGGCGGCGGGGCGTACCAGCCCGGCTGGCCCTGTCCCGCGACCGGCAGCTGCGGCGGCGGCATGGCACCCGGCGGCAGCTGCTGCTGGAGCCCGGCCTTCTGGTCGATGGTCGAGCGGTAGTCGACGGCGCCCTGTGTCATCCGCATGTACGCCTCCTCCAGCGAGGCCTGGTGCGGAGAGAGCTCCCACAGGCGTACGTCGGCGGAGTGCGCGAGGTCGCTGATGCGGGGCAGCGGCAGGCCCGTCACGCGCAGCGCGCCGTCCTGCTCGGGCAGCACCTGGCCGCCCGCCTCGGTGAGCGCGGCGGTCAGCTTCTCGCGCTGCTGCGGCTCGGTCTCCGGGGTGCGGACCCGGGCGAAGTCGGCCGAGTTGTGCGAGATGAAGTCCTTGATGCTCTGGTCGGCGAGCAGCTGACCGCGGCCGATCACGATCAGGTGGTCGGCGGTCAGCGCCATCTCGCTCATCAGGTGCGAGGAGACGAAGACGGTGCGGCCCTCCGCCGCGAGCGCCTTCATCAGGTTGCGGACCCAGAGGATGCCCTCGGGGTCGAGGCCGTTGACCGGCTCGTCGAAGAGCAGCACCTGAGGGTCGCCGAGGAGCGCGGCGGCGATGCCGAGCCGCTGTCCCATGCCGAGCGAGAAGCCCTTGGAGCGCTTCTTGGCCACGTCCTGCAGCCCGACCACGCCGAGCACCTCGTCGACCCGGCGGGCCGGGATGCCCGACAGCTGGGCGAGGCAGAGCAGGTGGTTGCGGGCGTGCCGGCCGCCGTGCACGGCCTTGGCGTCGAGGAGGGCGCCGACCTGGCGGGGGGCGTTGGGCAGCTTGCGGTAGGGGAAGCCGCCGATGGTGACCTGCCCCGAGGTGGGGTTGTCGAGGCCGAGGATCATCCGCATCGTCGTCGACTTGCCCGAGCCGTTGGGCCCGAGGAAGCCGGTGACGGCACCCGGCCGCACCTGGAAGGAAAGGTTGTACACGGCCGTCTTGGCGCCATAGCGCTTCGTCAGGCCGACTGCCTCGATCATGCTCCGCACCCATCGAAAGGTTCAGGACGTCGGGGCGCACGCCCCCGTAAGGGTTAGGAGGATAGCGGGGCGCTGACGGTTCCACTCAAGAGGAAGTAAAAATGTGCAGGTCACGCGGGGGACGGGCGGGAGAACGCTCTTACCTGGGGCCTTACCCGCACCCTACCTTTGTCAGGTACTCGTCCTGCCTGGTCAGGCTGGAAACGGAACCTCCGCACCCGATACCGAACACGCCTCACGCCCGATCGGGAAGCGAGTCGTCCAGCGGCGGCAGATCGTCGTACAGCCGCAGCTCGGACGCGTCGTCGACGTACGGCAGGAAGTCCGTCTGCGGCAGTACCCAGCCCTCCTCACCGAAGACCAGCGTGCCCCGCTCGCGCAGCGCGCGGTCGGCTCCCGCGCGCCGCACCCAGGTGGCCGGGTCGGGGCCCAGCAGTTCGCGCAGCCGGGCGGAGCCGGCCAGCAGCGCGGCGAGCAGCTGCGCCTGGTCGCCGCCGCCCGGACGCGGCTGCCCGGTGGCCGGATCGGCGAGCACTCCGTGCGCGCTGAAGTAGATGTACGCGCCGCCGAGCCGCTCCCCGGAGGGCATCGTCATCGCGAACGCGTCGCCCGGGAGTATCGCCCGTCGGTAGTCCGGGAACTCGGTGTCGTCGACCGCCTTCAGCTGCGTCGAGTCCAGCCAGGTGACGACGAGCGTGGTCTCGGCGCGCGGGTCGACGTACGGCGTCCCCGCCACGTACCCCGCCGGACTGATGTGTCCCGAGCAGCCCACCCCGATGCCGTGCACCCGCACCGGCACCATCGGCACCGCCGCCGGGATGCCGAGCCGGGTCAGCTTGTGGGCGACCTGGCCGGGGGAGGCGTTGGAGCCGACGGCGATCACCGGGTGGCGGTGCCCGGTGCCGACCTGGCCGAGGTCGGCGAGCGCCTCGTCGAGCCGCTGCTGCTCCTGGCGCTCCTCCACGTACCACTCGCCGAGCCGCAGTGGCCGCACGTCGAGCTGGAGCAGTTCACCGCCGGTGAGCAGCGAGGGCTCGGTGGTGGGACGGCCGGGATAGGTGAGCGGCTGCTTCGCGGGCACGTCGTCCAGGCCCAGCGACTGCAGGCTTCGGTCCTTCGTCGTCACGGTGACGCCCTTCGGGGGTGGTCGCGCGATACCGGCAACAGCGTTCCACGCGAGTTGTACCCGGGGCGGGGCCTGGTCTCCCCGTCTGGGCGGGGTTGGCCGGAACGGACACCGGGAATCATGCCGTCCCATTGTACGAGTGGGGGCGAAGTGGGTTACGGGGGACGTGAGTTGAGGTTGATGAGACGCGGGTGGAGTCGGGTGGGGTCCTCGGGGCGGGGACGGGCCCATCCGCGCTTCCGTACGTCCGTTCGCTGGTGGATCGCCGGACGTACCGTCCACGCCCTCCTCCTGATGACGCTGGGCGCGCTGGCCGGGCTCTCCGTCGTCATCGCGACCGCGTGGACGCTGACCGAGCACTCGTCGAGGTCGATGGCGCAGCGGTTCTCGAACGGGGAGCGGCTCTTCGACCTCAGCCTCGCGGTGCTGCGGGCGAGTGTCGGTACGGACAATCTCAGCCCCGAGCCGGACAGCACCGCGCACCAGCTGCTCGCCACGGTCGCCTCCGTCACGGGCTCCCTGGTGCCCGCGGTGCTCCTGGGCATCGTCCTGATCAAGATGTTCGCGCTGCGGCCGTTCGTCTGGCGGCAGCGGGCCAGCGTCTCGCACGCCTGGACCGCGGACTTCCCCGGCTACTCGAGGCGCCACGCCGACAGTGAGGACGCGATCATCGCCGTCCGCTTCTACAACCGCTTCGACAACCTGTCCGTCGTGGACCTGCGTGCCCGGGCCCATCTGCGCTACCTGGAGCGCTCCCCGCACGACGGCAGCCTGGTCATCTACAAGCAGTGGCTGAAGGTCCTGGACGCGCAGGGCGAACCGGCCGACGAGCGGTACTGGCTCGCGGTCGAGCGCGGGGCGCCGTTCACCGTGTGGATACCGGTCGAGGCACCGGTGGCCGAACTGCCGTTCCGGCGTATCCAGGGCAAGGAGCTGTCCGGCTCTCACGGCGTCAAGCTCCTCGTCCGGCTGACGGCGCGGACCGTGGGCCTGGGCACCGAGGTCGCCGACGAGCGCTGGTTCGACCTGGAGGCGGGCGACTTCGAACTCGGCCGCTTCGTGCCACTCCAGCCGGACCTGGACAAGGACGTGTGGCGCTGGGAGGGCTGGACGGACTTCGACGCCCTGGAACCCCACCCGAACGGAGAGGACCCCAGGTCCTGAGTGTCTAGGCGTCCCGCCTCTTCAGCAGCAGATAGCCCCCGAGGAGCGCCGCGACCACCCACAGAACCATGATCGCCAGGCCGCCCCAGGGTCCGTACGGGGTGTTGTCGCCGATCGGGGTCACCACCCGCATGATCTTGCTGCCGGCCTGGTCGGGCAGATAACGGCCGATCTTCTTGGTCGCGGACACCGCGCCGAGGATGTTGGAGATCAGGAAGAAGAACGGCATGAGGATGCCGAGCGAGAGCATCGGGCTGCGCAGCATCGTCGCGACGCCCATCGAGAAGACCGCGATCAGCGTCATGTAGAGGCCGCCGCCGATCACCGCGCGCAGCACCCCGGAGTCGCTGATCGACGCGCTGTGCGTGCCGAGCGCCGCCTGTCCCAGGAAGAAGGCGATGAAGCTGGTGATCATGCCGACGGCGAGGGCGAGGCCCGTCGCCACCGCGATCTTGCCGAAGAGGAATGTGCCGCGCTGCGGGACCGCGGCCAGCGAGGTGCGGATCATCCCGGTGCTGTACTCGTTGCCGATCACGAGCACCCCGAACACGATCATCGCGAGCTGACCGAGGGTCATCCCCGCGAAGCTGATGAACGTCGGGTCGAAGGAGAGCCGGTCCTTCTCGCCCATCTTGTCGAACTCGTTGTTCGACAACAGCGAGATCAGGATGCCCAGCGCGATCGTGACCACCGCGGCGAGACTGAGCGTCCAGACGGTGGACGCGACGGACCGGATCTTGGTCCACTCGGACTTGAGGACCTGGGTCGCCGCCATGCTCAGGTCTCCTTGTTCCAGCCGCCGCCCCACTGCTGGGGTGGGGCATCGGTGTGCGCGTGGTACTCCACCGACTCCGCCGTCAGCTGCATGAACGCCTCCTCCAGGGAGGCCTGCTGGGGGCTCAGCTCGTGCAGCACGATCTGGTGCTGCGCGGCCAGCTCACCGATCTGCTCCGACTTCGCGCCGTCCACCTCCAGCGCCCCACTGCCGCTCTCGACGACGGTGATCCCCGCCCCGTGCAGGACATCGAGCAGCCGTTCGCGCTGGGGGGAGCGGATACGGACGTACGACCGCGAGTTCTGCGCGATGAAGTCGGCCATGGAGGTGTCCGCGAGGAGGCGGCCCTGGCCGATGACGACGAGGTGCTCCGCGGTCAGCGCCATCTCGCTCATGAGGTGACTCGACACGAAGACCGTACGGCCCTGGCCGGCCAGGGACTTCATCAGGTTGCGGATCCAGTGGATGCCCTCGGGGTCGAGGCCGTTGACCGGCTCGTCGAACATCAGGATCCGCGGGTCGCCGAGCAGCGCGCCCGCGATGCCGAGTCGTTGGCCCATGCCGAGCGAGAAGCCCTTGGCCTTCTTCCTGGCCACCGAGGTGAGGCCCACGGTGTCCAGGACCTCGTCCACCCGCGCCCTGGGGATGCCGTTGCTCTGGGCGAGACAGAGGAGGTGGTTGAAGGCGCTGCGGCCCCCGTGCATGGCCTTGGCGTCCAGCAGGGCGCCGATGTACTTCAGCGGGTCCTTGAGGTGGTCGTAGTGCTGACCGTCGATGCGCACGTCGCCCGCGGTGGGGCGGTCGAGGCCGAGCATCATCCGCATCGTCGTGGACTTGCCCGCGCCGTTCGGACCGAGGAACCCCGTGACGATGCCGGGTCTGACGGTGAAGGTCAGATGGTTGACCGCCACCTTCTCGCCGTACCGCTTGGTCAGCCCCTCTAGCTCGATCATGCGCACACGGTAGGACGCGGTCTGGGGCCGTGCCACTTGGGCGGCCGTGTGTTTGCCGCATGTTCACCGTCTCCGACTGCCGCCCCACTGCGGCTTGTCGAGCCCACCCGGCGGAGCCGCTCAAGGTCACAGCCGCGCGCCCCTCACGGGGCACGCCAACGGCCCGCGCTCCCGAGAAGAGAGCGCGGGCCGGAGTACTGCCGGAAACCGCCCGAACCTACCGGGACTGCTGGGCCGGAACCCCGCGGGAGATCGGCTCGTCCTCGGCCGGCGTGGTCGCGGCGGCCACCGCGGCGCCCGTGAGCGTCGCGAGCATCTCGCGGACGTTCGTGAGCTGAGCGTTGATCGAGTCGCGACGGTTCGTCAGCGCCGCCAGCTCGCGCTCGGATTCCGAGCGGATGCGGTCGGCCTTGGCGTTCGCGTCGGCCACGATGTCCTCGGCCTGGCGCTGGGCCGTCTCCACCGTCTGGCGGGCGCGGCGCTCGGCGTCCGTGCGCAGCTTCTCGGCCTCCAGGCGGAGCTGCTCCGCGCGGTGCTCGATCTCCGC
The DNA here is from genome assembly GCF_055638955.1 of Streptomyces sp. NPDC111507. Taxonomy (NCBI): domain Bacteria; kingdom Bacillati; phylum Actinomycetota; class Actinomycetes; order Kitasatosporales; family Streptomycetaceae; genus Streptomyces; species Streptomyces sp. NPDC111507. Next base: position 52,630 of record NZ_JBVKBU010000002.1, on the reverse strand, counting down.
GAGGCGCTTCTCGGCCTTGGCCTGACGCGACGCGAGGTCACGCTCGGACTGCTCGCGGCGCTTGGCGAGGTTTGTCTCGAAGTCGGCGGCGGCCTGCGCGGCCTTGGCACGGGTCTCCTCGAAGAGGGCGTCCGCCTCCTCGCGCTTGGACTGCGCGTCCTTCTGCGCCTCCTGGCGCAGCTGGGAGGCGTCGCTCTTGGCCTTCTCGACGATCCGGACGCCCTCGTCCTCGGCCTTGGACTTGCGGTCTGCAGCGAACGATTCTGCGTCGTTGCGGACCTGCTGGGCGGCCGACTCGGCGAGCTCACGGTGCTGCTCGGACGCGCGACGGGCCTCCTCGCGCAGATCCTTCGCCTCCTCCTCGGCGAGGCGGAGGATCTTCTCGACACGCGCGCCGAGACCCGCGTACGACGGCTCGGCGTCGGTGACCTGGGCCTGGGCGTTCTGCGTCTCGAGGTGGAGTTCCTCGATGCGCTTTTCGAGAGCAGTGATACGGGCCAGAGCGCTGTCACGGTCGGAGACGAGCTTCGAAATGCGTTCGTCCACCTGAGCGCGGTCGTACCCACGCCGCACAAGCTCGAAGCCGTAGGGGGAAGTGTCGCTCATGGGGTTCCTGTCGAATGAGACCGGTGAGGTGATAGGGGGAATCCTAGGGGCCAAAGCGGTGTGTCATCGAGCGGATGCGTGTTTGATCTGGAGAATGAGACTCCTTTTGGGTGGCTAACTGTCAGACGGCTTGCCAGAACCTGTGGCAAAGGTCCGTGCAAAGCACGGAATGGGTGGTTATGGCTAGCCTTCTGACGACTTGCCACTCGAACGAGTTGCGCCGGCGGCAGCGCCCGCTTTGACCCCACCGTCCTTGCCTGCGGACGGGGCCTCAAAGGACTCCAACGCTTCCAGGACATCCTGGACACGGGAGATCTCGGCGTTGATGTCCTCGCGCCGGCGGATCAGCACCTCCAGCTCGCGCTTGCCCTCCTCGACCGCGGCCCGCGCCTCGCGGATGGCCTCGGCCTTGATCTCCGTCGCCTCCGCGATGAGCGAGCTCTTCTTCTGCTCGGCCTCCTTGAGGAGCCCCTCGGCCTTCTTGACCGCGGCGATACGGACCTTGCTCGCCTCGGAGTTGGCCTCCGACACCAGGTCCTTCGCCTTCGCCTCGGCCTCGGCGAGCTGGTCCTCGGCGGCCCGCACCAGCGCGTCGCAGCGCTCGCCGGCCGTCTTCATCGCCTCGGCCGACTCACGCCTGGCCCGCTCGTGCAGTTCCTCGATCTCGGTGGTGACGCGGTCGCGCAGCTCCTCAGCCCGCTCCCTTATGGCGGTCGCGTCCCGGCGCGCGCCGACCAGCAGCTCGTCCGCGTCCGCACGGGACCGCTCCACCAGGGTGTTGCCCTCGACGGTCGCCTCGGATACCAGCCGCTCGGCCTCGTTGCGTGCCGCGCCCACCATCGTGTCGGCCTGCGACTCGGCGTCCGCCGTGGTCTTCTGCGCGCTCTGCTGCGCCTCGGCGAGCAGCTTGTCCGCCTCGGACGCCGTCTCCGAGATGAGGGTGTCGACCTGCTCGGCCGCCTCGGAGCGCCGCTTGTTGGCCTCCCGGCGTGCCGCGTCCAGCGTCCGGTCCGCCTCCTCGCGGGCACCGGACGTGAGCCGCTCGGCCTCCGCCGCCGCCTCGGCCTTGACCCGCTCGGACTCGCTGCGGATCCGCTCGGCGTGCTGCTGCGCGGAACCGACCGTCTCGGCGGCCTCGGCCCGCAGCCGCTCCGCGTCCCCGGTCGCGTCCGAGACCAGCCGCTCGGCCTTGGCCACGGACTCCGCGCGCACGCGCTCGGCCTCGGCGTTCGTCTCGTTCGTCAGCCGCTCCGCCTCGGAGCGCGCCTCAGTGATGAGCGTGTCGACCTGCGTGGCCGCGTCCGAACGGATCCGGTTCGCGTCCTCCCGGGCCTCGGCACGGCTGCGCGAAGCGTCCTGCTCGGCGTTCGCGATGGTGTCGGCGGCCTCGGTGCGCACCCGCTGGGCGTGCTCGGCGGCTTCCGAACGCAGCCGTTCGGACTCGGCGATCGCCTCCGAAACCGTACGCTCCGCGAGCGACTTGGCGGCGTCCGTCTCCTCGGCCGCCTCGCGCCGGATACGGCTCGCGTCCTCGGAGGCCCGCTCCCGCTCCGCGTACGCGTCGGCGCGGACTCGGTCCGCCTCCTCCTGCGCCTCGGTCCTGGTCCGGTCCGCCGCGTGCTCGGCGGCGCTGCGCAGGCCGGTGATCTCCTCCTGGGCCTGCTCGTGCAGCCCCGCCACGGCGTCGCGCACCTGCTGCGCGGTCTGCTCGGCGCTGGAGACCATCTCGGTCGCACGCCGGTCGGCCTCCTCGACCAGCCGTACGGCCTCGGCCTGGGCCTCGTCGACACGGTTGCGCGCGGAGGCGAGGAGCTCCTCGCTCTGCTCGCGGGCCCGCTCGCGCTCCTGGTCGGCCTCCTGGCGCGCGGAACCGAGGAGTTCCTCGGCCTCGCGGCGGCGCCGGGCGGCCTCCTCCTGGGCGGCGGCCAGCGTCTCCGCGCCCTCGGTGGCCAGCCGCTCGGCCGCGGCCTGGGCCTCGGCCCGTACCCGGTCGGCGCTGTCCTGGGCCTCCGACTTCAGCCGCTCGGCCTCCGCCGCGGCCTCCGACCGCAGTCGTACGGCGATGTTCTCGCCCTCGGCGCGCGACGCGGAGGCGTCCGCGGCGGCCTCGTTGCGCAGCCGCTCCGCCTCCGCCTCGGCCTGCGCCTGGAGCGTACGGATCCGCTCGGCGGCCTCCGAACGCAGCCGGTCGCTCTCCTCGGCGGCCTCGCGGCGGATCCGCTCGGCGTCCGCCCGTGCGTCGCTCAGCGCCTGCTCGGCCGAGGCGAGCCGCTGCTCGGCCTCGGTGTGCAGCCGGGTCAGCTCCTCGGCGGCTTCCGTCCGACGGGCCGCTATGGCTCGCTCGGTCTCCTCGCGCAGCGCCTCGGCGGCCCGCTCGGCCTCCGCCTTGATCGTGTCGGAGAGCTCGACGGCCTCCTCGCGGTTGCGCTCGGCCTCCTTGCGCGTGCGCTCCAGGGTCTCCTCGGCCTGGCGGCGCAGCGTCGTGGCGCGCTCGATGGCCTCGGTGCGCACCCGCTCGCTGTCGCCGGTGGCCGTGTTCCGCAGCTCGTCCGCGTCCGCCTTGGCCTTCGCGAGCAGCTCTTCGGCGGTCTTGGCCGCCTCCTCGATCTGCTGGACGGCCTCGCGCCGGGCCTCGGAGCGGATCCGCTCGCCCTCGGCATTGGCGTCGGAGCGCAGCTGCTCGGCCTCGCCGCGCAGCCGGCGCGCCTCCTCCTGCAGCTCGACCGTCTTGGCGCGGTACTCCTTGGTGTCGTCCTTCGCCGTGCCCTTGAGCTGCTCGGCGATGTCGTGCGCCTCGGCACGCAGCCGGTCCGCCTCGGACTCCGCCTCGGTGCGGATCCGCTCGGCCTCCTCGGCCGCGGCCTTCCTGGTCGCCTTGGCGTCCTCGGACGCCTTGTTCAGGACGTCCTCGGCGGTACGGGCCGCCTTGGAGAGCTGGGAGGCGGTCTCCTCGGCGGTGAGGCTGCGCGCGGTCTCCTCGGCCTCCGCGACGATCTTCTCGGCCTTGGTCTTGGCGTCCGCGACGGCCTGCTCGGCGTCGGACTTGGTGGTCTCGGCCTCCTTGGTGGCCTCGCTGACCAGCCGGGCGACCTGTTCCTTCGCCGTCCGCGTGCGCTGCTCGTTCGCCGACTCGGCGCTCGCCAGGGCCTTGGCCGCGGTCTCCTTCGCCTCGGCGACGACCTTGTCCGCCTCGGTCCGCGCCTCGCGCAGCGCCGACTCGGCCTCCGTCATGCGCTGCTCGGCGGCCCGGCTCAGCTCGGTGGCCTGGCGGCGGGCGCTGTCCGACTCGTTCGCCGTGGAGCTGCGCAGCTGCTCGGCGTGGTCGGTGGCCTCCTGGGCCTGCGTCGACGCGGCGTTCAGCAGCCGCTCGGCGTCCGTACGGGCCCGGCGCAGCAGCGCCTCGGCCTCCGCGCGGGCCGACTCGGCGTCGTTCGTCAGCCGCTGGCGGGCCTCGGCGGCGGTCCGCTCGGCCTCCGCACGGGCGGCACTCAGCGCCTGGTCCGCCTCCGCGCGCGACTCCTCCAGGAGCCGGCGGGCCTGCTGCTCGCTGCGGGCCCGCAGCTGCTCGGCCCACGCCACGTTCTCGTTGACGTGCGACTCGACGGTCTGACGGCGCTCGGCCAGCTCCTGATCGAGCTGCTGGCGGCGCGCGACCGCCTCCTGGTGCAGCTCGGCCTGCAACCGGGCGGCCTGCTCAGCGTGCTCCTGGAGGATGCGCTGCGTCTGCGCCCGGGCCTGGCTCATCTCGCGCTCGGCGTCGGCGCGCAGCTGATCGGCCTGGATCTGGGCATTACGGAGCAACTGCTCGGCCTGATAGCCGAGGTCGCCGCCGCTGTCGTAGGCAGGCCGGGTCGCCAGACTGCGGCGCGCCTCGTGCAGCTTGGCGCGCAGCACCTCGACCTGATAGCCGAGGTCCTCGGCGTGCTGGACGGCCTTCTCCCGCTCGGTCTTCAGCCGTTCCATCTCGGCCTCGAACCGAGAGAGGTGGTCGACGTCAGCCGCCGGCTCTCGCTCCTGGCGTTCGTAGCCCCGCACTGCGCGGTCCCATCCGTCCCCTGGTCGCAAGTCTCTCCAAACGAACCCCGTCCATCCGCCGAACGGGGCCCCCGGGGAATGGTGTCAGATCAACAGCGGAGCACGGGCTGCCGCCCCGACGCTCGTCCCCCGAAACCTGGACCCCGGCCCTTGACCACGCCGTCCTGAGGACGGCATGACCTCAGGGCCCGTCGCCGGACAGGCCCTGGGCCGCCCCGAAACGGCAGCGGCCACCCCCAACCCTACCGGCCCAGATATACGGAGGTCAGTGCTCAGGTGACTCAACAGCCGCCGAAGTGACCAGTTCTGTCAGGACACCATGGCAATCCTTTGGGTGAAGGAACGTGATTCGTGACCCCATGGAGCCGCGTCGGGGCTCGTCGTAGAGCACTCGTACGCCTTTCTCCCTGATATCGGCGGCATCGGCGTCGACGTCCGCCGTACCGAACGCGATGTGATGGACACCTTCGCCGTTCTTCGCCAGCCACTTCCCGACGGCCGAGTCCTCGCGGGTCGGCTCCAGGAGCTGGAGGTAGGAGGCGCCGCCGTCGGACGTCTCATTGATCTTGAGCATGGCCTCGCGGACGCCCTGCTCCTCGTTGACCTCGGAGTGGAAGACCTCGAAGCCGTACGTCGCCCGGTAGAACTCGACAGTCGCGTCGAGGTCGAAGCAGGCGATACCGATGTGGTCGATTCGCGTCAGCATGGAGTCAGTGCAGCGCTCATACGGCGGTTACGCAACGTGCGCGCGATCACACTGACTGCCGGATGACGGGTGGCCTACCGCTCAGTACATTCAAGTAAACCCTCGTTCACTCCTCGGCTGTGCAGCCGGTAAGGGGATCGCACCTCATGTCTGGAACGAACAGCAGTACCTCGGTGATCGTCGCGGGCGCCCGAACGCCCATGGGACGGTTGCTGGGCTCGCTGAAGTCCTTCTCCGGGGCCGACCTCGGAGGCTTCGCGATCAAGGCCGCCCTCGACCGTGCGGGGATCGGTGGCGACCAGGTGCAGTACGTGATCATGGGTCAGGTGCTGCAGGCCGGGGCGGGCCAGATCCCGGCGCGCCAGGCCGCGGTCAAGGCGGGCATCCCGATGAGCGTCCCGGCGCTCACGATCAACAAGGTGTGTCTGTCCGGCCTCGACGCCATCGCGCTCGCGGACCAGCTGATCCGCGCGGGTGAATTCGACATCGTGGTCGCGGGCGGCCAGGAGTCCATGACGAACGCGCCCCACCTGCTCCCCAAGTCCCGCGAGGGCTTCAAGTACGGCGCGATCGAGATGCTCGACGCGATGGCGTACGACGGTCTCACCGACGCCTTCGAGAACATCGCGATGGGCGAGTCGACGGAGAAGCACAACACACGCCTGGGCATCGCCCGCCCGGAGCAGGACGAGATCGCGGCCCTCTCCCACCAGCGTGCGGCCACCGCCCAGAAGAACGGCATCTTCGAGGCGGAGATCACGCCCGTGGAGATTCCGCAGCGCAAGGGCGAGCCCGTCGTCTTCAGCAAGGACGAGGGCATCCGCGCCGAGACGACGGTGGAGTCGCTGGGCAAGCTGCGCCCCGCCTTCACCCGGGACGGCACGATCACGGCGGGCACCTCCTCGCAGATCTCCGACGGCGCCGCGGCCGTGGTCGTGATGAGCAAGACCAAGGCTCAGGAGCTCGGCCTCCAGTGGATCGCCGAGATCGGCGCGCACGGGAACGTCGCGGGTCCGGACAACTCCCTCCAGTCCCAGCCCTCGAACGCGATCCTGCACGCCCTGAAGAAGGAGGGCCTCGACGTCTCCGACCTCGACCTGATCGAGATCAACGAGGCGTTCGCCGCGGTCGCCGTGCAGTCAATGAAGGACCTCGGCGTATCCACGGAAAAGGTGAACGTCAACGGTGGTGCCATCGCCCTCGGTCACCCGATCGGGATGTCCGGCGCCCGTCTCGTGCTGCACCTCGCCCTGGAGCTCAAGCGGCGCGGCGGCGGGGTCGGCGCGGCGGCGCTGTGCGGTGGCGGCGGGCAGGGTGACGCGCTGATCGTGCGGGTACCCAAGGCCTGAAGCCGTTGTCTCTTTCCTGAACGGATCTGAACGGAGCTGTGATGCAGGACGTCTCCTCGCTGGTGGCCCAGGCCAGGGAAGGCAGGCCGCGGGCCGTGGCCCGGCTGATCTCCCTGGTGGAGGGGGCGTCCCCGCAGTTGCGCGAGGTCATGGCAGCGCTGGCCCCGCTGACCGGCAACGCGTACGTCGTCGGGCTCACGGGCTCTCCGGGCGTGGGCAAGTCGACCTCGACGTCGGCGCTGGTGACCGCGTACCGGCGGCAGGGCAAGCGGGTCGGGGTCCTGGCCGTCGACCCGTCCTCGCCGTTCTCCGGAGGCGCCCTGCTCGGCGACCGTGTGCGCATGTCCGAGCACGCCTCCGACCCCGGCGTCTACATCCGCTCGATGGCCACGCGAGGCCATCTGGGCGGTCTGGCCTGGTCGGCCCCCCAGGCCATCCGCGTCCTGGACGCGGCGGGCTGTGACGTGATCCTGGTGGAGACGGTCGGTGTGGGCCAGTCGGAGGTGGAGATCGCCTCCCAGGCCGACACCTCGGTGGTCCTGCTCGCCCCCGGCATGGGTGACGGCATCCAGGCGGCGAAGGCCGGAATCCTGGAGATCGGCGACGTGTACGTGGTGAACAAGGCCGACCGGGACGGTGCCGACGCGACCGCGCGTGAGCTGAACCACATGCTCGGGCTCGGCGAGTCCCGGGGCCCCGGGGACTGGCGGCCGCCGATCGTCAAGACGGTCGCGGCGCGGGGCGAGGGCATCGACGAGGTCGTCGAGGCCCTGGAGAAGCACCACGCCTGGATGGAGGAGCACGGTGTCCTCGGCGAGCGCCGCCTCGCCCGGGCGTCCCAGGAGGTCGAGACGATCGCCGTCACGGCGCTGCGTCGGCGTATCGGTGACCTTCATGGTGACCGCCGTCTCAGTGCGCTCGCGGAGCGGATCGTGGCGGGCGAGCTGGATCCCTACCGGGCGGCGGACTCATTGGTGGAGGGCCTGACGGAGGCCTGAGCCGGGGGTTCCTCGCCCCCGGGCGCGTTCCGCCTGCGGGCCGCTGTGGGCTGGTCGCGCAGTTCCCCGCGCCCCTTGGGACGGGGCTTCGCCCCGAATCCCGGCTTGTCCGTGTTCGTTTGGCTGCGGGATGGTGGGGGCTGGTCGCGCAGTTCCTCGCGCCCCTTGGGGCGGGGCTTCGCCTCGAATTCCGGCTTGTCCGTGTTCGTTTGGCTGCGGGATGGTGGGGGCTTGGCGCGCAGTTCCCCGCGTCCTTGAGGCGGGGGCTTCGCCCCGCATCCCCCGCGCCCCTGGAGGGTGCTGGCGCGCATCTTCAGCCCGTCCGGGGGTCGAAGGGGCGGAGCCCCTGGGATGGGACGGGTAGGGGCGGCGGGGGCGAGGAAACGGGTGCCTGTCGACCTTCGGCGCTCGCTGTTACGTTAAGGCGCATGTTCCTCCTCTTGGCATAGGGCCCGCCCAGGCCCGCGACGAACACCGGTGGGTGAGTCGTCGCGGCACTCAGGCGACCCCTTTCCGCCTCCAGGTCGAGGAACCCCGACATGTCTGCGCCCGCGCCGCGGCCCTCGTACGCCGCGTTCTTCCGCATCCCCCACACCCGCCACACCTTCACCGCCGCCCTCATCGGCAGACTCTCCTACGGCATGGTCTCGCTGGCCGTGATGCTCAGCGTGACCGAGGCCACCGGCTCGTACGCCGCCGCCGGCACGGTCATGGCACTGTTCGGCGCGGCAAGCGTGCTCCTGTCACCCGTGAGGGCGGCCCTGATCGACCGCCACGGCCCCCGCCGTGCCCTCATCCCGATGGCCTCGCTCTACGCCACCCTGCTCGCGACCCTCGCGGCAGCGGCTTGGCGGCCCGGAACACCCGCACCCGCCCTCGGCGCCCTCGCCGTCACCGCGGGCGCCTGCACGCCGCCCCTCGGCCCCACGGTGCGCGCCCTGTGGGGCGAGGTCATCGAGGACGACCGGGTCCTGCAGCGGGCGTACAGCCTGGACGGGATCGCCGAGGAGATCCTCTTCGTCTCGGGTCCGCTGCTGGTGGGCGCGGTCGTCCAGTTCGCACCCCTGGCCGCCGCGCTCGCGCTCTGCGCCCTGCTGGTGTGGGCCGGAACCCTCGCCTTCGTCCTGTCGCCGGCCGTGGCGCGCGTACGTCCGGCCGTCACAAAGCCCGGCGCACGTCCAGGGCGCCGTTTCCGCGACGGGCGCGCGCTCGTGCAGCCCGTCGTCGTCGCGGCGGGCGTCGGTCTGTCCGTGGGAGCCGTCGACCTTCTGGTGATGGCCTACGCCACACGGCACCATCACGGGAACGACGTGGTGGCCTGGGTGCTCGCCGCACTCTCGCTGGGCAGCGCCCTGGGCGGCCTCCTGAACGGCGCCGTCGACTGGCGTAAGCCCGCACGGGCGCGGCTGCCGCTGCTGGCGGGCGGCCTGGGCCTCGCCCTGGCGGCCGCGGGCCTCGCTCCCGGCCTCGGCACCCTGACCGTCGCCGTGGCCTGCGCCGGATTCTTCGTCGCCCCGGCGCTCACGACGTCGTACCTGATCGCCGACGAGGCGGCCCCGCCGGGCCGCCGTACCCAGGCCGGAGCCTGGGTCAACGCCGCGGTGAACGCCGGAAGCGCGAGCGGCACCGCGGGAGTAGGCCTTCTGGTGGGCCACCTGCCCCTGGGCCTCTGCTTCGCCCTGTCGGGGACGGTGGCGGTGGCGGCGGGACTCCTCTCCGTGCGCCGGGCGGGCCCGCGCCCCTCAGGGGCGCGGGGAACCGCGCGACCAGCCCCGGACGGCCCGCGGTCGCAGGGCGGCCCGCACGCGCAGAGCAGCAGCCGTCACGGGTAGGACGACCCCATCGGCGGCCCGCCGCCTGTCACGCACTCGGCGGAGCGTTACGGCTTGCCTCGCTGCCCCCGCAGATGCTCCGCGATCGGCCGCAACGACTTGTGCAGCTCCTCCAGGGCCTCCGGGGACAGCAGATCCATGAAGTGTCTGCGTACGGACGCCACGTGGTGCGGGGCGACCTTCTTCATCGTCTCCATGCCGTGCTCGGTGAGCACGGCGAACAGTCCCCGGCGGTCGGACTCGCAGTTCTCGCGCCGGACCAGATCCGCGTTCTCCATGCGGGTGATCTGGTGCGAGAGCCGGCTCTTGGACTGGAGGGTGGCGGCCGCGAGGTCGCTCATCCGCAGCCGGTAGCCCTCCGACTCGGAGAGATTGACCAGGATCTCGTAGTCGTTCATCGTCAGCCCGAACGGCTGCAGATCCCTTTCGAGCTGGTACGTCAACAGCCTGTTGACCTCCAGGTGGGTGCGCCAGGCGCACTGCTCCGCATCGGTCAGCCAGCGCGTGGCCGTCTCGGTCTCCATGAATGAAGTCTACCTAAAATGTTGAAAGGCGAACTAGTGAGGGTGGTGTGACTACGCGCACGCGTTCGACGTCACACTCCGCAGACTACCGCTCACAGACCGAAGCGACGCTGGAGGTCCCCGAGCTGTCCGGGAAGACGCGGTGTGCCGGCTTGCTGACCGTGCTGCCCCTGGTGACCAGGTACCCCGCCACCGCCGGGCACGCCCGGCTCATGCGGAACGGCCCCCGTGGCCTGCTCGGCCATGAGGACCTCAGTGGACTGCAGCAGGACCGTGCCGGCCCCTACGAACTCGAACTGGTGCTCCTCTCCAGAGGCCCCGCCGAGGCCTGTCAGTGCACGTAGACCGCCCATGAGGCCTGTCATGTACCCGTGGTCGTAGTGATGGCACGGGGACGGGCAGTCGGCCCAGCCGACAAGCGCTTGCGGATCCACCCGGATGGGAGGCTCCATGAACACCACCGGACCGTTAGAGGCCGCCACGAACTTGCCGGTTCCGATCAGCGTCAAAAAGCCCGGCACGATCGATTGCTTGAGCGCGAGACTTGGCTGAAAAGCGAGCAGGTTGCCAGAGCGAATGGTCAGGTTGCCCTCGTCCAAGTCGTACGAATTCACGTCGAAGGCCCGGTCGGCGAGGAGCATCTTGCCCGAGCCCTCCGCCACCACCCAGTCGCTCGCGTGCAGAGGCGAATGGAAAGATGTGCGCACGAGACGGTCCAGCCGGCCGTGCCCGATGCCGTTGAAATCCATCGACCCGTAGTAGGCGATCATCTTGCCCTTCTGCAGGAACCACTGGCTCCCCTTGAGCTCCACGCAGAAGGTGTACTTGTTGACGTTGTCGTCGACCGGCAGCGTCATCGGGTCGTAGATCACCGGGCCGCCCGGAGTCCCGTACGCGCTCACAGCTTCTCCTCCGAGGCCTGGACGTACACCGCACCACTGCCGCTCAGCTCCAGCTGGAACGCCTCGCCCGAGCCGCGGCCCACCATGTCGCGCCAGCCGAGCGCCGTGGACAGCTTGTTGCGTACGTCACCGTGGTGCGCCACGTACGCCTGGGGGTCGACATGGATGGGGCGCTGGGGGGAGATGGGGACCTCGATCACGCCCCCGTGGGCCATCACGGCCACCGCGCCGTGCCCCTTGAGCGTGGTCGTGAAGAGCCCCTGGCCCGTCACCTGGCCGCGGACCATGCCCATGACCCCGCCCTGCGAGCCGAGGAACATCGTGCCCTGCTGGAGGGTGCCGTCGAAGGCCAGCAGCCGGTCCGCCTCGACGTACAGGGTGTCGCCCGCGAGGTTGATCACCTGGATGTGATGGCCGCCGTGCCCGAAGAAGACCGTGCCGCTGCCCTCGACGGTCATCAGCGGGGTGGCCTCATTGGCGACCCTGCGGCCGATCATCGACATGATCCCGCCCTGGCCGCCCTGGACGTTGGGTGTGAAGGAGACCTCGCCCTTGTAGGCGAGCATCGCGCCGCGCTGACTGAACAGGCGCTGGCCGGGCAGGACCGTCGCCTCGATCATCTTGGAGTTCACTTCGCGGAACGGCATGTCACAGGTCCCCCGCGATCGTGTTGCGCTCACTGGGCTGTACGTAGACCAGTCCGTCGCCCTCGAAGCGGATCTGGAAGGCCTCGCCGCCGCCCTCGCCCATGAACGTGCGGAAGGTCACGCCGGCCTGGAAGGACTGCCGGACATTGCCCTGGTGCGCGATATACGCCCCCGGGTCGACCGTCAGCGGGTACTGGGAGCTGACACGCAGCACCACCGCCGGGCCGTCGGACGTGATCGCCGCCTGGCCGTGGCCCTCGACGGTGGTCGTGAACAGCCCGTTGCCCTGGGAGGCGCCTCTGAGACCCGTGAAGGACGTGCCCGTCCGCAGGCCCGCGTCGGTCGCCAGCAGGTTGCTCGACTCGACGTACAGCTTGTCCCCCTGGAGGTTCACCAGGTTGATCTCGGAGGCCCGGTCCGCGAACCAGCAGGTCCCTTGCCCCTTCACCTCCATCACCGTCATCTGCTCACCGGTGATGCGCCGGGTCACCATCCCGCGGATCCCCTCCCCACCGCCGCTCAGCTTCTTGAACGCCATCTGACCGTCGTACGCGACCATCGAGCCGTTCTTCGCCTTCACGGCGTCCCCGGTCATGTCGACGGCCAGCACCTTGCTGCCTTGAAGTCGGAACATCGCCACGTGGTGAAGGTAGCGGCAGGGCGGGAACGCGGACAGGGCCCACGGGTGGATCTCACCCCTGAGCGGACCCTTAGGGGCCAAGCGGACATCCCCGCCCCGCACCCCGGGGCGGGAGTGCCCCGGCTCGGGTGCCACAATGGTGGACGCTTGTGCTTACGTTCACAAAGCGGCTCCCCGCCGAAAGCGAATCTCCCACCGAAGGTGACCCGTGGACATAAAGACCGCCACCGCCCTCCGCCGCCTGCGCCTGGTCTCGGCCCCCGAGGCCGTCTCCTTCCTGCTGCTGCTCCTCTGCTCGGTGCTGAAGCGGACCACGGACTTCAACGGGGTGCCCGTCATGGGCTCCCTCCACGGGATCCTCTTCATCCTGTACGTGATCTTCTGGGCGGACGCCTGGAGCCGCGCCAAGTGGAGCAAGAAGACGGCGGCTTTCTACTTCGTCCTCTCCGTGCTGCCCACCGGCGGTTTCTTCGCCGAGCGCAAGCTGCGGCGCGAGAGCGAGGACGCGGTCATCGCCTCCCGTGCCCGCCGTGAGGGAGTCGTGGAGTCCTCATGATCGTCGCCTTCTCCGTGACGCCCCTGGGCGTCGGCGAGGACGTGGGGGAGTACGTCGCCGACGCCGTCCGGGTCGTGCGTGAATCGGGGCTGCCGAACCGCACCGACGCCATGTTCACCTCCATCGAGGGGGAGTGGGACGAGGTGATGGACGTGGTGAAGCGCGCCGTCGCCGCCGTCGAGGCACGGGCGCCGCGCGTCTCCGTCGTCCTGAAGGCGGACATCCGCCCCGGTGTGACGGACGGTCTGACCTCCAAGGTGCAGACGGTGGAGCGGCATCTGTCCGCGTAGGGCGTCCGGCGGGAAGACCCGAAACCCCGGTCCAGTGGGCCGGGGTTTTTCGCGCCCGATTGTTTGAGCGATCGCTCAAATCCCGGTAATCTCAGACGTGATCGATTGAGCGATCGCTCAAAAGTGGTCACTGATCTGGGGGTTCGGTCAATGGGGCTCTACGTAGAGGCACATGTACGAGGCGATCTCGACGACCTGTGGGCACGGACGCAGGACCCCGCGCAGCACCAGCGCTGGGACCTGAGGTTCACCTCCATCGACTACCTCCCGCGCGTCGAGGGCGAGCCGCAGCGCTTCCGGTACGCCACCCGGGTGCTGCCCTTCCTGACCGTCGCCGGGACGGGCGTCTGCGCCGGGGAGAAGGAGCGCCCCGACGGCACCCGCACCTCCGCCCTGCGCTTCGCCTCCCCGCACCCGCTCTCCCTCCTCGCCGAGGGCAGCGGCTACTGGCGCTACGTCCCCGACGCCGACGGCGTCCGCTTCCTCACCGGGTACGACTACCGCCCGCGCTGGGGCCGCTTCGGGGCCGTGGCCGACCGGCTCCTCTTCCGCCCCCTCATCGGCTGGGCCACGGCCTGGTCCTTCGACCGGCTGCGGATCTGGCTGGAGCGGGGCATCACACCGGAGCGGGCGCTGCGCCACTGGCTCGCCGAGTGCGCCGTGCGCGGTTTCGTCCTTCTGGCCGCCTGCTCGGGCACGGTGTACGGCGCGCTCGTGGACGCGGCGGGCCCGCTGGCGCCGCTCGCCCTCTACTCGACCCCCGTACTGGCCGTCGTCGCCGCCCTCCTGGCACTCTTCGCGCCCCCGCTGCCCGGCACCCCGGCCGCCCGCCGCTGCCTGCGCACCCCGATCGCGCAGGCCCGTGCGCCGCGCGTCCTCGCCACCCTGGAGCAGCGGTGACCCCCTCCATCTTCCGCACCGCGATGGGCACCGACTTCGACCGCCTCCACCCCGAGCTGCGGCGACGCTTCTCCGTGGGCCTGGCCGGCGGCGAGGCGTGCACCGGCCACGGCGTCATGGGCCGCGTCTGGCACGGGAGGCGCTTCGTGAAGCCGTTCCTGGCCCTCGGCGCCACCCGCAACATCCTCGTCCCGCGTGTGGGCCGGAACGTCCCCTTCATGATCGAGAACGTGCCCTACGCCGACACCTTCGGCCGTGAGACGGTGAGCTTCGTGCGCACCTTCGACCTGCCCGGCCGCTCCCGCCGCTTCGACGCCCAGATGGTGCTGAGCCCCAAGGGCGACCGCGTCCTCGACTACCTCGGCACGCATCAGCACCTCGCCAGCGACCTGCACCTGCGCGCCGAGCCCGACGGTTCCCTGCTGATCCGCTCCGGTGAACACCGCTTCCGGGAGGGCCCGGTGGACGTCCGCGTCCCCGAACTCATCGGCGGCGACGCGGAGGTACGCGAGTCCTTCGACGACTCCACGGGCCGCTTCCACATCCGGGTCCGGGTCGTGAACCGCCACTTCGGTCCGCTCTTCGGTTACGAGGGCAGTTTCCGGGCGACGTACACCGACGTGCGTACCCGTGGGGTGCGGCCCGGACTGCGGCCCGTCCGCGAGGAGGCGCGCGCGTGAGCGAGGCGACCCGGGCGAAACTGCTGGAGGGCGCCCTGCGGACGCTCACCGAGCAGGGGATCGCGAAGGCCTCGGCCCGTACGATCGCGGCGTCCGCCGGGGTCAACCAGGCCCTCGTCTTCTACCACTTCGGATCCGTGGACGAGTTGCTGTCGGCCGCGGTCCGCCACGGGGCGGAGCAGCGGGTCGCGAACTACCGGGAACGGCTCGCCGAGGTCGAGTCGCTGGCGGAACTCCTGGCGTTCGGGCGGGAGATGCACGAGGTGGAGCGGGCCGACGGGCACGTCGCCGTCCTGGGGCAGCTCCTCGCCGGGGCGCAGACGGACGCGCGTCTGGCGCCCGCGACCTCGGCGGGGCTCGATCTGTGGATCACCGAGATCGAGCGGGTCCTGGTCCGGGTCCTCGCGCCGACTCCGCTGGGCGAGTTCGCCGATCCGGCCGGGCTGGCGCGTGCCGTCGCCGCGTCCTTCGTCGGCATCGAGCTGTACGAGGGGGTCGACCCCGAGGGTTCCCGGGCCGCCCTCGACGCCCTGGAACAACTGGCCGCTCTGGTCGCCGCCCTCGACACCCTCGGCCCGGTCGCCCAACGAGCCATCCGCCACCACCTGCGCCGCACCACGCGCGGCTGACCGGCGCGGCGCGGGGTGGGCTACTGCTCCGGACCCGACGCCAGCGCCATGCCCAGGGGGGTGCGTTCGTACAGGACCTGGTGACCATAACGGCGTGAGGTGAGCAGGCCTCCGGCGCGCAGGACCGTGAGGTGGGCGGAGACGGACGACGGGGCGAGGCGGAGGCGGTGGGCGAGGGCTGTTGTGGTGGTGGGTTCGTCCAGGGCCGTGAGGACGGTGGCCCTGCCCCGTCCCAGGAGTCGTACGAGGGCGTCGGGGGTGTGGTCCGTCGGTTCGGCCCACAGGCCGCCGATGCCGCGGGCGGGGTAGGCGAGCGTGGGCTGCCAGGGGGGATCGAAGGAACTGACCACCTCCGGCCAGATGAAGACACTGGGCACCAGCATCAGGCCCTGGCCCGCGAGGTCCCGCTCGTGGCGGCCCTTCCACTCGATGGTCAGCGTGTGGGAGCGCCAGCCGAACCGGCGGTCGATCTCCGGCAGCAGCCCGCCCAGACCGACCTCCGCGAGCCGACGCGAGTGGAACGCGATGTCCGCCTCCAGCAGGGCGCGCAGCCGCGGCCAGTCCGGCTCGACGAGCGCGTGCCAGGCCGTCTCCATCAGGTCGGCCAGCTCCTGGACCATGCGCGTCGGGTCCTTCAGCATCGACCGGCCTCGAGGCGATTCGAGGGCGCCCGGAGTGTCCGCGAGTGACCTCGCGGTCTCCTCTCGGGCCGCCTCGGGGTCGGCCGCGCGGACCGCCTCGATCTCCTCCTCGAAGGTGGCCGCAGGACCGATCGGGGGCGGGCAGAGCCAGTCGGGGCAGTAGCCGCGCTGCGGCATCAGCAGCCACAGCGGCGCGAGGTCGAGTCCGGCGGCGGCCGCGCGGATACGGCGCAGCCAGTGCGCGTGGTAGCCCTGCCGCGCGGGACGGTTGAGCGTGCGAACCGCCTCCTGCGTCTCCCACAGGGGCGACACCGCGAAACGGCAGTTGAGGAGGTCGTCCTCCCCGAAGTGCAGAAGGGAAGGCAAGGAACGGCACCCCCGGAGAACTGAAGATTCGGCTGGAGCCGAAACTCTATGGCCAGGCCCGCCGGGTGCGCACGCTGTTGCCCATGCCGGAAGCAGAGATGGCGGAGACGAAGACCACAACGATGCCGCCCACCCCACCGAACGCCCCCGAAGCCACGGGCTACGGCCGAGTCTTCGCCGTACGCGAGTTCCGCGCGGTATTCGCCGCCCACGCGTTCTCGCTGCTCGGGCTCGTGGTCAGCGAGCTCGCCCTGTCCGTCCTGGTCTACGACCTGACGGGCTCGCCCTTGATGAGCGCCCTGACGTTCGCGCTCGGTTTCCTCCCGTACCTCGTCGGCGGCACCCTCCTCGCCGGCGCCGCGGACCGCTTCCCGGCCCGCCGGGTCCTCGTGGTGTGCGACCTGGTGTGCGCGGGCTGTGTGGCCGTCATGGTGGTGCCGGGCGCGCCCATCGCCGTACTGCTGGCCATGCGCTGCGCGCTCGCCGTCGTCTCACCGCTCTTCCAGGGGGCGCGGACGGCGACGCTGACCGACGTCCTCGGCGACGGGGACCTGTTCGTGCTGGGCCGCTCCCTGCTGCGGATCGTCTCGCAGGGCGCGCTGCTCGCCGGGTTCGGGCTCGGCGGCGTGCTGCTCACCGTCGTGTCACCGCGCGGCGCGCTGCTCATCACGGTGTGCACCTTCCTGACCTCCGCCGCGCTGCTGCGCTTCGGCACCCGGCGACGGCCCGCGCGGGCCCGTCACGAAGGCGCGCTGGTGCGGGACTCGCTCCACGGAACCCGCCGGATCCTCGCCGATCGGCGGGTACGGGCCCTGCTCCTGCTGTTCTGGGTGCCACCGATGTTCGCCGTCGCGCCGGAGGCGCTGGCCGCGCCCTACGCCGACGGGCTCGGCGCCGGATCGGCCGGGCTCGGCCTGCTGATGTGCGCCCTGCCGGTCGGCACGATCGCGGGGGAGCTGTTCGCGGGTGCCAGGCTGCGGCCCGCCACCCGCACCCGGCTCGCCCTCCCGCTCGTCTGCGTCACCCTGCTGCCGTACGTCGGCTACGTCCTGCGGCCGGACCTCGGCTGGTCGCTGGCCCTGCTGCTGCTCGCGGGCACCGGATCCGCGTACTCGCTCGGCTTGGACCAGTGGTTCGTGCGGGCCGTGCCCGAGGAGCTGCGAGGGCGGGCGATGACGCTGAACACCGCCGGTCTGATGACCGTCCAGGGGGTGGGGATGGCGCTGTCGGGGGTGGCGGCGGAGTTCGCCGGAGTGCGGGCGACCGTCGCGGGCGCGGGGGTGCTCGGCACCGTCTGCTGCGTACTGCTGGCGGTGGAGGCGCGGCGTACGGAAGGGGCCGCGACCCCCGTCGTGGAGGGGTCCGGGACCGAAAGGCGAGACGGGGCTGACCAGTATATGACCGGCGGGTAAGGTCTTATGCCGTGCCGAAGCCGCTCAGCCTTGCCTTCGATCCCATCGCCCGCGCCGACGAACTCTGGAAGCAGCGCTGGGGATCCGTGCCGTCCATGGCCGCGATCACCTCGATCATGCGCGCGCACCAGATCCTGCTCGCCGAGGTCGACGCGGTCGTCAAGCCGTACGGACTCACCTTCGCGCGCTACGAGGCACTGGTCCTGCTCACCTTCTCCAAGGCCGGCGAGCTCCCGATGTCCAAGATCGGAGAGCGCCTCATGGTGCACCCGACCTCCGTCACGAACACCGTGGACCGGCTGGTGAAGTCCGGGCTCGTCGACAAGCGGCCCAACCCCAACGACGGGCGCGGCACGCTCGCCTCCATCACCGAGAAGGGCCGTGAGGTCTGCGACGCGGCGACCCGCGAGCTGATGGCGATGGACTTCGGGCTCGGGGCCTACGACTCCGAGGAGTGCGCGGAGATCTTCGCGATGCTGCGGCCCCTGCGCATCGCCGCGAGCGACTTCGACGAGGAATAGACGAGGAACAGAGAAAGAGACGAGCAGAGGTACACGGGCGCGCCGCGGCGGGGGTGCTCGTAGATCGCGCAAAAGGGGTCGTTACGCTCATCCCCATGAAGAAGAGCGTGCTGACCCGCTACCGCGTGATGGCCTACGTCACCGGTGTGCTGCTGGTCCTGCTGACCCTCGGTGTGATCGCCAAGTACGTGCTCGACATGAACGGTGCCGTGGACTTCACCCGCGTCGTCGCCATCGCGCACGGCTGGCTGTACGTCGTCTACCTGGTCTTCGCCTTCGACCTGGGCGCCAAGGCGAAGTGGCCGGTCGGCAAGCAGCTGTGGGTGCTGCTCGCGGGGACCATTCCGACGGCCGCGTTCTTCGTGGAGCGGAAGGTCACCCAGGAGCTGGAGTCGAAGATCGCGGAGGACTCCCCCGTGGTCGCCAAGGCGTAACTCTTACCGCCACGGGAGTGGTCCGTGGCGGTTCCCCATCGACATTTACTAGGACGTCCTAGTAAATTCGAAGCATGGACGCTGACGCCATCGAAGAGGGCCGCCGCCGCTGGCAGGCCCGGTACGACACCTCGCGCAAGCGTGAGGCCGACTTCACCACGCTCTCCGGTGACCCGGTGGAGCCGGTGTACGGGCCTCGGCCGGGGGACAGGTACGACGGCTTCGAGCGGATCGGCTGGCCCGGCGAGTACCCCTTCACCCGCGGCCTGTACCCGACCGGCTACCGAGGGCGTACGTGGACGATCCGGCAGTTCGCCGGGTTCGGGAACGCGGAGCAGACGAACGAGCGCTACAAGATGATCCTCGCCGCGGGCGGCGGCGGACTGTCGGTCGCCTTCGACATGCCGACGCTCATGGGGCGCGACTCCGACGATCCGCGCTCCCTCGGCGAGGTCGGGCACTGTGGGGTCGCGATCGACTCGGCGGCCGACATGGAGGTCCTGTTCAAGGACATCCCGCTGGGTGACGTCACGACGTCGATGACGATCAGCGGACCGGCCGTACCCGTTTTCTGCATGTACCTGGTCGCGGCGGAACGGCAGGGGATCGACCCGTCCGTCCTGAACGGCACCCTCCAGACCGACATCTTCAAGGAGTACATCGCCCAGAAGGAGTGGCTCTTCCAGCCCGAGCCGCACCTGCGCCTCATCGGCGACCTGATGGAGCACTGCGCCGCGAAGATCCCCGCGTACAAGCCGCTGTCCGTCTCCGGGTACCACATCCGGGAGGCCGGCTCCACGGCCGCGCAGGAGCTGGCGTACACGCTGGCGGACGGGTTCGGCTACGTCGAACTGGGGCTCTCGCGCGGCCTCGACGTGGACGTCTTCGCCCCCGGCCTCTCCTTCTTCTTCGACGCGCACCTCGACTTCTTCGAGGAGATCGCCAAGTTCCGGGCGGCGCGGCGGATCTGGGCGCGGTGGATGCGGGACGTGTACGGGGCGAAGTCGGAGAAGGCGCAGTGGCTGCGCTTCCACACGCAGACCGCGGGTGTCTCGCTGACGGCGCAGCAGCCCTACAACAACGTCGTCCGTACGGCGGTGGAGGCGCTCGCGGCCGTTCTGGGCGGCACGAACTCCCTCCACACCAACGCGCTGGACGAGACGCTCGCGCTGCCGTCCGAGCAGGCCGCCGAGATCGCCCTGCGGACGCAGCAGGTGCTGATGGAGGAGACGGGCGTCGCCAACGTCGCGGACCCGCTGGGCGGTTCCTGGTACGTCGAGCAGCTCACCGACCGGATCGAGGCCGACGCGGAGAAGATCTTCGAGCAGATCAAGGAGCGGGGGCTGCGGGCGCATCCCGACGGGCGGCACCCGATCGGTCCCATCACCTCCGGCATCCTCCGGGGCATCGAGGACGGCTGGTTCACCGGGGAGATCGCCGAGTCGGCGTTCCAGTACCAGCGGGCGTTGGAGAAGGGTGACAAGCGGGTGGTGGGCGTGAACGTCCACCACGGGTCCGTGACCGGGGACCTGGAGATCCTGCGGGTCAGTCACGAGGTGGAGCGGGAGCAGGTACGGGAGTTGGGGGTGCGGCGGGGCGGTCGCGACGACGCGCGCGTGCAGGCCTCGCTGGACGCGATGCTCGCCGCCGCGCGGGACGGGTCGAACATGATCGTGCCCATGCTGGAGGCGGTGCGGGCCGAGGCCACGCTCGGCGAGATCTGTGACGTGCTCCGGGACGAGTGGGGGGTGTACACGGAACCGGCGGGCTTCTGACCTCCTGGAGCTCAGCCCCGGACCCCGGGCGCCCTTCTTCGACCTCGGGTGAGTGTGGCGGGGCGCGCAGTTCCCCGCGCCCGCAAAGGCCTTGGGCCGGCCGGTGTTTGAGGGCGAGGTCGGTGACCGTGGCCCACCCACCCCGGCCCTCTTGGGTCAGGTGGTGGGTGTCGTGCCGGTCAGGCCCAGGAGGAGCATCTGGGTGAATGCGCGGACCCACTCCTCGTCCGCCGGCTCCCCGCTGACGAGTGTGCGATGCACCACCGCCCCCGCGACCACGTCGAAGATGAGGTCCGCCGTACGCGCGGCGACCTCGGGGTCGGACTCCGGAGGGAGTTCGCCGCGCGCGGTGGCCCGGGCCCGCCCCTCCACGACGAGCCGCTTCTGGCGGTCGACGATGGACGTACGGATGCGTTCGCGCAGCGGCTCGTCACGGGTCGACTCGGCCACCACCGCCATCAGGGCCGTCGCGGTCTCGGGCCGGTTCAGGAGCGCCGCGAACTGAAGCACCACGCCCTCGATGTCGGCGCCGAGGCTCCCCCGGTCGGGGAGCTCCAGTTCGTCGAAGAGGACGGCCACCGCGTCGACCACGAGCTCGTTCTTGCCCGCCCAGCGGCGGTAGAGGGTCGTCTTGGCGACCCCGGCCCGGCTCGCCACGTCCCCCAACGTCAGCTTGGACCAGCCCAGTTCGACCAGCGCCGCGCGCGTCGCCTGCAGGATCGCGGCGTCCGCGGCAGCGCTGCGCGGGCGTCCCGTGCGGGGTGTGGTGGCGCGACTCTGCATGTCAGGACCTTATCCGCCGCCCCGGTCGGCCAAATCAGGCGGTTGTGTGAAGTCGTGAGGGAGATCACCGGTGTATGGCGGACAGGGGAGCCGCGGGACAGTTACGCTACGAGCCGTAGCGAAAGCTCGTACACGGTGACTCGTGGGCGGGCGACAACCATGGGCGCCAGGTGGGGACCCGGCGCCCGACAGTACGGATCGAGTCGGGTCGCGTCGTAAAGCGGCCCGGCTTTCACAGCGCTTTTCACACGTGCGCGAGGAAGGGGGAGGATGTACTCATGCAGCCACGGAACATGTCCATGAGCGGAGTCGTCGACCTCGCCGCGGTGAAGGCGGCCCAGGAGGCCAAGGCGAAGGCGGAGCAGGCGCGCGCCGAAGCGGCCAGGCAGGGCGGCGGAGGCGGGGCCGTGTCTCCCGCCGGCCTCGTCATCGATGTCGACGAGGCGGGATTCGAGCGCGATGTCCTTCAGCGGTCCACCGAGGTTCCGGTCGTCATCGACTTCTGGGCCGAGTGGTGCGAGCCCTGCAAGCAGTTGAGCCCGGTACTCGAACGGCTGGCCGTCGAGTACAACGGCCGATTCGTCCTTGCCAAGATCGACGTCGACGCCAACCAGATGTTGATGCAGCAGTTCGGGATCCAGGGGATCCCGGCCGTGTTCGCCGTCGTGGCGGGGCAGGCACTGCCGCTCTTCCAGGGTGCGGCGGGAGAGGCGCAGATCCGCGAGACCCTCGACCAGCTCGTCGAGGTCGCCGAGCAGCGCTTCGGCCTGACCGGCCTGACGGTCGACCCCGACGCCGAGCCCGACAGCGCACCGGCGGTGCACGAGGTGCCGGCAGGGCCCTACGACGCGCTCCTGGAGGCCGCTGTGCAGGCCCTGGACGCGGGTGACTTCGGCGGCGCCGTACAGGCGTACAAGAACGTGCTGAGCGACGACCCTGGCAACACGGAGGCCAGGCTCGGCCTCGCGCAGGCCGAGTTGCTGCAGCGCGTGCAGGGCGCCGACCCGCTCCAGGTGCGCAAGGACGCCGCCGAGAAGCCCAAGGACGTACCGGCGCAGATCGCTGCCGCGGACCTCGACCTGGTGGGCGGGCACGTCGAAGACGCGTTCGGGCGGCTCATCGACACGGTGCAGCGCACGGCGGGCGACGACCGGGATGCCGTACGGCTGAGGCTGTTGGAGCTCTTCGAGGTCGTGGGCGGCGACGATCCGCGGGTGATCGCGGCGCGCCGGGCGCTGGCGCGGGCGCTGTTCTGATCGACCCTGGGACCGGGTTCCGCCCGGTGTGCTGACCTGTTCCTAAACGCCGGGGCCTGTGATGCCCAGGTGAAAGATTTGCCGAGAGAGCGGCAGGTGGCCGCGCTTTACCAAAACTTGGTAAACGCGGCCGCTGTTACTGGGAGTAAGTCAGGGGCGTTGTTCTGTCGGATTCTGTCCGTGGATCAACTGTTTTGACGTCACCCTTGGTGCCACCCAGAGTTGCCGACCGATACCGCCGGGTCGTTGTTCGGTTATCCGGCCGTTACTAGCCAGTAACGAACCCCCTTGTGCGGGCGGCCAGAATGCACCACGATCGGCGACGCTCGGTCCATTCCCCCTACTCCGACAGCCAATCGGGTCAAGGGGTTTTCTGGGTCCCCACCGAGTAGGGGCGGCGGCAGTGGCGCCGGCCCTTGGACAGGGGGGTCTCTGCCGTTCGGCGGAGCCTGTCCAGCAGGTTGTGCGTGATGCGTGTCAGGCGCGACCAGTGGTTGTCGCTCGGGGGTGATCGCCGGTGATGTCGGGCGCAGTTGGCGCTCGACGAGTACGGGCGCTCTCCTTCCCGAGGACGTAGCACTTCTCCCATCCCTGCCCGGCTGAGCCGCCGACATGGGTCAGTCAGGGCCAGGAGATGTACGTCCGAGAAGGAGGAAATATGGAGTCCCAGGTGCGTGGCGGGACCAGATGGAAGCGGTTCGCGGTCGTGATGGTGCCCAGCGTGGCCGCCACGGCAGCGATAGGTGTCGCCCTCGCGCAGGGCGCTCTCGCCGCGTCGTTCAGTGTGTCGGGTCAGTCGTTCAAGGTGACGGCGGACTCGCTCCACGGTGAAGGCTTCTCGCAGTACGGAGCCATCGACTCGGGGTACACCCTCGACGGCCAGAAGACGGCTCACCCCGTCGCGGTCTCGGCGTTCAAGTCCGCGTCGATCACCAACATGTGCCAGTCCGTGGTCACCCCGAACATCCCGCTGCTCGGATCGGTCAGTCTGGTCCTGAAGGCGGGCGGCGGTGGCACGCCGGTACAGGCCGAGAACCTGTACATCGACGTCGAGGACCTGCAGGCCGACGCGGTGTTCCACAACATCGACATCGGTGTTGCGGCCAAGGACGCCAGCAAGGGTCCGGGCATTGCCAAGGGTGACCAGGCGAACCCGTACGGATTCGCCCAGCAGGCCGACTCGGCCGACCTGACCGATGTGAAGCAGACGGCGTGGGCGACCACCGCCGGTACGTTCAAGCTCAGCGGCCTGAAGATGTCGCTGTCCAAGGGCGTCAAGGAGTGCTACTAGGCACTCCAGGGGCGGGCGGGGGAGCCGGCAGCTGCCCCGCCCGCCCCACCTTTTCCCGCAGTACGTGAACCACTCAAGCGCGTACGCCACACAGTAAAGCCGTTCCAGGGAGCCGTTTCCATGAGCGCCGAGTCACCCGGGCAGAGCGAGCACTATCTCCAAGTCTTCCGGCGGAACTTCCGTACCTGGAGGGGCGATCGCCCGTTCTGGGCCGGCTTGTTCATCCTGCTCGGCGGCTTCCCCATCGCCTACTTCCCGTACGCGAACCTCCAGATCGGCCATCTGACGCTGGCGATGTCCACCACCGCCGGCGCCGGCTCCCTGATCATCGGAGTGCTGCTCTGGGTCCTGGGCATCAGTCTCTGGTTCCAGAAGCACGTACGGACCTTCGCCGGCGTCGCGGCGATCCTGCTCGCGCTGGTCTCCATCCCGGTGTCCAACCTCGGTGGCTTCCTCATCGGCTTCCTCTTCGCCATGACCGGCGGCGCGATGGCGGTCTCCTGGGTTCCCGGAGAGCCCGGCGAGGAGCAGCGCGCGCCGGTGCACAAGAGCGAGGGTGGCGCCCCGAGCGCCCCCGACACCACCCCGAACACCCCGCACCTGCCGCAGAGCCCGGAGTCCACGGGCGTCGAGCACGGTGCCGACAGCGCGGGCCCCGCGGTCGCCGACGAGTCGGGCGAGCCGAGGGACCTGTCAGGAATGAGCTCCGCTCACGGGGCGAACGGGAGGCACAGTGCCGGCTGACGAGGTGACCCGCGGGACCGAGGTGGACGAGTCCCGGGTGAGAACCGGGCCGCGCCACGCGGCCCCGAGGAAGCCGCTGTTCACCAGGTTCCACGTGCCCGCGGGCAAGGCCGTCGCCATCGCGGCGATGCCGACCGCGGTTCTCATGGGGATGGGGTTCACGCCGACACTCGCCCGGGCCGACGACCACTCGCCCGCCAAGAGCCTGACCGCGGACGAGTACCAGAAGTGCGTCGAGGCCGTGGACGGCAAGGACACGTCGGCCAGCCCGACCCCCTCCGCTTCGGCGTCCTCCTCTTCCTCGGCGAGCGCCTCCGCGTCCGCCGACAAGCCCACGCCGACCCCCTCGGCCAGCACGTCCTCGTCGCCGGACAAGACCTCTTCGTCGGATTCAGGTTCCGACGACAAGGCCGGGTCCACGCCGACGCCGTCCGCGAGCAAGTCGGCGCAGAGCAGTGGCGGTGGCAGCGCTTCGACGGCGACCCCGTCGGCCTCCGCGAGCAGCGGGGGCGACCTGCTGGGCACCATCGGCGACGCGATCACGGGCATCTTCACCGGCGGCAGCGACTCCACGTCGAGCGCCACCGCGAGCCCCACGCCGTCGGCCTCCGCCTCGGCGAGCGCGACCAAGGACACCGGCGACAAGACCACGTCCGACACGCTCAAGGACACCACCGGCAAGGTCGCCGACACGGTCAAGAACACCGTGAAGGACACGACCGACACGGCCACCAAGGCGGTCGAGGACACCACCAAGGCGGTCAAGGACACGACCGACGCGGTCACCTCGTCCCCCAGCCCGTCCGCGAGCTCCACCACCGACGCGGCGAACTGCCCGGTCGCCACGGACGCCGAGGGCGGCGTCGACAACCCGGTGACCCTGCCCGACGACCCCTGGTACCTGAACGCCAGTTCGCTGCTCCTCAAGGGCGCGGACTACCAGGGCATCGTGAAGGTGAAGACCGCCAACGGCACCATCAAGAAGGTCCTGAAGTACGTCATCTCCGACGGCACCGACATCGGCGACCTGCACCAGACGGTGAACGACAAGCAGTCCGGCAAGACGTACCACGTGCAGGCCGGCAGCGGTACGACGTCCACCATCCGTAACGGCAAGACGGTGATGTACACCGAAAGCATCTCCGGCAACCTGCTCGGCCTGATCCCGATCACGTTCAGCCCGGACAACCCGCCGCCGCTGAACATACCGCTGATCTACTTCACCAAGGTGAAGGTCGTCCAGGCCGGTCAGTTCGGCGGCACGCTGACCATCCCCGGGCTGCACCAGTACGTGACCGGCTGACGGCCGGTCACGACCAAGACCCGTTCGGGAGCCGCACAACACTGTGGCCCGGTTCCTCCGCTCACGCGGAGAGCCGGGCCACAGTACTGACCGGAGCGGAGCGGAACAGCTCGGCAGGGAAACGTGTGCGGCACGGGGGTGATGTGCTGATGAGTGGCCTCTTCGACGGGCTGGACCGGCTCGACCTGGACGCGCACGCGCGTCGTTGGCCGGCGGCGGGCACGGACGACGCCCAAGGGGACGTGAGCCAATGGATGGCCGCTGCCCAGCAGTTCGCGGCCCGCATCCAGGCGGACCCGGCCGGGGTGACCCACGAGCAGTGGCGGGCGATCGCCGAGGCCTGGCCGGCCCTGCTGGCGGCCGCCGAGCGCGCGACCGGCACGCAGCGCAACGAATGGCTGTTGCGCGACCTGTGGCTCAGGTCCTGGCTGCTGGAGAAGGTGGGGCCGCGTGCGGACGTCCCCTTGTTCGATCCCGGACCCGTGCTCGAACGAGCGCTGGACGCCATGCCGATGAGCCCGGGGGAGGCGGCCGAGCTCGCCCCGCGGTGGCGTGAGCTGGAGCCCGCGCGGATGCGCGCGCTCCGGATGATCCGGCAACTGCTCGCGCCCCCGCGCGCCCTGGCCCCGCTCCTTGCGGATCACCCGCGGTGGAGCGAGTTCGAGGCGTATCAGCGGTTGGCCGGCGCGCTGCCGTGAACCGCCTGTGATCGTCGAACACCGAGGGCGCCCCCTGTCACAGGAGGCGCCCTCGGTGGCGTACGGGGGCCGCGGGTCAGGCGGTGCGGCCGCTCTCGCCCAGGTGGTGCACCCGGACCATGTTGGTGGTGCCGGGGACGCCGGGAGGCGAGCCGGCGGTCATCACGACGATGTCGCCGTCGTTGAACCGCTTGAGCTTCTGGAGCTCGTGGTCGACGAGGTCGACCATCTCGTCGGTGCTCTTCACGAACGGCACGACATGCGACTCGACGCCCCAGCTCAGCGCGAGCTGGTTGCGGGTGCCCTCGTCGGTGGTGAAGGCCAGGATCGGCTGGGCCGCGCGATAGCGGGAGAGCCGGCGGGCGGTGTCACCGGACTTGGTGAAGGCGACCAGGCCCTTGCCGCCGAGGAAGTCGGCGATCTCGCAGGCGGCACGGGCGACCGAACCACCCTGCGTGCGCGGCTTCTTGCCGGGGACCAGGGGCTGCAGACCCTTGGAGAGGAGCTCTTCCTCGGCCGCCACGACGATCTTCGACATCGTCTTGACCGTCTCGATCGGGTACGCGCCCACGCTCGACTCGGCCGAGAGCATGACCGCGTCGGCGCCGTCGAGGATCGCGTTGGCGACGTCGGAGGCCTCGGCGCGGGTCGGGCGGGAGTTGGTGATCATCGACTCCATCATCTGGGTCGCGACGATCACCGGCTTGGCGTTGCGGCGGCACAGCTCCACGAGGCGCTTCTGCACCATCGGGACCTTCTCGAGCGGGTACTCGACGGCCAGGTCGCCACGGGCCACCATGACGGCGTCGAACGCCGCGACGACGGCCTCCATGTTCTCGACCGCCTGCGGCTTCTCGACCTTGGCGATGACGGGGACCCGGCGGCCCTCCTCGTCCATCACCTTGTGGACGTCGTTCACGTCGTTGGCGTCACGCACGAAGGACAGGGCGACCATGTCGCAGCCCATCCGCAGCGCGAAGCGCAGGTCCTCGACGTCCTTCTCGGACAGCGCCGGCACGTTCACGGCCGTGCCGGGCAGGTTGATGCCCTTGTGGTCCGAGATCACACCGCCCTCGATGACGACCGTCTTGACGCGGGAACCGTCGACCTCGACGACCTTCAGCTCGACGTTGCCGTCGTTGATGAGGACCGGGTCGCCCTTGGAGACGTCACCGGGCAGGCCCTTGTAGGTCGTGCCGCAGATGTGCTTGTCGCCGGGCACGTCCTCGATGGTGATGGTGAACTCGTCACCGCGCACCAGCTCGACGGGACCCTCGGCGAAGGTCTCCAGACGGATCTTCGGGCCCTGAAGGTCGGCGAGGACACCGATGGCCTTGCCGGTCTCGGCCGCGGCGGCCCGGACCCGGTCGTAGCGGCTCTGGTGCTCGGCCTGTGTGCCGTGGCTGAAGTTGAAGCGGGCCACGTTCATGCCGGCTTCGATCAGCGCGACGAGCTGCTCGTGGGAGTCGACCGCGGGGCCGAGGGTACAGACGATTTTCGAACGGCGCATAGGGCGATCCTATCGGTTTGTTTCGCTACGGAATATTCCGTCTGGCGGAAGATACAAAGGGGCGCGCTGCCGCTCAGCTGAGGTGGCACCTGCCCCCCGTTCGAGGCGTGGTGCCGCTCAGATGAGGTCGTGGGACGCGCCCACGAGTGCGTAGGTCTGCGTGGCGATCTCCAGTTCCTCGTCGGTCGGCACCACGGCGACCGCGACCCGTGCGCCCTCGGGGGAGACGAGTCTGGGCCCGTCCCCTCGAGCCGCGTTCAGGTCGGCGTCGACCGCCAGGCCGAGTTCCTCCAGGCCGGCCACCGCGGCCTCGCGCACCGGAGCGGCGTTCTCGCCCACTCCGGCGGTGAAGGCGATCGCGTCCACCCGGCCCAGTACCGCGTAGTAGGCGCCGATGTACTTCTTCAGGCGGTGGATGTAGATGTCGAAGGCGAGCCGCGCCTGCTCGTCACCCTCGTCGACACGGCGACGGATCTCCCGCATGTCGTTGTCGCCGCACAGACCGATCAGGCCGCTCTTCTTGTTCAGCAAAGTGTCGATCTCGTCCGTGGACATCCCGCCAACGCGCATCAAATGGAAGATGACCGCGGGGTCCATGTCGCCCGACCGCGTGCCCATGACCAGTCCCTCCAGCGGCGTGAGCCCCATGGAGGTGTCCACGCAGCGGCCGCCCCGTACGGCGGAGGCGGACGCGCCGTTGCCGAGGTGCAGCACGATGACGTTCACGTCCTCGGGGGCCTTGCCCAGGAGCTCGGCCGTCGCCCGGGACACATACGCGTGCGAGGTGCCGTGGAAGCCGTAGCGCCGGATGCGGTACTCGTCGGCGGTCTTCACGTCGATCGCGTAGCGCGCCGCCGACTCCGGCATCGTCGTGTGGAAGGCGGTGTCGAAGACGGCGACCTGGGGCAGGTCGGGGCGCAGCGCCTGGGCCGTACGGATACCGGTCAGGTTCGCCGGGTTGTGCAGCGGGGCGACCGGGATCAGCCGCTCGATCTCGGCGAGCACGGCCTCGTCGATGACCGTGGGCGCGGTGAACCGCTGTCCGCCGTGCACCACCCGGTGGCCGATCGCGGCCAGCTCGGGGGAGTCCAGGCCGAGGCCGTCCTTGGCCAGCTCCTCGGCGAGGGCCTTGAGCGCGGCGGCGTGGTCGGCGATGGCGCCGGTCGTCTCGCGGGTCTCGCCCGTGCTGAGCGCCGTGTGCTTCAGCCGGGAGGTGCCCTCGCCGATGCGCTCGACGAGGCCCATGGCGAGACGGCTGCTGTCGCGCATGTCGAGCAGCTGGTACTTCACCGACGAGGAGCCGGAGTTGAGGACGAGGACGCGGGTGGCGGTCACTGCGGGGGTGCCTTCTGGGTCGAGGATGGTGGTGGTCATGCCCTGCTCGAAGTCTGGGCCTGGATCGCCGTGATCACGACCGTGTTGACAATGTCCTGTACCAGCGCCCCGCGGGACAGGTCGTTGACGGGCTTGCGCAGGCCCTGCAGGACCGGGCCGACGGCGATCGCGCCGGCCGAGCGCTGTACGGCCTTGTAGGTGTTGTTGCCGGTGTTCAGGTCGGGGAAGATCAGCACGGACGCCTGCCCGGCGACCTCCGAGTCCGGCAGCTTGGTCGCCGCGACGGTCGGCTCGACCGCGGCGTCGTACTGGATCGGCCCCTCGATCTTCAGGTCGTCGCGGCGCAGCCGCACCAGGTCGGTGGCCTCGCGCACCTTGTCGACGTCGGCGCCCGACCCGGACGTCCCCGTCGAGTACGACAGCATCGCGATCCGGGGCTCGACGCCGAACTGTTCGGCGGTGACGGCCGACTGGATGGCGATGTCGCAGAGCTGCTCGGCGTTCGGGTCGGGGTTCACCGCGCAGTCGCCGTAGACCAGGACCTTGTCGGCGAGGCACATGAAGAAGACGGACGAGACGATCTTGGTGTCCGGCTTGGTCTTGATGATCTCGAAGGCGGGCCGGATGGTCGCGGCGGTGGAGTGCACGGAGCCGGAGACCATGCCGTCGGCGAGCCCCTCCTGCACCATCAGCGTCCCGAAGTAGTTCACGTCGGCGACGACGTCGTAGGCCAGCTCGACGGTGACGCCCTTGTGGGCGCGCAGGGCGGCGTACTTCTCGGCGAAGCGCTCGCGCAGCTCGGAGGTGACCGGGTCGATCAGCTGGGTGCCGCCGAGGTCGATGCCGAGGTCGGCGGCCTTCTTGCGGATCTGGTCGACCGGACCGAGCAGCGTCAGGTCGCACACCCCCCGGCGCAGCAGCACCTCCGCGGCGTGCAGGACGCGGGCCTCGGTGCCCTCGGGGAGCACGACGCGGCGCTTGTCGGAGCGGGCCTGTTCGAGGAGCTTGTGCTCGAACATCATCGGGGTGAGGCGGTCGCTGCTCGGCGCGGAGACGCGCCTGAGGAGATCGCTGGTGTCGACGTACCGCTCGAAGAGGCCGAGGGCGGTCTCCGCCTTGCGGGGGGTGGCGGCGTTCAACTTCCCCTCCAGGGAGAAGAGTTCGGCCGCGGTGGGGAAGGAGTTGCCGGCCACCGAGATCACCGGGGTGCCGGGGGCGAGACGGGCGGCGAGGGTGAGGACCTCGGCGCTGGGCCGCTCGTTCAGGGTGAGGAGCACGCCGGCTATGGGCGGGGTGCCGGCGCTGTGCGCGGCGAGCGAGCCCACGACCAGGTCGGCGCGATCGCCCGGGGTGACCACGAGGCATCCCGGGGTCAGGGCGTTCAGGAAGTTCGGCAGCATGGCGCCGCCGAAGACGAAGTCGAGCGCGTCCCGGGCGAGGCCCGCGTCGTCGCCGAGGAGCACCGTGCCGCCGAGGGCGTGGGTGATCTGCGCGACGGTGGGCGCGGAGAGGGCGGGCTCGTCGGGCAGCACGTAACAGGGGATGGGCAGACGGTGGTCGATCCGCTCGCTGATGTCGGCGCGGTCGGCCGGCGCCACCCGGTTCACGACCATGGCGAGGACGTCGCAGCCCAGACCGTCGTACGCGCGGTAGGCGTTGCGTGTCTCGGCGCGCACGGACTCGGCGGTCTGCCCGCGTCCGCCGACCACGGGGATCACGGAGGCGCCGAACTCGTTCGCGAGCCGTGCGTTCAGCGCCAGCTCGTCCGGGAACTGGGTGTCGGCGAAGTCGGTGCCCAGGACGAGGACGACTTCGTAGTCGCGGGCGACGAGGTGGAACCGGTCGACGAGGGAGGAGACCAGTTCGTCCGCGCCCTGCTCGGCCTGGAGCGTGGACGCCTCGTGGTAGTCCATGCCGTACACGCTCGCCGGGTCCTGGGTCAGCCGGTAGCGGGCGCGCAGCAGCTCGAAGAGCCGGTCCGGGCCGTCGTGGACGAGTGGACGGAAGACGCCCACCCGGTCGACCTGGCGAGTCAGGAGCTCCATGACCCCCAGCTCGACGACCTGGCGGCCGTCGCCGCGGTCGATCCCGGTCACGTAGACGCTGCGGGTCACGCGTGCTCTCCATCCGTTGCGGCGCTGGGTGGTTTCGGGGCTCGGAAAAATGGCCCACTGGGGTGAGCGGAACCCTCTTGACAATACCTCTGAGGGTAGCTAAGGCGCCCGCCAGGACAAACGTCCTGGTGGGAAGGAGGGAATCGTCGGTGCCCTTCGTCTCATGAAACAATCGGACCGGCTCACACGTACCAGCAGCGAGCAGGAGACACAGCACGATGCGTATCGGAGTTCTCACCGCAGGCGGCGACTGCCCGGGCCTGAACGCCGTGATCCGGTCGGTCGTGCACCGAGCGGTCACCAATTTCGGGGACGAGGTCATCGGCTTCGAGGACGGCTACGCGGGCTTGCTCGACGGCCGCTACCGCACCCTCGACCTCAACGCGGTCAGCGGCATCCTCGCCCGCGGCGGCACGATTCTCGGCTCCTCGCGGCTGCAGCGCGACCGGCTCCGCGAGGCCTGCGAGAACGCGCAGGACATGGCCCGCGAGTTCGGCATCGACGTGCTGATCCCGATCGGCGGCGAGGGCACGCTGACGGCCGCCCGGATGCTGTCGGACGCGGGGCTGCCGGTGGTCGGTGTCCCCAAGACGATCGACAACGACATCTCGTCGACCGACCGGACCTTCGGCTTCGACACGGCGGTGGGTGTGGCCACGGAGGCCATGGACCGCCTGAAGACCACGGCCGAGTCCCACCAGCGTGTGATGGTCGTCGAGGTCATGGGCCGGCACGCGGGCTGGATCGCCCTGGAGTCCGGCATGGCGGCCGGCGCCCACGGCATCTGCCTGCCCGAGCGCCCCTTCGACCCGTCCGACGTGATGGCGATGGTCGAGGAGCGCTTCGCCCGCGGCAAGAAGTTCGCGGTGATCTGCGTCGCCGAGGGTGCCCACCCCGTCGAGGGCACCATGGACTACGGCCACGGCGCCATCGACCAGTTCGGCCACGAGCGCTTCCAGGGCATCGGTACGGCGCTGGCGTACGAGCTGGAGCGGCGCCTGGGCAAGGAGGCCAAGCCGGTCATCCTCGGCCATGTGCAGCGGGGCGGCACCCCGACCGCGTACGACCGGGTGCTCGCCACGCGGTTCGGCTGGCACGCGGTGGAGGCGGCGCACCGGGGTGACTTCGGGCGGATGACGGCGCTGCGGGGGACGGACGTGCTGATGGTGCCGCTGGCGGAGGCGGTCACGGAGCTGAAGACGGTGCCGAAGGACCGGATGGACGAGGCGGAGTCGGTGTTCTAGGTCGTACGGGCCGGGTCGCACGGCCTGGAGTCGTGCGAGCTCGGTCCGAGCGGACTCAGTACGTGGTTCTCTGGACCATCGCCCAGAAGTGATCGACGATCCGGTCGAGGAAGTCACGGCCGGAGTCGTCGGCGTCGGCGGCCGCCGGTCCGCTGCTCCAGCTGAGCGTGACCACCATCTGCCCCTGGTACTCCGTGTGCATCTCCTGAAGGACGTCCTCCAGGAGGCGTCGGTCCAGCGGGATCATCTTCCCGAGCGGACGGACGTACGCCTGCCAGCGCGTGGTCACCGCGCTGCGCAACAGCTCGGCCAGCTTGCCGTCGCGTCCCGTGACGGTGATGAAGTCCCGCAGCGACAGTTCGAGGGTGTCGGCGAGGGCGACCGACTGCCGGTCGTTGCCGCGCCACTCGTCGGCCTCCTCCATCCGCTGGTAGGCGAGGAGTTCGAGGCCGACGGTACGGGCGACGTCCTCCTGGGCCAGCCCGCGTGACACGCGGTGCTCACGCAACGTCCGTGGCGCGCCGATGAGTTCACCCGGTGAGCACCACAACACGCCCGCGAGCGCGGTGAGTTCGGGACCGCCGGGGGTGGTCGTCCCTCTCTCCCAGGCCAGGACGAGGTCGGGAGTGACGTACGGCAGCCCGTAGGAGGCTCTCATCCCGTACGCGACGTGCTCGGGGCCCATGCCGAGGGCAGCCCGCAGTCTGCGGGCGGCCGGAGCGTTGAAGGGCGGGGTGGGCTGAGGGGCCTGCGGTCGCTGCACGCGCACAAAATATGGGGCCGGGGCGATGGTGACTACGGTCTGTTCGGCCACAATCACGGATCGTACGAACATACGGCTCTGCCCTCACTGCCCCTTGATTGGGTCACCTAGGGTGAAGACATGACGACCGCGCCGCGCCTTGAGAAGATCACCCCCGGCAATGTCGACACCGCGATCGGGCTGAAGGTCCGCGCCGATCAGGAACACCTGGTCGCGCCGGTGGTGAAGTCGCTGGCCGAGGCGTATGTGCATCCTGGTGTCGCCTGGCCCCGCCTCATCATGGACGGGGAGCGGACCGTCGGGTTCCTGATGGCCTTCTTCGACATCGACTGGGACGAGGGCGAGACGGGCGCCGACCTCCGCTCCGGGCTGTGGCGTCTGAACATCGCGGCCGGGGAACAGGGCAGGGGGTACGGCCGCTTCGCGGTCGAGGCCGTGGCCGCCGAGATCAGGCGCCGCGGCGGCACCCGTCTCACGGTCACCTGGCACCCCGGCGAGACCGGCCCGGAGGGCTTCTATCTCGGGCTGGGATTCAAGCCGACCGGAGAGACGAGCGGGGATCAGACGGTGGGGGTGCTGGAGCTTGAGGAGGGAGTGGGCCTCGGCCTCGGCGGGTAGGGCGCCCGGCCGTCACCCCTTGACCGCGCCGCCCAACGCGAACCCCCCGCCCAGTCGCCTGGCCACCAGCACGTACAGCAGGATCACCGGCGTCGAGTAGATGACCGAGAACGCTGCCAGCTGCCCGTAGACCACCGTTCCCCGATTTCCGAAGAAGTCGTTGATGCTCACGGACGCCGGCATCTGGTCCGGTGTCAGCAGGAGCATGAACGGGACGAAGAAGTTCCCCCACATCATCACGAACGAGAAGACCGTCACCACCGCCACCCCCGGCCCCATCAGCGGCAGCACGATCCGTACCAGGGACTGGAGCGACGACGCCCCGTCCGTCCACGCCGCCTCCTCCAGTTCCTTCGGTACACCGTCCATGAAGTTCTTCATCAGCCAGATGGCGAAGGGGAGTTGGGATGCGGCGAAGAAGAAGATCGTGCCCTGCACGGTGTCGATGAGGTTCACCCGTACGAACAGCGCGTACACCGGAACCATGATGGCCGTGATCGGCAGGCACGTCGCGAAGAGGATCGTCAGGAGGAAGGGACGGTTCAGTCGCGAGCGGAACCGCGACAGCGGATACGCGGCCAGCGCCGCGCACACCACCGTGAGCAGCGTCCCGCCCCCGCACAGGATCAGGCTGTTGAGCAGCGGTGTGTAGGTGATGTCCGGTTTCAGGACCGCGTCGAAGTTGTCCAGCGTGAGACCGTCCGGGACCTGCACCCTGAGGCCCGCGTGCGGGTCGAGGGCGGACAGGACCACCCAGGCCAGGGGGAGGCTGAAGGCGGCCGCCACCACCAGCAGGCCCGCGTCGGCAGCCAGGCGGCGGCCGGTGCGGCGGGAGCCGAGCGTGCGTGGCATCTCAGACCTCCGTCCGCAGCAGCCGCATGTACACCAGCGAGAACAGCGAGCCGACCACCAGCAGGAGCAGCGCCACCGCGGTGCCGTATCCGATCATGCTCTTCTGGAAGGCCTGCTCGTACATGAAGAGCGGCAGCGTCTGGCTCCTGTTCCCCGGGCCGCCCCTCGTCATCACCCAGATCAGCCCGAACACCGACAGCGTCTGAAGGGTGTTGAGCATCAGGTTCGTGCCGATGGAGCGGCGGATCATCGGCAGCGTGATGTGCCACATACGGCGCCAGCCACCCGCCCCGTCCACCTCCGCCGCCTCGGTGATCTCCTTCGGTATCTCGTTCAGGGCCGCCGAGTACACCAGCATGGAGAAGGCCGTCCCCCGCCAGACGTTCGCGAACGACACCGCCAGGATCGGCAGCGTGAACAGCCAGTTCTGGGTGGGCAGGTGGAGCCAGTCCAGGATCGCGTTCAGCGTGCCTTCCCGTCGGAAGAACGCGTACAGCAGGAACCCCGCCACCACCTCCGGCAGCACCCACGCCGTGACCACGATCCCGCCCACGACCGTCCGCACCGGCTTCGACGCCCGCTGCATCAGCGAGGCCAGCGCCAGGCCCAGCGTGTTCTGGCCGACCAGTGACGACAGGACCGTGAACACCAGCGTCAGCCAGACCGCGTTCAGGAACGCGTCGTCCTTGAACGCCGCCCGGAAGTTCTCGAAGCCGACGAAGGACGAGTGCGCCTGGCCGGTGAGCTGGAGGTCGGTGAAGGCGATGTACGCGCAGTACGCGATCGGGCCCGCCAGGAAGAGGAGCAGGAGGGCGACGGCGGGGGTGACGGGGAGGGCGCGGGTCAGAGTGCGGCGCAGCCTCACTTCCTGATCACCTGGTTGTCGGCGGCCGTCTTCAGCTCCTCGTCGTACCCGCTCGCCGCCTTGTCGACCGAGCTGTCACCCGTCGTCACGCCCTCCATGGCCTCCTGGATGGCCGTCGAGACCTTGGGATAGGCCGGGTACGCGGGGCGGTAGTGCGTGCTCGCGACCAGGTCCGTGAAGAACTTGATGCCGGGCTGCGCCTTCACGTATCCGGGGTCCGAGGCCACGTCCCTGCGCACCGCGATGCCGGAGTTGGCGATGTACCACTTCTGCGCGTTCGCCTTGGTCTGCATCGTCTCGATGAACTTGAAGGCGAGGTCCGGGTTGGACGCCTTGGCGGGGATCGACCAGGTCCAGCCGCCGGACATGCTCACCTTGCCGGGAGCCTGGCCGGTCTGCGTCGGCATGTACGCGAGGCCGAGTTTCTGCGACCACTCGGGCCACTCGTGGCCCGCGCCCTTCAGCCAGTCCTGCGGCAGCCAGCTGCCGTCCAGGTTGATGCCGAGCTTGCCCTTGGGCATCAGTTCGCCGCGGACGGTCGTGGGGAAGTTCGGGTCCAGGGCGTCCGAGACATCGGGGCCCAGCTTCTCCTTGTAGACCGTGTGCACGAAGGTGAGCGCGTCCTTGAAGGCCTGGCTGCCCGCGATCCACTTCTTCGACGCCGTGTCGTACAGAGGGTCCGACGTGCCGTCACCCGTCCCGTACAGCAGCATCTCGAAGCCCTGCATGGTGGCCGCCTCGCCCGCCGGCTTGCCCGTGTAGACGTTGAGCGGGGTGACGCCGGGGACCTTCGCCTTGATGGTGCGTGCGGCGGCCAGCACCTCGTCCCACGTCTTCGGCTGCCAGTCGGCGGGCAGGCCCGCCTTCTTGAAGATGCCCTTGTCGAACCAGAGGCCCCGGGTGTCCGTGCCGTCCGGGACGCCGTACGTCTTCCCGTCCTGCGCCTTCGCGGCCGACTGCGCCGTGTCGATGAACTGGTTCCACTCGGGCCACTTGTCGAGGTAGGGGTCCAGGGGCTTCAAGTACCCGCTCGTGATGTCCGAGTTGATGAGGAAGGTGTCCTCGTAGACCAGGTCGGGGGCCGTCTTGGGGGATCTCAGCATCTGCTGGAGCTTGGTGTAGTACTCGGAGTCCGGGGCCTTGATCGGGACGAGTTCGACCTTCTTGCCGGGGTTGGCCTTCTCGAACTCCTTCTTCATCTCCCCCAAGTAGGTGTCCATGACGCGGATCGAGTTGTCCGTGGACTGCTTGAAGGAGATCTTCACGGTGTCCGGATCGCTTCCGGAGCCCGATCCGCAGGCGCTGAGCGCGGTGGCGGTGAGCAGAGTGGCGAGGAGCAGCGGGGCGGCGGTGGGGCGCACGGGCACGACCTCCTACTGGCCGACGTCATTGGTGGCCGAGTTGTCTGCCTGGTGAACGTAAGAGCGTGGACTAGTCCACGTCAATGACCTTGCAGCGGCTCGTGACCTTGCGGCGGCCCACGGAGAGCGGGAGGCGCGTGAGGGCGTTTGGTGTCCCGATGGGACATGAGTCTCATCGGGTCTCATGTCCCATTGGGACATCTGGTGGGGTACGGTCGGGAACATGAAGGTCAACGAGGACACCTTTCCCGACCCCGTCCCGGCTCAGGACGGAGTCGAGGACCGTCGGCAGCGCAAGGCCCGGCAGACCCGCGACGCACTGGCCGCCGCCGCGCTCGACCTGATCCTGGAACGCGGCCTCGCCGACGTCACCGTCGGGGCCGTCGCCGACCGTGCCGACGTCACCCGCCGCACCTTCAGCCGCCACTTCGTGGGCAAGGAGGACGCCGCCCTCGACTTCGTCCGGGGCGATGGGGACCGCATCAACGCCCTCCTGCGGTCCCGGCCCGCCGACGAACCCCCGCTCCTGGCCTACCGCAGTGCCGTCGCCGACTGGCTCGCCGACCGGGAGAACCCGGCCTCGCACATACGGCCGCGCATGCGCGCGCTGCTCGCCCTCGTCGACACCGAACCCGCGCTGTTCGCCGCGTACGAGCGCATCCGCGTCGACGCCCAGGAGGAGTCGATCCGCATCATCGCCGACCGGCTCGCCGTCGACGACGTCCGCGATCTGCGCCCGGCCGTCGTCGTCGACGCCGCCGCGGGCGTCCTCACCGCCGCGCTGCGCGCCTGGGCGCGCGGCAGACGGCCGGACCACCCCGACGCGGAGCCCGGCGAGCGTCGCGACGCGCACCCCGGCGACCGCCCCGAAGACCACCACGACCCGGACGCCGTCGACCTCGCCGCTCTCGTGGAGCAGGCCTACGACGCCCTGATGGGAGAGGCCGCCCTCGCGGCCTCCCACCGCACCACCCCCGCATCAGGAAAGTGATCAGCGACATGGCCCTCACCACCCCCAGCGCCCCCGTCCCCGACTACTCCACCGAGTTCTCCGGCAAGGCCGCCCTCGTCACCGGCGCCGCCTCCGGCATCGGCCTCGCCACCGCCCGCCGCCTCGGCGCCGGCGGTGCGGGCGTCGTCATCGCCGACCACAACGCCGAGGGCGCCGAGAAGGCCGCCGCCGAACTCCGGGCCGAGGGCATCCACGCCACCGCCGTCGCGGTCGACGTCACCCGGCCCGAGTCCGTCGAGGCGGCCGTCGCGTTCGCCGTCGACACCTTCGGCGGCCTGCACCTCGCGGTGAACAACGCGGGCGTCGGCGGACCGGTCGTGCCCACCGGCGCGTACGACATCGACGCCTACAACCGAGTGGTGCGCACGAACCTCGACGGTGTCTTCCACTCCCTGCGCTACGAGCTTCCGGCCATCGAGGCGGCGGGCACGGGCGGCGCGATCGTCAACGTCTCCTCGATCCTCGGCTCGGTCGCCTCGGCCGGCTCGTCCGCGTACGTCGCCGCCAAGCACGGCGTGGTGGGACTGACGAAGGCCGCGGCCGCCGAGTACGCCCCGAAGGGCATCCGCGTCAACGCGGTCGGCCCCGGCTTCATCGACACCCCGCTGCTGAAGGAGATGGAGAAGGCCCAGTACGACGGCCTGGTCGCGCTGCACCCGGCCGGCCGCCTCGGCCGCCCCGAGGAGGTCGCCGAGCTGATCACCTTCCTGCTCTCCGGGCGCGCCTCCTTCGTCCAGGGCAGCTACCACCTGGTCGACGGCGCCTACACGGCCGTCTGAGCCACCAGCGGCCCCCTTCGAAGGAGTTTGGAAGAATGAAGGCACTCCAGTACCGCACCATCGGCGCCGCCCCCGAGGTCGTCACCGTCCCCGATCCCGAACCCGGCCCCGGACAGGTCCTGTTGAAGGTCTCCGCGGCGGGCGTCTGCCACTCGGACATCGCCGTGATGAGCTGGCCCGCCGAGAGTTTCCCGTACGCCCTGCCGCTGACCCTCGGACACGAGGGCGCGGGCACGGTCGCCGCGCTCGGAGACGGAGTGAGCGGGCTGAAGGCGGGCGACCCGGTCGCCGTGTACGGGCCGTGGGGCTGCGGCCTCTGCGCCAAGTGCGCCGAGGGCAAGGAGAACTACTGTCTGCGCGCCGACGAGCTCGGCATCCGCCCACCGGGGCTCGGTGCGCCCGGTGCGATGGCCGAGTACCTGATCGTCGACGACGCCCGTCACCTCGTACCGCTCGACGGTCTCGACCCGGTCGCCGCGGTGCCCCTCACGGATGCCGGGCTGACCCCGTACCACGCGATCAAGCGTGCACTGCCCAAGCTGCTGCCCGGGTCCACCGCCGTCGTCATCGGTACCGGCGGACTCGGCCACGTCGCCATCCAGTTGCTGCGGGCGATGACCGCGGCCCGGGTGATCGCCCTCGACGTCAGCGAGGACAAGCTCGCGCTCGCCCGAAACGTCGGGGCGCACGAGACCGTCCTGTCCGACGCCGGGGCCGCGGCGAAGGTACGTGAACTCACCGGCGGCATCGGCGCCCAGGCCGTGTTCGACTTCGTCGGCGCCGAGCCGACCGTGCGGACCGCCGGGGCGCTCGCCGCGGTGGAGGGCGAGATCAGCATCGTCGGGATCGGCGGGGGCGCCCTGCCCGTCGGCTTCGGCGCACTGCCCTTCGAGGTGTCGGTCCACGCCCCCTACTGGGGCTCCCGCGGTGAGCTGATCGAGGTCCTCGACCTCGCCCGCACCGGAGCCGTCTCCGTGCACACCGAGACGTACTCCCTCGACGAGGCACCCCTCGCGTACGAGCGGCTGCACGCCGGGAAGGTGAACGGGCGCGCCGTGATCCTGCCGAACGGCTGACGCCCCGCGCGATCAGCCCTTGACCCACCGGTACTGCAACTCCGGCCGCCCCACCTGCCCGTACTGCGGAGCCCGCGCCGCCCGTCCCGCCTCCACCAGGTGCTCCAGATAGCGCCGGGCCGTGATCCGGGAGATGCCGACCGACTCCGCGACCCCGGCCGCCGTCAGGCCCTCGGCGCTGTCCCGCAGCGTCCGGGTGACCCGTTCCAGCGTCGGCGCGCTGAGGCCTTTGGGGAGGGCGGCCGGGCCGGGGGCGCGCAGGGTGGCCAGGGCGCGGTCCACCTCGTCCTGGCCGCTCGCCTCGCCCACCGCCGCGTGGAACTCGGCGTACCGCACGAGGCGGTCGCGCAGGGTGGCGAAGGTGAAGGGCTTCAGGACGTACTGGACGACCCCGAGCGAGACGCCTTCCCTGACGACCGCGAGGTCCCGCGCGGACGTCACCGCGATCACGTCCGCGTGATAGCCGGCGGCACGCAGGGAGCGGGCGAGCTGGAGTCCGTGCACGTCCGGCAGGTGCAGGTCGAGCAGCAGCAGGTCCACCGGCGTACGGTCCAGCGCGCGCCGCGCCTCCGCGCCCGTGTGCGCCTTGCCGACGGCGGTGAAGCCGGGCACCCGGCCCACGTACATGACGTGCGCGTCGGCGGCGACCGGGTCGTCCTCGACGACGAGGACGCGGATGGGGTCGGCGGTCATACGTCGCCTCCAGGCAGGGCGTGCTGGGCGGACTCGGGCTCGGCGGCGGCCCCTTCGGCGGCGGCCGGGGCCGCCTCTTCGGCGGCCTCGGGCACGGGTGCGGCAGGGGCGCCCGGGGCCACCGTAGGCAACGGCAGTCGCGCCTCGAACTCCGCCCCGCCCCCGCGCGCCTCCGCCATCGTCAGCGTGCCGTTGTGCCGGCTCACCGCCTGGCGTACGAGGGCCAGCCCGAGGCCTCGGCCGCCGGGCCCCGCCGGTTTGGTGGACCAGCCGCGCTGGAAGACCGCCTCCGCGTGGGCGGGGTCGACTCCCGCGCCCGTGTCGGCGACCCGCAGGACCAGGCCGGAGGCGTCCGTGAAGGCCGTGACGGTCACCCGCGCCCCCACCGTCCCCTGCGCCGCGTCCATCGCGTTGTCGATCAGATTGCCCAGCACGGTGACCAGGTCACGGGCGGGCAGACCGGTCTGGAGCAGCCCGTCGTCGATACCGCTCTCCTCCGACACCACCAGCTCCACGCCCCGCTCGTTCGCCTGGGCCGCCTTGCCCAGCAGCAGGGCGGCGACGACCGGCTCGCTGACCGCCGAGATCACCTCGTCGGTGAGCGTCTGGGCGAGTTCGAGCTCGGCGGTGGCGAACTCGACGGCCTCCTCGGCGCGCCCGAGCTCGATCAGCGAGACCACCGTGTGCAGCCGGTTCGCGGCCTCGTGCGCCTGCGAGCGCAACGCCTGGGTGAAGCCGCGCTCGGAGTCCAGCTCGCCCATCAGGGACTGGAGTTCGGTCACATCGCGCAGGGTGACCACCGTGCCGCGCCGCTCGCCGCCGGACACCGGGGAGGTGTTCACGACCAGCACGCGCGACGCCGTCAGATGCACCTCG
Organism: Streptomyces sp. NPDC111507; assembly: GCF_055638955.1. NCBI lineage: Bacteria > Bacillati > Actinomycetota > Actinomycetes > Kitasatosporales > Streptomycetaceae > Streptomyces > Streptomyces sp. NPDC111507. The sequence goes on along the minus strand of NZ_JBVKBU010000002.1, from coordinate 11,014 downwards.
TCCACCCGCGGCGCCGCCGACAGCAGGGCGCCCGTGAGCGGTGCGGGCAGCCCGAGTTCGGCCACGGAGTGTCCGACGACCTCGTCCGTCACCCCCAGCAGCTCCCGCCCGCCGTCGTTCATCAGCGCCACCCTGTACTGCCCGTCCAGCATCAGCAGCCCCTCGCGCACGGCGTGCAGCGCGGCCTGGTGGTAGTCGTGCATCCGGCTCAGCTCGGCCGCGTTCATGCCGTGGGTGGAGCGGCGCAGCCGGGCGTTGATGACGTAGGTGCCGATGCCGCCGAGCACGAGTGCGCTGCCCGCGACGCCGATGAGGGCGGTCACCTGGTCCTGCACGCGCTGGGTGATCGCCTCGACCCTGATGCCCGCGCTGACCAGGCCGACGATGTGGCCGTTGTCCAGGACCGGGGTGACGGCACGGACGGACGCCCCGAGGCTGCCCGTGTAGGTCTCCGTGAAGGACTTGCCGTGCAGGGCGGGCCCGATGTGTCCGAGGAAGTGCTTGCCGATCAGCGTCTCGTCGGGGTGGGTCCAGCGGATGCCCTGCGGGTTCATGATCGTCACGAAGTCCACGCCGGTGTCCCGCTGTACCTGGAGCGCGTACGGCTGGAGGTCCTTGGTGGGGTTCGTGGTGCGGATGGCGTCCCGGACGGAGGGTGCGTCGGCGATCGAACGGGCCACGGCCATGGCCTGGCGGCCCGCCGCGTCCTCGGCCTGGCTGCGGTCGCTGACGTAACTGAACAGCGCGTACCCCGCGACGAGCACCGCGATGAGCACGGCCTGCATGGCGAAGAGCTGGCCGGCCAGGCTGCGGGCTCGCGGGACGGGGAGGAAGCGCATGTCGTTCAGTCTGCCTCTGCTGATAAGTGTGAACTAAATGAACGGAAGGGTGACCGCCCTCACAGGGCGGGAGATAGTCACCGCATCCCCCGGAGCGAGCCGCACCCCGGGATCCCCCGAGTGAGCCGCATTCCGGGATCCCGCGGAGCACGCCGCACCCCGGGTTCCGCCGGACGTGAGCCGCACGCCGGATGATGCCGATGACGTCGTCAAGGAGGGCAGCCGTGGCCAGCACCCAAACGGCACCTGCCGCACCCGCCGCCAAGCGGGACCGCACCCACTATCTGTACATCGCGGTGATCATCGCGGTTGTGCTCGGCATCGCCGTCGGGTTCGCCGCGCCGGACTTCGCCAAGGAGCTCAAGCCGATCGGCACGGGCTTCGTGAGCCTGATCAAGATGATGATCTCCCCGATCATCTTCTGCACGATCGTGCTCGGCGTCGGCTCGGTACGCAAGGCCGCCAAGGTCGGCAAGGTCGGCGGTCTCGCGCTCGGCTACTTCATCTGCATGTCCTTCGTGGCGCTGGCCATCGGCCTGGTCGTCGGCAACATCATCCACCCGGGCAGCGGGATGCATCTGACCGAGGCCGTGAAGGGCGTCGGGCACACGCAGGCCGAGGCCGCCGCCGAGGGCCCCGTCGACTTCATCCTCGGGATCATCCCGACCACCTTCGTCTCGGCCTTCACCGAGGGCCAGGTGCTCCAGACCCTGCTGATCGCCCTCCTCGTGGGCTTCGCGCTGCAGGCCATGGGCCGTGCGGGGCAGCCGGTGCTGAAGGGTGTCGAGCACATCCAGAAGCTGGTCTTCCGCATCCTGGGCATGATCATGTGGGCCGCGCCGGTCGGTGCCTTCGGTGCCATGGCGGCCGTCATCGGCGAGACCGGTATGGACGCGCTGAAGGCGCTGGGCACGATCATGCTCGGCTTCTACATCACCTGTGCGCTCTTCATCGTCATCGTGCTCGGCACGCTGACGAAGCTCGTCGCCAAGGTCAGCCTCTTCCAGCTGCTGAAGTACCTCGGCCGGGAGTTCCTGCTGATCGTCTCGACCTCGTCGTCCGAGTCCGCGCTGCCGCGGCTCATCGCCAAGATGGAGCACCTGGGTGTCAGCCGCCCGGTCGTCGGCATCACCGTGCCGACCGGCTACTCCTTCAACCTCGACGGCACGATGATCTACCTGACCATGGCGTCGCTGTTCATCGCCGACGCGATGGACCAGCCGATGAGCATCGGCCAGCAGATCGGTCTGCTGCTCTTCATGATGGTCGCCTCGAAGGGCGCGGCGGGTGTCTCCGGCTCCGGTATCGCCGTCCTGGCCAGTGGTCTGCAGTCGCACAAGCCCGCGCTGGTGGACGGTGTCGGCCTGATCATCGGTATCGACCGGTTCATGAGCGAGGCGCGCGCGGTCACCAACTTCGCGGGCAACGCGGTCGCCACGCTGCTCATCGGTACATGGACCGGTGAGGTCGACAAGGAGCGGGTGAACCGGGTTCTCGCCGGGGAGCTGCCGTTCGACGAGACGACTCTGCTGGACAGCGACGAGGACGACGCGATCGACGTCGCCCCGGAGGTGCCGGAGCAGGGCGGCGAGAAGGAGCTGGCGAAAGCGTAAGCGCCGTTTGGAGCTGCGGGTCCGTCGTGGCTGATCGCGCAGTTCCCCGCGCCCCTGACGGGGCGCCCCACCCACGGGGCTCATAAGTCCCCCAAGCCGCCGGGCGGCCAGGTTCTCCCCCCCGTAGACCTGGCCGCTCGGTGTATGTGTCGGACAAGCTCAATCGCTCAGCTTGGTCACCAGTTCGGTGGCTCTGGAGGCGGGTACGCCCGCCGCGGTCAGCATGGTGATCGCGGCGGAGCGGCCCGCCTCTTCCGGTGCCAGCAGGCCGTCGTTCACCGCCTCCATGAGGGCGAACAGCATCTGCTCGTGCACGTACGCCAGCGCGGGCGCCGGCAGCGGAGACTCGAACACGCCCTGGTCGAGGCCGCGCCGCAGCAGCTCCGCGCAGGCCTCGCGCACCGGCGTGAGCCGCTCGCGGATGCCCTGGACCGTGACGCTGCGCTGGGCGAGGGCGACCAGCAGCCGGTAGCGGTCGGCGATCTCCCAGACGGCGAGCGTCGAGCGGACCAGTGATTCCGCCGGGTCCCGGCCGCTCTCCCGGCCCGCCGCGTGCGCCGCGGCCACCGCCTCCACCGCGCCGTCGGTCAACGTGCTGATCAGCACCTCGCGGCTGGGGAAGTGCCCGTACACCGTGCGCCGTACGACGCCCGCGGCCCGTGCGATCTGGTCCATGGACGCGTCGGGGTCGCGCAGCAGCTCGGCGAGCGCGACGTCGAGGATGCGGCGGCGGTTCGCGTCCGCGCGGCTGGCACTACCCATGGTCATGGCTGCCATTCTGCACGCCCCCGGATCCGCGCGAGGTGATCACTCGTGCCCTCCACAAGGGCTCCACCTCCTCCATTTGCACAGTGCTGTGCATGGACGTACATTGCACATGGTTGAGCAATTGCACATCAGCGTGCAAGAGGAACGAGAGAGAGGGCGACCGTAGTCATGCGTCTCGTCATGAACGAACCGGTCGAGGGGATGGACCGGCCCTACGCCCGGCGCTGGTGGGCGCTGCTGGTGCTCTGCCTGAGCCTGCTGATCATCGTGATGGCGAACACCGCCCTCACCGTCGCGGCCCCGGACATGACCCAGGACCTGGGCCTGTCCAGCGCGGACCTGCAGTGGGTCATCGACGGCTACACCGTCCCGTACGCCGCGCTGATGCTGCTGCTCGGCGCGATCGGCGACAAGTACAGCCGGCGCGGGGCGCTCATCCTGGGACTCGTCGTGTTCGGCGGGGGCGCGGTCGCGGGCTCGCTCGTCGACAGCTCCACCGGGGTCATCGCGGCCCGTGCCGTGATGGGCGTCGGCGCCGCCCTGATCATGCCCGCGACGCTCTCCCTGCTCGCCGCGACCTTCCCGCGCGAGGAGCGGGCGAAGGCGATCACCCTGTGGACCGCCACCGCCGGACTCGCCATCGCGGCCGGGCCACTGGTCGCCGGTGCGCTGCTGGAGCACCACGGCTGGTCGTCCACGTTCCTGATCAACGTCCCCATCGCCGCGCTCGCGATCGTCGGCGCCCTCGTCCTCGTACCGCCGTCCAGGGCCGCGCACCACCACCGCATCGACCATGTCGGCGGCCTGCTGTCCGTGGTCTGGATCGGCTCGCTGGTCTACATGATCATCGAGGGGCCGCACTTCGGATGGGGCGTCAAAGCCGTGACCGCCGCGGTCGTCGCGGGGGCCGGCCTGGTGGCCTTCGTGGTGTGGGAACTGCGCCACCCGCGCCCGGTCGTCGACGTACGCCGCTTCGCCCACCGCCGGTTCGCGGGCTCCAACCTCGCCGTCGCCCTCTTCTTCCTGGCCGTCTTCGGCGCCTTCTACTACCTCACCCAGCACCTCCAGTTCGTCCTCGGCTACGACGCGCTGGACACCGGGGTGCGGATGCTGCCGCTCGCCGGGGCCGTGTTCGTCGGCTCGGCGCTCACCGGATACCTCACCCCGCGCATCGGCATGAAGATCACGGCGACCGCGGGCATGGTCGGCGGCACGGCGGCGCTCGCGCTGCTCACCCGGGTCGACGCGGCATCCTCCTACGGCGATCTCGTGCTGCCCCTCACCCTCCTGGGCCTGGCGATCGGACTCGCGCTCTCGCCCTGCACGGACGCCATCATGGGCGCGTTCCCCGAGGCCGAACTCGGCGTCGGCGGAGCCGTCAACGACACCTCGCTCGAGCTCGGCGGCTCGCTCGGCATCGCGATCCTCGGTTCCGTGCTGGCGAGTTCGTACTCCGCGCACCTCTCGGACGCCACCGCGGGCAGCAAGCTCCCGGCGGGCGCCCTGTCCACGGCGCAGGACTCGGTCGGCGCGGGCTACGCGGTCGCCCAGGGCATCGGTGACAAGGCCCGGCAGCTCGGCGAACAGGCCGCGCGGGCGGGGCACGCCGGGAACACCGAGAAGGCCGCGCAGCTGAAGGCACAGGCCGACCAACTCGCGCACGGGGCTCAGCGGATGGCGGACGCCGTCGGCTCGTCCTTCTCGGACGCGGTGGCGCACACCAGCCTGATCGGTGCGGTGATCCTGGGCGTGGGAACCGTGCTGGTCGCCTTCCTGCTGCCCCGGAAGGGCGGCGCGCACCCGGAGGGGGCCCCGGAGCAGGCGGCGGAGGAACAGCCGGAACTCACCGGCGCGGCGACGCGCTGAGCCCACCCCCGCCCGCCTCGGAACCGTGACCCTCGGGCCGCCGTCTCGTAGAACATGCACTACGGTGCCGTGCCGGACTGACCGGCACGGCACGGCACGTTCTGCGGAGGACACGGAGTATGAAGATCGACTGGGACCGGCGGACGTGCGCGCGCAAAGGTCATGTGACGTACGCGCCCGGCGAGCCGGAACTGCGCCGGCGGCTGCGCGCCGAGACGAGTCTCGGCGAGGCCTGGCGCTGTCTGCGCTGCGGCGACTTCGTGCTGGGCGAACCACATGGCTCGGGCCCCGCGCAGGACGCGCCGCTGGTGCCGCGCGGCAAGGTGCTGCGTGACCTGTTCATCCTGCGCTTCCTGGCGATCGAACGGGCCGTGCGCGGGGTGTTCATCGTGCTCGTGGCCGTAGCGGTATGGAAATTCAGCAACAGCCAGGACGCGGTCCGCCGTCTTTTCAACGAGAACCTCGACGTCTTCCGGCCGGTCTTCAAGCACTTCCACTACGACCTCGACCACTCGCCGGTCGTCGGCACCATCCAGAAGTCCTTCGGCTACAAGCACTCCACGCTGGCCCTGGTGGCCGCGGCGCTGCTGGCGTACGCGCTGATCGAACTCGTCGAGGCGGGCGGCCTCTGGTACGCCAAGCGCTGGGCGGAGTATCTGACGGTGGTCGCCACCGCCGCCTTCCTGCCCCTGGAGATCTACGAACTCACCGAGCACGTCAGCTACTTGAAGATCGCGACCCTGGTCCTCAACATCCTCGCCGTCCTCTACATCGCCCTCGCCAAACGCCTCTTCGGGCTGCGCGGCGGACGCAAGGCGTTCGAGGAGGAGCGGCACAGCGCGTCGCTGCTGGAGGTCGAGGAGTCGGCGGGCGTGTCCGCGCACGCCTGACGCCCCGAACGGCGTCAGCGCCCGCGTCTACGAGCGGTCGGAGCCCAGGGTCTCGGCCACGGCGCGCGGCAGCCACGCCCGTGCGTCGCCGAAGGTGAACCCGAGCAGGGCGGCCCGGGAGTTGTCCATGCCGTAGGAACGGCTGAAGGAGAACGGGGAGACCGCGCCGACCTCGACGGGCCGCAGGAGGATCGTGCCGTCCGGGAGGTGCGCGGCGATCGCCTCGCACAGCTCCCGCGTGGTCAGCGGCCCGTGGGAGGCCGCGTTGACCGGGCCCGTGAAGTCCTCGCCCGCCGCCCAGAACAGGAAGTCGGCGATCTCCTCGACGTGGATGTACGTCGCCGGGCGGTTCACGGGCGGTACGGCGATCGCCTCGCCCGTGCGGATGCGCTTCGCGTAGTGCTGGAGGCGGCCGGTGAAGTCGTCGTCCCCGCCCAGGACGTGGGCCACCCGGACGGCCGTGTACGGGAACGCGGGGCCGGCCGCGAACACGGCCTCGGCCTGGCGCTTGCCCTCCCCGTAGTGGCCCTCGAGGAACTCCGGCTCGTCCCAGGGGAGTCCGAGGTCGACGGGCACGGTACGGGGGTCCACGGCGTCCTCCCGTACGAGATCCGCCGAGTCCTCGTACTCGTACACCTCGACCGTGGAGGTCATGACGTACCGCCGGGTGCGTCCCGCGAAGATCCGTCGGGCGATCTCCGCCTGCCGCGGTGTGTAGCAGACCTGGTCGACCACGACATCGAAGGTGCGTGAACCCAGCGCCTTCTCCAGGGAATTCCCGTCATTGCGGTCCGCGACGAGATGGATCGCCCCGGCGGGCGGTGCGGAGGAACCGCGATTGATGACGGTGACGTGGTCTCCGGCGGCCAGCAGCCGGGCAATCAGCCGCTTTCCGAAATAGCGGTTTCCGCCAATGACACCTATCTCGCGTATCTCGCGCACGGCGTTCCTCCCCCTCGCACTTCCCGCACCCACCGGGCCTCTGTGGTCATAATTCTCCCGGCGTACGCGTCACGTCTGAAGGGGGAGACATGGGAGATCCGACCGCTGTACCGAAGGAACCACGGCAACCGCGCGCCACCGCCGACGAAACATCGGCGGCCTTCGACGCGGTGGACCGGCAGATCCTGGAACTGCTGCAGAGCGACGGCCGGATCAGGCTCAGCGAGCTGGGCCGGCGCGTCCGGCTGAGCCCGGCGGCCGTCGCCGAACGCGTGCGCCGGCTGGAGTCCACGGGAGCCGTCACCGGTTACGGCGCCCATGTCTCACCGCCCCTCCTCGGCTACGGCATCCAGGCCTTCGTCCGCGTCGACCCGCACGGCGGCTACACCCTGCGCCACCCCAGGACCCTGGAGCTGATCTCCCGCCCGGAGATCATCGAGGTCCACCACGTCGTCGGCGAGGACTGCTGGATCCTCAAGGTCGCCGTCGCGGACACACTCCACCTGGAGGACGTCCTGGAACAGACCTCCGCACTGGGGCGCACGACGACCTCGATCGTCCTGTCCTCACCGGTGCCGCGTAAGCCACTGCTGCCCTTGCGTTGACGTCGGCGTCAAGGAATACCGTCGGGGCATGCGAATCGGCGAGCTGGCGGCGCGGGCCGGGACCACCACGCGGACTCTTCGGTACTACGAGTCGCGGGGGCTGCTGCCCGCGCGACGGGGCGAGAACGGGTACCGGACGTACGACGAGCACGACCTGCGGCTGCTGCGGCAGATCAGGACGCTGCAGGACTTCGGGTTCGACCTGGAGGAGACCCGGCCCTTCGTGGAGTGTCTGCGGGCGGGGCACCCGGAGGGCGACTCCTGTCCGGCCTCGCTCGCGGTCTACCGGCGCAAGCTGGGCGAGCTCGACTCGCTGATCGACGAGTTGCAGGCCGTGCGGGCCGAGGTCGGCGCGCAGCTGGCGCGGGCCGAGCGGGCGCGTGACGAACTGGCGGCCGAGGCGGAGGTTCCGGGCGGCCCGGAACCCGTATGCGAACTGGAAGGGCGGACACGGTGATCAAGGTGGCAGGCGTGGCTTCGGTGACGGACGCGGACTTCGAGACGGAGGTGATCGGCGCCGAGCTCCCGGTGCTGGTGGAGTTCACGGCCGACTGGTGCCCGCCGTGCCGGCAGATGGGGCCGGTGCTCAGCGCCCTGGCGGCCGAGGAGGGCGAGCGGCTCAAGGTGGTCCAGCTGGACGTGGACACCAACCCGCTGACGACGAACGCCTACCGGGTGCTGTCGATGCCCACGTTCATGGTGTTCCGCGGTGGCGAGCCGGTGAAGTCGATGGTGGGCGCCCAGCCGAAGCGCCGGCTGCTGGAGGAGCTGTCCGACGTGCTCTGACCGTCCGGCGTGCTCCGACCATGATCTCGCCGATATACAGCAGAACTACAAGAAATCCCCCGAGCAATTGCGCTCGGGGGATTTCCCTGCGTATATTGAATGATTCGCGACTTCGGAAGAATTGAGTCGCGGAGAAGTTCACTGGGCACAGTATATCCGGCCGGGAGCGGAATTGTCAAACAGGGGCGCAAACGCAGAGGGCACCACAGGATTTCCCGACGATGAATTGCTGCACGAGCAGGAATTCATCGACGGGTTGTACGCACGCGTGGACGTGCTGCGGGGCGACACCGAGGCCTCCGTCGGCGACGCGCTCGCGCAGGGCAACACACCCATGCAGGCCAGGCTCGAACGGGACGTGCTGGTCGCCGAGCGCTCGGGCCTGCTGGCCGCGCTGAACGCCGTGGACGGCTCGCTCTGCTTCGGCCGGATCGACCTGACCTCCGGCGTCAGCCATCACATCGGCCGTATCGGCGTGCGCGCCGACGACACCGAGCACACCCCCATCCTCATCGACTGGCGGGCCCCGGTCGCCCGCCCCTTCTACCTCGCCACCGGCCACACGCCGATGGACCTGCGCCGCCGCCGGCACATCACCACCGACGGCCGCCGGGTGACCGACCTGCACGACGAGATCCTCGACCTCGGCGACCACGAGCGCACCGGCCACGAGGACCCGACCGGCGACGCCGTACTGCTGGCCGCGCTGAACTCGGCGCGCACCGGCCGCATGAGCGACATCGTGCAGACCATCCAGGCCGAACAGGACCGGATCATCCGCGCCCCGCACAAGGGCGTGCTGGTCGTCGAGGGCGGCCCCGGCACCGGAAAGACGGCCGTGGCGCTGCACAGGGCCGCGTACCTGTTGTACGAGTACCGGGAACTGCTGGCGAAGCGCGCCGTCCTGATCGTCGGACCGAACCCCGCCTTCCTCGGCTACATCGGCGAGGTACTGCCCTCGCTCGGCGAGACGGGCGTGCTGCTCGCGACCGTCGGCGAACTGTTCCCCGGCGTCCGGGCGACCGCCACCGACGCCCCGCGGGCCGCCGCCGTGAAGGGCCGCGCCGACATGGCCGAGGTGCTCGCCGCCGTGGTCCACAGCCGCCAGGCGCTGCCCGACCCTGTCATCGCGATCGAGCACGACCGGGACATCCTGATGCTCGACGCCGGGCTCGTCCAGGTCGCCCGGGAGCGCACCCGCGAGGCGCAGCTGCCGCACAACGTGGCCCGCGAGTACTTCGAGGGCCACATCCTCAACACGCTCACCGACATGCTGGCCGAGCGCATCGGCACCGACCCCTTCGACGGTTCGAACCTGCTCGACCCGAGCGACATCACCCAGATCCGCGACGACCTCGCCGAGAACCCCGAGGTCTGGTCGGCCATCGACCAGCTGTGGCCGCGGCTGACCCCGCAGCGCCTGATCGCCGACTTCCTCGCGGACCCCGAGGGATACGTCCCGGACGAGGACGCGGCCGCGATCCGCCGCCCGGTCACCCGGGCCTGGACCACCGCCGACGTCCCCCTCCTCGACGAGGCCGCAGAACTGCTCGGCGAGGACGACCGCGTGGCCCGCGCCCTCGCCGACCAGGAACGCCGCACCCAGGTGGCGTACGCGCAGGGCGTGCTGGACGTGTCCTACGCCTCCCGCACCTACGAGTTCGAGGACAAGGACGAGGAGGACTCCGAGGTCCTGTCCGCGCACCACATCATCGACGCCGAGCGGATGGCCGAGCGGCACGAGGAGGACGACCGCCGCAGTGCCGCCGAACGCGCGGCGGCCGACCGGACCTGGGCGTTCGGCCACATCATCGTCGACGAGGCGCAGGAGCTCTCGCCGATGGCCTGGCGCCTGCTGATGCGGCGCAGCCCGACCCGCTCGATGACCCTGGTCGGCGACCCCGCGCAGACCGCCGAAGCGGCCGGAGTGGGCTCCTGGTCGGAGATCCTCAGCCCCTATGTCGAGGACCGCTGGGAGCACAAGCGCCTCGCCGTCAACTACCGCACCCCGTCCGAGATCATGGACGTGGCGGCGGGTGTCCTGCGTGCGCGGCACCCGGACTTCGCGCCGCCGCGTTCGGTGCGTTCCACGGGCGTACGGCCGTGGGCCCGTGCCGCGGGGGACGACCTGCCCGGCACCGTCGCGAAGGCCGTCGCCGAACTGACCCCCGCCGAGGGACGGCTCGCGGTGATCGCGCCCCGTGAACTGCACACCTCGCTCGCGGCCCGGCTGGAGGACGTGACGGCGGGGGAGGAGCCCGACCTGACCCGGACGGTCGTCCTCCTCGACCCCCGGCAGGCCAAGGGGCTGGAATTCGACTCCGTCCTCGTGGTCGAACCGGCGCGGTACGGCACGAGCGACCTGTACGTGGCGCTGACGCGGGCGACGCAGGCGCTCGGGATCGTGTACGAGGGCGAGCTGCCGGAGGCGCTGCGGGCGGCGACGGTCTGACCACCGGGCGGGGCGAGGAGCACACGCTCCTGCGCCCCGCCCTCGTCGTGGCCGCTGAAGGCGTCAGGCGGGGCGCAGCCAGATCGTGGCCAGGGGAGGCAGGGTCAGGCGGATGCTGGTGGGGTGGGCGTGGGCGGGGTGGGGCTCGGGTTTGACGGGGTGGGGGTTGTGGATGTTGCTGCCGCCGTAGCGGGCGGCGTCGGTGTTGAGGACTTCGTGCCAGGCGGGGATGGATTCGGGGATGCCGAGGCGG
>NZ_JBVKBU010000001.1:1171449-1695117 GCF_055638955.1 Streptomyces sp. NPDC111507 | reverse complement strand
GGTTGATAGGCCGGATCTGGAAGGCGGGTAACCGCTGGAGGTGACCGGTACTAATAGGCCGAGGGCTTGTCCTCAGTTGCTCGCGTCCACTGTGTTGGTTCTGAAACCACGAACAACCCCATTCCCAGGGCCACTGGGTGTGGTGCGGTAGTTACAGTTTCATAGTGTTTCGGTGGTCATAGCGTGAGGGAAACGCCCGGTTACATTCCGAACCCGGAAGCTAAGCCTCACAGCGCCGATGGTACTGCAGGGGGGACCCTGTGGGAGAGTAGGACGCCGCCGAACTAATTGTAGGGAGAACCCCCGTACCGGGAAATCGGTACGGGGGTTTTCTGCGTTCGGGATCATTTTTTGGGGCCTCTCGCGTCGAGAAGCCCCCTTTTTGTGCCTGCTTAGAGCCGTCCCGCCGCCTTGAGCGCCAGATAGGCATCCGCAAGGGCCGGCGCCAGGTTGTCCGGAACCTCGTCGACGACGGTTACTCCATGGCGTTGGAGTTGTTCGGCCGTGCGATGGCGTTCTGTCTGGGCCTGGGCCGCGGCTGCCGCTTCGTACACCGCCTCGGTGCTTCCTCGAGCCGTAGCCATGTGCGCGATATGTGGGTCGGCCACTGAGGCCACGAGGACTGTGTGGCGGTGGGTGAGACCGGAGAGTACAGGGAGCAGGCCCTCTTCGATGGGGGCCGCGTCGAGGCTGGTCAGCAACACGATCAGGGAGCGGCGAGGGGCCGTACGGAGGGCCGTGGCGGTGAGGCCGCGGGCGTCCGTTTCGACGAGCTCCGGCTCCAGGGTCGCCATCGCGTTGACCAGGGAAGGGAGGACGTCGCCGGCCGAGCGGCCCTGGACCAGGGCGCGTACTCGGCGGTCGTAGGCGAGGAGGTCCACGCGGTCACCGGCCCGGGAGGCCAGGGCTGCCAGGAGGAGTGCCGCGTCCATGGAGGCGTCGAGACGCGGGGCGTCGCCCACGCGACCGGCGGAGGTTCGGCCCGTGTCGAGGACCAGGAGGATGTGGCGGTCGCGCTCAGGACGCCAGGTGCGTACGGCGACCGTGGTCCGGCGGGCCGTGGCGCGCCAGTCGATGGAACGGGTGTCGTCGCCGGGGACGTACTCGCGCAGGCTGTCGAATTCCGTGCCCTCGCCGCGGATCAGGACGCTGGTTCGGCCGTCGAGTTCGCGCAGGCGGGCCAGTTTGGAGGGCAGGTGCTTGCGGCTGGTGAAGGGTGGCAGGACTCGTACGGTCCAGGGCACCTGGTGGCTGCCTTGGCGGGAGAAGAGACCGAGGGGGCCGTACGAGCGGATGGTGACGCGGTCTGCCTGGCGGTCACCTCGGCGGGTGGGGCGCAGGCGGGTCGTCAGGCGTCGGCGCTCGCCGGCCGGGACCGTCAGGCGGTGGCGGGAGGCGGCCACCTCGGTGCCCGGCTCCCAGCTGCTGGGAGGCCAGGCGTCACGGAGGCGGGCGCGCAGGAGGCGGCCGGAGGGATTGGTGACGGTCAGGGTGACATCGGCGGTCTCGCCGAGGCGTACGGAAGTGTCGCCGGAGCGGGCCAGGCCGAGGCGGCGTACGGGTGCGGCCAGGGCGGCGTCGCAGGCGCAGGCCAGGGCCAGGGGAGCGTTCACGGCGAGGATGCCCGTCCAACTCGGCTCCCAGATGCCGACGGGGAGTGTGCCGAGGGCCGCCAGCAGGGCGGCGCGTCCGGTGAGTGCCATCAGCGGGGGACGGGGACGTGGGCGAGGATCGCGTTGATGACCGAGTCGGCCGTCACGCCCTCCATCTCGGCCTCGGGGCGGAGCTGGATGCGGTGGCGGAGGGTGGGCAGGGCCAGGGCCTTCACGTCGTCGGGGATGACGTAGTCGCGGCCGGTCAGCCAGGCCCAGGCACGGGCGGTGGCGAGGAGGGCGGTCGCGCCGCGCGGGGAGACGCCGAGGGTGAGGGACGGCGATTCGCGGGTGGCGCGGCAGATGTCGACGACGTAGCCGGTGATTTCAGGGGAGACCGATGTCTTGGCCACGGCGGCGCGGGCGGCTTCCAGGTCGGCCGGGCCCGCCACGGGGCGTACACCGGCGGCGCGCAGGTCGCGCGGGTTGAAGCCCTCGGCGTGGCGGGTCAGGACGTCGATCTCGTCCTGACGGGACGGCAGAGGGATCGTCAGTTTCAGTAGGAAGCGGTCCAGTTGGGCTTCGGGCAGAGGATACGTTCCCTCGTACTCGACCGGGTTCTGGGTCGCGGCGACCAGGAAGGGTTCCGGGAGCGGGCGGGGGGTGCCGTCGACCGTGACTTGGCGCTCCTCCATTGCTTCGAGGAGGGACGACTGGGTCTTGGGCGGGGTGCGGTTGATCTCGTCGGCCAGCAGGAGGTTCGTGAAGACCGGGCCGGGCTGGAAGGAGAACTCGGCGGTGCGGGCGTCGTAGACGAGTGAGCCGGTGATGTCGCTCGGCATCAGGTCGGGTGTGAACTGGACGCGCTTGGTGTCGAGTTCGAGCGCGGATGCGAGTGCGCGGACGAGCAACGTTTTGGCGACTCCGGGGACTCCTTCTAGTAGAACGTGTCCGCGGCAGAGGAGGGCGACGACGAGGCCGGTCACGGCGGGGTCCTGGCCGACCACGGCTTTGGCGATCTCGGCGCGCAGGGCTTCCAGGGAGGAGCGGGCGGTGCCCGGATCCCCGGTGTACCCGGCGTTGTCAGTGGTCGGGGCCATCATGAACGGCGTACCTCTCTTTCGAGGGCGTCGAGTTGGTCGGCGAGGGAGATGAGGGCCGCGTCGTCGCTGGGCGGCGGGCCGAAGAGGAGGGTGTGCAGGGCCTGTCCGTCGCCGTTGAGGCGGGCGGACATGGCGGGGAGCAGTGCCTCGGGCGCGTGCGCCTGGGCGGGGGACACGCCGATGAGGGGGGCGAGTCGGGTGCGGGTGGTGGAGCGCAGAGCGGCGGCCGCGCGGTCGCGGGCGTTGGCCTTGCGGTAGAGGCGGGCGCGGCCTTCGACGGTTTCGGAGGCGCGGATCGCGACGGGGAGGCGTTCGGGTACGAGGGGGCCGAGTCGGCGTGCCCGCCACAGGGCGGCCAGGCCTGCCGCGATGAAGAGCTGAAGGGTGCCCCAGAGCCAGCCCGAGGGGAGCAGGTCGAGGAAGGTCTTTTTGCCCGCGTCGGTGGCCGAGGTGTCGGAGAGGGAGGGGAGGTACCAGACCAAGTGGGGGCGGGAACCGAGCAGTTGGAGGGAGAGCGAGGCGTTGCCCTGCTTTTCGAGACGGTTGTTGTAGAGGATGTCGGGGGCGCCGATGACGACGGTGTCGCCGTTCCCGGTGGCCGCCGGGATGCGCAGCAGGGTGGGCAGGCCGTCGCTGGGGTAGCAGACATCGGCGCCGGGGACGCTGGTGCTGTAGCGGATGCCGCCGGTGTCGGCGCTGCCCGCGCGGCGGGCGGCGGGCAGGTCGCAGCTGGGGGAGAGCGTCGAGTCGAAGCTGATCGCGGGATCGGCGGTGACTCCGGGGGCGAGGGTGCCGAGGGAGGGCGAGTCGGGGGCGATCAGGATCGTGCGGCCGCCGGAGTTCTTGGTCGCCGCGCGGAGGCCGGCCTGCTGATGGTCGGTCAGCAGGTCCGGGGCGGCGACGAGGAGGGAGGTGTCGGCGTCGGCCGCGGCGCGGGCCTCGTCCAGGGTGGTGACCACGCGAGTGGAGACCCCGCGGTCGCCGAGGAGTTCGGCGGTGGCGCGACTGCCGTAGGGGTCGGCGGAGCGTGGGTCGAGGCGGCCGTGCTGGGCGCCGGAGCGGATTGCGGCGATCGCGACGGCGGCCGCCAGCAGGATCACGACGGCGAGGACGATGCCTCGGGTGCGGGTCCACACCTGGCGGGCGGTGGGCGAGGCCGAGGTGGACGTGAGGGTGGCCTCGGTCATGAGGCGGCCCCCTGGCGGCTGTTGTGGTCCGTGCTCTGGGCGCTGCTGGCGAGTACGGGTTTGGTGCGCTCGAGGTCGCGGTCGAGTTCGGTGAGGCGGTGGTACGTGTCGGAGCCCGCGGACCGGCCGCCGTATGTGACCTCGTCGAAGTCCCGGGCGGCGGCGCGCAGTCGGTCCGTGTGGGAGGGCAGTGTGCGGCCCGCTTCGGCGGCGGCCTCGTCCGCGGTGCGGCCGGGGCGTGGGTCGAGCAGGGCGCGCTCCTCGAGGGAGCGCACGACGGCGCGCATGCGTTCCTGGACGGCTTGGTTCCAGTGGCCCTGGGCGGCGTGCGCTTCGGCGGCCGCGCGGTGTTCGGCGGCGCTGCGGGGGCGGTCGTCGAAGAGTGCGGCGGAGGAGGTGGGGGTGCGGTGCGGGGTGCCGAGGCGCCACCAGAGGGCGGCCACGACCGCCAGCACCGCCACCACGATGACGACAAGTCCGAGCGTGCCGCCGGGAGCCGCCGTGGAGGCGGCGCTGAACAGCTTGTCGACCCAGTCCCAGAAGGCGTTCAGAGCGCGTTGCACCGGGCTCGGGTCGTTCTCGTGGTACATCCGTTTGGACAGTTCGCGCTTGGCCGCCTCCCGCGCGGGGTCGCGCGGGATCGTCACCGGTGGTTCGTCGTCGCGCGGCAGCGCGAGTACGGCCGTGGCGCCGATGTGCGGCAGTGCCAGTACCGCTGTGAGAACTCCCCCCGCCGGACTCACCGCATCAGCTCCCCGCAGTGGTGCCGGGGGTGCTGGAGCCGTAGTCCTGGACACCGGCGGCACGTGCCAGGTCGAGGTCGAGGGCCTCGCGGCGGATGCGCTGGTCGATGTAGAGGAGCACGGTGACGCCTGCGGCGATCGGGAAGGTGATCATGGAGCCGATCACCGAACCGATTCCGCTGACGATGAGGAACGTCCAGCCGGAGCTGCCGCCGCTGCCAAGGAAACCGGCGACGCCGTCGCCACTCAGGGCGGAGGCGATGAGCGCGAAGGGGATCACGATGATCGACGCCACGATGTTGGCGATGATCGTGGCGAGCAGCTGGATGCCGAAGACCCGCCACCAGGAGCCGCGGACGAGCTTCGCGGAGCGGCTCATCGACTTCAGGACGCCTTGCTTCTCCAGCATCAGGGCGGGCGAGGCGAGCGAGAAGCGGATCATCAGCCAGAGGGCGACGACGCCCGCGCCGAGTCCGCCGAGGACCGCGAGTGCGGCGCCCGCGCTGCTCGAGCCGGCGACGGCGACGAGCAGGCCGGGAAGAGTGCCGACGGTGATGATCGCGACGGCGATGAGCGGCAGCAGGAAGGTCAGGGCGAACAGCTTCGGCAGCCGGGGTCTGGCGTCGCGCCAGGCCTCGGCGGTGGTCACCGACTTGCCGAGCACCGCGCGGCTGGTCACGGAGGTGAGCAGGGCCGTGGCGACGATGGTGCCGAGCAGGCCGATGAGCACGACGACGCCGGAGCTCAGCAGGGTGTCGCCCAGGGCGCGGCTCAACTCCCCGGCGGTGGCGCTCGGGTCGTTGAGGACGTCCGTGCTCGCGCTGTCGTCCAGAACCAGGCCCTGGAGCAGGATGATCGGGATCTGTGTGACGACGGCGACGGTGAGCGAGATGCCCAGGACGGTGCGCCAGTAGGTCCGCATCGTGGAGACCGCGCCGTCGAGGATCTCGCCGACGCCGAGCGGGCGCAGGGGGATCACGCCGGGCTTGGCGGCGGGCGGCGGGCCGCCCCAGTTGCCGCCCCAGCCACCGGGACCTCCTGGGCCTCCGTAGCCACGGCCGGGGCCTCCCCAGCCGCCGTAGCCGCCGCCCTGGCCTCCGTGGCCGCCCGCGCCAGGGGGCTGCTGGCCGCCCCAGCCGGGGCCGGGGGGCGCTGGCGGCGGGGCCTGGGGGCCCTGTGGGCTGGGAGCGGACCACTGGCCGGGCGGGGGCTGCTCCTTGGACCACTTCGAGGGCGGCTCCGGCTGGTTCGCGCCACCTTGGTCCGCGGGCTGCTCCGGGGGCTCGGGGGCGCCGGAGTTGTCCGGCTCCTGCCCGTCGGAGGGGGCAGATCCGGGCGAGGCCCAGCCCGGAGTGTCTTTCATCGTCGCTCCTTCACGGTGCCCGTCCGCGTTCGCGGCGGCAGGTTGGCAGCCATCGTGCCACGGTGTGCCCGGCATGGGACCGGCCCCCGTATGGGGTGGACACCTTCAATTGTCCGCCTGCTACGGGGCAGACTGGGCGGATGGCTGATCAGTACGCGCAATTCCGCGAGGACGACGGGCTACTGGAGATACCGGCGATCCGCTGGGACGAGCCGCCCGAAGGGCCGGTGCTGGTCCTTCTCGACCAGACACGGTTGCCGGCCGAGGAAGTCGAGTTGGTGTGTACGGACGCTCCCGCGCTGGTGGAGGCGATCCGCACGCTGGCCGTGCGAGGGGCGCCGTTGCTGGGTATCGCCGGGGCGTACGGAGTCGCGCTCGCCGCCGTGCGCGGCTTCGACGTGGACGATGCCGCCCGGGCGCTGGCGGGCGCCCGGCCCACCGCGGTGAACCTCGCTGTCGGTGTGCGCCGGGCGCAGACGGCGTATCGTGCCGCGCTCTCCGGCGGCGGTGATCAGCGGCAGGCTGCCGGGGCGGCGCTCGAAGCGGCGCGGGCGTTGCACCGGGAGGACGCCGCGGCCAGTGCTCGGATGGCCGAGCACGGGTTGGCGCTGCTCGACGAGCTGTTGCCGGGTGGCGGGCACCGGATTCTGACGCATTGCAACACCGGGGCGCTGGTGTCCGGCGGGGAGGGCACGGCCTTCGCGGTGGCCCTCGCGGCGCATCGGGCGGGGCAGCTGCGGAGGCTGTGGGTGGACGAAACGCGTCCGTTGCTGCAAGGTGCTCGCCTGACGGCTTACGAGGCGGCACGCAACGGAATGGCGTACACCTTGCTCACGGACAACGCGGCAGGATCACTGTTCGCGGCGGGGGAGGTGGACGCGGTGCTCATCGGGGCCGATCGGATCGCTGCCGACGGTTCGGTGGCGAACAAGGTGGGGAGCTATCCGCTCGCGGTGCTGGCCCGGTATCACCATGTGCCTTTCATCGTGGTGGCGCCGGTGACGACGGTGGACCCGGACACCCCGGACGGAGCATCCATCGAGGTCGAGCAGCGTCCCGGTCATGAAGTGACCGAGGTCACAGCACCCCAGGTGCCTGTGGCGGGAGTGGAAGCGGGAGGCGGGATACCGGTGGCACCCCTGGGGACCCAGGCGTACAACCCGGCATTCGATGTGACGCCCCCCGAGTTGGTGACGGCGATCGTGACTGAAGAGGGCGCTGTGTCGCCCGTGACAGCAGAGGCACTCGCTGAGCTGTGTGACAGGTCACGCCAGGTAACGATTTAGTTAATGGGATGATGTCGTTTATGAAGGGACGAGTCCTTGTCGTCGATGACGACACCGCACTGGCCGAGATGCTCGGCATTGTGTTGCGTGGTGAAGGTTTTGAGCCGTCTTTCGTAGCTGACGGCGACAAGGCGCTGGCCGCTTTCCGTGAGACCAAGCCCGATCTGGTGCTCCTGGACCTGATGCTTCCCGGCCGGGACGGTATCGAGGTGTGCCGCCTGATCAGGGCGGAATCCGGGGTGCCGATCGTGATGCTCACCGCGAAGAGCGACACCGTCGATGTCGTGGTCGGCCTCGAGTCCGGCGCCGACGACTACATCGTGAAGCCGTTCAAGCCAAAGGAGCTGGTGGCGCGGATCAGGGCGCGGCTGCGTCGTTCCGAGGAACCGGCGCCCGAGCAGCTGGCCATCGGCGATCTTGTGATCGATGTGGCCGGTCACTCTGTGAAGCGGGACGGGCAGTCGATCGCCCTGACGCCGCTGGAGTTCGATCTGCTCGTGGCACTGGCCCGCAAGCCGTGGCAGGTGTTCACGCGCGAGGTGCTCCTCGAGCAGGTGTGGGGCTACCGACACGCGGCGGACACCCGACTGGTCAACGTCCACGTCCAGCGGCTGCGCTCCAAGGTCGAGAAGGACCCGGAGCGGCCGGAGATCGTGGTGACCGTCCGTGGTGTCGGTTACAAGGCCGGACCGAGCTGACATGTCCCGGGACAGTGCCGCTTCGGCGCCCGGCGAGTCGGGGGTCCGTTCGGGGCGGCCTGTCGGCCGGAAGGTGACGGGCTCCCGCTGGGGACGTTTCTTGGAGGGCGGGCTGCTGCAGGGCGGAGTCCAGGGCAGCCCGGTCCTTCGGTTGTTCATGCGCTGGGTGCGCCGTCCGTTGCTGCCCGTGATGCGGCTGTGGCGGCGCAACATCCAGCTCAAGATCGTCGTCACGACGCTGCTGATGTCGCTGGGTGTCGTGCTGCTGCTCGGCTTCGTGGTCATCGGGCAGGTGCGCAACGGTCTGCTGGACGCCAAGGTCAAGGCCTCGCAGAGTCAGGCCACGGGTGGCTTCTCGGTGGCCAAGCAGAAGGCGGACGCGGCTGCCACGGCCAATGGCGACGACGGTTCGGGTGCGGACGGCCGTCCGTCCAAGAACGTCAGCCAGTGGATGAACGACCTCGTCGTCTCCCTTTCCAGCGGTGGCCAGGGTGCCTTCGACGTGGTGACGCTCAGCTCCACCGTGGCCGGCAACGGCGGTGCCGGGCGCGGTCCGCGTTCCTCGGGTGACGTCGATCCGACAGTGAGCATCCCGGAGGACCTGCGCGCCCGCGTCGACAGCAACACGATGGCGGCGCAGAGCTACACCAGGGTCGTGTACAAGGACGGCACGGAGTCGCAGGCCGCGCTGGTCATCGGCAAGCAGGTCCTCGACCCCAACGGAGACGCGTACCAGCTCTACTACCTCTTCCCGCTGACGCAGGAGGAGAAGTCGCTGAGCCTGGTCAAGGGGACGCTCGCGACGGCCGGACTGTTCGTCGTGGTGCTTCTGGGGGCCATCGCCTGGCTCGTGGTGCGCCAGGTCGTCACTCCGGTGCGGATGGCGGCCGGGATCGCCGAGCGGCTCTCCGCCGGGCGCCTGCAGGAACGGATGAAGGTCACCGGCGAGGACGACATCGCGCGGCTCGGCGAGGCTTTCAACAAGATGGCACAGAACCTTCAGCTGAAGATCCAGCAGCTGGAGGACCTGTCGCGGATGCAGCGACGGTTCGTGTCCGACGTGTCGCACGAGCTGCGTACGCCGCTCACGACCGTCCGGATGGCGGCCGACGTCATCCATGACGCGCGCGTGGACTTCGATCCGGTGACCGCTCGGTCGGCCGAGCTGCTCGCCGATCAGCTGGACCGGTTCGAGACGCTGCTCGCGGACCTGCTGGAGATCAGCCGGTTCGACGCGGGTGCGGCGGCGCTGGAGGCCGAGGCGATAGACCTCCGGGAAGTCGTACGACGTGTCGTCAGCGGCGCCGAGCCGCTCGCCGAGCGCAAGGGCTCGCAGATACGTGTCGTCGGCGACCAGCAGCCGGTGGTCGCCGAGGCGGATGCCCGGCGGGTGGAGCGGGTGCTGCGCAATCTCGTCGTCAACGCCGTGGAGCACGGCGACGGCAAGGAAGTGGTGGTCAAGCTCGCCACAGCGGGCGGGGCGGTCGCCATCGCGGTGCGTGACTACGGCGTCGGCCTCAAGCCCGGAGAGGCGACCCGGGTCTTCAGCCGCTTCTGGCGTGCCGACCCGGCACGCGCGCGGACCACCGGCGGTACGGGGCTCGGGCTGTCCATCGCCCTGGAGGACGCCCGGTTGCACGGCGGCTGGCTGCAGGCGTGGGGTGAGCCGGGCGGCGGTTCGCAGTTCCGGCTGACGCTGCCGCGTACCGCGGACGAGCCGCTGCGGGGGTCTCCGATACCTCTGGAGCCCATGGACTCGCGGCGTAATCGTGGACTTAATGACGCGGGACTGCCCTCCGGCGGCGGCGACAAGCTCGCCACGGTGCCGATGCAGGCCGCGGGTGGAAAGGCGGCACCGCCCATGCAGCGGACGTCCGTGGTGCCGCGACTGGCCGGGGCGTCGCCCACGGCCGATCCGACGGCGCTGCCGGGCAACGGCGCGCGTGTGGTGCCGAGGCCCTCCGGGGCGGTGCGGCGGCCGGACGACATGCCCGCCGCGGGTGGGGAGCGGAGCGTGCAGGAGCGTGGCCGGGACGGCGGCGGGCCTGAAGAACTCGGACAAGCAGAGCCCGAGGAACTCGGGCAAGGGGAGGCATTTCGTGGTCGCTGACCGCGAGGGGAGCGGCCGTCGGCGTCCCGCGCGCGTGGGGGTGTACATCGGCTGTGGCGCACTGCTGCTGACCGGGTGCGCCTCGATGCCGGACAGCGGGGATCTGCGCGGGGTCGAGTCCACGCCGAGGCAGGACTCGCAGGTCCGCGTCTTCGCGCTGCCGCCCCGCGAGGACGCCCCGCCGGCGGAGATCGTGCAGGGCTTCCTGGAGGCACTGACCAGTGACGACGCGCAGTACGAGACGGCGCGCAAATATCTGACGGCGGGCGCCCGCAGAACGTGGGATCCGTACCGTTCCACGACCGTCCTCGCGGACGGGCCCAACCCCGAGTCGGAGCACATGGGCACCAGGGAGGGCGACGACTCGTACACGCTCTCCGGCAGCAAGGTCGCCACGGTGGACGAGCAGCACGCGTACGCGCCGGACGCCGGTTCGTACCGGACGACGGTGCACCTCACGCTGCAGAAGGACACCAAGCAGTGGCGCATCGACGCGCTGCCGCAGGGCGTGGTGATGGGCAACTCCGACTTCCAGCGCAACTACGTGTCCGTCAACAAGTACTACTTCGCCTCGAATGTGCCCTCTGGGTCGGGCGGACCGCTGGGGACCGTCGCCGATCCCGTCTATGTGCGGGACAAGGTGGACCCGATGACGGAGATGGTCCGGTCGCTCCTGAAGGGGCCCACACGCTGGCTGGATCCGGTGGTGACGTCGAGCTTCCCGTCCGACACGGAGCTGAAGAAGGGCGTCACGTCGCTGTCGCCCGACGACCGCAACAGGGTGACGGTCCCCCTGAGCAAGAAGGCCGACCGGGTCGGAGAGACCCAGTGCAACAAGATGGCCACCCAACTCCTCTTCACGCTCCAGGACCTGACGCCCACGGGTGTCGACGAGGTGGAGCTGCAGCGGTCGAACGGTTCGCAGTTGTGCGTGGTCACCGAGAGCCAGGCGGAGACCGTCGCTTCGCACGGCACGGCCAAGCACCCTGAGTACGAGTACTTCATTGACGCCAAGCAGCGGCTCGTACGACTGCCCAGCGGCAACAGTGACAAGCAGCCCGAGCCGGTACCCGGTGCGCTGGGAGTGGGCGACAAGAAGCTGCGGTCGGCCGCGGTGTCCCGGAACGAGGACAGCGCGGCCGGCGTGTCGGCCGACGGGAGTTCGCTGTACGTCGGATCGCTGGTGTCGGGCGCCTCGCTGGGGGACGCGGTGCTGCACAGTCAGGGGACGAAGGCGGACGACCGGCTGACGACGCCCAGTTGGGACGGACAGGGCGACCTGTGGGTGGCCGACCGCGATCCGAAGAACCCGCGGCTGCTCCTGCTGGAGAAGGGCGCGGGTACTCCGCTGGCGGTCACCGCGCCGGGTATCGACGGGCGTGTCCAGGCGGTGCGGGTGGCCGCCGACGGGGTGCGGATCGCACTGATCGTGCAGAAGGACGGCAAGAGCTCGCTGCAGATCGGGCGCATCCAGCGTGACACCAAGACCGGCGGACGGCCTCTCATCTCGATCCTCGAGCTGCGCTCCGTGGCGCCGCAGCTGGAGGAGGTCACCGCCATGTCGTGGGCCGGGGACAGCCGGCTCGTCGTCGTCGGGCGCGAGTCCGGCGGGGTGCAGCAGATGCGCTACGTCCAGGTCGACGGCTCCACTCCGGTGGGCGCCGCACCCTCCGCGCTGACGGGGGTGAAGGAGGTCGCCGCGTCCGAGGACGAACGGCTGCCGCTGGTGGCGCACTCGGAGGAGGACGGGATCGTGCGGCTGTCCTCCGGGGAGCAGTGGCAGAAGATCGTCAAGGACGGCACGGCACCGGTTTATCCCGGGTAGCGACCTCTTTCTTCCGATTTCTTCCGGGTACGGACTTGCCGGGCCTCCCCTTTCGGGCAGGCCCGGCTGCCGTATGGGGTGGATCCGGCCGTTGCAGGGGGCGGACCTGGCCGTCGTACGGGGTGGACTTGGCCGCCATTGCGGGCCGGGTCCCCCGGACGGGTGATGGGCGTGGAGTTGTCCACAGGCGGTTGTCCACAGGGGTGGCCGGTCGGCCCGCGCGTTGGCACAGTGGTGGGCATGCGGGGGTGGTGGCAGGACCTCACCGATCTGGTGCTGCCGGCCGAGTGCGGAGGCTGCGGAAGGTCTCGCACGGTGCTCTGCCCGGAGTGCCGTGCCGCCCTGAGCGGGGCCGCACCGCGCCGGGTGCGACCGGATCCGGAGCCGCCCGGGCTGCCGGTCGTGCACGCGGCGGCCCCATACGAGGACGAGGTGCGCGCGACGCTCCTCGCCCACAAGGAACGGGGGGCGCTGACACTTGCGAGACCTTTGGGGACGGCCCTGGCGGGGGCTGTACGGGCAGGGCTGCGGCACCTGTGTCTCCCGGTCCCGGAGGGGCTGTCCACGGCCCGGGACGGGCACCTGAGGGGCGGCAACAGGCAACTGCGGCCCGGGGGTGGTCAGGGGCGTGTGCCGCTTTCCGGCACAGGTTCTCTGCTGCTTGTTCCCCTGCCGTCCTCGCGGCAGGCGGTGCGGGCGCGCGGCCATGATCCGGCGCGGCGGATCGCGCTCGCGGCGGCGGGGGAGCTGCGGCGCACGGGGACACCGGCCCGGGTGCTGGCCGTGCTGCGGCAGCGGCGCGCCGTGGCCGACCAGGCGGGGCTCGACTCGCGGCAGCGACTGGACAATCTCGCGGGCGCCCTGGAGGTGGCGGCCGGAGGTGCCCGGCTGTTGGCGAGCGGGGGCAGGGTCGTCCTCGTGGACGACCTGATGACGACGGGTGCCTCGATGAGGGAGGCGGCCCGTGCCGTACGGGCGGCGGTGGCGGGGGAAGCAACGGGGGAACGGATGACGGAGGCAACGACAGTGGTTACCGACCGGGCACAAGGAGCCCAGCGAATGGCGGGTATGAGCGGAGTCGACGACATGATCTGCGCGGCTGTGGTCGCGGCCCCGCCGGACTCTTTCGAAATAAACCGGAACTGACCGGGAACTTCCATCGTTGCAGGTAATGACCAGGTCAATTCACCTGAACGGAGGTACGCCGCAGTAGAGGGTGACGACATCCGTCCAGGCGAGATATGTTCGGTTGTGAGGCAATGGCGCAGGCCGTACCTCGCCCATCCGAATGTTGTGCTGCGGGTTTCTGAATCACCCGCAGCGATGGGGTGTAGATCTTGCCCATGGGGGAGGAGGAGGTGAAAGTCACCAAGTCCGAGGTTCCGGCACTCACCGGGGCCTGGTGCAAAAGGGAGACGCTCCGCCAGTGCAGCGGAGCAATCCGGGAACGGAGTTCTGCGTGGACATCGTCGTCAAGGGCCGCAAGACCGAGGTGCCCGAGCGGTTCCGCAAGCACGTGGCCGAGAAGCTGAAGCTGGAGAAGATCCAGAAGCTCGATGGCAAGGTGATCAGCCTCGACGTGGAGGTGTCCAAGGAGCCCAACCCCCGGCAGGCCGACCGTTGCGACCGAGTGGAGATCACGCTCCACTCCCGCGGTCCGGTGATCCGGGCGGAGGCGGCGGCAAGTGACCCGTATGCGGCACTCGACCTGGCGGCGGACAAACTCGAAGCCCGTCTGCGCAAGCAGCACGACAAGCGCTACACCCGCCGCGGCAACGGACGGCTCTCGGCCGCGGAGGTCGCCGACCACGTCCCCGGCGCCGCGACGCTCAACGGGAACGGGACCGTCGTCCACGAGGACGAAGCGGACAGCGTGCCGACGAAGAAGATCGGCTCCCTCGAGGTCATGGGCGAAGGCCCCCTCATCGTTCGCGAGAAGACCCACGTGGCCGCCCCGATGACGCTCGACCAGGCGCTCTACGAGATGGAGCTGGTCGGGCACGACTTCTATCTCTTCGTCGACTCCGAGACGAAGGAACCCAGTGTCGTCTACCGGCGGCACGCATACGACTACGGCGTCATTCACCTCAGCACGGACCCCATGGTCACCCAGGCCGGACCGGACGCGCCGGGCGGTGCGCTCGGCGGCTGACCCGCCCCGATGACGGCTGAGCCGGTGCCCCTGGAGCGCGCGTGCGCCCCCAGGGGCACCGGTGTGCGACCACTTCGCGACCCGCTCTGTCACCGCACTGTCGTCCGGGCATGGAATCATGGCCGAACCGGCCCCAACCGGTGGGTCGTTGCCTCGGATTGGCGATGGCACAAGAACGCAGGCCACGGCCTTCAGGGGGAGGAACGATGGCGGACAGTTTCGGACCGATGCGTGACGGGGATGCCGACGGCGGCGTCGTCGGCATGGGCCCGGACGCGGGCTCTCCACGCAAGGAGCCCATTCGGGTCCTCGTCGTGGACGACCATGCCCTCTTCCGCCGCGGCCTGGAGATCGTGCTCGCGGCCGAGGAGGACATCCAGGTCGTCGGCGAGGCGGGTGACGGGGCGGAGGCGGTCGACAAGGCGGCCGACCTGCTCCCCGACATCGTGCTGATGGACGTACGAATGCCGAAGCGGGGCGGCATCGAGGCGTGCACCTCCATCAAGGAGGTCGCTCCGAGCGCGAAGATCATCATGCTGACGATCAGCGACGAGGAAGCCGATCTCTACGACGCGATCAAGGCGGGCGCTACCGGTTATCTCCTCAAGGAGATCTCCACGGACGAGGTGGCCACGGCCATTCGCGCGGTGGCGGACGGGCAGTCGCAGATCAGCCCGTCGATGGCGTCGAAACTTCTCACCGAGTTCAAGTCGATGATTCAGCGGACGGACGAGCGCCGGCTCGTGCCCGCGCCGCGGCTCACGGATCGCGAGCTGGAGGTTCTCAAGCTCGTCGCGACCGGGATGAACAACCGGGACATCGCCAAGGAGTTGTTCATCTCCGAGAACACCGTGAAGAACCATGTGCGCAACATCCTGGAGAAGTTGCAACTGCACTCCAGGATGGAGGCGGTGGTCTACGCGATGCGGGAGAAGATCCTCGAGATCCGGTGAGTCTGCGTTGCGTCTGCGTAAGGCTGGTCGGGTCGGTCGGCCGAGTTGCCGGTCGGGTCAGGCCAGTGCGCGGGTGAGTTCCTTTGCGAGGGGCTCGCGGAGGTCCGGGGCGTCCACCCGTTCCACCCGTACGTTTGTGCAGTCCACCCAGCTCGCTGCCTCCAGGAGGGCCTGGGCCACGGCAGGGACCGCCTTGGCGCCGTCCAGCGTGACCTGTTTGGCGACCAGGGTGCGGCCCTCGCGGGCGGGGTCCACGCGGCCGACGAGCCGGCCCCCGGCGAGGACCGGCATCGCGAAGTAGCCGTACACCCGCTTCGGCTTGGGCGTGTACGCCTCCAGACGGTGGGTGAAGCCGAAGATCCGCTCCGTGCGGGCCCGCTCCCAGACGAGTGAGTCGAACGGGGACAGCAGCGTCGTACGGTGGCGGCCGCGCGGCGGTGTCTCCAGGGCCGCCGGGTCCGCCCACGCGGGCTTGCCCCAGCCCTCCACCGTCACCGGGACCAGGCCCGAGTCCGCGATCACCGCGTCGACCTGCTCGCCCTTGAGACGGTGATAGTCGGCGATGTCCGCGCGCGTGCCGACGCCCAGGGACTTGCCGGCCAGGCCGACCAGACGGCGCAGGCACTCCGTGTCGTCCAGCTCGTCATGGAGCAGGGCCTCGGGGACGGCGCGCTCGGCGAGGTCGTACACGCGCTTCCAGCCGCGGCGCTCCGTGCACACCACCTCGCCGTACATCAGCGCGCGCTCCACGGCCACCTTGGTGCCCGACCAGTCCCACCACTCGCTGGTCTTCTTCGCGCCGCCCAACTCCGTGGCCGTGAGGGGGCCTTCTGTACGGAGCTGCTTGATGACCTGGTCGTAGGTGCCGTCAGGCAGGTCGTGGTTCCAGTGCGGGCGGGAGCGGTAGGCGCGGCGGCGGAAGGCGAAGTGGGGCCATTCCTCCACGGGGAGGATGCAGGCGGCGTGGGACCAGTACTCGAAGGCGTGGGTGTCGGTCCAGTAGGCCTGGTCGACGGTTGTGCGGCCTACCGCGCCCAGGCGGGCGTACGGGATGAGTTCGTGGGAGCGGGCCAGGACGGAGATCGTGTCGAGCTGGACCGCGCCGAGGTGTCGCAGGATTCCGCGGACGCCGGCCCTGCGGTCGGGGGCGCCCAGGAAGCCCTGGGCCCGTAGGGCGATGCGGCGGGCTTCTTCGGCGGAGAGGTCGGTGGTGGGACGCGGGAGGCTCGTCATGTTCCACACGGTAGGCGGTGCCACTGACAGTGGACTCGCCCCCGCCGCCCCTACCCGTCCCATCCCAGGGGCTCCGCCCCAGCCCCGCCAGGGGCTCCGCCCCTGAACCCCCGGCGGGGCTGCACCCCTGCACGCATGGCGGGGCTCCGGCCCTGGACCCCCGGCGGGGGCTCCGGTCCTGGACCCCGGTGGGGCTGCGCCCCTGCACCCATGGCGGGGCTCCGGACCTGGACCCTGGTGGGGCTCTGCCCCAGCCCCCGCCAGGGGCTCCGCCCCCGGACCCCTGGCAGGGCTCCGCCCCTGAACCCTGGCAACGCTGCGCCCCCGGCCCCCCGGCGGGTGCCCCTGCACCCTGGCGGGGCTCCGCCCTCGGACCCCCGGCGGGGCTGTACCCCGGACCCCCGGCACGGTTGCACCCCGGCCCCCCAGCGGGGCTCCGCCCCCGGACCCCGGCCGGGCTCCCCCCTACTTCCCTCGAACCCCCCGTGGGGCTTTGCCTCCGGGCACCCGCAGGGGCTGTGGCTGTGGTGGGGCTGTCGCCCCAGCGCACTGCGGGGTTTCGCTCTGTCGCGGACGGGCTGCGTCACAGCCCTGCCCCCGCAGGGCTGTGCCCTGCATCCTCCCGGGGCGGCAGCCGCAGGTCTCTGGGGAGCCGGTGTCGGGCGGCCTGGATGAGGTGGGTGTGTGGTGGAGGGGGGTTTACGGGGTGGAGGGCGGGGCGGGCAAGTACGGGGCCGTTGAGGCCAGGCCCAGGTCCGAGGGGAGCAGGGAGCCGATCCAGCAGTCGCGGCGTACGCCCTTGTTGTTGAGGGCGGAGCGGAGGGTGCCTTCCAGGGTGAAGCCGGCGCGTTCGGCGACCGCGCGGGAACCCTTGTTGCCGACCTCGGCGCGCCATTCCAGGCGGTCGACGCCGAGGCTCGTGAAGGCCCAGCGGGCAGCGGTGAGGGTGGCCTCGGTGATGTAGCCGTTGCCGCGGTGCTCCTTGGCCGCCCAGAAGCCGACCTCGCCGACACCCAGGGAACGCATGCTGATGGAGAGCATGCCCGCGAGGTCCCCCGACAGGAGGAAGGCGCCGAAGGTGAACATGGAGCCGTCCGCCCAGCCGTCCGGCACCATCTGATCCGTGAAGCCCGTCGCGTGCTCGCGGAGATAGGGCGAGGGGATCGTGGTCCAGCGCTGGATATCGGGGTCCTGGACGGCTTCGTACACCGAGTCGGTGTCGTGCGAGTCCACGGCGCGCAGGAGCAGCCGGTCGGTGGTCAGCGTGACGGGGTCCATCGGCCGATTCTGCTAGGGCCACCGAAAGGGCGCCATTCCTTTGCGGCGAGTGACGGTTCGGTTACTTTTCGCAGCGCGGGCACGGCACCTTCCGCCACCCCTGTCCGTTGTCCTAGTGGCTGTCACTGGCAGACCTCCCGGCGCGGTGGGGTCCTCGCTTACGATGGCCGTTGCTCAAGCTGTGATTTGAATCTGACATTGAACCCGACCGTCCCAGGCCCGACCGGCAAGGAGACAAACCCCCGTGTCCGTCCTCTCGAAGATCATGCGTGCAGGCGAAGGCAAGATCCTGCGCAAGCTGCACCGCATCGCGGACCAGGTCAACTCCATCGAAGAGGACTTCGTCGACCTCTCCGACGCCGAGCTGCGCGCCCTCACTGATGAGTACAAGCAGCGGTATGCGGATGGGGAGAGCCTGGACGACCTGCTCCCCGAGGCCTTCGCCACCGTGCGTGAGGCCGCCAAGCGCGTCCTCGGACAGCGTCACTACGACGTGCAGATGATGGGTGGCGCCGCGCTCCACCTCGGCTACGTCGCGGAGATGAAGACCGGCGAAGGCAAGACCCTCGTCGGCACGCTGCCCGCGTATCTGAACGCTCTCTCCGGAGACGGCGTTCACCTGATCACGGTCAACGACTATCTGGCCGAGCGCGACTCCGAGATGATGGGTCGCGTCCACAAGTTCCTGGGTCTGACCGTCGGCTGCATCCTCGCCAACATGACGCCGGCCCAGCGCCGCGAGCAGTACGCGTGCGACATCACGTACGGCACGAACAACGAGTTCGGCTTCGACTACCTCCGCGACAACATGGCCTGGTCGCAGGACGAACTCGTCCAGCGGGGCCACAACTTCGCGATCGTCGACGAGGTCGACTCGATCCTCGTCGACGAGGCCCGTACGCCGCTCATCATCTCGGGCCCGGCCGACCAGGCCACCAAGTGGTACGGCGACTTCGCCAAGCTGGTCACCCGGCTGAAGAAGGGCGAGGCCGGCAACCCCCTCAAGGGCCTCGAGGAGACCGGGGACTACGAGGTCGACGAGAAGAAGCGCACCGTCGCCATCCACGAGCCCGGCGTCTCCAAGGTCGAGGACTGGCTGGGCATCGACAACCTGTACGAGTCGGTGAACACGCCGCTGGTGGGCTACCTGAACAACGCCATCAAGGCCAAGGAGCTCTTCAAGAAGGACAAGGACTACGTCGTCATCGACGGCGAAGTCATGATCGTCGACGAGCACACCGGCCGTATCCTCGCCGGCCGCCGCTACAACGAGGGCATGCACCAGGCGATCGAGGCGAAGGAAGGGGTGGACATCAAGGACGAGAACCAGACGCTCGCCACGATCACCCTGCAGAACTTCTTCCGCCTCTACGGCAAGCTCTCCGGCATGACCGGTACGGCGATGACCGAGGCCGCCGAGTTCCACCAGATCTACAAGCTCGGCGTCGTCCCGATCCCGACCAACAAGCCGATGGTCCGCAAGGACCAGTCAGACCTGATCTACCGCACCGAGGTCGCCAAGTTCGACGCGGTGGTCGACGACATCGCCGAGAAGCACGAGAAGGGCCAGCCGATCCTCGTCGGTACGACGTCGGTCGAGAAGTCCGAGTACCTTTCGCAGCAGCTCTCGAAGCGGGGCATCCAGCACGAGGTGCTGAACGCGAAGCAGCATGACCGTGAGGCCCCGATCATCGCCCAGGCCGGCCGCCGGGGCGCTGTGACCGTCGCCACGAACATGGCCGGTCGAGGCACGGACATCAAGCTCGGCGGCAACCCCGATGACCTCGCCGAGGCGGAGCTGCGTCAGCGTGGCCTCGACCCCGAGGAGCACATCGAGGAGTGGGCCGCGGCCCTCCCCGCCGCCCTGGAGAAGGCCGAGCAGGCCGTCAAGGCGGAGTTCGAAGAGGTCAAGGAGCTCGGCGGGCTCTACGTGCTGGGCACCGAGCGCCACGAGTCGCGTCGTATCGACAACCAGCTGCGCGGTCGTTCCGGCCGTCAGGGCGACCCGGGCGAGTCCCGCTTCTACCTGTCGCTCGGTGACGACCTGATGCGGCTGTTCAAGGCCCAGATGGTCGAGCGCGTGATGTCGATGGCCAACGTGCCGGACGACGTGCCGATCGAGAACAAGATGGTCACGCGCGCGATCGCCTCCGCCCAGTCGCAGGTCGAGCAGCAGAACTTCGAGACGCGCAAGAACGTTCTGAAGTACGACGAGGTGCTCAACCGGCAGCGCGAGGTCATCTACGGCGAGCGCCGCCGCGTCCTGGAGGGCGAGGACCTGCAGGAGCAGATCCAGCACTTCACGGACGACACGATCGACGCCTACATCGCGGCCGAGACCGCCGAGGGCTTCGCCGAGGAGTGGGACCTGGACCGGCTGTGGGGCGCTTTCAAGCAGCTCTACCCGGTGAAGGTCACCGTCGACGAGCTGGAGGAGGCGGCCGGTGATCGTGCCGGTCTGACCGCCGAGTTCGTCTCCGAGTCCATCAAGGACGACATCCACGAGCAGTACGCGGCCCGTGAGGAGACGCTCGGCTCCGAGATCATGCGGGAGCTGGAGCGGCGGGTCGTCCTGTCGGTCCTCGACCGCAAGTGGCGCGAGCACCTCTACGAGATGGACTATCTCCAGGAGGGCATCGGCCTGCGCGCCATGGCGCAGAAGGACCCGCTGGTCGAGTACCAGCGCGAGGGCTTCGACATGTTCTCCGCCATGATGGACGGCATCAAGGAGGAGTCCGTCGGCTACCTGTTCAACCTGGAGGTTCAGGTCGAGCAGCAGGTCGAGGAGGTCCCGGTCGAGGACGCCGCGCCGTCGCTGGAGAAGAAGGAGGACGTCGTGCCCGCGGGTGCGCGTCCCGAGATCCGCGCCAAGGGGCTCGACGCCCCGCAGCGTCCCGACCGGCTGCACTTCTCCGCGCCGACGGTGGACGGTGAGGGCGGCATCGTCGAGGGCGACTTCGCCAACGACGACGACGAGCCCGTGCGTTCCGAGGCGGACGGCCTCACGCGCGCGGAGCGCCGCAAGCAGCAGAAGAGCAACGGGCGGCGCCGCAAGAAGTGACCGATCGGCTCGCGAGAGCCGATGAGAGTTGAGAAGCGGTGAAGGGCCGGGCACCCGTGGGTGTCCGGCCCTTTGCGTTGCTCAGTGGGGGTTCAGGGGCCCGTGGGAGCCGGGCGGTGCGGGTTCAGGGGCCCGTGGGAGCTGGGCGGTGGGGGTTCAGGGGTCTGTGGGAGTTGGGCAGCGGGGCAGCGGTCCGTAGGAGTTGCCGCGAGGTGTTCACGGATTCGGGGGGCTGCTCAGTCGTCGTCCGGGCGGGGCATGCGGGGGCCGCCCAGTTCCACCGCCGTGCAGCGCCAGCGGAGGTCGGGGCCCTGTTCCAGGCGGAAGGCCATCGCGCGGAGCCGGTCGCCCGCGCCGATGCGGGCGAAGGCCTCGATCGCGCCGGGCCGTGGCACGTAGTAGCCGATGTCGCGGACGACCGGGCGGGTGCCGCGGGTGCGCAGGGGGCCGCGCTCGGCGAGCCAGGCCAGCTCGTCGTAGGCCCGGCCCGCGGTGTGGCGCAGCATGCAGTGGACGGGGCGTTGGCCGCTGAGCACGGCGAGGAGGCGGTCGGCGAAGAGGTCGGTGGGACGGGGCTGTGGCGGCGCTGTGGATGGCGATGAGGGCGGCAGCGAGGGCCGTGGAGGGTCGGCCGGCGGGGGCAGGAGGAGGGTGCGGGATGCGGCCTCCGCCGGGGGTGTGTGCGGTGCGGGCGCCTGGGGTGGGCTGTCTCCCGGGGCCGGGCGGGGTGCGCCCGCGCCCGGGGTGCGCGGTGGGGTGGTGCCGGGGCGGCGGGTGTCGTGGCGGCCGGGTGGGCGGGTGCCCGGGCGGCGCTTCGTCCTGGTCATCACCTTGTTCATGTGTCGTCCCCGTTCAGTGTCGGCCCCGCTCGCCGCGACCGGTCGATACCGGGCGGTAACTTCGTGTTGGGGATCTTCTACGAGGCGGGAGCGGGTCCCCGCAAGGACGCCGGGCGCGCGCCGCGGCGGCAGGAAGGTTCACCTATCAGAGTGAGCGGGAGGGGCGGGAGGCCCGGCGGGGAAGGGATGTTCCGGGTGAATCGCGGGCCGGGGGTGGACGCCGTACGGGGGAGGGACCGGGACCCGAAAGGGGACGCCCGCACGTATCCTGAAGGCCTTCCCGGGAGGCGCGGGACCGCCCTTCCAGGAGCCCTCCGACCCGGGAAACCCACCCGACTACGAAAGCGGCCAGCCATGCGCGTCTACGTCCCCCTGACCCTCTCCGGTCTCGCCGAGGCGTACAAGACGGGGGAGCTGGCGGCGGGACCGGTCGTCGCGTACGCCGTCACGCCCGCGTTGCGCGAGTGGTACCTCTCCGACGACATCGAGGAGCTCGAGTACGCGGCGCTGAACCGGGCCGCGCTGGCCTCGCTGCGGCTGCTCGCGGGGGAGCCGGGGGCCGTGCGGCGGCGGGTGGTCGTCGCGGTCGACGTTCCCGACCGGGCCGCGGTCGCCGACCCCGACCGGGGGCTCGATCCGGTGGCGCTCGGTGAGGTGCGGGTGTCGGGGCCCGTGGCCCTGTCCAAGGCGGCCGCGGTGCACGTCGACGCCGATGACGCCGGGGAGGACGTCTCGGCGGCCGTGGACGCGCTCGGGGCGGCCGACCACGGGGACGACGACGCGCAGTTCATCGTGGACGGGGCCGAGGACCACGAGTTGTTGTGGTTCGCGACGCAGGAGATTCCCAACCTGGTGGGGCTGGAGGACTGAGCCTGCGCCGAGGGGCGTTGTCAGTGCGGGCGGGTAGTTTCTTGGTATGGGGAAGCAGGGCGCAGCAGCGCACATCGTGTGGGACTGGAACGGGACGCTGTTCCACGACAACGCCGCGATCATCGGGGCGACGAACGCGGCATTCGCCGAGTTGGGGTTGGAGCCGCTCACGCTCGAGCGGTACCGGGAGTTGTACTGCGTGCCGGTGCCGAAGTTCTACGAGCGGCTGATGGGGCGGCTGCCGACCGATGCCGAGTGGGAGGTCATGGACGACACCTTCCATCGGTACTACGCGGAGCATCGTGTGACGTGCGAGCTCACCGAGGGGGCGTCGACGTTGCTCGCGGACTGGCGGTCGGCGGGGCGCAGCCAGTCGCTGTTGAGCATGTATGTGCACGAGGAACTGGTCCCGCTGGTCAGGGGGTTCGGGATCGAGCCGCACTTCGTGCGAGTGGAGGGGCGGGTCGGGCCGTCCGGCGGCAGCAAGGCCGAGCACATGGTGCGGCACATAGGCTCGCTCGCGGGCGTGGACCCGGAGCGCACGGTGGTGATCGGGGACGCCGCCGACGACGCGGTGGCGGCGCTGCACGTGGGGGCG
Organism: Streptomyces sp. NPDC111507; assembly: GCF_055638955.1. NCBI lineage: Bacteria > Bacillati > Actinomycetota > Actinomycetes > Kitasatosporales > Streptomycetaceae > Streptomyces > Streptomyces sp. NPDC111507. The sequence continues at coordinate 1,672,226 of NZ_JBVKBU010000001.1, read as the reverse complement.
CGGGCCGTGCTCTACACCGGCGGTTCGCACAGTCGCGCCAGCCTCGAAGGGGTCGGCGTGCCCGTGGTGGACAGCCTGGAAGAGGCGGTCGAGGAGGCCGAGCGACTGATGGCGGCGTAGGTCTGTCGTCCGAGCTCGCCGCGCCGGGTGTGCGGCGGCCCTCGTCGGCGGGGCAGCCGCGTACTCGGCTCACACCTCCCACGTCACCGCCCCCGAGTCGTTCAGCCCACCGGCGCCTTCGCCCTCAGCACCCTGAGGAACTCGCGCATCCAGGCCGGGTGGTCCGGCCAGGCGCGGGCGGACACGAGGGTGCCGTCGACCACTGCCTCCGCGTCCTGGAAGGTCGCTCCGGCGGCCTGCATGTCCAGTTCCAGTGCCGGGTAGGCGGTGACGCGGCGCCCGCTCAGGGCGTCGGCGGCGGCCGTGAGGAGGGGGCCGTGGCAGATCTGGGCCACGGGCTTGTCGGCGTCGAAGAAGGACTTGAGGATCTTGCGGAGTTCGGGGTCGTTGCGGAGGTACTCGGGCGCGCGGCCGCCCGGGATCACCACGGCGGCGTACTGACCGGGGTCGACCTCCGAGAACGCTAGGTCGGCGGGCCAGGTGTAGCCGGGCTTCTCCGTGTACGTGTCGAAGCCGGGTTCGAAGTCGTGGACCACGAAGCGGAGCTGCTTGCGGGTGGGGGCCGCGATGTGGACCTCGTAGCCCTCCTCGCGCAGGCGCTGGTAGGGGTACAGGACCTCCAGTGATTCCGCCGCGTCGCCGGTGACCATCAGGATCTTCGGTGTCATGTCGGTGCCGCTCCCTTCGGTGGAGCTTCGGTGGAGCTTCAGCGGGCCCCAGTTCTATTCCGCCTCCGCCCCACCGTCCTCGTCAACGTGGTGCCGCAGGAGAGGGTTACCGGAGGACTGCACGTTCCCGTCCCTTTCGTCCCTGTGCATACTGTCAAAGTTCCACCCCCGGTTTTGTACACATACGGCTCATGACGGGCCCCGGGTAGGGAGCGATAGCCTGGTGGCGTGATCAGCGCGATATCTCGCGGGGGCTCAGTTGCCCCTGCCTCGCGCCCGGAGCGCACGGACGACATCCGTGACCGGGCGGCGATCGCTGATCTTCACGGGCGGGATGGAGCGGCGACCGCGGCAAGCACCAGCGGAAACGCGGGCGCAAGCGGAATCGCGAGCGTTCTCCGTAGGCCGCGGACACCCCGGGGACGGACGACGCAGAGATCAGCGTCACAGTCGCCGAGGGTGCCGAGAATGGCCGATACCCCCCCGCCCATCTCTCCATGCGGCATAGCGTCGGACCAGACCGGACACCCCGCGTCACGGCGTTACGTCGGAGAAGAGACCGTACTTCCTTCTACGTCACGCAACGGCGCGCGACAGGAGCCAGAGGACAATGCAGACCAAGCTGGACGAAGCCAAGGCCGAGCTGCTCGAGAGGGCTGCCCGGGTAGCTGAGAACAGCCCGGTCGGGGGGCACCTACCGACTGGGACGACGAGCGAGGGCACTCCGGACAAGGACACCGTGCTCGCGTTCCTCCAGCGCTACTACCTGCACACAGCCCCGGAGGACCTGACCGACCGCGACCCGGTCGATGTCTTCGGAGCCGCCTTCTCCCACTACCGACTGGCCGAGAATCGCCCCCAGGGCACGGCCAACGTCCGAGTGCACACGCCCACCGTCGAGGAGAACGGCTGGACCTGCAGCCACTCCGTCGTCGAGGTCGTGACCGACGACATGCCCTTCCTCGTCGACTCGGTCACCAACGAGCTGTCCCGGCAGGGCCGCGGCATCCACCTCGTCATCCACCCGCAGTTCGTCGTACGGCGCGATCTGACCGGCGAGCTCATCGAGGTGCTCCCCGGCCGGCCCACCCTCGAGGATCTGCCGCACGACGCGCACGTCGAGTCCTGGATCCACGTCGAGGTCGACCGCGAGACCGACCGTGCCGACCTGAAGCAGATCACCGCCGATCTGCTGCGCGTCCTGTCCGACGTCCGTGAGGCCGTCGAGGACTGGGAGAAGATGCGCGACGCCGCGTTGCGCATCGCCGAGGAACTGCCCACCGAGCCGACCGCCGACGACCTGCGTGACCTGGAGGTCGAGGAGGCCCGTGAGCTGCTGCGCTGGCTCTCGGACGACCACTTCACCTTCCTGGGGTTCCGCGAGTACGAGCTGCGCGACGACGACTCGCTGGCCGCCGTCCCCGGCACCGGACTCGGCATCCTGCGCTCCGACCCGCAGCACGGCGGTGACGACAGCCACCCGGTCAGCCCGTCCTTCGAGCGGCTGCCCGCCGACGCCCGCGCCAAGGCCCGTGAGCACAAGCTGCTCGTCCTCACCAAGGCCAACAGCCGCGCCACCGTGCACCGGCCGTCCTACCTCGACTACATCGGTGTGAAGAAGTTCGACGCCGAGGGCAACGTCGTCGGTGAGCGGCGCTTCCTGGGCCTGTTCTCCTCGGCCGCGTACACCGAGTCCGTGCGCCGCGTCCCCGTGGTCCGCCGCAAGGTCGAGGAGGTCCTCAAGGGCGCGGGCTTCTCGCCCAACAGCCACGACGGCCGCGACCTGCTCCAGATCCTGGAGACCTACCCCCGCGACGAGCTCTTCCAGACGCCCCCCGACGAGCTGCGTTCCATCGTCACCAGCGTCCTCTACCTCCAGGAGCGGCGCCGCCTGCGCCTCTACCTGCGCCAGGACGAGTACGGCCGCTACTACTCGGCCCTCGTCTACCTCCCGCGCGACCGCTACACCACCGGGGTGCGCCTCAGGATCATCGACATCCTGAAGGAGGAGCTGAACGGCACCAGCGTCGACTTCACCGCCTGGAACACCGAGTCGATCCTCTCCCGGCTGCACTTCGTGGTCCGGGTCCCGCAGGGCACCGAGCTGACGCAGCTCAGCGACGCGGACAAGGACAGGCTCGAGGTGCGGCTCGTCGAGGCCGCCCGCTCCTGGGCCGACGGTTTCGCCGAGGCGCTGAACGCCGAGTGCGGCGAGGAGCGCGCGGCCGAGCTGCTGCGCCGCTACGGCAGCGCCTTCCCCGAGGGCTACAAGGCCGACCACACCCCGCGTGCCGCGGTCGCCGACCTGGTCCACCTGGAGAAGCTCACCCGCGACCGGAGCAAGGACTTCGCGCTCAGCCTGTACGAGCCGGTCGGTGCCGGTCCCGGCGAGCGCCGCTTCAAGATCTACCGCACCGGCGAGCAGGTCTCCCTCTCGGCGGTCCTGCCGGCCCTCAACCGCATGGGCGTCGAGGTCACCGACGAGCGCCCGTACGAGCTGCGCTGCTCGGACCGTACGACGGCCTGGATCTACGACTTCGGGCTGCGCCTGCCCAAGTCCCTGAACGGCAACGGCGACTACCTCGGCGACGACGGCCGTGAGCGCTTCCAGGAGGCCTTCGCCGCCACCTGGACCGGCGAGGCCGAGAACGACGGCTTCAACGCCCTCGTGCTGAGCGCCGGGCTGACCTGGCGGCAGGCGATGGTGCTGCGCGCGTACGCCAAGTACCTGCGCCAGGCGGGCTCCACCTTCAGCCAGGACTACATGGAGGACACCCTCCGGAACAATGTCCACACCACCCGGCTGCTTGTCTCGCTCTTCGAGGCGCGGATGTCGCCGGAGCGCCAGCACGCCGGTGTCGAGCTGACCGACGCGCTGATGGAGGAGCTGGACGCCGCTCTCGACCAGGTGGCCAGCCTGGACGAGGACCGGATCCTGCGCTCCTTCCTCACCCTCATCAAGGCGACCCTGCGCACCAACTTCTTCCAGGAGGCGTTGGGCGCCAAGCCGCACGAGTACGTCTCCATGAAGTTCGACCCGCAGGCCATCCCGGACCTGCCGGCGCCGCGACCGGCGTACGAGATCTGGGTGTACTCGCCGAAGGTGGAGGGCGTGCACCTGCGCTTCGGCAAGGTCGCGCGCGGTGGTCTGCGCTGGTCCGACCGGCGCGAGGACTTCCGGACGGAGATCCTGGGTCTGGTCAAGGCACAGATGGTGAAGAACACCGTCATCGTGCCCGTCGGCGCCAAGGGCGGCTTCGTCGCCAAGCAGCTGCCCGACCCGTCCGTGGACCGCGACGCCTGGCTCGCGGAGGGCATCCGCAGCTACCGGACCTTCATCTCGGCGCTGCTCGACATCACCGACAACCTGGTCGCCGGTGCGGTCGTGCCCCCGGTGGACGTGGTCCGGCACGACGGGGAGGACACCTATCTCGTCGTCGCCGCCGACAAGGGCACCGCGACCTTCTCCGACATCGCCAACGAGGTCGCCGAGAGCTACAACTTCTGGCTCGGGGACGCCTTCGCCTCCGGCGGCTCCGCCGGTTACGACCACAAGAAGATGGGCATCACCGCGCGCGGTGCCTGGGAGTCCGTGAAGCGGCACTTCCGGGAGCTGGGCGTCAACACCCAGACCGAGGACTTCACCGTCGTCGGTGTCGGTGACATGTCCGGTGACGTGTTCGGCAACGGCATGCTGCTCTCCGAGCACATCCGCGTGGTCGCCGCCTTCGACCACCGGCACATCTTCCTCGACCCGACCCCGGACGCGGAGACCTCGTACGCCGAGCGGCGTCGACTCTTCGAGCTGCCGCGCTCGTCCTGGGCGGACTACAACACCGAGCTGATCTCGGCCGGCGGCGGAGTCTTCCCGCGGACCGCCAAGGCGATCCCGGTCAACGCGCACGTCCGCGAGGCCCTCGGCATCGAGGCCGGTGTCACCAAGATGACTCCGGCCGACCTGATGAAGGCGATCCTCCAGGCGCCGGTCGACCTGCTGTGGAACGGCGGCATCGGTACGTACGTCAAGGCGTCCGCCGAGTCGCACGCGGACGTCGGCGACAAGGCCAACGACGCCATCCGCGTCGACGGCGCCGACCTGCGCGTCAAGGTCGTCGGCGAGGGCGGCAACCTCGGTCTGACCCAGCTGGGCCGGATCGAGTTCGCGCAGCACGGCGGCAAGATCAACACCGACGCCATCGACAACAGCGCGGGCGTGGACACCTCCGACCACGAGGTGAACATCAAGATCCTGCTCAACGCGGTCGTGACCAACGGCGATCAGACGGTCAAGCAGCGCAACAAGCTGCTCGCCGAGATGACCGACGAGGTCGGCGCCCTGGTCCTGCGCAACAACTACGCGCAGAACGTCGCGATCGCCAACGCGCTGGCCCAGTCGCCGAGCATGCTCCACGCCCAGCAGCGCTTCCTGCGCTTCCTGGTCAGGGAGGGCCACCTCGACCGGGCGCTGGAGTTCCTGCCCAACGAGCGGCAGATCCGTGAGCGGCTCAACTCCGGGCAGGGCCTGACCGGTCCGGAGACGGCCGTGCTCCTCGCGTACACGAAGATCACGGTCTCCGACGAGCTGCTCGCCACCTCGCTGCCCGACGACCCGTACCTGCAGAGCCTGCTGTTCGCGTACTTCCCCACCGCGCTGCGTGAGAAGTTCCGCGAGCAGATCGAGGCGCACGCGCTGCGCCGCGAGATCGTGACGACCGTACTGGTCAACGACACGGTCAACACGGGTGGTACGAGCTTCCTGCACCGCCTCCGTGAGGAGACGGGCGCGTCCCTGGAGGAGATCGTCCGGGCGCAGACCGCGGCCCGCGCGATCTTCGAGTCGAGCAAGGTGTGGGACGCGGTGGAGGCGCTCGACAATGTCGTCGCCGCCGATGTCCAGACCAGGATCCGGCTGCACTCGCGCCGTCTCGTCGAGCGGGGCACGCGCTGGCTGCTCAACAACCGGCCACAGCCGCTCCAGCTCGCCGAGAACATCTCCTTCTTCAGCGAGGGGGTCGCGCAGGTCTGGGGCGAGCTGCCCAAGCTGCTGCGCGGTGCGGACCTGGAGTGGTACCAGCAGATCTTCGAGGAGCTGACGGGCGCCGGCGTCCCCGAGGAGCTGGCCACGCACGTGGCCGGGTTCTCCTCGGCCTTCCCGACGCTGGACATCGTCGCGGTGGCCGACCGCATGGGCAAGAACCCGATGGCCGTCGCGGAGGTGTACTACGACCTCGCCGACCGCCTGAACATCACCCAGCTCATGGACCGCATCATCGAGCTCCCGCGTGCCGACCGCTGGCAGTCCATGGCCCGCGCCTCGATCCGCGAGGACCTGTACGCGGCCCACGCGGCGCTCACCGCGGACGTGCTCGCCGTCGGCAACGGCACCTCGACCCCGGAGCAGCGCTTCAAGGCCTGGGAGGAGAAGAACGCGGCGATCCTGGGCCGTGCCCGCACCACCCTGGAGGAGATCCAGACCTCGGACTCGTTCGACCTGGCGAACCTGTCGGTGGCGATGCGCACGATGCGGACGCTTCTGCGGACGCACTCGTAGCTCACCTCTGGGTGCGCTTGACTCGCTCGTGAGCGCACTTGTTTCACTCGATCGGATGTACGTCGATGGGGCAGCCCCGGCCGGGACGGCCGGGGCTGCCCCTGTTTGTGCAGGTAGGCGCAAGCGCCTCGGCCGCCCTCTTGCCTCGCTCTTGCGGATCTCTCGGGAAAACCGGAACTGGAATTTACCTATTGCTGATAAAAGGGACAATCGTGACTGTGAATCTCTCTGAGGGGCGGGCCCGTGTAGGCCGGCAGGCCCCCGCGCCGCCCCAGCCCGCACCAGCCGCCACTCCTCCCGGGGCGATCGAAAGGACCCGGCGGATCGTCCTCGAAGTGGTGAAGTTCGGAGCCGTCGGCGGGAGCGGTATCGCAGTCAACTTCCTGGTCTTCAACCTTCTCCTGCACGGCCTGAAGTGGGCCCCGATGGCCGCCACGGTCATCGCCAGCTGTGTCGCCATGGGCAGCAACTACCTCGGCTTCCGCTTCTTCGCCTACCGTGACCGGGCCTCGCGCACCCGACGCCAGATCGCCCTGTTCTTCGCGTTCAGCGGCATTGGCGTCATCATGGAGAGCGCGCTGTTCTACATCGGCTACCACGGTCTGGGCATGGACACCCCGCTCGGGTCCAACCTGGCCAAGGCGCTGTCGATCGTGCTGGCCTCGGCGTTCCGTTTTCTCGTGTACCGCACCTGGGTGTTCGAACAGGTGAAACACAGCCGCTAGACAGCAGCTCGCAACCCTTTGCGGGCGATCGGCATCTACCTAGGTGATACGCAAATGGACTAGATCGCCTAGGTTGAACCATCAGGAATGTCTAGCATTAATAGGATGAGTGTGGATCACCCCTGCCCGCCAGCAGAAACAGCAGCCTTGCCCGCCGTGTCCGTGGTCGTGATCGTCTACAACGACGCGTCCCGGCTGACGACGGCCGTGCGCTCCGTTCTCGACCAGACCCTGCGCGATGTCGAGGTCGTCATCGTCGACGACCGCAGTACGGACGGCTCGTACGACGTGGCACAGCGACTGGCCGCCGCGCACCCGGACCGCGTCCGGGCCTTCAGGCTGCCCGAGAACAGCGGCGGCTGCGGCGCCCCCCGCAACCACGGCATCCAGCAGGCCCGCGGCGACTACGTCCTCTTCCTCGACAGTGACGACGTCCTGGAGCGCAACGCCTGCCGCAACATGCTGGAGGCCGCCGAGTCCACCGGCGCGGACCTCGTCTCGGGCCTGTGCGTGCGTGTGCACGTCGACTCGCGCACCGGCAAGGAGGTCAAGTGGTACCCCTGGCTGTACGACCGCACCCGCACCCTGGAGTCCATCTCCGAGCTGCCCGACCTACTGGTCTTCGACACCCTGTCGACGAACAAGTGCTACCGCAGGCAGTTCCTGCTCGATGAGGGCCTTGAGTTCCCGGTCGGGATCCACTACGAGGACCTGCTGTTCTCCGCGCAGGCCTACGTGGCCGCCCAGCGCATCACGCTCATCCCGAACCGGGTGTACGACTGGCGGATCGTGGACAAGCCGGCGGAGTCGGCCGCCAAGTCCATCAGCAACCGGCGTGACGAGATCGCCAACTTCACGCACCGCATGGAGATCCACCGCCGGGTCGACCAGCTCCTCGCCGACCACGGCCTGCTGGCGCTGAAGTTCGCCAAGGACGTCAAGTGGCTCAAGCACGACCTGGTGCTGCACCTGCGCGAGCTGCCCTTCCGTGACGAGACCTACCGCCAGGAGTTCGCGCAGATCGCGCGCACCTACCTGGAGTCGATCGACCGCATCGCCTTCGACGAGGTCGAGCCGATCCACGCCATCTGCGCGTACCTCCTCCACGAGGCCGACTGGGACAACCTGCTGCCCGCCGTGGACACGCTCAGCAACCGCGACAAGATCTCCTCGCCGCTCGTCGAGCACGAGGGGCGCGTGTACTGGTGCGCCGAACACATCGAGCACGACGCCTTCGCCCGGCACGTCCTGGACGTCACCGAGCTCGGTTACCACACCAAGCCGGTCGAGAAGATGTTCCTGCGCAACGCGCTGACCGGATACGCGGAGACCGACGGCACCGTCCGGCTGGCCGGGCGCATCACCAACCCGCTCGGCGTGATCCCGCCCGACGCCCGGCTCTCCGCGCAGCTGGAGTTCTACGCCCGCCGTCCGGGCGTGCGCTTCCAGACCTTCCGCTTCCCCGTGGCCACCGTGCGCCACGAGGGCGAGGCCATCGCCTGGGAGGCCTCGGCCGACCTCGCCAAGGGCCTGCGTCCGCTCGGCATCGTGGACGCGGTCTGGGACGTACGCCTCCACCTCGCCGTCGCCGGTGAGGGCGAAGGCGCGGGGACGGTCCGCACCACGACCCGGCTCACGGCCTCCGAGCCCGAGCTGGCCCAGGGGCACCTGCCCGTCCGGCCCCGCCTGACCCGGCTGGTCGCCGACCGCATCGAGCCCGAGGTCTCCTCCCGCGGCCACCTCTCCTTCCGGCTCGTCCCGGACAAGAAGGCCAACGAACTCGTCCAGCGCGGAGTGCAGGGCCCGACCGGGCGGCTCGCCAAGACCGGCTACCGCAAGGTCAAGGCGCTGCGCAAGGAACTCGCCTCCGGCGACACCAAGCTCCGCGTCTACCACGACGTGTTCAGCCGCCTGCCCGTCAAGAAGGGCCTCGTCGTCTTCGAGAGCCACCTGGGCCGGCAGTACAGCGACAGCCCCAAGGCCATCTACGAGGAGATGCGCCGCCAGGGCATCGACTTCGAAGCCGTGTGGGCCTACGCGGACAGTCCCCAGGGCTTCCCGGACGACGCCACCCTCGTACGCCGCTGGTCGCTGCCCTACCTCAAGGCGCTCGCCCAGGCCGAGTACTGGGTCGACAACCAGAGCTATCCGCTGAAGGTCACCAAGCGGCCCGAGACGACGTACATCCAGACCTGGCACGGTTCGGCGCTCAAGCGGATGGGCTTCGACGAGCCGGAATGGAAGCTCAAGTCCCGAGAGGAGCAGGCCGAGCAGCAGCGCACCCTCGACCGCTTCGACCGCTTCCTGATCCGCTCCGAGCACGACGTGCGCACCCTCGCGCGGGCGTTCCGGCTCCAGGAGCGGACGCTGCTGCGGGTGGGCTACCCGCGCAACGACGCGCTCGTCCAGGCCAAGGAGCGCGAGGAGGCCACCGGGCAGCGGGAGCGCGGTGCGCCGGCGGCCGAGTTCGGCATCCCGGACGACAAGCAGATCCTGCTGTACGCGCCGACCTTCCGTCAGCGCGGCGGCAAGCGCCGGTTCGAGCTGCCCTTCGACGTGGAGCGCTTCGCCGACACCTTCGGCGACCGCTATGTCCTCCTGGTCCGCTCGCACTACCTCAACCACGTCGTGCTGCCGCCCTCCGTGCGCGGCCGGGTCATCGACGTGACGAACTACCACGACATGACCCCGCTGCTGGCGCTCGCCGACGGTCTGATCACCGACTACTCGTCCGTGATGTTCGACTACTCCCTCCTCGACCGCCCGATGTTCTTCTTCACGTACGACTACGACGAGTACGTGCACGAGGGCCGCGGAACCTACTTCGACCTGCTGGAGAGGGCCCCCGGCCCGGTCGTGCGCACCGAGGACGAGCTGCACGCGGTCCTGGACTCGCTGGACGATCAGAAGGTGAAGTACGCGGCCCCGCGCGAGCGGTTCGTCGCCGACTTCGGCGAGTTCGACCAGGGCAACGCCGCGCAGAGCATCGTCGACCAGTTCTTCTCCCAGTGGAGGCGCGCGTGACCGCGTACAGCGAGCGGGACGTCTTCTTCGTCTCCAACAGCGTCGACGAGCTCGGCGGCGTGACCAGCTGGTCGCATCAGATGGCCCGGCTGTTCACCGAGCGCGGGCACCGCGTGCACGTCATCGGCATCACCGAGCCCGCGGTCGTCCAGGAGCTCGGCGAACTCCCTTACCCCACCACGACGTTGTACGAGGCGCACCCGCCGCGCGTGGGCTCCGCGCGCGGCATCAAGGGGCGGCTCAACGTCGCCGAGCGCAGGCTGCGCGCCGAACGGGCGGCGGGCATGCGCGAGCAGGCCGCCAAGCTGACCCGGCTGTTCCGGGCCGCGCGCCCTGGCGCCGTCGTGATCGTCACGCAGGTGTGGGCGATGGAGTGGGTGGAGCTCGCCGACACCACAGGCCTGACCGTCATCGGCATGAGTCACGAGTCCTTCGCCTACTCGAAGGCGACCTCGCGCTTCGGACGGGTGCAGAAGCACTACAAGGACGTCGACCGGATGCTCGCGCTCACCCGCGAGGACGCCGACCTGTGGATCCGCCAGGGCCTCGACAACGCGTCCTTCATGCCGAACCCGATCCCCTTCATGCCCGAGGTGCCCTCCTCGCGCACCGAGAACGTCGTCGTCAGCGTCGGCCGGCTCTCGGACCAGAAGGGCATCGACATGCTCCTCGACACCTGGGCCGAGGTGGCGCCCCGCCATCCCGACTGGACCTTGCGGATCTTCGGCTCCGGGGAGGACGAGGAGATCCTCAAGAAGCAGTGCACCGCCCTCGGCCTCGACGACTCCGTCGAGTGGATGGGCCGCACCAGCGACGTACCCGGCGCCCTGCGCGGCGGTTCCGTCTTCGTCCTGTCCTCCCGCGGCGAGGGCTTCCCCCTCGCCCTCATGGAGGCCATGGCGACCGCCCTCCCGTGTGCCGCCTTCGACTGCGCTCCCGGCGTCCACGAGATCGTCCAGGACGGCGAGGACGGACTCCTGGCGGCCCTGGGCAACACCGGGGAACTGGCCCGCCGCCTCGACACCCTGATGTCCGACAAGGACCTGCGCGACCGCATGGGCGAGGCGGCCCGCGTCAACATCCAGCGCTACACGACGGACGAGATCGTCCGCAGGTGGGAAGACCTGTTCACCTTCTTGGAGAGGTGAGCGGAGGCGCCCCGAAGGGGTGCGGGGAACCGCGCGACCGGCCACGACGAACTCGCGGCCGACATCGAGCAGTTCCCCGCACCCCCTGGGTCGCCCCTACTTCCCCGTGAACTTCTCGTACTCCGCGAGCACATCCTCCGTGGGCCCGTCCAGGCGGAGCTCCCCCCGCTCCAGCCACAGCACCCGGTCGCACGTGTCCCGGATCGACTTGTTGTTGTGGCTCACCAGGAACACGGTGCCCGCGTGCTTGCGCAACTCCCGGATCCGCTCCTCGGAGCGCTTCTGGAAGGAGCGGTCCCCCGTGGCGAGAGCCTCGTCGATCATCAGCACGTCGTGGTCCTTGGCCGCCGCGATGGAGAACCGCAGCCGCGCCGCCATCCCGGAGGAGTACGTCCGCATCGGGAGGGTGATGAAGTCGCCCTTCTCGTTGATGCCGGAGAAGTCGACGATCTCCTGGTAGCGCTCCTTGACCTGCTCGCGGGACATGCCCATGGCGAGCCCGCCGAGGTAGACGTTCCGCTCACCCGTGAGGTCGCTCATCAGGGCCGCGTTGACGCCGAGCAGCGAGGGCTGACCGTCGGTGTAGATCTTGCCGTTCTCCACCGGAAGGAGGCCGGCGACCGCCTTGAGCAGGGTGGACTTGCCCGAGCCGTTGGTGCCGATCAGACCGATGGCCTCGCCGCGGTAGGCGGTGAAGGACACGTCCTTGACGGCGTGCACCTTGCGTACGCCCGCGGCCTTCTCGGCCTGCCCCCGCCGCAGCATGCGGTTGAGCGCGGCGGTGGCGCTGCCCCGTCCTGCACCGGTGCCGTTGACCCGGTAGACGATGTCCACGTGGTCGGCGACGACGGTGGGGATGAGCGCGTCGGCGCTGCCGGCCGCGTCCTGGGGCCGGGCGTCCTGCATGAGGGTGTCAGCCATGTCAGCCACGTCCGTACGTCTCCTCGGCCTTCCAGAAGTAGATGAAGCCGCCGACTCCGGCGAGCAGTGCCCAGCCGATCGCCAGCGCCCATACGTGGTGCGGCAGCTGGTGGGCGTGGAAGCTGTCGATCAGCGCGTAGCGCGTCAGGTCGATGTAGACGGCGGCCGGGTTGCTCTCCAGCGCGACCATCGCCCAGTGCGGCATGTGGCTGTGCTTGAGCGTCGAGGCGATGCTCCACATGACACCGGAGACGTACATCCAGGTGCGCAGCACGAACGGCATGAGCTGTGCGATGTCCGGCGTCTTGGCGCCCATCCGCGCCATGATCATCGCCACGCCCGCGTTGAAGACGAACTGCAGCGTCAGGATCGGCACGACGAGCAGCCACGACGCGCTCACGGGAATGCCGAAGCAGAGCAGGATGACGACCAGCGCGGCCATCGAGAACAGCAGCTGCTGGAGCTGCTGGATGGCGTACGACACCGGCAGCGCGGCCCGCGGGAAGTGCAGGGCTCGGACCAGGCCGAGGCTGCCGGAGATCGCCCGGGTGCCCGCCATGATCGAGCTCTGTGTGAAGGTCCAGATGAAGACACCGGTGACCAGGAACGGCACGAAGTCGGGCACGCCGTGCTTGGTGCCGAGCAGCACACCGAAGATGAAGTAGTAGACCGCCGCGTTCAGCAGCGGGTTCGCCACCTGCCAGACCTGGCCGAGCTTCGCCTGGCTGTACTGGGCGGTGAGCTTGGCGGTGGCGAAGGCGGTGATGAAGTGACGCCGTGCCCAGAGCTGGCGGACGTATTCAGGCAGGGTCGGGCGGGCGCCACTGACCGTGAGGCCGTACCGGGCGGCGAGCGCCGCGGGATCGTCGGTGGGGGGAACCGACGTCGGCGGTGTGTGGAGGACCTGGCTCACATCCGCTGCTTTCGCTCGGGGGGTGGGATGCGCGGGCCGTCCTTGACGTTTCTTAACTGCGGCTTTGCCAGCTGCTTACGTCGGGACGGGACCGTATCGTCGCAACGCGAGACTATGGCTTCTTGACGTCGGAACGCAACCGTTTCGTCGTAACGCCCTATGCTGGAAGGCATGACGACGAACGCCGACACCACGAGTGCCGCCGCGAACGCGGGGAGTGCTGCCGGGAAGGCCCCGCGTCGTAGGGCTCCGGCGGGGGCGGCCGTGCTGCGCGAGGACGTGACCGAGGCGATCCGGGCCGCCGTCTTCGAGGAGCTCGCGGCCGTCGGCTACGCCCGGATGTCCATCGAGGGCATCGCGCGCCGCGCGGGTGTCGGCAAGACGGCGGTGTACCGGCGCTGGCGTTCGAAACTGCACCTGGTGCTCGACCTGGTCTCCGCCATCGCGATCCAGGGACTGCCCGCCCCTGACACGGGCTCCCTGGAGGGCGACCTGCGCCTGCTGTACGAGGTCACCTCCCGTGCGCTGCGCCACCCCGTGGCCGGCCAGATCATCCCGGACCTCCAGGCGGAGGCGGCCCGCAACCCCGACATCGCGGACGCCATGCAGAAGGCGCTGCGGGAAGGCCAGCAGGGAGTGGCGAGCGGGATCGTCGCGGCGGCGGCCGCGCGGGGCGAGGTGCGCGAGGGGATCGACCAGGAACTCGCGCTCGACCTCATGTCGGGCCCGCTGTACTGGCGGGCGGTGGTGGTCCGCGGGCCCAAGTTGCCGAAGGGGTACCTGGCGAGCCTGGCCCGGGCCACGGCGGCGGCGCTGCGGGCGTTGTGAGGGCGCCTGTCCGACGGGCGGCGGGTTCAGGCGCCTGCCGAAGGGCGCTCAGGCCGCGTGCTGTCCCTCCTTGCGGCCCTTGAGAAGGGCGCTGCCCGCGCCGAGGGAGACGACTCCCATGCCGACCGCCGTCGCGACGCCCCGCGCGCCGTCGACGACGACGAGGCTGAACAGAAACAGGAACGGGAACCAGAGGGCCGGCTTCGACGACAGGAGCGCCCTCCCCAACCCCTGGCGCAGTGGGCTGCACCTCACCAGGTCACCCGTTCGCCCACGGGGGCTGCCGTTCGCCTAACCTGTGGCCATGCGAGAGACGGTGCGGCAGGCCGCGCGGGCCACGGCCGGCCTCGTCATGTCCGCCGTGCTGGCCTTCGGCACGATCCTCTTCATCACCGTGCTGCTGATCACGGCCACGCTGACGCTCGCGGTCGTCGGCGCCGGGCTGCTGCCCGAGACGGTGCTGCTGATCCGGCGGATCGCCGGGGCCAAGCGGAACCTGGTGGCCCGGTGGACGGGCAAGGTGATCCCCGAGGCCTACCAGCCCATCGAGGGCCCGCTGCGGCAACGACTGCGCACGGCGGTCCGCGGCCCCGGCACGCTCGGCGACTTCCGCTGGATGGTCTCCCACTACGTCTACGGCTTCCTCGGACTGCTCACCGTCCCGCTGTGGCTGCTGGGCCTGCTAGTCGACGGCGTACGACAGGGGCTGCTCGGCCGCTCCCCGCTCGTCCTGCCGCTGATCGGCCGGCTCGCGGACCTCGACGCCGCCTGGTCCACCGCCCTGCTCAAGCCCTCCCCGGAGGCGCTGCTCGCCGTCCGGATCGAGGAGCTGACCGAGACCCGGGCCGGTGCGATCGCCGCGCACGGCGCCGAACTGCGCCGCATCGAGCGCGATCTGCACGACGGCACACAGGCCCGGCTGGTCTCCCTGTCGATGCGCATCGGTATCGCCAAACGGGCCTACGAACGCGACCCGGAGACCGCGCTCAGACTTCTCGAGGACGCGCAGAGCCAGGCCGAGGAGGCGCTGACCGAGCTGCGCCACGTCGTCCGCGGCATCCACCCGCCGATCCTCACCGACCGGGGACTGGCCGGCGCCGTACGGGCGCTCGCCGCGAGCAGCGGGCTGGACGTCACCGTGGTCGTGGACGGCCTGGAGGACGGGGCGCGGAGCGGGTCCCGAGCCCCGGCGGCGGTCGAGGCGGCGGCGTACTTCGTGGTCGCCGAGTCGCTGACGAACGCGGCCAAGCACAGCGGATCCGAGCGCGCCGAGGTACGGCTGGTCCGCAACCGGGGCGGGCTGAGCGTCCGGGTCGCCGATGAGGGACAGGGCGGAGCCGACCAGGGGGGTGGCTCCGGGCTGCTCGGTATGCAGCGACGCGTGGCCGCGCTCGACGGGACCCTGTTGATGACCAGCCCCGTCGGGGGGCCGACCGTGATCGAGGTGGAGCTGCCGTGCGTGTGGTGACCGGGACAGTGGAGACGAGGCCGCCGTGCGTGTGGTGATCGCCGAGGACAACGCCCTCCTGCGGGAGGGGATGGTGCTGCTGCTGACCTCCGCCGGGCACGAGGTCGTGGCCGTCGCGGGCAGCGGCCCCGAGGTGCTGCCCGCCCTCCTCGAGCACCGGCCGGACATCGCCGTGCTCGACGTCCGGATGCCGCCGGGCTTCCGCGACGAGGGCTTGCGCGCGGCCCTGGAGGCACGCAAGGAGATGCCCGGTCTGCCGGTGCTCGTGCTCTCCCAGTACGTCGAGGAGTCGTACGCCGCCGAGCTCCTCGGCGGTGGTGCGAGCGGGGTCGGCTATCTGCTCAAGGACCGGGTGGGCCGGGTGGACGAGTTCCTCGACGCGCTCGACCGGGTCGCGACGGGCGGTACGGCTCTCGACCCCGAGGTCGTCACCGAGCTGCTCACCCGGCGCCGTGACGATCCGGTCGACACGCTCACGCCCCGCGAGCGCGAGGTTCTGAAGCTGATGGCCGAAGGCCGCGACAACACGACCATCGCCAAGACGCTGGTCGTCACGGAACGGGCCGTCAGCAAGCACATCGGCAACGTCTTCCTGAAGCTGGGCCTGCCGCCGAGCGACAGCGGCCACCGCCGGGTGCTCGCGGTCCTGGCGTACCTCAACAGGGACTCGTGAGCCGTACCCGGTACACGCCGGGTACGCGGGGGCTCCCGGCGGCCGGCACTCACCCCGCCAGCCGCCGGGCCAGCCCGGCGAGTTCGGCCGCTCTCAGCACCCGCCCGCCGAACCCCGGCAACGGCACGTGCAGCGCCGCCACCCACGGCGCCGGAATCCCGTCCACCCCGTGGACGGCTCCGGCCAGCCCACCCGTGACGGCGGCGACGGTGTCCGTGTCGCCGCCGAGATCGACGGCGGCCCGCACGGCGTCCTCGTAGGAGCCCGTGCTCCGCACCGCCCACAGGGCGGACCCGAGACAGGGCCACACCGCCCCGTTGAACTCGGTGGCCCGATCGGGGTGCCAGGCGTCGGCGAGAACGACGGCGTACCGAGCCCGATGGTCGGGATGCACGGCCTCCAGGACGTCCGGTACGGCGGTGACGGGATCGCCGCCGTCGAGCGCGACCCGGATCAACTCGTGGAAGATCGCGGTGCCTTCCCACGCCGCACGGTCGCCGTGGGTGAGTGCGGCGATGCGGCGGCCGGCCTCCATGGTGGCGTCCCGGCCCTGCCGCGCGAAGTACACGGCGGACGTGGCCGCCCGCATCAACGCCCCGTTCCCGGCGGCCCGTTGGCTGATCTGGAAGTGCAGGGCGGCGGCGAGGTCCCAGGGGTCGTTGCCGGTGAGCACGGCCTCGGTCTGCAGGCCGATGTCCTTGGGGTCGGCGGCGGCCCAGCGCCGGAATCTGTGGAAGATGTCGGGGAGTTCGAGGGCGTCGTGGTCCGTCAGGGACTCGCCGACCAGCACCGCCATCTGGGTGTCGTCGGTCGCCTCGCCCGGGTCCCAGCCGCCCCCTCCGCACATTTCGCCGCCCTGCCCGGCGGTGGGGAAGCGGGCCGAGAACGCTCCCTCGGGCCCGAACTCGAAGGGCGCGCCGAGGGCGTCTCCCACGGCGGAGCCGAGAACGGTGCCGACGGCGCGTTCTTGAGGGCGGGGCACGGGGTCAGCGCGGTGCGGGGGAGTCCGGGGCGCAGCCGCGGAGGGTGTGGGCGATGACGTGTTCAAGGTCCCTGTCCAGGGTCGCGCTGGGCAGGGTGACGCTGACCGCGAGCCGCGCGAAGCCGTTGAGGGTGCTGAAGATCGGGATGCCGATGGTTTCCATGGGTCCTTCGCGCACCTCGCCCCGGCGCTGGGCCTCCGTGATGAGTTCCGCGGCCAGGCCCCCCATGCTCTGGGCGGCCTTGACCAGGGCCTCGGACGCCTCCGGGTCGTGCTTGACGGCGAACATGAGGTCGAGGAGTTCCGCGTTGGCGGTGGCGAAGCCCACGTAGGTGCGGGCCAGGGCGCCGAGCCGGTCGGCGAAGGTCTCGCCCGCGGTCTCCTGCGACGCGGTCAGGGTGGCCAGGAGCCGTTCGAAGCCGGCCAGGGCCAGCGCGTCCAGCAGGGCCTGCTTGTCCTTGAAGTGCCGGCTCGGGGCCGCGTGACTGACGCCCAGATCACGGGCCAGTTCGCGCAGGGACAGGGCGCCGGGGCCCTTCTCCGCGAGTGTTTCCTCGGCGCGGGTCAGCAGTGCGGCGCGCAGGTCTCCATGGTGGTAGCGGCGAGGGCGGGTCTGCATGCCCGACAGTCTATCCGGTATGTAACCGGCGACTACATTGTTGGCGCTGTCAGCTTTGTTGGCATCGCCATCATTGTTGTCGTTGACATCATTGTTGTCGGCGTCTACATTCAGGGCATGGCTACCAAGCACTCGGCTGACCAGAACAGCAAGTGGAACGCGGGCGACATCGGTGACCAGCGCGGCCGTACGGCCGTGGTCACCGGCGCCAACAGCGGGCTCGGCATCGCCACCGTCGACGCCCTCGCCCGGGCCGGCGCCCATGTCGTCCTCGCCGTACGGGACCCGGAGCGCGGTGAGGCCGCCGCCCGCACCGTCAACGGAAGCGTCGAGGTGCGCCGACTGGACCTCGCGGACCTCGCGTCCGTGCGTGAGTTCGCCGCGTCCTGGCGGGGCGAACTCGATCTGCTGATCAACAACGCGGGCGTCATGAACATCCCCGAGGCCGGCACGAAGGACGGCTTCGAGATGCAGTTCGGGACCAACCACCTGGGGCACTTCGCCCTGACGAACCTGCTGCTGCCGTATATCACCGACCGGGTGGTCACCGTGTCCTCAGGGGCGCACAAGATGCCCGGCGGCCCCCGCATCCACTTCGAGAACCTGAACCTGACCGGCGAGTACTCGCCCGTCGCCGCCTACAGCCAGTCCAAGCTCGCCAATCTCCTGTTCACCCTGGAGCTCCAGAGCCGGCTGGCCGCCGCGGGTTCGTCCGTACGGGCCCTCGCCGCGCACCCCGGCTGGGCCGCCACCGGTCTCCAGGGCCGGGACGCGAGCGTGCTGCGGCGCACGCTGATGGCGGTGGGCAACCGGTTCATCGCCCAGGACAACAAGGCCGGTGCCCTGCCCACGCTGTACGCCGCGACGCAGGACCTGCCCGGCGCCAGTTATGTGGGACCCGACGGGCTCGGCGAGATGCGTGGCGCGCCGACACTGGTCGGGCGCTCGGCCGCAGCCAGCGACCCGGTGTCCGCGGTCCGCCTGTGGGCGGCCTCCGAGGAACTGACCGGCGTCACCTTTCCCCGGCTGGAATCCGAGCAGAGCCAGACCCGGACCCTGCAGACCGTCTCCGTCTAGGTCCGGTCCGCCGGACAAGGCCTGGGCCGACAGGCGCTACGAGCGCGCCGCGCCGGGGTGCAGCCGTACCCACCCCGCCCATGCCGACGTGATCATGTCCTGCACGTCGTACTTCGCCTTCCAGCCCAGTTCCACCGCGATGCGGTCGGCGGAGGCGACGACGCGCGCCGGGTCGCCGGGGCGGCGCGGTGTGGTCACCGCGGGACGGTCGTAGCCGGTGATCGCGTTGATCCGGTCGATCATCTCGCGGACGGAAACGCCTTCCCCACGGCCGATGTTGAGGGTCAGGTCCCGCCCGGGCGAGGCCTCCAGGGCGCGGGCCGCGGCCACGTGGGCCTCCGCCAGGTCCACCACGTGGATGTAGTCCCGAACGCACGTCCCGTCGGGCGTCGGGTAGTCGTCGCCGAAGATGCGCGGCGGCGCGTCCTCCGTGAGCTTCTCGAAGACCATGGGGACGAGGTTGAAGACACCGACGTCGGCGAGTTCGGGGGTCGCCGCCCCCGCCACGTTGAAGTAGCGCAGCGACGCCGTGGACAGGCCCGTGGCGCGGCCCGTCGCACGGACCAGCCACTCGCCCGCCAGCTTCGTCTCGCCGTACGGGCTCATGGGTGCGCAGGGGGTTTCCTCCGTCACCAGGTTGACGTCCGGCATGCCGTAGACCGCGGCGGAGGAGGAGAACACGAAGGAGCCGACGGACGTCGCCGTCACCGCCTCCAGGAGAACCCGCAGGCCCTCGACGTTCTCGCGGTAGTAGTGCAGCGGGAGGTCGACGGACTCACCGACCTGCTTCTTCGCCGCGAGGTGGACCACGCCGGTGATCGCGTGCTCCTCGATCGTGCGGGCCAGCAGCTCGGCGTCCAGCGTCGAGCCGACCACCAGCGGTACGTCGGAGGGGACCCGCTCGGCGATGCCCGTGGACAGGTCGTCGTAGACCACGGCCTGCTCGCCCGCGTCCCGCATCGCGCGCACCACGTGCGCCCCGATGTAGCCGGCGCCGCCGGTGATCAGCCAGGTCATGAACGGTCGTCCCCTCGGGAGTGTGATCGGTGTGAGGTCGGTGTGAGTCGGTGTGAGCTCGGGGTGAGATCGATGTGCCGTTGCGACATCAGTGAAGCAGGCGCTTGAGCCGACGGCGTACCACGTCGGTCGTCCCTCGCAGTCCGGGCGCCAGACGCAGTGCCAGCGCCCCCGCGTGGGTGCGGTACGGCTGCACCAGCAGGACGCCGTACCGCAGGTTCGGGACCGCGCGGCGGCGCAGCAGGCCCCCGCCGCCGACCGCGTGCGCGGTGACGTCCCGGCTCGAACCGTCACGGTAGTGAACCCGCAGCCGCAGGTCCCAGGTGCCCGAGCCCAGCGCCGACAGGTCCACCGGCAGCTCGCCCGACCAGGTGGCCCGGTCCGCGTCCTGGGTCAGCTCGACCGACAGGCTCAGCCCGATCCGCTCCTCGTCCCGGTGCGTGAACTCCACGTCCGCCGAGGCCGGACCGGCCTCCGCGAGCCGTCCGTACAGGTCGTGCAGGCGCAGCCGCAGCCGTGCCGCACGCGCGCGGGGACGCAGTTCCGCGTCGACCGCGGCGGGCAGCACATGGGCGGGGCGTTGCAGGTAGTGGTCCAGCGTGACCTGGGGGAGGTCGTCCGACCAGGCGGGCGTGCCGTCGGCGGCGCGGGCGTACGGCGGGCGCAACCGGGCCGGGCGGGCGGCGAGCTCCTTGAGGCGCGGCAGGTCGCGGGGCTCCTCGGAGGCGAGCACGACACGGGCGATCAGCCGGCCGGGGGCGGTCGGGTTGACGGTGAAGTCGCTTGCGTCGAACGTCGACAGATACGTGCGCGTGAGCTCCCACCAGGCCCGCTGGTAGTCGGCGTCGCGCAGCTCCAACTCGCGGGCGTACATGCGAAGTTCATGGTCGAGGAACTTCGCGTTGGCGGCCCGGGCGAGCTGCTTCTCGCCGGCGCTGAGCAGGATCTCGTAGGCGGTGTGGTGCGCCTCGGTGCGGGAGCGCCAGTTCTCGATGTCCGCGCGGTCCAGGGAGATCGACAACTGCTGGGCGCCGCGCCGCACATGCCACACGTACACCGTGTCGGGGATCAGCGCGATGCGCGGCCCGGCGGCCAGCACGCGCGCGGTGAACACGAAGTCCTCGTACGGGTGACGGCCCTCGGGGAAGCGGATCGCGTGTTCACGAAGGAAGTCGGTTCGGTACAGCTTGTTGACGCACAGCGTGTCGTGGACCAGACGGGGCCGCTGCGTCGGGTGGGGGACCAGCGCGGGCTTCGCGTAGAGGTCGCGCTCCCAGGGGACCTCGCGGCCCGAGGGCAGTTCGCGGCGTACGCACAGACCCGCCGCGACCTCCGTGCGCTGTTCCCGCGCCGCTTCGAGCAGCGCGTCCACGGCGCCCGGCGGCAGCACGTCGTCGCTGTCCAGGAACATCACGTACGGGGCGGTCGCCGCGTCGATCCCGTCGTTGCGGGGGCTCCCGCAGCCGCCGCTGTTCTCCGGGCGGCGTATGACCTTCACGCGCGGCTCATCGGCGGCGAGGCGGTCGAGGAGGTCGGCGCTGCCGTCGGTCGAGCGGTCGTCGACGGCCAGTACCTCCCGGACGGCCGGGCCCTGAGCGAGTGCCGAACGCACCGCGTCCGTCACGTGGTCGGCGTCGTTGTAACCGATGACGACGACACAGACCTGCGAGTGGTGAGGTTTCATAGGATCCACGGGCCGAAATCGTAGGGCTTGACAGTAATTATCCGTTAAGAGGTACTTAGTGGCCGGTCCGGAAGACGACAGGAATTGGGTCAGGGTTCCGTTTCTGCGTGTCGTTTTTCGGCCGATCCACCACGAGCACGGGAAGTCCGGAGTGCCAGAGCCGGGTGAAGGACAGCACCGCCGCGGCCGCCAGCAGACCGTTGCGGATGAGCATCAGCAAACAGCCCGTCCAGGTGCTGTCGATGACCTCCCCGTACAGGGCAGGGTAGGCGACGGAGCTTACCGCCGTCGCCGCGACGACGAGCACCGCCACCGGGCGCTGTGTGGTGTGCCGCGATGTCAGGCACACGGCGGCCAGACCGAGCAGCCACACCATGTACTGGGGGCTGATCACCCGGCTCGTCACCGTGAACATCAGCACGGCGGCGAGTGCGGCGTCGTACGGGGTCGCCGTCGTCCAGTGCCGTGCGCGCACCCGCCACAGCAGCAGCAGCGCGAAGGAGACGGCCGTCAGGGTGAGCGAGAGCGTCGCGACCGTCTGGACGTGGGGGCCCACGAACTCCATCGCGCCGTACTGGTAGCGCACGCTGCCCGGCCAGCCCGCGTGGCGCGCGAAGCCGAGCACCGTGCCGCCGAGCGACTCGATCTGCACGCCCCGGCCGCCCTGCTGGCGCAGGAAGTCGAAGGGGTCGCTGAAGGCCGTCGCGAGGACGGTGAGCAGGGTGACCGCCGTGAGCGCCGCCGACGTCCAGGCCTCCCGGGTCGTACGGCCCCGCGGGGTGCCGATGAGGACGAGTGCGGGCCAGACCTTCACCAGGGCGCCGAGCGCGGCGAACGCGCCGCCCGCGCGCGGGGAGCGCTTCAGTGCCAGCAGGGAGACGACGGCGAACGCCGTGACCTGTACGTCGTAGCGGGCGAGCGGGATGTGCAGCAGCAACGGCAGGCCCAGCGTCCACAGTGCCGCGCCGCGCAGGCTGCGGCCGGGTCTGCTGCCCGCGCGTGCCAGGACCAGCACGATCACGGCGTCCGCGACCAGCGTCAGGGCCACGAAGGCGTGCGGGTACGTCAGGCCCGGCAGCAGCCCGGGCGAGAGCAGTACGGGGCCTGCGCCCGGCGGGTACTGCCACAGCCGGTCGCCTGCCGGATAGGCGCCGTGCGACAGGGTCTCGTACCAGCGGAAATAGAGGTGACTCACCTCGCGGGAGACCCCGCCGCCGCCCAGCACGGAGAGGTCGTCGTGCGCGAGCAGCCACAGCATCAGCGCGCGGGTCGCCATCCAGGCGGCGGCGAGGGGGAGCAGACGGGATCGGCCTCGGGGGCTCAGGTAAGCGTTCATCAAGCCCGGATCGTAAGCTCTCGGATGCCTCACAAGAACTGATACGCCATCAAAGGTTAACGAAGGTCAGTTAATAGTAAGAAATGGTACACAGGGGGAAGCGTGCTGATGAAACAGTCCGGCGCCGGCCGCCGGCAGGCTCCGGACGTCTCGGGGGCCTCGACCGAGCCCGTGGCGCGGGTCGTCGCCGTGGTGCTGCCCGTGCTCGTCATGCTCACGCTCGGGCTCTGGAGGCTCGACCGCGGGGGCATGTGGCGCGACGAGGCGGCCACCTACCAGGTCGCGCGGCGCTCGGTTCCGCAGATCTGGCATCTGTTGCACCACGTCGACGCGGTGCACGGCCTGTACTACCTCTTCATGCATCTCGTCCTCATCCCCGCCCCCGGCGAGGTCGCCCTGCGTCTGCCCTCGGTCGTCGGCGCCGCCGCGACCGCGGGTCTCGTCGCCGCCCTCGGGATCCGTCTGTGCAACCCCCGCGTCGGCCTCTGGGCGGGACTGCTGTACGCGGTCACCCCCCTGACCGGGCACTTCGCCCAGGAGGGCCGTTCGTACGCCCTGGTCGCGGCCGGGGCGACGGCGGCGACCCTGCTCCTCGTGCGGGCCCTGCGCGGGGGCAGGGGCTGGTGGGCGTACGGCGTGACCGTCGCCGTCACCTGCCTGCTGCACGAGTTCGCCGTACTCCTCCTGCTCGCGCACGGGACGACCCTGGCGCTGACGCGGATGCCGTGGCGGGTGTGGTGGCGATGGGGCATCGCGGCGGGGGTCACGCTGCTCGTCCTGGCGCCGCTCGCGCTCGTCTCCCACCGGCAGTCGGCGCAGGTGGCATGGCTGGCGGTGCCGAATCGCGAGAGCGTGGACAACCTGACGCACGCGTTCCTCAGCCAGGCCCAACTGGTGTTCGTGCCCTACGTGTTACTGATCGCACTCGCCCTGTGGCGCCCGTTCCCGCGACGCGGCGAGCCGAACCTCGTGTCGGTCGCCCTGCCGCTGCTGCTGGTCCCGCCGGCGGTCCTGATCGCGGTCTCCCGCTTCCGGCCGCTGTACGACGAGCGGTATGTGCTCTACGCGCTGGCGGGGGCACCGCTGCTGGCCGCGGCGGGGGCGGAGCGGCTGACCGGGTGGGTGTCCCGGCTGCCCAGCGCCGCGGCTCCCCGCCTCGTCGCCCTTGCCGGTGTCCTCGCCATCTCCCTCGTCCTCGCCGTCCAGTTCCCCCTGCTCCGCAAGGACCGCGACCCCGCACACCGTCCCGACAACCTCGCCGCCGTCTCCGCCGCCGCCGGTCGCGAACTACGGCCCGGTGATCCGGTGTTGTACCTGCCGTCGCTCACACGTCGCTCGGCGCTGGCCTATCCGGCGGGCTTCCGCGGGGTGCGCGACGTCGCCCTGAAGACGTCCGCCATAGCGTCCGGGACGCTGTACGGGACGGAAGTGGGCCCGCGCGAACTGCGCAGCCGGCTCGAGCGGCTCGACCGGGTGTGGCTGGTGTGCGAACCGTTCGTGTTCCGGCCGCACTGGCGTCCGGACACCCAGGTCGCGACCGAGGCGACCAAACGCGCCGTACTCGCCAAGGAATTCACCCTCCGCGAGCAGGTTGTCCGCAGGGGTGTCACCCTTCGCCTGTACGTACGCCACCGCTAGGACCGTCCAGCGTACGTATGCCGCGGCCAGGACCTGTCCGGCGGATCGGACCCTAGGGGACGTCCGCGCCGGCCACGTCCAGGGCCGCGGGGTCGAGCGTCGCCGCGTCCAGCGCCGCCGTGAGCCGGTCGAGCCGCGCCTGCAGCTCCCGGATCTCCTCGAGGTTCGCGCCCGTCGCCGCGGCGATCCGGCGCGGTACGAGCAGCGCGCGCTCGCGCAGGGCCGTGCCCTCGTCCGTGAGATGGACGTGCACGGAGCGCTCATCCACCGCACTGCGCTCCCGCCGCACCAGACCGGCCGCCTCCAGCCGCTTGAGCAGCGGGGACAGCGTCCCGGAGTCGAGCCGCAGATGCTCGCCGACCTTCTTCACGGGCAGCTCGCCGTGTTCCCACAGCACCAGCATCACCAGGTACTGGGGGTAGGTGAGCCCGAGGTCCTTGAGGATCACCCGGTACACGCCCCCGAAGGCGCGCGAGGCGGCGTTCAGGGAGAAGCAGATCTGCTGGTCGAGACGGAGGTAGTCCCCGTCGGACGGGGCCTGGGTGCTCGGGGTCGGCATGGCGGTCATGACTCCAGGATAGCTCTTGTCCATCATTAAGTTGTGCACAATTGAATTGCGTGCTCTAATTGAGGCCGTGAGGCGGTCGGACCGGCCGCCCCGGCAAGACCTTGACTTGAGAGGGATGGTCCCCATGGACGCGCTCTACACCGCTGTCGCCACCGCCACCCACGGCCGTGACGGCCGTGCCGTCAGCTCCGACAACAAGCTCGACCTCCAGCTGGCGATTCCGGTGGAGATGGGTGGCAGCGGAAAGGGCACCAACCCCGAGCAGCTGTTCGCCGCCGGTTACGCCGCCTGTTTCGCCAGCGCCCTCGGCGTCGTCGGCCGCATGGCGAAGGTCGACGTCAGCGAGGCCGCGGTGACCGGCGAGGTGACCATCGGCAAGCAGGGCGAGGGCTTCGCCCTGGCCGTCACGCTCCGCGTGGAGCTGCCCGACTCCGTGGACGAGGCCACCGGCCGCAAGCTGGTCGAGCAGGCCCACCAGGTCTGCCCCTACTCCAACGCCACCCGCGGCAACATTCCGGTCGAGCTCGTCATCGAGTAGTTCGGGAGCGAGTGGTCCCGAGGCTGTGACGCCGCTCAGTACCCGCGCCCCGTCAGGGGTGCGGGGCTGTGGCATGTGCGGCTCCGCCGCGTCCACTCCGCGGAGCGACCCTCGCGAGGACCTCGCCCGTACGCCGGCTCCAATCCACCACCGTCGCCTCCTCCGGCACCCGGCTCCACCGCGTCAGCAACAGCCACCGCACGTGATACCGCCGCACCACCGCGGAGCGCCGCGCCCGCGTCGACGCGGGGTCGAGGTACCCCCGGACGGCCGCGAGCCGCCGCACCCGCTCCCGTTCGTCCAGTCCCGCGTCCGGCCACACGGGCGCGGCCAGGTTCGGGCCGTAGCCCGGGATCACACGGGCGGCGTAGTACCCGTCGGCGATCACCACTTCGCCGGGCTTGATGTGCCGCGCCGCCCAGTCGTACGAGGGCCAGCGCGGCGGCTGGTCGAAACTCACCGGATCGAGTGAACGCGGTACGACGGCACCGGCCTGCACCGTGAGGAAGCCGACGCAGGCGCCGACGGCCGCCACCACCCCCAGCGCCCGCCGCCACACCGGCCACGGCCGCGCCGCCACCAGCTCGATCGCGAGCGCGAACTGCGGCGCCACCAGCGCGAGTCCCAGGATCCTGCCGTAGGTGTAGTGCCCGCTGACCCAGCCGTACGCCACCACCAGGCAGTCCAGTGCGAACATCAGCACCAGTGGGTCCCGCCGGGAGCGCCGCGCGCGCAGCCACAGCGCCGGTACCCCGATCAGCGCCAGCCAGAAGTGTCCGGGCACCCCTTCGTACAGCCGCCGGTGCATCGCGTCCATGCTGTGGTCCCCGGGCAGCGTGAGGACGTCGAAGTACGGCCAGAGGTGGGCGACCATCAGCGCCGCCGCCCCCGTGATCGCCCACCGGGCCGCCACGCCCGCCCGCCATCCCCGCTGCCACCCGGCCACGAACGCCACCGCCCCGAGCGCCGCCGCCGACGCGGTGATCGGATGGACGAGCAGGATCAGGCCGTAGAGGACGCCGAGCCCCTTGTACCCGGACAGGCTCCGTAGCCCGCTCGGGCCGACGAACCGGACCGGGCCGCCGATCCCTCCCGCGAGCGTGCCCGTGAGCGCCCACGCCCAGAAGGTGAGTCCGATGGCGAACGTCGACGGATAGCCGAGGTTGCCCGTCATCGACATCAGCCCGAGGTAGCCGCTCGACCAGGCGCGCTCGGTGCCCCACAGCAGCACCATCGCGAGCAGCGCGCACACCGGCGCCCAGGGGCGGCGGGGCGCCAGGACGCGCACGAAGCGGCCGATCCCCGTCAGCAGCACCAGCAGGTTCAGCGGCGTCGAGAGCCGGACCACCTCCCAGCCCGTGAGGCCCGTCAGCCGGGCGAAGGCGCCCTGGGCCACGGTGTACGGAGAGTAGAAGGGGCTGCCCTCGCCCGGCAGGTCCGCCGTCGGATGGGCCGGATGCAGGAGGTTCGCCTTGAGGCGCTCGACGACCGCCGCGTGCTGGCCGAAGTCGCAGCACATCGGCACCCGCCAGGAGGCGAGGCACAGCACCAGCCAGAACAGTCCGCCGAAGACCTGATAGGGCGTGGGGCGCCAGGGGTTGCCGCCGCGCAGCGCGCTCGCGCCATGGGCGGTCCGCCGGACGGGGAGGTCGACCTCGGTCTGAGCTGTTCGGGTCATTTGTCGTATATGCCCATCGAGGCCGACGGCTTTGCCGAACTTCACCTCATCGAGCGACTCCGGCGCCCGTCCCGGCGCCCATCGCGGTGTTCGGCCCCGCGTCCGTCCGAAGCGGGCCCGGCACCGTGTCGAGACCCCGCACCCGCGGCCGTACGACCTGTTCCAGCAGCAGCGGAAGTCCCACCACCGGCAGCACCCACGCCAGCACGATCAGCCGGTCGCCGTAGATGTTGATGTCGGGGTGTCCGGCCTGGTTGAGGACGCCGGTGAGCGCGCCCGCGACCAGGAACACCCCGAAGGCCGGGCGTTGCCGCAGCGCGCCCCAGGCCCCGGCCAGCAGGGCCGTCGGGAAGAACGGCTGCCAGAGTTCGCGACGCAGCCACTCCACCCAGAAGTTGACCTCCAGGTCGAGGAAATCCGACCACGGCCGGCTGCGGTCGGGCCGGGAGAAGTGGGCCGTGAGCAGGTCCTGGAGGGACTCCGACTCGGACGGGTAGCCCAGCACCTTCGCCGCGAGCAGGGTGACGGCGACCCCGCAGGCCGCCACCACCCCCACCTCCCGCAACGGCCGTGCGAGCCTCCGCAGCGGTGGCCGTGGTCCGCCGCGCCGGATGCCGAGCACCGCGCAGGCGCCCGCCAGGCACAGCCCGAGGAACAGCGCCTGCGAGTGCTTGACGGCGAAGAGCGCGGCCAGGGACCCGCCGACCAGCACGGTCGCGGCCCGCGTCCGGCCCTCCAGAGCGAGTGCGCAGCCCCACAGCGCCGCCAGTGTCAGGGTCAGCAACAGGCCCTCGGTCATGGGCCGTATGGCGGTCGTGCCGCACGGCAGGACGTAGAAGAGGGCCTGTCCGGTCAGCGCGGCGACGGTGGGGGCGCGCAGGGTGCGCAGCACCAGGAAGGCGAGTACGCCCCCGGTGACCGTGATGAGGACACTCGACGTCCACAGGCCCCACTTCACGCCGAGGACGGTGATGAAGGGGACCAGGAAGACCGGGTAGCCGGGGCGCGCTTCGAAGATCCGCATGAAGCGCGGCGGCATGAACGGCACGGTGTGGCCCGCCGTCTGCCCGGCGCTCAGCCGCTTCGACACCCAGCCCCACTGGTCGCGCCGGCACTCCCCGACGACCCGCCCGGCGGGACTCGGCTCACGGAAGTGGACGACGTTGACGCTCTGGTTGCGGCGCGCGATGGACGCCCGCCCGGCACAGGCGTAGTCGATGGTGGCCGTGGCCGCCTCGTGCTTGCTCGCGCCGCGCAGACTCAGGGCGTACGAGAGGTAGTTCTTGGTGTCGGGGGTGTCGCGGCCGGTGACGTTCGCGAGCTGGAGCAGGGCGAAGACGGCGGCCAGGACGACCACCCAGAACCGGGGCGGGCGCGGCTTCACGAACCGGCCGACGACGGTCATGAGGGCGCTCACGACGACGTGAGGACGTTGTGTCCCGCCTGCGCGGGCACCACCGCCACCGGCACCGGGTGCTCGACGCGCTCGCCGAGCAGCAGCGTCCGCACCACCCGCTCGGCCGCCCGCCCGTCGTCGAACGCGCAGAACCGCGCCCGGAACCCGGACCGCAGCCGCGCCGACTCCTCGTCCCGCCAGGCCCCGGACGCGAACAGCCACGCCAGCTCCCGGTAGGAGCGGGCCACATGGCCCGGCGCGTCGGCCGTGATGTCGAAATACGCGCCCCGGCTCGCGGCGTACGCGCCCCAGTCGTCCGCGTGGATCACGATCGGCCGGCCCAGGTTGGCGTAGTCGAACATCAGGGCCGAGTAGTCCGTGACCAGTACGTCGGAGGCGAGCATCAGGTCCTCGACGTGCGGCTCGTCGGTCGCGTCGAGCACGACCCCGCGCCGGTGCAGCTCGGACAGGCCCATCCCGCGCGAGGGGCCGTCCGTGAGCGAGGGGTGCAGCCGTACGAGGAGGGTGTGGCCCTCGCCGAGGTCGTCGGCGAACCGGGCGAGGTCGATCCGGTCGACGAGGCCGCCGCGGACGTAGTCGCGGCGCGTCGGCGCGTACAGCACCACCCGGTGGCCGGCCGGGATGCCGAGGCGGGCGCGGACCGCCGCACCGTCCTCGGGCCGGGCCCGTACGAGGACGTCGTTGCGGGGGCTGCCGGTGCGCAGCGAGGTGAAGTGGCAGGGGTAGGCGCGGTCCCAGACCAGTTCGGAGTGGCGGTTGGCGACCAGGCTGTAGTCCCAGCGGTCGGCGCGGCGCAGCATCTGCGGCACGTCGAAGCCGTGCCGGGCGCCTGCCTTGTCGCGCAGGTCGGCTCCCATGTACTTCAGCGGGGTGCCCTGGTGGGTGTGCACATGGACGCTGCCCGCGCGCTTGACCAGGGTGCCGGGCCAGTTGACGTTGTTGATCAGGTACGTGGCGCGGGCGGTGACCCGGCGGTAGCCGAGCGAGTCCGGCAGGACGTACTCGACGCCGGGCGGCAGCAGCGGCACCTGGTCCTCGCGCACCACCCACACCCCCCTGACGTGCGGGGCGAGTTCGCGCGCCGCGTGGTAGATCGCGCCCGGGTCGCCGAGCACCCCGCGGTGCGAGAACGCCGAGTACACCGCGAGGTCCGGGTCCAGCGGCCGGTGCTCGTGCGCCGCGGACCAGCCGCTCTTGACCCGGGTGGCCGCCACCTTGCGCACCTGGAGCCCGCGCCGCCCGAGTTCCGCGCCGAGCCGGCCGGACTGGCGCCGGGCGAGGTAGGTCACGTAACCGCCCTGGAGGACACGCAGTTCGCGCGGCACCGGGCCGCCGCCCTGGTGCTTGCGGAAGAGGGCGGCCGTGCGCCGGAAGAACTCGCCCTTGTCGGACGGGGGCAGCCGGTCCGGCTTGGCGAGGATGTCCAGACAGTGTTCGCCCATCTTGCGGTGCAGGAACGGGCGCCAGCTCGACAGCTGCGGGCGGGAGTCGACGAAGGCGAAGACGCGCTCGTACTGGTCGTGGATGTCGAAGTGCTTGCGACTGGTGGTGGACAGGATGTTGCCCTGGCGGCGCTGCCGGTAGTTCAGACAGATCCGGTCCAGGGTGGCGATCCGCTCCGCGCTGAGCAGGACCGGGAAGGTCCAGGGGGTGTCCTCGTAGTAGCCGGGCGGGAAGGTGAAGCCCTCCCGCTCGACGAACGTGCGGCGGTAGACCTTGTTCCACGCGACCATCAACAGGTCGAGGATCTCCGGGTGTTCGGCGGCCGTGAAGCAGCCGTCGCCGCCCTCGGCCAGCACCTGCGCGAGGGCGTTGCGGCGCGTACCGCCCCACCAGTAGGTGCGCGCGTAGTCGAAGACCAGCACATCGGGGTCGGCCGTCTCGTCGAGGCGGTCGGCCATGGCGCGCAGGGCGCCCGGCGTGAGGGTGTCGTCGCTGTCGAGGAAGAAGAGGTAGTCCCCCGTCGCATCCGGCATTGCGGCGTTGCGGGCGCGGCCGAGGCCCACGTTCCGCGGCAGGTGCAGCACTCGCAGGCGCGGTTCGCGGGCCGCGTACTCGTCGAGGATCGCGCCGCAGCCGTCCGGCGAGCAGTCGTCGACCGCGATCACCTCGATGTCGGTGTACGACTGGTCCAGGACCGAGTCGAGGCACTCGCGCAGAAAGCCCTGCACCTTGAAGACGGGGACGATGACGCTGAAGCGGGGCACGTCAGCTCCTTACGAGGGTGGACGCGGCGGGGGCCGGAAGGCGCTCGGCGAGCGGGATCACCGGCGGGATCGCCTCCGGCGGCCGGCCCAGCAGCACTCTGCGGACGACCCGCTCGGCGGCCTGCCCGTCGTCGAACTGGCAGAAGCGCTCGCGGAACGCGGCCCGCAGGGCTCGCGAGGAGTCGTCCGCGTAGGAGCGGTCACGGAAGGCCCCCGCGAGCTCCCCCAGGGTGCGCACCACCGGGCCCGGCGGTGCCTCCATCAGGTCGAAGTAGACGCCCCGCGTCTCCCGGTAGACCTCCCAGTCGTCGGCGTACACGACGATCGGGCGGTCGAGGTTGGCGTAGTCGAACATGATCGACGAGTAGTCCGTGATCAGCGCGTCGGCGGCCAGACAGACGTCCTCCGAGGACCGGTGCCGGGTCACGTCGATGATCCGGCCGCTGCTCGTGCCCCTGCCCTCGTCGTAGAAGTAGTGGGCGCGCAGGAGCACGACGAACTCGTCGCCGATCTCCTCGCAGAAGGCCTCCAGGTCGAGCCGGGACTCGAAGCCGGTGCTGTAGTCGCGGTGCGTGGGCGCGTAGAGGAGGGCGGTCCTCCCCTCGGGGACGCCCAGCCGGGCGCGGACACGGGCCACGTCCTCGGCGGTCGCCGTGCAGTAGACGTCGTTGCGCGGATAGCCGTACTCCAGGGCCTCGTACGTGCCCGGGAAGGCCCGCTCCCACATCTGGGTGGAGTGCCGGTTGGAGGAGAGGTTGTAGTCCCAGCGGTCCACCCGGGCCAGCAGCTTGGTGAAGCTGCCGGTCGCGGCGGCCACGATCGGATACGTCGACTGGTCGACGCCCATCGTCTTCAGTGGCGTGCCGTGCTGGGTCTGCAGATGCACGCTGCCGGGCCGCTTGACGACACCGTCCGCGAAATTGGCGTTGTTGACCAGGTACTTGGCACGGGCCAGCACCTCCCAGGCGCGCGGGCTGCCGATCACCGCGTGGTCGACACCGTCCGGGACCTGGTCCACCGCGTCGGCCTCGACCAGGAACACCGAGCGTAGATGCGGGGCGAGTTCGAGGGCCTTGGCGTGGATCGCGGCCGGGCTGCAGGCGTAACCGCGGCCCCAGTAGGCGCAGTACACGACGAGGTTCTCGTCGAGGGGGAGGCACAGTTGCACGGCGTACCGTGCGCGGGCGCTCAGCAGACGGGGGCGCGGCAGCTTCCCCCAAGCTCTCGACTTCGCTCGACCAGGGGGGACCCCCATTCCGGCCCTCGCCATCCGCCGGCTGACGCCGCGCAGCGCGCGGAAGGCGCTGTACGCCCCGGCCGCCAGGAGCCGGTACTGCACCCCGATCCGGCCCGGCGGCGGCTGGAACCCGGCCGGCCGGTGGCGCCGGTAGAGCCGGCCGGCGCGCCGGAAGAAGGCCCGGCGCCGGTGCAGCGGAAGCCGCTTCGGATGGGCGGCGGACTTCAGCACCGCCGCGAAGAGGTCACCGAACAGCGCCCGCGACCGCTCCACGGACAGCTCTTCCTCGGCCGCCCGGCTCAGCACCAGGTCGACCTGGTCGAGAAGCTGGAACTGGTGCTCGCCCGGCGTGTTCAGGCGGCTGCCCTGCCGCCGCAGCCGATGCCGTACGACGACCTGGCGCAGCACCGCCACCCGCCCGGCGGCGACCGTCACCAGGCCGCCCCAGCCGAGATCCGTGAAGTGCCCCGGGGGAAAGGCGAGGCGCCGCTCCCGCAGGAACGCCCGGCGGTAGGCCGCGCTCCACGCCGGAAGGCCCGCCCCGGTCAGCCGCGGCGCCCGGTCCGGGGGGAACACCCCGTCCGGGGCCTTCGGGAGGGATGGTGTGCTGGTCTCGACGTCCCACCAGTGGACGCGTTCGTGTCCGAAGTAGAGGACGTCCGCTTCCTCGGGCTCCTTGCGGAGTGTGTGGTCCAGGGCGGCCAGCGCGCCCGGCACCAGGACGTCGTCGCCGTCGAGGAAGAGCAGATACGTGCCGCTCGCCGCCCCGGTCCCGGTGTTGCGCGCCCCGCTCAGTCCGTCCGCGGGCGGTGAGTGGACCGGGGCGACCCGGGAGTCCCGCGCGGCGTACCCGGCGGCGACCTCGCCCGCCGGGGAGTCCGGCCCGTCGCAGACCGGGATCAGCTCGAAGTCGCCGAAGGACTGGTCGAGGACCGAGTCCAGTGCGAGGGCCAGTCGCCCGGCGACTCCATAAGTGGGGACGATGATGCTGAAGCGGGGCATTCTGCTCTTTCTCTGCTTACTTCTCTGGTTGCTTCTCTGCTTGTTTCTCGGGCTACTGCCGGGGTGCTGGTGGGTGTCAGCGCCCGGGCCGCCCGGCGGGGCGCCAGGTGACGGGTCTCGTCGGGGTGGGCCGGGAGGGGCTGGAGGGCATGCCTGCTCCGGTTCAGAGGGTCTCGGCGACGGGGAGGACGGGGGTGCCGGGTGCGGGCACGGTGGCCAGGGGGGTCCGGGGGCGGGCGGCGGCGGCCGAGGGGACCGGGTGGCGCTCCGCGGGCGGCAGCACCCGCGGCAGCCCGGCGCTCTCGCCCAGCACGACATGGCGTACGACCCGCTCGGCGGCGCGGCCGTCCTCGTACGGGCAGAACCGCTCGCGGAACGCGGTCCGCAGCTGGGTCGAGCGGGAGCCGCGCCAGTGGCCGGTCGCGAAGATGTCGATCAGCTCGTCCTCGCTGCGCGCGACCGCGCCCGGCGGGAAGGTCCGCAGGTCGAAGTAGGTGCCCCGGGAGGCCTGGTAGGCCTCCCAGTCGTCCGCGTGGATCACGATCGGCCGGTCCAGGACCGCGTAGTCGAACATCAGGGAGGAGTAGTCGGTGACCAGCGCGTCCGAGGCCAGGCAGAGGTTCTCGATGCTCGGGTGGCCGGAGACGTCGATGAGCCGGGCCCCGGAGCGGGTGCTCAGCGCGGCGGCGTACGAGTGGTGGGCGCGGGTCAGGACGACGAACCGGGGGCCGAGCCGGCGCAGGACGCGCTCCAGATCGAGGGCGAGACGCTGGGTGCGGCGGTAGTCGCGGTAGGTCGGCGCGTACAGGACGGCGACCGTGCCCTCGGGGATGCCGAGGGACTGCCGCAGCCGGGTGACGTCCGTCGAGGTCGCCCGCTGGAACACGTCGTTGCGGGGGAGGCCGTACTCCAGCGTCGTGTACGCGGCGGGGAAGACGCGCTCCCAGATCAGGGTGGAGTGGCGGTTGCCCGACAGGCAGTAGTCCCACTTGTCGGCGTTGCGCAGCAGCTCGGCGAAGTCGGTGTCACGGGCGGCCGCCGGGCGGTCCTGGAGGTCGAGGCCCATGTACTTGAGCGGGGTGCCGTGCTGGGTCTGGATCATGATCTGGCCGGGGCGCTTGACCAGCCGGCGGTCGAAGTTGACGTTGTTGACGAGGTACTTGGAGCGGGCGAGCGCCGTCCAGTACGCCGTCGTACCGGGTCGCAGACGGCGCGTCGAGGCCGGGATCGTGTGGTGGTGCTCGGGGTGCGCGATCCACGCCGTACGGATGTGCGGGGCGAGGTCGCGGAACGCGGACTCCAGGGCGCCCGGGTTGCAGCCGTGGCCGCGCCCCCAGTAGCTGGAGAAGACGGCGCGGTCGGCGCGCAGCGGCAGGCGGAGCTGGACGCGGTAGTGGAACTGGAGGGCGCCGCCGCGGACCTTGCGCAGCAGCCCCTTGACGCCACGCAGCGCCTTCTTGTGGGTACTCGTGACCAGGCCGAGCAGCCGGTACGTGCGGTGGTTGCCGAGCCGGACGAGGGCGTGCCGCAGGCGGGTGCGGGGGCGGACGGGGGCGCCCGGGGCGCGGTAACGGCGGTAGTGGGTGCGGGCCTTGCGCAGGAACTCGGCGCGGGTGCCGCGCGGCAGCCGCCCCCGCTTGGTGAACACCGTGGAGAGGTGGTCGACCATGCGGCGGAACAGGACCGGACGCCAGCGTGCCAGCTCCGGGTGCGCGTCGAGATGCGCGAAGACACGGTCGTACTGCTCGAAGATGTCGAAGTGCTTGCGGCTGCTGGTGCCGAGGATGTTGCCCTGACGGCGCTGGCGGTAGTGCACACAGACCCGGTCGAGGGTGGCGATCGTCTCGGCGGAGATCAGCGCCGGGTAGGTCCAGGGGGTGTCCTCGTAGTAGCCGGGCGGGAAGGAGAGGCCCGCACGCTGCACGAACTCCCTTCGGTACGCCTTGTTCCACACCACCATCAGGACCCTGAGCAGCCCCGGCCGGTCGTCGAGCCGGAAGGGCGCGGGTCCCCGCTCGCTGAGCTGCTCCGCGAAGCGGTTGCGGACGATGTCCCCGTTCCAGTAGGTGCGCGCGTAGTCGTAGACCAGGACGTCCGGTTCGGCGGTCTCCTTCAGCCGGTCGGCGATCGCGCGCAGAGCGTCCTGGGTGAGGGTGTCGTCGCCGTCCAGGAAGAGCAGGTAGTCGCCGGTGGCGTGTTCGAGACCCGCGTTGCGGGCGCGGCCGAGGCCTACGTTCCCCGGCAGGCGGACGGGACGGACCCGGGAGTCACGGGCGGCGAACTCGTCGATGATCGCACCGCAGGCGTCGGGCGAGCAGTCGTCGACGGCGATCAGTTCGAGGTCCGGACAGGACTGCTCCAGCACGGATTCGAGGCATTCGTGCAGGTACGCCTGAACCTTGTACGCGGGGACGATGACACTGAACCTGGGCAAGGGACATCCATGGGTCGGCGCGGGCATACTGCCCGGCAACGGCCGAAGGGGTGACTTGGTTACGCCAGATGTGGCATACGGGGGATTCTGGGTGAACGCCGAGGGGCGAGCCGGTGTCCGGCTCGCCCCTGATGTGGTTATTTGTCCGGCTACTTCACCGCGCCCGCCATCACCCCGGACACGAACTGACGTTGGAACGCGAAGAACACGGCCAGCGGGATGACCATCGAGATGAAGGCGCCGGGCGCCAGCACGTCGATGTTGTTGCCGAACTGGCGTACCTGGGTCTGGAGGGCGACCGTGATCGGCTGGCTGCCCGCGTCGGAGAACACGAGCGCGACCAGCATGTCGTTCCACACCCACAGGAACTGGAAGATGCCGAGCGAGGCGATCGCGGGACCGCCGAGCGGCATCACGACCTTCAGGAACAGGCGCAGTTCACCCGCGCCGTCCAGCCGGGCCGCCTCCAGCAGCTCCCGGGGGATCTCCGCGAAGAAGTTCCGCAGCAGGAACACCGCGAAGGGCAGACCGAAGCCCACGTGGAAGAGGATCACCCCGAAGATCGTGCCGAAGATGCCGATCTTGCCGAAAAGTTCGGCGATCGGGATCAGCGCCACCTGCACGGGGACGACCAGCAGTCCGACCACGGCCAGGAACCACCAGTCGCGGCCCGGGAACTCCATCCAGGCGAAGGCGTAGCCCGCGAGCGCGCCGATGACGACGACGAGGACGGTCGCCGGGACGGTGATCAGCACCGTGTTCCCCAGCGAACTGGTGATGTCACCGTTCTCCAGGAGCTTCTGGTAGCTGTCCACGGTGAGCTGGGAGGGCTCGCTGAAGACCTTCCACCAGCCGGACGCGCTCATGTCCTCCGGTGTGCGCAGCGAGGCCAGCAGCAGCCCGATCGTCGGCACCAGCCAGAACAGGCCGACGAGGAGGAGGAACACCCGGACGATCCCGCCGCTGACACCGCTCGCGAGCCGTGAGCCGAGCGACTGCCTGGGCTTGACGCCGGTGACGGGCGCGGTCTTCGTGAGACCGCCGACGTGGGTGGTCATCGCCGTACCTCCCGTCGCAGTCGGCGCACGTTGAACCACACCACCGGGATCACGAGCAGCAGCAGGAACACGGCGATCGCGCTCGCGATGCCCGGCTGGTCCTCGGAGAAGCCCTTCCGGTACAGCTCCAGGGCCAGCACGTTCGCGTCGTCCTGGGAGGAGCCCGGCGGGATGATGAAGACCAGGTCGAAGACCTTCAGCACGTTGATCATCAGCGTGACCAGGACGACGGCGAGGACGGGCGCGAGCAGCGGCACGGTGACCCTGCGCAGTACCTGCCACTCGTTGGCCCCGTCCACCCGCGCCGCTTCGAGGAGTTCACGCGGCACGCCCGCGAGCCCCGCCGCGATGAGCACCATGGCGAAGC
Organism: Streptomyces sp. NPDC111507; assembly: GCF_055638955.1. NCBI lineage: Bacteria > Bacillati > Actinomycetota > Actinomycetes > Kitasatosporales > Streptomycetaceae > Streptomyces > Streptomyces sp. NPDC111507. Next base: position 1,635,328 of record NZ_JBVKBU010000001.1, on the reverse strand, counting down.
CGGCCCACATCCAGACGTACGCGCCGATCACGGCCGGGGTGACGAGCGACGGGCCGAGCCAGTCGACGCCGTTGTACGGCTCCCGGAAGTTGCTCGCCGGGAGCCGGAGCCGAGCCCCGTCCGCCTTGTCGGAGAGCGTGAAGGTGCCGTCGTCCCGTACCTTCGCCGAATCGACGACCTTGCCGTCCTTCACCGCCTCGATCTTCATGCCCGGGTAGCCGAGTTCGCCCGGGTCGACCTGGCCGAGCCTGCCGACGCCCTTGCCCCGGGTGAAGTCCTGCCAGGCGGTGCCGGTGACCTTGCCGGGCTCGGACGGTGCCTGTACCGCCTTCTTCGCGCCGCCCGGCATCTTGTCGGGGGCGACGCCGACGAGGGGAAGGGAGACGGACTGCCCGGTGTGCACGGCCTGTTGGGTGAGGAACCCGCCCTTCTCCGGCCGGAGCGGCGACTGCCGTCCCGGATGGGCGTTCGGGAACGCCGACGACTCGGCGAAGGTGTCGTGCACCCCCACCCAGACCGCGTTCGCGACCCCCTTGTTCGGGTCCTGGTCGTACACCAGCCGGAAGATGATCCCCGCGGCGAGCATCGAGATCGCCATCGGCATGAAGACGACCAGCTTGAACGCCGTGCCCCAGCGGACCCGTTCGGTGAGGACCGCGAAGACGAGACCGAGCGCGGTCGCCACGGTGGGCGCGAACACGACCCAGATGACGTTGTTCTTGAGGGCGGTACGGATGCCGTCGTCGGTGAACAGCGCCTTGTAGTTGTCGACCCCGGCGAAACCGTCGCCGGACTGGTTGAGGAAGCTGCGGATCAGCGAGTACCCGATCGGGTAGACCACGAGCGCGCCGAGCAGCACGAGACAGGGCAGCAGGAACAGCACCGCCACGGTCCTGCGGGTGCCGGTCACGCTCTTGCGTGTGCGGGCCGGAGGAACCGGTGCGGTTCCTCCGGCCGTTGCCGACGTCATCGCCGGATCAGCTTCCGCTGCCGTACGCCGCCGCCGCGTCCTTCTCCAGCGTCGCCTGGGTGCCCGCGACGTCGGTCGGGTTCTTCAGGAAGTCCTGGAGGTCCTTCCACTCACCCTTGCCGGGCGTGCCGCCGAAGGCCTGCGGGGCCTGGTCGGACATGTCGAAACGGAAGTCGTCGCCCGACGCGATCAGGGACTTGGCGATCTTCTGCTGCACCGCGTTCGGGTACGCCGAGTTCGGCACGTTCTTGTTGGGGGAGAGGTAGCCGCCCAGCTTGGCCTGGATCGTCGCCGCGTCCGGGGAGGCCAGGAAGGTGGCCAGTGCCTGCGCCGCCTTGGAGTCCTTCAGGATGACGGCCGCGTCGCCGCCGGAGACCACGGGTGCCGCGCTGCCCACGGCGGGGAACGGGAACACCTTCGCGTCCGTGCCCACCTTGGCCTTGGTCTCGCCGATGTTGACCTGTGCGAAGTCGCCCTCGAAGACCATGCCCGCCTTGGGCTGGTCGCCGCCGGTGAAGGTCTGGGTGACGGAGTTCGGAAACTCCGTCTGCAGGGCGCCGTTCGCGCCGCCCGCGATGTAGTTCTTCTTGCCCCAGATCCCGGCGAGGGTGGTGAGGGCCTGCTTGACGGACGGATCCGTCCATTTGATCTTGTGCTGGCTCAGCTGGTCGTACTTCTCCGGGCCCGCCTGGGAGAGATACACGTTCTCGAACCAGTCGGTGAGGGTCCAGCCGTCGGCGCCGCCGACGGAGAACGGGGTGACACCGGAGTCGTAGACCGTCTGCGCGGTCGTCAGCAGGTCCTGCCAGGTCTGGGGCTCCTTCGCGCCCGCGTTCTCGAAGACCTTGGCGTTGTACCAGATCAGCGACTTGTTGGCGGCCTTGTAATACACGCCGTACTGCTTGCCGCCCACCTTGCCGATGTCCTGCCAGCCCTGCGAGTAGTTCTTGGCGAGTTCGGCCAGGGCCTCGGGGCCGAGTGGCTTGGCCCACTTCTTGTCGACGGCCTGCTTGATGGCGCCGGGCTGCGGGAGCAGCGCGACGTCCGGCGGCTGGCCGCCCGCGATCTTCGAACCGAGGAAGTTGATGATCGGGTCCTGGGCCGCCACGAAGGTCACCTTCGCGCCGGTGCGCTTCTCGAACTCCGCGAGGACCGTCTTGAAGTTCTTCTGCTCCTCGCCGGTCCAGACGGCGGCGACTTCGAGGCTCTCGCCATTGAGCTTGGGGAGGGTGACGGTGTCGCCGCTCGCACTGGCACTGCTCGTACCGCCGTTCTCCTTCTTGTCCTTGCTGCCACCGCCACACGCGGTGAGGGCGAGCGCGACGGCGACGGCGGCTGCGGCGGCCTGTGCGGCCCTGGGTGACCTGCGGTGGTGTGCGGCTCTGCGTGACCTGTGCGTCGAGTGGTTGGGCGACTTGTGTGTACGAAGAGCTCTGTGCATCACTGCCCCGTTCTCGTTCTTCGTCGAACGTCCGGCGCTGTCCCGTGCGCTCTGGTCTACGCCCGGGGCATCGAAGGCGGCAAGAGCGCCTGCGCTGTCAAATGGGTGATCGTGATTGGGTCGTGACGTGGGCGGCTGTGCGAACGCGGTGCGGACTCTGTGCGGCGGAGGCGTTCCGGTGTTGATAGTGGCGCATGGAGGACTGGAACGCCGGGTGATGGTGGGTCAGCCGGGCGGAGTGAGGTGGACGGGGCCGGTGTGGACCGCGCCGTCGAGGGGGCTGCCGTCGGTGCGGGTGCCCGCGGTGAAGGCGCCGTCGGTGAGGACGGGCACGGTGGTACTCGCGTCCACCTCGACCGCGATCGCCACGTCGTCGGCGAAGCCGCTCCGGGCCAGTTCCAGGGCGGAGGAACAGGCGGCCACGGCCGCGGCCGCGTCGGGGGTCCCGGTGTAGGCGGTCCGTGCGGCGGCGGCCTCGGGCGACAGCGGTCCGGCGCCGCCCGTCGCCTGGAGTGCGGCGATGACCGCTCCGGCCCCCATCAGGTCTTCCAGTCCGGGCCGCAGGCTGCCGTCCGGCCAGCGCTCGCCCGCGGCGATCACGGCGAGTGGCCGTTCCAGGGTCCCGTGACCATGGAACGCCAGCCATCGGCCGACGGCCGACGCGTTGCGCAGACAGCCCGCGACCACGGTCGAGCCGCCCGCCGCCGCGGCGATGGCGGATCCGTTGGGCGAGGGGAGGACGAGCCGGGGGGTGAACGGGGCCCGCCGGAGCGCGGCGGGGGACAGCGACCAGGGAGAGGCCGCGGTGACCGCCCGCCGTCCGACCGCCAGTTCCGCGGCGTTGTCCCGGGCGAAGACGGACGCTGTCTCGTCCCGCCAGGCACAGGGGTGGACCCGGGTCCCCGCCTCGACGGCGACGTTCACGGCCGTGCTGAATGACAGCACGTCCACCACCACGAGACACCCGACCCCGCCCGCGATCCGTTCCGCCCCACCGGCCCCCCACTCGAACCGGACCCCGTACTCCTGCTGCAGGTACCACTCACTCAGGTCGCTCATGTCATTCATGAGAGCCGAGTGTCGCGTGCGGCTGTCGAAGACCTACAGCAACGACGGTATCTCCACGGCCGCCACCGACCTCGCCGCCCGCTCGAGCGCGCTGGCCAGCAGGGCCAGGTCCGTGGGGCCGTTGCCGAGTTCGCGGACCGGGCGACGGGCCGGGGGGTCGCCCATGCGGTGCCATTCGAGGGGGACGACCGTGGGGCGGAGGGTGGCCGTGCGGGGGATGCGGCCCGTGACCCGGCCGGCCTGGAAGGGCGTGAGGCGACCGTCGGGAGTGGACAGGCGGCCCCGGCCGGGGGCGGGTTCGTCCGCGCCGGGGGACACCGGGTCGAGGGAGATACGGAGCGAGGCGGCGCGGCCCAGTTCGGTGGTCGCCGTGCGGCCGTCGTCCGCGGCGGCCGCCACCAGGTGCACACCGAGGCGGTCACCCTCGCGGGCGACGGCCTCCAGAGCCCGTACGACCGAACCGGCCGCCGGTCGTCCCGGGGAACCCAGCGCGGGGGAGAGCAGCGCGTCCAGGTCGTCGATGATGACGAAGAGACGGGCCAACGGGGGGCCCGGATCCATCCGTTCGCGGGCAGCCGCCGGGCGCAGCCGCAGGGTGGAACTGGGGGGTGCGTCGAGATCCGCGGCGCCGGAGGCGGCGGGAGAGACGGAGGGGGAGGAGGAGCCGGGCTTCGCTCCCGGGGAGGGTTTGGGGGTGCGCTGGGTGACCATCCGGCCCGACACCTCGCCGCGCGTGTGCCACTCCGCGAAGCCGAGCCGGCCCAGGAGCTCGGCCCGCCGCTTCAGCTCGGCGCTGAGTGCCTGGGCGAACTCCCGCATCCGCACGGGGTCGTTGGCGGTGAGGTGGGTGGTGACGTGGGGCAGGTCCGTACAGACCCGCAGCCCCTCCGCTCCTTGGCCCGCGCCGTGGCCCCCGGTGCTGTCCCGCCCGTCCATCAGCACGATCCCGAGCCGGTCGGGGCGCTCCGCGGCGGCGAGGGACGCGGCGATCGCGCGGAGCAACTCCGTACGACCGCTGCCGGGCGGGCCCTCGATCAGCAGGTGCGGGCCCTCGGCGGGGAGGTCCACGGCGACCGGGCCGCGCGGGCCGGCGCCGAGGACGGCCCGGCCGCGTCCGCCGAGCGCGTCCGTGTCGTCCGCCGCGTCCGCCCAACGCGCCATGAGGGATGCCGGGGTGGCCCGGGCCAGTCCCAACTCGTCCAGCAGGCGGGCCGCTTGAGGGAGCGGCGCGGACACGCGTGCGTGGCGGTCGGCGTGCGCCCCGTCCGTACGGAGGGGGGCCAGTGCCCGCGCGAAACGCTCCGCCCAGGCCAGTGACACCGCGTCCACCGCGGCGACCGTGCCGTGCCCCACGGGCCCGTCGGATCCCACTCGCATCAGCCGCAGCGCCGTCGCCACATCCCCGCTGAGCAGCGCGACCGCCCCGCACTCCCGGAACGCCGGTGATGCCTCGCAGGCCGCCTCGTACGTCTCCGTCACCGGGGACGCGGGCGACGCCGACACGGTCTCGGCCAGACACACCACATGTATGCCCGCCCGCACGCCCTCGTGCGTCAGCCGCAGCACCGCCTCGCGTACGTCGGCGCCGCCGGGGTCCCCGTCCACGACGAGCACGGTGAACGGCCCCTCGAAGTCCCGGTCGATGCCCGTCGGGTCCTCGTCGCGGGCCCAGGACGGGCGCCGTGCGCCGCCCCGCGCGTCCACGGGGACGCGATCGGCCCTGTCGTACGCCCCCCGGGCGCCGCCCGTTTCCGTCAGCTGGTCCTCCAGGCGGCGCAGGAGCTCGTCCGTGCGGGCCGTCGCCTGTTCACGGTCGTAGGCGAGGAGGAGACGGCAGTCCTGGCCGTGGGTGGGTCGCAGATGCGGGAGCCAGCCGAGCCAGGACCACTCGGCGGTGCGCTCCTCCACAGGGCGGGAGCGGTCCGCGCTGATCAGGACGATGTCGAGGGCGTCGGGGGAGTGCAGCGCGGCGAGCTGGGCGACCACCGAGCGGGCCAGCCCGGCCAGCCGCGCCCGCGGCCCCGCCAGGCCCAGCGAGCCGACCTCCCGCAGGCCCGCGGTCACCGGCACCGCGGGCACCAGTCCCGAACCGTCGGGCGCCGCCCGGTCCGCCGTGCCCAGCCGCACCGTCAGCGTCTCCGGGTGGCCCGGGCCGCGCTCCCACAGCCGCGGTCCTGGACCCAGCGCGGTGAGCAGCAGCGTCGCGGGATCGGGCCAGCTCTCGGGGGCCTGCGTGGGCAGGGAGGCCGCCAGGAACTCCGCCGCCCCGTCGTCCCCGTCCGTCTCGTACGGATCTCCCGGTCCGGTGCCCGGCAACTCGTCCCGGCCTCCGGTCAGCCGACGCGCCCACGCGCCGAACCCGCTCCGCTTGCGCATCCCCGGCGGTACGTCGGTGCCCCGCGTGGGCGTGCCTTTGCGGGTGCCCGGCTCCGGACCGGCCGCGGCCCGGGGCGTGACTCCGCCCCCCGACGCGTCCCGGCCGGACGGCCGCGCGGGCCTGCTCTCGATCCGGGGTGCACGGCCCTGCTCGGGCACGACCGGGCCGTGCTCCTGTGCTCCGGGTACGCCGCCCGCGGCTCCCCACTCCGCCGATCCGAAGCCGTGATGTGTGTCACCGACGGGCGGCACGGGCAGCGCGCCGGCACCGGAGGCGCCTCCCACGCGCGCATGGGGCACGACAGGAGCGGAAGGCCCGGTGGGGGCGGAAGGACCGGCGGGACCGGTGGGGTCTGCCGAGGACGACGAGGGGCCGGGGCCGGTGGGCGGCTTCGGGCGGGTGGCCGTACCGGTGAGGGTGGTGACCCTGACGTGGCCCTCCCCGTCGGGCGTCGTGTCCACCGGATCCGCGCCACCGGGCGGAGCCAGTCGCAGGGCGGACTCGCCGACGCGCAGCAGCGCGCCCTGCCCGAAGCGGACCGGGCGGGTGCCGACCTGGGTGCCGTCCAGCGTCGTGCCGTTCGTCGAGCCCAGGTCGGCGACCGAGACGCGGCCGTCGGGGGTGACCGTGACCGCGCAGTGCAGGCGGGAGACGTCGGGATCGTCCAGCGGGACGTCCGCGTCGGCGGAGCGGCCGATGTCGATCCGGCCGCCGTGCAGCAGGTGGACGCCGCCCGCGTCGGGGCCCGCGACGACATGGAGCCGGGCCGCGACCCCGTCCACGTCGGGACCGGGTTCGGCGGGGCAGCCCAGGGACAGCACGGCGCCGTCCGTCAGGGGCGGCTCGCCCAGTGTGCAGCGCTGGCCGTCGAGGCGCTCGGCGCCCGCGTACAGCACGACGGGACCTCCGCCGAGCTCCCGGCCGCGGTCGTGCTGGCCTGCGCCCTCACCGCCGACCGCCGAGGCCAGACCCGCCGCCACCGCTGCCAGCGCCGTCCCGGCGGGAGCGGTGACCAGCACATCGCAGGCCGCGGCTCGCCCCCGCGGCTCCGAGGGCGAGCCCAGCGGGTCTACGACGGTCAGCCGGATCTGCATCGCCGCCAGCGGTCCCTTCCGCGCAGGCACCCGCGAGGAGGGCGAGGCTGTGCCGCGGTCCCCCACCGCAGATTCCCCCACCGCACACGGGCACGTCGGCCAGTACTGAAGGCATCCTCGCACCTGTCACTGACAACACGCCCGCCACCCACCGGCAAGTGATCTTGATTGGTCGGCTCTGCCCGTAAAAGTGCCTGACCAGTGCCCGACCGGTGCCCGCTTGAGATCGGTCACGTCGCCCCCGTGGACGCCGATCGGCAACCAACCGCCGCATGCGAGCGTCTTTCCATCGAACATGTGCGGGAACGCGTACGTAAGCGCTTATGCGAAGCACAGGTGCTTATGGGAAGCAGTGAGAAGCACAGGAAGACGACAGTCCGGTGCCAGGTGTCTCGGCACTACAGTGGGCGGAAACCGTCGCAGCATGTTGACGACGGCGGACGGACCAGGCAAGCAAGCAACAGGGAGCGCATGACGTGCGGCCGGTAGGGAGCAAGTACCTCCTTGAGGAGCCGCTTGGGCGCGGCGCCACAGGCACTGTCTGGCGAGCCCGCCAGCGGGAGACCGCGGGCGCCGAGGCGGCCGTCGCCGGCCAGCCCGGCGAGACCGTGGCGATCAAGGTCCTCAAGGAAGAACTCGCCAACGACGCGGACATCGTGATGCGGTTCCTCCGGGAGCGCTCCGTCCTGCTGCGCCTGACCCACCCGAACATCGTGCGGGTACGGGACCTCGTCGTCGAGGGCGACCTGCTCGCCCTGGTCATGGACCTGGTCGACGGCCCCGACCTGCACCGCTATCTGCGCGAGAACGGCCCGTTCTCGCCGGTCGCCGCCGCCCTCCTCACCGCCCAGGTCGCCGACGCGCTCGCCGCCAGCCACGCCGACGGCGTCGTGCACCGCGACCTGAAGCCCGCGAACGTCCTGCTCAAGCAGGACGGCGGCCAGATGCACCCGATGCTCACCGACTTCGGCATCGCCCGGCTCGCCGACTCCCCGGGCCTCACCCGGACCCACGAGTTCGTCGGCACGCCCGCGTACGTCGCGCCGGAGTCCGCCGAGGGACGCCCGCAGACGTCCGCCGTCGACATCTACGGCGCGGGCATCCTGCTGTACGAGCTGGTCACCGGGCGTCCCCCGTTCGCCGGCGAGTCCGCCCTCGAAGTGCTGCACCAGCACCTGAGCGCCGAGCCGCGCCGCCCTTCCACGGTCCCGGACCCCCTGTGGACCGTCATAGAACGATGCCTGCGCAAGAACCCGGACGAGCGGCCCAGCGCCGAGAACCTCGCCCGCGGGCTGCGCACCGTCGCCCAGGGCATCGGTGTGCACGCGAACTCCGCGCAGATCGCCGCCGCGGAGGGCGTGGGCGCGCTGCTCGCCCCCGACCCGGCGCCGGCCGCGGTGCCGGGCGTGCCCGGCGCGGCCGACCCCACGCAGGTGCTGCCGCACAGCGCCCCGGGGGCCTACGACCCGAACGGCGCGACCAGCGTCCTGCCGCACACCGGCGCCCCCGGCATGCCCGGCGCCGCCGACCCCACCGCCGTACTGCCGCACCGCGGCGCCGCCGACCCGACCGCCGTCATGCCGCCGGTGCCCCCGCACCAGCCGGGACAGCCCGGGCAGCCGGGGCAGGGCGAGGACCCGCACCCCTGGCAGAACCAGCTGCGCGCGGCCCGGGACCGCAACGAGCAGACCCAGGTCCAGTACCTCGACCCCGGCGAGGACCCGCTGCGCCGCCGTCCGCAGCGGCAGGTCGCGCGCCCGCAGCAACAGCAGCGCCCGCCGCAGGGACAGCAGCCGCCGCCCGGATACGGGTATCAGCAGCAGCAACAGCCGCAGCAGTACGCGCCTCAGCAGCCGCAGCGCCGTCAGCGGCAGCAGCCGCAGGGGTACGCCCCCGCGCCCCAGCAGCAGCCGCAGCGGTACGCGCCCCCGCCGCAGCAGCCCGAGGCACCGGCGCCCCGGCAGTCGCGCGAGCCGCGGCAGCGCAGCGCCAACCCGATGAAGATCCCGGGACTCGGCTGCCTCAAGGGGTGCCTGTTCACGATCGTCATCCTGTTCGTCGCCGGCTGGCTGGTCTGGGAGTTCAGCCCGCTCCAGCACTGGATCGGGACGACCAAGGGGTACTGGAGTGTGCTGAAGGACGGGTTCACCACCGCCACCAAGTGGATCGGGGATCTCGGCGGTTCCGGTAATTAGCTCCCGCCGATTCCCTTTGATTCCCGGTGAATCCCTCGCGGTTCCCTCGCGACTCTGGGGATTTGTCGACATCTGACGGGTGATTTCCGTCTCCGGAGTGAAGGTTGGCTCTTCGGACGCGTACTTTTAGCGGCAACACGCGTCAGTAGGAGCAGTCTTGGCACGGAAGATCGGGAGCCGGTACACCGCCCACCAGATTCTGGGGCGGGGCAGCGCCGGCACGGTGTGGCTCGGTGAGGGACCTGAGGGGCCCGTCGCCATCAAGCTGCTGCGCGAGGACCTCGCGTCCGACCAGGAGCTGGTGGGCCGCTTCGTACAGGAGCGCACGGCTCTGCTCGGACTCGATCACCCGCATGTCGTGGCGGTACGGGACCTCGTCGTCGACGGCAATGACCTCGCGCTCGTCATGGACCTCGTACGGGGCACGGATCTGCGCACCCGGCTCGACCGGGAACGGCGGCTGGCGCCCGAGGCCGCGGTCGCGATCGTGGCCGACGTCGCGGACGGGCTGGCGGCGGCGCACGCGGCCGGGGTCGTGCACCGCGACGTGAAGCCGGAGAACGTGCTGCTGGACATGCAGGGGCCGCTGGGCCCGGGGGGCTCGCACCCCGCGCTGCTCACGGACTTCGGTGTGGCCAAACTCATCGACTCGCCGCGGCGGACCCGGGCCACGAAGATCATCGGGACGCCGGACTATCTCGCGCCCGAGATCATCGAAGGGCTGCCGCCGCGGGCCGCCGTCGACATCTACGCCCTGGCGACCGTCCTGTACGAGCTCCTCGCCGGGTTCACGCCCTTCGGGGGCGGGCATCCCGGGGCGGTGCTGCGGCGGCACGTGACCGAGACGGTCGTACCGCTTCCCGGTATCCCCGAGGAGCTGTGGCAGCTGATCGTGCAGTGCCTGGCCAAGGCGCCGGCGTCGCGGTTGCGGGCCTCCGAGCTGGGGGCGCGGTTGCGGGAGCAGCTGCCGCTGCTGGCGGGGATGCCGCCGCTGGACGTCGACGAACCGGAAGGGGAGTCGGCGGAGGACGTCCCCGAGGGGGGCGAGACGGCGGAGCCGACGGAGCCGGCTTCGCGGGTGCGGCGGGGGGCGGTGCCGTTGGTGCCGGGGGCTGCGCCGGACTCCAACCGGGACACGCATACGTCGATGCGGGTGCCGGGGCCGGACGAGCTGGCGGGTGGGGCGCGCGGGACGGCTCGGGCGCCGCGGGCGGCGGGGGCGCCTCGGCCGGGGTCGGCTCGGCACCGGGCGTCGGCGCGGCGGCGTCGGATCACGTTGGGGGTGGCGGGGGCGGTTCTTGTCGCCGCGGTGGGGGTCGGTACGTGGCTGGCCACGTCGGGTGACGACGCGGGGGCGACGCCGCACGACACGAAGAACTCGGCCCCGGCGTCCCCCTGACCCCCACTCCGACCCGGGGCTCCGCCCCGGACCCCGGTTGTTCGGCCGCGGGCCCGGTGGGGGCTGGTCGCGCAGTTCCCCGCGCCCCTGGGGGGTGGGGCTTCGCCCCTGGCCCCCCTGGTGGGTGGTTGGCTGCGGGCCCGGTGGGGGTTGATCGCGCAGTTCCCCGCACCCCTGGCCCGCGGCTGCGGGGCTGGGCGCGTAGCGCCCGGAACCGACGGTCCCGTGCCCCTGGCCCCGGGAGGGACCCCCGTCGGGCGAGGGGCGAGCCTCGCTTGCGGCAGCCGTTACGCTGGAGGCGTGGCAGTCGTCGATGTATCCGAAGAGCTCAAGTCCCTCTCCTCGACCATGGAGTCGATCGAGGCCGTCCTGGACCTCGACAAGCTGAGGGCAGATGTCGCCGTGCTCGAGGAGCAGGCGGCCGCGCCGTCCCTGTGGGACGACCCGGACGAGGCGCAGAAGATCACCAGCAAGCTGAGCCACCTCCAGGCGGAGGTCAGGAAGGCCGAGGCGCTGCGCGGGCGTATCGACGATCTGAGCGTGCTCTTCGAGATGGCCGAGGAGGAGGACGACCCGGACGCCCGTGCCGAGGCCGAGTCCGAGCTCGTCGCCGTCAAGAAGGCGCTGGACGAGATGGAAGTCCGGACGCTGCTCTCGGGGGAGTACGACTCCCGTGAGGCCGTCGTCACCATCCGTGCCGAGGCCGGAGGCGTCGACGCCTCCGACTTCGCCGAGAAGCTCCAGCGCATGTACCTGCGCTGGGCCGAGCGCCACGGGTACAAGACCGAGCTCTACGAGACCTCGTACGCGGAAGAGGCGGGCATCAAGTCCACCACCTTCGCCGTCCACGTCCCGTACGCGTACGGAACGCTCTCCGTGGAGCAGGGCACCCACCGCCTCGTGCGCATCTCGCCGTTCGACAACCAGGGGCGCCGCCAGACGTCCTTCGCGGGTGTCGAGATCCTGCCCGTCGTCGAGCAGACCGATCACATCGAGATCGACGAGTCCGAGCTGCGCGTGGACGTGTACCGGTCGTCCGGCCCCGGCGGCCAGGGAGTGAACACCACCGACTCCGCGGTGCGCCTCACCCACCTCCCCACCGGAATCGTCGTCTCCTGCCAGAACGAGCGGTCGCAGATCCAGAACAAGGCGAGCGCGATGAACGTGCTCCAGGCCAAGCTGCTCGAGCGGCGCCGCCAGGAGGAGCAGGCCAAGATGAACGCCCTGAAGGGCGACGGCGGCAACTCCTGGGGAAACCAGATGCGTTCGTACGTCCTGCACCCCTACCAGATGGTCAAGGACCTGCGGACCGAGTTCGAAGTCGGTAACCCCGAGGGCGTTTTCGGCGGGGAGATCGACGGATTCATCGAGGCCGGAATTCGCTGGCGCAAGCAGCAGGAGAAGTAGTTCGAGGTATCAACATCACCTGGATGCCTCTTTGTCGACAAGGCAACTGCCGCCCATCGGGCGGCAGTTGCCTTTTGTGTGGGGGAATTCTGGGTTTTACGTCACAGTCACATGTCCGCAGGGCAGGCAAATGTCACTGATCCGGACATCGCGTACGCAACGACCTTGACGTTGCTGTGAAAACTGGGAAGGGTGACGCGTGGCATGCGTATCTCCGGGGCGCATGTGAACCGGGGGGCTGAGCGAGCCACCTGTGACGCCGTGGCCCCGGGCGCTGCTCCATTGACGATCAGCTACTGGGGGTAGCAAACAGATGACCAAGAAGACGCGGATCCGCGTGGCACGCATAGCAGCCGGTGTGGTGATCGCCGCCGGTGCTTCGCTGACTGCCGCGGGTGCCGCCTCGGCTCTCGACATCAATGTCGGTGTCACGGTTGACGGAGACCCGAGCGCCACCCCGACCGAGACGGGCATTCCCACCGTCCCGGCCACCCCGACGACGGAGCCGGGCACCACGCCTCCGGCGACGCCCACCATCCCGAGCACCCCGACCGACCCGGCCACGCCGACCACCACGCCGCCGACGGACGAGCCCACCGACCCCACCGAGGACCCCACCGAGCCCACCGACCCGACGGACAGCCCGACGGACGGTTCCGGCACCGGCACCGGTGGTAATGACAGCAACCCCGACGGCGGCTCCAAGCCCGTCGAGCAGGGCAAGGGTTCCTCCGGCCTGACCGACACCGGCGCGAACACCTCGTCCGACACCTCCGCCCAGGGCAAGAACGGGCAGCTGGCCGAGACGGGTGCCGCCGAGACCACGTTCCTGCTGGTCGGCGCCGCCACGATGATCGCGGGCGGTATCGGCTTCCGTCTGCTGCCGCGCCTCGCGAACGGCCGCGGCGCCGCTGCCTGACGCAGCTGAGCGCAGCACGAGAGGGGCCCGGAGCAGTCAGCTCCGGGCCCCTCTCGCGTCAAGCACATCAGCGATGCTCGGGATGGTTCACCGAGTGACCGACCGTCTCGGACGGTGACCATCATGATGAGCACCGCGGTGACCACCATGATGACCGCCTGAGAGGGTGACTGAGGTCACACCGCTGCTCTCAGGAGACTCATACCGTCTGGTGCGCCAGCAGCGCCACCGCCGCGATCAGCACGGCGAGCAGCGCGATCAGCGCCATCGGGTTCAGCCCCGCGAAGGGGCTCTCCTGCTGCAGCCGCTCCCGGTTCGCGCGGCAGACCGGACAGCGGCCCTCACTGACGGGCGCCGCGCAGTTCGCGCACACCAATCGGTCGTACGTCATGCGCTTGCCCTCCTTGCGCCGTCCTCCGCCGCTTACATAACGCCGCGGGGAACGCAACCGTTCCCCTTCCACTGTGCCAGGTTCCGCGGGAAACGGCGCGGCTCGCCTTATCCTGCCCTGTGCTCCGCGGGTTAGGCAGGGAAACGGGCGCTTCCGGAGGAGCGGGCGGCGTCTGGTTCGCGGCTGCCGGCCTGTAGGGGCCGGGCGCGCGGATCCCCGCGCCCCTACGGGGTGCCCGTACAAAGGCCCGTACAAAAGGGCCCCGCCAAAGACCTGTACAAAAACGCACAAGCCCCGCACAACCCCCGCGCAACCCTGACCGGCGACTGCGCTCGTGCACCCGGTTCGCGTATGGTCACGCTCACCTACCCCCGGCGACCCGTGGTGCATCCGTGATCCGATTCGACAGTGTCTCCAAGGTCTACCCCAAGCAGACCCGCCCCGCTCTCAGGGATGTCTCCCTGGAGGTCGAGCGTGGTGAGTTCGTGTTCCTCGTGGGGTCCTCCGGCTCCGGAAAGTCCACCTTCCTGCGGCTGATCCTCCGCGAGGAGCGGACCAGCCAAGGCCAGGTGCACGTCCTGGGCAAGGACCTCGCGCGCCTCTCCAACTGGAAGGTGCCGCAGATGCGCCGCCAGCTGGGGACCGTGTTCCAGGACTTCCGCCTGCTGCCTAACAAGACGGTCTCCGAGAACGTCGCCTTCGCGCAGGAGGTCATCGGCAAGTCCCGCGGCGAGATCCGCAAGTCCGTGCCCCAGGTGCTCGACCTCGTCGGGCTCGGCGGCAAGGAGGACCGGATGCCCGGCGAGCTGTCCGGTGGTGAGCAGCAGCGCGTGGCCATCGCGAGAGCCTTCGTGAACCGGCCCAAGCTCCTCATCGCGGACGAGCCGACCGGCAACCTCGACCCGCAGACCTCCGTCGGCATCATGAAGCTGCTCGACCGCATCAACCGGACGGGCACCACCGTGCTGATGGCGACGCACGACCAGAACATCGTGGACCAGATGCGCAAGCGCGTCATCGAGCTGGAGCAGGGCCGCCTCGTCCGCGACCAGGCGCGCGGCGTCTACGGCTACCAGCACTGACGACGGTCCACGGAAAGGCTTAGCAGACGCCATGCGCCCCCAGTTCGTTCTGTCGGAGATCGGTGTCGGTCTCCGGCGTAATCTGACGATGACCTTCGCGGTCGTCGTCTCGGTCGCCCTCTCCCTCGCCCTGTTCGGCGGTTCGCTGCTGATGAGCGACCAGGTGAGCACCATGAAGGGCTACTGGTACGACAAGGTCAACGTCTCGGTCTTCCTCTGCAACAAGAGCGACGCGGAGTCCGATGCCCACTGCGCCAAGGGGGCCGTGACCACCGAGCAGAAGAACCAGATCCTCAGCGACCTCAAGAAGATGACCGTCGTCGAGAAGGTCTCGTACGAGTCGGCGGACCAGGCCTACAAGCACTACAAGGAGCAGTTCGGCGACTCCCCGCTGGCCAGCTCCCTCACGCCGGACCAGATGCAGGAGTCGTACCGCATCAAGCTGAAGGACCCGCAGAAGTACCAGGTCATCGCGACCGCCTTCGACGGCCGTGACGGCGTGCAGTCCGTGCAGGACCAGAAGGGCATCCTGGACAACCTCTTCGGGCTGCTCAACGGCATGAACTGGGCCGCGCGCGCGGTGATGGCGATGATGCTCGTCGTCGCCCTGATGCTGATCGTCAACACGGTGCGCGTCTCGGCGTTCAGCCGGCGCAGGGAAACCGGCATCATGCGGCTCGTGGGCGCCTCCGGGTTCTACATTCAGGCGCCGTTCATCATGGAGGCCGCGGTCGCCGGACTGATCGGCGGAGGCGTCGCCTGCGGATTCCTGGTGGTCGCGCGGTACTTCATCATCGATCACGGCCTCGCGCTCTCCCAGAAGCTGAATCTGATCAACTTCATCGGCTGGGACGCCGTGCTCACCAAGCTGCCGCTCATCCTCGCGACGAGTCTGCTGATGCCCGCGCTTGCGGCGTTCTTCGCGTTGCGCAAGTACCTGAAGGTGTGACGCATGCCAAGGGGGCCGTACTGCCAACCGGCGGTACGGCCCCTTGCGTTGTCCTAGACTCACCGCCATGTCAGGCCGAGACCTGTTCTGCCAGCCCCGCCGCGCAGGCCGCGGGGCCGCCCTGACATTGCTTTTCGCGAGTGTCCTCGTCGCGGGGGCCGCGACCGGGTCCTTCGGTGATCCCGACCGGAAATCCCCGTCCCCCTCGGCGCGTTCGACCCCGGCGGCCCACCGCGAGACGGTCACCGATGCCGCCGCCGAGGCGATGGCCGACGGCAAGTCCCCCATGGAGGCCGCCGAGCGGGCCGTCAGCCGCAGCGGGGACCGCTGGGGCGCCGTCTACTCCCAGGGCGAGTACGAGGAGTTCGAGGAGGCCCTCGACGGCCAGTACACGGGCGTGGGGCTGTGGGCCCGGCGCGAGCGTGACGGCCGTATCGAGGTGACCCGGGTGCAGAGCGGCTCGCCCGCGGCCGCCGCCGGGATCCGCACGGGAGACCGGCTGCGCAG
Organism: Streptomyces sp. NPDC111507; assembly: GCF_055638955.1. Taxonomy (NCBI): domain Bacteria; kingdom Bacillati; phylum Actinomycetota; class Actinomycetes; order Kitasatosporales; family Streptomycetaceae; genus Streptomyces; species Streptomyces sp. NPDC111507. The sequence continues at coordinate 1,619,529 of NZ_JBVKBU010000001.1, read as the reverse complement.
CGTCGACGGAGAGAAAGTGGACGGCCGGCCGGTCACCGAGGTCGTCTCGTTACTGCGCGGGGACGCGGACGACGCCGCCGCCGGTACGAAGGTCTCCCTCGGTCTGGAGCGCGGCACACGCGTGTGGAGTGAGACGGTGCGCCGGGCGAGGCTGTCCACGGACTCCCTGACCGTCCGCAAGCTCCCCGGCGGCGTCACCGTGATCAAGGTCGCCGCCTTCACCAAGGGCGTCGGTGACGCCGTACGGACCGCCGTCGAGCAGACCCCCGAGCACGCCGGGATCGTCCTCGACCTGCGCGGCAACTCCGGCGGACTGGTCACCGAGGCCGTCACCGCCGCCTCCGCCTTCCTCGACGGCGGCCTCGTCGCCACCTACGACGTCAATGGCGCGCAGCGCTCCCTGCACGCCGATCCCGGCGGCGACACGACCAGACCCCTGGTCGCGCTCGTCGACGGCGGCACGATGAGCGCGGCCGAACTGCTCACCGGGGCCCTCCAGGACCGCGGCCGTGCGGTCGTCGTGGGCTCCAGGACCTTCGGCAAGGGCTCGATCCAGATGCCGAGCCGGCTGCCCGACGGCTCCGTCGCCGAGCTGACCGTCGGCCACTACCGCACCCCCGCCGGGCACACCGTCGACGGGCGGGGCATCACCCCCGACCTGGAGGTGGACGCGGAGGCCCTGGAGCGGGCGGCGACCGTGCTCAGCGGTCTCGGCGACCCTTCGTAGCCACCGGCTCGGCGCTCTTGTAATCGGCTTTCCCCAGGACCCCCCTGTAGTGCGAAAATGGTCAGCACTATGAGTAAGGGAATGTACGTACCGAAGGAGTCCCAGCCCAAGCAGGGCGGAGGGGCCGCGAAGGCCAAGGACGGCAAGCGCAAGATCGTCGCGCAGAACAAGAAGGCACGGCACGACTACGCGATCATCGACACCTACGAGGCCGGGCTCGTCCTGACCGGCACCGAGGTGAAGTCGCTGCGCCAGGGACGCGCCTCGCTGACCGACGGCTTCGTCCAGATCGACGGGAACGAGGCGTGGCTGCACAACGCCCACATTCCCGAGTACAGCCAGGGCACCTGGACCAACCACACGGTGCGCCGCAAGCGCAAGCTGCTCCTGCACCGCGAGGAGATCGACAAGCTGGCGTCGAAGTCGGAGGAGACGGGTCACACGATCGTGCCCCTCGCCCTGTACTTCAAGGACGGCCGCGCCAAGGCCGAGATCGCGCTCGCCCGCGGTAAGAAGGAGTACGACAAGCGGCAGACCCTGCGTGAGAAGCAGGACCGCCGGGAGTCGGACCGCGCGATCGCGGCGGCGAAGCGGAAGCAGCGGGGCGAGTAGCCACGGGGAATACGGTGGCATCGACGTGCGTTGGTCACGTACGATGGGATCTGCACCTCACAGCGGGTGCGCAACCCTCTTCGGAGGGGCTTGAAAAAACAACATGGGGATGATCGGTTTCGACAGCGGCTGTCGAAGCAGGGGAAGCGTGTCGAGGAAGCGACAATGATCTCGTTAACCATATGTCGCAACCAATAATCGCCAATTCCAAGAGCGATTCCCAGTCCTTCGCCCTCGCTGCCTAATAAGCAGTGAGTGAAGGACCCTTAATGGGTGTCAGCCCGGGGGTGTTCCCGACCCGGACCCTGGCATAATCTAGGGAACTAAACCATCGAGCCCGGTCACGGGGTTCGATGGGAAATCAAACAGTGGCTGGGCCCGTCGGCGACTTGTTCGCGTGATCACCGGGGCCGAGAAAATCGCAGCGAACTGCACACGGAGAAGCCCTGATTCTGCACCGGTGGACGCGGGTTCGATTCCCGCCATCTCCACGATCAGGAGGTCCTCCCGGACCTCCACATCCCATGTGGGCAAAGGCCTCGTCGCTTTCGAGCGGCGGGGCCTTTGTCATGCGTGATCATCCAGCTGAAGTACGTGGGCGGCACATATCCTCGCGAGGAACTCATGGCGGAACAACGGGAAGCACGCTTTTTGATCCACGACGAACCCCGGCACCTGCTCGTCCGCGCCCAGGGCGAGCCGTCTCCGGTGTACGAGCCGGAGGATCCCGGGGACCACGAGGACCCCGGCACCTTCACCCGTAACACCCCGCTCGACGACGACGGGCTGGTCCTTCCGGCGGACTTGGCGGATGCGCTGCGTTCCTGGTCGTCGTCCCGCTCGGCGGACGGTTTCCCGTCCCGTCGGCACAGGCGGAAGCACGTCGAACGGGGCCTGGAGGTCGCCCAGGCGGTGGCGAGACATCTGGGGCCCGCATGGGTGGTGCGGTACTGGGACGAGAGGCAGGCCAGGGCCCCGTTCGTGTGCTGGGGATGCGGACGCCCGGACTGGGCCCTCGAGGAACACGGCGAGCCCCCGCACCCGCTCCACATCGTGGTCGAAGGCGAGTTCAAGTGGTACCCGCTCCGCGCGGAGGGATTCGGAGACTTCGCACCGGACGGTCCCGTCGGCAGTCTCCATCTGTCCGAGGAACTGGTGGCCGATCTGTACGCGTGGGCGAAGAGCATCGACACCACGGTGAACCTGGACCTGCGGGACCGGGAGGACGGTAAGTACGACGACGAGTGGGAGCGGCTGTTCCACGAAGGGACGGAGCTGGCGAGACGCGTCGCGCACGAGCTCGGCCCCGCCCGGAAGGTGACCTACAGAGGCCTGGCGAACGGCGGTCCGGCCGCCATGACGTCGGTCACCTGGCAGGGGGACCGGGAAGTGTGAAAGTCCGCTGAACACGAGCGGTGAAGTGCCATTCGCGTTCGCCGTAAAAGAGACCTGAAAGGCTGGGGGGGGGACGACTGTGACGGGACGGCAGGAGCCGTACTGCGTGGACTACGACGCGGACTTCGGACTCAGTGGGCTGACCGAGGCGTTCACGCTCTCACCCGCGCCGGAGAACACCGGCGCGGCACTCGGACTCGTCACGGCGAAGCTCGACGCGTATGACCGTGAGTGTCCCGTGGGCAACGTCGACCATCTCAGCGCGGATGAGCGGAGCATCCTCGGCTACGACACCAGCCACGACGACTGGGGGTACGCCGAGGAACTGCGCGAGGACGTGCGCGGGCTCGTCGAGTCCCCGCTGCCGGACGAGGCGATCCAGGCCGTGTGGCGAGCGGCCGCGGGAGGCGGATGGGATCCCGCGGCGCACGGCATGAGCGCCCGTGACTGGCTGCGGCGCATCGACGAGACCTGTGCCGCACGGCCGCCCCGGAAAGTCCCCGGGCGGCGCCCGGCACCTTCCTCGTGGTGGGGCGCCTGGCAGCCGACGGCCGACGAGGTGCGTGACGACGTGGTCGCGGAGATCGCGGAGATCGCGGACATACGGTCCTGTCGCGAGCCGTCGGCCGGTTCCCTCCCTTCCCCCGACACCCGGCTCCCTTCTCCCGACACCCTGTCGGCCCTCGAAGAAGTGGCCGTCCGCGTGCATCCCGAGCTCGGCTTCCGGCTGTTCCTGCGCGCGCTGAAGGTGCACTCCGTGCGGATAGAAAAGGCGCGGTACGACCGGTTCCAAGCGCTCGGTGACAGGTTCGGCCACCCCGCTGCGCTCATCGACTCCGGTCTCGCCATCGTGTGGCCGCCCATCGACACCGCCCGCCGTGATGCCACCTGGGACTTCGGGCTCTCCCGCCTCGCCGGGCAGGCGCACCAGGACTGGTATGGAAGCCGGGAGGAGGTCCGGAGGGCGGCCGAGGGCGACGACATCGGGCAGACCCCGGGCTCCGCGGCCGCCGTGCTCCTGGAGGACACGCTCCGTCTGTTGCGGTCCGCACTGCCCGACGCAGCGGTCACCGCACTGTGGGCCGGCGCCTCGGACAGGCCGGGGAGTACCGACGGCCGGGACTGGCTTCGGCTGATCGCGGACGTGTGCCGGGAGCGGCTGAAGGAGGCCGCCCCCGCGTACACACCCGTTGTGGCGCGCGCCCGCACCGAACTCGCCGACACGGTGCTGAGGGAGATCCGGGAGACAGCGCCCACTGTGAGGGACAAGGCCATCAGCCCCCACTGGCATCCTGTTCCCGCCACGGACGTCATGGACGCGCTGGAACACGTGGTCACCCGGATCGATCCCGATCTCGGGTTCCGGTTGTTCCTCCGCGTCCTGAACGCGCTGTCCGTGCGACTCCCGCAGGAGCAGTACGACCGGTACAAGGCGATCGGCGAGCGCTTCGGGTACGGCGAGTATCACGTCTCCGGCGTGGATCACCTGATCGAGGCCGGCTGACCCACCTCAGCGCAGGGTGAACGTGGACAGCCGCACACCCCCGCTCAGCACCAGATACACGCCCGTACGCCCCTTCGCCGCGCCGGTGAGGGCGGCGGTCACCGTCGTGTAGTCGTACGGGGATGCCGTGCCGCCCGTACGAGCGGTGCCGACGAGCGGGCCGGTCGGCGAGCCCAGCCGGACCTCGACCGTGCCGGACGAACCGGCGACGCGTGCGCTGAACTCGGACACTCCAGAGCCCAGTCGGGCGTCCGCGAACTTCAGCCAGGCCCCGTCGGCCGTCGCGCCCACCGCCGTCCCGCGCGCCTTCGACTCGTCGACCAGACGGACGGAGCCGGGGGAGTAGTCGTCGAAGTTCTCCGCCCGGGTCACCTTCGTGAGGTCCCGGGGCGGGATCGTCTCGCCCCGTACCGTCCAGGACGTTCGGGAGCGGATGTCGGAGGACGAGGCGCCGACCAGGACGTCGTACGTGCCGCTCTCCACCACCCACTTCGAGCGGGTGACGTCCCAGTGCGCGAGGTCCTTCGCAGGGACCTTCAGCCGGACCGTCCTCGTCTCCCCGGGCTTCAGGGACACCCTCGCGTACGCCTTCAGCTGCTTCAGGGGTTCCTTGTCCCTCGACGCCCGCTGGTGGGTGTAGAGCTGGACGACCTCGTCGCCCGCCCGCTTGCCCGTGTTCGTGACCGCCACCTCGTAGCCGCCGTCCACCCTCTTCAGCGCGCCGTAGCGGAACGTCGTGTACGACAGGCCGTAGCCGAAGGGATAGAGCGGCCGCCCCTTGAAGTACTGGTAGGTGCGGTCGGACTTGATGATGTCGTAGTCGAGGATCGAGGGGAGGTCCGATGCCGACCGGTACCAGGTCTGGGTGAGGCGGCCCGCCGGGTTCGTGTCGCCGTAGAGGACGTCGGCGAGCGCGTTGCCCGTCTCCTGGCCCGCGTGGGTGGTCCACAGGAGGGCCGGGACCTCCTTCTGGAGGGTGCCGAGGGTGGTCGGGTAACTGTTCTCCACGATCACGACCGTCTTCGGATTGGCCGCGCGCACCGCCCTGACCAGGGCCTCCTGCGACGGGGCCAGGCCCATGTCCGTACGGTCGTGGGCCTCGCGGCCGTTGATCGCGGGCATCGAGCCGACCACGACCACCGCCGTGTCCTTGCCCCGCACCGCGGCCACGGCCTCGTCCACGCCGCTGCGGACGACGTCCTTGGAGTAGTGGGCGGCCCCCGACTTCTCGACCAGGCCCAGGGTGCCGTCGGGGCCCGTCGGACCGAGGTAGACCGGGTTCGACCACCAGGACTCGGTGGTCTCGTATCCGGCGTACCGGAGCAGGTACGTGCCGTCGTCCTGCCGCTCCAGCTTGAACTGCTGCTGGACGTACCAACCGTTGGGCTGGACCTGGTCGTTGACGAAGTTCGACCAGTTGTAGCCGACGTACTTGCCGTTGGCGGCCGAGCGCAGGGTCACGATGCCCGAGCCCCAGTCGAACGCGTCGAACTGGGCCGCCACCCCTGTCTCGGTCCTCTCCTTCAGGGCCCCGCCGGCCTCCGACGCGCCCGCCGTCACGTACTTCCCCGTCGCCGTGTCCCTCAGCGCGATGCGGTCGACGCCCTCGCTGCTCCCCACCGAGGTGCCCAGCTTCGTGGCGATGCCGTCGGCAGGCGTGACCGCGTACGGCAGCGTGCCCGAGTACCAGTCCGTGTAGAGGGTGTCGGCGAGCGGGCCGACCACGGCCACGTTCTTCGCCGCGGCCTTCAAGGGCAGTACGCCGTCGTTCTTGAGCAGGACCGCGCTCTTTGCCGCCGCCTCGCGGGCCAGCTTCTGGTGGGCCGGGCTGTTGATGACCGACTGGTCGATCGAGCCGTACCTGCCGCCGTTCGGGTCGAACTCGCCGAGCCGGACGCGGACGGCGAGGACGTGGGAGACGGCCGTGTCGACGTCCGACTCCTTCAACAGGCCGGTGCTCAGGGCCGACTTGATGGCCGTGGTCGTCGGGGCCGAATCGCCGTTGTTGTCCGTGAAGCTGTCGATGCCCGCCTTGAGCGCCGCCGCGTCGCCCTCGGCGAGGGTGTCGTAGTAGTTCTGGGTGCCGGGGAGCAGGTTGCCCGGGGCGAAGGCGTCGGTGACGTTCAGCAGGTCTCGGGAGGTCCACGTCCGTACGACGTCGTCCAGGTCCGGGTTCACCGTGTCGGGGCGGCCGTTGACCAGGTTGTACGAGGCCATCACGCCCGTCGTCGCGTCCGCCTCGACGGCCGGTCTGAAGGCCGCCTCGTCGTACTCGTGCTGGACGCGTGGACGCAGGTCGGAGGACGTGGTCGCGCGGTTCACCTCGTTGTTGTTGGCGAGGTAGTGCTTGAGGGTGGGGGCCGTCTTGAGGTGGTCGGGGTCGCCGCCGGTCAGGCCCTCGCCGTACGCCGTGGAGATCGAACCGGTGAGATACGGGTCCTCGGAGTAGCCCTCCTCGTTGCGTCCCCAGCGCGGGTCGCGCAGCAGGTTGACCACGGGCGCCCACAGGTTGAGGCCCCAGCCGTCGGGGCGTTCCTGCTGGAAGCCGCGCGCCTCGTCGCCGACCGCCGAGCCGACCTGCTGGATCAGTGCCGGGTCCCAGGTGGAGGCGAGACCGATCGCCTGCGGGAAGACGGTCGCCCTGCCGAGCCAGGCGACGCCGTGCAGGGCCTCGGTGCCGGTGCGGAAGGACTGGATGCCGAGGCGGGGGATCGCGGGCTCGTACTGGTGGAGGAGGGAGACCTTCTCGTCGAGGGTCAGCCTCCCCAGCAGGTCGTTCACGCGTGCGGTGACGGGGAGGCGGGGGTTGCGGAAGGCGTACGCGGGGTCGTCCGCCCCTGCCGGAACGATGGCTGTCAGACCGGCGGTCAGCGCCAGCGCCAGGACGAGGGAGGCCCGCTGTCTTCTCCTGCTTCCTCTGTTTCCCTTGCTTCTCTTGCCTTTCCTCATGTCACGGCTCCTCAAGGGGTCAGCGTGCGCGGTGCGGTACTCGCGCGTTCCGTCAGCCGGGGTGCGAGGAGCGTGGCTTCGGGTACGTCGGTGCCGCCCAGCTTCTTCATCAGCAGTTCCACCGCCCGCGCGCCCACCTCGGTGGACGGGATGGCGACGGAGGTGACGGGGACGCGGACGTTCTCGGCGAGCTCGTCCGGGCAGATCGCGGTGACGGAGAGGTCGACGGGGACGCGCAGACCGAGCTGTTCGAAGGCGTCGATCAGCGGTTCCAGGACCGGTTCGTTGTGCACGACGACGCCGGTGAGCGCCGGCTGTTCGCGCAGGAGCTGTTCGGCGACCCGGCGGGCGGCGGCGGGCGAGGCCTCGCAGGGGTGGACGGAGGACGCCAGCCCGCCCCGGTCGGCGGCGGCGGTGAAGCCCTCCACCACACGCTGGGCGAACGCCGTCCCCCGTACGTACACCTCGGGCGGCGACCCGACCAGCGCCACGACCCGGTGCCCGAGCCCCGCCAGCCGCTCGACGCACAGCTCGCCCGCCGCCTTGAAGTCCAGGTCGATGCAGGTCAGCCCGGCGGGCCCGGCAGGGAACCCGATGAGGACCGAGGGGCGGTCCAGGGCGCGCAGCAGCGGCAGCCTGGGGTCGTGCAGCTGGACGTCCATCACGATCAGCGCGTCCACCAGCGCGGTGTCCGCGACCCGCCGCAGCCCCTCCTCGCCCTCCTCCTGCGTCAGCAGCAGGACGTCGTGATCGTGCCTGCGCGCCGCCGTCACCACCGACACCGCGAACTGCATCACCACCGGCACATGGATGCCCGCCCGCAGCGGCACCACCAGGGCCAGGACGTTCGACCGGCTGCTCGCGAGGGCGCGCGCCCCGGCGTGCGGGCGGTAGCCCAGTTCGCGGATGCTGGCCTCGATGCGCTGCCGGGTCTCCTCGGAGATGGGGCGCTTGCCGCTCAGGGCGTAGGAGACGGTGCTGGGGGAGACCCCCGCGTGCCGCGCCACATCGGTGATCTTCACCATCAGGCCGGCTCCACCGTGAGGAACCCGGTCCCCGCCTGTGCCCGCGCGGTCCGCTCCCCGGAGGCCAGCCCCCAGGGTGCCGAGGGATCACTGCAGGACGCCCGGAGCGTGTCTCCTTCCCGTACGACGGTGAAGGTCACGTCGCCGACCGGCACGGTCACCTGAGCGCCCCGCTCCAGCCCGTACGCCCTGAGCGTGACCCCGTCGGCGTACACGTAGTCGGGCCGGTCGTCCACCGCGCCCACCGGGATCACCGCGCCCGGCCGCACCAGCAGCGGCACGCTGCTGAAGCCGTGCCGCTCGCGCACCCAGCGCGGACCGGTCACCGTGCGCCCCGTGAGGAAATGGGTCCAGGTGCCGTCCGGAACGTAGTAGGAGACGTCCCCCTCGTCGCTGAAGACGGGCGCGACCAGCAGGTCCGGGCCGAGCATGTACTGCCGTTCCAGGTGCGCGCACCCCGGATCGTCGGGGAATTCGAGGACCATCGCCCGCATCATCGGCACGCCCTCCGCGTGGGCGGCGCGGGCGACCTCGTACAGATACGGCATGAGGCCGAGCTTCAGCCGGGTGAACAGCCGCAGCACGTCCACGGCCTCCTCGTCGAACAGCCACGGCACCCGGTAGGAGGACGAGCCGTGCAGCCGGCTGTGGGAGGAGAGGAGCCCGAAGGCGATCCACCGTTTGAAGAGGGCCGGTGTCGGTGTTCCCTCGAAGCCGCCGATGTCGTGGCTCCAGAACCCGAACCCCGACATGCCGAGACTCAGCCCGCCTCGCAGCGACTCCGCCATCGACGCGTACGTCGCCTCGCAGTCGCCTCCCCAGTGCACCGGGAACTGCTGGCTTCCGGCGGTCGCCGAGCGCGCGAAGACGACGGCCTCCGCCTCGCCCCGGTGCTTGCGCAGCACTTCGAAGACCGTGCGGTTGTAGAGGTAGGTGTAGTAGTTGTGCATGCGTTCCGGGTCGGCGCCGTCGGCGTACGCCACGTCGACGGGGACCCGCTCGCCGAAGTCGGTCTTGAAGCAGTCGACGCCCTGGTCGAGCAGCGCCTCCAGTTTCGAGGCGTACCAGTCGCGGGCGGCCGGGCTGGTGAAGTCGACCAGCGCCATGCCCGGCTGCCACAGGTCCCACTGCCACACACTGCCGTCGGGCTTCCTGAGCAGATGGCCCAGGGCCTTGCCCTCCGCGAAGAGCGGGGAGCGCTGCGCGATGTACGGGTTGATCCACACGCAGATGTGCAGGCCCTTGTCCTTCAGCCGGGTCAGCATGCCTTCCGGGTCGGGGAAGACGCGCGGGTCCCACTGGAAGTCGCACCAGTTGAACTCGCGCATCCAGAAACAGTCGAAGTGGAAGACGGAGAGGGGGAGTTCGCGCTCCCGCATGCCGTCGATGAACGAGGTGACGGTGGCCTCGTCGTAGGAGGTGGTGAAGGACGTCGACAGCCACAGGCCGAAGGACCAGGCGGGCGGGAGGGCCGGGCGGCCGGTGAGCCGGGTGTACTTGCGCAGGATGTCCTTCGGGCTCGGCCCGTAGATCACGTAGTACGTCAACTGCTGCGTCTCGGCGCTGAACTGGACCCGGGAGACCGCTTCCGAGGCGACCTCGAAGGAGACACGGCCCGGGTGGTCGACGAAGACCCCGTAGCCCGCGTCCGTCAGATAGAAGGGGACGTTCTTGTACGCCTGTTCCGTCGCCGTACCGCCGTCGGCGTTCCACATGTCCACGACCTGGCCGTTCTTGACGAGCGGGCCGAAGCGCTCGCCGAGGCCGTAGACCTGGGTGCCGACGCCGAGGTTCAGCTGCTCGCGCAGATAGTGGGCACCGGCCGCGTCCCGCATGATGCCCATGCCCTTGGGGCCGCTGGTGGTGAGGACACGGCCGTGGGCGAGGAAGTCGACGTGCCAGGGGGTGGTGCGGGCGACCCGGACGGACAGGGCGCCCGCGGTGAGCGTCGCGTGCTCGTCGTCGTGCTCCACGATGGGGGCGAACTCGCTCCGGTGGACTTCGAAGCGGGGGCCGCGCGGTTCCTCGCCCTGGAAGTGCGTGAACGTGACGCCGATGACGTCCGGCATCGGCGCGTGCGCGCTGATCGTCACGACCGGTCCCTTCAGCAGGTCGCCGCGGTGGCGGATGGGCTGGGTCGGCGCGTGGATGTCGAGGGTTGCGTCGGACGTGCTGACGTCGAGGACCTCGACCGGGTGGGCCGCGGTGACGCCCTCGCGCAGCAGCCAGTAGCCGTCGGTGAACTTCACGCCCACACCCCTTACTTGACCGCGCCCACGGCGATGCCGCGGGTCAGTGTCCGCTGGAAGACGAGGAAGAAGACGATCGCGGGGAGCACGCCCAGGAGGGCCGCCGCGTTGGTCATGGTCGCGTCCATCAGGCGTTGGCCCTGGAGGACGCCGAGCGCCACCGACACCGTCTGGTTGTCGTTGGAGATCAGCATGACCAGCGGCAGCAGGAACTCGTTCCAGGTCCAGATGAAGAAGAAGACCAGGAGGACACCGATGGTGGGGCGGCTGACGGGGACCACGATCCGCCACAGCACCTGCCACTGGTTCGCCCCGTCGATCCGGGCGGCCTCGATGATCTCGCGCGGGAACCGCCCGAGGACGGAGGACAGGAGATACGTGCCGAAGGCCGCCTGGACGACCGTGAACACGATGATCACGCTGAGCCGGGTGTCGTAGAGTCCCGCCTGCTTGCTCAGGTAGTAGATCGGATAGACCAGCGCCTCCTGCGGCAGCATGTTCGCCAGCACGAAGAAGGCGAGGACCCAGGTGCGGCCCTTGATGCGGCCGATGCCGATCGCATACGCGTTCAGGACGGACAGCACGGCGGCGCCGATCGCCACCGAGCCGGAGATCAGGATCGAGTTGACGAGCTTCTGGCCGTAGTCGACGCGCTGCCAGAAGTCCTTGAGGCCGTCGAGGTAGAGGCCGTGGGGCAGGCTGAGGGGTCCGTTCGACGCGTACTCGGCGGGGGACTTGACCGCGTTGATCGCGACGATGCCGAAGGGCAGCACCATGAACAGGGCCGCGATGATCAGGGCCACGAGGACGGGATAGCGGCGTACGGCGGTCATGCGCGGAGTCCTTCCTCGGCGTCCTCGGCGCGGGTCTGGAGCTTCAGGCCGATCAGGGCGAGTACGAGGATGATCACGGTCAGCACGGTGGAGATCGCCGCGCCGTAGCCGACCTGGGTCTTCTCGAAGAAGGTGGTGAAGGAGAAGTAGGACGGCACGTCGGTCGCGCCGCCGGGACCGCCCTTGGTGAGGACGTACACCGCGCCGAACACCTTGAGCGCGGCGATCGTGCACCAGAGGAGGACGACGTAGATCTCCGGGCGGATCTGCGGCAGCGTGATGTGCCAGAAGCGGCGCCACCAGCCCGCGCCGTCCAGCTCCGCCGCCTCGTACAGCTGCGGGTCGACGCGTTGCAGCCCCGCCATGAAGACGACCAGCGGGAAGCCGATCTGGACCCACACCATCACGCCCATGACGCTGTAGAGGGCGAAGTCGGGGTCGCCGAGCCAGTCCCGCTGGAGCGAGCCGAGGCCCACCGCCTTCAGGAGTGCGTTCAGGGAGCCGTTGTCGGGGGCGAGGATCCAGCTCCAGACGATGCCGGCGACGGCGATGGGCAGGACCTGGGGGAGGTAGAAACAGGCGCGCAGGACGGCGGCGATCTTCGTGCCGAAGTGCTTGCCGACGAAGTCGAAGAGGGCGGCGGCCAGCACGAGCCCGAGGACCGTCGGCACGGCGGCCATGGCGACGACCATGAACAGGCTGTGCCGGAAGGATGCCCAGAACTCGGAGTCGTCCAGCAGCTCGCGGTAGTTGGCGAGCCCCGACCACTTCGGCGAGCCGACGCCCTGCCAGTCGGTGAAGCTCACGCCGGTGTTCATCAGGAACGGGACGACGATCACGGCGAGGAAGGCGAGGACGCCGGGGAGCAGGAAGAGGGCGTAGGAGGAGTGGGGGCGGCGCGAGCTCGTCGTACGGCCGTGGTGCCGGTGGTGTCCCCGGACGACCCGGCCGCCCCGTTCGACGGTGACCGTCATGTCTTCGGCGCGCCCTTGTCGTACGCCGTCTGCAGCGCGCTCAGATAGGCGTCCGGTTTCTCGCTCCCCGTGATCAGCTTCTGGGTTTCGGAGACGAGGACGTCGTAGAAGCCGGCGACCGGCCAGTCCGGGTAGAAGGCCAGACCGTCCTTGCCGGAGAGTGTGTTGAAGTCGGCGATCAGAGTCTTGGCCTTCGGGTCGGTGATGGCGGCGGTGTCGGCGCCCACCGGGACCCCGCCCTTGTTGCCGAGCAGGTTCTGGATCTTCTGCGACATGGTGATGTCGATGAAGTCGTAGGCGAGGTCCTTGTTCTTGGCGCCCTTGGGGACGACCCAGAGGTTGCCGCCGGAGCCGAGGGTGAGGTTGCTGCCGGGCCAGAGGAAGGTGCCCCAGTCGAACTTGTTCTCCGTCTGGAAGCGCCCGTACCACCAGCTGCCGCTGAACAGGATCGGGCTCTTGCCCTGGATGAAGGAGAGGCCCGCGTCCTCGGCCTTGAGCGAGGTGGACTTCTTGCTGATGTAGCCCTTCTTCACCCAGTCGGCGAAGGTCGTGGCGGCGTACGTCCAGGCGGCGTCGTGGAAGTCCGTCTTGCCCTTGTAGAGCTCGTACTTGTCGACCCACGAGCGGTCGGCCTTGGAGAGGGCGAGCTGGTACAGGTACTGCTGGGCCACGTACTCGGCGCCCGCGTTCGCCAGCGGGGTGATGCCCTTCGACACGAACGTGTCCATGGCGGCGGTGAGCTGGTCGAGGGTGGTGGGCTGGGCGATGCCGTACTTCTTGAAGAGGTCCTTGTTGTAGAAGACCATCGTGTACTCGGCGTAGTTGGGCACGCCGTACCACTTGCCGGAGCCCATGACCCCGTTGGTGTCGTACTGGCTGGTGGTGCGCACGCCCGCGCTGAGCTTCTTGTCCCAGCCGCGCTTGGTCGCCTCGGCGGTCAGATCGGTGAGAAGCCCCTGCTTGGAGAGCAGCCCGGCCGTCGCGTTGCCCTTGTTGTACTCCATGAGGTCGGGCGCGTCGTTCGAGTTGAGGACCATCGGGGCCGTCTTCTGGATCTGCTCGAAGCCCTTCTCCTCGAACTTCACCTTGACGCCGGGATGCTTCGCCTCGAACTCCTTGATGGCCTCGTTCCAGGCCACGCCCATCGCGCTGTCCGGCCCTTCGTAGTGCCACAGTTTCAGCGTCTTGCCGTCCGAGGAACCGCTGTCCGAGCTGCCGCAGGACGCCAGCAGCAGGGAGCCCGCCAGGGCCACCGCCGCCGTCGCCACCGCACGCCTTCGTGTCGTCAACATCCATTGCCTCCGGGGGAGTTGGATGGGTTTCGGGACCGTCACGCAGCGTTCGTCGAATCGTTTCGATGCGTGACGTCGAAGCGCTTCGACGGGGGAAGGTATGTGGGGGTCCCGGGCGCGTCAATGGGGTGCGTCGGAATTGGGGCCGAGGGACTGGCGGCGGTTCGGCGGGTCGGACGTCAGGGGGATCGTGAGGGAGATCGCGAGCGCGCTTCCCGCCGCCGCGACCGGCACCCCGAACCCCGCCGTCGCCGAGAGGTGCTCGACGATCCAGCCGCCGGTCGCCGAGCCGCAGGCGATGCCGCCGAGCAGGCCCGTCACCGCGAGGGTCATGCCCTCGTTCAACCGGCCCTCGGGAGTGCGCCGCTGGACGAGGGCCATGCCGGTGACCATGGTCGGCGCGGTCGCGGCCCCGGCGAGCAGCAGTGCGCCCGCGAGGGCGGGGAGCGAGGCGGTCAGGGAGGCCGCGAGCAGGGGGAGGGTCATGAGGGCCGTCATGGCGGCGAGACACCACGGGTGGCGCCGCTCGGCCGGACCGGTCGGCTTCCGCGCCCCGTACAGCAGCCCCGCCACGCACGACCCCGCCGCCTGGAGGGCGAGCACCGTGCCCGCCGCCGACCGATGCCCCTGTGCGTCCGCGAAGGCGATCGTGACGACCTCCATCGAACCGAAGACGGCACCGGTGGCGAGGAAACAGAGGAGCAGAGGCCGCATTCCGGTGGCCAGGAGAGGGGACGTGGACGGCGTACGGGGCTGGGGCGGCGGCTCCGTCGAACGCTGGGCGGCGAAGATCAGCACGCCGGTCATCATCAGCACGCCGGCCACCAGCGTGCCCGCCTCCGGGAAGAACGTCCCGCACAGGAAGGCCGCGCACACCGGGCCCAGCATGAAACACAGCTCGTCCGCGGCCTGTTCGAAGGAGTTCGCGGTGTGCGCGGCGGCCGGGTCGTCCCGCAGGAGGTGGGCCCAGCGGGCGCGTGACATGCCGCCCGTGTTGGGGGTGGTGGCCGTGGCGGCGTACGCGGCGAACAGGGTCCAGTCCGGCGCCCCGAGACGCACGCACAGCAGCAGCGCGACGCTTCCCAGCAGGGCGAAGGCGGTGGCCGGCACCGCGATCCGGGCCTGACCGTGGCGGTCGACGAGCCGCGCGGTCCAGGGGGCGACCAGCGCGGTCGCCGCGAGACCGGTCGCCGTCACGGCGCCGGCGAGGGCGTACGAGCCGCGCGAGCCCGCGATCATGATCACCGCGCTGACGCTGAACATCCCCATGGGGAGCCGGGCGAGCAGGTTCCCGAGGGTGAAGGCGCGGGTGCCGGGGATGGTGAAGAGGCGGCGGTAGGGGGTTGTCCGGCGGGGCGGGGCCTTCTGGCGGCGGGGGCGGAAGTCGGCGATCACCAGGCTGTCGCCGGTGGCGGTGAGCAGGGGCGGGGACGCGTGCTCGGAGGGCTGTTGCGGCATGGGCCAACCGTCGCCGGGCGCGGGGTGGAGGGTCCAACACTTACTCCGTGGCCATTGACGCACCTGCGTTGTAAGTTCGCGTGATGCCCGCCCCTGCCGACCGCTCTTCCGGCCGCTCTCCCAGCCTCCCTTCCGGCCTCCCTCACCGCTCTCTCGACCCCCGACTCCTACGCGGGTTCCTCGTCGTCGCCGAGGAGTTGCACTTCACGCGGGCCGCCGCCCGGCTGTACGTCGCCCAACAGGCCCTCAGTCGCGACATCCGGCGACTGGAGCGCGAACTCGGGGCGGAGCTGTTCGTGCGCACGACCCGGCAGGTGACGCTGACCGCCGACGGTGAGCGGCTGGTGCCGTACGCGCGGCGGGTGCTGGAGGCGCAGGACGCGCTGCTGTCGGCGTTCGCGGGGGACGGACCGGAGCGGCCGCTGCTCGTCGACGTCAACTCCCCGGGCCTCGTCTCCGGCCGCGTCCTGGACCGGGCCCGTGCGCTCGCGCCCGACTGCGAGCTGATGGCCCGCTTCGAGAGCGGGCTGACCGGCGCGGCGGGGGAGATCCTCGCGGGCCGCCTGGACGCGTCGTTCGGACGGTTCGCGGGCCTCGATCCGGCGGTCCGGGCGCGGCTCGAACAGCAGCCCGTACGGTACGAGCCGATGGCCGTCGTACTGCCCGAGGACCATCACCTCGCCGGCCTGGACGCGGTGCCGCTCGACGCGCTCGCGGGCGAGACGGTGTACGCCGGGGCGGGGAATCCGCGGACGCGGGAGTGGACCGACTTGGCGCTTCACCTTTTCGAGGGACGCGGTATCGCGCTGGCGCCACCCGCGCCGGTGGCCGTCGGAGCCGATGAGTTCCGGCGGGTGATGGCCAAGAAGCGGAATCCTGTCCTTGCTGTGGTCGATTTTCCGGCCATGTCTGAAACCGTGCGGAAACCTCTCGTTGGACCTGTTCCGTTGTCACCCGTGTCACTGGTGTGGCGAAAGGGGCTGGTGCACCCCGGGATCGATGCCCTTCGACGAGCGGCCGGCGAGCTGGCAGCCGAGGAAGGGTGGCTGCGGCGCCCCGCGGACGGTTGGATTCCGGCCAGTGATGAGCTGGTGATGGCGGGGCAGGATTGACGCATAAGCACACGGGTCTTCCCCATGCGCTACATTCATGGTCCGGGTGCAGTGTGGTAATGGGGGGCGCTCGGGACGGGTGGGGGCTCGTTCCGAACGACATATACGTAATGCCCGGAGTCGTGCGCGCACCCGAAACCTGTCCCTGGGGGGATGTGCGTGCGCGTGGAGAAGTGGCGAGAAGACGCCCAACCTGATCGCCGAGATATCGATCAGGCGGACGGGCGTGGAGCCGGAGAGTCGGCTGCGCCGACCGCGTCGGCGGGATCCGGAGAGTCGGTGGTGTGGCCCGAGGCCGCCCGTGCGACGTCGACGTGGCCCCAGATCGCGGGCGCCGCCGCCGTGCGGCTCGCCGCGGAAGCGGAATCCGACACCGATGTCGAACGCGGTGTCGAAAGAGAGCCTGGAGCTGGCGGCGAAGGCCGACCGGGCGCCGGTACGAGAACTGGCGCGGAACGTGGATCGGGTGCGGAGCGTGGATCGGGCGCAGAGGGTGCGTTCGGCGCGGGCCGGTTGCCGGGTGCGGGCCGTTCGTCCGGTTCTGAGGGGTTGTCCAGTGCGGGCAGTTCGTCCGGTGCCGGTGGTCGGGGCGGTGTTGAGCGACGGTTCGATGTGGACTGTCGGGTGAGCGCGGACGACGACGCGGGCGCCGACGGCCTCGGCGCGGAGCGCCACGACGAGGCGAACCATGGAGACGACGCGGATCTGCAGGCCGGGGCGGTCCGCCGTGCTGGGTCGGACCGTCGTGCTGGGGTTGCCGACCGGGCGGCCGGACCGGACGACCTTGCCGGGGTGCCCGATCAGCCTGCCGGGCCGCGTGACCGTACGGGAGTGGACCGGGGAGGACAGGCTGTCCTGGGGGCCGGGGCGGTGGGCCGTGCTGGGCTGAACCGTCGTGCCGGGGTTGCCGACGTGACGGTCGGATCGGACGCCGCTACCGGGGTGCCCGACCGGACCGCTGGACCGGACGACCTTGCCGGGGTGCCCAACCAGCCTGCCGGTTCGCGTGACCGTGCCGGGGCGGATCGGCGGGCCGGGGCGCCCGATCAGTCTGCCGGGCCCCACGACCGTGCCGGGGCGCCTGGCAAGCCTGCCGGTCCGCGTGACCGCATTGCACCGGATCAGCTCGCCGGAGTACCCGACGAGCCTGCCGGTCCGCGTGACCTTGCCGGGGCGGATCGGCGGGCCGGGGCGCCCGGCAAGCCCGCCGGATCGCGTGACCGCATCGCATCGGATCAGCTCGCCGGAGTATCCGACCAGCCTGCCGGTCCGCGTGACCTTGCCGGGGCGGATCGGCGGGCCGGGGCGCCTGATCAGTCTGCCGGGCCCCACGACCGTGCCGAGGCGCCCGGCAAGCCTGCCGGTCCGCGTGACCGCATCGCATCGGATCTGCTCGCCGGAGTGCCCGACGAGCCCGCCGGTCCGCGTGACCGTGCCGGAGCCGATCGACGCGTCGGCCAGGACGATCGGCCGGCCACGGGCGGCTGGCCGGACGCGCGCAGGCGCCCCGACTTCCTCGGTCGACCTGACACCCTCGGTCGCTCCGACGCCTTCGGCCGACCTGACACCCTCGGTCGACCTGACACCCTGGGTCGACCCGACACGCCCAGCCGTTCCGATACGACCAGCCGATCCGACACACCCGGTCGGTCCGACGCGTCCAGCCGACCCCAGAGGGGCGGCTGGCCGGTTGTGGAGCGCAGGGCGGACACGCTCGGTCGGGGACAGCGGGACGGTCGGGCGATCGTGGGCCGTGGGGCCGACACGCCCGGTGGGTCCGCTGCCGCGTCCTGGGAGCAGTCCGGTGAGCCGGGACACACCCACGATCCGCACGAGGTGACGGTTCAACTCGACGGAGTCGGACGGCGGAAGACGGCGGACTGGCTGGTTCAGCAGGCCAAGGACGCCCCGGGCGTCCAGGACGGCTCGGACGGCCCGGTGTTCGTGGACGAGTCCGGCCGCCGCAGCCGCAGGTTCCGCCGGCTCGGCATCCTCGTCGGCATCGCCTGCGCGGTGTACGCCGTCGTCATCGTCGCCACCCTCCTGTCCGGCAACTCCAACGCGCCCTGGCTGCCGGTACCGGGCCAGCAGGACGACACGCCGGCCGGGAAGGTCGACACCTCGCCGCTGCCCACCGACTCGGTGTCGCCGTCCGGTTCGAGCAGCGCCGCGCCCGGCGCGAGCGCCTCGGCGGGCGACGGTACGGCCCCCGCACCGGGCGTCAGCCCGACACCGGGCGCCTCCGCGAGCGCCACCGACCCGGGCACGTCCGCGGACCCGAAGCCCTCGACGTCCGCCACCACCAGGCCGAAACCGAGCACCAGCACCACCAAGGACCCCGTCACCCCGCCGTCCCTCCCGGTGTCCGACTCGCCCGACCCCAGCCCCTCCGAGGACGGCGCCGCCTCGCCGAGCCCCTCGGAGAGCACGGTCGGCGCCGACGGCACCGGCACGGTCGCCGACAGCCCCGTACAACCGGG
Source organism: Streptomyces sp. NPDC111507 (assembly GCF_055638955.1). Lineage (NCBI taxonomy): Bacteria > Bacillati > Actinomycetota > Actinomycetes > Kitasatosporales > Streptomycetaceae > Streptomyces > Streptomyces sp. NPDC111507. The sequence continues at coordinate 1,600,919 of NZ_JBVKBU010000001.1, read as the reverse complement.
CCCCATCGCCTCCGAGCCCGGCATCACCAACTCCTCGTCCCCGGAGAACCCGGTGAGCCCGGCGACCCCGCACAACCTGGAGAACATCCTCTGATGGCATCCCGCACCCACGCGCACGGGCCCGCTCCCCGTGCGCGGCGTCCGGCACCCGATGTCCGGCGCCGACGGCTGCCCATGCGCTGGCTGCTGCCCTCGTTGCTCCTCATCGCCATGCTGGCGATGCTGATGCTGCGCGGCTATGTGCACAGCGAGATCCTCGCCGACCACCGCATCCAGCCCGAGGCCGCCACCGACAAGGTGCCGGACAAGATCCTCGACGGCGGCCCGGTCATCGACACCCGCGGTGGCCGCACGAACAGCCTGACCGTCCCCGACCACCGGCTCGTCCTCACCTTCGACGACGGCCCGGACCCCACGTGGACACCCAAGGTTCTCGACGTCCTGAAGAAGCACCACGCCCACGCCGTCTTCTTCGTCACCGGCACCATGACCTCGCGCTATCCGGAGCTCGTGAAGCGCATGGTCGCGGAGGGCCACGAGGTCGGCCTGCACACCTTCAACCACCCCGACCTCTCCTTCCAGTCCACGAAGCGCATCGACTGGGAGCTCTCCCAGAACCAGCTGGCGCTGGCCGGGGCGGCGGGCATCCGCACCTCGCTCTTCCGGCCCCCGTACTCGTCCTTCGCGGACGCCATGGACAACAAGTCGTGGCCGGTGACGCAGTACATCGGTACGCGCGGTTACATCACCGTCGTCAACAACACCGACAGCGAGGACTGGCAGAAGCCGGGCGTCGACCGCATCATCCGCAACGCCACGCCCAAGGGCGGCAAGGGCGCCATCGTCCTGATGCACGACTCCGGCGGCGACCGCCACCAGACCGTGCAGGCGCTGGACAGGTTCCTGCCGGAGCTTCAGGAGCGCGGGTACCGGTTCCAGAACCTCACCGAGGCCCTCGACGCACCCAGCGCGCACACCCAGGTCACCGGCCTCGAACTGTGGAAGGGCAAGGCCTGGGTCTACCTGGTGCGCGCCTCCGACGACGTCACCGACATCCTGGTCGTCGGCATCGCGATCATCGGCGTGCTCGTCTTCACCCGCTTCGGCATGATGCTCCTGCTGTCCGCCCTGCACGCCCGCCGGGTGCGGCGCACGGACTTCCGCTGGGGTCCGGCGCCGGTCACCGAACCGGTGTCGGTGCTCGTGCCGGCGTACAACGAGGCCAAGTGCATAGAGAACACGGTCCGTTCCCTGATGGCGAGCGAACACCCCGTCGAAGTGCTGGTCGTCGACGACGGTTCGAGTGACGGCACGGCGCGGATCGTCGAGGACCTGCTGCTGCCGAACGTCCGTGTCGTGCGCCAGCACAACGCGGGCAAGCCCGCGGCTCTCAACCGGGGCCTGGCCAACGCCCGTCACGACATCGTCGTGATGATGGACGGCGACACGGTCTTCGAACCGGCCACCGTGCGCGAACTCGTCCAGCCGTTCGCCGACCCGAGCGTCGGCGCGGTCGCGGGCAACGCCAAGGTCGGCAACCGCGACTCCCTCATCGGGGCCTGGCAGCACATCGAGTACGTGATGGGCTTCAACCTCGACCGCCGGATGTACGACATCCTCGGCTGCATGCCGACCATCCCCGGCGCGGTCGGCGCCTTCCGCCGCTCCGCGCTGGAGCGGGTCGGCGGCATGAGCGACGACACACTCGCCGAGGACACCGACATCACAATGGCCCTGCACCGCGACGGCTGGCGGGTCGTCTACGCGGAGAAGGCACGCGCGTGGACGGAGGCGCCGGAGTCCGTCCAGCAGCTCTGGTCCCAGCGCTACCGCTGGTCGTACGGCACGATGCAGGCGATCTGGAAGCACCGCAGAGCGCTCGTCGAACGGGGCCCGTCGGGCCGCTTCGGCCGGGTGGGCCTGCCGCTGGTCTCGCTGTTCATGGTCCTGGCCCCGCTGCTGGCCCCGCTGATCGACGTCTTCCTGCTGTACGGGCTCGTCTTCGGCCCGACGCAGAAGACGGTCCTCGCGTGGCTGGGCGTCCTTGCCATCCAGGCGGCCTGCGCGGCGTACGCCTTCCGGCTGGACCGCGAGCGCATGAGGCATCTCATCTCGCTCCCGCTCCAGCAGATTCTCTACAGGCAGTTGATGTACATGGTCCTCCTCCAGTCCTGGATCACCGCGCTCACCGGAGGCCGGCTGCGCTGGCAGAAGCTGCGGCGCACAGGCGTCGTGGAGGCACCGGGATCGATCCCGCGGCAGCGGACGGCACAGAGCGGGAACGATCGGAGGCCGGTCGCATGACCACGCACGAGTACACGGCGGGTGCGACACCGCCGCTGGGATCGGCCCGGATCCACCCCGAACCGGCACCATCGCCGACACCCGCGCCGACACCCGCGCCGGGATCAGCCCCGGGACCGGCCGCGCAGTCCGCTCCCGCGCCCAAGAAGCCCGGCCGTGACCGCTACCTGGACCTGCTGCGTTCGATCGCCCTGGTCCGTGTGGTCGCCTACCACCTCTTCGGCTGGGCATGGCTGACGGTCCTCTTCCCCTCCATGGGCGTGATGTTCGCGCTGGCCGGCTCGCTGATGGCCCGCTCGCTCAGCCGCCCGCCCCTCGGTGTGATCCGCGGCCGTGTCCGCCGCCTCCTGCCGCCCCTGTGGGCGTTCAGCGCGGTGGCGCTCGCGCTGATGTTCGCGGGCGGCTGGAACGTGCTGAAGGACCCGGACAACGGCGGCACCTGGGGCCTCGTCAAGCTGATCGACTACGTCATTCCGATCGGCGCCCCGCCCTTCCCCTGGCACGTCGGCTCCAAGTCCGGCCTGCTGGAGGACACCTGGGCGGTCCAGGCGGCGGGCCCGCTCTGGTACCTGCGCGCCTATCTGTGGTTCGTGATCGCCTCGCCCCTGCTGCTGTGGGCCTTCCGCAGGGTGCCCTGGGCGACGCTGCTGGCCCCCCTCGCCCTGACGGCGGTCCTCGGCACCGGCCTGGTCACCATCCCCGGCGAGACGGGCAACGCGATCTCCGACTTCACGGTCTACGGCGGCTGCTGGGTCCTGGGCTTCGCCCACCACGAGGGCGTTCTGCAACGGGTCCCCCGCTATCTGGCGATCTCCTGCTCGGCCCTGCTCATGGCCTTCGGCCTGTGGTGGGCCTCGGGACACCTGGGCCCCGACGGCTGGGACCTGAACGACATCCCCCTCGCCCAGGCGGCCTGGTCCTTCGGCTTCGTCGTCATCCTGCTCCAGTACTCCCCGTCCTGGCAGGAACTCCCCGGTCGGCTGGCCCGCTGGGACAAGCTGATCACCCTGTCCAACAACCGGGCCGTCACGATCTACCTCTGGCACAACATGCTGATCATGGCCACGGTCCCGATCATCGACCAGGCCTACAACCTCCCGTTCATGCAGAGCGACAGCGCGGTGGCCGCGCTCGACTCCTCGTACATGGTGTGGATGTTCCTCCTGGTCTGGCCCCTCATCGGCCTGACGATCCTGGCCTTCGGCTGGATCGAGGACATCGCCGCCAAGCGCAGCCCGAGGCTGTGGCCCGACGGCACGCAGAGGAAGAAGGGCGCCTCGCGGGGAAGCCACCGGGTCTAGCGGGATTCACCGGGTCTGGACACAGGCAGGGGGCGACGGCACCCCGGACGTCCTCACCGTCGCCCCCTCGCTCTCGTGAGAGCAACGTTCCTTTCCGGTCACTCACAGCCACAGCCTCGAAACGCGTCCTCCCTACCTTCGGGACTCAGTCAGTCGTTGTACGACACCTGGGCACCGCACCGGAGAACCGTGGAGGCGTCATGACAGCCCCTAGTACAGCCCCCGCACCGAGCAGGGGAGGCCGCTGGATCCAGAAGTGGGACCCCGAGGACGAGACCTTCTGGAAAGAGACGGGTGAGAAGGTCGCCCGGCGGAATCTGCTCTTCTCCGTGCTCTCCGAGCACATCGGGTTCTCGATCTGGACCATGTGGTCGGTGATGGTGCTCTTCATGGGCCCCGAGTACGGGCTCACCCCGGCCGACAAGTTCATGCTCACCTCGATGGTGACGCTGGTCGGAGCCGTGGTGCGGGTCCCGTACACCTTCGCGGTGGCGATCTTCGGCGGCCGGAACTGGACCATCGTCTCGGCGAGCCTGCTGCTCGTCCCGAGCGTCGCCGCGTTCGCGGTGATGAAGCCGGGGACCTCGTTCGACACCTTCCTGCTGGTCGGTCTGCTCGCCGGCATCGGCGGCGGCAACTTCGCCTCCAGCATGACCAACATCAACGCCTTCTTCCCGTTGAGGAAGAAGGGCTGGGCGCTCGGTCTCAACGCGGGCGGCGGAAACATCGGCGTGCCCGTCATCCAGCTCGTGGCGCTCGCGATCATCGGCGTGAACGGCGGACCGAGGGTCCTGCTGGGGATCTACATTCCGCTGATCGTCGTCGCCGCCGTGCTCGCCGCCGTCTACATGGACAACATCGCGTCCGTGAAGAACGACACCGGCGCCGCCAGGGACGCCGCGAAGGACGCCCACACCTGGATCATGTCCTTCCTCTACATCGGCACCTTCGGGTCGTTCATCGGCTACAGCTTCGCCTTCGGGCAGGTGCTCCAGAACCAGTTCGGCCGCACCCCGCTGCAGGCGGCCTACGTCACCTTCATCGGCCCGCTGCTCGGCTCCCTGATCCGGCCCGTGGGCGGCTGGCTCGCCGACCGCTACGGCGGCGCGCGCATCACGCTGTGGAACTTCGTCGCCATGGCCGGCGCGACCGGTGTCATCGTCGTCGCCTCCACTCAGAAGTCGCTTCCCCTGTTCACGATCGCGTTCATCGCGCTGTTCGTGCTCACCGGGCTCGGCAACGGCTCGACGTACAAGATGATCCCGGGCATCTTCCAGGCCAAGGCCGTCGCCAAGGGACTGGAAGGGGAGGCGGCGGCCTCCTACGGGCGGCGGCTGTCCGGCGCCTCCATGGGCCTCATCGGCGCGGTGGGCGCGCTCGGCGGCGTCGGCATCAACCTCGCCTTCCGGCAGTCCTTCCTGTCCTATGGTTCGGGCACCGGCGCCTTTGTCGCCTTCCTCGCCTTCTACGCGCTGTGCTTCCTGGTGACCTGGGCCGTATACCTTCGAGGCCCCGCCACCCAGACCCGTACGGCCACTGCCGCAGAGGCGAAGCCGCAGCTCAGCTACGTCGAGGTCTGACGTAACACGGGTGACATCAAGGTGAACCGAGCCTGTCACGGGGTGTTGACAGGCTCGGTCAGCGGTGACCGCACGTAGACCCCCAGCGCGAGACGAGAGCCATGGACGACGAACAGCAGCGACCGGCCGGGCAGGACAGCGGCCCCCTCGCGGGGTTCACCGTGGGCGTGACGGCCGCGCGTCGGGCCGACGAACTCGGGGCTTTGCTCCAGCGACGCGGCGCCGTCGTCCAGCACGCGCCCGCCCTGCGCATCGTGCCGCTCGCCGACGACAGCGAACTCCTCGCCGCCACCAAGGAGCTGATCGACCAGGCGCCCGACATCGTGGTCGCCACCACCGCGATCGGCTTCCGCGGCTGGATCGAGGCCGCCGACGGGTGGGGGCTCGGCGAGGGCCTGCTCGGTCGGCTGCGCGGGGTCGAACTGCTCGCGCGCGGCCCCAAGGTGAAGGGCGCCGTACGGGCCCAGGGACTGACCGAGGAGTGGTCGCCCTCCTCCGAGTCCATGGCCGAGGTGCTCGACCGGCTCTTGGAGGAGGGCGTCGAGGGCCGCCGTATCGCCGTACAGCTGCACGGCGAGCCGCTGCCCGGGTTCGTGGAGTCGCTGCGGGCCGCCGGAGCCGAGGTCGTGGGGGTCCCCGTCTACCGGTGGATGCCGCCGGAGGACATCGGGCCCGTCGACCGGCTCCTCGACGCCACCGTCACCCGGGGCCTGGACGCGCTCACCTTCACCAGCGCGCCCGCCGCCGCCTCCCTGCTGTCCAGGGCCGAGGACCGCGGCCTGCTGTCCGAACTCCTCGCCGCCCTCCACCACGACGTCCTGCCCGCCTGCGTCGGCCCCGTCACCGCGCTCCCTCTGCAGGCGCACGGCATCGACACGGTCCAGCCCGAGCGCTTCCGGCTCGGCCCCCTCGTCCAGCTGCTCTGCCAGGAACTCCCCGGCCGGGCTCGTACGTTGCCCATCGCCGGCCACCGCGTAGAGATCCGCGGCCACGCCGTGATGGTCGACGGAGCGCTGCGGCCCGTACCGCCCGCCGGGATGTCGCTGCTGCGGACCCTGTCCCGCCGCCCCGGCTGGGTGGTCGCCCGGGCCGAACTGCTGCGGGCGCTGCCGGGCGCCGGGCGGGACGAGCACGCCGTCGAGACGGCCATGGCCCGGCTGCGTACGGCACTCGGCGCGCCCAAGCTCATCCAGACCGTCGTCAAGCGCGGCTACCGGCTCGCGCTCGACCCGGCCGCCGACTCCAAGTACGCCGACGTGTAGGCGCGGTGGCGGTACAGGAGCAGAGCGCGGGTGAGGCAGGCCAGGGCGAGCGTCGACAGCAGGGCCCGTACGACGTTCCACGCGACCCAGGTGTCCTCGAACCTCTGGCGTACGGCGGCCGGGTCGGCGACCGTCGCGGGGTTTCCGGCGTTCGCCAGACGGTTGTTGAGCGGGATGTTCACGGCGACCGTGAACAGGAAGGCCAGCGCGTACGCGGCGAGGGCGGCGAACACCCACCACCGGTGGGGGGACTTGCGCGACTGCCAGGCGGAGACCGCCGTGAGGGCCAGCGCGCCCATGAAACTCAAGAAGAACACCGGGTTCTGGATCACGTCGTTGATGTTCTGCATGACCTCGATGAAGACCCGGTCGTCACTGCGGGCCAGTGACGGCATGACGTCGCAGGCGAAAATGTAGAAGACCCCGGCGATCAGGCCCATCGCGACCGTGGCCGCACCCAGGACACCTCCGGCGGTGGTACGCCGCCCCGTGCTGTTCTCTGTCATGCCATCGAGTCAACCGGCGTGGTCCGGCGCCGGACATGGCCGAGGCGCGCGGTCTCATAAGCGGACGTCCACCCCCTGACCGGCACAGGTCTTCCGGTCGCGGGTGCAGCCATGCACTGTAGGGGGTACGCCCCTACCGACCCCTCACGGCGGTAACCCCAAGGCGGTGACAGGCACATGGCATCGGGCATGGCCACGGCCTCGTACGAGCTGAGGTTCGACTCCGGGCGGATCTGCCTGGACCTCCTCGCGACCACCCACCCCGAGGAACGGCTCGACTCGGTGGACCGGCTGCGCGCCTGGATCACCCGCTCCGGGCTCGTCCCCGCGGGCACCCCGCTCGCGGCGGCCGACCTCTCCTGGCTCGTGGGCTTTCGCGAACTGCGCGGCCATGTCGCCCGGTTGGTCCGCGGCGAGCTGGACGCACGGCCCGCTGACACCGCGCTCGCCCGCGTCAACGCCGTCGCGCTCGCCGCCCCGCCCGCCCCCTGGGCCGTACGCGCGGACGACGGATCGCTGCGGCGCCGGCTGCACACCCCGCCCGGCCGCCCCGGGTTGCTCGCCGTCATCGCACGCGACGCCCTCGAACTGCTCACCGACCCGGTGGCGCGCGCGAGCCTCAGACAGTGCGAGGGGGACAACTGCCCGATCGTCTACCTCGACACCTCCCGGGGGCGGCGCCGGCGGTGGTGTTCCAGCGAGGTGTGCGGAAACCGGGAGCGGGTGGCCCGGCATCGGCGCCGGGCGGCCCTCGCCCGCGCGTGAACCGTGCATGACGCGCATACACGTGTATGACGCGCATAAACCGTGTATGAAACGCGTCACAGTATCCGGAGCCTTCGCTTCACCCGTATGTGATGTGTCGATCGCGTGCGGTGATCAACAAACATCCTTCACAACTCTTCCAAGAAATATGTCCTACCTCTTTGAACATGCGCACGCCCAGACACGTACTCCGGGACGAGCGACCGACTGGGGGATCCCCCGGACACCGGAGGTAGGCGTGCGCAAGGATTCCGCCGTGGCTGATGAACGAAGGTCAAGGGCCCGACATCGCATGAATCCATCTGCGTCGGCTTCGTCGAACGAACCCGACGAGGAGCTGATGCGTGCGCTGTACCGGGAACACGCGGGTCCGTTGCTCGCGTACGTGCTGCGGCTGGTCGCGGGGGATCGGCAGCGTGCCGAGGACGTTGTGCAGGAAACACTCATCCGTGCCTGGAAGAACGCCGGTCAGCTCAATCGGGCGACCGGTTCGGTACGACCCTGGCTGGTGACGGTCGCCCGGCGCATCGTCATCGACGGCCACCGCAGCCGGCAGGCCCGGCCGCAGGAGGTGGACCCGTCACCGCTGGAGGTCATCCCCGCGGAGGACGAGATCGACAAGGCGTTGTGGCTGATGACACTGTCGGACGCGCTGGACGACCTGACCCCTGCTCACAGGGAAGTTCTGGTCGAAACGTACTTCAAAGGGCGTACGGTCAATGAGGCGGCCGAGACGCTCGGCATACCCAGCGGCACCGTGCGCTCCCGGGTGTTCTACGCCCTGCGGTCGATGAAGCTGGCGCTGGAGGAGCGGGGGGTGACGGCATGAACACATACGGGGGTTACGGAACGGGCGGGCCAGGAGCCATGCAGGGACCACGGGGACAACAGAACCCTGGTGACAACATTCACGAAACCGTCGGCGCCTACGCCCTCGGTATCCTCGACGACGCCGAGGCGACGGCCTTCGAGGCCCATCTCGCCACCTGCGAATGGTGCGCCCAGCAGCTCGACGAGCTCGCCGGGATGGAACCGATGCTCGCCGCGCTCGCGGATCTGCCCGCCTCGCAGGGCACGCCCGCCATCGGCGAGTCGCTGTCCGCACGCCCGAGCCCACGGCTCGCGGAACGGCTGGTCGACGAGGTGTCGGAGCGACGCGCGGTCAAGCGCCGGCGCGGCCTCTACCTCGTAGCCGCCGCGGCGGCGCTGATCATCGGCGGCCCGCTGACGGTGATGGCCGTCAACGGCGGCGGCACCACCAGCACCACCGCGTCGCCCGACTCGGCCATGGCCACCAGCCCGGCCAAGGCAGCCTTCGACGTCATGACGGACAAGAAGTCGGCCACGGACCCGAGCACCAAGGTCAACGCCGTCGTCGCGATCGAGAAGAAGGACTGGGGCACCCACGCCGTCCTCCAGCTCAAGAACGTCAAGGGCCCGCTGAAGTGCTCCCTGATCGCCGTCGGCAAGAACGGCGAGCGCGAGACGGTGACCTCCTGGGCCGTTCCGAACTGGGGCTACGGCATCGCGAACGCCAAGACGGAAGAGGCGAAGAAGCCCCTCTACGTCCACGGCGGCGCGGCCTTCAACCCGAACGAGATCGACCACTTCGAGGTCATGACCTTCGACGGGAAGCGGCTCGTCGAGGTGAACGTGTGAGCGGTCTCAGGGCGCGCACGTAGCCTCACGGGGTCCCCTTCGCGTACGGTTGACGGCTGCCCAGCACGTCAGAAGGGGGCCCGGTGGCCGCTCAGGCTCAGCAGGAAACCGCGCTCGACCAGATCCACGATTCCGCACAGGACGATTCCGTACGGGATCGTGAGATCAGCGTCGAGCAGCAACATCTGGACCGGGTGTACCGGCGCCTCGAGGAGAAGATCCACGAGGCGGAGTTCCTGATGAACGACGCCGCTCAGCGCGGCCAGGTCGGTACACCGGGGGCGCTCGCGGAGCGCGACGCCCAGGTGTTCCGCGCGGGGATTCATCTGAATCGCCTGAACAACGAGTTCGAGGACTTCCTCTTCGGCCGGATCGACCTGCTGCTCGGGAAGGACGGCAAGAAGGGTCCGGACGGCGCCTACACGGCCGTCGAACCGGCCGAGGGTGTCGTACAGGTGGACGAGACCGGCCAGTACGCCTCCATCGCCGAGACGCTTCACATCGGCCGCATCGGGGTGCTGGACGCGGACTACGCGCCGCTGGTCATCGACTGGCGGGCGCCCGCCGCGGCCCCCTTCTACCGCTCGACGCCGGTCGACCCGGGCCGCGTCGTACGCCGCCGGGTCATCCGCTCCAAGGGCCGCAAGGTCCTCGGCGTCGAGGACGACCTGATGCGCCCCGAGCTCAAGGCCACCCTCGACGGCCGGGAACTCCCGGTGATCGGCGACGGCGCCCTGATGGCCGCGCTCGGCCAGGCCCGCAGCCACACCATGCGGGACATCGTGGCGTCCATCCAGGCCGAACAGGACCTGGTGATCCGCGCCCCCGCCGCGTCGGTGACCTACGTGGAGGGCGGCCCCGGCACCGGCAAGACGGCCGTGGCCCTGCACCGGGCGGCCTATCTCCTCTACCAGGACCGCCGCCGGTACGCGGGCGGCATCCTGATCGTCTCCCCGACCCCGCTCCTGGTCGCCTACACCGAGGGCGTGCTGCCCTCCCTCGGCGAAGAGGGCCAGGTCGCCATCCGCGCCATCGGCTCCCTCGTCGACGGTGCGGAGGCCACCCTGTACGACGCTCCGGCCGTCGCCCGCGCCAAGGGCTCGTACAGGATGCTCAAGGTGCTGCGGAAGGCCGCCAGGGGCGCGCTGGAGACTCCCGGCGGCAACCCGGGCCGGTCCACCGCCGGCGGGGAAAGGCCGGAGCAGCTCGCGTTCGGCGAGGAGGCCGCCCAGATCCCCGGGGGCACCCCCACCCGCCTGCGCGTCGTCGCCTTCGGGAGGCGCCTGGAGCTGGAGGCCGCCGAGCTCGACCGCATCAAGCACAACGCGCTGAGCGGGACCGCGCCGGTGAACCTGCTGCGCCCGCGCGCCCGCAAACTGCTCCTGGACGCGCTGTGGGCGAAGTCCGGGGCCGGTACGCGGCACGCGGACCCGGAGCTGGCCGCCGAGCTGCGGTCGTCCTTCGACGAGGATGTCGCCTCCGAGGACAGTTTCATCGACTTCGTGAACGCGTGGTGGCCCGAGCTGACCCCGCGGGGCGTCCTCGCCGCCATGGCCGACGAGCGGCGCCTCGGCCGCTGGGCGCGCCGGATCCTCAACCCCGGCGAGGTGCGCCGGGTCGCGCGCTCGCTCAAACGGGACGGGCTGTCCGTCCACGACGTGGCGATGCTGGACGAGCTCCAGGCGATCCTGGGCATGCCCGTCCGGCCCCGCAAACGCCGCGAGCTGGACCCGCTGGACCAGCTCACCGGTCTCGAGGAGCTCATGCCCGTACGCGAGGAGTCGCAGCGTGAGCGGGCCGAGCGGCTGGCGCAGGAGCGCGTCGAGTACGCGCACGTCATCGTCGACGAGGCGCAGGACCTCACGCCCATGCAGTGGCGGATGGTGGGCCGACGCGGCCGGCAGGCCACCTGGACCGTCGTGGGCGACCCGGCGCAGTCCTCGTGGTCGGACCCCGACGAGGCCGCGGAGGCCCGTGACGAGGCCCTGGGAAGCCGTCCCCGGCGCCGCTTCACCCTCACCGTCAACTACCGCAACCCCGCCGAGATCGCCGAGCTGGCCGCCAAGGTCCTCGCCCTCGCCATGCCCGGCTCCGAGTCCCCCTCGGCCGTACGGTCCACCGGGGTCGAGCCGCGTTTCGTGGCGACGAACAACGCGGGCGCCGGTGTACGGGACTCGCTCGCGCAGACCGTGCGCGCCGAGGCCGCGCGGCTGCTGGACCGGGTGGACGGCACGGTGGGCGTCGTGGTGGCCATGAACCGGCGCGAGGAGGCCGCCCGCTGGCTCGCCGGGCTCGGCGAACGGGTGGTGGCGCTCGGGAGCCTGGAGGCGAAGGGACTGGAGTACGACGCGACGGTGGTCGTCTCGCCGGCGGAGATCGCCGACGAGTCGCCCGCGGGGCTGCGGGTGCTCTACGTCGCCCTCACCCGGGCCACGCAGCAGCTGACGATCGTCTCCGGCGACCGCGACGAACCCGACGCGAACGGGGTGCCGGATCTGCTCCGGGACTGACCCCCGCCGGGGCCGACGCCCCAGATGAACTCTCGGGGTGGGAATTGCCTTACGGGGATCGTTTGTTACCGTGGATGTGACACCGGCCCGATCCAAGCCCCCGGGCCCAACCTTCGTCGCTACGAGCGACCACTTGCCGCGAGGCGAGCATGGCGGGTCGGTGTCACTGAACGAGGAGAGGCTCACGTCACCTGACGTGAGCCTCTTTCGTTGTCGGCTCCCGTTGGCCGACCATTTCCCCTGAGGTTCACGTACTCTCGTATGGTGGAAGTTGTCTTCCGAAAGCGCGCGCCCTACCTGCGAACAAAACGTTCGCAATCCGGGGCGGCTACCACGTACTGAGGGGTAGGTGCGACGATCGGACGGCATACCCGCGAGACAGCGCGACCCAGCAGTACACGGTGAAAGCAGAGGAAGTCGGCCATGGCAACGGCGCCCAGCGTCTCCTACTCGATTACGGTCCGACTGGAGGTGCCCGCGAGCGGAACCGCGGTCTCCCAGATCACCACGGCCGTAGAGTCCCACGGAGGCTCGGTCACCGGCCTCGACGTGACCGCCTCAGGCCACGAGAAGCTCCGGATCGACGTCACCATCGCGGCGAGCTCCACGGCCCACGCCGACGAGATCGTCCAGCAGCTGCGCGGCATCGAGGGCGTCACGCTGGGCAAGGTCTCCGACCGTACGTTCCTCATGCACCTCGGCGGCAAGATCGAGATGCAGTCGAAGCACCCGATCCGCAACCGTGACGACCTCTCCATGATCTACACCCCGGGCGTGGCCCGCGTGTGCATGGCGATCGCCGAGAACCCCGAGGACGCCCGCCGCCTCACCATCAAGCGCAACTCCGTTGCGGTCGTGACGGACGGCTCGGCCGTGCTCGGCCTCGGGAACATCGGGCCCAAGGCCGCCCTCCCGGTCATGGAGGGCAAGGCGGCCCTCTTCAAGCGCTTCGCCGGCATCGACGCCTGGCCGCTGTGCCTGGACACCCAGGACACCGACGCGATCGTCGAGATCGTCAAGGCCATCGCCCCCGGCTTCGCGGGCATCAACCTGGAGGACATCTCCGCGCCGCGCTGCTTCGAGATCGAGGCCCGGCTGCGCGAGGCCCTCGACATCCCCGTCTTCCACGACGACCAGCACGGCACCGCGATCGTCGTCCTCGCCGCGCTCACGAACGCCCTGCGTGTGGCGGGCAAGGCCATCGGTGACATCCGGGTCGTCATGTCCGGCGCGGGCGCGGCCGGTACGGCCATCCTGAAGCTGCTCATCGCCGCGGGCGTCAAGAACGCCGTCGTCGCCGACATCCACGGTGTCGTGCACGCGGACCGCGCGGACCTCGTCGGCGCGGCCTCCGATTCGCCACTGCGTTGGATCGCCGAAAACACCAACCCCGAGGGCCTCACGGGCACGTTGAAGGAGGCCGTGCGCGGCGCCGACGTGTTCATCGGCGTCTCCGCCCCGAACGTGCTCGACGGCGACGACGTGGCCGCCATGGCCGAGGGTGCCATCGTGTTCGCGCTCGCGAACCCCGACCCCGAGGTCGACCCGGCAATCGCCCGCCAGACCGCGGCAGTTGTCGCCACCGGCCGCTCCGACTTCCCCAACCAGATCAACAACGTGCTGGTCTTCCCGGGCGTCTTCCGCGGCCTCCTGGACGCCCAGTCCCGCACGGTCAACACCGAGATGATGCTGGCCGCCGCGGCCGCGCTCGCGGACGTGGTGACCGAGGACGAGCTGAACCCGAACTACATCATCCCCAGCGTCTTCAACGACAAGGTCGCGGGCGCGGTCGCCGGAGCGGTGCGCTCCGCGGCGAAGGCGGCGGGTGTGACAGCGGCGGAGTAGGGCACTCGGCGCCGGTGCGGGCGTCGCCGGGGGCTTGCCGCCCCCGGCCCCCGCGTCGGCCCGGACGGCCTTGTCCTCGAACGCTGGACGGCCTTGTCCTCGAACGCCGGACGGGCCGGCAGGCGTCCGCCGGATGATGGTCGTCGGTGGTCGTGGCGGTGTGACTTGCTGTGACGATCGCCACGACGGCCGCGCGTCGGCGCGTCGCGGGATGCGGGGTCCCTGGCGGCCCTCTAGGGTGGCGGCCAGGCTCAGGCCTCCCAGGCCCTGCGGTCCGCTGCCGGGAGCGGACGGAGCGTCACCACACTGAGGCAGTGGCGCTTTTCGTGTGACTCCCAGGGGTGCCGGATTGGCTTTCCCGCCGCAGGTGGGGGCAGGATGCGTCTTCGGGCGCGAGGGTCTGGCTACGGACCCGGGTCCGGGGACCGACCGAGGGCCCTGGCAGCATCGGCTTCGCCGCATCCAACATGCGGCTCCGCCGCGTGGCACGCCTCAACGGCAAGAAGAACACGGGAGTAACAACATGAACCGCAGTGAGCTGGTGGCCGCGCTGGCCGACCGCGCCGAGGTGACCCGCAAGGACGCCGACGCCGTTCTGGCCGCGTTCGCCGAGACCGTCGGCGAGATCGTCGCCAAGGGCGACGAGAAGGTCACCATCCCCGGCTTCCTGACCTTCGAGCGCACCCACCGTGCCGCTCGCACCGCGCGCAACCCGCAGACCGGCGACCCGATCCAGATCCCGGCCGGCTACAGCGTGAAGGTCTCCGCGGGCAGCAAGCTCAAGGAAGCGGCCAAGGGCAAGTAAGCCGCGTCCGTGTGCCACGGGACGGCGCACGAACCGCAGTAACGCCAATGGGGCGGCCCCCTTGACCGGGGGGCCGCCCCATCGTCGTACGTACGCCTGGAACTGTGGCCAGGGCGCCGGCCGTGTTATCCGAGCGCCTTGCCCGGCAGTTCGACCTTCGCGCCGAGTTCCACGAGCTTCTCCATGAAGTTCTCGTAGCCGCGGTTGATCAGGTCGATGCCGTGGACGCGGGAGGTGCCCTGGGCCGCGAGGGCGGCGATCAGGTACGAGAAGCCGCCGCGGAGGTCGGGGATGACCAGGTCGGCGCCCTGGAGCTTGGTCGGGCCCGAAACGACGGCCGAGTGCAGGAAGTTGCGCTGGCCGAAGCGGCAGTTCGAGCCGCCGAGGCACTCGCGGTAGAGCTGGATGTGCGCGCCCATCTGGTTCAGCGCGGAGGTGAAGCCGAGGCGGGACTCGTACACCGTCTCGTGGATGATCGACAGCCCCGTGGCCTGCGTCAGGGCGACCACCAGCGGCTGCTGCCAGTCGGTCTGGAAGCCGGGGTGGACGTCCGTCTCCAGGGCGATGGACTTGAGCTGCGAGCCCGGGTGCCAGAAGCGGATGCCCTCGTCGTCGATCTCGAACGCGCCGCCCACCTTGCGGTAGGTGTTCAGGAACGTCATCATCGAGCGCTGCTGGGCGCCGCGGACGTAGATGTTGCCCTCGGTCGCCAGCGCGGCGGAAGCCCAGGAGGCGGCCTCCAGGCGGTCCGGGAGGGCCGCGTGGGTGTAGCCGCCGAGCGAGTCCACACCGGTGATGCGGATCGTCCGGTCGGTGTCCATGGCGATGATCGCGCCCATCTTCTGCAGTACGCAGATGAGGTCCTCGATCTCGGGCTCCACGGCGGCGTTGGACAGCTCGGTGACGCCCTCCGCGAGCACCGCCGTCAGCAGCACCTGCTCGGTCGCGCCGACGGACGGGTACGGCAGCTGGATCTTCGTGCCGCGCAGCCGCTGCGGAGCCTCCAGGTACTGGCCGTCCGCCCGCTTCTCGATCCGCGCGCCGAACTGCCGCAGCACCTCGAAGTGGAAGTCGATCGGCCGGCCGCCGATGTCACAGCCGCCGAGACCCGGGATGAACGCGTGTCCCAGACGGTGCAGCAGCGGGCCGCAGAAGAGGATCGGGATGCGCGACGAGCCCGCGTGGGCATCGATGTCGGCGACGTTCGCGCTCTCCACGTGCGACGGGTCGAGGATCAGCTCGCCCGGCTCCTCACCCGGACGGACCGTCACGCCGTGCAGCTGCAGCAGCCCGCGCACGACGCGCACGTCGCGAATGTCGGGGACATTGCGCAGTCGGCTCGGAGCGCTGCCCAGCAGGGCGGCGACCATGGCCTTCGGTACGAGGTTCTTCGCACCGCGGACACGGATCTCGCCCTCGAGCGGGGTTCCGCCGTGGACAAGCAGTACATCGTCAGAGCCGTTGACGGTCATGTATCTCGCGTTCCGATGAGTTGGGCAGGAAAATGCGTCGGCAGGCCGGTTGGGCGGGAGCCGAAGAGCAAGGGTAATCGCCGCCCACCCCCCTTAAGTAAGCCCAAGGACCACCCAGCAACGTCATAGCTTTGCCACAACACGAACCGTTCCGAATCGGGCACACGGGGTCACCGGTGACGGTGTGCGCGGGGGACGCTCCTCTGCGCCCTGAGCTGCATTCACTCGGGTACGGGTATTGGGTCCCCCTACCCGGGGAAGATGCGGGATCATGTCTGGCATGACCGAGGTGTCCTCGCTCACAGGGCGGCTGCTCGTGGCCACGCCCGCCCTGGCGGACCCGAACTTCGACCGCGCGGTGGTGCTGCTCCTCGACCACGACGAGGAGGGCTCGCTCGGTGTCGTCCTCAACCGGCCGACCCCGGTGGACGTCAGCGACATCCTGGAGGCCTGGGCCGACCTGGCCGGGGAACCCGGCGTCGTCTTCCAGGGCGGCCCGGTGTCGCTGGACTCGGCGCTGGGCGTCGCGGTGATCCCGGGCGGCGTCGCCTCCGGGGAGCGCGCGCCACTCGGCTGGCGGCGGGTGCACGGCGCGATCGGCCTCGTCGACCTGGAGGCCCCACCGGAACTTCTCGCCTCGGCCCTCGGCTCCCTGAGAATCTTCGCCGGGTACGCGGGCTGGGGCCCCGGCCAACTGGAGGACGAACTGACCGAGGGTGCCTGGTACGTGGTGGAATCCGAACCGGGAGACGTCTCCTCCCCGTCCCCGGAGCGCCTCTGGCGCGAGGTCCTGCGCCGCCAGCGCAACGAACTCGCGATGGTGGCGACGTATCCGGACGACCCTTCACTCAACTGATGTCCGTGACCTTCAGTACCCTTGGCTTTCATGAGCACTCTTGAGCCTGAGACCCAGCCCCAGCGAGGCACTGGGACGGGGACCCTCGTAGAGCCGACGCCGCAGGTGTCGCACGGCGACGGGGACCACGAGCGCTTCGCCCACTATGTCCAGAAGGACAAGATCATGGCGAGCGCCCTCGACGGCACGCCCGTCGTGGCCCTCTGCGGCAAGGTGTGGGTCCCGGGCCGCGACCCGAAGAAGTACCCCGTGTGTCCCATGTGCAAGGAGATCTACGAGTCCATGGGCGCCGGCGGCGACAAGGGCAAGGGCGGCCAGGACAAGTAACGGGCGCCGCCGAGCACCGGCGGCCCGACGATCACAAGGCCCTCGGGGCGCGTTCCGGCGCGCCCCGAGGGCCTTTGCGTCGTGTGCGCCGGCGGTCTTCGCGCCGGTTGCCGTTGCACAGGGTGCGCCCCGTGGTCACAGAGTGGTGGAGACCTCTTGTGGACATGTTCATGTAGTCCATAGCCTCCGGTGTGTTGTGCAGAGCGAAACCGCCATTGCGTATGTTGCAACGCCCCCCATCGGAGGATGCTCGATGAAGCTCTCTGTGAAGCTGCCCGTGAAGCTCCCCGCCCGAACGGCCGTCGCCCTCGCCGCCCTTGTCGTCGCCACCGCCTGCGCCCCCCAGACCTCCGGCAACTCCTCCTCCGGAAAGGACGAGAAGACCGGCACGCTGCGGGTCTGGCTCTTCCAGGAGGTCAACAACGGGCCGAAGGAGAAGGTCGTCGACGCGGCCGTCAGCACCTTCAAGAAGGCCCACAAGGACACCAAGGTCACCATCGAGTACATCCCCGTGGAGACCCGCGCCCAGCGTATGAAGGCCGCCTTCAACGACCCGAAGAGCGCCCCCGACGTCATCGAGTACGGCAACACGGACACCGCCGGCTACGTCAAGGACGGCGGACTCGCCGACGTCACCAAGGAGTTCGCCGACTGGAGCGAGGCCAAGGACACCGACCCGACCGCCAAGCAGTCCGTGACGGTGGACGGGAAGATCTACGGCGCCCCGTTCTTCGTCGGCGTACGCGCCCTTTACTACCGCACCGACATCCTCAAGGGCCTCGGCCTCGAAGCCCCCAGGACCCAGGCCGAACTGATCTCCACCGCCAAGAAGATCCGCGCGGCCGATCCCGGCCTCTACGGACTCGTGGTCGGCGGCGCCTACACATACGGCGCGATGCCCTTCATCTGGTCCCAGGGCGGCGAGATCGCCCAGGGCAAGGGCGGCTCCTACGCCGCGAGCATCGACAGCGAGGCCGCCCGGAAGGGCATCAAGGCCTACACCTCGCTGTTCGGCGCCGACAACTGTCCCGCCGCCAAGTGCGCGGGCATGACCGGCAACGACACCGTCACCGCGTTCTCCTCCGGCAAGGCGGGCATGGCCATCGGCGGCGACTTCAGCCACGCCGCGATCGAGGCCGGGAAGATCAAGGGCAAGTACGCGGTCGTGCCGTTGCCCGGCGCGAAGCCGGGCTCCGTGGCCCCGGCGTTCGCGGGCGGCAACAACATCGGCGTCCTGAAGAGCACCTCGCACCGCACCCTCGCCGTCGACCTGATGGAGCAGCTGGCGAGCAAGAAGACCCAGAGCGAGCTCTTCGACGCCATGGGGTTCCTGCCCACGTACAGCGACGTGCGGGACGCGGTCGCGAAGAAGCAGCCGTTCGTCGCGCCCTTCGTGAAGACCCTCGCCTCGGGCGCCAAGTTCGTGCCCGCCTCGGCCGCCTGGTCCCAGATCGACGCCTCGCTCGTCCTGCCGACGATGTTCCAGGAGGTCATCAGCGGCAAGAAGGACGTCGCGGCGGCCTCGAAGGACGCGGCGAAGAAGATGAACGACGCGTTCAGCTCCGTGGGGTGAGCGGATGACCACGCAAGAGGCCGTCGCCCAACCGGTCACGGTCGCGAAGGCCGCGGCCGGCGTCCCCGGCCGCCGGCGCGCCCGCTGGACCCCCTGGCTCTACCTCGCCCCCGCCCTCGTCGTCCTCGGCGCCCTGCTCGTCTACCCCGTCTACCAGCTCGGCCTGATCTCGCTCCTGAAGTACACCCAGGCACAGGTCAGCGGCGGCGAACCGACCGCCTTCGAAGGGTTCGGCAACTACACCACCCTCTTCGCCGACGACCAGTTCTGGCAGGTCCTGATCGCCACGCTGGTGTTCGCGGCGGCCTGCGTGCTCTCCACCCTGGCCGTCGGCTGCGCCCTCGCCGTGCTCCTCACCCGCGTACGGGCCCTGCCGAGGCTCGCGCTGATGCTGGCCGCGCTCGGCGCGTGGGCGACCCCGGCGGTCACCGGGTCCACGGTCTGGCTGTTCCTGTTCGACCCCGACTTCGGGCCCGTCAACCGGGTCCTCGGAATGGGCGACCACTCCTGGACGTACGGGCGCTACAGCGCCTTCGCGCTCGTCCTGCTCGAAGTGGTCTGGTGCTCCTTCCCGTTCGTGATGGTCACGGTCTACGCGGGGATCCGCGCCGTACCCTCCGAAGTGCTGGAGGCGGCCGCCCTGGACGGCGCCTCGCAGTGGCGGATCTGGCGCTCGGTGCTCGCACCGCTGCTCCGCCCGATCCTGGTGGTCGTCACCATCCAGTCGGTCATCTGGGACTTCAAGGTCTTTACGCAGATCTACGTGATGACGAACGGCGGCGGCATCGCCGGCCAGAACCTCGTGCTGAACGTGTACGCCTACCAGAAGGCCTTCGCCTCCTCGCAGTACGGCCTCGGTTCGGCGATCGGCGTGGTCATGCTGGTGATCCTGCTGGCGGTCACGCTGGTGTACCTGCGCCTGCTGCGCAGGCAGGGGGAGGAACTGTGAGCCTCATACCCAGCTTCGTACGGCGTCCCCGGCGCCCCTGGCGGCTCGCCGCCGAGGCGTCCGCGCTGCTGATCGCGGTGGTCGTCGCCTTCCCCCTCTACTGGATGGTGCTCGGCGCCTTCAAACCGGCCGGGGAGATCGAGTCCACCGAGCCCCGGCCGTGGACGCTTTCGCCCTCCCTGGATTCCTTCCGGCGCGTCTTCGGGCAGCAGGAATTCGGCCGCTACTTCGTCAACAGCCTTGTGGTGGCGGGGTCCGTGGTCGTCGTCTCGGCGCTGATCGCGTTTCTCGCGGCGACCGCGGTCACCCGATTCCGCTTCCGTTTCCGGACCACTCTGTTGATCATGTTCCTGGTCGCGCAGATGGTGCCCGTCGAGGCGCTGACGATCCCCCTCTTCTTCCTGATGCGGGACTTCGGCCAGCTGAACACGCTGGGCTCGCTGATCCTGCCGCACATCGCCTTCTCGCTGCCGTTCGCGATCTGGATGCTGAGGGGTTTTGTGAAGGCGGTTCCCGAGGCGCTGGAGGAGGCCGCGTACATCGACGGGGCGAGCCGTACGCGATTCCTCTGGCAGATCCTTTTCCCGCTCGTCTTCCCGGGCCTGGTGGCCACGAGCGTCTTTTCCTTCATCTCGGCCTGGAACGACTTCCTGTTCGCCAAGTCCTTCATCATCAGCGATACCTCGCAGTCCACCTTGCCGATGGCCCTCCTCGTCTTCTACAAGCCCGACGAGCCCGACTGGGGTGGCGTGATGGCGGCGTCCACAGTGATGACGATTCCGGTGCTCATCTTCTTCGTGCTCGTACAGCGACGCCTGGTCTCCGGTCTCGGCGGAGCGGTGAAGGACTGACGTGAACCATGTGATTCCGGCGCCCCGCGCCGTCGAGGGCCCCATGCGCTGCGGGGTCGAACTCGACGCGGAGACCACCCTGTGGGCCGCTCCCGGCACGGACGCCACGGAGCGCTGGCTGCGCGCCACGCTCGGCGCCGCGCTCGGCCTGCCGCTGCGACCAGGACCGCAGGACGCCCGCAACGCCGTACGGCTGCTCCTCGACGACACCCTGGAGCCGGAGGCGTACAGACTCAGCGTCGTCGTCAACTGGGGCATCGAGATCCGGGGCGGCGGCGCGGCCGGGGTCTTCTGGGGTGCGCAGACCCTGCGTCAACTCCTCGGCCCCGATGCCTTCCGCCGCGCCCCCGTCCGGCCGGGCAGGACGTACGGAATCGCGCACCAGATCATCGAGGACGCCCCTCGATTCCCCTGGCGCGGTCTCATGCTCGACGTCTCCCGGCACTTCATGCCCAAGGACGGCGTCCTGCGTCACCTCGACCTCATGGCCGCCCACAAACTCAATGTCTTCCACTTCCACCTCACCGACGACCAAGGCTGGCGTGTCCAGATCAAGCGGTATCCGAAGCTGACGGAGGTCGGGTCCTGGCGGGCGCGCACGAAATTCGGCCATCGTGCCTCGCCCCGGTGGGAGGAGAAGCCGCACGGGGGCTTCTACACGCAGGACGACATCCGCGAGATCGTCGCGTACGCGGCCGAGCGGCATATCAGTGTCGTCCCCGAGATAGACATCCCGGGGCACTCGCAGGCCGCCATCGCCGCGTATCCGGAACTGGGCAACACCGACGTCATCGACACGACCTCCCTGACCGTCTGGGACACCTGGGGCATCTCCAAAAACGTACTCGCCCCCACTGACAACACCCTGCGCTTCTACGAGGGGGTGTTCGAGGAACTCCTGGAGCTCTTCCCGGCGGACGCCGGCCCGATCGCGCGGTTCTCGCCATCCTCGGGGTTCTCGGGCTTCTCGGGGTTTGTGCACATCGGCGGCGACGAGTGCGCCAAGGACCAGTGGAAGCAGTCGCCGACCGCGCAGGCGCGCATCAGGGAACTGGGGCTCGCGGACGAGGACGAGTTGCAGTCCTGGTTCGTCCGGCACTTCGACAACTGGCTCTCCGAGCGCGGGCGTCGGCTGATCGGCTGGGACGAGATCCTGGAGGGCGGGCTGGCCGAGGGGGCGGCGGTGTCCTCGTGGCGCGGCTACCAGGGCGGCATCAAGGCCGCCCGCGCCGGCCACGACGTGGTCATGTGCCCCGAGCAGCAGGTGTACTTGGACCACCGTCAGGCCGCGGGTCCGGACGAGCCGGTGCCGATCGGATATGTCCGCACCCTGGAGGACGTCTACCGCTTCGAACCCGTTCCGCCCGAGCTCACCGAGGCGGAGGCACGGCATGTGCTGGGCACTCAGGCGAACGTGTGGACCGAAGTGATGGAGGACCCCGCACGCGTGGATTACCAGACCTTCCCCCGGCTCGCGGCCTTCGCCGAGGTCGCCTGGAGCGCCCTGCCCGCCCCTGCCGAGCGGGACTTCGCCGACTTCGAGCGCCGGATGGCCGCCCACTACGGGCGACTTGACGCCCTGGGCGTGGCCTACCGCCCGCCCACGGGCCCCCTTCCGTGGCAGCGGCGCCCGGGTGTGCTCGGACGTCCGATCGAGGGGGCGCCACCAAACGTGTGAGGTGACCCCCGACCGGCGTGTCACGGCCCGTTCGCCCCGACGCAGTGGCCCCACAAGGCAAAAGACACCCAAGGGCCACCGAAGAGTGGCAATTCGTACTGACCGGCGATGCCGTAGGAAAACGGACCATCTCCCTGGTGAGGGGGCGAATGCCTCCTAGCGGACCCCCGCGTCGAGGGCCGGGGAAGATGTGCCAGAGTTGCCACGTCCGCCCTGTCAGCACGTACCGTACGCGCAACACAGGTGGGACCAGGTGGGGCAGCGGGAAGGGGCAGCCGGTTTGACCACGCACGCACCGCAGGCGGCGCAGGCCGTGACGCTGCCCGCCTCGCTGGACGAGGCAGTGGCGGCGCTGGCCGCCATGCCCGCCGCCGTCCCCGTGGCCGGCGGCACCGACCTCATGGCCGCCGTCAACTCCGGACAGCTGCGGCCCGCCGCGCTCGTCGGCCTCGGCCGGATCAGCGAGATCCGCGGCTGGCAGTACCAGGACGGCCACGCGCTGCTCGGCGCCGGCCTCACCCACGCCCGCATGGGGCGCCCCGACTTCGCGGCCCTCATCCCGGCGCTCGCCGCCGCCGCGCGCGCCGCGGGACCGCCGCAGATCCGCAACGCGGGCACCCTGGGCGGCAACATCGCCTCGGCGGCCCCCACGGGGGACGCGCTGCCCGTGCTGGCCGCCCTGGAAGCCACGCTGATCATCGCGGGCCAGGGCGGAGCCCGCCGCGAGATCCCGGTGTCGCACCTGCTCGCGGGCATGGAGATGCTCCGCGGCGGCGAACTCATCGGCTACGTGCGTGTGCCGCTGCTGCACGCGCCGCAGGTCTTCCTGAAGGCGACCGGACGCACCGGACCCGGGCGCGCCATCGCGTCCGTGGCGCTCGTCCTGGACCCGGCGCGGCGCGGTGTGCGGTGCGCCGTGGGCGCCATAGCGCCGATGCCGCTGCGGCCCCTGGACGCGGAGGCGTGGGTCGCCCAGCTGATCGACTGGGACAACAGCCGGACGATCGTGCCGGAGGCGCTGAACGCCTTCGGGGAGTACGTCGCCGCGGCCTGCATCCCCGATCCCGTCCCGGCCGAGGACGGCTCCGTACAACAACTTCCGCCCGCCGTACTGCACCTGCGGCGCACCGTCGCCGCGCTGGCCCGACGAGCACTGGGGAGGGCACTGTCGTGACCGACGACCAGCACGGAGAGGGCACTCCGCGGACCAGCGGCAGGTGGGACCCCCTCCCGCAGGGGGACTACGACGACGGCGCCACCGCCTTCGTCAAGCTCCCCGAGGGCGGAATCGACGCCCTTTTGGCGGAACGTGAGACGCCTCTCGCGGCGCCCGGCCACGGCTATGTGCCCCCCCGGATCACCACGGCGCCCCCGGCGGCCGACCCCGGGGCGACGGGCACCTGGGCCACGCCGGCCGAGGCCGTCCAGTGGCCGGACCCCAACGCCGCGCACCAGGAAGCCGTACGCCACGAGACCGGGCGCCAGGAATCCGGGCGTCACGAGTCCGGGCGTCACGAGTCCGGGCATCAGCAGGCCGCGCACGACGGGTTCTCGTACCACCCCGGCGCCACCGGGCAGTGGGACTTCGGCGAGGCCACCCGGGAAGGCGCCTCCTCCGGTCACCACCCGGCCGACGCGCCCGGACACGACGTCACCGGACAGTGGTCGATTCCCGTCGCCGGCGGTGACCTTCCGGACGAATCGGGCGAGTTCACCACGTCGGCCCTGGTCGAGCAGTGGGGCGGCACGCCGCCCGCCACGCTCCCGGGCGGTGCGGCAGCGCCCTGGGCGACCTCCGAGATCGGCGAGCCGTGGTCCGCCGCACCGCGCGCGGTGAACCCCGAGGCCCCGCAGGCCGCTGAGGGCCCCGTGGAGCCCGCGCGGCACACGCATGCGGAATCGGCCGCCGAGGCCGCCCAGACGGCCGCGCAGGCCGCTCACGAGGCTCCTGAGCCGGTCGCCGGACCCACGCACGCGACGGCCGAGGCGTACGGGACCCCGGACGGGGCAGGACCGGACCACGACCCGGCCGTGCGGACCGCTCCGGCAGCGGTCCCGGAGGACTCCTCGGAGTACCTTGCGGAGCATCTTTCCGAGCACCCTTCGGAGTACCCCGAGACCCCGGCGCCGGACGCCCCCGCCGCGGAGGCGAGCGCCCCGGACACCCCCGCGCCAGCCCGTCACGACGAACACCCCCTGGCCTCCTACGTCCTGCGCGTCAACGGCGCCGACCGCCCCGTGACCGACGCCTGGATCGGCGAGTCGCTGCTCTACGTCCTGCGCGAGCGCCTCGGCCTCGCGGGCGCCAAGGACGGCTGCTCGCAGGGCGAGTGCGGAGCCTGCAACGTGCAGGTGGACGGGCGGCTCGTGGCGTCCTGCCTGGTGCCCGCCGTCACCGCCGCGAGCAGTGAGGTGCGTACGGTCGAAGGCCTCGCCGCCGACGGACAGCCCTCGGACGTGCAGCGCGCCCTGGCCAAGTGCGGCGCGGTGCAGTGCGGTTTCTGCGTCCCGGGCATGGCCATGACCATGCACGACCTCCTCGAGGGCAACCCGGCCCCCACCGAACTCGAGACCCGCCAGGCGCTGTGCGGCAACCTGTGCCGCTGCTCCGGCTACCGCGGGGTCCTGGACGCCGTACGCGAGGTCGTCGCCGAACGCCAGGCGCACAACGCGGCCGCCGCCGAGGCCACACCGGACGCGGACGAGCCGCGCATCCCGCACCAGGCGGGGCCCGGCGCGGGCGGCGTCAACCCCTCGGCGTTCGAGGACCCTTCCCCGTACGACTCCCAGGCGCCGTATGAGCAGCCGTACGGCCAGGACGGAGGCCAGGCGTGAGCAACGAGACCGCGACCGCGACTCCCGCGGCACCCGACACCGGCCCCGAGCCGCTGCCGCACGGGCTCGGCGTGTCGCTGCCCGCCGCGGAGGCCCGCGCCAAGACGGAGGGCACCTTCCCGTACGCGGCCGACCTGTGGGCCGAGGGCCTGCTGTGGGCGGCCGTGCTGCGCTCGCCGCACCCGCACGCGCGCATCGTGTCCATCGACACCAGCCACGCGCGCGAGATGCCCGGCGTGCGGGCGGTCATCACCCACGAGGACGTGCCCGGCTCCGCCCTGCACGGCCGCGGCCGTGCGGACCGCCCGGTGTTCGCCTCCGAGGTCGTACGCCACCACGGCGAACCCATCGCGGCCGTCGCCGCCGATCACCCGGACACCGCGCGGATGGCCGCCGCGGCCGTCATCGTCGAGTACGAAGTACTCGACCCGGTGACCGACCCTGAGCAGGCGTTCGAGGCCGAGCCCCTGCACCCCGACGGCAACCTGATCCGGCACATCCCGCTGCGCCACGGCGACCCGGACGCGGTCGGCGAGATCGTCGTCGAGGGCCTGTACCGCATCGGCCGCCAGGACCCGGCCCCGATCGGTGCCGAGGCCGGACTCGCCGTGCCTCGCCCGGACGGCGGCGTCGAGCTCTACGTCGCCTCCACCGACCCGCACACCGACCGCGACACCGCCGCCGCCTGCTACGGCCTGGAGCCCGAGCGGGTGAAGGTCGTCGTCACCGGAGTGCCCGGCGCCACCGCCGACCGCGAGGACCAGGGCTTCCAGCTCCCGCTCGGCCTGCTGGCCCTGCGGACCGGCTGCCCGGTGAAGATCACCGCGACCCGCGAGGAGTCCTTCCTCGGCCACGCCCACCGGCACCCCACCCTCCTGCGCTACCGCCACCACGCGGACGCCGAGGGCAGGTTGGTGAAGGTCGAGGCGCAGATCCTGCTCGACGCGGGCGCCTACGCCGACACGTCCGCCGAGTCGCTGGCCGCCGCGGTCTCCTTCGCCTGCGGTCCCTACGTCGTCCCGAACGCCTTCATCGAGGGCTGGGCCGTGCGCACCAACAACCCGCCCTCCGGCCATGTGCGCGGCGAGGGCGCCATGCAGGTCTGCGCCGCCTACGAGGCGCAGATGGACAAGCTCGCCAAGAAGCTCGCCCTCGACCCCGCCGAACTGCGCCTGCAGAACGCGATGGCCACCGGGGACGTGCTTCCGACGGGCCAGACGGTGACCTGCCCGGCCCCGGTCGCCGAACTGCTCCAGGCCGTACGCGACTACCCCCTGCCCGCGCTCCCCAAGGACACCCCCGAGGACGAGTGGCTGCTCCCGGGCGGCCCCGAGGGCGCGGGCGAACCCGGCGCCGTACGCCGCGGGGTCGGCTACGGCCTCGGCATGGTCCACATGCTCGGCGCCGAGGGCGCGGACGAGGTCTCCACGGCCACGGTCAAGGTCCACGACGGCGTCGCCACGGTGCTGTGCGCGGCCGTCGAGACCGGCCAGGGCTTCACCACCCTGGCCCGCCAGATCGTCCAGGAGACCCTCGGCATCGACGAGGTGCACGTGGCGCCGGTCGACACCGACCAGCCGCCCGCGGGCCCCAGCTGCCGGGGCCGCCACACCTGGGTGTCGGGCGGAGCGGTCGAACGCGCCGCGAAGATGGTCCGTACGCAGCTCCTGCAGCCCCTGGCGCACAAGTTCGGCATGTCCACGGAGCTCCTCCAGATCACCGACGGCAAGATCACCTCGTACGACGGTGTGCTCTCGACCACCGTCACGGAGGCGATGGACGGCAAGGAGCTGTGGGCCACCGCGCAGTGCCGCCCGCACCCGACCGAGCCGCTGGACGAGGCGGGCCAGGGCGACGCCTTCGTGGGCCTGGCCTTCTGCGCGATCCGCGCGGTGGTGGACGTGGACATCGAACTGGGTTCGGTACGGGTGGTGGAGCTCGCGCTCGCCCAGGACGTCGGCCGGATCCTCAACCCCGCCCAGCTCACGGCCCGCATCGAGGCGGGCGTCACCCAGGGTGTCGGTGCCGCGCTCACGGAGAACCTCCGTACCGCCCGCGGTCTGGTCCGCCACCCCGACCTCACCGGTTACGCCCTCCCGACGTCCCTGGACGCCCCCGACATCCGCATCGTCAAGCTCGTCGAGGAGCGCGACGTCGTCGCCCCCTTCGGCGCGAAGGCGGCCAGCGCGGTGCCGGTCGTGACGTCCCCGGCGGCCGTCGCGTCCGCCGTACGGGCGGCGACGGGCCGCCCCGTCAACCGCCTCCCGATCCGTCCGCAAGCCGCCGTGGTGACCACGTCATGAGTACCCCCGAGCCGACGACCCACGACCCCGAGCAGCCGCGCTACGAGCCCCCGCCGAGCGTCGGGAAGCTGGCGCTGTGGGTACTGCTGTTCGTCGTGGCGGCCGTCGTGGTCGTCCTGGGCGGCCTGTACCTCACCTGAGCCGGGCGGCGGCAAGGCGCCCCCCGATGGCTTGAACCCGCGTGTTTCCGGGCCGTACGGCCTGCGTGCCTGCGGGTTTCCGGCGTTGTCAGTGGGGCGGCGTATGGTTCTCGGTCAGTGGGGAATTGCCGCTGGGCGGCGGAGAGTTCCCCGCGGGAAGCACATATGCGTTCACATGCGCGGGGGAGCCATGAGCACGACTGACACCGATGTCGTCGGCGCGATCACGCTGACCGAGGACGAGCTGGATCCATACATCACGCACACGGACACTCGGCAGTGGCTGACGGGGCCCGGGCTGCCGGCCGAGGGCACGCTGCTGGCCTTCGGCGCATTGCGGGAGCACGGGCTGCGCAGGGTCGCCGACCTGGCCGGTGACGCCGACAAACTCGCCACGGAGCTCCAGGACCAGCTGGTCGTGGGAGCCCTGCGGACCTTCGACCGGGACCTGGAGTCGATCGTCCTGGACGGGGCGACGGGGAAGGTCGCCACGACGTACTTCTTCTCCGACCCGGCTCTGATGGACCTCGCGCCCCTGGCCCCCTCCCTGGATGCCCTGGTGCGTTTCTCGGCGGCGACGGAGGAACTGACGGCGTCCCGCGGACGGTTCGCCTCCTACGAGGGCCGCTTCGGCCCGAAGGCGGTCACGGAGGCCTCCGAGTCCCTCGCCGCGGTCTTCGCGGCGGGCGCGGGCGCCGAGGTGGCGCCGTACTGGCGGATGGCCGCCCTGATCCGCCCCCTCGCCCGGATCGCGGGCCCCGGCGAGGGCCTCGTCCTCGACCTGCCCAAGCGGCTGCTGGACGAGGAGTTCGGCGCGGGCGCGATCATGCGCTTCGAGGACGTCGACTTCCCGCCCGCGCTCGTGCACGAGCCGACCCGTCGCTTTCTGCGCGAGACCGGCCTGCCCGAGGACGGCCTCCTCTTCCAGCTGGACACGGAAGTGCCCCTGCCGGCCCTCGCGGACTACTACGCGGACCAGCGCCCCGACGACTTCTCCGCCGACGAACTCCCCCCGACGGCCGACCGCCTGATACGCCTCGGCTACCTCATCGAGGACACCAGCCTCGTGGTGGACGGCAGCACGGGTGCGGTCCTCGCCTGGAGCGAGCCGGACATCACCCTGCGCCCCCTCAACGCCGACATCTCCACCCTCGCCTTCACCCTCTGGCTGCTCCACCGCGAGAGGGCCCTCGACGCGACCCACGACCTCACCGACTCCTACGAACAACTGGCCGCGACCATGGCCCAGACCCTCGCCACGGTCGACCCGATCGCCTGCGACCCCACCCCCACGCTGGAGGGCGACGACGGCTGGCGCTACTGGCCGGAGATATTCGAGGACGAGGCCGGCGGCACCCTCCACGGCTAGCCGCCGGCCGGCGACACCGCCCACACCGCCCGCACAGACAGATCGGCCGCCCCCGGTCACGGGGACGGCCGACCGATCTCACCAGAGGCCGTGGCGGGAATTGAACCCGCGTAACTCGCTTTGCAGGCGAGCCCCTGAGCCACTCGGGCACACGGCCGTTCTCAGGTGCGGCACGGCTCACTCGTTCCGAACCTGATGGGTTGAACGTAGGCGGGGCGGAGGGCGGGCTCAAGAGGTGCGGGAGCGCTGCAACGGGACTGCCATACGCCGTTCATGAACGCCGGTTCCCGGACCTGTGGCGTACGACCAAAGACCCAGGCGATCACGGTCTTTGGACAGGAGTCACTGTCGGTTGTGGCCCTTACGCTGGCGGCCATGACAGCGCTGGAAGCACGTGATGCCGGGACCGCCCCGCCCGAGGGCAAGGGGGAGGGGGGTGTGCTGAGCCGTCCCTATCGGGCGCTCAGCATCGGGATCGTGTTCGTGGAGCTGCTGATCGCCTTCGAGGCGACGGCCGTCGGGACGGCGATGCCCGTCGCGGCGCGGGAGCTCGACGGGGTGTCGTTGTACGCGTTCGCGTTCTCGGCGTATTTCACGACGAGTCTGTTCGGGATGGTGTTCGCCGGACAGTGGGCGGACCGCGACGGGCCGCTCGCACCGCTGACCACGGGGATCACGGGCTTCGCGGCGGGACTGCTGCTGTCCGGGACGGCCGGGACCATGTGGCTGTTCCTTCTCGGGCGGGCGGTGCAGGGGCTCGGCGGCGGGCTGGTCGTCGTGGCGTTGTACGTCGTCGTGGTGCGGGCCTACCCGGAGCGGCTGCGCCCGGCGATCATGGCGGCGTTCGCGGCGAGCTGGGTGATTCCGTCCGTCGTCGGACCGTTGATCGCGGGCACGGTCACCGAGCACCTGGGCTGGCGCTGGGTGTTCACCGGGATACCGGTGCTGGTCGTGTTTCCGCTGGCGCTCGCGCTGCCGCGGATACGACGGCTGTCGTCCGGGCGGTCGGCGGACGCGGGGAGCGCCGGTCGCGAGCCCTTCGAGCGGCGGCGCATCCGGCTCGCGCTCGGGATCTCGCTCGGCTCCGGACTCCTTCAGTACGCCGCCCAGGACCTGGACCTGTTCTCCCTCGTCCCCGGCCTCGCGGGCGCCGCGCTGCTCGTCCCGGCCGTTCTCGGGCTGCTGCCGCGCGGCACCTACCGGGCGGCGCGCGGGCTGCCGTCCGTGGTGCTGCTGCGCGGGCTGGCGGCCGGTTCCTTCATCGCCGCCGAGTCCTTCGTGCCCCTCATGCTGGTCACCCAGCGCGGGCTGTCGCCGACGCTCGCCGGGTTCTCCCTCGCGGCGGCCGGCGGGACCTGGGCGCTGGGGTCGTATGTGCAGTCGCGGCCACGCGCGGAGCCGTACCGGGACCGGCTGATGTTCCTCGGGATGGTGCTGCTCGCGGCTGCCGTCGCCGCCGTGCCCAGCGTGCTGAACCCCGCTGTGCCCGTGTGGATCGTCGCCGTCGCCTGGGGGTTCGGCTGCTTCGGGATGGGGCTGGTGATCGCCTCGACCAGCGTGCTGCTGCTGCGCCTCTCGGCGCCGGAGGAGGTCGGCTCCCACTCCGCCGCGCTCCAGATCTCCGACGGCCTCTCCAACATCGTGCTCCTCGCGGCGGGCGGCGCGGCGTTCGCGGCGCTGGGCGGCGGCAAGGTCGCGGAGACGGCCACCTCGACGGCCGACGGTTCCCACCCCACCGCGTTCGCCGCCGTGTTCCTGCCGATGGCCGGGGTGGCGTTGGTGGGGGCCTGGGTGACGACGCGACTGCGAGAGCGGTGATCCGAAGGGAGAGCGGCGCTCCGGTTCGGGCGAGTGCGGTCCCCGTGAACCGGTCGGCCGTGTACTACCTGGTCATCGACGTGGCGGCCGGTGTGGAGCACGGCAGCGGGGCGATCGGTGGGCCGTTGTGGGGTTTGTGAGGTGGGTCCCATCCATGGGTGACCCGGCGTCGTCCGCGCGTTGACAGCTCCGGGGCGCCGGTAGGGTGGCCCGGTTGTCATACGTAGCCGAGCCGCTCGACCAAACCACGGAGACCGTGACTACCACCGCCGCCAGCGCATCCACCTCGCACCACCTCTCACCCGCCTTCCCCGGCCGCGCCCCCTGGGGTACCGCCAGCAAGCTGCGTGCCTGGCAGCAGGGGGCGCTGGAGAAGTACATCCAGGAGCAGCCCCGCGACTTCCTGGCCGTCGCCACACCCGGCGCCGGCAAGACGACGTTCGCGCTGACGCTCGCGTCCTGGCTGCTGCACCACCACGTCGTGCAGCAGGTGACCGTGGTCGCGCCGACCGAGCACCTGAAGAAGCAGTGGGCGGAGGCCGCCGCACGGATAGGGATCAAGCTGGATCCCGAGTACAGCGCCGGTCCGCTCAGCAAGGAGTACCAGGGCGTCGCCGTGACGTACGCGGGTGTGGGCGTGCGGCCCATGCTCCACCGCAATCGGGTCGAGCAGCGCAAGACCCTCGTCATCCTCGATGAGATTCACCACGCCGGTGACTCGAAGTCCTGGGGCGAGGCCTGCCTCGAAGCGTTCGAGCCCGCCACGCGGCGGCTCGCGCTCACCGGTACGCCCTTCCGGTCCGACACCAATCCCATCCCCTTTGTGACGTATGAAGAGGGGAACGACGGGATTCGCCGGTCCTCCGCCGACTACACCTACGGGTACGGGTCCGCGCTGGGGGACGGGGTCGTGCGGCCCGTCATCTTCCTCTCCTACAGCGGCAACATGCGGTGGCGCACGAAGGCGGGGGACGAGATCGCGGCCCGGCTCGGCGAGCCGATGACCAAGGACGCCATCTCGCAGGCCTGGCGCACCGCGCTCGACCCGCGCGGTGAGTGGATGCCCAGTGTGCTGCGCGCCGCCGACCAGCGGCTGACCGAGGTCAGGAAGGGCATCCCGGACGCGGGCGCGCTCGTCATCGCCTCCGACCAGGACTCCGCGCGCGCGTACGCCAAGCTCATCCGTGAGATCACCGGGACGAAGGCGACCCTCGTCCTGTCCGACGACACCGGCGCGTCCAGCAGGATCGACGACTTCAGCCACAGCGAGGACCGGTGGATGGTCGCCGTCCGCATGGTGTCCGAGGGCGTCGACGTGCCGCGGCTCGCGGTCGGCGTGTACGCCACCACCATCTCCACGCCCCTGTTCTTCGCGCAGGCCGTCGGCCGTTTCGTACGGTCCCGGCGGCGCGGCGAGACCGCCTCCGTGTTCCTGCCGACCGTTCCGGACCTCCTCGGCTTCGCCAACGAGATGGAGGTCGAGCGCGACCACGTCCTCGACAAGCCCAAGAAGGAGGGCGAGGAGGACCCCTACGCCGAGTCCGAGCAGGAGATGGACGAGGCGAACCGGGAGCAGGACGAGGACACCGGCGAGCAGGAGCAGTTCTCCTTCGAGGCGCTGGAGTCCGAGGCCGTCTTCGACCGAGTGCTTTACGACGGCGCCGAGTTCGGGATGCAGGCCCACCCGGGGAGCGAGGAGGAGCAGGACTACCTCGGGATTCCGGGGCTGCTCGAACCCGACCAGGTGCAGCTGTTGCTCCAGAAGCGGCAGGCGCGGCAGATCGCGCACAGCCGCAAGAAGCCCGACGAGGAGGCCGACCTCCTCGAACTGCCCGCCGAGCGGCGGCCCGTGGTCTCGCACAAGGAGATGCTGGAGCTGCGCAAGCAGCTCAACACCATGGTCGGCGCCTACGTCCACCAGAGCGGCAAACCGCACGGCGTGATCCACACCGAACTGCGCCGCGTGTGCGGGGGGCCGCCGAGCGCGGAGGCGACGGCGGGGCAACTGCGGCAGCGGATCGCCAAGGTGCAGGAGTGGGCCACCCGTATGCGGTGACGCCGGTCGCTGTTCCTGGGCCGCTCTCGGTTCCGGGGCGCTGGGGTGTGCTTCTGCCGCCGGCCGGTGGGGGCTGATCGCGCAGTTCTCCGCGCCCCTTTCGGGGGCGTGTGCGCCGTGTGTGAGGGGCGTGTGCAACACGTGGTGTGCGCTGTACGTACGAGGACAAAGGCTCCGTAAAGGGGAAGAGTCCGTACCAGGCCATGACCGGATTCTGGACGGAGACTTCCGCTGAGCGAACCGGCTCGCTACTGTCCCGCTACGCACACGCCCCGTGGCAGCGCCGCCGCGGAGCGCAGCCGTGTAGCGACTCCGCCCGGGAAGAGCCCGGGTCGTCAGCCGACGGCGGCCTCTGAAGCGCGTCGCCGACGGGACTCGGAGACGCAACCGCCGCGAGGGGCCGCCGACCTCACCACTAAGGAGTGGGCGTCGTGACCGCGGAGACCTCTCAGACGCTCGACCGGGGACTGCGTGTCCTCAAGCTGCTCGCCGACACGGACCACGGGCTGACCGTCACCGAGCTCTCGAACAAACTGGGCGTCAACCGGACCGTCGTGTACCGCCTGCTCGCCACGCTGGAACAACACGCGCTCGTACGCCGGGATCTGGGCGGCCGCGCCCGGGTCGGGCTGGGGGTGCTGAGGCTGGGGCGCCAGGTGCATCCGCTGGTACGGGAGGCCGCGCTGCCGGCGCTGCGCGCGCTGGCCGAGGACATAGGGGCCACCGCCCATCTCACGCTCGTGGACGGCACCGAGGCGCTCGCCGTCGCCGTCGTGGAGCCGACGTGGACGGACTATCACGTCGCCTACCGCGCCGGGTTCCGCCATCCCCTGGACCGGGGCGCCGCGGGCCGCGCGATCCTCGCCGCCCGGCAGCCCGGGCAGCCGGACGCCCCGGGATACACGCTCACGCACGGGGAGTTGGAGGCGGGCGCGAGCGGGGCCGCCGCTCCCCTGATAGGGGTGACCGGGGTCGAGGGCAGCGTCGGTGTCGTCATGCTCGCGGACTCCGTGCCGGAACGGGTGGGGCCGAGGGTCATGGACGCGGCGCGAGAGGTCGCGGACGCACTGCGCTGAGACCCCGGGCCCGCACTGCGCTGAGACCCCGGGCCCGCACTGCGCTGAGACTCCGGGCCCGCGCGGTGCTGAGTTGACGCCCCGTACTGCGTTGCGCTGACAACCCTTGTTTCCCGTCACCCCTTGGCTTTGGCCGATCCCCCTGGCTTTGGCCGACCCGCCAAACCGTTCCCGCCATCTCTGGCCGATGCTCCCACCGTCCGTCGCCCCGCCCTCCGCATGATCAGGGCACTGAAGGCGGAACGGTGAACGGCGCAGGGAGACAAGGCGTGGAGACGGAGACGGTACGTACTCGGCCGGACGTCGGCCGGAGAGGCGGACGGGCGGCTCGGCTGACCCGGCGTCAGGGCGTCGGATCGCTGGTCGCCGAGGCCGCCGGGAGCCCGCTCAGGCGGACGATGGGCGTCGGACAACTCACCCTGCTCAGCGTGGGCGCCACGCTCGGCACCGGCATCTTCGTGGTCCTCGGCCAGGCGGTGCCCGAGGCCGGTCCCGCCATCGTCGTGTCGTTCGTCCTGGCCGGTGTGACCGCGCTGTTCTCCGCGCTGTCGTACGCCGAACTGGCCGGCATGATCCCGGGTTCCGGCTCCTCGTACAGCTACGCGTACGCCACCCTCGGCGAGCTCGTCGCCTGGGTGTGCGGCTGGTGTCTGATCCTGGAGTACGGGGTGTCCGTGGCCGCCGTCGCGGTCGGCTGGGGGCAGTACGTCAACGAACTGCTCGACCTGACCGTCGGGGTCACCCTCCCCGACACGCTCAGCGCGCCACCCGGCGCCGGCGGTGTCCTCAACATCCCCGCCGCCGCCATCGTCGTCCTCGCCATGGTCGTGCTGCTGCGCGGAGCGAAGGAGAGCGCCGTCGCCAACACCGTCATGGTCGGCGTGAAGATCGCCGCCCTGGTGATGTTCTGCGCGGTCGCCTTCACCGCCTTCCGCGCAGGGAACTTCCACCCCCTTTTCCCGCTCGGCACCGCCGGTATGAGCGCGGGCGCCGCCTCGCTCTTCTTCTCCTACATCGGCTTCGACGCCGCCTCGACGGCGGGGGAGGAGGCGAAGAACCCGCAGCGCGACCTGCCCCGCGCGATCATCCTCTCTCTCGTCCTCGTCACCGCCCTGTACGTTCTCGTCGCGGTCGCCGCGCTGGGCGCGATGCCGTGGAAGAGGTTCGAGGGCACGGAGGCCACGCTGAGCGAGGTGCTCGTGCAGTCCGTCGGCGGCGGCAGCCTGTGGCCGATCCTGCTCTCCATCGGGGCGGTCGTCGCCACCACGAGCGTCGTGCTCACCGTCCAGTACGGGCAGATCCGCATCCTCTTCGCGATGTCGAGGGACGGGCTCGTGCCGCCGCTGTTCTCCAAGGTGCACCCCACCACCGGGGTGCCGCGCGCGGGCACGGTCATTGTCTCCGCCTTCATCGCCGTGCTCGCCGCGCTCGTCCCGCTGGGCGCGCTCGCCGACGCCACCAGCATCGGTACGCTCTTCGCCTTCATGCTGGTCAACCTGGCGGTCGTCCTGCTGCGCCGCCGCGACCCGGAGGCACCCCGCTCCTTCCGGGTGCCCTTCTCGCCGGTGACGCCGATCCTGGGGGTGGGCTTCTGCGTCTACATGCTGTTCAGCCTGGGGCCGGACACCTGGGCCGCGTTCGGCGCGTGGATGGCCGTCGGCCTGGTGATCTACTGGCTGTACGGGATCAAGCACTCCAAGCTCGGCGACGCACCCGGCTCCGGCGACAACCCCGGCTCCGGCGACAGACTCGGCGACAAGGAAGCGGCGTGAGCACCCTCGACCACACCCTCGATCTCACCGCCGACGTCGTCGCCCTCACCCGCGCCCTCGTCGACCTCCCCTCCGAGAGCGGCGCAGAGGCCGGGCTCGCGGACGCCGTCGAGGCGGCCCTCGCCGCCCTCCCGCACCTCACCGTGGAGCGGATCGGCAACTCGGTGGTCGCCCGCACCGACCTCGGTCACCCCGAACGGATCCTGATCGCGGGCCACCTGGACACCGTTCCCGCCGCCGGGAACCTGCCGTCCGTCCTGCGGGGCGACCTCCTGTACGGGCTGGGCGCCTGCGACATGAAGGGCGGAGTCGCCGTCGCACTCCGGCTGGCGGCGACGGTCCCCGAGCCCACCCGCGACCTCACCTACATCTTCTACGAGTGTGAGGAGGTCGAGGGCGACCGCAACGGGCTCGGCCGGATCGCCGCCGTACGGCCGGAGTTGCTGAACGCCGACCTCGCGATCCTCATGGAGCCGTCCGACGCCGGGGTCGAGGCGGGCTGCCAGGGGGTGCTGATGGCCGACATCACGGTCCGCGGCGAGCGCGCGCACACCGCGCGGGCCTGGCGGGGGGTGAACGCCGCGCACCGTGCCGGGGCCGTCCTCCAGCGCCTCGCCGACCACACCCCGGATCGGGTCGTGATCGACGGCCTGGAGTACCGCGAGGGGCTGAACGCCGTCGCCGTACGCGCCGGGGTCGCGGGCAACGTCGTCCCCGACGCGTGCGTGATCACCGTCAACTCCCGTTTCGCGCCGAGCCGTTCGGCAGAGGAGGCGGAGAAGTACGTACGGGATCTGTTTCCCGAGGACGAGTACGAGGTCGACGTCACGGAGGTCGTACCGGGCGCGCTGCCCGGGCTCGACCGGCACGCGGTCGCCTCGCTCGTCCGCGTGCTGGGGGCCACGCCCCGTCCGAAGCTGGGCTGGACGGACGTGGCCCGTTTCGCCGCCCTCGGCACGCCCGCCCTCAACTACGGTCCCGGCGACCCGGTTCTCGCCCACACGGCAGGGGAGTACGTCCCCGTGGCGCAGTTGCGGGCGTGCGAGGAGCGGCTGGCGGGGTGGCTCAGGCGGGCAGGCCGCTGAGCCACTCCAGCAGGAACTTGGTGAAGACGTACGGCTGTTCCATGTTGGCGTAGTGGGCGGTGCCCTCGACGGTGGCGGTGCGGCCGTCGGCGACGGTGTCGACGAGGCGGTCGGCCATCGCGATCAGACCGTCCGCGTCCAGGGCGCCGTTGATGGCCAGGACGGGGACCGTGATGGTCCTGGCGCGCGCCAGGACGTCGGTCACCGGGACGGAGTGGTCGGGTTCGTCGGGCGTGTGCTTGGAAATGGTCCCCCGCGCCATTTCCCGTACCCGCCGTACGACCTCCGGGTCGACCTCGTCGAGCGTGCGATGCGGGCCGGCCACGGCTGAGGCGAAGATGTCGACCCAGCCGTCGATGTCGCCGGCGGCCAGAGCGCCGCCCCAGCGGTTCTGGATGTCCAGGGTCCAGGCGTCGGTGTCCTCCGGGTCGGCGATCCCGGCGCCGCTGACGACGAGCGCGCGGACGAGGTCCGGGTGTTCCAGCGTGGTGTCGACCGCGGTGGCGCCGCCCATCGACATCCCGACGAGGACCGCGGGGCCCGTCCCGAGGTGGCGCAGGAGGGCGGCGAGGTCGTCGGTGGGGCGGAAGGGCTTTGTCGCGTTGGCGGACCGGCCGTGGCCGCGGGCGTCGGGCGCGATCACCCGGTGGCCGACCGCCAGGAGCGGCACCAGGGCGTCCCACATGCGGTGGTCGGTGAAGCCGCCGTGCAGCAGCACCAGCGGGGAACCGGTGCCGACGTCGCGGTAGGCGAGCGGACCGTCGGCGGACTGGAACATGAACACCTGAGCGGCATCAGTCATGACAACTAAGGTGTCATGTTGGGGCTGACTTGGCAACCAAGGTGTCATCCTGTCTCCGTGACCCGCACCAGCAAGCCCGACACCAGCAAGCCCGACGACTCCAAGCCGCTCCCGCCCGACGACCTCGCCCCCCGCCTCTACGAGGTGTTCGCCGTGCTGGGGCCCCTGTACCGGCGCGTGAGCCGCAAGGTGGAGCTGAACGAGCCGATCGAAGGCCTGTCCATCGGCGTGCGCGCCGTCCTGGATCTCCTGCGCGCGCAGGGGCCCCTGACGGTCCCCCAGATGGGGCGCGCGCAGGCGCTCAGCCGTCAGTTCGTGCAGCGGATGGTCAACGAGGCGGCGGCCCACGGTCTGGTCGAGGCCATCGCCAACCCCGCGCACCAGCGGTCCTCGCTGATCCGGCTGACCGACGACGGCCGTACGGTCATCGACGCGGTGATCACCCGTGAGAGCGCGCTGCTGAAGCGGGTGGGCGGGGACCTCACCGACGCGGACGTGGAGAGGTGCGTACGGGTGCTGACGCGCATGCTGGAGGTCTTCGAGGACGTGGACGTCAACTGACGGCCGGGCCCGAAGGGCGGCTCAGCGGCGGCTGCCGAGCCCGCCCAGCGTCCTCAACTGGAGCCACAGCACCAGCCGTTCGTCGGGATCGTCGAGGTCGATGCCGAGCTGCTGCCGGGCCTGCCGGAGGCGATAGCGGCAGGTGTTGGCGTGCACGGCGAGCAGCCGCGCCGCGCCCGCCATGTCGCAGCCCGCGTCCAGCCAGGCGACGAGAGTGCGCGCGTACTCGGTGCCGTGCTCGACGTCGTGCGCGAGGACCCGCCGCCACCCGCCCGCGCTCAACTCCCGCCGCTCGCCCAGAACTTCGGCAAGCCGCAGCAGGGTGACGCGCGGCCTCACCTCCTCCACGGTCGCCACCGGCAGGTCAGGGCCCAGCACCCGCAGGACGAGGTCGGCGTCGTCCCGGGAGGCCCGCACCTCCGCGAGTCCGCCGACCACATCCCCCAGCCCAGCCCGCACAGGCACCCGCAGCGCCTGTCCCGCCCGCCCCACGATGTCCTCCGCCAGCCCTCTGTGGCGCGCTCCGCCACGCTCCCCGAACGCCGGCAGCAGCGCGTACACGACCCCGTCGACGAGAACGCCCGCGTGCCGCCCGTAGCGCGCCTCGCACTGCAGGCGTACGAGATCCAGGAGCCGTAGCGCGGTCTGTTCGACGTCCGCCGCCGAGACGCTGGAGTCCAGGACGAAGGCGGCCACGCGCACGGGGGCCGGGTTTCCGTCCGGGCCGAGGCCCATGCCCAGGCGGTGGGCGGCGCCCGCCGGGTCGGCGGTGCCGTCGAGCAGGCGGCGCAGCAGGTCGCCGTTCTGGTGGCGGGCCAGCTCCTGCGCGGCGCGGGCCCGCAGCAGGAGCAGCGCCGCCGTGGACGCGCCCTGGGCGAGGGCCTCCTCGGCGTCCGGCGCGAGGCCACCGTCGTCGACGACCCAGAGCGAGCCGAGGGTCTCGCCGCCCGCCCGGACGGGGACGGCGAGCCGCGGCAGGTTGTCGCTGCCCTCCAGCGCGGGCAGCCGGACCACGCCGTCGGCCGCGAACAGCACCCGGTACTGCTCCGAGTTGGCGGGGCTCCCGGGCACCTGGAGGCCGAGGATGCCCGTGCGGCGGTCCTCGTCGACCGGCTGCCCCGGAACCGTCGAGTAGGCGAGGATCCGCTGCCGCGGGTCCTCGATCGCGGTGGCGCCACCGACGGCCGCGGCCACCGCGTCGGCCAGCGCGAACAGGTCCCCCAGACCGCTCCCGGCGGCCGACGGCCGGGCGCCGATCGCAGAGGCCAGCAGCAGATGTACGTGGTGCCACGCGGCGTCCTCGTCCACGGACAGCAGGGCCACACCCGCCGACTCCGCCGCCTCCGCGAGCGGGCCGTCCGTGCCGCGTACGACCAGCCCGCTCATCCCCGCCTCCGCCGCCGCCCGCGCCAGCGGCCCCGCCGCGGACGCCCGCACCCCGACCGCGAGCAGCAGCGCCCCGGGCGCACGGGTCAGCGGTGCGTGGGCGTCGTACAGCAGCGCCTCCGTGACGGGCACGGCGAGTCCGGCGGGCGCGGTCCGCAGCCGTACGGAGGGGCCACCGACGACGTCCAGCAGGTCACCGAGGGTGCAGGCGTCCACGCGGCTCCTTCCGATGCTCGGCCGGGACACGGTTGGCCGATCTCATCAGGAACGTACGCGCGTGTTGTCCTGATGTACAACGTGGGCGTCGCCGCGAGCTTCGACACTCGGTTCCATGACCGAAGAAGTGAGCATCCGTACCGTTCACGACGTCGCCGGGATCGGCGCGGTGGCCGACCTCTTCAGCGACGTCTGGCAGACGCCCCGCAACAGCCCGCCCTATCCGGCGGAGGTGCTGCACAGCCTGGTGCACGCCGGGGGCGCGGTGCATGCCGCGTACGACGGGACACGGCTGGCCGGAGCCGCCGTCGCCGTGTTCGGGCAGCCGGGGCGGCAGGACACGTACTCCCTGGTCGCCGCGGCCGATCGCGGGCTCGGGTACGCCGTGAAGCAGGCCCAGCGCGCCTGGGCCCTGGAACACGGCGCCCGCACCATGCGCTGGACCTTCGATCCGCTGGTCGGCCGCAACGCCCGCTTCAACCTGGTCAAGCTGGGGGCCACCGGCACGGAGTACCTGGTCGACTTCTACGGGCCCATGGCGGACGGGGTGAACGACGGGGACGAGAGCGACCGGCTGACGGTGACCTGGGATCTGACCGCGCCCCGTACGCCACAGGAGACGGGCGACCGTGACGCCGCGCCCGCCACCCACCTCGCCCCCGACGGCGCCTTCCTCGCCCGCCGCGACACCTCCGACCGGCACATCTGGTGCCGGGTCCCGGACGACGTCGTCAAGCTGCGCGCCGCCGACCCGACGCTCGCGCTGCGCTGGCGCCACGCCGTCCGCGCGGTCTTCACGGAGGCCTTCGCCGAGGGGTACGTCGCCACCGGGATGTCCCGCGACGGCTGGTACACCCTCACCCGCCCCGCCACGGAAGGCGCCGCATGAAACTCGAACGCGTCGAAGTCGTCCACATCGCGCTGCCCCTCGTCACCCCCTTCCGCACCTCCTTCGGGACCATGACGACGAAGGACACCTTCCTCCTGCACGTCGTCACGGACGCGGCCGAGGGCTGGTCGGAGTTCGCCGCCGACCCCGAGCCGCTGTACTGCTCGGAGTTCGTGGCCGGCGCCGAGATCGTGCTGCGCGACTTCCTGCTGCCGCGCGTGGCCGCCCTCCCGCACCTCACGGCCGCCGCGCTCGCCCCCGCGACGGCGAAGATCAAGGGGCACGAGCTGGCCAAGGCGGCCCTGGAGACGGCCGTCCTCGACGCCGAGCTGCGCGCCCACGACATGTCGCTCGCGACCTACCTCGGAGCCGTCCACGACCGCGTGCCCGCCGGGGTCTCGGTCGGCATCAAGGACTCCGTCCCGGCACTCCTCGACGATGTCGAGCGCTACCTCGCCGAGGGGTACGTCCGGATCAAGCTGAAGATCGAACCCGGCTGGGACCTGGAGCCCGTACGGGCCGTGCGCGAGCGCTTCGGGGACGCGCTGCCGCTCCAGGTGGACGCCAACACGGCGTACTCGCTCGCGGACGCCGAGCACCTGCGCCGGCTCGACGCGTTCGGACTGCTGCTCATCGAGGAGCCGCTGGAGGAGAACAACCTCCACGCGCACGCACGGCTCCAGCAGCGCATCGCCACCCCGGTCTGTCTCGACGAGTCCCTGCACAGCGCCCGCGACACCGCCTCCGCGATCGCCATGGACGCCTGCCGGGTCGTCAACGTGAAGCCCGCCCGGGTCGGCGGCTACCTGGAGGCGCGCCGCATCCACGACGTCGCCCACGCGCACGGAGTACCGGTCTGGTGCGGCGGCATGCTGGAGACGGGCATCGGCCGGGCCCCGAACCTGGCCCTGGCGGCCCTGCCGGGCTTCACCCTCCCCGGCGACACCTCCGCC
This sequence comes from Streptomyces sp. NPDC111507, assembly GCF_055638955.1. Classification (NCBI taxonomy): domain Bacteria; kingdom Bacillati; phylum Actinomycetota; class Actinomycetes; order Kitasatosporales; family Streptomycetaceae; genus Streptomyces; species Streptomyces sp. NPDC111507. The sequence continues at coordinate 1,559,415 of NZ_JBVKBU010000001.1, read as the reverse complement.
TCCAGCCGCTACTTCGCCGAGGACATCACCGAGCCCTTCGTCCTTCAGGACGGTCATCTGCCGGTGCCGAGCACCCCGGGCATCGGGACCGAGCCGCTGCCGGAGGCGCTGCGCCGCTTCACCACCGCCCGGCGGGACCTGTACGGAGGCCGCGCCGAGCGGTGACGTTAGATTGATCCTGTGCTCTCTCGCCTCACACGCCTCCAGGCCATCACCGTCTGCGCCGCTCCCGTCGTGGCCCTGCTCGCCACGGCGGCGTTCGCGCCGCTGCCGTTCTCCGTGGCGCAGCCCGGGATGACGGCGAACGTCCTGGGCGAGAACAAGGGCGACCCGGTGATCACGATCAGCGGAGCGCCCACCCGGCAGACGAGCGGGCAGCTGCGGATGACGACGATCGAGGCGACCGGGCCGGACGCGAGCGTCAGCCTGGGTGACGTGATCGACGGCTGGTTCCGCACGGACCGGGCCGTGATGCCGCGCGACTCGGTCTACCCGAGCGGGAACTCCGTCAAGGAGATCGAGCAGCACAACGCGAACGAGATGAAGAAGTCCCAGGACACGGCCACCGAGGCGGCCCTGGCCTACCTGCACGAGAAGAACGACGTGAAGGTCACGCTCAAGCTGGCCGACGTCGGCGGGCCCAGCGCCGGACTGCTCTTCACGCTCGGGATCATCAACAAGCTGGACGGCGACGGCAGCGGCGGCGACCTCACGGGCGGTCGCACCATCGCGGGTACGGGGACGATCGACGCCGACGGCAAGGTCGGCGCGGTCGGCGGGGTCGCCCTGAAGACGCAGGCCGCCCGGCGCGACGGCGCGACGGTCTTCCTGGTCCCGAAGGCGGAGTGCTCGGACGCCAAGTCGGAACTGCCCAAGGGGCTGCGACTGGTTCCGGTGACCACGCTCAAGGGCGCGGTCGACGCGCTGGTCTCCCTGGAGAAGGGGAAGGGCTCGGTTCCGAGCTGTTAGGCGACCGCCGGCTTCGGTGCGGCGGCGAGCCGCAGGCCGACCTCCACGAGGGTCCAGCCCAGGCGCGTCCGCAGTTCACCGGGGCGCCGGGCGGAGACGGCCAGGCGGTGGGTCTCGGCCTGGGCCCGGAGCTCGGCGGCGCGGGTGTGATGCAGGGCGAGGTGGGTCTCGGCGTGCGTCATGGGTGCGTCTCCGTTCGGTCCTGCGTGACGGGGAAGGCGTGGGTGTGGATGCGGACCTGCGCGGCCTCGGCGTCGTCTTCGCCGGCGGCCAGATCGCGGTAGCTGTGGACGAGCGCGTGCATCTTCTGAATGAGTTCGTCGGTGAGTTCAGGGGTCAGCCGTAGCGTCTCGCTGCTCATGTCCCAGACGCGGGACCATTCCTCCGGCCACTGGGCCCGGTTGCCCAACCAGGTCGACAGGTCCCGGGTCTGCCGGGTCGCGACCTCGTGGAGGTACATGTCGGCGGCCCCGCGCACGACCGGGTCGGTGTCCGCGAGCAGAGAGTCGTCGAACCTCAGGCCCCGGTGGGTCGCCTTCCACCACCGCTCCCGCCCCTTGCCCCGCTCCGGGGCGTCCTCGACGAAGCCGTGGGCGGCGAGTTGTCGCAGGTGGTAGCTGGTGGCACCGCTCGACTCGCCCAGCTTCTCGGCGAGCTGGGACGCGGTGGCCGGACCGCCGAAGCGCAGAGCGTCCAGGAGCTGCATGCGCAAGGGATGAGCGAGCCCGCGCAGTGAGCGGGCGTCGAGATTGCGGACCTGGGGATCCTGGGGCTCTTCCATGCATCCAAAGGTAGCGTTGCAAAGAAATGGTTGCAAGGGTTTCTTTGCAAGTACTTCTTTGGAAGGCGCGGCCGCTCAGCCCCCCTTCACGAACCCCTCCTGCTCCATCCAGTCCAGCGCCACCTGATGCGGATCCTGCCCGTCGACGTCCACCTTGGAGTTCAGGGTCTGGGCCACGTCGTTGTCGAGCTTCCTGGTGATCGGGTCCAGGACCTGGGCGATCGCCGGGTACTTCTTCAGGGCCTTGGAGTTGATCACGGGCGCCGCGTTGTAGTTGGGGAAGAACTTCTTGTCGTCCTCCATCACCGCCAGGTTCATCGACTTGATGCGCCCGTCGGTGGTGAACACCTCCCCGTACGTGCAACTCCCCTTCGCCACCTGGGTGTAGATGATCCCGGTGTCCATCTGCGTGATGTTCTTCGCGGGCAGACTCATCCCGTACGCCTTCTCCATGCCCGGCAGCCCGTCGGCCCGGTTGGCGAACTCGCTCTCCACGCACAGCGTGACCGCGCTCGGGTTCGACCTGGACAGCGCGGCCACGTCGGAGAGCGTCTTGGTGCCGTACTTCTTGAAGTTGGCCTGGTTCATGGCGAGCGCGTACGTGTTGTTGAGCGCGGACGGCGGCAGCCAGCTCAGCCCGTTCCTCAGGTCGGCGTCGTGCACCGCCTGCCACTGCTGCTGCGGGTCGGGGATGGGCCTGCTGTTGCCGAGGTACGTGATCCAGGCGGTGCCCGTGTACTCGTACATCCCGTCCGCGTCCCCGCTCTTGACGGCCTCCCGCGCGCCGATCGAACCCTGGATACCCGTCCGGTCGAGGACGTCCGCGCCGGCCGCCTGGAAGGCGATGCCCATGATCGCGCCGAGGATCAGCTGCTCGGTGAACTCCTTCGACGTCACCGTCAGATGGGCGCCCTTGAGCGGCTGCCCCCACCCGATCGAGCCGGGCGTGACGTTGTCGACCATGGGGGAGCCGCTGGTGAGTCCGCAGCCGGCGGCCAGGACCAGCGCACCGGCCAGCACCGGAGACGTACGCCGCGCGACGGGTGCGGAACCCGTACGGCTCATGAGCCCGCCTCCAGTCCGTGTGGCCTGAGCAGCAGTTCGACCAGGGAGGCGAGCCAGTCCACGAGCAGGGCCAGTGAGATCGTGAGGACCGAGCCGAGGACCAGGACGGGCATGCGCTGGGTGGTGATACCGGTGGTGATCAGGACACCGAGGCCGCCGCCCCCGCCGAAGGTGGCGAGGGTCGCCGTGCCCACGTTCAGGACCAGGGCCGTCCGTACGCCCGCGAGGATCAGCGGCACGGCCAGCGGGAGTTCGATGCGGGTCAGCACCCCCAGGGGGGACATCCCGATGCCGCGGGCCGCCTCCAGCAGGGTCGGGTCGTTGGCCTTCAGGCCCGCGATCGTGTTGGAGAGGACCGGCAGGATGGCGTAGACGGTGATGCCGATCAGGGCCGCCCGCTGGCCGGTGCCCAGCCAGATGACCAGCAGCGCCAGCAGGCCGATCGCGGGCGTGGCCTGCCCCATGTTGGCGAGCGTCATCGCGACCGGGGTCGCCTTCCGGAACGCCGCCCGGGTGAGCAGGATGCCCAGGGGGATCGCGATGATCAGCACGAAGAAGGTGGAGATCGCGGTCAGCCGGATCTGCTGCCACAGGGCCTTCGACACCTGGCCGTTCGACAGCGCGTTCTCGGAGATCGGGTCCAGCCGGGCCTGCTGGAACCAGAGCCAGGTGGCCAGCAGCACGGCCGCGAGGACCAGGGGCAGGAAGGTCAGCTTCTGCCAGCTGATCCGGCGCTTGAGGACGACCTTCGGAGGTGGGGCCTCCCCCTCGGCTCCGCCTTCACCGTTCCCGGGAAGGCCTTCGGGAAGGTCCTCGGGGAAGTCCCCGGAGTCCGGGGAGAACTCGCCGTCGTCCCGGAACGCGAGCCCCTTCACCTCGTGCTCGCCCTCGGGCCGTTCCTCGCGCCGTTCCTTGGACCGCTCTTTGGGCCGCTCTTTGGGCCGTTCCTCGGGAGGGGGAGTGCTCACGCCTTCGCCTCCCCGCCGCTCACGCCCTCCTGCTCGAAGTGGGTCTGCTGGGCGCGCGCCTCCTCCAGCTCGTGCTGGTGCTCCATCGCCTCCAGCCGGTCCTCCTCCAGCAGCTCGTGCACGGAGTTCATCAGCGTCTCCATGTCGACGACACCGGTGAACTCGCCGCGCCGCCCGGTGACCGCGACCCGGCCCGTGTTGTCGATGAGCACCGCTTCCAGCGCGTCCCGCAGCGTGGCGTCCCGGGTCACCGTGTCGTGCACCAGCGTGCCCGCCCGCGCCAGCGAACCCCTGGCCCGCATCAGGTCGCCGCGCCGCAGCCACTTGTAGGGGCGGCCCCGCCGGTCGAGCAGCAGGATCTCGTTCGTGCCGCTGCTTCTGAGCTTGTTGAAGATCTCCTGGAGCGGGTCGTCCACCGTGACCGTCGGGCAGTCGGTGATCTCCACATCCCGTACCCGGGTGAGATTGAGCCGCTTCAGCGCCGCGCCCGCGCCCACGAACCCCGACACGAAGTCGTCGGCCGGGTTGGTGAGGATCGCCTCCGGGGTGTCGAACTGCGCGATGTGCGAGTGCTCGCGCAGCACCGCGATCCGGTCACCGAGCTTGATCGCCTCGTCGAAGTCGTGGGTGACGAAGACGATCGTCTTGTGCAGCTCACGCTGGAGCCGGATCAGCTCGTCCTGGAGGTGGTCGCGGGTGATCGGGTCCACGGCGCCGAAGGGCTCGTCCATCAGCAGCACGGGCGGGTCGGCCGCGAGCGCCCGGGCCACGCCCACGCGCTGCTGCTGGCCGCCGGAGAGCTGGCGCGGATAACGTCCCTGGAACTCGCCCGGGTCGAGGCCGACCAGGTCCAGCATCTCCTCGACGCGCGCCCTGATCCGCGACTTCGACCAGCCGACCATCTTCGGTACGAGGGCGATGTTCTGCGCGACCGTCATGTGCGGGAAGAGCCCGGACGCCTGGATGGCGTAGCCGATCTTGCGGCGCAGCTTCACCGGGTCCATGTCGGTGACGTCCTCGGCATTGATGCGGATGCGGCCGCTGGTCGGTTCGATCAGCCGGTTGATCATCTTGAGCGTGGTGGACTTGCCGCATCCCGACGGGCCCACGAAGACGACCAGCTCGCCCGCCTTGATCTCCATGTTGACGCTGTCCACGGCCGGTTCCCGGCTGTTGGGGTAGCGCTTGGTGAGGTTCTCCAGCTCGATGGTGGCGCCGGTCGTGGAGGTGTGCGTGCCCTCCGTGCCCTCCTGTGGCTCCGCGACCTCGGTCGTCTCAGGCACGGATCCCCCTCGGAATGGTCAGCCGGCCGATGAGGACGTAGGCGGCGTCGAACAGCAGCGCGAGGATGATGATCCCGATCGTGCCCGCGAGTACCTGGTTGAGCGCGTTCCTGCTGCCCAGGGACGCGAGGCCGCGGAAGATCTCGTTGCCGAGGCCGGGGCCGGAGGCGTACGCCGCGATCGCCGCGATGCCCATCAGCATCTGCGTGGAGACCCGGATACCGGTGAGGATCGGCGGCCAGGCCAGCGGCAGCTCGACCTTCAGCAGTCGGGCCGGAGCGGACATGCCGATGCCCTTCGCCGCGTCCACCAGCGCGGGGTCGACCCCGCGCAGGCCCACGATCGCGTTGCGCACGATCGGCAGCAGCCCGTACAGCGTCAGCGCGATCACCGTGGGCGGCACGCCCAGGCCCACGAGCGGGATCAGCAGACCGATCATGGCGAGCGACGGGATGGTCAGGATGGTGGAGGTGGTGGTCGTGGCGACGCCGCCCGCCCAGCCGCTGTGATAGGTGACGACGCCGATCACCACACCGATGAGCGTCGCGACGACCATGCACTGGAAGACCACACTGGCGTGCTGGTACGCGTCCGTGAGCAACTGCTGATGGCGGCTGCTCACGTACTGCCAGAAGTTCACGCCACCTCCCGGTCGTCGGTCAGTGCTCGGTCGCCGCCTGCTCCACCAGCGGGATGATCCGCAACGGAACCGGGTTCTCCATGACGATCGCCGTGGAGGCCCGGACGATGCCATCAAAACCGACGACCCGGTCGATCACACGTTGGAGATCGGCGTTCGAGCGGGCCACCAGGCGGCACAGCATGTCGCCGCTGCCGGTGGTCGTGTGCAGCTCCAGCACCTCGGGGACGGTCGCCAAGTGCGCCCGTACGTCGGGGCCTTGTCCCTGCCTGATCTGCAGCGTCGCGAAGGCCGTGACGGGGTAGCCGAGCGCGGCCGGGTCCACCTGCGGACCGAATCCCCGGATGACTCCATTCGACTGAAGGCGGTCGAGCCGGGCCTGCACGGTGCCGCGCGCGACCCCGAGCCGCCGGGACATCTCCAGTACGCCGATGCGCGGCTCCTCGGCCAACAGCACGATGAGCCGGCCGTCCAGGTGATCGATTCCCATGCCGCCCTCCCGGGTGGTCATCATGTACAGAACGCCCGCCTACATGGACGTTTTGCTGAGCACATTGTCCAGCTCTCCCGCAAACTATTGCGCACCTTGTGGAACAGGGAGAGTCTGCGGCCATGACGCAGACCACAGACCTCACTCCCGACACCGCCCGGCAGGCAGACCCCTTCCCGGTCAAGGGAATGGACGCGGTCGTCTTCGCCGTCGGCAACGCCAAGCAGGCCGCGCACTACTACTCCACGGCCTTCGGCATGCGGCTGGTCGCCTACTCCGGACCGGAGAACGGCAGCCGCGAGACGGCGTCGTACGTCCTCGAGAACGGCTCGGCACGCTTCGTCCTCACCTCCGTCATCAAGCCCACCACCACCTGGGGCCACTTCCTGGCCGAGCACGTGGCCGCGCACGGCGACGGGGTCGTCGACCTCGCCATCGAGGTCCCGGACGCGCGCGCCGCGTTCGCGTACGCCGTCGAGCACGGCGCCCGCCCGCTCGCCGAGCCCTACGAGCTCAAGGACGAGCACGGCACGGTCGTCCTCGCCGCGATCGCCACGTACGGCGAGACCCGGCACACGCTCGTCGAACGCACCGGCTACGACGGCCCGTACCTCCCCGGGTTCACCGCCGCCGCCCCGATCGTCGAACCGCCCGCCCACCGCACCTTCCAGGCCATCGACCACTGCGTCGGCAACGTCGAACTCGGCCGTATGAACGAATGGGTCGGCTTCTACAACAAGGTCATGGGCTTCACGAACATGAAGGAGTTCGTGGGCGACGACATCGCGACCGAGTACAGCGCGCTGATGTCGAAGGTCGTCGCCGACGGCACGCTCAAGGTCAAGTTCCCGATCAACGAGCCCGCCATCGCCAAGAAGAAGTCCCAGATCGACGAGTACCTGGAGTTCTACGGCGGCGCGGGCGTCCAGCACATCGCGCTGAACACCAACGACATCGTGCAGACCGTACGCACCATGCGCGCGGCCGGGGTCCAGTTCCTGGACACGCCCGACTCGTACTACGACACCCTCGGCGAGTGGGTCGGCGACACCCGGGTCCCCGTCGACACCCTGCGCGAGTTCAAGATCCTCGCCGACCGCGACGAGGACGGCTATCTGCTCCAGATCTTCACCAAGCCGGTCCAGGACCGGCCGACCGTCTTCTTCGAGATCATCGAGCGGCACGGCTCGATGGGCTTCGGCAAGGGCAACTTCAAGGCGCTCTTCGAGGCGATCGAGCGGGAGCAGGAGAAGCGCGGCAACCTGTAGGAATCATCTGCGGAAATCTGTCATCTGTTATCTGTCAGCCGATATCTGTCAGCCGTCAGCCAATGTCTGTCAGCGGTTATCCGTCAGCGGTTATCCGTCAGCGGTCAGCGGTCAGCGGTCAGCGGTCAGCGGTCAGCCGTCAGCCGTCAGCCGTCAGCCGTCAGCGGTCAGCGGCTATCGGCCCTCAGCCCTCGGCTATCGGCCCTCGGTCATCGTGACGCCGTGCGCCGCGGTGCCGGTGTCGGCGCCGATGCGTGCGGCCTGGGTCGACGGGTCGCCCTCGGAGCCGCCGGGTTCGCCGGATTCACGGCAGTGCCCGGCGGCCCCGCCGCGCCCCCCGGTTCCGCCGGGGTCTCGTCCTTCGGCTCGGGCGGCGGCTCCGCGGGCGGTTCGCCGAGGGCGGCCAGGTCGTGCCGGGCCTGGGGGGCGAGGACGGGGGAGAAGTACGGGTTGATCTGGAGGGACTCCGCGATGTGGCGGCGGGCGGGCGCGAGCAGGCCCAGCTCGCGTTCGATCTGCCCCCGGTGGTACACGTACAGCGCGCTGCGGACGCCGCCGCCCTTCGTCTTGTCCGTCGCCTTCGTCGCGAACTTCAGCGCCTCCTCGTCCTCCTCCGCCCGGTGCAGCGCCCACCCCAGCGCGTCCGCGACGGCGACTCCGGGCTGGCGCGCCCACTCCTCGCGCAGTCGGCGCACCGCGTTCTCCGGATCGCCGTGGTCCGCCTCGAACAGTCCGAGGACCAGTTCGTCGTCGACACCGGCCGCGGCGTCGGTGCGCACCCGCTCCCGCAGCAGGGCGTACTGCGTCTGTGCCGCGTCGCGCACCCCCAGCGTCTCGTACAGCTCGCCCAGCTCCAGCGCGTACCGCGGATCGGGCTCCTGGGCGAGCGCCGTCTGGTACGCACGCAGCGCCTCCGCGTTGCGTCCGAGCGCCGCCAGCGCACGCCCCTGTCCGGCGAGCGCGCCGTGCTGGTCGGGGTCGATGCTCAGCGCGGCCTCGTAGTAGCGCAGCGACTCCTCGCGGTCCCCGCGCTCCCAGGCGAGCCGGCCCGTTTGCGCCAGCCAGATCGCCCGCTCGGCCGGAGAGGTGGCGCCCGCCGCCGCGTCCGCGAGGGAGGCCACCGCGTCCTCGCGCCAGCCGCGGTCCCAGTACACCTGGGCGGCCTCGGCCAGCACCGGCGGCCCGTGGTGCAGCCCCTGGAGCTTCTCCAGCGCGCCGCGGCTCGCCTTGTAGTCACCGAGGCCGCTGCAGGAGTCGATCAGCAGCGGATACGCCGTCCACCGCTTCGGGGCCAGCTTCAGCGCCTCCTCGGCCCACTTCCGCCCGGTCCGGAAGTCGTTGCGGGCGTTGGCGAGCGCGGCCAGCCCCTCCAGCGCCGTCAGGTTCCCTTTCGGTTTCGTCTCCAGCGACGTGCGCAGCGCCTGTTCGGCCTTCGGGAAGTACGCGGGTGTGGCGGTCCGCCGCCCCTGCTCCACATAGGCCGCGCCGAGCACCGCCCACGACCGTTCGTCGCGCGGATGGGCGCGCAGATGGGCCTCATGGTCGCCGATGAGCGCCACCAGATCGGGCAGCGCGGCGGGCACCCCGGCCCCCACCGCCGTCGCCGCCCGCGCCGCCGGACCCGCCGACGGCGGCGCCGCGGTCCGCCGCTGCGAGGGCAGCAGCACCAGCACCCCGCCGAGGACGACAGACCCCGCCACCAGGCCGATCAGCACGTGCTTGGCGACGGAGGGACGCCGCCCGGAGGGACCCTGAGGCGCGAGCCCCGTGAGCACCGGCTGTCGCTCTTCGATCTCCATGCCGCTCACTGTGCGTCAATACGAAGACCACACCCCGGCACACCAAGCCCCGCGCGGATGGGGTTCACACCGATGGCCCCGAGTGCGACGCTGTGATCATGAGCCGTATCGAAGCCCCGCGCGACGAAGTCACCGGCAACCTCGCGGACCGCCTGCTGAGCGGCCTGCCGGCCGAGGCCGTCCTCATCGACCCGGACGTCACGGCCTCGTACGCGAACGACATGGCGAGCTTCTGCGAGGCGGGCACCCCCGCCGTCGTCGTCCTGCCCCGTACCGTCGAACAGGTCCAGCACGTCATGCGGATCGCGACCGAGCTGCGTGTCCCGGTCGTCCCGCAGGGCGCCCGCACCGGCCTGTCCGGCGCCGCCAACGCCTCCGACGGCTGCATCGTGCTGTCGCTGGTGAAGATGGACCGCATCCTGGAGATCAACCCGGTCGACCGGATCGCCGTCGTGGAACCCGGCGTCATCAACGCCACCCTCTCCCGCGCCGTGAACGAACACGGTCTGTACTACCCGCCGGACCCCTCCAGCTGGGAGATGTGCACGATCGGCGGGAACATCGGCACGGCCTCCGGCGGCCTGTGCTGTGTGAAGTACGGGGTGACGGCGGAGTACGTCCTCGGCCTCGACGTGGTACTGGCCGACGGACGGCTCATGTCCACCGGCCGCCGTACGGCGAAGGGGGTCGCCGGGTACGACCTCACCCGCCTCTTCGTCGGATCCGAGGGCTCGCTCGGCATCGTCGTACGGGCGATCCTGGCGCTCAAGCCGCAGCCGCCCCAGCAGTTGGTGCTGGCGGCGGAGTTCGGATCGGCGCGGGCCGCCTGCGACGCCGTGGTCCGGATCATGGAGGGCGGGCACGTCCCCTCCCTCCTCGAACTCATGGACCGTACGACGGTCAAGGCCGTCAACGACCTGGCCCACATGGGCCTCCCGGAGACCACCGAGGCGCTCCTCCTCGCCGCCTTCGACACCCACGACCCGGCCGCCGACCTGGCTGCCGTAGGCGCGCTGTGCGAGGCCGCGGGCGCGACGCAGGTGGTCCCCGCGGAGGACGCGGCGGAATCCGAACTGCTCCTCCAGGCACGGCGGTTGTCGCTCACCGCGCTCGAAGCGGTCAAGGGCACCACGATGATCGACGACGTGTGCGTGCCGCGCTCCCGGCTCGGCGACATGCTCGAAGGCATCGAGCGCGTCGCCGAGAAGTACTCCCTGACCATCGGTGTCTGCGCGCACGCGGGCGACGGCAACACCCACCCCACCGTCTGCTTCGACGCCGACGATCCCGACGAGTCGCGGCGCGCCCGCGAGTCCTTCGACGAGATCATGGCGCTCGGTCTGGAACTCGGCGGCACCATCACGGGCGAACACGGCGTAGGAGTCCTGAAGAAGGAGTGGCTGGCCCGCGAGCTCGGACCGGTGGGCGTGGAGATGCAGCGCGGCATCAAGGCCGCCTTCGACCCGCTGGGCATCCTGAACCCGGGCAAGGTGCTCTAAGCGCTCCGCTGGAAGTGCCGGGATGTGCCGTCGATCGTCTGCCGCGCCCTCGTGGCTGGTCGCGCAGTTCCCCGCGCCCCTTCAGGGCGCTGCCGAACCGCAGCGGACTTCACCCGACCCGCTTAGGCCCCGCCACCCCCGTCCCCGCCCCGGTGGAGACGGTCCAGGACGGCCAGTTCGTCCTCGCTCAGCCGCAGGGCGCCGGCGGCCACGTTGGCGGCCAGGTGGTCCGGGTCGCCGGTGCCGGGGATGGCCAGTACGTGCGGTCCGCGGTGCAACGTCCAGGCCAGCCGGACCTGCGCCGCGCTCACCCCGTGGGCCCGTGCGACGGCCCGCACCTCGGCGGCGTCGGCACTCCGCGCACCCGCCGTGCGTCCGGCCCCGGCGATCGCGTAGAACGGGACGAACGCGATCCCCTGCTTGCCGCAGGTCCGCACGAACTCGTCCTGGTCCGGCCGTACGCCGATGCCGTACGGGTTCTGCACGCAGACCACGGGCGCGATGGCCCGCGCCTCGGCGAGGTGTTCGGGGCGGACGTTGGACAGACCGAGGTGGCGGACGAGCCCCGCCGCGCGCAGCTCGGCCAGCGCGCCGAAGCGCTCGGCGACCGAGTCGGCTCCCACGACCCGCAGGTTCACCACGTCGAGGTGGTCGCGGCCGAGCTGGCGCAGGTTCTCCTCGACCTGGCCGCGCAGTTGTTCTGGAGTGGCGTGCGGCAGCCAGGCGCCGGACGGGTCCCGGCCCGGACCGACCTTGGTGGTGATCACGAGGTCGTCCGGGTAGGGGGTCAGCGCCTGGTTGATCAGTTCGTTGGCGGAGCGCAGCGGCGAGAAGTAGAACGCGGCGGTGTCGATGTGGTTCACCCCGAGCTCGACCGCGCGGCGCAGCACGCCGATCGCCCGGTCGCGGTCGCGCGGTACGGCGTCGGTGGCGAGCGCCCGGCCGGTCTGGGGCAGCCGCATCGCACCGAAGCCGATCCGGTGGACTTCCCGGTCTCCGAGCGTCCAACTCCCGGCAGAGGAGGCGCGGATGGTCTCGGGGGCCGAAGTGGCCGAGGTCGTCTTGACTGGCGTCGTGGTCATGACCGGGATGCTCACCCCGCCGTAGTCTGGCCGCCATTGATTCAGGTATCCGTGAATCCACACGGCGACCGAGGGGGTGGCCGTGTCGGCCGAACTGGCGTTCTCGGCGGGGGACCTGGCGCAGATGCGGTTCGCCGTCTCGCCGATGTGGGAGGTCGGTACCAGCTTCCGGCTGCTGCGCTCCGGCGGCGCGCACCCCGTGCACCGGCCCTGGGCCGAACAGGTACGCCCCCGGGTGCTGGCCGCCTGCCTCGACCGTGGCCTGCTCGCCGAGCTGGTCCCGCCCGCGGGCTATGTGCCCGACTTCCTCAACCCGGCCCCCGACGGACCCGCCCCCGCGCTCGCCACGGAACTGGCCGGGGTCACGGCCGCTCCCCCCGCCCGGGTACGCCAGGACCTCGACCGCCTGGCCCACGACCAGGGAGGGCTCGGCCCCAGGTCGCGGACGCTGTACGCCGATCCGGCCGCCCGCCTGCCCCGGCTCGCGGAGGAGGTCGAGACCTACTGGGAGCTGGCCCTCGCGCCCTACTGGGCGCGCATCCGCACGGTCCTGGACGCCGATGTGTTCCACCGGGCCCGGCAGGTCGCCGAGCAGGGCACCGGGCACCTGTTCAACGAGCTGCACCCGTTGGTGAGCTGGGACGACAGTGCGCTGCGGCTGTCGCGCAGAGGGCGCCCGCTGTCCCGCGAGGCGGCGGGTGCCGGGCTGCTGCTGATTCCCTCTGCCTTCACCCATCCGGGCCCGCTGACCCGGGTGACACCCCCGGAGCCGCCCCAACTGGCCTATCCGGCACGGGGTGTCGGCACCCTGTGGGAACCCCGGCCGCTCGCCGGGACCGATGCCCTCGCCGCCGTACTCGGCCGCTCGCGGACCCTGCTGCTGACCGAACTGGAGACCCCGGCCTCCACCACCGAGCTGGCCCACCGCACGGGGCTCTCGCCGTCCGGGGTGTCCCAGAACCTGACCGCACTGCGCGACGCGGGCCTGGTCAGCGCGCACCGGGCCGGTCGCTCGGTGCTGTACGCGCGCACATCGGTCGCGGAGAGCCTGCTGGCCGCGGCCCGCCCGTAGGACCGCTTCCCGCGGGGCCACTACCGCGGCCGGTATCGGAAACAGGGACGTGAACGGGTTCACTCGCCCTCCTTCGACTCGTCCGACGGCCACGGGTCGCGCAGCCACAGTTCGTCGTGACAGCCCGGGGTCGGGGCCAGCAACTCGGCGAGGCCCTCGTCGATGCCGAGCTGATCGGCCTCGAAGCCCGGCGGAACCGCCCGCAGGGTGCGCTCGAGCCAGGCGGACACCTGCGCGGTGGGCGCCTCGAGGAGGGCGTCCCCGTCCGGGGAGCTGAGCGCCATCAGGACGACGCTGCGGCCCGCGACCTTCGTCGGCCACACCCGTACGTCGCCGTGCCCGCACGGCCTGAACACCCCCTCGACGAGCAGTTCACGGGCGAAGGTCCAGCCGACGGGATGGTCGGAGCCGATGTGGAAGGTGATGTGGACGGCGTACGGGTCGTCGGAGCGGTAGGTGAGCCGGGCCGGTACGGGGATGCTGCGTTCGGGTGACAGGACGAGGTTGAGTTCGAGTTCGCGTTCCACCACGGTTCGCATGTCGATGCGCTTCCTTTCGGGTACGGGGCCCTCAGGGCGGGCCCGTACGAGTGGAGAGCGCGATCACGCGGAACCATTACGCGGGTTCGAAGAAGTTTTTTGGCGGGCGTTCCGAGACCGTGTTCCGGGCGGCGACCGCTTGTGGCGGAACCTTGCCCGAAAGAGGTGGGTACGGCGGGAGCGCCGCTGACAGGCGCGCCCGTCTGATAGATGTGGAGCCCCCAAAAACCCCCGAGCAGATACGGGACGACGGACATGAGCGCCCCAACCCCGGCCCCCGGTGACGACCGGCCCCGTGAAGGGTATTACCCGGACCCCTCCATTCCTGGATATGTCCGGTACTGGAACGGTGCCTCCTGGGTACCGGGTACGAGCCGTCCCGCGCCCTCCGACGGCGTACCGCTCGCGCCGCCGTCCGGTTCCCGGCCGGCGGCCTCCGTTCCCGCGCCCGCTCCGGCCCCCGCCGAGGAGACCGGCCCGCACTTCTTCGACGAGGACCCGCGACCCGCCGCCGAGCCGCGCCGGGTGAGCCCGGCCGAGGCACAGCACGGCAACAGGCCCGAGCCCGCGGCCGCGTGGGGAGCCGACCGCTCCCAGCAGTCCGGCTTCGGCGGCGAGCAGGACCGCCGGGTGTCCTGGGGCTCGCCCCCGACGGCCGATCCGCGGCTGGCGCGCGCGGTCGAACCGGGTGACGCCGTCGTCCAGCCGGACGGTGAGTCCGCCCGCGCCGACGGCACGGCGACGATCCCGCCCGCGGATTCGGGCGGCGCGGCGCAGCCTCCCGCGTCCGGCGGCACCGTGGTGTTCCGTCGCCCGACGGGACCGGCGCGGGCCACCGGTGCCGAGGGCGCGTCCGCGGCCCCGGCGAGTGGCGCGCAGTTCGCCGGCACCGGTCTCCCCGACGGCGCCGCGGAACCCGCCCCTTCCGAGGGCACCATGATCTTCCGCCCGTCCGCCCCGCGCACGGGGCCGCAGCGCGGGGCGCAGGCCGGGGGCATGGCTCCGGCCACCGGCGCACCGGGGGCGGACACGCCCGCGGCGGGCGGCCCGGCCGGGGCCGGGGGAGGCTTCGGCGCCGGGCAGGCCGCCCAGGCCGCGGCGGAGGCGGCGGCCCAGTCCGCCGCCGCGCGGCAGCCGGCCACCCCCGCACCCTCCGCACCCTCTGCTCCCTCCGCCCCCTCCGTGCCCCAGCAGGCCTCCGGCCCGGCCGCCACGCCCCTCACCAGTGGCCCCGGTGGGGGACAGCCGTCCTGGGCCCAGCAGGTGCACCGGCTCGCGGGTGACCCGGGGGCCGACGGACAGCCCGTCGTGCCGTGGAAGCCGCCGGTGGACGACGTGTTCCAGGCCGCCGCCCGCAGACAGTCCGAGGCGCGCCCGGCGAGCCTCAGCAGGCGGCTGCTGGCCCGGATCGTGGACACCGCGGTCCTGGCGACCGTCACCGCGGTGGCCGCCGTACCGCTGGGCACCAAGGCGATCGACCACATCAACGAGAAGGTCGACGCGGCCAAGCGGTCCGGCCAGACCGTCACGGTGTGGCTGCTCGACGGCACGACCGCGGGCTACCTCGGGATCGTGCTGGCCGTCCTGCTCGTCTTCGGCGTCCTCTACGACGCGCTGCCCACCGCCAAGTGGGGCCGCACCCTGGGCAAGAAGGTGTGCGGCATCGAGGTCCGGGACATCGAGGGTCACGAACCCCCGTCCTTCGGACGGGCCCTGCGCCGCTGGCTCGTGTACGCGGTCCCCGGCGTCCTCGTCATCGGTGTCGTCGGCGTCCTGTGGTGCCTGTTCGACAGGCCTTGGCGCCAGTGCTGGCACGACAAGGCGGCCCACACCTTCGTGGCCGCGTAGCCGCCCGTGCGCCGTCGTGGTGGCCTGACTCCCCGCGCGACGGCGCGGTCGCCGGGAGCCCGGTCCCCCGGACGGCCGCTCGCCGGATGCGCGGTGGCGGGGTTCGCGGTCGACTCGGGCCATGAGCAGCGAACCGCCGCCCCCGGGTTCGGGTCAGCCACCGGACGAGGATCCGTTCAAGAAGCAGCCCCCGCCCGCCGAGGGCGGCGGCTCCCCGTACGACGGCCCTTCGCCGCCCACACCGCCCCAGGGCTCCCCGTACGACTCCCCGTACGGCGGCCAGCCGCCCCCGCACGGCGGCGGCGGTGACCCGTACGGCCCCGGCGGCCCCTACGGCGGCGACCCGCTGGCCGGCATGCCCCCGCTCGCCGACAGCGGCAAACGCACGGTGGCGAGGATCATCGACATGATCCTGGTGGGCATCGTGGTGTGGCTGCTGTCCTGGGCCTTCGGGGTCATGCAGTACAACATGAACGCCGACAAGATCGAGTACAGCAGGGGCTTCGGGCAGTCCGTGATCGCCGCGGTGCTCTACACCGGCTACGACACCATCATGATCAGCAGGTCGGGGCAGACCCTCGGCAAGAAGCTGTTCAACCTGAGGGTGGCCAACCTCGACAACGGCTCCACGCCCTCCGTGCAGACCACGCTGGTCCGCTCGCTGGTGCTGTGGATCCCGTTCGCGTTCTGCTGCGCGTGCATCTGGACCGCGATCGCGGGTGGTTGGAGCTATTTCGACAAGCCCTACAAGCAGGGCCTGCACGACAAGGCGGCCAAGACGGTGGTGGTCAGCACGGGCTGACATACGCGATCAGCCGCACTCCATGAGGAGACGGCTGATCGGGAGAGCGGCGGGTTCGTGGAATCACGGGCCCGCCGGTTCGCGTACGGCGGAGACGGACGCCGACGACATGGACGACACGGACGCGGCGACGGACGCGGTCTCGCGCTGTACGGGCACCCGCTCCTGAACGGGGGCCGGTGCGGGAGCGGGTACGGCGGCCACGGAGCCGGGACGGACGCGCTTCGGCAGCGGAACCGTTACGGCGACGAGCAGTCCGAGAGCGAGTGCCGAGAGGGTGATCACCGCGATCCCCAGGCCCGAACTCGTCTGAGACAGCAGCAGCATGGCGAGGGTGGAGAAGATCACGGTGCAGGAACCGTAGGCGAGCTGTGCGGCGGTCGGACGAGGCATGGCGATTCCTCGGGGTGGGGGTACTCCCCCCGTGCCTCTCGCGATGGGGGAGGATGCGGACAACAACGGGACCGGACGGCGACCGGGACGATCGACAACGGGAGTGGAGCCGCCGGTCCGGGTGGGGCTGCGAATCGTGGGACGACAACGGTGTCGACTGGTCAATCCGTTGACATTCCAACGTTCCGCCAATCGACTCTATTCGCCTGCATGCCCGAGTGGAACGTCCGGTAAGCGTGACCTTACCCACGGTGCCGGAGCACAGGGGGCGCACGGAGTCATCGCGTCCACCAAGTGGACGGACGGACGCGCCCGTTGAGAGGGTCGATCACGGTTCGGATACCGAACTACAGCTCCGCATAGTGCAGTTGCCAGGTTCAAGTCAAGATCTGTCTTTTCTTTGGTAACTCCGGTCAAATGTCGTCACTTGACACGCGTATACGCGCGCGGACCTCCATCACCCAGGGATCCCCCCATCCGCGCGAACGGACGCAGGGGAGGACTTCAAGTGACCAGCAGACCATGGACGTTCAGAGCGGCCGCGGTGGGTGTCGCCCTCGCGGCGGCCACCGCCACGTTCTCGACGTTCGCCGTTGCGCAGGCAGACGATGCCGCATCGGCCGCGGCCTCGGCGAGCGCGAACCGCCACGAGCCCCAGCCGGCCGGCAACGAGGCCGAACACGACCTCGACGGCCCGCTCAGCAAGACCCAGGAAGCACAGCGCGAAGAGGCCCTGAACCAGGTCATATCCGGGGACGCGAAGGTCCAGGACCGGAACGGTTCGCAGGTCGTCAAGCTCAAGGGCAAGAACAAGTACGTCGAGCTCGGCCGCGAGAAGACCGACAAGATCTTCACGATCCTGGTCGAGTTCGGCGACCAGGTCGACAGCCGCTACGGCGGCACCGCGGGCCCGCTGCACAACCAGATAGCCGCGCCCGACCGCACCCAGGACAACAGCACGGCCTGGCAGGCGGACTACAACCAGGCGCACTTCCAGGACCTCTACTTCGGCACCGGCAAGAACACCGAGTCGCTGAAGAAGTACTACGAGAAGCAGTCCTCGGGCCGCTACTCGGTCGACGGCGAGGTCACCGACTGGGTCAAGGTCCCCTACAACGAGGCCCGTTACGGCTCCAACAAGGCGTCCACGGGCGCCTGGTACGCGGTCCAGGACGGTGTCACCGCCTGGGTCGCCGACCAGAAGGCGGCCGGCAGGTCCGACGCGGACATCAAGGCGGACCTGGCCAAGTACGACCAGTGGGACCGCTACGACTACGACGGCGACGGCAACTTCAACGAGCCCGACGGCTACATCGACCACTTCCAGATCGTGCACGCCGGTGAGGACGAGTCCGCGGGCGGCGGCGCGCAGGGCGAGGACGCGATCTGGGCGCACCGCTGGTACGCGTTCGGCACCGACGCGGGCGCCACGGGTCCGGCCGGCAACAAGCTCGGCGGCGCCGCGATCGGCGACACCGGCATCTGGGTCGGCGACTACACCATCCAGCCGGAGAACGGCGGACTCGGCGTCTACGCGCACGAGTACGGCCACGACCTCGGTCTGCCGGACGAGTACGACACCACCAACTCGGCCGAGAACTCCACCGGCTTCTGGACCCTGATGTCCTCCGGTTCCTGGCTCGGCACCGGCAAAAACGCCATCGGTGACCTGCCCGGCGACATGAACGCCTGGGACAAGCTGCAGCTCGGCTGGCTGAACTACGACACGGCCAAGGCCGCGACGAAGTCGAAGCACAAGCTGGGTGTCGCCGAGTACAACACCAAGAACAAGCAGGCCCTCGTGGTCTCGCTGCCGGACAAGGCGGTCACCACCGAGATCGTCGCCCCGGCGCAGGGCTCGACCCAGTGGTGGAGCGGCAGCGGCAACGACCTCAAGAACACGCTGACGCGTTCCGTCGACCTCACCGGCAAGTCGTCGGCCGCCCTCACGCTCGACGGCTGGTACGACATCGAGGCCGACTACGACTACCTGTACACCGAGGTCTCCACCGACGGCGGCGCCAACTGGACCCCGATCGACGGCACGGTGGACGGGCAGCCGATCCCGCGCGACGGCAGTGGCAAGCCCGCGCTGACCGGCACGGTGGACGCGTACAAGAAGCTGTCGTTCCCGCTCGACGCCTACGCGGGCCAGAAGATCGCCCTGCGGTTCCGCTACCAGAGCGACGGTGGCGTGGCGCTGAAGGGCTTCGCGGCCGACGAGATCGCCGTGACCGCGGACGGTTCGGCGCTCTTCACGGACAACGCCGAGACCGCGGACGCCGCGTGGACCGCCGCCGGCTTCTCCCGCGTCGGCGCGTCCTTCACCGACGACTACCCGCAGTACTACATCGCGGAGAACCGTCAGTACGTCTCGTACGACAAGACCCTCAAGACCGGTCCGTACAACTTCGGCTTCTCGACGACGCGTCCGTCCTGGGTGGAGCACTACCCGTACCAGAACGGTCTGTTGATCTGGAAGTGGGACACCTCGCAGAAGGACAACAACGTCAGCGCGCACGCGGGCTCCGGGCTGATCCTGCCGGTCGACTCGCACTCCACCGCGCTGAAGTGGTCCGACGGAACGCTGATGCGCAGCCGGATCCAGTCGTACGACTCGCCGTTCAGCCTGTACCGCACGGACGGTCTGACGCTGCACAACGCGGACGTGGCGACGAAGATCCCGTCGAAGCCGGGGGTGCCGGTCTTCAACGACCACACCAGCACCTACTACGACACGACGGCCCCGACCGCGGGTGTCAAGATCACTGACACCAACACCAAGATCAAGATCGCCAAGGAGGCCCGTGACGGGTCGACGATCTCGCTCGAAGTGGGCCCCGCGGTGAAGTAACCGGTATTTCCGCAGGTCAGAAGCATATCGGCGGCGACCCCCTGGCGGGTTGCCGCCGATCGTGTTTAGGTGCGTCCTGTGGATTTCTTATTGACACCGGTGCGCACGGGGGTGTGACTGCATGGCCGCAGGAGGTTTTTGCAAGCTGCCGAACGGCAGCGTGGTAGTGGCCCTGAACCTGCCCAGCCCGGCGGGCCAGGGCCCCGGCTGCGTGCGCTTTCTGGTCCTGGCCCAGAACCGTGCCCGCGCCCTGACGCGCCTGCGCAACCTCGGCCTGCGCGCGGTCTACCTCCGGGGGAACGCGGCCCCGCCCACCCCCGACGAGATCACCGCCGTCCTGCACCACCCCGACGGCCTCATATGGCGCACGACCCCGGACAGCGGCGTCCAGGGTCCCGACCTCACCCAGGAACTGTGGCGCCCGTTCAAATCCCTCCTGAGACGCCCGGCACCTCAGGTGTGACCGGCGGCGGGTCGGCGGCGCGGACGTAGCCACCCGGCGCTCACCGGGTGGCGGGGTCGGTCACCATGGCCGGAAAGCTAGACGACCGGCTTTCCTGTCAGGTCCACGCCTGCTGCTCGGAGTTCTTCGAGGGCGCGGTCCGTGGTTTCCTCGGAGACTCCGGCCGTGAGGTCCAGGAGGACCTGGGTGCGGAAGCCGTTACGGACGGAGTCCAGGGCGGTCGCGCGGACGCAGTGGTCGGTGGCGATGCCGACCACGTCCACCTCGTCGATCTCACGGGCGCGCAGCCAGTCACCCAGCGCGACCCCGTTCTCGTCGGCGCCCTCGAAACCGCTGTACGCCGCCGCGTACGCGCCCTTGTCGAAGACGGCGTCGACCGCGCCCGAGGCGACCGCCGGAGCGAAGTTCGGGTGGAACCCGACCCCCTCCGTGCCGGCGACACAGTGCGCGGGCCAGGAGTGGACGAAGTCGGGGTTGTCGGCGAAGTGGCCACCGGGGGCGATGTGGAGGTCACGCGTGGCGACGACATGCCGGTAGCCGGCGGGCGCTTGCCCGATCAGCTCCGTGATGGCGGCGGCGACATCGGCGCCTCCGGCCACCGCGAGGCTGCCCCCCTCGCAGAAGTCGTTCTGCACGTCTACGACGATCAAGGCGCGGCGCATGGTCGGTGTCCTTCGACGGTGTCGACTATGGGGTCGGTGAATGTGGCAGGAGGTGTGCGGGACCGGCCTGTGGAGCCGAGCCTAGAGATTTCGGGTGCGGCACGGGAGGGGGCATTCGGTTACGGCCCGTTGCGGCGGCCGGTGCGGTGTGCGTGTTGCCGTTGCATTCCCGCTGACCGCCCGTTCATTCGTGTTTGCCCAAGGGTGGCCGGAGCCGGCCGGAGCGCCGCCCGCGCGCGCTCCGGCGCACCCCGCGCACACCGAGGGGGCCGTGTCAGATGTATTCCGTCGGAATGACCGGTTCCCCGCGCGAGAGCTGTGTCGCCGACAACGGCAGGTTGGCGCGGGAGGCCGCGTGCCGGTCGCGTACGACATCGAGGGGCTCGCGGGAGAGGACCTGCCCGCCCTTGACGAGCTCCACCAGCAGTTGTCGGTCGGCGAGCGCCACGGGGACCGCCCCGGTACCGATTACCTCGGCCTCGGCGACCCCCCGCTCGTCGAGCCGGCGCGCGGCCCACTTGCGCCCGCCGATCGAGGTCTTGCCGCCGGTGGACCTCTTGGCCACGGGCTCCAGCGGAGCCTTCGGGTCCGCCGACTCGGCGCGGGCGACCAGCTTGTAGACCATCGAGCAGGTGGGATGGCCGGAACCCGTCACCAGCTGCGTACCGACGCCGTACGCGTCGACGGGCGCCGCCGCCAGCGAGGCGATCGCGTACTCGTCCAGGTCCGAGGTCACGATGATGCGCGTGTCCCTCGCGCCCAGCTCGTCCAGCTGCTGCCGCACCCGGTGCGCGACCAGCAGCAGGTCCCCGGAGTCGATCCGTACGGCCCCGAGCTCGGGCCCGGCGACCTCCACCGCCATCCGTACCGCCTCCGCGACGTCGTACGTGTCCACGAGCAGCGTCGTCCCCCGGCCCAGCGAGTTCACCTGGGCCTGGAAGGCGTCCCGCTCCCGGTCGTGCAGGAGGGTGAAGGCGTGTGCGGAGGTGCCGACGGTCGGGATGCCGTAGCGGAAGCCCGCCGCCAGGTCGGAGGTGGTCGCGAAGCCCCCGACGTACGCGGCCCGCGCCGCCGCCACCGCGGCCAGCTCGTGCGTCCGCCGGGCGCCCATCTCGATCAGCGGCCGGCCCCCGGCGGCGGAGGCCATCCGGGAGGCGGCGGCCGCGATGGCCGAGTCGTGGTTGAGGATGGAGAGGATCACCGTCTCCAGGAGCACGCACTCCGCGAAGGACCCCTCGACCCGCAGGATCGGCGAGCCCGGGAAGTACACCTCGCCCTCGGGATAGCCCCAGATGTCCCCGCGGAAGCGGTACGAGGCGAGCCACTCCAGGGTCGGCTCGTCCACGATGGCGTTCTCGCGCAGGAAGCCGAGGACGTCGGCGTCGAAGCGGAAGTTCTCGACGGCGTCGAGAACCCGCCCGGTGCCCGCGACGACGCCGTAGCGCCGCCCCTCCGGCAGCCGCCGCGTGAAGACCTCGAAGACCGAGCGTCGCTCGGCGGTCCCCGCGGCCAGTGCGGCCTGCAACATCGTCAGCTCGTACTGGTCCGTGAAGAGCGCCGTCGAGGGAACGTCCACCGGCAGCCCAAGGTCCGCTGTGTTCATAAGCCTGGATGGTACCCCCATCTCGTCACTCTGACGATTTATGGCGGCCCTTGTATTCCGGTTGTATCCCGTTGTATTCCGGGGGTCCATTTGTGCGGGCCCCCCTCTCTGGTGGCAGCATGGGCCGTGTGACCGCTCCCGCACCCCTAGAGATCGAAAAGACCGAGTCGGCGGAGGAGGTCTTCGCCGTACCCGAGCCCGACGTCCCCTGGCTCACCATCGTGCACAACGACCCGGTCAACCTCATGAGCTATGTGACGTATGTCTTCCAGACGTACTTCGGCTACACGAAGGACAAGGCCACCAAGCTCATGCTCGACGTCCATCACAAGGGCCGGGCGGTCGTCTCCAGCGGCACGCGCGAGGAGATGGAGCGCGACGTACAGGCCATGCACGGCTACGGTCTGTGGGCCACCCTTCAGCAGGACCGGAAGTAGCGGGCCGGAAGCCGCTGGACCGGCGGCCGTCGGACCGGCAGCAGCTCGAGCCCTCCCTGTAAACCGCGAGCAGGACCGGAAGTAGCGAACTCACTCCATGCCAGGACACTTCGAACCGCTCCCCGGCGGCGGCGCGGCCGTCGCGCTCGACGAGGTCGAGATCTCCATCATCCGCTCCCTCGCCGTACAGCTCCTGGAGCTCATCGGTCCCGGCCCCGCGGAGAACGCCCCCGACGACCCGCTCGCCGAACTGTTCGCGGAGGGCCCCAGTGAGCCGCCCTCCGACCCGGTGCTCCAGCGCCTCTTCCCGGACGCCTACAGCGGCCCCGACGTCGAGGCGTCCTCGCCGGAACAGGCTGAGGAGCAGCGGGCGTACTCCTCCGAGTTCCGCCGCTTCACCGAGAACGACCTGCGCGCCGGCAAGCGCGAGAACGCCCTCGCGGTGATCCGCTCGCTGGACGCCCTCACCACGGCGGGTGACGGCGGCGCGGTCCTCAAGCTCTCCCCCGGGGAGTCCGAGCAGTGGCTGCGCGCCCTCAACGACCTGCGCCTGGCGATCGGGGCCCGGCTGGACGTCGTCGACGAGGAGGACACCGACCTCCTCTACCGCCTCCCGGACGAGGACCCGCGCAAGCCGATGGTGATGGCGTACCTGTGGCTGGGCGGTCTCCAGGAGACGCTCGTCGAGACGCTGATGTCCTGATCGTCCGCCGGGATGCCCCGATCGTCCGCCGGGATGCCCCGATCGGGCGCCGCGATGCCCCGATCGGGCGCTGAGCGGGGAACGGTCGTATGCCCCGATCGGACGCTGGACAGGTAAGCAGCGAAAAGCCCTGATCAGGGGTTGGTTCAGGGTTCAATCGGTGTTCGCTCAGAGGACGCTCAGATCCGGATAACGATCCCGTCACCGTCGTGGACTGCTATGCCCGGGTGAGTGCTGTTTGTCCGCTTCTCCCTGTGGCATGCCTTACATCACCCGCAGGCTGCCCATCCTGCGGCCGTGATAAATCTTCACGACCGCCCGACAGGACACCACCCATGTCCGGTCGGGTGCGCCACCGAGCCGGCGACCGCCGGCCAGGCACAGCTCCATCACATCCGGGGGGATCGGAACCCGATCCGAAGCCAAGGGACTGGCTCGGACCGGCATGGAGAAAGGCGCACCACACATGACCTCATCGCAGGTCGACAAGACCGACGAGCCGCGTACCGGCAGTGAGGCCGTGGGCGGCGACGCCCCCGAAGAGGGGTACGAGCGCGGGCTCGGCAGTCGCCAGGTCCAGATGATCGCGATCGGCGGCGCCATCGGCGTCGGCCTCTTCCTGGGCGCCGGGGCGAACATCGCCAAGGCGGGGCCCAGCCTCATCTTCATGTACGCCCTCGCGGGCGTGATCATCTTCTTCATCATGCGGGCGCTCGGCGAGCTGCTCCTGTACCGCCCGGTCTCGGGCTCCTTCGCGGAGTACTCCCGCGAGTTCCTCGGCCCGTTCTTCGGCTACTTCACCGGCTGGACGTACTGGCTGATGTGGGTGGTCACCGGCATGGCGGAACTCACCGCCGCCGCGATCTACGTCCACTACTGGTTCCCGTCCATCCCCCAATGGGTGACGGCACTGGTCTTCCTGATCGTCCTCTTCGTGGCGAACCTGATCTCGGTGAAGCTCTTCGGAGAGATCGAGTTCTGGTTCTCGATGGTCAAGGTCACCGCCCTGATCGGCATGATCGTGATCGGCCTCGGCGTCCTCACCTTCGGCTTCAGCTCGGCCGGTGACACGGCCTCCGTCGCCAACCTCTGGCAGTTCGACGGCTTCTTCCCCAAGGGCATCGGCTCGTCCCTGATGACCCTCCAGGGCGTCATGTTCGCCTACCTCGCCGTCGAGCTCGTCGGCGTCACGGCGGGCGAGTCCGAGGACCCGGAGAAGACCCTCCCCAAGGCGATCAACACCCTCCCGTGGCGCATCGCGCTCTTCTACGTCGGCGCGCTCACGGTCATCCTCTGCGTCGTGAAGTGGACGGAGTTCGCCCCGGGCGTCAGCCCCTTCGTCGAGGCCTTCGCGAAGATCGGCATCCCGGCCGGCGCCGGCATCGTCAACTTCGTGGTCCTGACCGCCGCCCTGTCCTCCTGCAACTCCGGCATGTACTCCACGGGCCGCATGCTGCGCACCCTGGCGGACAACGGCGAGGCCCCCAAGGTCTTCAGCAGGCTCTCCTCGACCAAGACCCCGGCGATCGGCATCACCGTCTCCATGCTCTTCATGGGCATCGGCGTGATCCTGAACTACATCGTCCCGGAGAAGGCCTTCGGCTACGTCACCTCCGTGGCCACCGCCGCCGGCATCTGGACCTGGCTGATGATCCTGGTCAGCCACATCCTCTACCGCCGCGCGGTCGACGCCGGACGCCTGCCCGCCTCCTCCTTCCCGGCCCCGGGCGGAGCGAAGTGCAGCTGGATCGCGGTCGTCTTCCTGCTCTTCGTCACGGGCCTCATCGCCTACGACGCCGACTCCCGCGTCTGTCTGTACGTGATGGCCGGCTGGGCCGCGGCCCTGGCCATCGGCTGGTGGGTGCTCAAGGCACGCAACCCCCAGGTCACCGAGCGCCGCGAGCCGGCGTTCGAGAAGGTCGGCTGACCTTCCCGGCTCAGCATGTGGGCCGCCGCGTACCACCCCTCGGTACGCGGCGGCCCTTCTGCTTATCCTGACCGACATGCTGACCATCACCCAGGCCCTCGTCGACCAGATCGTCGCCCACGCGCGCCAGGACCACCCCGACGAGGCGTGCGGCGTCGTCGCGGGCCCGGCGGGCTCGGGCCGCCCCGAGCGCTTCATCCCGATGCTCAACGCCGCCCGCTCGCCCACGTTCTACGAGTTCGACTCCGGCGACCTGCTGAAGCTGTACCGCGAGATGGACGACCGC
Organism: Streptomyces sp. NPDC111507; assembly: GCF_055638955.1. Lineage (NCBI taxonomy): Bacteria > Bacillati > Actinomycetota > Actinomycetes > Kitasatosporales > Streptomycetaceae > Streptomyces > Streptomyces sp. NPDC111507. The sequence continues at coordinate 1,533,982 of NZ_JBVKBU010000001.1, read as the reverse complement.
GACGAGGAGCCGGTGATCATCTACCACTCCCACACGGCGACCGAGGCATACCCCTCCCGCACCGACATCTCGTACGCCAACGAGCCCGGCGCGCACTACGTCCTCGTCTCGACGGCGGACGCGGACGACGCGGGTCCCTTCCAGTTCCGCTCGTACCGGATCGTCGAGGGAGAGGTGACGGAGGAAGAGGTCACCGTCGTGGACGCGTACTGACGCCGCCCCGACTGCGCCCCGATCCTTTGCTCCGACTCCGCTCGATCCCGGACTTCGGGCAGAATTCATCCACCATCTGAGATCACACTCCGGGACCCGGACCGGGAATCGATACGATGAGCCCATGGTTTCCCAGGACGTGAGCGACAAGACGCCGGGCATGCTGCTCGTGGCGCGGCTGCACGTCGACCTGTGCAGGCTGCAGAGCGCCATCTGTACGCGCTGAACCCTGCCGCCGTACGGCCGTGAGCCACGGCTCCGCGGGGCCACCACCGGCGTCCCCCCTGCCCTTCCCGCGCCGCCGCGCGCCCACCGACCTGACTTTTCCTTCCGACAGGAGCCCGCAACCATGGCCATCGAGGTCCGCATCCCCACCATCCTCCGCACCTACACCGGCGGCGAGAAGGCCGTCGAGGGCGGCGGCGCGACCCTCGCCGAGCTCTTCGCCGACCTCGAGACCCGGCACGCGGGCATCCAGGCCCGGATCGTCGACGACGGCCAGCTGCGCCGCTTCGTCAACGTGTACCTGAACGACGAGGACGTCCGCTTCCTCGACGGCATCAACACCAAGCTCACCGACGGCGACAACGTGACGATCCTGCCGGCCGTGGCCGGCGGCATGGTCTGATCGGCTGCTGATCGCTGATGCGCTACGACTCCCCGCTCGCCGCGGTGGGCAACACCCCTCTGGTGCGCCTGCCCCGCCTTTCGCCGTCCGCCGACGTCCGGATCTGGGCGAAGCTGGAGGACCGCAACCCGACGGGCTCGGTCAAGGACCGCCCGGCCCTCCACATGGTCGAACAGGCGGAGAAGGACGGCCGGTTGACGCCGGGCTGCACGATCCTGGAGCCGACGAGCGGGAACACCGGCATCTCGCTGGCCATGGCGGCGAAGCTCAAGGGCTACCGCATGGTGTGCGTGATGCCGGAGAACACCTCTCAGGAGCGGCGGGACCTGCTGGCCATGTGGGGCGCGGAGATCATCTCCAGCCCCGCGGCCGGCGGTTCCAACACCGCCGTGCGCGTCGCGAAGGAACTGTCGGCCGAACACCCCGACTGGGTGATGCTCTACCAGTACGGGAACCCCGACAACGCGGGCGCCCACTACGCGACGACGGGCCCCGAGATCCTGGCGGACCTCCCCTCCATCACGCACTTCGTCGCAGGGCTCGGCACGACGGGCACCCTGATGGGCGTCGGCCGCTACCTCCGGGAGAACAAGCCGGACGTGAAGATCGTCGCCGCGGAGCCGCGCTACGACGACCTCGTGTACGGCCTGCGCAACCTGGACGAGGGCTTCGTCCCCGAGCTGTACGACGCGTCGGTCCTCACCTCCCGCTTCTCGGTCGGCTCCGCCGACGCGGTCACCCGCACCCGTGAGCTCCTCCAGCAGGAGGGCATCTTCGCGGGCGTCTCCACCGGAGCCGCGCTGCACGCCGCGATCGGCGTCGGCAAGAAGGCGATCGCCGCCGGGGAGTCCGCCGACATCGTCTTCGTCGTCGCCGACGGCGGCTGGAAGTACCTGTCGACGGGCGTCTACACCGCCGCGACCACAGAGGAAGCCATTGAAACCCTCCAGGGCCAGCTCTGGGCGTAGGGGCGAGCGGTCGTTCGGCTGCGGGTGGGCGGGGGCTGGTCGCGCCGTTCCCCGCGCCCCTCAAGGACGCCGGCGCGCATCTTTCAGCCCGTCCGGCGTCTGAGGACGAGGCCGTCCAGGCCGATCGGGGGTCTGGGGGCGAGGGACGGGCTCAGCCTGCCAAGTAGCGGACCTGGTCCCAAAGGACCGGATCCACCACCCCCACCCGCCGCCGAAACTCCCACAAGGGCACCTCGCGCAGCTCATCCGTCTCCAGGAAGCTCGCCCGCCCATGGGCATCGCCGACGGCACCCGGCGGCAACGGAATCACCCCGGCCCGCTCGTCGTGGTACTTGCTCGTGATCTTCGCGACGGTCACCCGTTCGCCCCGCACGGCCAGCACCAGACACGGCCGGTCCTTCTCCCCGGGCCCGTCCTCGTACGGAACCTTCGCCCACCAGATCTCCGCCGGCCGGGGCCGGGGTATCCGCGGCCGCTCCCGCCGCCCGGGCGGCCGAGTCCGACCGGCGGCCCGATCTCCGCGGCGCTCTCGGCGCCCGCGGCGCCCACGGCGGCCCCAGCCGTCCACCAGCGTCGCGACCAGCGCGAGCAGCACCACGGCCGCCAACGCGAGCCACCAGGACGTGTCCATACCAAAGAAGGTACCGGCGCGCACTCCGCCCCGCCCCCCGCCCGCGGAACCCAGGCATCCGACCTCCGGTCGACCGTCCATCCGAACCGGTGACACCACAGGTGAGTTCGCCCACAACAGCCCCTGGTGGAGGAGCGACCCGCCCTTTTGCGCCTTACGCTCGACGGACCGCACGACCCCCGTACCCGTATCCGCAGCCGAGTACCTGCACCCCGCATCTACTCTCTGCACTTCCTGTCAGCGCGGAGGTTCCAGCTCTTATGAAGCTCACCGTCGTCGGCTGCTCGGGGTCGTTCCCGTCCGCGGAATCGGCCTGCTCGAGCTACCTCGTCGAGGCCGACGGCTTCAGGCTGCTTCTCGACATGGGCAATGGTGCCCTTGGCGAGCTGCAGCGCCACTGCGGTCTCTACGACCTCGACGCGATCTTCCTCAGCCATCTGCACGCCGACCACTGCATCGACATGTGCGCGTACTTCGTCGCGCGCTACTACCGCCACGACGGCGGCCGCTGCGACCCGCTCCCCGTCTACGGACCCGAGGGCACGGAACAGCGACTGACCACCGCGTACGCGGACACTCCCACCGCCTCCTCGATGAGCGAGGTCTTCGACTTCCACACCGTCAAACCGGCCACGTTCGAGATCGGCCCGTTCACCGTGCACACGGAGAGGGTGCGCCACCCCGTGGAGGCGTACGCCATCCGCATCGAGCACGGCGGGAAGTCGCTGACGTACTCCGGGGACACCGGTGTCACCGACGCGCTGGACGAACTCGCCCGGGACACCGACCTGTTCCTGTGCGAGGCCGCGTTCACGCACGGCAAGGAGAAGATCCCCGACCTGCACCTCAACGGCCGCGAGGCGGGCGAGAGCGCCGACCGCGCCGGCGCCCGTCGCCTGCTGCTCACCCACATCCCGCCGTGGACGGACCCCGCCATCAACCTCGCCGACGCGCGCGAGGTCTTCGACGGTCCGGTGGAACTGGCGGTGCCGAGGGTGACGTACGAGATCTAGATCCTGGGGGACCCGGTCCGTACAGGCGATCCGTGCGGGCGTCCCCAGGACCTGTCCGGTCAGCGGGCAACGGTCATCGGGCAACGGTCAGACGTGGACCGTCATTCCGAAGCCGCCGTCGAGGCGCATCGACTCCATCAGCATGAAGGCGTTGCTCTCGGTGAAGACGTCGGCGGCGGCCCAGGTGCTGTTGCCGTACTCGACGAGGTAAGGCGTCGCGTCGACCGTGGTGAGTGCGCGGCGGATCTCCGTGACATCCGTGGCTCCTGGGCTCACCCGCACCCCGGCAACCGTGGGTTTCCTGGCCTCCGAGGCCGCGGAGGCTCTGACCGGCCACGTCCTGACCGTGGACGGCGGCAGCCTGCCGCGATGAGGGCGCAGGCGTGACGAAGGCCCCCGCGGCCCGGCGATCGCCGGGCCGCGGGGGCCTTCGGTCGTGCGCGGGGGCTACTTGGCCTCCGCCTTCAGCAGCTCCGCCAGCTCCTCGTCGGACTCGCGGCCCGGCGTGGGGAGGTTCCACTTGATGATCGCGAAGCGGAAGACCGCGTAGTAGACCACCCCGAAGCACAGACCCACCAGGACCAGGCCCCACGGGTTGGTCGCGATGCCGAGGTTCAGACCGAAGTCGACCGCGCCCGCCGAGAAGCCGAAGCCGTCCTTCATGCCGAGCGCCCAGGTCAGCGCCAGCGAGACACCGGTGAGGACCGCGTGGATGGCGTACAGGACCGGCGCGATGAACATGAACGTGAACTCGATCGGCTCGGTCACACCCGTCACGAACGAGGTCAGCGCGATCGAGAGCATCATGCCGCCGACGACCTTGCGGCGCTCGGGGCGGGCGCAGTGCACGATCGCCAGGCACGCGGCCGGGAGGCCGAACATCATGATCGGGAAGAAGCCGGTCATGAACTGACCCGCGGTCGGGTCGCCGGCCAGGAAGCGCGCGATGTCACCGCTCTTGCCGTGGTAGTCGCCCGCCTGGAACCAGGGGTAGGAGTTCAGCAGGTGGTGCATGCCGATCGGGATCAGCGCACGGTTGGCGACACCGAAGATGCCGGCGCCGACGGCACCCGAACCGACCAGCTTCTCACCGAAGCTGTGCAGACCCGTGCCGAGGACCGGCCAGATGTAACCGAAGACGATGCCGATCAGCAGGCCCGCGAACGCGGACAGGATCGGGACGAGCCGGCGGCCGCCGAAGAAGCCCGCCCAGTCGGGCAGCTTGGTCCGGTAGAACTTCTGGTAGAGCAGGGCGACGACTATGCCCATCACCACACCGCCCAGGACCTTGGCGTCCACGGGGGCGTTCACCATGACGACCTTGCCGTCGACGGCCGTGGCCACCTTCGGCAGGTTCTTGTCGGTGAACGTCGCCAGCACGTTCTTGAACACCAGGTAGCCGACCACCGCGGCGAGCGCCGTCGAGCCGTCCGACTTCTTCGCGAAGCCGATCGCGATGCCGACGGCGAACAGCAGCGCCATATTGTCGAGGATCGCGTTGCCGCCGGCCGTCATAAAGCCGGCGATCTTGGTGAAGAACGTGGGGAAGGACGGGCGTCCCAGCATGTCCGTGTTGCCGAGACGCACGAGGAGCGCGGCGGCGGGCAGTACGGCGACCGGCAGCATCAGGCTGCGGCCGATGCGCTGCAGGACAGCCATCGCGCCGGAGCCCTTCTTCTTGTCGGCCGCGGGAGCGGCGCTGGCCGTGGTCACAACTTCCTCCAGTGGACAAGGCGCCGCCCAGGGGACAAGGAAGGTGGGTGGGGACGGCATGGTCTACACCACTCAGTGGTGTAGACCTGTTGTAGCACGGTGAAGGTGGGATAAGGAACCCGCGAATTCTGTGGCCCGGACCATAAGGGGACGAACCGGTTCCGGACGCGCCGAAGCCGCGCGACCGGCCCCCACCGGCCCGCGGATCATGAACGAACCGCCTACGCCTTGGTCGTGTCCTCGTGCTCCTCCTCCGACTCCCGCCCCGGAGTCCTCAGATCGAACTTCGTGATCGCGAACCGGAAGATCACGTAATACACGACCGCGAAGCACAACCCGATCGGCACGACCGCCCACGGCCTGGTCGCCAGATGCCAGTTGATGACGTAGTCGATGACCCCGGCGGAGAAGCTGAAACCGTCGTGCACACCCAGCCCCCAAGTCACCGCCATCGACACCCCTGTCAGCAGCGCGTGGATCGCGTACAGCACCGGCGCGACGAACAGGAACGAGTACTCGAGCGGTTCCGTGATACCCGTGACGAACGAGGTCAGCGCGACCGACAGCATGAGCCCGCCGATCTCCTTGCGGCGCTCGGGCCGGGCGCAGTGCGTGATGGCCAGGGCCGCCGCCGGCAGCGCGAACATCATGATGGGGAAGAACCCCGACGTGAACTGCCCGGCGTCGGGGTCGCCCCACAGGAACATGTTGATGTCGCCGTGTACGGTCGTTCCGTCCGGCGCGGTGTAACTGCCGAACTGGAACCAGATGGGCACGTTCAGGAACTGGTGCAGGCCGATCACCAGCAGCGCCCGGTTGGCCACCCCGAAGACACCGGCACCCCAGGAGCCCAACCCCACCAGCCAGTCGCTGAAGTGTTCGAGACCCCGCCCCACTGGCGGCCAGACCCACAGACACAGCACCGCGAACGCGATGGCCGCGAACGCCATGATGATCGGCACGAGCCGCCGCCCATTGAAGAAGCCCAGCCAGTCGACCAGCCTGGTGCGGTGGTAGCGCTGCCAGAAGTACGCGGTCATCAGCCCCATGGCGATGCCGCCGAAGACTCCCGGATTCTGGTACGTGAACGGGGCCACGGAGAAGTCGGCCGCCTGGCAGCCGATGTTCGTGAGGGCCTTCATCCCGCCCGTGCAGCTCACCGGGAACTGACGCAGCACGTTGTAGTAGACGAGGAAACCGGCGACCGCCGCGAGCGCCGTCGACCCGTCCGACTTCTTCGCCATGCCGATGGCCACGCCCACGCAGAACAGCATGGGCAGCCCGAGCGAGCCGTCGAGCAGCGCACCGCCCGCACCCCGCATGATCTTGGAGACATTGCCCCAGCCGAGCCCCTTGTCGCCGAACACATCGGGCTGGCCGAGCCGGTTGAGGATGCCCGCGGCCGGCAGCACGGCGATCGGCAACTGGAGGCTGCGGCCCATCTTCTGCAGCCCCTGGAACAGCTTGTTCCAGCGGGCCCGTGCGGGCGCGGGGGCGCTGTCGGCACTCATGGGCGTCCTCCGGACGGGGCCGGGTTGGCGACTGCCCGCCCACTGGTGTAGACCAGTCGACGAACGGTTGCGCTGTCGTGAACGCCATCATTCGGTACGCGCGACAGGGCCGCTCGCAAAGATGGGCCAACTGTGGGTTACTGCGACAAAGCGGTTCTGATCAGGGAGTAGGACATGGCCACGAAGGCTGAGAAGATCGTCGCCGGGCTCGGCGGCATCGACAACATCGAAGAGGTCGAGGGCTGCATCACCCGCCTGCGTACCGAGGTCGTGGACCCGAGCAAGGTCGACGAGGCCGCCCTGAAGGCCGCCGGCGCCCACGGCGTCGTCAAGATGGGCACCGCCATCCAGGTCGTCATCGGCACCGACGCCGACCCCATCGCCGCGGACATCGAAGACATGATGTGAACCGATGTGAACGGAAGGGGCACCCTTGAGCCCCCTACCTCACCTTTGAGGGGCCGCTTCCGCAACCGGAGGCGGCCCCTCAGCCGTATGCGGCTAGGCTCAACGTCATGTCTCGAATCGACGGCCGCACCCCCGAACAACTGCGCCCCATCACCATCCAGCGCGGCTGGAGCAAGCACGCCGAGGGCTCCGTCCTCGTCTCCTTCGGCGACACCAAGGTGTTCTGCACCGCCTCCGTCACGGAGGGCGTCCCGCGCTGGCGCAAGGGCAGCGGAGAGGGCTGGGTCACCGCCGAGTACTCCATGCTTCCCCGCGCCACGAACACCCGCGGAGACCGCGAGTCTGTCCGCGGCAAGATCGGCGGCCGTACGCACGAGATCTCCCGCCTCATCGGCCGCTCCCTGCGCGCCGTCATCGACTACAAGGCGCTCGGCGAGAACACCATCGTCCTCGACTGCGACGTCCTCCAGGCCGACGGCGGCACGCGTACGGCGGCCATCACCGGCGCGTACGTGGCGCTGGCCGACGCGATCACCTGGGCGCAGGCCAAGAAGCTGGTCAAGCCCGGCCGCAAGCCCCTGACCGACACCGTCTCCGCCGTCTCGGTCGGCATCGTCGGCGGGATCCCCCTCCTGGACCTCTGCTACGAGGAGGACGTGAAGGCCGACACCGACATGAACGTCGTCTGCACCGGCGACGGACGCTTCGTCGAGGTCCAGGGCACCGCGGAGGCCGAGCCCTTCGACCGCAAGGAGCTCAACGCCCTGCTCGACCTCGCCGTCGCCGGCTGCGACGAGCTCGCGGCGATCCAGCGGGCGACCCTCGAGGCAACCGCGGAATAACCCTTCGCGTTCTAAGGGGTACGGGCGTACGGTCCAGCCGTGCGCCCCCGTCGGCCCCCGCACGGGCCGAGCCGACCGCGCCACGGGGTCGACCACATGTAGTCCACGGGGAGGGACCGTTCCATGGCCGCGCGCCACCGACGCCGCACAGCCGCATTCGCCGTCGCCGCCGTACTCGTCGCCCTGCCGGCGGCCGTGGGCTGCGACGCCGTCAACAAGGCCCTGGACTGCGTCCAGACCGCCGACTCCATCGCCGACAGCGTCACCAACCTCCAGCAGGCCGTGGAGAACGCGGCGAACGACCCGACGCAGACCGACGAGTCCCTCAACGCGATCGAGAACAACCTCGACAAGATCGGCGACAAGACGGACAACGCCGACGTCAACAAGGCGGTCGACGACCTGAACAAGGCCGTCGGCAACGTCCGTACGGCCATCAAGAACGGCGACAACACCCCCGACGTCAGCCCGGTCACCGACGCGGCCGGTGAACTGACCAAGGTCTGCACGCCGTAACGAGCAACTCTCCGGCTCTTGGATACTGGTCCCCATGACCCGCCTGATCCTCGCCACCCGCAACGCCGGAAAGATCACCGAGCTGAAGGCGATCCTCGCCGACGCAGGTATCACCCACGACCTCGTCGGCGCGGAGGCCTACCCGGACATCCCCGACGTCAAGGAAACCGGCGTCACCTTCGCCGAGAACGCCCTCCTCAAGGCCCACGCCCTGGCTCAGGCCACCGGCCTGCCCGCCGTCGCCGACGACTCCGGCCTCTGCGTGGACGTCCTGAACGGCGCCCCCGGCATCTTCTCCGCCCGCTGGGCGGGACGCCACGGCGACGACAAGGCCAACCTGGACCTCCTCCTCGCCCAGCTCTCCGACATCGACGAACTCCACCGGGGCGCCCACTTCGCCTGCGCGGCGGCGCTCGCCCTGCCGGACGGCACGGAGCGCGTCGTCGAGGGCCAACTGAGGGGCACGTTGCGCCACACCCCGACCGGCACCAACGGCTTCGGCTACGACCCCATCCTCCAGCCGGAGGGGGAGAAGCGGACGTGCGCGGAGCTCTCCGCCGAGGAGAAGAACGCGATCAGCCACCGGGGGAAGGCGTTCCGGGGGCTGGTGCCGGTGGTTCGGGAGTTGTTGGGCTGAGGGCACGCACAGAAACGGCCTGCGTATCTTTCGATTCGCAGGCCGTTCGCAGTGCGGCGGAAGGGATTCGAACCCTCAAGCCGTTTCACGGGCCACAGATCCTAAGTCTGCTGCGTCGCCGTTGCGCCACCGCCGCTAGCCGCTGCCATCGTACCGGGAGCCGGCCGCCGCCTTTTGCCTCCCCTGCACCAGGTGCTTGTGATCGCATGGCAGTTGGGGCACAGCAACCGCAGATTCTCACGCCGGTTGTCACGCCAGTCGCCGTTGATGTGATCGACTTCCAGCGTCATGGGCCTGCCGAACCACACGGGGTCGACACCGCATCTGGCGCACTGATCGAGGACGCCGACTGCACAGAGCGCACGCCGCAAGCGGAAGGTCTTGATCCGGTGCGTGCCGTTGTGGCACACCAAAACATCCTCAGGGCCCTGGGCGGTCACGCTCCGCTTCCCTCGCTGGTGTGCCTGGCCCAGAAAATGTGTGGTCGTAAGGTGATCCTCGGCGATCCAGCTGCGCAGCTTCGCGCGCTGGGCACCGTTATTCGTGCGCCCCAGACGGCGCAGTACTTCTGCGATCGAGAGCGACTCGGCGACCGCCGCTCGCAAGTCGTCGGGCGCGGGCCGGGCGTACCTGCCGCACGGGCGGAAGTGGGAGATGGTGATGTCGAAGTCGGCGAATCGCTTGGTGAGGTACCGGCGGAGGTTGGCATACGGCTCGGTTCCGAGGAAAGCGATGACCTCATCGATGTCGGCACACCGTTCGGCAGCTTCCGGCAGTTGCTCGCGGGTGTACTGCGCGCCGCTGCCCATCAGGCGCCGCCCCTGATGCGCCGCATACCCCGTCCTCGGTAACTGTCCGTTGTGGAGTGGCAGTTGGGACAGAGGAACCGAAGGTTCTCGATCCGGTTGTTGCGCCAGTTGGCGTCGATGTGGTCGATCTCGAGCGGGAGTGGTTCCTCCAGCCAGACCGGTTCGATACCGCACAGGGCGCAGCGTTCCTCTACGCCCAACTCGCGCATGGCCCTCTTGAGTCGTCGGCTCGGGATGCGCCTGGCATCCGCCGACGCGTCCTCGACGAGGATCTCCTCGGCGGTGCGGCGACGCTGGTTGTACCTCATTCGCTCGGTTCGGACCGCGGGCGTGAAGTGAGAGGTGTCGATCCCGCATGCCTTGATGCGTCGAGCGATGTTGGTGTGGTGGCCGCCTACGGTATCGAGTCCGAGTCGTCGTAAGACCTCGTTGACACTCGTCGACACGGCGACCGCCGATTCAAGGATCTCCCTGGTCCACTTGGCGCCTTCGCGCTCGAAGTGGGATGTGTCCACCCCCAGCTTCTTCATGCGCTCACGGATGTAGTTCCGCTTCGAACTCTTCGGATCCACCCCCAGTTTCGTCAACGCCTCCGACAACGTCCGAGACGACCTCGCCGCCTCCTCCAAGCACTCCTTGGTGTACGGGCTGACCGGCATGGTTCCCCTCCGCTCCGGGCACACGTTCGTGGCCTCGTGCGGAGTAGCGAACCGTTTATCGGATGGTCGCGTCCGGCTTTCGGTGCTGTGCTGCGGGAGGGGGTGTCTCAGTGTCCCGAGGTCATCTTCAGGCCCACGACCGCCACCAGGAGGAGGCAGACGAAGAAGATGCGGGCGGCGGTCGCCGGTTCGCCGAGGACGAGCATGCCCAGTACCGCCGCGCCGGCCGCGCCGATGCCGACCCAGACGCCGTAGGCGGTGCCGATGGGGAGGGACCTGGCGGCGTAGGAGAGCAGGAGCATGCTCGCGATGATGCCCGCGCCGGTGAGGACGCTGGGGACGAGGCGGGTGAAGCCGTCGGTGTACTTCATGCCGATCGACCAGCCGACTTCGAGCAGGCCGGCGACGAGCAGCAGGATCCAGGCCATGGGAGGCACCTCCGTGAGTGATCAACAGGGGTGCGTCGTCTTTGCCTGGGAGCTTTCGCTCTCCGCCCGGTACGGCGCGTCTCGTCGGGGTCCTTCCAACGCCTTTCACGGTAGCAAAGCACAGGCAAAAGGGGCTGGTGACCATGGTCACCAGCCCCGTCGGGTCCGCTACGCCCTACAGATACAAGCCGGTCGAGTCCTCGGAGCCCTCGAAGCGGTCCGCCGCCACGGCGTGCAGATCGCGCTCGCGCATGAGCACGTAGGCGATTCCCCGTACCTCGACCTCGGCCCGGTCCTCGGGGTCGTAGAGGACGCGGTCGCCCGGTTCCACCGTCCGTACGTTCTGTCCGACCGCGACGACCTCGGCCCAGGCGAGGCGTCGCCCGACGGCCGCCGTCGCGGGGATCAGGATGCCGCCGCCGGAACGCCGCTCGCCCTCGGCGGCGTCCTGCCGCACCAGCACGCGGTCGTGCAGCATGCGGATGGGCAACTTGTCGTGGTGGGGGGTCTGCTTGTCCCGATTGGCGCTCACGCCCCGAACCTACCTGCCTTTGAGCCGTCCGTACGCAGCCGGGTCGGGCCGGGTCGTGTCGAGTCGGGCCGGTCGAGCGGGGGGTCGAGTCGTTGTCAGCGCTTGCGTCGTCGTGAGCCGGCCACCGCCAGGCCCACGACTCCGACCGCGACGAGCGCGAGGGGCACGATGCGCTCCAGGCGCGGCGCGCCGTCCTCGGTGACGAATTGCCCCTTCACGTCGCCGACCACCCGGTTGACGCCGACGTAGGCGCGGCCGAGGGTGTGGTCGATCTGGGAGGCGACCTTGGCCTTGGCGTCTCCGACGATCGTCTTCGGGTGGACCCGTACGCCGATCTCGTCGAGCGTCTCGGCGAGTGTTTCGCGGCGGCGCTTGATGTCCGCCTCGATCTGCGCCGGAGTCCTGGTATCCGACGTCCTCGACGTATCCGACACCGCGCTGCCTCCGTGGTCGTGTTCCGATCTTTGTCTCTGTGCCGCCGACAGTCTGTCAGCTCGGGCCGCCGCTCACCCCTCGGCACCCCCATTACGCTCGTTCCCGTAGTTCCGTAAGCATTCACCCCGGCCACGTGAGGTTCCGATGAGCGAGCGACTCCAGCCCGGCGACACCGCCCCCGCCTTCACCCTGCCCGACGCCGACGGCAACGAGGTCTCCCTCGCCGACCACAAGGGCCGCAAGGTCATCGTCTACTTCTACCCGGCCGCCCTGACCCCCGGCTGCACGAAGCAGGCCTGTGACTTCACGGACAACCTCGAGGTGCTGGCCGGTGCCGGGTACGACGTCATCGGCGTCTCCCCGGACAAGCCCGAGAAGCTCGCCAAGTTCCGCGAGAAGGAGTCCCTGAAGGTCACCCTGGTCGGCGACCCCGACAAGACCGTCCTGGAGGCGTACGGCGCCTTCGGCGAGAAGAAGCTGTACGGCAAGACGGTCGTCGGGGTCATCCGCTCCACGGTGGTCGTGGACGAGGAGGGCAAGGTCGAGCGGGCGCTGTACAACGTCAAGGCGACCGGCCACGTGGCGAAGATCATCAAGGATCTGGGGATCTGAGCTTCCCGAAGCTGCCGGCCCCGTCCAGGCGCGGGTCACTGTTTTCGTGACGTCAGTGCGCCCAGTGGCCCCGCTCCCGCGGTCGTCCCCGCCGTGCCGCCGCCGTCCGTGGTCCCGCCCGACGGGGCCGCGGTGTCGCCGCCGTCGGTGGTGGTGCCCGCGTCCGTCGTGCCGCCGGTGGTCGTCCCGTCGGTCGTGCCGCCCCCGGTGGTGGTGGTGCCGCCGTCGGTCTGGCCCTGCGTCTGCCCTTGGGTCTGACCTTCCGTCTGGCCCTGGGTCTGGCCGTCGGTCTGGCCCTGGGTCTGGCCCTGCGTCTGATCCGAGGGCGGGCTCTGGGAGGCCGTCCCGCCGGTGGTCTGGCCCCCGTCGTCCTGGCCGCCGGTGCCGGGGGTCTGGTCGGTGGGGCCGGTGCTCGGGAGCTGCTGCTCCTCCGCGCCCGGCTGGAGCCGCAGGTCGAAGTCCTTCGCGCTGCTGCCCTTGAGCGCGGCCTTCGTGTACTGCGCCCAGATCTGCGCGGGGTAGCCGCCGCCGTTGATGCGGGGCTGGCCGAGGGCGCCGTAGAGGGACTCGTGGGTGCCGGTGTCGGGGTCCTGGCCCATGACGGAGACGACGGTGGCGAGGTCGGGGGTGTAGCCCGCGAACCAGGCCGCCTGGTCCTCCTCCGCGGTGCCGGTCTTGCCCGCGGCGGGCCGGCCGGCGGCCAGCGCTGCGGTACCGGTACCGCCCTCGACGACGCTCTGCAGGATGGACGTCGTGGTGTCGGCGGCCTCCCGGGGCACCGCCTGCTCGGTGTCCTGCGTGGGCAGGCTCACGGCCGACGTGCCGTCCTTGGTGACCTTCTCGACGAGCGTGTACGTGCCGTGCTTGCCGTGGTTGGCGAGCGTCGCGTACGCCTCCGCCATGTCGAGGACGCTGGCCGTGGACGGGCCGAGCGCGATGGACGGGGTGCCGGTCAGGTCAGGGGTGGTGGAGGGGACGCCGAGGGCTTCGGCGGTCTGCTTGACCCTGCCGGGGCCGACGTCGACGGCCATCTGCGCGTACACGGCGTTGACGGACTTGTCGGTGGCGGTGCGTACCGTGATGGGCCCGTACGAGATGTTGTCCTCGTTCTCGGGCGCGTACGAGCCGCCGTTCCAGCCCTGCACGGGGCGCTTGTTGGTGCCGTCGTAGACCGTGTTCGGGGTGATCGTGCGGCCGTCCTGCGTCTGCGAGCCGTTCTGCACGGCCGAGGTGAAGACGAACGGCTTGAAGGTGGAGCCGACCTGGTAGTCACGGCGTGTCGCGTTGTTGACGTACTGCTTGGTGTAGTCGATGCCGCCGTACATCGCGACGACCTTGCCGGTGGCCGGGTCGATGGAGACGCCGCCGGCGCGGACGTACCGGTCGACCTTGCGGTTCTTCTTGTCGAGGTTCGACATCACCTGGTCGTCGACGGCCTTCACGAAGGCGTTCTGCCGGGACTTCTGGAGCGTGGTCGTGATGCGGTAGCCGCCGGTGGTCAGGGTGTCCTCGTCGATGATCTTGTTAGAGACGAGGTAGTCCTTGACCGCCTGCACCAGGTAGCCGCGCTGGCCCGACATGGCGGCGGCGACCACTTCCTGCTTGGGCTGCGGGAACGTGACCTTGGCCCGGTCCGCCTGGGTCAGCCAGTTCTTCTTGACCATGCCGTCGAGGACGTAGTTCCAGCGGGCGACGGCCGCGGACTTGTTCTCGGGGTGCGCGACCACGTCGTACTCGCTCGGCGCGTTCAGGAGCGCGGCGAGGTAGGCACCCTGACCGATCGTCAGGTTCTTGGCGTCGACGCCGTAGTACGCCTGGGCGGCGGCCTGGATGCCGTACGCGTTGCGGCCGTAGTAGCTGGTGTTGAGGTAGCCCTCGAGGATGTCGTCCTTGCTCTTCTGGCGGTCGAGCTTGATGGAGATGAAGAACTCCTTCACCTTCCGCGTGGCGGTCTGCTCCTGGCCCAGGTAGTAGTTCTTCACGTACTGCTGGGTGATCGTCGAACCGGACTGCCTGCCCTTGCCGGTGGCGGTGTTCCAGCCGGCGCGGATCATCGCCTTGGGGTCGACGGCCGACTCGGTGTAGAAGTCGCGGTCCTCGGCGGCGAGCGCCGCGTGCTGGGCGTCCTTCGAGATCTCCGCGAGCGCCACGTTCTCGCGGTTGACCTCGCCGTCGCGGGCGAGCTGGCTGCCGTCCGCGTACAGGTAGACGTTGCTCTGCTTGGTCGCGGCGGCGTTCGCGGGCGGGATCTTGACCAGGTAGTAGCCGAGTGTGAACAGGCCGATCAGGAGCAGTATCGCGCCGATGAGCGTGCCGAGCACCATCCGCCAGGTCGGGATGAGCCGCCCCCAGCCCGTCCGCTTTTGCCTGGGCTTCTTCCCCGGTTTGCCCGGCGTGTCCGTCCCACCCGGACCGTCCGGTGTGCCGTCGACGCCCGGCCCGCCCGGTGCCGCTTGAGGCGCCGGTTCCGGTTCCTTCGGGGCCCAGCCCTGGCTGCTCTGCTGCGGCTGCGGCTTGTCACTCATCTGTTCGCCGGACTCCTGTTTCGCATCGTACGTTCCCGTACGCCCTCATACGCCTGGTGCGCCCCCTGTTGAAGACTGTCGCACCAAGCGTTCCGTTCCCGGATCCCGGCACGTGTCGCGCCTGAAAATGCCTGGCAGGCGAAGCCGGGCGGGGCTAGGCTCCTGCGCTTCGGCCACAACGGCCCTTTTGACGCAAGGAGGACATCCTCGTGGGGACAGGGCGGTTGTACACGGCCGTCGCGGTGGGCGGGTTCCGGCGCTACGCCACTTATCGGACGGCGACGGCGGCGGGGGTGTTCACCAACACCGTCTTCGGGCTGATCCTGGCGTACGTCTTCATGGCCCTGTGGGACGAGAAACCGCACCTCGGCGGCTATGACCAGGCCCAGGCGCTCACCTATGTGTGGCTCTCCCAGGCGCTGCTCATGGCGATGGCGACGATGGGCGGCGGCTTCGAGGACGAGTTGATCGAGCGCATCCGTACGGGTGACATCGCGATCGACCTGTACCGGCCCGCCGACCTCCAGCTGTGGTGGCTGTCCCAGGACGCGGGGCGGGCCATGTTCCATCTGCTGGGGCGCGGAGCGGTGCCCCTGGCGTTCGGCGCGTTCTTCTTCGAACTGGCGCTCCCCGCCGACCCGCTGACGTGGATCGCGTTCCTGATCGCGGTCGCGCTCGGAACGGTCGTCAGCTTCTCGCTCCGCTATCTGGTGGCCCTGTCCGCGTTCTGGCTGCTCGACGGGGCGGGCGTGGCGCAGATGTCCATGATCGCGGGCGTCTTCTGCTCGGGGATGCTGCTGCCGCTGAACGTCTTCCCGGGCGCGCTGGGTGAGGTCGTACGCGCCCTGCCCTGGTCGTCCCTGGTCCAGGGCCCCGCGGACGTCCTGCTCGGCACCGCGGACCCCCTCGGCACGTACGTCTTCCAGGCGTCCTGGGCGCTGGGGCTCCTGGCCCTGGGACGACTGATCCAGTCAGTGGCGACACGGAGGGTGGTGGTGCAGGGTGGCTGACTCGGTGGAGGCAGCGGAAACCGCACGGGGCTCCGGGGACTCGGTCTCCTCCCGGGAGCCGGCGGCTTCGGCGGTGCTGGGTGCGCCGCAGGGGACGTATGCCCGGGTGCGGGACGGATTCCGCGCCTACCGGATGATCGCCGGGATGTGGATCCGTTCCACGATGGCCTACCGCGCCTCCTTCGCGATGACCACCTTCGGGAACTTCGCGGCGACCGCCCTCGACTTCGTGGCCGTCCTGCTGATGTTCTCGCGGGTCGACCGGATCGGCGGCTACAGCCTGCCCGAGGTCGCCTTCCTGTACGGCGTCTCGGCCACCTCTTTCGGGATCACGGACCTGGTGGTCGGCTCGATGGACCGGCTCGGGCGCCGGGTGCGCGACGGCACCCTCGACACGCTCCTCGTGCGCCCCGTCCCCGTACTCGCCCAGGTCGCCGCCGACCGCTTCGCGCTGCGCCGTCTCGGCCGGGTCACCCAGGGGCTGCTGGTCCTTGCGTACGCGATCGCCGTGCTCGACATCGACTGGACGCCGCTCAGGCTGCTCATGGTCCCGCTGATGCTGCTCTGCGGCGCCGCCATCTTCGCGGCCGTGTTCGTGGCGGGCGGAGCCTTCCAGTTCGTCGCGCAGGACGCCTCCGAGGTGCAGAACTCCTTCACGTACGGCGGCACCACGCTCCTGCAGTACCCGCCGACCGTCTTCGCCAAGGACCTGGTGCGCGGGGTCACCTTCGTGCTCCCGCTGGCCTTCGTGAACTGGCTGCCCGGGCTGTATGTGCTGGGCCGGCCCTATCCGCTCGACCTGCCGACCTGGATCGCCTTCACGCCGCCCCTGATCGCGGCGGGCTGCTGCGCGCTGGCGGGGGTCGCCTGGCGGGCGGGACTTCGTTCGTATCGCAGCACGGGGAGTTGAACCGACATGGAAACAGGCCTGATGACGGACCCGGTCAGGGATCCGGTGGGCGACTTCATCGAACTCGACGGCGTCGAGAAGGTCTTCGACGTCCGCAAGAAGACCGGCTTCCTGCGCAGCGAGCGGCGCCAGGTACGGGCCGTGGACTCCCTCTCCTTCACCGTGGCGCGCGGTGAGATGGTCGGCTACATCGGTCCGAACGGCGCGGGCAAGTCGACCACCATCAAGATGCTCACCGGCATCCTCACCCCGAGCGCCGGCCGGCTGCGGGTGGCGGGCATCGACCCGTCCCGCGAGCGCACCCGGCTCGCGCGGCGCATCGGGGTCGTCTTCGGGCAGCGTACGACCCTGTGGTGGGACCTTCCGCTGATCGACTCCTATCGGCTGATGCACCGCATGTACCGGATCGCGGACGCCCGTTACCGCGAGAACCTCGACCGCTGTGTCGAACTCCTGGACCTGGAAGCCCTGTTGGATGTGCCGGTGCGTCAGCTCTCGCTGGGGCAGCGGATGCGCGGCGACATCGGGGCGGCGCTGCTGCACGACCCCGAGGTCCTCTACCTCGACGAACCCACCATCGGCCTCGATGTGATCAGCAAGGCCAGGGTCCGTTCCTTCCTGCGGGACCTGAACGCCGAGCGCGGTACGACGGTGCTGCTGACCACGCACGACCTCACCGACATCGAGCAGCTGTGCCGGCGGGTGATGGTCATCGACCACGGGCGGCTGATGTACGACGGTCCGCTGACCGGGCTGCACGAGGTGGGGGAGAGCGAGCGGACCCTCGTGGTCGACCTGGAGCGGGAGCTTCCGCCGATCGAGGTGGACTCGGCGCGGGTGGTGAAGGTGGAGGGGCCCCGGCAGTGGCTCGCCTTCCCCGCGGCGGCGTCGGCGGCGGAGCTGGTGGCGCGGATCGCGGCCGAGTTCCCCCTGGTGGACCTCTCTGTGCGGGAGCCGGACATCGAGGCGGTCATCAGCCGCATGTACGCGGAGAAGGCTCTCTCGTAGGCTGAGTCCCATGACCGAGGATGCGCCTTCCAGGGGAAGCGACGACCAGCGACCGACGCCGCCGGACCCCGGATCCCCGAGCCCGGAGCTCCGGGCCTCCGACGCCGATCGTGAACGAGTCGCCGAACAGCTGCGGGACGCCCTCGCGGAGGGCCGTCTCGACATGGAGGAGTTCGAGGAGCGGCTGGAAGCGACGTTCAGGGCACGGACGTACAGCGAACTGGCGCCGCTCACCCGTGATCTGCCGGGCGCGCACGCCGCGGCCCCGGTCTCCATGGTCAAGCAGCCCGAGGAGAGCGGGAGTTGGGCGGGGCGGATCGTCGGCGGCGAGGGCTCGTCCTCGTGGGGTGTCGCGATCCTGTCGGGCTTCGAGCGCAAGGGCCGCTGGACGGTTCCGAGGCGCTTCAACTCCTTCGCCTTCATGGGCGGCGGTGAGATCGACCTGCGTGAGGCGAACTTCGCGGACCGCGAGGTCGTCGTCAACGTCGTCGCCGTCATGGGCGGCGTGAACGTCATCGTGCCGCCCGGCGTCGAGGTCGTCGTCCGCGGCATCGGCATCATGGGCGGCTTCGACCACCGCGAGGAGGGGCGGCCCGGGGACCCCGGCGCCCCGCGCGTGATCGTCACGGGGTTCGCCTTCTGGGGCGGCGTCGGCGTGGAGCGCAAGCTGACCCGTGCCGAGCGGCTGCGCCTGAAGGAGGAGCGCCGCCAGGAGAAGCTGGAGCGCAAGAGCGCCCGCAGGGAACTGGAGGGTTCACGGCGGGACGGCCTCGGCGACATGTTCGACGCCCTGGACGAGGCCCACGACCTCATCCGCGAACGCCACGAGGAACGCAGGGAGCGCCAGGAGGAGCGCCGGGAACGGCACCGGGAGCGCAGGGACGAGCGGCATCGGCGGAGGCACGGCGGCTTCTAGTTTCCGCGGGACCTCTACAGCTCCGCCGGCGCCGCCCCCTTCAGATCCCCGAGCTCGAACACCTCCGCCATCCGCTTGTACCCCTTGTCACTGGGGTGCAGATGGTCCCCGGAGTCGTAGTCGGACCGCAGCCGCCGCGGGTCGTACGGATCCCGCAACGCCTTGTCGAAGTCGACGACGGCGTCGTACACCTTCCCGGCCCGGATCTCCGCGTTGACGGCCCGGCGTACGGCGTCACGCGAGCGCGAGTACCCGCGGTGCCCCCCGAAGGGCGTCAGCGTCGCGCCGACGACCCGCAGCCCGCGCGCGTGCGCCCGCCGCACCAGCTCCCGCAGACCGTCGGTGACGGTCACCGGATCGGCCTGGCCCTGGTTGCGCAGGATGTCGTTGACGCCGAGGTCGATGACGACGGCCTTGACGTTCGTGCGGCCCAGCACGTCGCGTTCCAGACGGTTCAGGCCGCTCGGGTTGGAGGCGGGCCGGCCGAGCCCTTCGGCCAGGACCTGGTTGCCGCTGATGCCCTGGTTGACGACGCTGTAGCGAGGCGCGTCGCCGTCGCCGGCCGCGGCGCGCAGCCGGTCGGCGAGGACGTCCGGCCAGCGGTGGTTGGCGCCCTCCGTGGAGTTGCTGCCGTCGGTGATCGAGTCGCCCAGGGCGACGACGGTGCCGACCGATTCGTCGCTCAGCACGTCGAGCGCGGTCAGATAGCGCCAGTACGGGGTCTGCTCGGTGTACGCGGTGGCGCTCGCGTCCTCGGTGCGGTCGCCCTGGGCGGCGTACGAGATCTGCCGTGCGAGCGAGTGGTAGGTGACCGGGCCGGACGGGGTCGGGGAGTACGTGGTCACCAGGACGTCGGAGTCGCGCGGGATGCGCACGCGCACGGCGTCGCTCATGATCTGCTGTCCGGCCGGGACGACCACGCCGGTGCTGCCGGAGAAGGTGAGGCGGCGCATGGTGCCGGCCAGCGCCGCCGCGTCGTTCTCGGCCGCGGCGACCGCGATCGAGGCGTGCGTGATGTTCAGCGGCTGATGTCCGTAGAGGTTGGACAGGGTGATGCGGGCTTCGGTGCCACCGACGTCCGTGTGCACGACGTTGCGCAGGGAGCGGCCCGCCATGCCGTTCGTCTCGGTGCCGGGCTCGGCTCCGGCGGGGGAGGCCGACCAGGTGCCGACCCAGGTGCCGGCGGAGGCGGGGGCGGCCCGGTCGCGCGGGGCGCGGTTGTCGGTGGTGGCGTTGCGGGTGCCGCCGGTGCCGTCGTCGGCGGCGACACCCACGTATATGGCTCCGGATATGGCCACGATCACGGCGATGACGGCGGCCAGCAGGGCATAACCATGACGCTTGGTCATGCGGTGCGTGTCTCCTCGGGCGAGGGGAGCCCGAGGCTCCGAAGTGATGATCACATGATGGGGTACGGGGTGGGGACGAAATCGACGGGACCCCCCTCCCGCGGCCTCGAACGACCCGCAGGCGCCCCGGAGGTGCCCCTGAGACGCCCCCGAGATGTCCCGGAGACGGCCCCAGGATTCCCCTGAGTTCCCCCCGTCCGAACAGACGCAGGGAACTCCTGTTCCGTTCCGGGAGTCGGTCAGGAAGGGACAATGGGTACGGAGCCCTCGGACGGCTCGGCGGACGGGTGGAGTGAATGGAACGAACAGAACCGGAAGACGCGGGCGCCGAAGGGCGGTCCGCCCTGCCCGGCGCCCCCGGCAACCGCGCGACGACCGCCGTCGACCAGGCCGAACGCACCTCGGCCGGCCCCGGCCGTGAGCGCCGCGCGGGGACCGTCCCCGGCCCGACGAACCGCGCGATGACCTCGTTCAGCCCCGCCGACGAGGAGAAGCGTCGCGGTGTCCGCCAGATGAAGCTGACGGCCACCGGCCTGCTGCTCTTCGTCGCCCTCGTGTACGTCCTCGCGACATGGGCGTCCCACGAGGGCGCCGGAGCCTGGGCCGGTTATGTCGCGGCGGCCGCCGAGGCCGGCATGGTCGGCGCGCTCGCCGACTGGTTCGCGGTCACGGCCCTCTTCCGCCACCCGCTCGGGCTGCCCATCCCGCACACCGCGATCATCCCCACCAAGAAGGACCAGCTGGGCGTCTCGCTCGGCGAGTTCGTCGGCGAGAACTTCCTCTCCTCCGACGTCGTACGCCAGCGCCTGCGCGCCGTGGGCATCGGCAGCCGTCTCGGTGCCTGGCTCGCCGAACCGGAGCACGCCGACCGGGTCACCGCCGAGCTCGCCGCCGCGCTCAGAGGCGCCCTGACCGTGCTGCGCGACTCCGATGTGCAGGCAGTGGTCGGAGAGGCGATCACCCGCCGCGCCGACGCCCAGGAGATAGCGCCCGGCATAGGGAAGATGCTGGAGAAGATCGTCGCGGACGGCGGCCACAAGCGGGTCGTGGACCTGATCTGCATCCGCGCCCAGGACTGGCTGGTGCTCCACGACGAGCAGGTCATGGACGCGATCCAGGGCGGCGCGCCCGGCTGGACCCCGCGCTTCGTCGACAAGAAGGTCGGCGAGCGGGTCTACAAGGAGCTGCTCCGCTTCGTCACCGAGATGCGCGACGCCCCCTCCCACCCGGCCCGCGGCGCCCTCGACCGCTTCCTCACCGACTTCGCCTCCGACCTCCAGTCCGACACCGACACCCGCGCGCGCGTGGAGCGCCTGAAGGGTGAGGTGCTCGGCCGCGGCGAGGTCCAGGACCTGATCGCCTCCGCCTGGACGGCCGTACGATCCATGATCGTTTCCGCTGCCGAGGACGAGCGCAGTGAGCTGCGGCTGCGCGTGCGGGCCTCCCTGCTCTCGCTGGGCGCCCGCATGGCCACCGATCCCAAGCTCCAGGCCAAGGTCGACCGGTGGGTCGAGGGCGCGGCGGTCTACGTGGTGACGACGTACCGGACCGAGATCACCTCCCTCATCACCGACACGGTGGCGGGCTGGGACGCCGAGCACACGACCAGGAAGATCGAGGCCCACATCGGCCGTGACCTGCAGTTCATCCGGATCAACGGCACGGTGGTGGGCTCGTTGGCCGGGTTGCTGATCTTCACGGTGTCGCGGATCGTGGGGGCGTAGATCCCTCTCGGGAGGGTGTGACCGCACTCGGGCGGGCGTAGGCCGTGCTCCGGAGGGAACCCGGGCAGGCGTCGCTCGACGAGGAGGGAGCCTCATGTCCACCGTTGAGGAGAAGGGCCGGGGGGAAGGCCGGGACCAAGCCGGGGGCCGGGTCACCACCGCCGTTCCCGCCCGTCTCGACCGCCTCCCGTGGTCACGCTGGCACTGGACCGTGGTGATCGGCCTCGGCACGGTGTGGATCCTCGACGGCCTGGAAGTCACGATCGTCGGCAACATCGCCGGACGCCTCTCCGAGCCCGGCAGCGGCCTGCCGATCACCTCCGCGCAGGTCACCGGCACCGCGGCCGCCCTCTATGTGGCCGGTGCGTGCGTGGGGGCGCTGTTCTTCGGCCGCCTCACCGACCGCTTCGGCCGCAGGAAACTGTTCATGGTCACCCTGGCGGTGTATCTGGGGGCCACGGCCCTGACCGCCGTCTCCTTCGAGCCCTGGTGGTTCTTCACCTTCCGCTTCCTCACGGGCTTCGGCATCGGCGGCGAGTACGCGGCCATCAACTCCGCGATCGACGAGCTGATCCCCTCCCACTACCGCGGCCGGGTCGACCTGATCATCAACGGCAGTTTCTGGCTGGGCGCGATCGGCGGCTCCCTGCTGTCGATCGTCGCTCTGGACACCGCCCTCTTCCCGGCGAACATCGGCTGGCGGCTGACCTTCGCCCTCGGCGTGGTCCTCGGCCTGGTCATCCTCGTCGTACGCCGCAATGTCCCGGAGAGCCCACGGTGGCTGCTGATCCACGGCAGGCAGGAAGAGGCCGAGCAACTGGTGGCGTCGGTGGAGGAACGGGTCCGCGCCGACCTCGGCGGCCGCGAACTGCCGCCCCCCGCCGGGGAGATCACCATCCACCAGCGCAAGACCATCGGCTTCCTCACCATCGCCCGCACGGTCCTCGCGACCTACCGCAAACGCGCCGCGCTCGGCCTCTCCCTCTTCATCGGCCAGGCGTTCCTCTACAACGCGATCACCTTCGGCTTCGGCGCGATCCTGACCACGTTCTACGACGTCCCGGCGGGCTCCACCGGCTACTACTTCGCCGTGATCGCGCTCGGCAACTTCCTCGGCCCGCTGCTGCTCGGCAAGCTCTTCGACACGGTAGGACGCCGCCGGATGATCTCGTCGACGTACCTGCTCTCCGGGCTGCTGCTGTTCGGCACGGCCTGGCTCTTCGGCCGGGGCTCGCTGAGCGCGGTGACCCTGACAGCCTGCTGGTGCGTGGCCCTCTTCTTCGCCTCGGCGGGCGCGTCGAGCGCCTACCTCACGGTCTCCGAGATCTTCCCCATGGAGACCCGCGCGATGGCCATCGCCTTCTTCTACGCCATCGGCACGGCGGCCGGCGGCATCAGCGGACCGCTGGTCTTCGCGAACCTCACCCAGTCCGGCGTGGTCGGCGACACCGTGCTGGCCTTCCAGATCGGCGCGGGCCTGATGTGCGCGGCGGGCCTGGTCGCCGCGTTCCTGGCGGTGAACGCCGAACGGCGCTCACTGGAGGACATCGCGCCCCCGCTGTCGACGGTGGCACCGGCGGACTCCGCCTGAGAGCGGGACCTGAGTACGGGACTGAGTACGGGAACCTGAGTACGCGTACTCTGTCGGGCCGCCGCCCGGGCGGGAACCCTCGTACGCATGACCGAGAAGCTGTTAGGCCCTCTGCGAACGCGCCCCTGGCCGGAACGCTGGCTGACGCGCGTGCTCGGCGCCGCCCTCTCCGGCGCGGCGTACCTCCTCTGCCTCCCCTGGGACCTGCGCAACCGCCCCGGGGCGACCGGGTCCATCACCGAGACGACCTCGGTGACCGTCCTCGGCGCCGTCCTCCTCGGCGTGGCCCTGCTGCTCCTGGCCGCCTACCTCGGCCGCCGGGACGCGCTGGCCTGGCCGTTGCTGCTGGTGGCGGGACCACCGGCAGCACTCATGTACATCTCCTTCCACTCCCACCCGGAGCCCCCGGACGCGGCGGTCTGGCCGCTCACCTGGGCGTTCTTCACGCTGGTGGTCGCGGCGGGCGTGTTGATCGCGACGGCGGTGGCGAGGCGGTACCGGGCGGCGGACTGGGCGAAGTCCGAGGGCTCCTGGGACTCTGGGGGCTCCAGCGGCTCCGGGAGCTCCGGGGACTCGTCGGACGAGGCGCTCAGCCTCGCCCGGTGGTGGTGAAACGCCCGGCGGGGAGGACTCACAGACTGTTGAACGGACGATTCACGCCCCGTAGAAGTACCGCGAGCCCTTCTCGATGAAGTACCCGGCGTAGACGCGCCCGAGGGCGGGCTTTCCGCGGTACATCCCCACGTAGGGCCGGGCACTGTCGACGACGACAGGCCGTGTCATACAGGCGAACCGGACCCGCTGGCGCTCCTCCGCCCACCGTACGGCGGCCGGGTCGACGCGGTCGCTGACCAGGACGGGGAAGGCGCCGACCCCGTTCTGCAGACCGACGGGCAGGCCGCCCTTGGTGTCCTTGGCGTACTTCGTCACCTGTTCGGTGAAGCCCTCGACGACGGGCACGGTGATCTCCGGAACCGCCGCGGCCACGGTGAACAGATGCAGCTTCGTCGCCATCCAGCGCAGCCGGAAGTCCGCCCGTCGCCCCACCAGCACGGGCACCCCGGCCCAGTCCTCCCAGCGGGTGGTGCACCCGTCGGCCGTCAGCCGGCCCTCCACGGCGGCGAGGTAGGCCGCCGGGGTCGAGGGCGTCGAGGGACCGTGCGGTCCGTTCACCTGTCCATCCATGAGCCGGATCCTAGGGCTAGGCGCCGGTGGTGGACCCCGGTCGGACGATCATCAGGACCGTGACGGTGGCCCAGAGAAGGTTGAACAGCCCGGTGAACATGGCGAGCCGGGCGGTGGCCCGGGCACTCACCGTGCCGGCGTCGCGCTGGATGCCCTCCACGATCGCGGTCTGCCGGGGCAGGACCAGCGCGGCGAGGACGACGGCGGCCAGGGTCGTCAGCGCGATCGAGACGATCAGCCAGGTGTCGCCGAGCACGCCCATGTTCTTGGCCGTGGCGAACCCGAACACGGGCACGGCGACGCCGACCGTCGCGTACACACGGCAGATGCGGTGCAGCACCCGCACGGTGGACAGGGCCTGGGCGTCCCCGGGCTCGGCGAGCGCCTTGCGCACACTGGGAGGGAACATGCTGGCGGCGACGGTGACGGGCCCGACGGCGACGATCGCGGCCAGGACATGCACGGCGAGGAGGAACTTGTTCACGGGCTGACGCTAGGGCGGCGCGCGATCTTGCAGAAGCGGCACTTCTGCCAGGGCCCAACGGATTCTCGCCAGCCGCCGCGCCGCAGGGAACCGGCGGCCCGGACACCGCCACCAGGCGGCCCGGACACAGCTGTACGAGGCTGCGGGCGGCGCCCTACGAGACCACGAGGCTACGGACGCCTACGAGGCCACGAGGCTACGAGCCCCCCGCTTGGCCACAATCCGCCGTATGCCTACGCTCTGGCCATGCACACCGTGGCCGTACTGGCGCTCGACCAGGTCATCCCGTTCGACCTCTCCGCCCCGATCGACACCTTCGGCTGGGCCCGGCTGCCGGACGGCCGGGAGCCCTACCGGATCCGGGTCTGCTCGCCCACGGCGGACGCGGAGGTGAGCGCGGGCGCGTTCACGATCCGCGCCCCCTACGGCCTGGAGGCGCTGGCCGAGGCCGACACGATCATCCTGCCCGGCGTCGCCGACCCGGCCGCCCCGCTCCCGCCGGGCGTGACGCAGGCGCTGCGCGCGGCGGCCCAGAACGGCACCCGGATCGCCTCGATCTGCGTGGGCGCCTTCGTCTTCGCCGCCACCGGCCTGCTGGACGGGCTGCGCGCCACCACCCACTGGGTCGCGGCGCAGAACCTGGCGGCCAGGTACCCCTCCGTGACCGTCGACCCGAACGTCCTCTACGTCGACAACGGCCAGTTCCTCACCTCGGCGGGCGCGGCCGCCGCCCTCGACATGTGCCTGCACATGATCCGCAACGATCACGGTTCGGCGGTCGCCGCGCACGCGGCCCGGATGTCGGTCATGCCGCTCGAACGGGAGGGCGGCCAGGCCCAGTTCATCATCCACGACCAGCCGCCGGTACCGGCCGGCACCACGATGGAGCCCCTCCTCGCCTGGCTGGAGGAGAACGCGGAGCGTGAGCTGACCCTGGAGGACATCGCCGCCCACGCCGGCATGAGCACCCGTACGCTCAACCGCCGCTTCCGCGACCAGACCGGCACCACACCGCTCCAGTGGCTGCACCGCGCCCGGGTCCGCCGCGCCCAGTACCTCCTGGAGACGACCACGTACCCGGTCGAACGCATCGCGACCCAGGCGGGGTTCGGCTCGCCGACGGCGTTCCGGGAGCGGTTCAAGCGGGTGGTGGGAACGAGCCCGTACGCGTACCGCCGGACGTTCCAGGGCACGGGCCCCACCTCGGTCCCGGTCCCTGCCGCTGTGCCGCTCCCGGAGTCCGTGCCCGCCGCGGCCTCGTAGACCCTCGGGCCTGCAGCGCCCTGTGCCTGCTCAGGCGCGCCGGTCGGCCACGGCCCACGAGGCGAGGGCCACGGCCCCGGCGACGCCGAACACGGAGGGCCAGGCGCCCACCTTCTTGGCCAGCGGGTGGGACCCGGCGAAGGCGGCGACGTACGCGACGGTCAGCGCACCGGCGGCCTTCCCGCCGGCCTGCCGCCGCCACTGCTGCGCGGCCGTGGCCCCGGCGGCTGCCAGCACCACCCCGCCGAGCTGCCGCTTCTTGGTCCACCGGGCCACGCCGTACCCGCCGATGAGCCCACCCGCGGCCACCGCCGCGGCCGGTACCTTCGCCATTGCTGCCTCCCGCTCCTGCCTGCGTCTTTCGAACAAACCGAGGCTAACGCGCACGAACGGACGCCCGGCGACCGCCCCACCCCCGCCCTACCCCCGGGCGACCGTACGGGGACTGTTGTAGGCGGACACGCTGAGCGCCGGACGGTTCGACGGCAACGCGTGCGCCGGCCAGGACAGGGTGACCGTCCGCGACTCGCCGGGCAGCAGCCAGAGGTAGTTGTCGCTGTACAGCGTCGGCAGGACGCGCTCACCGCTGTGATCGTCCAGCAGCGACAGCCGGACCATCGGGGCGAGGGCCGACCCACGGTTCTTGACGACAGCGGTCAGTTCACGTCGGTCACCGGTGCCGGCACCGGAGCGCGACACGCGGGTGATCGAGGCCGAGAGCCTGACCCGCGGGAGGTCGTTGAGCGCCTTCATCGCGGCCGGGGTCCGATGACGCCAGTAGGTGTTGGCCGAGAGCGTATGACCCGTGCGGTCCTCGAGGGTCAGTCGCAGCAGGTGCAGATCGGGCAGGTCGTCGGTCCAGTCCACGGCGAAGGCGGGTGTGGTGGAGGCCGACGCGACATCGACCACGGCTTTCCTGGTCCCGCCGATCCGGCGACCGGCGAGGTCGTGGAGCCGGGCGGTGACCGTCGCGCCCTCGACCTTCCCGCGCGTGTGGTTCACCACGAGGAGCCGCCATCTCAGCGGGTCGGCCTGGACGTGCAGGGGCTCGCA
Source organism: Streptomyces sp. NPDC111507 (assembly GCF_055638955.1). Classification (NCBI taxonomy): domain Bacteria; kingdom Bacillati; phylum Actinomycetota; class Actinomycetes; order Kitasatosporales; family Streptomycetaceae; genus Streptomyces; species Streptomyces sp. NPDC111507. The sequence continues at coordinate 1,506,409 of NZ_JBVKBU010000001.1, read as the reverse complement.
GGCGGTGCGGGCACCGTAGTAGGTGCCGTTGACGTCGAAGTCGTAGTCGTAGGTCTGCCAGACGGTGCTGTGCCAGGCGGGGTGGGACATCCAGAGCATGAGGCCGCTGGCGTCGTCCCACAGGTGGGCGTTCCATGCCTCGAACATGCTGCGTGCGTTCTCGTAGTTGACGAACTGCGCCTTGCCGGCGAAGTCGTCGAGGCCCGTCGCGGCGCCCAGGCGTGCTTCGATCGCCGCCCGGTACTGCTGCGGAGCCTGATTCCCGTGCTCACTCCAGTCGTGGTAGTACCACGCTCCGCCGATCGGCCACTCCTTCTCGTCGCCCACCAGATTGCGCATGCTCTCGGCGGTGGAGACGACCGGCATGCCGATCTCGGTGTGGAACCCGAAGCTGTTGCTGCCGTAGGTCGACGGGTCGTAGTACTTCTCGGGCTCGACCCAGTTGTAGGGGCCGCCGCCGGTGATGATGCCTCCGGCGGAGTTGTTCTGGTAGAGGATGCCGGGGGCCTGCTGCTCGACGGCGTCGCGCATGCCCTTGTCGATGGGGGCCGGCGGGTCGCCCTCGTTGGCGCCGCACCACACCACCACACAGGGGTGGATGCGGTAGCGCAGTACGGTGTCGCGCGCGATCGCGTTGAACGCGTCATGGTCCGGCGGGTCCATGGCCCAGGCATTGGGGAAGTCGTTCCACACCAGGATGCCGTGTTCGTCGCAACTGGCGTAGAACTCCTCGCGGTTGATGCTGCCGACCCAGTTGCGGATCACCGTGAAGTTCATGTCGCGGTGCATGCGCACCGCCGCGTCCATCCGCTCGGCCGGCATCCGCCGCAGCAGTTCGTCCCAGCCCCAGTTGCCGCCCCGGGCCAGCACCCGTACACCGTTCACGCTGATCTTCAGCGGCACCGGGCTGTTGTCCACGGACTTCACGTCCGTCCAGGTGCCACCGTCGGGCGACACCTGGATGACGTACGTCTTCGGATAGGCCTGCTCCCACAGGATGGCCACGCGGTCGAAGCTCTGGACGGAGCCGAGGTCGACCTGGATCCACTGGTGGTCCTCGTACTGCGACGACCACCGGCTGTCGGGGCTGCCGTCGGTGGCGGCTGCGGCCGGATGGTCGGACTCCTCCGTGGAGGCCGTGGCCGCCTTGTGCAGTGCCAGGTCGGTGCCCGGACGGGAGCTGTCGATCACCGAAAGGGACCACAGGGAGTTGCCCCAGCTGGTGTGGCGCACACCGCAGTTGATCCGTACGAAGCGGGCCGTGCGGGCGGTGAAGTCCTCCACCTGCAGGCTCGCCCGGTCGGTGTTGAACGGCAGTGGTACGGCGGTGTTGTCGACGGACTTCACGTCCGTCCAGGTCGAGTCGTCCGTGGACACCTGGACCACGTACGTCCGGGCGTAGGCCTGCTCCCACACGAGGTCGACGCCGTCGAAGGACTGCGGGGAGCCCAGGTCCACGCGGATCCACTGATCCTCCTGGTAGGCCGAGGACCAGCGGGTGCCGGGGTCACCGTCGGTGGCGTTGCCGGGGCCGTGGTCGTCGCCGTCCGTCGTGGAGGAGGTGGCGCTCGCGTGCAGGGCGAGGTCGGTGCCCGGCCTGGCGCTGTCGGTCACGGACAGGGTCCACAGGGAGTTGCCCCAGTCGGTGGCCCTGGTCAGGCACCTGACCCGCACATACCGGGCCTGCTGCCTTCCGACCTCCAGCGACTGGGCGCGGGCGTCGCCGGACGAGGTGAAGGGCAGCGGCACGTCGTACTCGTAGCCGAACTGGCGGATACCGAAGCGGGTGGTGCGCCGGTCGCTCTCCGTCCCGTCGACCGAGGCGGCCAGGGTGAGGTCGTGAAGGGTGGGGCTGCCGAGCCCGTTGGGCCACCACAGTGCGGCGTCGCGCAGCCGCAGCCGGCTGAAGGCGTCCGGGGTGAAGGTGACATCGACGCTCCGGCCGGCCGGGACGGTGACGGCCTTGGAGACACGTATGGCGCCGAACGACGCGGAGACGGTCGTGGTGTGCTCGGCCGCGTCGGCGTTGCGGACCGGGACGGTGAGGGTGAGTTCGGCGACGGAGGTGTCGGGCAACTCCGGCAGAACCGTGTCCACCCGGGGGTCGCCGATGACCACGGGCCCCGTGGATCTCAGCCGGACATGGTTCCAGATCCCCGCGACCCGGTCCCGTACGGCCGGCATCCAGTCCCACCCCGAAGCGGCCAGATACGTGGGCGAGTTGAGGTTCATCTGACCCGCGCCCGCGTCCACCCAGGATTCCCCGGCGGGCCCCTTGTCCCCCGGACTGCCGGGGACGGGCATCGGCGTGATCTTCACCGCCAGCGCGTTGTGGCCCTTCGTCCCCTTCTCGGCGAGCAACTCCGTCACGTCATGGGCCGAGCGGGCGAACGGGTAGGTGAGCCCTCCCACCTGATGCCCGTTGAGCCAGATGTCGGCCTGGTGGTTGATGCCGTCGAACTCCAGCCAGACCCGGCGGCCATGGCCGGTGCGCAGACCGGACGGCAGGTCGAAGTCACGCTTGTACCACCAGGAATGGCGGGAGAGCGCCTCAGGGATGTGCAGATTGTTCAGACCGGCGACCGGGTCCGGGAGCTTTCCCTGGTCGACGAGTGAGGCGAGGACCGTGCCGGGCACGGTGGCGGGCAGCCAGCCGCTGGTGTCCACGGTCGGCTTCGACAGGTCGGGGCCCTCGCCGTCGGCCCAGTCGTCCAGGGTCAGCCGCCAGCCGGACTCCAGCGGCACCGTGCCGTCCGCCGCGACGGCCAGCCCGGGAGCCTCGCCGTGGTGGGTTCCCCAGTCGGTCCAGCCGGTGACCGAGGGTCGTCGCCCGCCGGCCGTGCCGTACACCTCGAAACCGTTCAGCCCGAGCGGGTTGGGACTGGACCGCCGCTGAGCCGTCATCCGCACCCACCGCGCCGTCACGGACCGGGGCAGCGGAATGTCCACCACCCCGCCCGTACCGGCCGTCGTGCGGTACACGCTCGTCCAGGAGCCGCCGTCCCTGGACGTCTCGACCACGAAGGCGAGCGCGTAACTGGACAGGATCTCCTTGCCGGTGGTGCCTTCCGCCCTATTGCCGGTGGCGGGTGGAGTGAAAACCGGATCGCTCGCGTCGGCCTCGAAGGTGAGCCGGACCCGCGTGACCTGGCAGTCGGCCTGCAGATCGACCGAGATCCACTGCGGATCGTCCCCCGCCGCCGCGCGCCATCCGCTTCCCCGGACCCCGGGCGATGCGAGACGGTCGACGACGAACTCGCCCGGAGTCGGCGCGTAGTCCGTCGAGGAGACCTCGACGGGGCGGTAGGCGGCGAGTTCACCGGACGGCGCCGACGTGGCGGCCGCGTCGCCGCGCCCGGCGGCCGTGCTCGTCGCCGGGAACAGAGCGCTCAGACCGAACCCGCCCAGAAGAGTCGAACCCGTAGTGACCACCGACCGCCGGGAAGGACCGGAAGGATCCCGCGGCGCATGTGACTGACCTGCCATGAACGTGAGTCCCATCAGAAAACAGCGCGGCCGACGAATACGCGGTGGCGCCGGAGCCGTGGAATGACAACGTTGCCAGAGGTTGTGACAACGTTGCCAAAGGTGACCGCGCGCCCAAGCTCCTGTCAAGAGCTCTGACACGATCACCGTCGCTCCGACGCGGTCACGGCCCACCGGGCAGCAAGTCGCCCCAGGGGTAGGGGAGTCATGAAGTGTGTCCTGAAGTGCGCCGCGTGCCGGTGCACGACGTGCCCGTCGCCGAAAGCCCTCCACCGCACCGGCGAACCGGAACGGTTGATCACTCTCGCGGCCAGGCGACGACCGCGTCGACGCCATCACCGCCTGAAAATCCACCACCCAGGCTGGAAGCTCACCCGAGACCCCACAGGCACCACCACCTGGACGGGCCGCTAGGGCTCGCCCGGCGGATCACGGGCCGAGCCAGGGCCGGACCGAGGCGAGGGCCGGCCAGTGCCCTAATCGTGTTGACCGCCCCCGGCAGGCAGTGCTGGAGTCGGCACGTGGACAGCATCCCCGCCAACCGGCGGCTCTGGAACCAGATCAGCAGCGCCTACCAGCACAAGCACGACCCGCAAATCGGCGCCACACCCCGGCTGTGGGGCATGTACTCCATCCCCGACGCGCACCTGCACGCCCTGGGTGACGTCACCGGCAAGCGCGTCCTCGAACTCGGCTGCGGTGCCGGCCAGTGGTCCAGGGCGCTCGCTGCCGAGGGCGCCATCGTGGTCGGGCTCGACCTGTCCGAAGCCCAACTCGCCGCTGCGGCCCGCGCGATGGGAGCGGCCCGCTACCCGCTAGTGCAAGGCGCCGCCGAACAGCTCCCCTTCGCCGTCGACAGCTTCGACCTGGTGTTCTGCGACTTCGGTGGGCTCAGCTGGGCGCCCCCGCACCTGGCCGTCCCGGAGGCCGCACGCGTCTTGGGCCGAGGCGGGCGCCTGGTGTTCAACGTCGCCAGCCCATGGTTCGAAGCTTGCTACGACGAAGCCGCCAGCCGCGTGACCACGACGCTGCAGCAGGACTACTTCGGGCTGAACACCATCGCTGAAGACGACGGCGCGACCAGCTATCAGCTCACCTACGGCGACTGGGTCAAGGTCCTGCGCGGCGCGGGTCTCATCATCGACGGCCTCATCGAGCCGCGGCCCGAACTCGGAACACCCAACGGCTACAACGAAACCGACCCACCCGACTGGGCACACCGCTGGCCGGCGGAACTGCTCTGGGTAACCCACAAACCGTGAGCTCCGCCGCGCCGAGACGTGAAGGCATCCCCTCGCCGGACAGGCCCTAGGTGTATTGCCCCGATACGCGCCCGCGCGCCCACCCACTCCCCGCAGCCGCTGAGCCGACCCGGCGTGCTTGCGAGAGGCGCCCGCGCCCCGCAAACTGGGCCCACATCCCAGCCAACCGAAGCGCATGCCCACCTCGGGACCCCACCCCTCCGGACCGCGGAAGCACGAGACTGACTAGAAGCGGGCGATCCCACGGCACCGTCAACAGTCAGGCCTACGGCGTAACGAGTGTCCGCTCACGCCGCTGTCGGAGCGCCACTCTCCACGGTCTGTATGAAGGCTTGCCAAGCATCTGCGCGGAAGGCGACCACGGGCCCACCGGTCTTCTTGGAATCACGCACCAGGGTGCCGTCCACGCTGCGGGCGCACTCGACACATTCGCCGCCTGCGCCGTTGCTGTAGGAGGACTTGAACCAAGGAGAGGCATAGACGGGCACGGACGGTGCAGTGTTCATCTCGAGTGTTCCTTAAGAACGGTCTTGATCAGTTCGGCGGAGCGCTGAGGGCTCAACGCCGCTGCTCGCAGTCCGTCGAAGGCCCTCGTGTACTCACGCACATGATGCTCGCCTTCGAGATAGACGGCATCGGTGATGCCGTCTCGATATACGAGGTCGGGGTCCTCCTGGTCGGGGAAGCCAAGCATGGTGAACGAACCCGTGGCCGGATAGGTACCTGAATCGAAAGGCAGGACCTGCAAGGTCACACTCGACAACTCGGCCGACTCCAAGAGGCGTTCGAGCTGCTCGCGCATCAGCGTTCGGTCCCCGATGACATTGCGCAACGCACCCTCGTTCACGACGAACCAGGCGTCGGGACCGTCGGGCCGCGTCAGTATTGCCTGCCGTTCCATGCGCACACGAACCGCACGAGCGATGTCCTGAGCGGACATGTGTGCACCGGCCTTGTGGAGTTCGCCGGCGTACGCCGAGGTCTGCATGAGACCCGGCAACAACTCGCACTGGTACTGGCGAAACGTGGAGGCGTCCTGCTCCAGGCCGACGTAGATGGAGAACCACTCGGGAACTCCGGCGCCGTGCACCTGCCACCAACCACGCGTCCTGGCCTGCCGGGCCAGCGCCTTCAGGAACTCGCGCAACTCATCACTGGTGTCGTAGAACCGGCACAGGGCATCGATGTCGGACGGCTGGACCTTGCCGCTGCCGGTCTCCATCCGATTGACCTTGGAGCCGCTCCATTCCAACGCATCACCGACCTGCGCACAGGTCAGCGCATTCCGCTCGCGGAGCTTCTTCAGCTCGATCGAGAGACGTCGACGACGTGCAGTCGGCGATCCGGCCATCCCAGCCCCTTCCTGAAAAGGCTTCCTGATAACGGGCGTTCAGTCTCGCGCCAAGGGGTGTGCTTGCCAATCACTCGGAAGTGGGAATCCCGCCGTGCATATTGCACGGCGGGATGCGCGGGCGCCATCCTGGCAAGCAACACCACCCAGAGTGAGCACAGGTAACGCTCCGCCGAACAGGTAGGAGGCAAGGAAGTTGCCGACGATGAGAGGGGTCTCGGTGATCCACCAGACGTGTATGTCACGGAAGCCGTGGGACTTGGCCTTCACGGCAGAACCTGAAGAAGTAGCAGCTTTACGCCGCATCATGCGACTGCACCTTGACCTCTGGGGCTTGCACGAAGTCATCGACGCGGCCCAACTCTGCGTCAGTGAACTCGTCGCCAACGTGATCACGCATGTCGGCCCGGGTACCCCGACCACCCTCACCGTCTCAATGGATGGCACCCACCTGCGCATCGAGGTCCACGACCCCGACCCTCGGGCTCTTCCGACGCTCCTCGATGCGGGCGCCGACTCCGAGGGCGGTCGCGGCATGGCGCTCGTCGACGCCATCGCCGATCGTTGGGGCGTCCAACTCCATGCCGACCGAAAGGTCACCTGGTGCGAACTGGCCACCAGCCTGAGCTCGCCCAACGGTCATACAGGAGGTGTCCGTGTGGCAAGAGCAGGGGCAATGCTCGGTCTCTACGGCGCAGCGCAACTGAACCGGGGCGCGGGGGCGAGCACGTCAAGCGTGGCCGTGGTGGAGGAAACGGCGATCGCCGTCATCGCCGACCTCCTTCATTGGCTGCAAGCGCACGGCCGCGACGTGGACGAGGCGCTGGACCGTGCCCAGATGTACTTCGAGGCAGACGCCGGCGCTGAGGGAGACTCGGTCTGAGGGGTTAGCCGGCAGCGATCGCGGAGTATGTCCATACGTCCGCCGGAATCTCGTGTGCCAGCTTCCACGTGATCGCCATCGGCTTGCTTCCTTTGTGCTCGACGTACTCGGCGGGGCCGAGCAGCATCCACGGCTGGGCTCCGCCGATGTCAGTGCTCTTGTAGCGGCGTACGAAGAGCAAGACGTGGCTGCCCGTGATGGCGTGGTGCTGATAGCGGAGCCCAGTGGGTGAAGTGGCCGAGGTCTGGTTCTGGGATTCCCAGTGGAAGAGGCTCTCGCTGAGCGCATAGTCGTGGTAGCGGGTCTGCGGGGAGAAGTCCTTCTCGTCTTTGTCCAAGGTGATGAGCAAGGCGTCGGTCTTGATCGAATCACACCACTTCACCCCCTCACGGAAGTCGCCTGGCATGAAGCCGCCGATGAAGGATTGGCCGAGCGCGGGGAGGATCTCTTCGCGGCTGTAGGAAGCGTGCACGGTCAGTGGAATACCGGCCTCGCTACCGACCCCTAGGAGTGGGATCGGGACATGCTCGGTGTGGGCGAGGTTGTACTCCAGCACTTGGCGTAGCTCGTTGCGTACCGCGTGCTGGTGGTGCAGCATCGTGAACCCGGCGTCGTAATTGGCGAAGCCCTTGCGGGTGTTTCCGCCGAGCGGCCACAGTTGGAAGAAGAGCATGCGGGCGTAGGCTTGACCCTGCTCATCGAGTGCGCCGTATGCGGGGGCATCGTCTTCCAACAGCCTTGTGTACGCGGAAACGCGCAGCGGGTCGTCCACGTGCAGGAAGGCGGAAACCCGCTTGAGTAGCATGGCTTCGCCTTCAGGCGCCTCGCCCTTCAGGAGACCAGACCGACGGAGGAGCCCAGTCCATGAGTTCCCGTTTCCTCGGTAAAGCTCTTTTAGCTCGCGGCCGCTCTCATCGAGGTACCGGCTCAGCCTTGGCTCGGCATAGTCGGCGACTTCGCGAGCGAGAGCTGTCACATTGACGCCGATCTGATCCTTGATATTGGCGATGATGGTTTTCTTCGCCTTCTCTTCAAGGATGATCTGGCAGCCGGAGGGTAGCTGGGGGAAGCCATGCTCGATGTTGTCCAGGAGTCGCTTGCGGGTGAGGTTCGTTAGCGCTCGGAACTGGTTCTCGAAGCGGAATTCCTTGCGGTGTTGACCGATGAAGTCCAGCACGGTCAGCACTGCTTTTTCCTCAGTGCGTCGGAGGCCTCGGCCGAGCTGCTGAAGGAACACGGTTGCGCTGGAGGTGGGGCGCAGCAGGAGTAGGGTGTCGACGTCGGGGATGTCGAGGCCCTCGTTGAAGAGGTCGACCGAGAAGATCACCTGCAATGACCCCGTCCTGAGGTCAGACAGTGCCTGATGACGCTGGTCGGCTGGAGTCTCGCCTGACAGAGCTACGGCATTGAGGCCGGCCGCGCGAAAGTACTCTGCCATGAAGTGTGCGTGCGCGACCGACACACAGAAGCCTAGAGCCCGCATGGCTCCTGGCTCGGAGACCTTCTCCTTGACGGCCTTCACGACCAACAGGGCCCGCGCATCATTTTCCGTAAGAACATTGCTCAGAGCGCTCGCGTCGTACGCTCCACGCTTCCACTCCACCGCACTCAAGTCGGTGTTGTCACTGATACCGAAGTAGTGGAAAGGGCTGAGGAGATCGTTCTCCAAAGCCTCCCATAGGCGCATTTCGGCAGCGATCCGGCCATCGAAGAACTCATCTTGGATGTTCTTGCCGTCCATGCGCTCGGGGGTCGCTGTCAGGCCCAGCAGCTCCAACGGCTGGAAGTGATCGAGGATCTTCCGATACGTCGGTGAGGTTCCGTGATGGAACTCGTCGATCACGATCACGTCGAAGTGATCGGGAGCGAGCTGGTCCAGCGCTCGAGCGTTCAGCGACTGCACGCTGGCGAAGACGTGCGTCCAGCGCTCTGGGATCTCACCGCTGTGGAGGGATTCGCCGAAGTTTGGGTTCACCAAGACATCTTGGTAAGTCCGCAGAGACTGCTGCAAGATTTCCTTGCGATGCGCGACGAACAATAGTCGCAGGTCACGGCCATGCTTCTTGCGCAGCTGTTTGTAGTCGAGTGCCGCCATCACAGTCTTGCCGGTGCCAGTGGCGGCCACCAGCAGATTGCGATGCCGGTCATGAACCTCCCGCTCAACTTCCAGTCGCTCTAGCATGTCGCGCTGGTGCGGATACGGCCGTACCTCAAGGCCGGACAACGTGATCTTGCGGTCCGCGGAGGACGTTGAGGAGGTACCTCCAGCGATCGCCAACGCCTCCTGCAACCGGATTCCGTCCGCATCAGGATCGTATGTTTCGAACGAAGGGTCGCTCCAGTACGCCTCGAAGGTTGCTTCGAACTTTCGCAACACGTCGGGAGTGGCGATGGAAGACAGCCGGACGTTCCACTCCAGGCCATCGAGCAGGGCGGCTTTGGAGAGGTTGGAGCTGCCGACGTACGCCGTGTCGTAGCCACTCCCACGCCGGAACAGCCATGCTTTGGCGTGGAGTCGAGTAGAGCGTGTCTCGTAGTTGACCTTGACCTCGGCGTTGAAATCTTGCACCAGCCGATCCAGCGCGCGCCGTTCGGTCGCTCCGATGTACGTCGTCGTGATGACGCGTATCGGTACGCCCCGCTCATGGGCCGCCTTCAGGGATTGCTCGATGATGCGCAGACCGTGCCATTTCACGAACGCGCAGAGCAGGTCGACACGGTCAGCAGTGGCTAGCTCCGCGCGCAGCTCGAAGCCGAGGCTTGGATCCTCGGGCGAGTTTGTGATGAGCGCAGTATCAGAGAGCGGGATGCCTGGCCGTATGGCGAAGACACCTGGAGCCTCCTGCCGTGTCAGCGCCAGGAGTTGGCGAGGACCGTCCGCCACCAACTCCACCCACTCCTGTGCTCCTTCAAGAGTGCTGATGGACTCCAAGATGTGGTTCGCCGCGTAAACCCGCTCCTCGGCAGGGAGTCTGTGGAGAACACGGCGCACGGTCTGAGCGATATGTCTTGCCAGTACATGGGAAACGGACTCAGCTCCTACTGCATCGCTCACTGGATGCCACCCGAGGTTCGCGAACTCCTTCAGCTTCTGCTCAAAGCGCACGGTGATGAGCTCCTCGTACACCCCTACGGCAGGCTGCGTCAGATCCCCCGACTCGGACACGCTGGCTCCCTTGATCACTCAGACGGTTGTGCCCATGTGTAACAGAGGGCACTGACAGTGGGCAGGCGTTGACCGATCACTGGACGTGGGGATACCCCTTGGCGCTTGGCCAGACAGGGCACGATCGCCGCAAGCGCCCTGCATCGGTGTCCATGTAGCCGCTGCCTCACCCCAATCTTGATCCCCGAAGACGGTGCCAGTGGGGCATGCTTGGGCCAAAGTCAAGCTGCTGCAGCAGTTACTCCCACTGTATGCCGGAGTGGAGGGATCAAACTCCTAAGGTGCGTGCCGTAGTTATGCCACAGGGGCGGACTTCCATGGGCAACGGCGGTTCGCCGTAGCCGAGATGCCCCGTCCGCGTTGTCGTCCGTAGCTGCAGAAGTCTGTGGACTACTCTAGAATCATTTCATGTCTCAAGAGAAGCTTGGAAGAATCCTGGGCTCAGTGGCTATGCGAATGCGTGCAGATTTTGAGCAGTCAAGGAACTTCAGACATAACGGTGAAGCGGGAACTTCCCGAGAAGCTCTTGTTCGCGAGTTTCTCGCCAGCTATCTACCATCCCATGTGGAAACGGTACATAACGCTGAAATCATCACCGCCTCAGGTGAGACCTCTCCTCAATGCGACGTTGTTCTTGCGGATCGAGGAACCCCGCCTTTCACTACCCTAAACGGGTACCGAATTCTCCCAAATGAGTGCGTTTATGGCGTCGTTGAAGTAAAGACTAAACTAGACAAGGAACAACTTGTAGACGCATGTAACAAAATAAGTAAACTGCGCCGCATGTCGAAGGCTTCCTATCGCCCGACGCCTGGTCTTATTCCGCGAAAAACGTCAGCCTATGGGAAAGTGTACGACTTCTTTCCAACCTCTGGGATTATCGTCGCTTTTGACAGTCTCAAATTGGAGACCATCGGTAGCCACCTCATGGACTGGTGTCAAACCCGGCCTCCGACCGAATGGCCTGATAGCATATGGGTGTTGGGTAAGGGGCAACTGCAGTGGCAGAACCCTGACAATCGCCTTCTCGAACGCTCACCCGAGCCGGGGTCTCTACTCGCGCAAATAGATACGGATGCATCTCAGGATATCCTACTGGCTCTCGCGCTACACTTGAATATTCATTTCTCTGATGCGTGGATGAACCCCATTGACCTCGTGCCATACGCGGGAGCAACTCGCCTCGGCGTCATTTCGCGTCGATGGCGTATGTCTCCCGTAGGTAGGACATCTAAGATGTTAGAAGGCTGAGGGGAGCACTTCGAGGGCTTAGAGGATGTCTCACGTGGTGAGCTTCGCGAGTCGCTTGTAGCAGGTGAGTGCCGCAGCGAGCCCGAGGAAGGCAAGGAAGTGGTTGCCTTTTCGTTCGTACCGGATGGTGAGGCGGCGGTAGCCGAAGAGCCAGGCGATCGACCGCTCGATCTTCCAGCGGTGCCGGCCGAGGCGCTCGCCGGACTCGATGCCGGGCCGGGCGATCCGAGGAACGAGGCGGCGATCGCGGAGCCAGCGCAGGTATTTCGCGGAGTAATACGCCTTGTCCGCGCGGACCTTCATCGGTCGTCTGCGGCGGGGTCCGCGCCGGGAGCGGATGGCGGGTATCCCCAGGATGAGCGGCTTGAATGCCTGGCTGTCGTGCAGGTTCGCACCCGACACCGCCACGGCCAGCGGTAAGCCCTGGGCCTCGGACAGCACGTGTATTTTGCTGCCTTTCTTGCCGCGATCGACCGGATTCGGCCCGGTCAGCGAGCCCCCCTTTTTGCTCGCACCGACGCGGCATCGACGATCGCGGACGACCAGTCCAGCTCACCCCTGGTGCCGAGTTCGTCCAGCACCGCCCGGTGCAGCCTGCGCCACAACCCGGCCTCGGTCCACACGCTGAACCGACGGTGCGCGGTGGCTGGCGAGACACCAAACGTTTCCGGCAGATACCGCCACGCACACCCGCTGGTCAGTACGTACACCACAGCCGTGAACACCGCCTGCTCGTCACGCGGAGCGGTCCCGCCACCTTGCGGTCGAGCCGCGAATGTCGGCAGTAGCGGGGCGACCAGCTCCCAGAGCTCATCAGATACCAGACGCTTCGACAGATCAGCCCTCACGGCCGCCATCATGCTGCTCGAACATCAAATCGCGCGGCACAGCCCTCTATGCCTTGATCGATGCGGCCGATCTGGCGGCCTGTTCGATCTTCGCGTAGTAGGCGTCGCGGGCTTCCTGATCGATCCGCATCTCGTGTTCGGGCCGCATCCCGGTTCGGCCATCGACGTCTTCGCGCAGGATGTCGGCGTGCCCGGCATGCCGGTTGGTCTCGCCGAGGACATGGACCATGATGGCGAACAGGTTCGTGTTGGAATGAGGCTCCGGCCACCACGGCACCTGGCCGGGGGCGTCGAGGGGAAGCTCGTTGATCGTCGCGTCCGAGTGTTCCCACGTGCGCCGGTAGGACTCGATGATCTGATCGCGGGTCTCGTCCTCAGTCGCCCACAGATCGCTGCCGTCGTGGTCCTGCCACCGGAGCAGCGGTTCCGGGGAAGGGCGGTCGAAGACCTCGCCAAAGTACCTGGCCTCGACGCTGGCCACGTGTTTGACCAGGCCGAGGAGGTTGGTCCCGGTCACCGTCAAAGGTCGGCGGGCGTCGTATTCGGACAGGCCCTCGAGCTTCCAGAGCAGCGCCTTGCGGTCCCGCCGCAGTCTCCCGTGCAGGTTTTCCTTTGCGAATTCATCGATCATGCGGCATCAGCCTGCCATGGGCTGTTCGTGGTCTCAAGATCCCTTACGTGGTCCGCAACGACTGGCAGAGCCGAGACCCGGCTATGACCACCGCGCCCTGAGCAGCTACGAGAAGCTCGCGAAACTTGCCACGTGAGACAACCTCTTAGTCGGCAGGTACAGATTCACCAATGAAGCTGCCATTTTCTGATCTATAAATTATTTCAACCCCGTAAGATTCGCACAGATCGAACATGTCCAGATCTGGCTTTGCGGGGAGAAGGATGACCCGCTTGGGTGGCTCCGCGTGGTCCTCAGTCAGTACATAGCGGCTGTAGTCTAGAATTTGCCCGAGAGCCATTCTTACGTCCTCGCGGGCGCTAGATCCCTTAGCTTCGTAGAGTACGTGCTCCGTTGCATCATAGAGATCTGTCCTTAGGGTGGACGTAAGGCCCTTGACCTTTATTTGGAAGGCGCCAGTTTTGCGTCCCACAGATTTAAGAAAGGCCATGTAGGTACGGGTTAGCTCTGCTTCACGACGCACAGCGATGTGTGCTGCGGCCGACGAGCGAAGACTCATCTTCTTATTGAAGGCCTCCGAGACGACGAACGTGCCGCTGGTAGCGGCATTCTTGGCGGCCTTTCGCAAAGAGCTGGATTTATTTCTCTGCTTCTTAGGAAAGGCCAGCCCTCCAATAGTCGCGGGATCGCTTTGAAGGGTCGCTGCAGTAACTACCTCGAGGGGGACGAGTTCACATGTGGTCTCTTTCGCAACCGGGATCAAGCTATTTGAAGAGCGCTGCGTTTCCCCTTCCGGGCGAAGGCGAAAAACGATTGCATTGCGCTTCTTTCCGTCCTGGCCATGAACTCTGCGCCACACGTAAGCTTCCAATGGATCTAGAGTAAATTCCCCGAGGTACTGATGTGTCTTGGCGGCGCTTTTGGGATCCTGACCGACCTGTTTGAAAACTCGCAATGTTCGACCCTGTTCAGCGTGGCACAGGATGGCTCGGTTGCCCCCGCCGGCGGACCCGGCGAACGTCTGATTGCCAGACCTCCCAGCCCCGGTGTACTCGAAGATGGGCCCCAGATCATCTTCCTCTGCCAGCCAACCGTCGTAGTAGCCGTTTACCTCTCCGACGCTGGGGTCCGAGTAGAGGTTGACACTCCGCTCTTCGATTGCGGCGCATATACCGCCCTGTGTGCTTCCTCCGAACACCCGTTTGATCTCTGCTCGCGTGCGTACATTTCCGGGCACGATCGCATCAACTTCTGTCGCCATGTCATGACTCTAACAACTGCCCACGCGTTGACTTGAGTTGTCGGTAGTGAGGGGACAGCAGGCGAGTTTGAGGGAGGCTCCGTGGATGTCGGAGCGTGGTTCCCAGCGCAGGTGCCGGAGGTCGTGCAGCCAGGGGAAGGCGACCTGGACAGTCGGCGTCGCTGATGAGGCCGTGGCGTCGATCGGACACCCCAGACGCGCCCTGTGGTTCAGCGGGTCGTCGTCCTCGATACGGCGAACGTCACGTTGCTGCGTGCGGCCGGGCTGCCCGGGCTGGTCTGGAGATGGGCAGATCTGGGCTATGGCGTATTTTCCGGATCTCGCCGGGAACGGCTGAGGCTCTGCTCTTCAGCGCAGCCTCATGGGGAGTTCACGACGTTGACGCTCGTGCCGCTCGAGGGACGTCAGGAACTCTCGTAGCAGCAGCTCTGCCGTGGCGTGCCGCGAGGAACGGGACACGATGAACGCCTTCATGGCGTCTACCCGTAGGAGGGGGATCGGCCATGCGTGTGGGGATTACCGGGCATCGGGGTTTGAGCCGAGACGTTGAGCAGCGGGTTCGGCAGCTCCTCGAAGTGGCCGTTCGCGAAATCGATGCGGCTGAATTGGTAGGGGTTTCGTGCATCGCGGACGGTCCGGATGCGTGGTTCGCGGAGGCTGTGCTGACGCGTGGCGGAGTTCTCGAAGTCGTTGTCCCGCTGAGCAGTACCGCGAAGGTCTCCCGGAGAGTCACTGGCCGGTCTACGACGAGTTGATGGGTCGTGCGGCACGGGTGCACCACACGGGCAGGACGGCGTCGGACTCGGACGCACATATGACGGGCAGCGAGATTCTGGTCGGCTTGGCCGAGGAACTGTTCGCTGTCTGGGACGGGAAGCCGGCGTGGGGGTACGGAGGCACGGCGGATGTGGTGTCGTACGCCGAACGGAACGGGGTCCCGGGCCGCGTGCTGCGGCTGGAGGCGCAACACGTGAGTAGGACCGGATGTGGTGGGAGCCCGCACAGCACTTCTCAGGTAGTGGTGGCAGGCGGCACGGAGATCCGGTTGTCGCGGGCGAGTTGAGTCAGCCGGGTACCGACCTGGAACGGCACAGGGTCAGCATGCCCTGTTTGAACGGCCCCAGGGTGCGGATGCCCTTGCGGATTCCGAACGCTCGCGGTGTCTGATGCCGGGGCAGACCCTTTCTGAGGTTCCTGGTCAGGAAGATCTCGGATCTGTCGGACGGGTGGCATACGTTGAGACTCGTCCGCACTATCTGGGAGAGTCATGACAAGTAGGTTCACCGAGTTGGTCGTTGACTGCCACGATCCGGAGAGACTCGCGGCTTTCTGGTGCGAGGTCCTGGACTTCAAGGTGATCGACCGGAGCCAGGGCAAGGTCGAGATCGGCTCCTGGGTGCCGACCGTCGAGGATGTCCGGGCTCGCCAGATGCCGCCCACCTTGCTGTTCATCCAGGTACCCGAGGGCAAGACCGTGAAGAACCGGCTTCACCTCGATGTCAGCCCGATCGACGGCAGCACCGAGGACGAGGTGACCAGATTGCTCGGCCTCGGCGCCACCAAGACGGATGCGGGCCAGGGCTCAGACCGAAACTGGGTGGTCATGGCAGACCCCGAGGGCAACGAGTTCGACGTCCTACGCACCCTGGCGCCGCAGAGCTAGGCCGCCAGCGGGCACTCGCAGCCCGTCACACACCGCAACCATTGTGCTGCCGGGAAGGCCTCGGTGGCGTACGAGGGAATAGAGAGGGACGATCGAAGTGGGGGCAGAAATTTCGCAACCCCGCAAGTTCGGGGATGCGTACATCACCGAAGGCGACAACCATGAAAATGGCACAGCGCAACCTTAGGCGATGCTTCGGCGTTCTCGCCTCGCTTCTTCTTGCCTCGCTGGCGCTGTCACCAGCCGTTGCCGAGGCTGCTGTTGTCCCGCAATCGGCGACTTTGAAGGCGTCGTTCGCGGACACCCTGAGTCCTACCTCGAAACCGGGCAACTCACATCAGGACTGGAAGCGAGGTTACCGTCGAGGTTACTACGATGGGTCGGGCGACTACGGCTGCTATCTGCACGTGCCCTCGGTTGTGGGCTCAACGTCCTACAAGGCGGGCTATAGGAGTGGATACAAGGCGGGTTGGAAGAACCACCACTGTGTCGCCTGACAAAGCCGGTGCCGAGGCGGTGAGCTGAGCTCAACCCACAGTGCACGGCCCACAGCCCACTGCCCATCTTTCAATGACCCTTTCCACGGCCGCGCCCTGACGTCGAAGCGCGTGAAATACCGAGGCTAACTAGGACGGCAAAGCAGCGGCTTGGCCAGTTCGGCGCAGGGGCGGTCGCCGTGGGAGCGGATGATGTCCTTGCCGACCTCGTTGGCGAGGTAGCGCAGGAATCCCGCGGCGAGGGAGTCCGCGGGCGGCTCTCCGTAGGTGTACGCGTACTCGGTCTGCCAGTACGGGTATGCGCCCTCGTCCGCGCCTTCGAGGGTGGCCGGGTAGCCGTCGATGCGGATCTGCTGGATGTCGTCGTGTGCGGTGGCGGCGCCGACCTCGCTGTGGCCGAGGGCTCCGGGCGTTGAGGCCACGGTGCTCAGGAGGGTCTCGGTGTCGCTGACCTCGCAGCGGCCGGGCTTGGTCTCGTCCAGTGCCGTGCAGTCGTTCGCGGTGACCGCCAACAGGGGTGTGCCGGCCAGTACTTGGCGCTCCAGTGTGGTCCGGGTGCCCGAGCCGGGGTTGCGGCTGACGAGGTGGATGGGCACGTTGTTGCCCTTCACCTGGATCCAGTTGGTGATCTTTCCGGCGTAGATGTCCCTGATCTGCTTCAGGGACAGGTCCTGGACGCCGGCGTCCTTGTTGACGACCAGGGCGAACAGGGACAGGGCGACGGGTCTGGGGAGCAGTTGCGGACGGCCGTCGCTCTTGGGGCCGTCGCTGAACGCCAGCCGGTCGCCGAGTCCCTGGCTGCCTGTCGGTTTGGTCTTCCGGCCCGCCGCGGCCAGGTCGTCGAGTCCTGACACGCTGCCGTGGAACGTGTCGTTGGTGATGGGGATGAAGGCGTCGGGGCAGGTCTTGTGATACTGCTTCGCGGCCTCCCGGAGTACCGGCGCGAACGCGGTGGAGCCGGAGAGGGTGAGTGTCCCGGTGGCGCAGTCCAGTGGTGCGGCCGTGGCGTCGTGCCTGGTGAACGTGAGGATGGACTGGACGGCGCTGACCATGACGAGGAGGGCGAGCACCCACCTGACCGGCTTCGAGGCGAACGGGTAGTACTCGGTCTTCTTGATCTTCCCGCGGCGTACTCCGCCCACGATGCTCGCGACGACCTCGGGCTCGGGGAACTCCTCGTCCGTGAAGCTCTCCTCGCGTTCCAGGACCGCCAGCACCTTGTAGTGGTCGCCGCGGTTCAGTTTCACCTTGGGCAGTTCGATGACGCCGTCGGTGACGCCGAGGCCGGGGACGTGCGGGGTGGGGTGCTGGTCGTCGGTGCTCGGCGTGAAGAAGCCGCGCAGCTCGTTGCGGCTGAGTTCGGTCACGACCATGCCGACGACGCGGCGGCCCCGGCATTTGACCTGGATGCCCGCGTGGCCCCGGTCGGGCGCCAGATAGCTGTTCTCCACGATGGGGGCCCAGCCGCTGTTCTCGATCCGCAGCAGCACGAACGACGGGTCACGCAGCGGCCCGCCGTTGGTCCGCTGCATCTGCTGAAGCACCCCGGCGTACGGTAAGGCGCGTTCGTCCCGGGCGGTGGTGTCCATCTGGACCCGGTAGCCGAGCCGTTTGCGGCCGACGAGGACGAACTCCCAGAGCGCCGCGATCCCGGGAAGGGCCAAGCCCAGTACGGCGAACCCGAGTTGCCAGGAACCGTTCACGGTCGACTCCCGCGGAAGAAGAGGCTGGGAGGGCCATGGTGGCGGGCGGGTTCCCGGGGTGCCGGGGGTGCTCAGATCCTTGCGATTGTTTTCACCGGGGCGTCACCTGGGACACCTGGCGTTTGCCGAGCGGGGGGACGGCGGCACGACGCCGGGAGCCGAGAGGGCGGGCTGATGACGCCCGGTACCCCCGGCTCCGAGGCCGGGGAGTCGGGGAGCCGGGAGCCGGGAGTTGGGGAGCCGGGAGTCGGGGAGCCGGGGGGAAAGAGAGTCGCGTTACTCGGAGGTGGTTACTCGCATGCGGTTACTCGGCGGTGGTTCCGTGGCACTCTCCGTAACCCTGCTCCGAACCGCACCAGCACTCGACGCCCCGCTGCGGCGGCCAAGCCACCGCCAGCCCGCGCGCCGCCAGCGTCGTCGCGTACTGCGGGAGCAGGGTCGCGTCCGACGGGGAGGCGGCCTCCGAGGCGGCGAAGGCCTCGTAGGACGGGACGGTTCCGGTGACGATGCCGAGGTTCGGGGTGCCGGAGGTCGCCAGTTCCCGTAGCGACGCCTCTATCGTCGCGAGGTGCTCCTCGTGGGACGGGTACTCCGAGGTGAGGGTGGGGTACGCCGTGAGGAGTTCCGTCAGTTCGGTGGTCGGCCAGTGCAGGATCGCCACCGGGAACGGGCGGGACAGCGCCTCCCTGAACGTGCCCAGCTCCGCCCTGAGGCGGGAGATCTCCGCCTGGAGTTCGGCGGGGTTGTCCGAGCCGAGGGACCAGACGCGCTTCGGGTCGTGGAGTTCGTCGAGGGAGACCGGGGACGAGTGGAGGGTGTCGGCCAGGGCGTCCCAGTCGTCGTGGGCCGCGCCCAGCATGCGGCGGACGCGGTGGCGGCCGAAGAGGAGCGGGTAGGTGGCGTACGGGGGCTCCGACGTCTCCGTGAGGAGGAGCTGCGCGGCCTGGGTGAACGTCTCCTGCGCCGCTTCCAGTTCGTCGTGGGACTCCAGGGCCTCGGCCACGATCACCCAGGGGGCCGGGTCCCGGGGAGACGCGGCGCGGATGCCGTCGATGATCGCCCGGGCCTCGGCCTCGTGGCCGTACTCCCACAGGTTCGACGCCTTGAGGGCGCGGGCCAGGTGGGGGTGGTCCAGGGGGGTCGAGGACGACAGCAGGCGGTCGTAGAGCGCGGTGGCTCCGGGGCGGTCGCCGGCCAGTTCGAGGTGGGCCGCGGCCTGCACGAGCAGGTGTTCGGCGTCCTCGGGGTAGAGGCCTGCGGTCCGTTCCAGGCGCGCTGCTTCGGCGTTGTGGTCGACGTGCTCGGCAGACGTGTCGGGGCGCATGGGGGACACCGTACTGCCCATGCCGTTCGAGGGAGAGATACCTGCAGGCCAGAGGGTGGGATCTCGTCGGTGCCCCGGGGTGCCGGTGAACGGTTCGGGCGGTCATGGGGCTGGTGAGTTCGGGGCGCAGCCCTTATCTTGCGGGCCCGGTCAAGGAGGCGAGGCAGTCGAGGAGACGAGGCATCGGTATGCGGGCTCCCGGCATCGTGCGGCGCGGCCTCGGGGCTCCCGGCGTCGTGGATCACGGCACTCGGCGGCGGCGGGCCGCGTACCGGCGGGTGGTGTGGGGCGGGGGCGAGGTTCTCGTCACCGTCGGCCTCCTTCTCCTGCTTCTCGTCGTGCATCAGCTCTGGTGGACCAATCGGCAGGCCCGGGAGGGCGCCGAGAGGAAGGTCCAGGCGTTGGAGAAGGAGTGGGGGAGCGGGGAGGAGGACGGGAAGGGAGAGGGGAAGGAGCAGGAGCAGGGGGCGGGGGTGTCGGGTACGGGGAGTGGTTCGGGTGGCTCGGCGGGGGGTGGTGCGTCCGGTGGGGGTGGCTCCGGGGCGTCCACCGGGAGTGGGCGGGCGCAGGGAACGCCCCGGTTGTCCCAGGCGTACGCCGTGCTCTCCATTCCCCGGCTCGGTCTTCGTGTGCCGGTCGCGGAGGGGGTCGGCAAGCGGGATGTCCTCAACAAGGGGTACGTCGGGCACTACCCGCACACCCAACAGGCCGGACAGGCGGGGAACTTCGCGCTCGCGGGGCACCGGAACACTCATGGGGAGCCGTTCCGGTACATCAACCGGCTGCGGCGGGGGGACGAGATCGATGTCGAGACGGCGGCGGGGCGCTACGTCTACGTCGTCGACAGGACGCTTCCGCAGACCTCCGCGCATGACGGAGGGGTCATTAGGGAGGTGCCGCGCAGTACTGTTCGGCCCGCCTACGGGTACAGCGCGCCGGGGTACTACATCACCCTCACCACCTGCACGCCCGAGTACACCTCCCGGTATCGGCTCGTGGTGTGGGGAAAGCTGACCTCCATGCGCCCCCGTTGACCGCGGTCACCGTCCTCAGTCCGAGGAGCAAGTCAATTCCGGAATGTGACCGGCGGTACGGAGGTCGGCTCGTACGGCGAATGCGCCACCTGTGGAACCGTCGTACCCGTCCCGGACGTCGAAAATGATGCCGGGACCCGGACTCGATCCGGACCCGGCGGATCCGGTCAGTCGTGTGCTGCTGAGGCCGAAGCGTCTGCTGGAGCCGATCGACACCGGTCAGGCGTAAGACCGACACCGGTCACGCGTAAGCAGGTACGGGGGACGTGAGCCCGCGTACGAGAGGGCGAGAGGAGGGGTGGTCGTGGTCCGGAGCTCGGCGAACGCGCGAAATCTGCGCCCTGTCGCCCTTCTGCTCGTGCTGCTCCTCGAACTCGCCGTGCTGGATGCCGGCAGCCTCCCGGCGGCCGTCGCCGTCGCGTTCACCGCGACCGCCGCGGCCGGGGCCGCGCTCGCCGTCTGCGCCCTCATCGGCTCGCGCCGCGCGTCCGCCGTCCCGCGTACGCGGGTTCGTACGGCGATCCGCGACCGTGAGCACCGTACGGCGTTCCTGCCGCAACGCGATCCCGACGCCTCGGGGCGTCCGCGCCCCCGAGCGCCCGGGCGGGCCCTCCTGACGGCCGCCGCGTAGGGATCCCAGCAGGAACTCGCCCGTCGTACCACCCCTGTCTGCGTACCCCGCGCGGGTCGTCATGCCGAAGCGTCACTTCTCATTCCGGCACGACGAGACCCCCGGAGGGCTCACCCATGTCCGCCTTCATGCCCACATCCATGCCCACAACCATGCCCACATCGATGTCCGCATCCATGTCTGCTTCCACGCCCGCACCCATGTCCGCTTTCGCCGGGCTGGTCGAGCGGCTTGCCGATCTGCTCGAACCGCTGTTCCACGCTTCCGCGGCCGCCGCCGCGATCGTCCTGTTCACCGCGCTCGTACGGCTGCTCGTGCATCCCCTGTCCCGGGCGGCGGCGCGGGGACAGCGGGCGCGTGCCGCGTTGCAGCCGCGGCTCGCCGAGCTGCGCAAGAAGTACCGGAAGGATCCCGAGCGGATGCGGAAGGCGGTGCTGGAACTGCACGAGAAGGAGAAGGTGTCGCCGCTGTCGGGGATTCTGCCCGGGCTTCTTCAGCTGCCGGCCTTCATTCTTCTCTACCACCTGTTCTCCAGTTCCACCGTCGGCGGTGAGGCCAATGAGCTGCTGAGCCACCAGCTGTTCGCCGCGCCGCTCGGCGGACGGTGGCTGGACGTGCTCGGGGACGGTGGGGTGTTCGGTGCCGCCGGGTTCGTCTACCTCGCTCTGTTCGTGGCCGTCGGCGCGGTGGCCGTCTTCAACTACCGGCGTACGAAGCGGACGATGGCCGCCTCGTCGGCCGCGGCCGACGGGGCGGAGGCGCCCGGCCTCGGTGCGGTGAGTGCGTTTGTGCCGTTCCTGTCCTTCTTCACGCTGATCACCGTGGCGGTGGTGCCGCTGGCCGCCGCGTTGTACGTGGTGACCAGTACGGCCTGGAGTGCCGTGGAGCGGGCGGTCCTGTATCCCTGAGGGTGTGGCGGCGGTCCAGTCCGTGAACGGGGTATTGCGGAGTGGACGTGCAGCTTGGAGGATCGACCAGTCCTCCGATGGCTGCACCCGTCGGTGGCTGCCCGCGATCGAGGGAGACTGTGATCATGAAGCTGCTGCGAGTCGGTACGGCGGGATCGGAGCGGCCCGCGCTGCTCGACGCCGAAGGGGTTCTCCGGGATCTGTCGGGAGTCGTGCCGGACATCGACGGGGCGCTGCTCGCCGACGACGCGGCGCTCGGGCGGGTCCGTGCGGCCGGCGAGTCGGGGGAACTGCCCGTGCTGGACGCGGACGGGCTGCGTGTCGGGCCGCCGCTGGCCCGGATCGGCAAGATCGTCTGCATCGGGCTCAACTACCACGACCACGCCCGGGAGACCGGGGCCGAGCCGCCCGCCGAGCCGGTGATCTTCTTCAAGGCGGCGGACACGGTGGTCGGGCCGGACGACACCGTGCTCGTGCCGCGCGGGTCGGTCAAGACCGACTGGGAGGTCGAACTCGCGGTCGTCATCGGGCGTACCGCCCGCTATCTGGAGTCGCACGAGGAGGCGCTCGCGCGTGTCGCGGGGTACGCGGTGGCGCACGACGTCTCCGAGCGGGAGTTCCAGATCGAGCGCGGGGGGACGTGGGACAAGGGCAAGAACTGCGAGACGTTCAATCCGCTGGGGCCGTGGCTGGTGACGGCGGACGAGGTTTCCGACCCGCAGGATCTTTCGCTGAAGCTGTGGGTGAACGGTGAGCTGAAGCAGGACGGGACCACGGCCGAGCAGATCTTTCCGGTGGCGGAAGTCGTCCGGTACGTCAGTCAGTTCATGACGCTCTATCCGGGGGACGTCATCAATACGGGGACGCCGGCGGGGGTTGCCTTGGGGCAGCCGGAGCCGAAGCCGTATCTGCGGGCCGGAGATGTGGTGGAGCTGGAGATCGGGGGGCTGGGGCGGCAGCGGCAGGAGTTCAAACCGGCGTAGGCACTCCGTTGGGGTGGGCGGGGGGTGCGTGATCGGGTGCCGGTTCGTTGTGGCTGGTCGCGCAGTTCCCCGCGCCCCTGAAAGCCCGCGATCACCTGTGCGGCCAAGGCTCCGCGGTTCCCCGCGCCCCTGAAGAGACAGGGGCGCGGGTGTGGGGGCTACTTTTCCAGGAAGTGGCCCAGCGCCTCGACGACCATGGCGTGGTCCTCCAGTTGCGGCAGTCCCGACACCACCACCGTGCCGATCACGCCCGCGCCCTCGACGGCGATCGGGAACGCGCCGCCGTGCGCCGCGTACGTGTCGGGGTCGAGGCGCGAGGAGTCCTCGAAGGTCGTGCCCTTGGCGCGGAAGCGGGAGCCGACCAGCAGTGACGAGCAGCCGTAGCGCTCGACGACGCGGCGCTTGCGGTCGATCCAGGCGTCGTTGTCCGGGGTCGAGCCGGGCAGCGCCGCGTGGAAGAGCTGCTGACCGCCGCGGCGGATGTCGATCGCGACGGGGGCGCTCCGCTCACGGGCGAGCTCGACGAGCAGGGTCCCGAGGGCCCACGCGTCGTCGTGGGTGAAGTGCGGGAGCGTCAGCCGGCGCTCCTGTGCTTCCAGTTCGGCGATCTCCGGCGCGTTCACAGGGACACCGCCGTGCCCTCGGTGGCGGAGCGGCGGGCCGCCTCCAGGACGTCGAGGGCGGCCGCGGCCTCCTGCGCGGTGACCGGGTTCGGGGCGCCGTCGCGGAGGGCGGCGGCGATGGCCGCGTAGTACGCGGGGTACGCGCCGGGGAGGGTGGGCTCGGGGCGGCCGCCGCCCGTGAGCGGGGACTCGCCGGAGCCGACGCGGCCCCACAGGGACTCGGGCTCGACACCCCACTCGGCGGTCGCGTCGGGGCGCTTGCCCTCGCGCAGGTCCGCCTCCTGCGGATCGAGGCCGTACTTCACGTAACCGGCCGCCGAGCCCAGGACGCGCAGGCGCGGGCCGAGTTGGGCCGTCGTCGCGGAGACGTAGAGGTGGGAGCGGACGCCGTTCGTGTGCGTGATCGCGATGAAGGTGTCGTCGTCGGTCTGCGCGCCGGGGCGGCGGACGTCCGTCTCGGCGTACACCGAGGCCGCGGGGCCGAAGAGGACGAGGGCCTGGTCGACGACGTGGCTGCCGAGGTCGTAGAGGAGACCTCCGATCTCTGCCGGGTCGCCGGACTCGCGCCAGCCGCCCTTGGGCTGCGGACGCCACCGCTCGAAACGGGACTCGAAGCGCCATACGTCGCCCAGCTCGCCCTCGTCGAGCAGCTTGCGGAGGGTCAGGAAGTCGTTGTCCCAGCGGCGGTTCTGGAAGACGGAGAGGAGCAGACCGCGCTCTTCGGCCAGCGCGGCCAGCTCGCGGGCCTCCGCCGCCGTACCGGCGAGGGGCTTGTCGACGACGACCGGCAGGCCCGCCTTGAGGGCGGCGGTCGCGAGCGGGACGTGGGTCTTGTTCGGGGAGGCGATGACGATCAGGTCCAGCTCGTCGGCGCGCGCCCAGAGCTCTGCGGGCGTGGCGGCGAACGAGACTCCGTCGCCGAACTCGGCGCGGGCCTGCTCCTGCCGCTCCGGGTTCGAGGTGACGATCGTGTCCAGGGCCAGGCCCTCGGTCGCGGCGATCAGCGGGGCGTGGAAGACGGAGCCCGCGAGGCCGTAACCGACGAGGGCCACGCGGAGGGGAGGAGTAGCAGTCATGACGTCCACTTTCGCAACGCTGTTGCCAAAGTGCAAGCGCGGGGGACAATGGCGTACGTGAACAGGACCAACGCCGAGTCGGGAGTCAATCTGCTCGCCCTGCGCAGCCACAACGCCGCGCTCGTGCTCGATCTGCTGCGCACGGCCGGGGAGGGCGGCATCAGCCGGCTCGAACTCGCCGAGCGCACCGGGCTGACCCCGCAGGCCGTCAGCAAGATCACCGCTCGGCTGCGGGCGGACGGGCTGGCGGCGGAGGCGGGGCGCCGCGCGTCGACCGGCGGCAAGCCGCGGACCGTGCTGCGGCTCGTGCCCGAGGCCGGGCACGCGGTCGGGCTCCACCTCGACCGCGACGAGGTGACGGCCGTGCTGTGCGACCTCACCGGCGCGGTGGTCGCCGAGCGGCGGGTTCCGCTCGACCTGGGGGCCGGGGCGGACGCGGTCGTCGAGTCGGCGGCAGGGGAGGTCGAGGCGCTGCTCGCGGGGGCGGGGGTGTCCGTACTGGGCGTGGGCGTCGCCCTGCCGGGGCCGCTCGACCATGCCCGGGGTGTGCTGCATCGGGTCACCGGGTTTCCTGAGTGGGACGGATTCCCGCTGCGGGACGCGCTGGCGGGGCGGCTCGGGGTGCCCGTGGTGGTGGACAAGGACACGAACGCGGCCGCGTTGGGGATCGCGGTGGTGGGGCGTGGGGGTGGGAGAGGGAGTGGAGCCGGGGCGTCGGGGGGTGTCTCCGCCGACTCTTCCGGCGCCGCTGACTCTCTCGGCGCCGCTGACTCTCCCGGCACTCCCGGCCCCTCCAACCCCCTCGCATCCTTCGCCTATCTGCATCTCGGTACGGGGCTCGGGGCGGGGCTCGTGATCGGTGGGGGCGTGCACCGGGGTGCGCGTACGGGGGCGGGGGAGTTCGGGCATCAGGTCATCCAGCTGGACGGGCCCCCGTGCGGCTGCGGCAACCGTGGCTGCATCGAGGCCCTGTGCCTCGCCGCCGTGGACCGGGGTGCCGTGGGTGAGGCGGCGCGGGTGCTCGGGGTGGGCGCCGCGAATCTGGTGGGGTTGCTGGACATCGACCTCGTGCTGCTCGGCGGGCGTACCGTCGCCGCGCACGAGGAGGCCTTCGTACGGGGTGTCGGTGCCGTTCTTGAGGAACGGGCTCGGCTGGAGGGCGTGGACGACGGGGCGATTCCGGTGCGGGTGGCGCCCGGTGGGGCGCGTGGGGTCGCGGAAGGCGCGGCGCAGTTGTTGCTGGCGCCGTTGTTCGGGCGTGGGGAGGACTGAGCGGCCGGGCTGTTCGGGACGGTCCCCGGCCGGGTGGCCCGGCTGTCCTGAGGGGCTTCGGGGCGGGGTGACTCGGCCGTTCGAGGGGACTTCGGGGGCCGGGCGGGGTGTGTCGTGGGCGTGGCGGGGCGGTGGGCGCCGGACGGTGTGGGACGGTCACGGGGCCGTTGCCCTGTACGCCGTTGCCCTCATCGCCCGACGCCCCGAGCCCGCTCCCGACCCCCTCCCGCCGCCCTTGACCGGCAAAGGCCCCTCATGCGACTGCGCAAGACCAGCCCCTTCGCCCTGACCGCCGTTGCCCCCGCCCTGGGCCTCGGACTCGCACCGCCGCCCGCCGCACAGGCGCTCACGCCTCTCGGGCCCACCGCGAGTCCCCGCCCCACCTGTGCCGCGCCCGACACCCGGGCCTTCCCGATCAAGACCCGGATCCACGGCGGTCCGGACGCCTATGACGTCGGCGGCGACTTCCGGACCTGGTACATCGACCTGACCAACACCACGGCGCACACCTGCGGAAACATCCACCCGATCGTCGTACTCGTGGACAGCAAGCGGGTGCTGCGGCCGGGGCAGGCGCGGCTGGAGTTCTACGAGGGGGAGCGCACGCATCCCGTCGAGTTCGAGAAGAGCGACCAGGACGAGAACATCGGGGCGTTCGACGACGGGTTCCCGGGGTTCACGGTCGGACCCGGGCGGACGCTCACCGTGAAGGTCCGCCTCTCCGTGACCTCCGACGCCGCCGTGCCCAACGACGTCGTCGCCAACGCGGCCGTGGTGCAGCGCCACAACAACGACGGGGACTGGGTGGGGGAGTCGAACGCGTACCGCTTCCGGATCGACGACGAGAGCAAGACGAGCGACGGCGACGTTGTGGACGCGGGGGGCACGGGGGGCACGGGGGGCACGGGGGGCACCGGGGACGGTGGGGACGGTGGGGGCAGTGATGGCGGAGGCAGCGGCGGAGGCGGTGACGGCGGAAGCGGCGGAGGCGGCGGTGATGGCGGAGGCGGCGGCGGTACGAGCGCGGCTCCCGACGCCAGCGGTACCGCCACGGGCAGTAGCACCGGCAGCAGCACGGGCGGCGTCACCGGCACCGGCACCAGCAGCCCCACCGGTGCCGGTGACGGCGGTGGTGACGGCGGTGGCGGCGGTCGCGACGGCGGTGACGACGACGGCGACGCCGCAGGAAAGGAACGGGACGGGTCCTCGTCGGCGGACGACGGGTCCTCGTCCGCGGACGAGCTGGCCATGACCGGGCCGCGCGAGGCCGCTCTGGCGGTGGGCGTCGCCCTGCTCGCCGCCGGAGGCGTGCTCTTAGTGGCCTCCCGCTGGTCCCGGTCCCGGCGTCGCTGAGCCCTCCCACCGGCGCACCGCCCGTACCGCATCTGCGACCATCCCCCCGTGGACTACCCGAACGACCAATCGCCCGGCGCCCCCGTCCGCTCCGGCATCCCGGAGCACGGCCGTATCCCGAAGTACTACGCGGTCAAGGCGCACATCGCCGTGCTGATCGAGGAGTTGGGCGAAGGGGGGCTCCTGCCCACCGAGCGCGATCTCGCGGAGAAGTACGAGGTGGCCCGCGAGACCGTACGGCAGGCCCTGCGGGAGCTGCTGCTCGAAGGCAAGCTGCGGCGGCAGGGGCGCGGCACGGTCGTCGCGGGGCCGAAACTGGAGCAGCCGCTCTCCCTCGCGAGCTACACCGAAGGCGTACGGCGGCAGGGGCGCACCCCCGGTCGTACGCTCATCTCGCTCGACCGCTTCCCCTGTCCGCAGGCGCTGGCCACCGAGGCGGGGCTGACGCGCGGCGAGCCCGTCTGGCACATGGAGCGCGTGCTGCTCGCCGACGACGAGCGGGTCGGGCTGGAGAGTACGTACGTCGCCGTGGCCCGGGTGCCCGACCTCGACCGTGACTTCGACCCCGACTCCTCCTTCTACGCCTACCTCCACGACCGGCTCGGCATCGCGTTCGGCGACGCGGACGAGCGGATCGAGACGGTGCTGGCGACGCCGCGCGAGGCGCTGCTCATCGGTACGCCGCCCGCGCTGCCGATGCTGCTGATCCACCGGGTCTCGCGGGACACGAAGGGGCGCCCGCTGGAGCGGGTGCGGACGCTGTACCGGGGGGACCGGTTCTCGTTCACGGCGCACCTGGGCAGGTGACGTCCACTGCGTACCCCGGCAGCTGACGCGCGGCGGGCCGGGGCTGGCTGGAGATCGTCCTTTCGGCCAAGTATTGTCACGAGAAGATAACGGGTCTAGCCCAAACGTGATGGGCGGTTCACCATCTGGATGCTGTCCGGACCCCTCTGATTCCCCCTTCCCGAGGAGCGTGGCCGTCGTGAGAGTGATAGTCGTCGGAGCCGGCGTGGTGGGTACCCTGCACGCCTGGCACGCAGTGGAACGCGGCCACGAGGTCGTACAGATCGAGCGTGAGGCGGAGGCCCGCGGGGCCTCGCTGCGCAACTTCGGGCAGATCTGGGTGAGTGGTCGCGCCGGAGGAGAGGAGCTGGAGACCGCCCTGCGGGCGCGGGAGCTGTGGGAGGAGATCGGGGCACGCGTCCCGGACCTCGGCTTCCGGGCGTGCGGATCGCTGACCCCCGTGCGCAACCCGCGCGAACTCGCCGTCGCCGAGGCCGCGCTGGCCCGCGAGGACGCCGCCGCCCGCGGCTACGAACTGCTCGCCGCGGACGAGGCGCGCGCCGTGAACCCCGCCCTGCGGGGTGCGTTCGAAGCGGCCCTGTTCTGCGAGCGCGACGCGGCCGTCGAGCCGCGCACGGCCCAGCTCGCCCTCCGCGCCGAGCTGTCGAAGTCCCCGAACTACACCTTCCTGCCGGGGCGCGAGGTCCGTGACGTCGTCGGAGAACACGCCGTGCGCGACGACCACGGAGAGGTCCACACCGGTGACGTCGTCGTGCTGTGCACGGGCGCCTGGCTCGGCGGTCTCGTACGGGAGCTGGCCGGGCCCGAGCTGCCCGTACGGCGGGTGCGGCTGCAGATGATGCAGACCGAACCGCTGGGCGAGCCGCTCACCACCTCCGTCGCCGACGCCGACAGCTTCCGGTACTACCCCGCGTACCGCAGCCCCGCCCTCGACGACCTGGACGCACACCAGCCGCAGGCCCCGATCGCCGCCGCGCACCGGATGCAGCTGCTCATGGTGCAGCGCGCGGACGGTGGGCTGACCATCGGCGACACCCACGAGTACGAGCACCCCTTCGCCTTCGACACCCTCGAAGACCCCTACGACCACCTCACCGAGGTCGTCGAGTCCTTCCTCGGCCGCCCGCTGCCGAAGATCCGGCGCCGCTGGGCCGGGGTGTACGCGCAGTGCACCGACCCGAGCCGGGTCGTGCACCGGCAGCGGGTGCGGGACGGGGTGTGGCTGGTCACCGGGCCCGGCGGGCGCGGCATGACCTGTTCGCCCGCCATCGCCGAAACGACCGCCAACGACTTGGGCTGGTGAAAGAAATGACCGAGGACATACGACTCGTCGTGCTCGACATGGCGGGCACCACCGTCGCCGACGGCGGCCTGGTGGAGCAGGCCTTCGCCGTGGCCGCCGGGGAGCTGGGCGTCGAGCCCGGGTCCGCCGACCACACCAGGAAACTCGACCACGTCCGGGCCACCATGGGCGAGTCCAAGATCTCCGTCTTCCGGCACCTGTTCGGCGAGGAGTCCCTCGCCCGGCGGGCCAACGCCGCCTTCGAGAAGGCGTACGGGGAACTCGTCGACGGCGGGCGCCTCGCGCCGATCGCCGGGGCGCGCGAGGCGATCGAGGAGCTCCAGGCGGGCGGCCGTACCGTCGTCCTGACCACCGGGTTCGCCCGCGTCACCCAGGACGCCATCCTCGACGCCCTCGGCTGGCAGGGGCTGGTGCCGCTCACGCTGTGCCCGGCCGACGCCTCAGGTCGCGGGCGGCCGTACCCCGACATGGTCCTGGAGGCCTTCCTGCGCACCAAGGCCGCGGAGGGCGTCCAGCAGGTCGCGGTCGTGGGCGACACCTCGTACGACATGCTCAGCGGCGTACGCGCCGGGGCGGGCGTGGTGGCCGGTGTGCTCACCGGGGCGCACGGCGACGAGGCGCTGCGCGCGGCCGGGGCCGGTCATGTGCTCGGCTCGGTGGCCGAACTTCCCGCCCTGCTCGACGGACCCACCGGAGCCGACCCGCTCCCTGGAGACGATCCGTATCCCGGACGCGGGCGATGAGCGGCGGCAGCGGTATCCGCTTCGACCGGGTGTCCGTCGCGTACGACGGCACCACGGTCCTCGACTCCCTCGACCTCACCGTCGAGCCCGGCGAGGTGATGGCGTTGCTCGGGCCGTCCGGGTCCGGGAAGACCACCGCGCTGCGGGCCGTCGCCGGGTTCGTGCGGCCCGCCTCCGGCCGGGTGTTCATCGGCGACCGGGACGTGACCGCTCTGCCGCCCCACCGGCGCGGCGTCGGCATGGTGGTGCAGCAGTACGCGCTGTTCCCGCACATGCGGGTCGAGGACAACGTCGCCTTCGGGCTCAGGGCGCAGAAGGTCGCCAAGGGCGAGATCCGCGGACGGGTCGCCGAGGCGCTGGAGATGACTGGGATGGCGGCCTACGCCCGGCGCCATCCGCGGGAACTGTCCGGCGGGCAGCAGCAGCGGGTGGCCATCGCGCGGGCGCTCGCCATCCGGCCCGGCGTCCTCCTCCTCGACGAGCCGCTGTCCGCGCTCGACGCGCAGCTGCGGTCGGGGATGCTGGCCGAACTCGCCCGGCTGCACCGGGAGTTGCCCGACATGTCGATCCTGTACGTCACCCACGACCAGATCGAGGCGCTGACGCTGGCCGACCGGATCGCGGTGATGGACAAGGCGCGGTTGCAGGACGTGGGGACGCCGCGGGAGCTGTACCGGGCGCCGAGGACCGCGTTCACGGCGTCGTTCGTGGGCAACGCGAACCTGTTGCCGGTGACCGTGGGCGCGGGAGGTGTCGCCTTCGGCGGAACCGAGCTCGAGGTGTCGACGGGCAACGCCGTCGAGGGCGCGAGCGCCACGCTGTGCGTACGGCCGCACCTCGTCGGACTCGGCGGGGGGCCCAACGCCCTCACCGGGTCGGTGGCCGAGGTGCAGTGGCGCGGCGCCACCCACCGGCTCTACGTCGACGTGGACGGACACCGGCTCAAGGTGGACCTGCGGGAGTTGCGGCAGCCGCCCGCTCTCGGGGAGGAGATCACCGTGCACTTCGCAGCCGAGGACGCGGTGCTGCTCTCCGCAGAGGTGACCGCGGGGGTGACCGGGGATGTCTAGCGCCATGGCGGCCACCAGGTCCCGTCCGCGCGTACCGACCTGGGCCTGGGCCCTGCCGCCCGTCGCCGTCCTCGGACTCGTCTTCCTCTACCCCCTCGCACTCGTCGTCCAGCAGTCCTTCCAGCCGGACACCGGGGGCACCTCCCTCCAGCCGTACGCCGACGTCCTCGCGTCCCCGTCGTTCCTGGAGGCCCTCCGTACGACCGTCTGGATCGCCGTCGCGGCGACCGTCGGCTGTCTCGTGCTCGGGTTCGTGCTCGCCCTGGTCATCGCGTTCGTGCCGTTCCCCGGCGGGAAGGCCGTCGCCAGGTTCATCGACGTCTTCCTGTCCTTCCCGTCCTTTCTGATCACGCTCGCGCTGCTGTTCATCTACGGCACGGTGGGCATGGCCAACGGCCTGTGGACGGACGTGACCGGTGCCGCCGAGGGGCCGTTCCAGTTCCTCACCACTCCGTGGGGGGTCCTCCTCGCCGAGATCACGTACTTCACCCCGTTCGTGATGCGGCCCCTGCTCGCCGCCTTCTCGGGGATCGACACCGCCCAGCTGGAGGTGGCGTCCTCACTCGGGGCGCGGCCCGCCCGGATCGTGCGGCAGGTCATCCTGCCCGAGGCGCTGCCCGCGCTCGCGGCCGGCGGCAGCCTCGTCCTCGTGCTCTGCCTCAACGAGTTCGGGATCGTCCTGTTCACCGGGGCGAAGGGCGTCACGACCCTGCCGATGCTCGTCTACAGCAAGGCGATCCTGGAGTCCGACTATCCGGGCGCGTGCGTGGTCGCCGTCGTCAACGTCCTCGTCTCCGTCGGGCTCTACGGCCTCTACCGGGTGGTGAGCCGCCGTGCTGGTGCATAGCCGCAAGGGGAAGTGGGCCACCTGGGCCGTCTTCTTCCTGCTCTTCCTGCCCCTGTTCGCCCTGCCGCTGCTCGTCGTCCTCGCCGCGTCGTTCGCCACGAACTGGTCGAGCGTGCTCCCGTCCGGCTTCACCACCGGGCACTACACGGCCGCCACCCGTGGCGCGTCCCTCCAGGCCCTCACCACCAGCCTGGTCACGGCGGTCACCGCGAGCCTGCTCGCACTGGTCGTCGGCACCTGGGCGGCGCTCGCCGCGCACGCGCTGGGGAAGCGCGGCAGGCGGGTTCTCGATGCCCTGTTCATGCTGCCGGTCGCCGTGCCCTCGGTCGTCGTGGGCCTCGCGATCCTCGTCGCCTTCTCCAAACCGCCGATGCTGCTCAACGGCACCCGGTGGATCGTCATCCTCGCGCACACCGTGCTGGTCACGGCCTTCGCCCACCAGTCGGTGTCAGCCGCCCTCGCCCGTCTCGACCCGGCCTACGAACAGGCCGCGGCCTCGCTCGGCGCCCGGCCCTCGTACGTGCTGTGGAGGGTGCGGCTGCCGCTGCTGCTGCCCTCGCTGACCGCCGCCGCGGGGCTCTGCTTCGCCCTGTCCATGGGCGAGCTGAGCGCCACCATGATGCTCTACCCGCCCGACTGGACCCCGCTTCCCGTCCAGATCTACGCGGCCTCGGACCGCGGCGCCCTCTTCACCGGCTCCGCGCTCGCGGTCGTCCTCATGACCACGACGGTGCTCGTCCTGTTCGCCGTCTCCCGGATCCGCACCAAGGCCTCCTACCGCTGACCCCGATCAGATCCTGATCGGTCAACCTTCCGAACCTCGCAAGGAGTTCATCTCGCCATGCCCAGAAACCTCCACCACCTCAAGCCGATCGCCGCCGTCGTCGGCAGCCTCGCCCTCGCCGCCACCCTCACCGCCTGCGGCGGCGCCTCCAGCGCCTCCGAC
Source organism: Streptomyces sp. NPDC111507 (assembly GCF_055638955.1). Lineage (NCBI taxonomy): Bacteria > Bacillati > Actinomycetota > Actinomycetes > Kitasatosporales > Streptomycetaceae > Streptomyces > Streptomyces sp. NPDC111507. The sequence goes on along the minus strand of NZ_JBVKBU010000001.1, from coordinate 1,473,487 downwards.
GCCAAGGTCGTCACCGTCTACAGCGCCGACGGCCTCAAGGGCGAGAACGGCGACGGCTGGTACGACCAGGTCTTCAAGGACTTCGAGAAGCAGACCGGGATCAAGGTCAAGTACGTCGAGGGCGGCTCGGGCGAGATGGTCCAGCGCGCCGTCCGCGAGAAGACCAACCCGCAGGCCGACGTCCTCGTCACCCTCCCGCCGTTCATCCAGCAGGCCGACGGCAAGGGGCTGCTCCAGAAGTACGCCCCGAAGGGCTCCGACCAGGTCGCCGGCGGCGACAAGGCCGCCGACGCCACCTGGACCTGCGTCGTCAACAACTACTTCGGTTTCGTCTACGACAAGAAGGAGCTGAAGCAGGCGCCCACCACCTGGGAGGAGCTGCTCGACGCGCGGTACAAGAACAAGCTCCAGTACTCCACCCCTGGCGTCGCCGGAGACGGAACCGCCGTGCTCGTCAAGGCGATCCACGACTTCGGCGGCAAGGAACAGGCGCTCGCCTACCTGAAGAAGCTCCAGGCCAACAACGTCGGCCCGTCCGCCTCCACCGGCAAGCTCGCGCCCAAGGTCGACAAGGGCGAACTCCTCGTCGCGAACGGCGACGTCCAGATGAACTACGCCCAGTCCAAGGACATGCCGAACCTGGGCATCTGGTTCCCGAAGGCCACGGACAAGGCCACCGACGCCGCCGGGAAGCCCACCACGTTCGCCCTCCCGTACGCCGCGGGACTCGTCACCAGGGCCCCGCACGCGGACAACGGCAGGAAGCTCCTCGACTTCATGCTCTCCGCCAAGGCGCAGCAGCAGGTCAGCGAGATCGGCGGCGGCTTCTCCGCACGGGGGGACGTCAAGGCCACCGACGCGAACGCCATCGCCCTGACCAAGCTCATGGACGGCGTCGCGCTCTTCGAGCCGGACTGGGCCGACATCGACAAGAACCTGACCTCGTACGTCGAGGACTGGAAGACGGCCACGGGAAGCTGACACGCCACCCTGACTAGGCTGGGGGCGTCGGCACATCGTCGTTCCGGCGCCCCCGGATCGTGTGCGTACGTACGCCAGGACGGCAGGAGAACCAGCACCATGGCAGAGCGCAAGCCCATCGAGTCGTGGCTCACCGACATGGACGGTGTCCTCATTCACGAGGGAGTGCCGATCCCCGGCGCGGACGCCTTCGTCAAGAAGCTGCGGGAGTCCGGGAAGCCGTTCCTGGTGCTCACCAACAACTCGATCTACACCGCTCGTGACCTGCACGCCAGGCTGCGGCGCATGGGCCTGGACGTGCCGGTCGAGAACATCTGGACCTCCGCGCTCGCCACCGCCAAGTTCCTGGACGACCAGCGGCCCGGCGGCACCGCGTACGTCATCGGCGAGGCGGGCCTGACCACGGCACTGCACGACATCGGGTACGTCCTGACCGACCACGAGCCGGACTACGTGGTCCTCGGCGAGACCCGTACGTACTCCTTCGAGGCCATGACCAAGGCGGTCCGGCTGATCAAGGGCGGCGCCCGGTTCATCGCCACCAACCCCGACGAGACCGGCCCGTCCGCCGAGGGCCCGCTGCCCGCGACCGGTGCGGTGGCCGCGCTGATCACCAAGGCGACCGGCAAGCAGCCCTACTTCGCCGGCAAGCCGAACCCGCTGATGATGCGGACGGGGCTCAACGCCATCGGGGCGCACTCCGAGACCAGCGCGATGATCGGCGACCGGATGGACACGGACGTCCTGGCCGGCCTCGAGGCGGGCATGGTGACCTATCTCGTCCTCACCGGGCTGACCACCCGCGAGGAGATCGAGCAGTATCCCTTCCGGCCCTCCAGGATCGTGGACTCGATCGCGGACCTCGTCGAGCGGATCTGACGCCGCGCGGGCCGAGGGCCACCGGCCCGCGCCAAACCTTTCGAGACCCGTTTGGAGTAGTCGGGGGCGTCTGAGGATGCGTCCCGCGACCGGGCGGGGGAGTCTCCAGATATCTGGAGGTTCACGATGGGTTCATGTCGACTCGCTCTCTGTGCGCGACTCACTCTCTGTGCCGGTGCGGTGCTCGCGGCGGCGTTCACTCCCGCCGCGTACGCGGCCGACGGCGGCGTCTCCGTCTCTCCCGTGTCCCCGGCCCCCGGCAGCGACGTCCAGCTGCGGGCGCTGGGCTGTACGGGGACGACCGGTACCGCGGTCTCGTCGGCGTTCGTCGCCGACGCGCGGCTCACCGGCCAGGGCGGGGTGCTCACCGGCGACACCCGCGTCCGCTCGTCGGCCACGCCCGGTGCCTACGAGGTCAAGGTCAGCTGTGACGGCCGCCAGGACCGGGTGACCGGCACGGTCACGGTCACCGCGCCGGGCGGCCCGACCTCCCTGAGGTCCGCCCTCGCCGTCCCGAACGCCTTGTCGTCCGCCCTTGCCGTCCCGAACGCCTTGACGTCCGCCCTCGCCGTCCCGACCGGCCCGGCCTCGCCCGTCGCCCCCGTGCACGCGGGCGGCGGCGGCACCGCGCACTTCGCCTCGGTGGACGCCCGCTCGTCGAGCCCCGGCACCAAGCACGCGGTGATCGGCCTCGTCCTCGCGAGCGCCGCCGCGGTGGCGGTCGCGGTCCGCAGCGCGCGCCGGGGCCACGACACCCGGGACTGACATGTCCGACGACATGCCCGTACACGGGCGTTCCTCCGGCGCCGGCCGGCTGCTGACCGGTGTCGCCTGGGCGGTGCTGCTGCTCGGGCTGTGGCTGTGGGGCCGCGACCTGACCGACGTACGGCAGGGGATAGCGGCGCCGACGACGGGGGACATCGCGGCGGTCGGACGACCGCCCGAGGTACGGCTGCCACCCGCGCTGAAGCCGCTGACGAGTGCCGCGCCGCAGCGCATCGACATTCCCTCGATGGGGGTGCAGGCGCCGGTCGTGGGCCGCGGGCTCGACGGGCAGGGGGCGATCGATCCGCCACCCTTCGATCAGCCGGGCGTGGTCGGCTGGTACGCCGCCGGGGTGCGGCCGGGGGCGGCCGGGACCGCGCTGTTCGTGGGGCACGTCGACACCGAGACCCGGCCCGCGGTCTTCTACAAACTCAGCACGGTACGGCCGGGGCAGACGGTCCGGGTGGTCCGCGACGACGGGACCGTCGCCGAGTTCACCGTGGACGACGTGCAGGTCTTCCCGCGCGACCACTTCGACGCCCGACAGGCCTACGGGCCACGGGAGTCGGGGCGGGCCGAGCTGCGGCTCGTCACCTGCGGCGGCACCTTCGACCGGGTGAGCCGCACCTACACCGCGAACGTGGTCGTGTCGGCGTACCTCACGGGCCACGGACGATGATTCGGGTGACTCGCGGACGATGATTCGGGTGAATGCGGCCGGTGCCCCGGTGACCGGTTCCACCTGGCCCGGTCGGCGGCCCGCTCCCCCCGGAGCCGCCGACCGGGCTGGTCCTCGACCGCGCGCGCACGGGCTGCGGGAGTAACCCGGCGGTCGGCGCGGGAGGTTCTGGGTCCGTTTGAGGCAACTCTAGAACGTATGAGCGTTCTGGCCTAGGACCTGTCCCCGGGGCTGTAACAGCTCACCGATAAGGCGCGGGCGATCTCGTGGGCGAGGCGCCACCTATGTCACGATTGACCCCAAGGACAGTGCACCCGAGGGGGAGTTGCATGTACGGCAGCAAGGGGGCCGGGGCTCGGGCGTCCGTCGCGGTGGTGGGGGCGTTGCTGGTGCTCGCGGGGTGTTCCTCCGGAGGCGGCGGCGACAAGAGCGACGGTTCCGGCTCCAAGGTCACTCAACAGCCCAAGAACTCCGACCCGTTCTGGGTCAACCCGGCGGGCAACGCGGCCGAGCAGGTCACCGCGTATGTCAAGGCGGGCAAGAAGGACGACGCCGAGCAGATCCGCAAGATAGCCGAACAGCCGACCGGCGAGTGGATCGGGCCGGAGAATCCCGAGCAGGAGGCGCGCGGCTTCACCGAGGCGGCGCAGCAGGCCGACCGGGCGGCCATCCTGGTCCTCTACAACATCCCGCACCGCGACTGCGGCCAGTTCTCGCAGGGTGGCGCGGCGGACGGCGACGCCTACAAGGCCTGGATCGACGGGGTCGCCCGCGGCATCCAGGACCGGCCCGCCACGGTGATCCTGGAGCCGGACGCGATTCTGCACCTGGTCAACCAGTGCACTCCGGCGCAGTTCCAGGAGGAGCGGTACTTCCTGCTCGAGACCGCGGTCACCAAGCTCAAGGCCCTGAAGAACACGAAGGTGTACCTCGACGCGGGCAACGCGGGCTGGGGTCACCCCGACCAGATCTTCCAGTCGCTGAAGCGGGCGGGCATCGACCGGGCCGACGGCTTCTCCGTCAACGTCTCCAACTTCTACTCGACCAAGGACTCCATCGCCTACGGCAGGCAACTGTCCGCGAAGGTCGGCGGCAAGCACTTCGTCATCGACACCAGCCGCAACGGAAACGGCCCCTACACGGCCGGCGACGCGGACGAGAGCTGGTGCAATCCGCCGGGGCGCGCGCTGGGCGAGACCCCGACGACCAAGACCGCCGATCCGCTCGTCGACGCGTATCTCTGGGTCAAGCGGCCCGGTGAGTCGGACGGGGAGTGCAAGGGGGGTCCGAAGGCGGGCGACTGGTGGGCGGAGTACGCGTTGAAGCTCGCGAAGGCCAGCGGCTGAGCGAACGAGCTCGGGGGCGCTGGTGGTTCGGCGGCTGCGGGTACGTCGTGGCGTGTCGCGCAGTTCCCCGCGCCCCTAGGCCCTGTCGTCAAATTCCCGTCTGCCCTGCGACGCCATGCACGCGCCCCCAAGTTCTCGACTTCGCTCGAACAGGGAGGGGCCCCCTTCGCCGCACCGGGCACAGACCCGAGTACATCCAGTACGAGGGCCTGTGCCCGGCACGCCGAGAGCACGCACCTGACGCCGCCGGGCCCGCCCTTCGGGCGGACGACGGGAATTTGACGGCAGGACCTAGGTGAGTTGGCGGCGACCTTCGCGAGGAAGTCGCCGCCACTCACGTACAACTCTCGAAAATCACGGAACCTTGACCCACTGCGCCGTGCTCGGCGTCCCCTGGTCGTCCGTCACGAACAGCATGTACCAACCGGACTCCACTAGATTCCGGTTCTTCGGCACGGTCACCGTGACCCCGTTCTTCGTCTTCTTGAAGTCCAGCGCGATGGACCGCTGATCGACGTCGGTGACGTGCGTGGACGCGCTCGGCCGGATCAGCCGGGCCGTCCTGATGGTCGACGCGTGCCGCGAGGTGAACGTCGCCGAGCCGCCGCGCGCGATCGTCTTCGGGCCGCCGGTCAGATCGGGCCGCGAGTCCCGGTAGAGGTACGGCGGCGTGTAGATCTCGATGCGCTGCTCGAACGTGGCCGGTTTGGTGTTGGCCTTGTCCGCGTAGAGCGAGTTGGAGCCGAAGAACATCACCCGGCCGTCGGGCAGCAGGATCGAGCCCGAGTGGTAGTTGCGGCCCACCAGCGGATCGGCGACCCGGTCGAAGGTGTTCGACTTGGTGTCGTAGATCCGCGCCTGGAGGATGTTGGAGTCGCTGCGCCCCCGGTAGTCCTCGGAGCCGCCGGACACGAGGACGGAGTCGTCCGGCAGGATCGAGGACTGCGGGTAACGGGTGCCCTTCTCCAGTTCGGGCCCGTCCACGAACCTCGGGTTCTTGTCCTTGAGGTCGATCAGCCGGGTCTTCTTGCTGGACAGCTTGGACTCGCCGACCCCGCCGCCGCCGATCACCATGTACTTCTCGTCCTGCGCGGGCGGCAGCAGCACCGTGCCGGACGTCTCCATCATGTTGGGGTCGCTCAGGCCCGGCAGCTTGGTGAACTTGTTGGTGGCCACGTCCCAGACGCCGGGGTCGCGGCCCACGTTGTCCGGTCCGTAGCCCGCGTTCGAGCCCGAGTAGAACATCTCGCCGTTCTGCATCAGGGAGATCGCCGGGTAGGTCGGGAACTGGCGGATCCCCTTGGTGTACGTCCATTTCTTGGTCTTCGGGTCGAACACCTCGTTCTTGCCCGGGACCAGCTGGCCGATCTCGTCCAGACCGGAGAGGCTGAGGATCTTGCCGTCGCTCATGGTGGTGAGCGTCGGGTACCAGCGGGCCTCGTTCATCGGGTCGACCTTGATGTACTTCTCGGCGACCGGATCGAACTCGTACGCGTCCCGAATGCCCTGGAAGTCCTTCTTGTCCAGGGCGAGCTTCTGGGCGATGCCGTAGGTGTTGCGGGCGTCGGTGCCGGTCAGGCCCTGGATGCGGTAGTTGTCCTGGGTGCCCGTCTCGTACTTCTGGCCGCTCTGCTGTGCCTCGACATAGATACGGCCGAGGCCCGGGTCGTTGCGCAGGAACTTGCCGGTCGCCTTGTCGAAGACCTTCGTCGCGCGCGGGACGAGCACCGGGTCCTTGGAGACGAACGTCTTGCCGTTCTCCTTGCCGGTGAACCTGGTGCCCGCGGGCAGCGTGATCGGCTTGTCCGGGTTCTCGTTGTGGACGACCATCAGGCCGCCCGCCTTGGTGACGTCACCCTTCAGCGTCTCGTACCGCTTGGTGCCGCCCGCGATCAGCAGATTGCCGTTGGCGAGCTGGGTGTGGCCCGTGCAGAACAGGTCGGCGGGCGTCGGGATCTTCTTGATGGTGCCCTTGACCGGGTCCCAGATCCGCGTGTCGAACTTCTTCGCGTCGAAGTTGTCCTGGTTGTTGCCCGAGCCCGCGATCAGCAGGATCTTGCCGGTGTGCAGCAGGGCCGCGTGGATGGTGTTCTGTCTGTACTCCTTGGGGAACTGGATGATGTCCCAGTGCCCGTTCTTGGCCTTGTACTCGGGCTTGTTGATCGTGTAGTCGTGGTATTTCTCCGTGCTGAAGCGGTACACCCACGGCCCGTTCATCCCGGCCAGCGCGAGCACCACCGCCCCGCCTATCGCAAGTCGACGAGCACGGCGGCGACGGGCACCGTCTTTCATTTTTTACGTCCCCCAAGGGAAATCTGCATGGTCTGGTCATTGCCCGCGCCGCTGCCGCCGCCCTGTCCCTGCGCCGCCGCCCAGCTGGGCTTGTGCTGCGGGGCGTGCGGCGCGTGCGGCGCGTGCTGCTCCTGCTGGGGCGCCGAGGCCTGAGCGGGCAGCGGCACCGTCTCCTCGGGTGAGGCGGGCGGCACCGACGGCTTCTTCTTCGCCTGGCGCAGGGCCCACCGCCAGGCGAGGATCGGCGAGGCGGTGATCAGCAGGGCGAAGGAGGCCCAGGTGATCATCGCGGGGTGGGAGTGCCCGAGCAGGAGTCCGGCGATGATCGAGCCGGCGAAGACCAGGATGAAGAACAGGTGGATCCGGAAGGTCCCGAACAGTGTGTCGGGACTGGCCGAATCACCCTTGGGGGTCACCACGAACTTGCTCTTGCGGCGCAGCACCGCGTCCATCAGCGAGCGGGCGTAGATCGGCGCGGAGAGCGCCGACATGATCATGCCCGCCACGCCGCCCGAGCCCTCGGGCTCGTGCGGGGAGACGTTGTGCCGGCGGTTCCACACGTACAGGCCGATCTGCAGCGCGGAGGCGTTGCCGTACAGCATCAGCCAGACCGTCGGGTCGATGTTCACACCGGATGCGCCCAGGCCCAGGAAGAGTGCGCAGCTGAGGGCCGCGAGGATCCAGTTGAGGGCGGACATCGGGTAGAAGATGATCATCATGGTGTAGTTGAAGAGCTTGCTCGGCGGCAGCGAGAAGAAGCCCTTCCAGTACTGCTTGAGGATCGTCTCGTACGTGCCCCGGGACCAGCGCAGCTGCTGGGTGAAGAAGTCCGTCCAGGCGTTCGGGCCCTCGCCGACCGCGAGGACGTCGGGGGTGTAGACCGAGCGCCACTTCTTGCCCGTCGCCGGGTTCTTGGCGCGGTGCATCTCGAAGCCGGTCGCCATGTCCTCGGTGATCGAGTCGTACAGACCGCCGATCTGCTTGAGCGCCTTGATGCGTACGGCGTTGGAGGTGCCCACGAACATCGGCGCGCCGTAGCGGTTGCCGGCCCGCTGGATCAGCGCGTGGAAGAGGAACTGCTGTGACTCGGCGGCCTTGGTGATGGGGTTGTCGTAGTTGCCGTAGACCTGCGGGCCGATGACGAAGCCGATGTCCGGGTCGCGGAAGAAGCCGAGCATCCGCTCCAGATAGTTGGGCAGCGGCACGTGGTCGGTGTCGACCGAGGCGAAGAAGTCGTACTCGTCGCCGTGCGCCTCCAGCCAGGCGTTGTAGTTGCCGTGCTTGGTCTTGGCGCGGTGCGGGCCCTTGGCCTGGTTCCACTTCGCGACGCCCTTGCGGGAGAAGTGGTGCACGCCCAGGCGCTCGCAGACCTCCTTCACCTCCGGGTCGTCGCCCTCGTCGAGGAGCCAGATGTGCAGAAGACCCCGGTGGCGCAGCTTGACGGCCGCCTCCAGGGTCTTGGTCACCATGGCAAGGGGTTCCTTGCCGGGCACGAAGGAGGTGAGGAAGGCGACTCTGGTGCCGGTCTCCGGGACCACCGGGATCGGGTCGCGGGCGACCAGGGTGGCGTGCGCGTTCGACAGCACGTTCATGCAGCGGAAGAACTCGATCAGACCGATCGAGACCAGCATCACGATGTCGAGCACCGGCAGGAAGTCGTAGGCCGGGTAGTCGCGTTCGGTCCAGTGCTCCGGCTGGAGCAGCCAGCCCAGCAGGATCAGCGACAGCAGCGGCGCGGCGCCCAGCATCAGGGCGGCTCGTACGCGGTGCGGCTCCTGGGACAGCAGCGAGCGGTACTGCACCTTGTACGGCTTGTCCGGATCGGGCTGTGTGAGGGGACCCGCGAGCCGGCTGTAGTGCTCGTAGTCGTATCTCGGCAGGGTCTTCTTGATCCTGCGGAAGTTGCTGCCGGTCCGGTGCGATGGCATCCGGAGCTGGGTCGTCTCAGACGGGTCGAAGTTCTGCCGGGCGCCCGTCGGCGTCGACGTCATGAGTCATTCCCCCCGCACGCACGTCCAGGTGCGTGTTCGTCGGTTCTTGTCGCCCGTTCGAGTCCCCCTTGACCGTCACGGACGCATGCTGGCAGGTCGGCATCGCCACATCCTCCACACAAGGGAGACATAGAAATGCGACCTTCCGGTTGCATGATGCCCCCCTCGGCATCGGTTCATGAACGGGGCCCCCAACCCCCCATGGTCGCAACCGGCCATACCCCCAACTGTCAGGTATCGACAGTCCCTTGAAGCCCAGGGTTCTACGGCGTTCATCATGATCGCAAGATGCGAAACGCGGTGTTAACCGGTCATACGCGCTAATTGGGACGCGTGTACGAAGATGGGGTCACCACCCCATACGCCGGGCGCATATGCCCGGCCTGTATGCGCCCCTATGCGACTCTTTGCGCCCGTTGTGTCCGTGGGGAGCCCGCCCCGCCCATCAAGGGATCCCGCCCCGCCCATAAGCCGAAGGGCCCCTCACGCTGGTGAGGAGCCCTTCGGTGTCGGTGCGCCGCCAGGGACTCGAACCCCGGACCCGCTGATTAAGAGTCAGCTGCTCTAACCAACTGAGCTAGCGGCGCCTGCTGACCCGAGAACTCTACCCGACCAGGGAGGGTGCTCCGGACCACGAGGGTGTCGTGAAGTGAGCGGTGAGGTGTCCCGAACCGGTCGGAAGTGGTCCCTGTACATCATTCGGACCGTCAACATGCGACAAGAGGCGACAGTTGCGAAACTGGCGATTGTGCAGAAGTGCGGAGACATGGACCTGTGGTGTGAGGGGAATCTCATGGAGGCTCCGGTATTCGAGGAATTCGATCCCGCGAGCGACTGCGATTGCCCCGGATGCGTGCACTGGCGGCGCGTCATTCCCCCTTCCTCACTCCCCGGGCCCGTGGGACACCCGGCGGCGCGGGGCGCGCTGCTGCTGGCCGCGGTGGCGGGCACCGTCCTCGCCGCCGGCCAGCCGGTACCGGCTGTGGCCGCCGCGCACGGACCCGCCCGGCCGGGCGACCCCCGAGGTGACCGGCCGGGCGACCCCCGAGGTGACGATTCCGACACCCCGCAGGGCGACCAGGCCCCGCTGCACGGCCCCGACGGGGGCCCGGCGGGGCCCGCGCAGCCCGGCGCGGGGGGCGAGCTCCCCGCGACCACCCGGGCGGCGATCATCAAGCGGGCCAAGAAGTGGGTCGCCTCGCGGGTGCCGTACAGCAACACCGAGTACTGGCCGGACGGATACCGGCAGGACTGCTCGGGCTTCGTCTCGATGGCCTGGAACCTGCCGGGAAACGAATGGACGGGCAGCCTCAGCACGTTCGGCGTACGCATTTCACGCGACCAGTTGCAGCCCGGCGACATGCTCCTGTTCCACAATTCGGCGGATCCGCAGAAAGGCTCGCACGTCGTCCTTTTCGGCGGCTGGTCGGACTACACCCACACCTATTACCTCGCCTATGAACAGACCAGCCCGCACGCCCGCGGGCAGTCCGCTCCGTACGCCTACTGGAGCAACTCGGGCCGCTATGTTCCCTACCGCTACAAGGGACTGGCCGAGGAGACGAGCGGCGCGGGCGTCTCCGCGTCGGGGGCGGGGAGCAGCCGCTACCCGGGCCGGTCCTTCTTCGGCCCGGGCGCGGACAACTCCCATGTCACCCGGCTGGCCCGGCTCCTCGTGGAACGCGGCGCGGACCGCTTCTACTCGACCGGACCCGGACCGAGCTGGTCGGACGCGGACCGGCGGGCCACCCAGGCGTTCCAGCGGGCGCAGGGCTGGCGGGGCACGGACGCGGACGGGCTGCCCGGGCCGCAGACCTGGTCCCACCTGGTGGGGAGGAAGGGCAGGGACATTCCGGCGGCGGGGAGGTCCGTGCCGGGGACCCCGGTGGCGGGCGGAGCGGGGACGAAGGGATTCTCGGCCCCGTCCGTTCCCGGCTATCCGGGGCGCGAACTGCTGCGGCCCGGCGCCGACAACGAGTTCGTCACCCGGCTCGGCGAGCAACTCGTGAAGAAGGGGTTCGGCACGTACGACACGTCGGGCCCGGGGCCGCGCTGGGGCGAGGCGGACCGGCGGGGCGTCGAGGCGTTCCAGCGGGCGCAGGGCTGGCGCGGCGGCGCGGCGGACGGCAGTCCGGGGCCGGAGACCTGGCGCCGGCTCTTCTCGTGAAGCCCCGGGTGGCAGGGCTCGCACCACGGCTCGCACCCGGGCTCCTACTAGGCAACGCGTCGGGCAGCACACCAGGGCTCACACCAAGGCTCGCACCAGGAATCGCACCAAGGCTCGTACCAGGCATCGCACTACGGCTCGCACCAGGAATCGCACCAGGGCTCGTCGCCCGGCCGGGATCACCCTTCCACGCGCGGAGGCATGGAGGCAGCTATGAGTACGACGACTTCACCCACCCCGGAGTCCGGGGGGACGCCGGAGGGCGGCGGCGCCTCACGGTCCGCCCGGCTCATCCACAACGAGGCGACCACCGAGATCCCCGTCCATCTGCTCTTCCGTGACGACCCCGAGCCGGTGTCCGTGCCGCTCTCGCCCGCCGTGGTGGGGCGGCGGCGTGGCACGGGCGAACAGCCCCGGATCCGGCGCCCCGTGCTGGGCAGGGCCCCGCGCCCGGTGCCGGAGGTCGACCCCGAACTGGTGGAGCGCCCCGCACGGGTGCTGCCCGGAGTGGCGGGTGTGCTGACCGGGGCCTGCGGGGTGGCCGGATGTGTACTCACCACTTGGTGGTCGGGTGTGCTGCCGCACAGCGCGGCGAGGGTGATCGGGCTGCCCTGGTACGCGGGGGCCGGGCTCGGCCCCGCGCAGTGGGCCGCGTACGCCGGGGCCGGCGCGCTCGGGCTGTTCGGGTTCGGCGGGCTCTCCCGCGGCCGGACCGGGGGCGCCTGGGTGCTCGGCCTCTTCGGCCGCTACCGGGGCACGGTCCGGCGCACCGGGCTGTTGTGGATCAACCCGATGGTGCTGCGGCGCCGGGTCGACGTACGGCTGCGGCACTGGCGCAGTGAGCCGATGTCGGTGGTCGACGCGAACGGGGTCGCGCTGCGGGTGGTGGTGCTCGTGGTGTGGCGGGTCAAGGACACCGCGCGGGCCGTGCTCGGCGTCGAGGACCACGAGACGTATCTGCGCGAGTGTGTGGAGGCGGCGATGTCGCGGATGCTCTCGCAGTTGCCGGCCGAGGCGCCGCCCGCCGTCATCAAGGACGTGGCGACCCTGCGCAACACGGACGTGGTCGGCGAGGTGCTCACCGGGATGATCGCCGCGGACACCGCGCCGGTCGGCCTGGAGGTGTTCTCGGCGCAGCCGACCCGGATCGAGTACGCCCCCGAGGTCGCGGCCGTGATGCAGCGCCGCCGGATCGCGACCCTGGACGCCGAGCACCGAGACACCGTGCTCACCTCCGTCGTCGACTCCGTCGAGGACACGGTGACCCGGCTGACCATGCGCGGGCTGGTCGAACTCGACGACTACGAGCGCAAAGCGCTGGTGAAGGACCTGACGGTGGCGTTCTACGCGGGGCGCAGGGACTCCTCGCCGTGACGGGGGGCCGGCAGCGGGGCCGTGACGGGGACCGAGAGCTCGGCTATTGGTCTGGACATGTTCAAGTTGCGGCAATAATCTGGGACTTGGTCTAGACCTGAAAATCGCGCGCACGGCTCACGAGAACCTCCCCCACGTCCTCCAGGAGCGGCAGCATGCGCATACGGACGACCAGGATCCCCGCGGCAAGGGTCCGTACCAGCAGGAAAGTCAAGCTGTACGCCGCTGTCGTGGGCCTCGCCACGGCGGGCACGTTCGTGCTCTCCACCGGCGGAGCCGACGCTCACGGCTACACCGATCAGCCCCTCAGCCGGCAGAAGTTGTGCGCCGCCAACGGCGGCAGTGTCGCGGGCTGCGGTGACATCCAGTGGGAACCGCAGAGCGTCGAGGGCCCTAAGGGCTTCCCGGCGGCGGGTCCCGCGGACGGACAGATCTGCTCCGCGAACCACACCAACTTCAGCCAGCTCGACCAGCCCAAGACCCCCTCGGGTGCGGCCTGGCCGACGACCAAGGTCACCGGCGGGCAGAGCTACACCTTCCGCTGGCAGTTCACGGCCGTGCACGCCACGACCGACTTCAAGTACTTCGTCACCAAGTCCGGCTGGAACCAGAACCACGCACTGACCAGGGCGGACCTGAACACCACCCCGTTCCTGACCGTCCCGTACAACGGGCAGCGCCCGCCGTCCACGTTCAGTCACACCGGCACGCTGCCCTCCGGGCTGAGCGGTCACCACGTCATTCTCGGCGTGTGGACGATCGCCGACACCGCGAACGCGTTCTACTCGTGCGCGGACGTCACGTTCTGAGCGTGCCCCGGCCGGAAATGTTCTGAGCCTCTCTTGAGGAGCTCGCGCACCCCCCACGGGTAGGTTCCACGCACGTCGACATGACCATGACGGCGTGCGTGGAGCTGTACCGGACAACGGGGGAATGTCATGGACGTCTTCTTCTATGCCGTGCCGGCGGTGATCATGGTCGGGGCGATCTTCATGGCGGTCGTGGTGGTCCGCCGGTCGCTGGACATCAACCGGGCGTGGGACAGCGGACTGATCGCGGAGGGGCGCTGTCTGCGGGCGTACACGACGACCAGTGGCGGCGGCGGTGACACGTCCGTCTCCACGACGCTGCACCACGTGTACGAGTTCATGACGCGTGACGGCCGCACCGTCCGCTTCGAGGAGCCGAACGGCCCGGCGACGATCATCGAGGGCGACATCGTCCCCGTCCACTACATCGCCGAGCGTCCCGAGAAGGCGACGGCCCACGCGCCGAGCCGGGGCCTGCTGGCGGCGGGCGCGGTCTTCACCCTCGTCTTCTGTACGGTGATCGTCCTCTTCTGCATCGGCTTCATGGTGGGCGTCCACGAGTTCTTCTCGATGTGGGACTCGGCCGGGAGCGGAGGGGACGAGTTCGAGGGCACGGGGCTCCCCTTCTGACGGTGCGTCAATTATGGTGCGCCCCCATGGGGTCCATGAGGCGTACCGTCGCGGAACTCGTACAGGAACGGTGGGGCGACCACCGGCCGGGACTGTGGTTCGAGGGGCGGGTGCTGAGCCACCACCGGGTGGCGGCGGGCGCGGCGGCGCGGGCGGCGCTCCTCGCCGACCTGCTGCCGCCCGGCGCCGCGCCGCACGTCGGGGCGCTGCTCGACAACACCCCCGAATATCCACTGTGGTTGAGCGCGGCGGCCCTCTCCGGTGCCGCCGTGGCCGGGATCAACCCGACCCGGCGCGGCCCCGAACTGGCCCGCGACATCCTGCACACCGAGTGCCGTGTCCTGGTCACCGAGCGGACCCATCTGCCCCTCCTCGACGGCCTCGAACTGCCTGGCGTACGCGTCCTGGTCACCGACACCGAGGCGTACGGGGAACTCCTCGCGCCGTACGAGGGCGCGAAGCCGGACGCGGCGCCCTCCGTGTCGCCGGACGCCCGCCTCCTCCTCTACTTCACCTCCGGCTCGACCGGCGCCCCCAAGGCGGCGATCTGCACCCAGGGCCGGCTGGCCGCCGCCGGGCGCTCGCTGGTCGACCAGTTCGGGGTGCGCCCGGACGACACGCACTACATCTGCATGCCGATGTTCCACGGCAACGCGGTGATCGCCGACTGGGCGCCCGCCCTGGCCGCGGGCGCGGGGATCGCGCTGAGGCGGCGCTTCTCGGCGTCGGGGTTCCTCACGGACGTACGGGCCTGCGGGGCGACGTACTTCACCTATGTGGGCCGCGCGGTGCAGTACCTGCTGGCCACGCCCGCCCGCGGCGACGACCGCGACAACCCGCTGCGGATGGGCTTCGGGACGGAGGCCGGGGCCGTGGACGCGGCCGCCTTCGAGGAGCGCTTCGGGGTGCGGCTGGTGGAGGGGTACGGCTCGTCCGAGGGCGGCGCCGCCATCCAGTGGACGCCCGGCGCCCCGGCGGGCGCGATCGGGCGGGCGGCACCCCGCGACGACCTCGCGGTGGTCGACCCGGAGACAGGAGCCGAGTGTCCGCCCGCCGTCTTCGCCGAGGACGGGAGGCTTCTCAACGGCGACGAGGCGATAGGGGAGTTGGTGAACCGCGGGCCCAACCCCTTCGAGGGGTACTGGCGCAACCCGGCCGCGGACGCCGACCGCCGCCGATGGGCGTCCCCCCGCCCGAGCGAAGCCGAGAGCGGCGGAGGCTGGTACTGGACCGGCGACCTCTTCTACCGCGACGCCGACGGCTTCCTCTACTTCGCCGGGCGGACGGACGACCGGCTGCGTGTCGACAGCGAGAACCTCGCCGCCGCGATGATCGAGAACATCCTCGCCCGTCACGAGGACGCCGCCGCCGTGGCGGTGTACGCGGTCCCCGACCCGGTGGCGGGGGACCAGGTGATGGCGGCGATCGCGCCGCGCGAGGGGGCGGGCTTCGATCCGTCGGCCTTCGCGGAGTTCCTCCTCGCCCAGCCCGACCTGGGGACCAAGATGGCACCCCGTTTCGTCCGGATCGTGACGCGGATGCCGGTCACCGCCACCAACAAGATCCACCGGGTGGGGCTGCGCCGCGAGGGCTTCCGCTGCGCCGACCCGGTGTGGTGGCGGCCACCGGGGGAGTCGGCGTACCGCAGACTGCGCGCGCCGGACATCGAGGGGCTGCTGGCCGAGTACCGGGCGCGCGGACGCGAGAAGTTGCTGCCGACCGGGTAGGTTCCGGGCGTGCTTCCCGCGCGGGCGCTCGCCGGCCGGAACTTTCGGCGGTCCGGCGGACGTCCCGTCTCAGGGAGTCCCGGGCAAGAGGAATCCTCTCCGCCCCACAGGGGGAGGATGCCCCCGGACACCTGTGTCGCCCGCGCCGAGGAAAGAGGGAACATGCGTCACCTGATCCGGGTCGTGAACATCGCCGATGCCGCACCGCCATGCGGCGGACGGGGGCGGGCGGCGGTCCGGGGACGGCGCGTGGCGCGGCACCGGTGACGGCCGAGGGGCGCTACCGCGTCCTGGTCGCCGGCTACTCCGTCTCCTCGTACGGCACCTTCCTCAACATGGTGGCGCTCAACCTGTTCGTCTACGCCACCACCCACAGCGCGCTCGCCATCGGACTGTTCATGGCGGTGCGGCTGGGCGCGGGGTTCCTGGCGGGGACGGTCGCGGGGCGCGTACAGGCGCGGTTCGGGGTCAAGCCGGTCATGCTGTGGGCCAATATCGCCCAAGCCGTTGTCATGTTCCTGCTGGTAGTGACGCCGGACGGGGGACTGCGGACCGGCGTGCTGTTCACGGTGTCCGCGGCCGTCGGGGCGTGCAGCACCGTGTTCATGGTCGCGCTGCGCAGCTCCATCCCCGACCTGGTCGGCGCGGACCGGCGCGCCTGGGCCAACTCGCTGATGGTGGGCGGCCGTTCGCTGGCGATGGTCGCCGGGTTCGCCTCGTCCGGTGTGGTGGTGCCCTGGCTCGGCTTCACCGCCGCGTTCCTGGTGGACGCGGCGAGCTTCCTGGTGTGCGCGGCGGCGGTCGCGTGGCTGCCGGGCATCGAACGCGCCCCCGAGCCCCCGCGGGCGCCCGACGAGCCTCGCGAGAAGCACGGCGTGTGGGCGGCGATGACGGCGCTGGCCACCGTGCCCGCCCTCGGCCTCATGATGTGTCTGCGCACCGTCGACGCCCTCGGCTCCTCCTCGCACAACGCGGCCCTGCCCGTCTACTCCAGCACGCTCCACCCGGACGACCCGGCCGCGTTCGTCAGCCGCTTCTGGCTGTTCTGGGCGCTGGGCAACGTCCTGGCGCAACAGGTCATCCAACGCTGGGCCAAACGCTCCGGACGGGCCGTCGGCGCGCTCGGCTTCGGTCTGGGCACCATCGTCATGTCCTCCGCGTTCATCCTCGGCTTCGCCGGGTTCCCGATGGCGGCGACCGTGCTGATCGCCCTCGTCGCGGGCGCCGCGGACGGGCTCACCGAGGTGTCGTACACCTCGCATCTGCAGACCCTGCCGGAGACCCTGCGCGGCCACGCCTTCGGGCTCACGGCGACGGTCGAGAACCTCGGCTTCGGGATCGGCATGATCGGTGTGTCGGCGGCCCTCGAATCGTTCTCCGCGTTCACCGTCGTGGCCTGGTCGCACGGCCTCGCCCTCGTGGTCGCGGGGATCTACCTGCTCCGGTTGTACGCGGTCCACGGCGCCGGCAAGGAGGGGACGAGCGGTGCGTACGGCAGTCGTCGGGATGGCGCTGAGGTTTCCGGGAGCTGACACCCCCGACGCGTACTGGCGGGACATCCGGGCGGGTGTGACGCACGTACGGCGGTTCACCGACGCCGAGCTGGCGGCGGCCGGGTTCGCCTCCGAGGAGTACGGCGCGCCCGACTTCGTGGCCGCGAGCGCCCCGCTGCCCGGCATCGACGGCTTCGACGCGGCCTTCTTCGGGATGAGCGCCCGCGAGGCCACGGTCACCGATCCGCAGCAACGGCTCTTCCTGGAGTGCGCCCACCACGCCTTGGAGGACGCGGGGTACGCACAGCCGCGCGCCGGAGTGCGGATCGGGGTGTGCGGGAGCACCGGCTACCGGCTCTACTCGCTGCACAGCTATCTCGCCAACAACCTGCGGGAGGAGGCGGGTTCGGGGGACTGGCAGCGGCAGAAGCAGGCGCAGGTCGGTACCTACCCCGATTTCGCGGCCCCTCGGGCGGCCCACCGCCTCGGACTGACGGGCCCGGCCCTGAACGTGGCCACGGCCTGCTCGTCGTCCCTGGTGTCCGTCCATCTCGCCTGCCAGGCCCTGCACTTCGGCGACGCGGACCTCATGGTCGTCGCCTCGGCCGCCCTGCACGTCCCCCAGGTCACCGGGCACCGGCACGTACGCGGCTCGACGATCTCGCGCTCCGGGACCGTGCGCGCCTTCGACGCCGACGCGGACGGCACCGTCGGCGGCAACGGCGTCGCCGCCGTCGTCCTCAAGCCGCTGGAGAAGGCGCTCGCCGACGGCGACACCGTGTACGCGGTGATCGCCGGGTCCGCCGTCACCAACGACGGCGCCGACCGCCCCGGGTTCGCCGCGCCGGGCTCCACCGGCCAGCGCGACGCGGTGCTCGGCGCGCTGCGCGCGGCCGGGGTGCCCGCCGACTCCCTCGGCTACCTGGAGGCGCACGGCACCGGCACGCTCAAGGGCGACCCGATCGAGTTCGCCGCCCTCACCGAGGCGTTCCGGCTGCACACCGACCGCACCGGGTTCTGCGCGCTGGGCTCCACGAAGCCGGCGATCGGCCACCTGGACAGCGCGGCCGGGCTGGCCGGGCTGATCAAGGCGGTGCTGGTGCTGCGCCACGGGGAGATACCGCCGCTGGTCCATCACACCCGCCCCAACCCGGCCCTGGACGTGACCGGGAGCCCCTTCGTCCTGCCGACCAGCGCGCTGCCCTGGCCCGCCGGGGAGGGCCGTCCGCGCCGGGCCGGGGTGCACTCCATCGGGATGGGCGGGACGAACGCCCACGTGATCCTGGAGGAAGCGCCGACCCCGGCCCCCTGCCCGCCGGACCGCGGGCAGGCCCCCGCACTGCTGCCGCTGTCCGGCCACACCCCCGAGGCGCTCCTCGCCTCCGCACGGGCCTTCCGCGACCACCTCACCGAACATCCCGGGACCGACCCCGCCGACCTGCTCCTCACCACCGCGCTCGGGCGACGGCACCTGGAGCACCGACTGGTGGTGACCGCCGCGGCCGGCCACACGACGACGGCGCTGGACGCCTTCGTACGGGGCGAGGCGGGGGCGTACGCGAACGGCGTCGCCGGGGCGGAGGCGGGCACGGGACCGGTGTTCCTCTTCACCGGCCAGGGCAGCGGGTACGACGGGATGGGCGCGGCGCTCGCCGAGCGGTTCCCGGTGGTGGCCCGCACCTTGGAGGAGTGCGCGCGGATCCACCGGGACGAGACGGGGGAGGAGGGATTCCTCGACCGGTTGCTGGGCGGCGCCGACGGTGGTCCTGCGGAGGCGGCGCGGGCCCAGGACCCGGAAGGAGCGCGGGTCTGGGACACCGCCTTCGCACAGCCCGCGCTCTTCGCCCTGCAAGTCGCGCAGGCACGGCTGTGGCGGCGGTTCGGCGTCGAACCGGTCGCGGTGGCCGGACACAGCGCCGGGGAGTACGCGGCCCTGTGCGTGGCCGGAGCGCTGACGCTGGAGGACGGACTGCGGCTGGTCTGCAGGCGGGGGCGGCTGATGCGCGACGGCACCCCGGCCGGGGCCATGCTCGCGGTGTTCGCCGCCGAGGACGTCGTACGGGGGCTGGTCACCGAGATCGACGGCCTCGAACTCGCCGTCGTCAACGGGCCCGGGCAGTACGTCGTGGGCGGACCGCCCGAGGCGGTGGCCGCCGCCCGCGCCCGGCTCGCGGAACGCGGCACGCCCGCGGAGCCCCTGCCGGTGGACCGCGCGTTCCACACCGCCCTGCTCGACCCCGTCCTGGCCGACTTCCGGGACGCCTGCGGAAAGGTACGACTGCGGCCCACCAGGACCGAGTTCGTGAGCGGTCCGGACGGGGTCCGGCACCCGGTGGGCTGGCTGCCGGACGCCGACCACCTCGTACGGGGGACCCGACGGCCGGTGGACTTCGCCGCCGTACTGCGCACGCTGGAGCGGACACCCGGGCGGCCGGTCCATCTGGAGATCGGCCCCGACGCGCCCCTCACCTTGCTCGTCCGGCGCGCCCGGCCGGACATCGCCGCCGTCCCCACCCAGCGCCGCGGCGACCGTGGCCTCGGCACCCTCTGGGCGGCCGTGGCCCGGCTGCACTGCGCGGGCCACCGGCTCGACTGGCTGGCCCTGCTCGACGGCAGCGGAGGCCGCCGGATCCCGCTGCCGCCGTACCCCTTCCAGCACCGGTCGTACTGGACAGGACCGCCGCCCACCCCCTTGGCCGACGACCGCAGGACGGAGGACGGCATGACCGAACAGGCCGTACTGGCACGGGTGCTGGCGCTCAGCGCCCGTCATCTCGGATACGCGCCGGAGGAGATCACCGCGGAGCGGACGTTCGTCGGGCTCGGCGCGGACTCGCTCCAACTCATAGGAATGGTGCGACAGCTGGAAGCCGAGTTCGGGGTGAAGATCGGAATGCGGGAGATCCTGGAGGAGGCGGGGACTCCACGGCTCGCGGCCCGGTTGATAGCGGAGCGGACGGAGCGGACGGAGCGGACCGGCCGGGGGACGGTCTCTGACGCTGCGGGCGTCACCCCGGACGACGAGCCCGTGCATGTCACCCCGGACGAGGAACCCGTCTACGCCACCCGTGCCGAGGTCGAGGAACTCGCCCGTCAGATACGCCAACTCGCCGAGACCCAGACCAGGATGCTCGGTCAGCTCTCCGAGGCCGTGGCCCTGCTCGCCGAGGGCCGCAAGGAGGTCGGGGGATGACCACGGTAGGGACCAGCCCCGAATCGCGGGCGAGCGCCGAGGCCGTCGCCCGAACCGTCGCCGTCTCCGGACGACTCGACGAACTCCTGACGGCGGCCCGCCACCGCCCCGAGCCGCCCGCCGGGCAACCTGCCGAGCCGCCGGCCGGGCAACTTGCCGAGCTGCCGGCCGGGCAACCCGTCGAGCCGCCTGCCGGGCACCCCGTCGAGCCGCCCGCCGGGCCACCCCTCCACCACGGCCCCCACGTCACCCTCCCCCCTGACTCCGGCATGACCGGCACCGGTGCGAGTGAGGCTCAGCGGGCCCATGCCGACGACCTGGTCCGCCGCTTCACCGAGCGCACCCGCGCGTCGAAGGAGCTGGCCCAGCGGCACCGGACGGTGCTGGCGGACAGCCGGGCCGTGGTCGGCTTCCGGCGGGTGACGAAGGAGATGCAGTACCCGATCGCGGCCCGCTCGGCGCACGGGGCCCGGCTGACGGACATCGACGGCAACGACTACACCGACATCACCATGGGCTTCGGCGCGCTGCTGCTCGGCCACGAGCCCGCCCCGGTGACGGAGGCCGTCCGCCGACACCTCGCCGGCGGACTGCGCCTCGGTCCGCGCTCCGAGGACACGGGCGTGGCCGCCGATCTGCTCGCGGAACTCACCGGCATGGAGCGGGTGGCGTTCGCGAACTCCGGCACCGAGGCCAACTCCGCCGCCCTGCGGCTCGCCCGCGCGGCCACCGGACGCGACCGCGTGGTCATGTTCCGCGGCTCCTACCACGGCCACATCGACTCGGTCCTCGGCCGCCCGGGCCCCGACGGCCGCCACGCCGTCCCCGTCTCGCGCGGCATCCCCGCGAGCGCGGTGTCCGAACTCCTCGTCCTCGAATACGGCAGCCAGGAGAGCCTGGAGGTCATCGACGAACTCGGCGACACGATCGCCGCGGTCCTCGTCGAACCGGTCCAGTGCCGCGACCCCGCCCTGCGTCCCGTCGCCTTCCTGCGCGCGCTGCGGGAGCTGACCGCCCGGCGCGCCATCGTCCTCCTCTTCGACGAGATGCTCACCGGCCTGCGCCCCCACCCCCGCGGCGCCCAGCACCACTACGGCGTCGTCCCCGACCTGGCCACCTACGGCAAGGCCCTCGGCAGCGGTCACCCCATCGGCGCGATCGCGGGCCGCGCCGACCTCATGGACGGCATCGACGGCGGCTTCTGGCGGTACGGGGACGACAGCCGCCCGACGCGCGACACGACCTTCTTCGGCGGTACGTACATCCAGCACCCCCTGTCGATGGCCGCCGCCCGCGCGGTCCTCACCCACCTCAAGGAGCGGGGCCCGGAGCTCCAGCGGACGCTGAACGCCCGCACCGACGCGCTCGCCGCCGACCTCGACGACTTCTTCCGCGCCGAGGAATTCCCCCTGGAAACCGCCCACTTCGGGTCCATGTTCCGCTTCACCCACCGCGCCGACATGGAACTGCTCTACCACCACCTCCTCCTGCGCGGGATCTACGTCTGGGAGTGGCGCTCCTTCTACCTCTCCACCGCGCACACCGACACCGACGTCGAACGGATCACGGACGCGGTGAAGGACTCGCTGCGGGAGCTGCGCGCGGGCGGCTACTTCCCGGCCACGGCCCGCCACGGCCGACGTCACGGTCACGGCGACGCCTCCGAGCGGCCCGCCCCCGACTTCGGCGTCTACTTCTTCGGCGACCACCCCGACGGCGAGGACAGCGTGGGGGCCTACGAACGGCTGATCGAGACCGCACGCTTCGCCGACACCCACGACTTCAGCACGCTCTGGCTCCCCGAACGCCACTTCCACTCCTTCGGCGGCCTCTTCCCCAACCCGTCCGTGCTGGCCGCCGCGCTCGCCCGCGAGACCCGCCGCATCCGTCTGCACGCGGGCTCGGTCGTCCTCCCGCTGCACGACCCCGTGCGGATCGCCGAGGAGTGGGCGGTGGCCGACAACCTCTCCGGCGGCCGGGTCGGCATCGGCTGCGCGAGCGGCTGGCACGCGAGCGACTTCGCCCTGCACCCCGACCGCTTCACCGACCGCACCGAGATCGCCTTCCAGCACCTGGAGGACGTACGGCGGTTGTGGCGCGGCGAGAGCGTCGCGCGCCGTACCGGCGAAGGGCACCCCATCGACGTACGCCTGCATCCGCGACCCGTGCAGGAGCTGCCGCCGATGTATCTGGCGACATCCGGGCGGCGTGCCTCGTACGAGGAGGCGGCCCGCCGCGACCTCGGCGTCGTCACCAACCTCATGAACCAGACGGTCGAACAGCTCGCGGCGAACATCCGCCACTACCGCCGGCTGCGCGCCGAGACCGGCCTCGACCCCGACGCGGGCCGCGTCACCGTCCTGCTCCACACCCACCTGGCCGAGGACCACGCCGCCGCCCGGGCCGCCGCGCGCGAGCCGATGAGCCGCTATCTGCGTTCCTCCCTCCAGATGCGTTCCGCCGCGAGCGCCCTCGGCGGCCGACCCGAGGACGTGGCCGACGCGAGCGAGGCCGACCTCGCCTACCTCTTCGACCGCGCCTACGACCGCTACTGCGACCAACGGGCCCTCATCGGCTCGCCGGACACCTGCGCGGCCACCGTCGACGCGCTGCGGGCCGCGGGGGTCGACGAGATCGCCGCCCTGGTCGACTTCGGGCTGCCGCCTGAGGAGATGAGGGCGGGCCTGGAGCAGCTGGACGTCCTGCGCCGTCGCTACCACGAGCCCCCGACGGAGCCGAAGAGGCCGAAGACGCCGAAGAGGCCCGAGGAACGGCGGGCTCCCGCGACCCCGGCTCAGCGCCGCCTCTGGCTCGCCGCCACGCTGCTCGCCAACCCGGCCGCGTACAACGAGATCCAGGGCGTACGGCTGCGGGGTCGGCTGGACGCCGGGGCCCTGCGGACCGCCGTGGACGGCCTCGTCCGCCGCCACGACGGGCTGCGGACCGCGTTCGTGGCCGGGGGAGACGGGGTCTTCCAGGTCGTACGGGAGGACCGGGACCGGCCATGCCCGGCCCTGATCGTCGACGACGTCCGGGGCCGGGACGCCGACGAGGTGATCCGCGCCGCCCTGCGGGAGGAGAGCGCCCGCGCGTACGACCTCGCGTCGGGGGCGCTGTTCACGCCCCGGCTGCTGCGGCTCGCCGAGGACGACCACGCGCTGATCCTCGGCATGCACCACCTCGTCACCGACGGCCACTCCGCGGCGCTGGTCGCCGCCGACCTCGGGGAGTTCTACCGGGCGGCGCTGGAAGGACGCGCGCCCCGCTTCGAGCGGGCCGCCGGGAGCACACTCGACACGATCGCGGTGACCGGGGAAGCGGACGACCTGGACTGGTGGCGCGCCCACCTCGGGGACGGGCCGGGCGCGCCCGTACTGCCCACGGACCGGCCGCGCACCCGCACCGTCGCCGGACGCGGCGGGGCCGTGGGGCTGCGGCTCGGCCCGGAGCGGGCGGGGCGGCTGCGGGAGTGGAGCGGGCGGCAGGGGGTCACCCTGTTCGCGACGCTGCTCACCGCCTGGCGGATCGTGCTGCGCCAGTACGCCGGACAGGACGACTTCGTCATCGGGTCCACCTTCGGCCGCCGCACCCCCGAGACGCGGGACACCGTCGGCTTCCACGTGTCCCTGCTGCCGCTGCGCGGGACCCTGACCGACGGCACGGCACTCACCGACGCCGTACGCGCCACCCGGGACACGCTCTTCGCCGCCGACGCCCGCCAACACGTCGACCTGGACGCCCTGTCGGCGGCCCGCCACCCCGACCCGGGCAACCCGCGCCCCCTCGTCACGGTCTCCGCCGACCTCGACACCGCGCCCCTGACCGCCCTCGCCCTGCCGGGCCTGCGTGCCACCCCCCTCGACGGCGGCACCGAGTCCGCGCCCCTCGAACTCGCCCTCATGGCGACCCGGCTCCCCGACGAGGACCTCGGCCTGCGCCTCCGCTACGACGCCGACCTGTTCGACGAGGCGACGGCACGGGGGTGCCTGGACCGTCTGGAGAGCGTGCTGGCCGGCATGACGGCGGGCGCCGCGGAGACGGTCGGCGACCTGACACCGGGCTCCGTCACCCCGGGCGTCCCCGACGGCGCCCACCGGCTCCGTACCCTCTGGCAGCACACCCTCGGCCCGGTCGGTGATCTCACCCCGGACGCCAACTTCTTCGAACTCGGGGGGAATTCGATCGGCGCGATCAGACTGGTGAACCGGGTCCGGGACAGCTTCGGCGTGGAATACCCCTTGGCGGACTTCTTCGCCGACGCCACGCTGGGGGCGATGACCGCCCGGCTCGCGCCACCCCGGGGCGTGACCGTGGTGGACACGGCGCCCGTCAGCGACCAGCAGGCCCGCATGATCGCGGGCGTCCTGAGCATGCCCCGCCCCGAGGTGTGGAACATCCCGACCCGGATCCGCTTCACCGGCCCCCTGGACGTAGCCGCGCTGCGCACCGCGGTGGCCGGGCTGCTCGACCGGCACCACGGACTGCGGTGCCGCTTCGCACCCGGAGACGGGCAGCCGGTCCCGTCGCAGGGAAAGGACGACGGGACCGGCTGGCGCCAGGAGGTTCTCGACGTGCCGCCCCCGGCGCTTCCCGTCGAGGACCTCACCGGCATCCCCGCCGAGTCCGAACGGCTCGCGCGCGCCGAGGAGTTGTGCCGGGAAGCCGCCGCGACGCCCATCACGCTGACCGACCCCGCGCTGCCCGTGCTGCGGCTGCTGCGCGTCGCGCCCGACCGGTGGACGCTGATGTTCGTCGTGCACCACATCTGCGTCGACGGCTGGTCCCTCTCCCTCCTCCTGAGCGAGCTCGCCGCGCTCTACACGGCCGCCGCCGCGGGCCGCCCGCACGGTCTGCCCGAACCGGCCGCGCAGTGCACGGACTACGCCCGCTGGCAGCGCGAGCACGCCGACCCCGCCGAGGAGGCCCGCAGGACGGCGTACTGGACCCGGTATCTGAAGGGGATCCCGGCCGCGGTCGAGATCCCCGGCGACCGGGCCCGGCCCGCCGTACCGAGCGGACACGGCGACACCTTGCGCGGCACCGCCCCCGGTCAACTGCGCAGGGCCGTCGAGGAGTTGGCCGCGGCCCGGCACACCACGCCCTTCGGGGTCGCGGCCACGGCGCTCGGCGTGCTGGTGGCCCGCCGGTCCGGGGTGCGGGACATCGCGATGGGTACGCCGTACGCCCACCGCGAGCGCAGCGCGTTCGAGTCGATGGTCGCGCTGACGTCCACCGGCGTGGTCGTCCGGGTGACGCCCGACCCGGACGAGACGCGCGGCGCCCTCGTGGAGCGCACCGGCGCCGGCGCCCTGGAGGCGACGGCCCACGTCCTGCCGACCGCGCGGATCGTGCGCGCCCTGCGCGAGAGCGGCGCCCGCGCGGTGCCCGAGCGCTTCCCGCTGACCATCGCCTTCCAGAACTCCCTGGACACGGACATCGAGATCCCCGGACTCGACGTCGAGGTCGACGACCTCGCCCCGCCCGTGTCCCGCGGTGACCTCTCCTTCGGTCTCGCCCCGCGCCGCGACCCGGCCAAGGGCTACCGCACCTTCCTGGAGTACTCCGCCGATCTGTGGGACCCCGCCACGGCTCAGGAGCTGCTCGACGACTGGCAGGCCGTCCTCGCCGAACTGTGCACTCGGCCGGACGCGCCCGTCGCTTCACTCCTCAACCCTCTCCAGCCCCTCCGAAAGGCGTGAGCGCCCATGTCCCCCACACATGACCGCAGTCACAGCGACGATCTGCTCTCCTTCGTCCGCTCCAGCCCCTCGCCCTACCACGTGGTCGCGAACGCGGCCCAGCGCCTGGAGAAGGCGGGCTTCCAGGAGCTGCGCGAGACGGACGACTGGACGGCGGGTGCCGAGGGCGGCCGATACGTCGTCCGCGCCGGAGCGCTGCTCGCCTGGTACGTCCCCGCGGGCGCCCCCGCCCGCACCCCGTTCCGGATCGTCGGCGCCCACACCGACTCCCCGAACCTGCGGATCAAGCCCGAGCCCGACACCGGCTCCGCGGGCTGGCGGCAGATCGCCGTGGAGATCTACGGCGGCGTCCCCCACAACACCTGGCTCGACCGCGACCTCGGCATCTCGGGCCGGCTGACGCTGCGCGACGGATCCAGCCGCCTCGTCTGCGTCGACCGGCCGCTGCTGCGCGTGCCCCAGCTAGCCATCCACCTCGACCGCACCGTCAACGAAGGCGTCGTGCTCGACCCGCAGCAGCACATGACCCCGCTGTGGGGCCTCGGCCCCGCCCGGCCCGGCGCCCTGCTCGCCCGGGTCGCCGCCGAGGCGGACACCGATGTCGCCGAGGTCCTCGGCTGGGACCTGATGCTGCACGACATCCAGCCGCCCGGCTACCTCGGTGCCGACGAGGAGTTCCTCGTCTCACCGCGTCTGGACAACCAGATCTCCGTGCACGCGGGCGTCACCGCGCTGGTCGCCGCCGCCACCGCCGTCCGGCCACCCGCCCACATCCCCGTGCTCGCCGCCTTCGACCACGAGGAGGTCGGCAGCGGCTCCCAGTCGGGCGCCCAGGGCCCCCTGCTGGAGCGGGTGCTCGGCCGGTCCGTCGCCGCGCGCGGGGGCAGCGCCGAGGACTTCAACCGGGCCCTCGCCGGCGCCTTCTGCGTCTCCGCCGACATGTCGCACGCCGTGCACCCCAACTACGCCGAACGCCACGACCCGGACCACCACCCCCTCCCCAACGGCGGCCCCGTCGTCAAGGTCAACGCCAACCAGCGGTACGCCACCGACGGCACCGGAGTCGCCGCCTTCGCCGCGGCCTGCGAGCGCGCCGAGGTGCCCTGGCAGCCGTTCGTCTCCCACAACGCCATGCCGTGCGGCACCTCGATCGGCCCGATCACCGCGGCCCGGCTGGGAGTCGCCACCGTCGACGTGGGCGTACCAGGGCTGTCGATGCACTCCGCGCGGGAGCTGTGCGGGGCGCAGGACCCCGGTCTGCTGGCCCGGGTCCTCACCGAGTTCGTCACCACGGGCTGAGCCCGGGCCCCTTCGTATCCGAAAGCCGAGACTCGGGAGCGATGTCAGCAGTGGAAGAGACCCACCTCGTCTGTCTGCCCTTCGCCGGGGCGGGCGCGTCCTTCTTCAAGCCGTGGCAGGACCGGGCGCCGGTCGGCCTGCGCGTCCTGCCGGTGCAACTGCCCGGCCGCGAGGAGCGGTTCGTGGAGGAACCCCACACGGACGCGGTACGGGCCGCCGCCGAGGCGCACGCCCAGGTGACCCGGCAGCTCCCGGAGGGCGCACGGGTGGCGGTGTTCGGGCACAGCCTCGGCGCGGTGCTCGGCTTCGAGCTGGCGCACCGGCTGGAGGCCGAGCCCGGTGTCCGCCTGGACGCCCTCGTCGTCAGCGGCGCGCCGGGCCCGTGGACCGGCCGCGCGGACCGTGCGAGCGGTCTGCCCGACGCGGAGTTCCTGGCCCGGGTGCGCACCTTCGCGGGGTACGCGCATCCGGCCCTGGAGCACCCGGAGATGCGCGAGCTGCTGCTCCCGCTGCTGCGGGCCGACGTACGGATGCACGAGACGTACCGGCCCGCCTGCGACCGCCCGCTCGCCGTCCCGGTCCTCGCCCTGCGCGGCCGCGACGACGAGCTGGTGAGCGCGGCCGAGGCCGCCGAGTGGTCCCGCGCCACCACCGGGAAGCTCACCACGGCGGAACTGGACGGCGGCCACATGTACCTGACCGAGAACCCGGGCGCGCTCCTGCGTCTGATCGGAGCCGAACTCCGCGCCGGAGGCACGCGGTGAGCCCGGGCGGTCCGAGGCTCTCGGGCAAGGTCGCCCTCGTCACCGGGGCGGCCCGCGGCATCGGCCGGGCGACCGCCGTCGCGTTCGCCCGCGAGGGCGCCGATCTGATGCTCGTGGACATCGCGGCGGACCTCCCGGGTGTGCCGTATCCGCTGGGCTCCGAGAGCCAGTTGGCGCACACGGCGGAGCTCTGCCGGGAGACGGGCGCCGCCGTCCGAACGGCCCGGGTCGACGTACGGGACCTGGCCGCGGTTCAGACGGCGGTGAAGGAGACGACGGCCCGCTTCGGACGGCTCGACGTCCTCGTCAACAACGCCGGGATCGCCGCGCCGTCCGGCCGGGCCGCCCACGAGATCGAGGAGCACGAGTGGCAGCTGATGCTGGACGTGGACCTCTCCGGGGCCTGGCGCACGATCCGCGCGGCGGGCGCCCTGATGACCGCGCGGGGCGCCGGCTCGATCATCAACATCGCCTCCACGGCCGGCCTGGTCGGCTACCGCCACTTCGCCGGGTACGTCGCCGCCAAGCACGGCCTGATCGGACTGACCAAGGCGGTCGCCCTCGACTACGCGCCCCGCCGGGTCCGCGTCAACGCCATCTGCCCCGGATCGGTCCGCGACGACCCCCGTGTGGAGGGCCGGATGCTCGCCGAGATCGCCCGCGCCCTGGACGTGCCGGTCGCCGAGCACGAGCAGACCTTCGTCCAGGCCCAGCCCATGAACGCCCTCGTCGAACCGGACGACGTCGCCACCGCCGCCCTCTGGCTCGCCTCCGACGAGTCCCGCCAGGTGACCGGCACCGTCCTCACGGTCGACGGAGGCTTCTCGGCCCGCTAGGCCCTGTCCCCAGGACATCGCGCACGTCCTGTCCGGTCACCGTGCCGGTACCGGCCGGGGCTTTCGACGCCCGTGGCAGACGAATGAAGGCCCCTCACCGTGGTGAAGGGCCTTCTCATGTGCGCCGCCAGGGACTCGAACCCCGGACCCGCTGATTAAGAGTCAGCTGCTCTAACCAACTGAGCTAGCGGCGCATGACTCTCGCCTCCCGCTTCCGCGGTCGGCGACAAAAGAAATACTACCTGGTCCGGACGGGTGCTTCCGACCACCCAGGGCGTGATCCGAAGGAGCGGGTCCTAGATGGCCAGGGAGAGCAGGACGGGGGTGGCGCCGCGGTTGAGCGTGTCCGCGGCGCGGCGCAGGCGGTGGGCGTGTTCGACCGGGAGGGAGAGGGCGAGGCAGCCGACCGAGGAGCCCGCCGTGATGGGGACGGCCGCGCAGACCGTGCCGATCGCGTACTCCTGGAGGTCGAGCACCGGCACCGTGGCCGGCTGGGCGTCGAGCCGGGACAGCAGCAGCCGCTCGTTGGTGATGGTCCGCGAGGTGAGGCGGGCCATCTTGTGGCGGGAGAGGTGGTCGCGCCGGGCGTTCAGGTCGAGCTGGCCGAGAAGGCTCTTGCCGACCGCGCTGGCGTGGGCCGAGGAGCGGAAGTCGACCCATTCGTTGACCGCGGGGGTCGCCGGACCCTCGGCGCACTGGGTGACGTGCACCTCGCCGTCGATGTAGCGGCTGATGTAGATCGCGGCGCCGACGGAGTCGCGCAGCCGGTCGATGGTCTGCTGGAGTTTCTCGCGCAGTGCCTGGTCGCGGCCGTGGGCGGAGCCCAGCCGGCCGAGGGCGGCACCGGCGACGTACGCGCCGTCGCCGACCTGCTCGACGTACCCCTCCCGGCGCAGCATCCGCAGCAGTGCGGTCAGGCGCTCCGTGCCGAGGCCCGTCTGGCGGGCCAGCTCGACGTCGGTGACACCGCCGGAGTGCCGGGCCACCGTCTCCAGGACGCGCAGGGCGTCCTGGGCCGAGTGGTACGGCGCGGTCGGCTCGTTCATCAGCGCCACGGTTTCCCCCTGCGCTTTTTGGGCCATCGATCCGGACAGCTGAGCTCCTCCACGATAACTGTCAAACGCTTGGTGGGGAGGGGCTGTTGGCGAGAAAGTCGGTGCGCTCCGGTTCGCTCAGCAGGAGTGCGACACCCTGGCATATGCCGAGGTCATGGCTCGACGGGCATGCCACATGGTCCGGACCTCGTACCTTGTCGCGTTCACTACGTGTAGTCACAGGATCGCGCTGAGGAATTCCCGGGTCCTTTCGTGCTCCGGATCGGTGAAGATCCGGTCGGGCGAACCGGACTCGATGACATGGCCGGAATCGAACATCAGCACCTGGTCCGAGATGTCGCGGGCGAAATTCATCTCATGGGTCACACAGAGCATCGTGATGTCGGTGGTGTGGGCGATGTCTCGGAGGACGTCGAGGACGCCCGTGACCAGTTCGGGGTCGAGCGCGGACGTCACCTCGTCCAGAAGCAGCACCTGGGGCCGCATCGCCAGCGCCCGCGCGATCGCCACCCGCTGCTGCTGTCCGCCGGACAACTGACTCGGGTAGGCGTCGCACTTGTCCGCGAGGCCCACCATCTCCAGCAGCTCCCGGGCCCGCGCCTCGGCCTCGTCCCCGGACAGCCCGAGGACGGTGACCGGCGCCTCGGTGATGTTGCGGAGCACCTTCATGTTCGGGAAGAGGTTGAACTGCTGGAAGACCATCCCGATCTTCTTGCGGACCTCCCGGATCTGCTTCTCGGGGGCCGGGTGGAGCCGCTCACCGGCGACCGTGATCGTGCCCTCGTCGGGCTTGGCCAGGGTCATCAGCAGCCGAAGGATCGTCGTCTTGCCGGAGCCGGACGGGCCGATCAGTGTGACGTGCTTGCCGGAGTCGACGCGGAAGTCGAGGCCGTCGAGGACGGTGTTGTCCCCGAAGCGCTTGGTGACCTTGTCGAAACGGATCAGCTCGCCGCCGTCCACCGGCGGATTGGCCGTGCTGTCGGCTTTGTCTTCGGGGTTCGTCGAGGTGTCGAGGGGAGTGTCAGCGGACAAGACGTCGCTCCAGGGCTCGCAGAAGGAGGGAAGCGGGATAGGAAACGAGGATGAAGGCCACGCCGATGACCGTGAGTGGTTCGGTGAACTGGAAGTGCTCCTGCGAGTACAGCCGCGCCTCACCGAGCATCTCCAGCACGGTGATCGCCATCAGCATCGGGGTGTCCTTGAGCATCGAGATGACGTAGTTGCCGAGCGCGGGTACCACCCGGCGGATCGCCTGCGGAAGGATCACCGCGGTCCAGGTGTGCCGCAGCGGCAGGTTGAGCGCCGTGGCCGCTTCCCACTGGCCGGCCGGCACGCCCTCGATACCGGCCCGGTAGACCTGCATCGTGTACGTCGAGTAGTGCAGCCCGATCGCGACGACACCGGTGGTCAGCGCGGAGAACGTGATGTTCCACTCGGGCAGCACGTAGAAGAGGAAGAACAGCTGCACCAGCAGCGGGGTGTTGCGGATGAACTCCGTGACGACCCCGACCGGCCAGCGCACCCAGCGGGTCGGTGTGCGCATCAGCAGCGCCCACACCAGACCCAGGGCGAAGGAGATCACCGAGCCGAGCGCCAGCGCCTGGAGGGTGATCAGCAGTCCGTCCCAGAAGTGCGGCATGAAGTCGCGCACCGCGCCCCAGTCCCAGTTCATGCGGCACCTCCCGTCGCGCCGACGCCGGTGGCTTCCGCGCGTCGCGGTGGGGTCTTGGCGGGCTGGGGCGCCTTGCCGATCCCGGCCTTCAGCCGCCGCTCCAGCGCCCGCATCAGCCGGGTGATCACGAAGGCGATCGCGAAGTAGATCAGCAGGACGTACGCGTAGATCTCCGCGCTCTCCTGGAGCGCGAGCCGTACGAGGTTGCCGCTGAACGTCAGATCGCCCATGCCCATGATCGACACCAGGGCCGTGCCCTTGAGTAGTTCGACCAGCAGGTTGCAGAAGGAGGGGATCATCTCGGGCACCGCCTGCGGCAGCAGGATCAGCCGCATCCGCTGCCAGGGCGTGAAGCTGAGCGCGATGCCGCCCTCGCGCTGGGCGGGGTCGACGGCGTTCAGGGCGCCGCGCACGATCTCACTGCCGTACGCCCCGTAGGTCAGCCCCAGCGCCAGCGTGCCCGCCCACATCGGGACGAGCTGCCAGCCGAAGGCGAGCGGCAGCACGAAGTACACCCAGAAGATCATGATCAGGGCGGAGGTGCCGCGGAACACCTCGGTGTACAGGCCCGCGAGGAAGCGGACGATCCACCGCCGCGAGGTGCGCGCGACACCGACGGCGAACGAGACGGCCCCGGCCACCAGCGAGCTGAGGAACAGCAACTGGACGGTGACCCAGACACCTTTGAGTACGAGTTCCCAGAGTCCCGAGGTCATCCGCGGCAGAGCTCCTTCGCGGTCATGTCGGTCATCTCGGCCCGGGTGAACCCGAAGGGCCGCAGAATGCGGAACAACTCCCCGTCGGCCTTCAGCTTCTTCAGCTCCACGTTGAAGGCGTCGCGCAGCCGCGTCTCGGCGGAACGGAACGCGAAGCCGCCGCCGTCGACGTGCGGCTTGCCCTTCACCAGGGGCGTGAAGGGCTTCGTGCTCTCGGCCTTGCGGGACTTCGTGGCCACCTGGCGCGTGGTCAGCGCGGTCCCGGCGAAGACGTCGACACGGCCTGCCTCGACCGCGTTCAGCCCGGCGACCTGATCGGGCACGATCAGGATGTCGCTCTCCTTGTACCCGGCCTCGACGGCGTACTGGATCTCGGCGTACCCGGTGCCGGTCGCGAACCTGGCCTTCTTCGCCACGACGTCCTTGTAGTCGTGCAGGCCCTTCGGATTGCCCTTGCGCACGAT
Organism: Streptomyces sp. NPDC111507; assembly: GCF_055638955.1. Lineage (NCBI taxonomy): Bacteria > Bacillati > Actinomycetota > Actinomycetes > Kitasatosporales > Streptomycetaceae > Streptomyces > Streptomyces sp. NPDC111507. Next base: position 1,440,656 of record NZ_JBVKBU010000001.1, on the reverse strand, counting down.
GAAGGCGTCCAGCATCTGGTAGTCCGGGTCGGCGAAGACGACCTGCTGACAGCGTTCCGGGTTGATGTACATCCCGGCGGACACGATGTCGAACTGCTGCGAGTTGAGCCCGGGAATGAGCGAGCCGAACTCGGTCGGGACGGGTTGCACCCGGTCGACGCCCAGCCGCTTGAAGATCACCTTGGCGAGTTCGGGTGCCTCGCCGGTCAGTTCACCGTTCTTGTCGATGTAGCCGAACGGGATCTCACCGGCTATGCCCAGCCGTACGACGCCCTGCGCCTTGAGCCGGTCGAGGAGATCACCGCCGTTGCCGGACGTGGTGGCGACCCGGGTGCAGCCGGCGGCGCCCAGCGCGCCGACGGCACCGAGCGCGGAGACACCCGCGAGCAGCGACCGCCGACTCGGACTTCGTCTCTGCGCGTCGGTCCCGTCATTCCCGTCATTCCTGAGTGGTGGAGCCATGGCCGCGCGGCTACCCGAGAGCATGCGAAGTATTCGGATCGATTTCGGCCCCGTACGACGCCGAGTGGTGTCGAGGCGCCCTTGACTCCGGGGAGACCATGGAATGCATGGCTGATCGATTCATCGAGGTCTCGCTGGTCAAGCGCGGAATCCACTGCACCGCGAAACTGCTCGACGACCGGGCGCCGGTCACCTGCGCGGCGGTGTGGGACGCGCTACCCCTGGGCGGCGACGTCTACCACGCGAAGTACGCACGCAATGAGATCTACGCCCTTTTCCCGCCTTTCGCGAAATCGGAGCCACCGCTGGAAAATCCGACAGTCACCCCCATTCCCGGAGACCTCTGCTATTTCGCCTTCGCGGGCACGGAACTGGGTACGAAGGCCTACGGCTACGACACCGACGTACGCCCCGGCACCACGGTCGTCGACCTCGCCCTCTTCTACGAACGCAACAACCTGCTGCTCAACGGCGACGTGGGCTGGGTCCCGGGCATCGTCTGGGGCCAGGTGACCGAGGGCCTGGAGGCGATGGCCGAGGCCTGCAACGACCTCTGGCGCTCGGGCGCCCTGGGGGAGACGCTCAGCTTCCGCAGGACGTGAGGACCGGCGGTGCGATGCCCGCGACGCCCGCCTCGTACAGCGTGTGCGCCGTGCGCAGGACGAGGTCGTCGCGGTGGCGGGCGGCGACGATCTGCAGGCCGACCGGGAGGCCGTCGCCGTCCGTGCCGACCGGGACGCTCGCGGCGGGCTGCTGGGTCATGTTGAAGGGGTACGTGAACGGGGTCCACCCCGTCCAGCGGCGGTGGCCGGAGCCCGGCGGCACCTCCATCCCCGCCGCGAACGCCGTCAGCGGCAGGGTCGGCGTCACCAGCACGTCGTACGACTCGTGGAAGCGCCCCATCCGCCGCCCGAGCTCCATCCGGACGTCCACCGCGGCCAGGTAGTCCAGCGCGCTGAACCGGGCGCCCCGTGCGCAGATCTCCCGCAGCCCCGCGTCCAGCAACTCCCGCTGCCGAGGCCCGAGCCGCTGGGCCACCCGGGCCGCACCGCCGAACCACAGGACGTGGAAGGCCTCCACCGGGTCGGTGAGGTCGGGGTCGGCCTCGGTGACGTACGCTCCGAGCCCCGCGAGCCGCTCCACCGCCCGCCGCACCGCCGCCGCGACGGCCGGCTGGACCGCGACCTGCCCGCCGAGGGACGGCGAGTACGCGACCCGCAGCCCGCGCACCCCACCCCCGAGGGCCTCGACGAAGGACCCGTCCACCGGCCCGAGCGCCGACCAGTCACGGGCGTCCGGCCCGCTGATCACGTCCATCATCAGCGCCGCGTCGGCCGCGTCCCGTGTCATCGGCCCCACGTGCGAGAGCGTCCCGAACGCGCTCGCGGGGTACAGCGGCACCCTCCCGTACGTCGGCTTCAGACCGAAGATCCCGCAGAACGCGGCCGGGATGCGCACGCTGCCGCCCCCGTCCGTGCCCAGCGCCAGCGGCCCCGCCCCGAGCGCGACGGCCGCCGCGCTGCCGCCGCTCGAGCCGCCCGCCGTGCGCGTGACGTCGTACGGATTGCGGGTGACCCCCGACAGCGGCGAATCCGTGACGCCCTTCCAGCCGAACTCGGGTGTCGTCGTCCTCCCGAGGAACACCGCTCCGTGCTCGCGCAGCCGGGCGACGGACGGCGCGTCCTCGTCCCAACGTCCCTGCGGATCAACGGTCCTGGAGCCGCGCAGGGTCGGTCCGCCGCGCATCAGCAGGATGTCCTTGACGCAGACCGGTACCCCGTCCAGCAGCCCGGCGGGCTCACCCCGCCGCCAGCGGTCCGCGGACCGGGCCGCCTGCGCGAGGGCCGCGTCCGCGTCGAGACGTACGAACGCGTTCACGGCCGGCTGGATCTCCACGGCCCTGCGCAACGCCGCCCGCGTGGCGTCCACGGGGCTGAACTCGCCCTTGCGGTAGCCGTCGAGGAGTTGTACCGCGGTCAGCTCGACGAGTTCCGACATCGGCCCCTCCAGAGGGAGTCTCAGTGCCCCGGTACGTATCCGCGCTTCTTGTCGACCACGTTCGGCAGCGGTCTGCCCGCCTCCCAGCGCTCGTACATCTCCACGAACTGCGCCCCGAGTTCGTCCCGCCAGCCGACCGTGTCCCCGCTCATGTGCGGCGACACGATCAGCCCGGGGACACCCCACAGCGGGCTGTCCGGGCCGAGCGGCTCGTCCAGGAAGACATCGAGGGCCGCGCCCGCGATCCACCGCTTCGACAGCGCCTCGGCGAGCGCGTCCTCGACGACCAACTGCCCACGGCCGACGTTGATGAAGCGCGCCGAGGGCTGCATCATCCCGAAGCGCCGCGCGTCGAACATGCCGTACGTGGCCTCGGTGAGCGGCGCCGCCGACACCACCCAGTCGGCGCGCGCCATCAGCCGGTCGAGCTCCTCGGGCCCGTGGATCCCGGTGCGCGCGGTACGCCCCACCAGGGCCGTCGTCACCCCGAGCGCCTTGAGCGTCTTGACGATCGTCCGCCCGATCGGCCCGGAACCGACCACACACGCGCGCGTGCCCGCCACCCGCTGCGACTCCCGGTGCCGCCACTCCCGCTGCCGTTGAAGGTCCCACGTCCTCGGCAGGTCCTTGGCCATCGCGAGGACCAGCGCGGCGACGTACTCGGCGATCGGCCGGTCGAAGATCCCGCGCGCGTTGGTCACCACCGTGTCGGACGCGGCGAGTTCGGGGCACAGGAGATGGTCGACGCCCGCGCTCGCCGTGTGCACCCAGCGCGGCCGGGGACCCTCGCCGGGCCAGGCGCGGCGCACCGCGTGCGAGGTGAAGTCCCAGACCAGCAGTACGTCCGCGCGCGGCAGTCGCTCGGCCAGCGTCGACTCGTCGGCGTGCTCGATCCGCACCCGGCCGGTGAGTCTGCCGAGGCGGGGGAGCGGCTCGGCGTCCAGGACGAGGAGGGTGGTGCGGGACCCGGCGCCGGACCCGGAGGCCGGGGCCGGCGCGGATACGGGGCGGGGCGGGCGAGGGAAACCGTTTCGCAATGCGTCCGCTTTCCTGGGTTCCTGAGTTCCTGAGGGGACGAACGTGCGGGGTGGGCGGGGGCGGCCGGAGCCGTCTGAGATGCGCGGATTGACCACGCTCGCACCCGAACCTACCTTCGTCAACACGGACGTACACACGGTCCGTTGCCCCTTCGTCTCCCTTCGTGAGGCCGGTGCTGCCATGGACGTCTCCTTTCTCGGCGGCCCCCGCCCCCAGCGCGGGATCGGCGTCGTCGCCCCCTTCGACTTCGCCCTCGACCGCGAGCTGTGGCGCTGGGTCCCCGACGACGTCTCCCTGCATCTGACCCGTACCCCGTTCGTGCCGGTCGAGGTGAGCCTGGACCTGGCCCGCCTGGTCTCCGAGCACGAGACGCTCGGCGACGCGGTCCGCGCGCTGAACGCGGTCGCGCCCGAGGTCGTGGCGTACGCGTGCACCTCCGGCAGTTTCGTGGGCGGGGTCGCGGGCGAGCGGGCGATGTGCGAGGCGATGACGCGGGCGGGGGAGGTGCGCGCGCTGACCACCTCCGGCGCGCTGCTGGAGGCGCTCACCGAGCTGGCCGCCCACCGGATCGCGCTCGTCACGCCCTACACGGTCTCGGTGACCCAGTCCCTGGAGGAGTACCTCGCCGAGGCGGGCGTCCAGGTCACCAGGCGCGCCTTCATGGGGCTGACCAGGCACATCTGGAAAGTCCCGTACCGTGATGTGGTCGACATGGCCCGCCGCGCGGTGCGGGGTGAAGGGGCCGACGCCCTCTTCATCAGCTGCACCAACCTGCCGACGTACGACGTCATCCCCCAGCTGGAGGCGGAACTGCGCATACCGGTGATCTCGGCCAACCAGGTGACGATGTGGGCGGCACTGCGTCACCTGGGTACCCGGGCGGTGGGCCCCTATCAGCGGCTGATCGATCAGTCCGCCCGCGGGGGACCTGTACTGCCGGAAGAACAGGAAGGTTGGGCATGACCGCACTCGGATTCCTCTACCCGGGCCACTCGGCCGAGGACGACTACCCGCGCATCGAACAGCTCCTGGGCAGCGACGTCCGCCTCCAGCTCGTCCACACGGACATCGGGGAGGACGCCCACCGGGTCGACGCGCTGCGCGAGATGGGCTCGGCGGTCCGGCTCTCGGCGGGCGTCGAGGAGCTGCGGCTGTCCGGTGCGGAGGCCGTGGTCTGGGCGTGCACCAGCGGTAGTTTCGTGTACGGCTGGGAGGGCGCCCACGAGCAGGTGCGCGCCCTGGCCCGGGCGGCCGGGCTGCCCGCCTCCTCCACGTCCTTCGCGTTCGCGCACGCCGTCCGGGAAGTCGGGGCCCGGCGGGTCGCGATCGCGGCGACGTATCCGCAGGACGTGGCGGACCTCTTCGCCGCGTTCCTTCGGGAGGCGGGGGTGGAGGTCGTGTCGATCAGGGCCTCGGGGATCGTCACGGCGGCGGAGGTCGGGACCTGGGGTGAGGCGGAGGTCCTCGAGCTCGCCCGGGCCGGCGACCGTTCCGACGCGGACGCCGTCCTTCTGCCCGACACGGCCCTCCATACGGCGGCGCACCTTTCGGCCCTGGAGAAGGACCTCTCCAAGCCGGTCCTCACCGCCAACCAGGTCTCGGTCTGGGAGGCCCTACGCCTCGCCGACCGCAAGGTGAACGCCCCCGCCCTCGGCACCCTCTTCACAAAGGAGCCCATCATCCAGGCGTAACGCCTCCCGGGGCGCGCACGTCGTCTGCGGCCGGGTGGGGGCCGTTCGCGCAGTTCCCCGCGCCCCTAAGGGCGGGGCTTCGCCCCACATCCCCCCGCCCGAAGTTCTTCGGCTGACGGCCGGTGGAGGCTGGTCGCGCAGTTCCCCGCGCCCCCAAAAAGCCCCTGGGCCGCGTCTTCAGCCCGTCCGGCGTTTGAGGACGAGGCCGTTCAGGCCGATGCGGGGGTCCAGGGGGCGCAGCGCCCCTGGTGGGGGCTGGGGCGGAGCCCCAGAGGGATGGGACGGGTAGGGGCGGCGGGGGCGAGAGACCCTTCCGGCGTGCCGGGGCGCGATGGCGGGAATAAACGGGGACTGTCTCCTGTTGGCGCCCTGAGGACAGCAACACGTACGCAACAGGAGGCACCCCGGTGGATGACACGGACGAGATCCGAGGCACCGCGCAAGGCACCGCGCCCGTACCCCTCTCCGTACTGGACCTGGTCACCGTAGGCGCCGGCCGCACCGCGACCGACGCCCTGCGCACCAGCGTCGCCATCTCCCGCCTCGCAGAGTCCCGCGGCTTCCACCGCTACTGGGTCGCCGAACACCACTCCATGCCGGGCGTGGCCTCCTCCTCACCCGCGGTGATCCTCGCCCACCTCGCCGCCCACACGACCCGCATCCGCCTGGGCTCGGGCGGCGTCATGCTCCCGAACCACGCCCCCCTGGTGATCGCGGAGCAGTTCGGCACGCTGGAAGCCATGGCCCCGGGCCGAGTGGACCTGGGCCTGGGCCGAGCCCCCGGCACGGACGGCGCCACCGCCGCCGCCCTCCGCCGCACCGAGCGCCTCCACGAGGGCGCCGACGACTTCCCCGAGCAGCTCGCGGAGCTGACCCGCTTCCTGGACGACGACTTCCCGGCCGGTCACCCCTACGCCCGCATCCACGCGGTCCCGGGCCCCGTCCAGTCGACCTCCCCGGGTGGCGTACAGTCCCCGCACCGCCCCCCGATCTGGCTCCTCGGCTCCTCCGGTTTCAGCGCCCGCCTGGCCGGCGTCCTCGGCCTCCCCTTCGCCTTCGCGCACCACTTCTCGGCCCAGAACACGATCCCGGCGCTGGACCTCTACCGCGAGTCCTTCCGGCCGAGCGCCGTGCTGGACGCCCCTTACGCCCTGATCGGCGTCTCCGCCCTCGCGACGGACGACGAGAAGGAGGCCCGCCGTCAGGTCAGGGCCGCGGCCCTGAACATGGTCCGTCTGCGCACCGGCCGTCCGGGTCTCGTCCCGACCCCCGAGGAGGCGGAGGCGTACGACTTCAGCCCGATGGAACGTGAGTTCGTCGACTCCTGGAACGCCAACGTCATCCACGGCACCGCGGACGAGGTCCGCGCCGGCCTCGACGACCTCCACAAGCGCACCGGCGCCGACGAGCTGATGCTCACGGGCAACGCCCACGGCGGCGACGTACGCCTGCGCTCGTACGAACTGATCGCGGACGCGTACGGGCTGCCGACCGCGGACTAGGACCCGTTCGCCGTCAGGAACTCGCGGTCAAGAGGGCGGAGATACGATCCGGCGCCACCGGGCGGGAGTACAGCCAGCCCTGCCCGGTGTCGCAGCCGATCCCGCGCAGCCGGGTGGCCTGGGAGGCGGTCTCCACGCACTCGGCGGTGACCGTCAGGCCGAGCCGGTGGGCGAGTTGGATGAGGGCCTCGACGATGACCTCGTCGGCGGGGTTGGGGTGGACGCCGCCGGCACCGCCGTCGGGCCCCTCGTACTGGAAGCCGCGCACGAAAGAGCCGTCCAGCTTCAGGACGGAGACCGGCAGGCGGCTGAGGTAGGCGAGGTTGGAGTACCCGGTGCCGAAGTCGTCGATGGCGATGCGCACGCCCATGTCGCTGAGGGCCTGAAGGGCCTGGAGGGGCCGCCCGGCCGAGCCCATCACCGCCGACTCCGTCAGCTCCAACTGGAGCAGATGCGGGGCCAGACCCGTCTCCGCGAGGATCTCCGCCACGTCCGCGACCAGGTCGGAGTCCCACACCTGCCGTACGGCGACGTTGACGCTGACGAAGATCGGCACCGCGTCGGGATGGTCCAGCTGCCAACGTCGGGCCTGGCGGCAGGCCGTGGCCAGTACCCAACGGCCGAGCTGCACGATCGAACCGTCTTCCTCGGCCAATCCGATGAACCGATTCGGCGTCAGCGTGCCGAACTGCGGATGGTTCCAGCGGACCAGCGCCTCGACCCCGCGCACCCCGCCGTCCTCCATGCCCACCAAGGGCTGGTACTCCAGGGCGAATTCGTTCCGGTCGATCGCCGCCCGGAGGGTGGAGGAGAGCGCCTGACGGGTCATCCGGTGAGCGTTGCGCTCCGGGTCGAACAGCGTCCAGCGGCCCTTGCCGTCCGCCTTCGCCCAGTACAGCGTGGTGTCCGCGGCCTGCATCAGATGGGTCGCGCTCGTCCCGGCGGCGCGCCGCTCGACGACCCCGATCGACGCGGAGACCGACAGCCGCTGCCCGGAGAGGTCGAAGGGCGCCTGCAGTGACTTCAGGACGGACTCGGCGAGGTCGGCCAACTGGTCCGTCCCGGTCGAGTCCTCGACCAGCAGCGCGAACTCGTCGCCGCCCAGCCGGGCGACCAGGGGAGTGGCCCCCCGGGCGTAACCCGCCTCGTCGGCGCAGCGCGTCAGCCGTTCGGCGACGGCCGCGAGCAGCCGGTCGCCGACCCGGTGGCCGAGTGTGTCGTTGACCGCCTTGAACCCGTCCAGATCCAGATAGCAGAGCCCGATCCGGCCGGTGCCGCCCTCCTCGTACGCCTCCGCCTCCAGGGCGGACGAGAGCCGCTCGAAGAACAGCGTGCGGTTGGGCAGCCGGGTCACCGGGTCGTGCATCTGCAAGTGCCGCAGCCGCGCCTGGAGTTCACGGCGGGCGCTGATGTCCGCGATGGACAGCAGTACCGCCTCCTCCCGCGCCGGCAGCGGAGCGACCGTCACCTGCACCCAGAGCGAGTGCCCGTCGGGATGCTTGAGGCGGCGGGTGCAGCGCAGCCTGGCCTGCCGGCCACGCAGCACCTCGCGGTACGCGTGCCAGGTGCGGGCGTCGGAGGCCAGATCCACCAGATCGGCCGCGATCCGTCCCTCGAGCGCGCCCGATCCGGTGCCGAGCAGCGCGCCGAGCGACTCGTTGGCGGTGACGACCAGGCCCTCGCGGTCGACCACGGCCATCGGAAGGGGCGCGGCGCCGAAGGCGGCACGGAAGGCGCCGGGAGATGTCGAGGTCCCGGCGGGCGGGATGAGTGCCGCATCGGGGACGGACTCGCAAACGCCGGGCATGGACTCGGGCGGGTCGGAGATGGGCCCGGGCGTGTCGAGGGGGGACTCAGGCGTGTCGAGGGTGTCGAGGAGTGTTTCCGCCGGGGCGTACGTGCCGGGAGAGGCCTCGGCGCAAGGGGATGCGTCAGGGGGTGAAACGGCGGAGACGGATGTGCCGGGAGGCACCCCGGCGTACGTACGAGGAGACGTACGCGGAGATGTGTCGATGTGACGCTCTGTGACGGCCGACCGGATGAGATCTGCCGCGGGCGTCGGCCCTTCGGACGTTCCGCTCACCGCTCGCTCCCGCAGTGCACTCGTTCTTCGTATGGGTCTCTCGGGTGGTCGGCCGGTGCTGGACGGCCGAACAAGCCGTGTCCGTGCAGGAAAGTGTGCCGATCATAGAGGCTGGTTCCGGAGCCTTCCAGCCACAGTCCAGTGTCCCGGAACAACCACCGGTTCTGACAGATCGTTTCTGCCTGCATCTGGGCCGGTTCCTGTGCCTGGCGATCGCCTGTGACGTTCCGTGAGTGTTCGGGGTGTCGTTCGGGGTTTCGGCCGCTCATGGTCCCTCACCCGTCTGGTGCAGACAAACAGGGCAAAGTGTCACGAACTCACCCAGTCTGGGTGCGGTGTCCCGAAAACCGCATCCGGAGGTCGACGTGCCGCGTCAGCGCCCCCTGAGGGATCTCGCCCGAGAGGCCCGGCGGCGTCGAACCCGTGACGTTTCGCGGGTTCCTGACGTCCTGACGGTTCTCGGCGTGCCGCGGGTCCCCGCTCGTCCGGGCGCGCTGTGGGCCGTCGCTCGTACGGGCGCGCTGCGGGCCTTTCTTCGTCAGGGTGCGCCGCGCTGGCGCAGTACCGCGGCCGTGTTCACCTCCATGACGGCGCTGGCGGCGACCTCCCTGATCACGGGCCCCGCACTCGCCGAACCCCTCTTCTCCCCCTGTGCCCTGAGGCGGACCGAGGCCCACCACTCGGAGGGCCTGGACACCTGGAACGCCGACTATCCGCGCCCCACCCGCTCCCTCGACGCGGTGCTCGTCTATCTGTCCTTCCCGGACTCCCGGCCCCGCACCACCCCCGCCGAACTGGCCGCCGACTACTTCCCGGCCACCAGCCAGTTCTTCGAGCGCGCCTCGTACGGCAGGTTCACGCTGCGCCCGCATCCGCAGCGCGACTGGATCCGGATGCCGCACGCCTCCACCTCGTACGCCATAAAGCGCGACTGGAACGCCGCGCGGCGCGGCGCCTATCTGCGTGACGCGGTCGCCGCGGCCGACCGGCAGGTCGACTTCTCCCGCTACGACATCGTCTATTTCGTGGCCGACCCGGACGCGCCGGGCGTCGACTCGGACGCGACGAAGGTCGTCAACCTCGACACCCCCATCGAGGCCGACGGCAAGGACATCCGCCGTGTCGTCACCGTCTTCGAGAAGCACCCGCCGGACCGCCTCGTCCTCGCCCACGAGACGGGGCACGTCTTCGACCTGCCCGACCTCTACCATCGCCCCACCGACGGCAAGGGCGACTGGGACACCTACGTCGGCGACTGGGACCTCATGGGCAGCCAGTTCGGCCTTGCCCCCGACCTCTTCGGCTGGCACAAGTGGAAACTGGGCTGGCTGGAAACTCGCCAGGTGGCCTGTCTGCGGGAGCACGGGACCACGAGGCTGACGTTGGAGCCGCTGGGGTCGGGTCCGGTGACGGGCGGGGCGGGGACTGCGGCATCGGGAGCGCCGGTCTCCGTCGCGAGCGCCGCTGCCCAGGCCGGTCCGGGACCGGCTCTGGGTTCCGCGGGGTCGACCTCGGACTCGGAGGGCTCCGCCTCGGGGTCCGGGGGGTCGGTTCCCGGTCCCGGGATGCCCCGCTCGGGCTCCGTCTCCGGGGGGCCCGTCTCGGGCTCCGGGGCGCGGACCTCGGCCCTGCCTGCCCCGGCCCCGCCGGCCTTGGGGGCGGTTCTGCCCACCTCGGCCCCAGGGGCGCGCCTCTTCGGTTCCGGTCGCGGTACGAAGTTGGCGGTGGTCCGTACGGGGCCCGACAGTGCGCTGGCCTTCGAGGCGCGCACCTCGACGGGCAACGACGGCGCCACCTGCACCCAGGGCGTCCTGATCTACCGCATCCGCAGCGAGGCCGACTCCGGCGGTGGCCCGGTCGAGGTCATCGACGCCCACCCGCACACCGAGTCCTGCTGGGGCGAATCGGTCTACCCGCCCCTGGCGGACGCGCCGGTCGGACTCGGGGAGAGTTTCACGGTCCCCGGCGAGAAGGTGCGTGTCGAGGTCGAGGGCCGGACGGCTTCCGGGGCGTGGACGGTGAAGATCACGACAGGCTGAGCCCCTCGCCCGCGCTGAGCCGGACACGCAAGAAGCCCCTCGCTTTCGCGAGGGGCTTCCTACCGTCTGTGCGCCGCCAGGGACTCGAACCCCGGACCCGCTGATTAAGAGTCAGCTGCTCTAACCAACTGAGCTAGCGGCGCCTGCTGACGTCGTAGACCTTAGCATCCTGATCGGCGGGAGGAAAAATCGATATCCGCACCGCGGCGGAGGCGGCCGTGCGGGCCGCCCGGACGGCCGCCCACACCAGGATCTCGGGCCCCGGAAGCCACGGATGCCGGGTGTCGGGGGCCACCAGCCAGCGGGATGTGAGGTGGGCGACGGGGCTCAGGGCGGGCACGGTCACGGCGTCGCCGACCCCATGGCAGAGCAACGGAGGAATGGCGTCGACGCGCCCGGATCCCCCCGACTCGCCCGCCCCCCACTCCTCCCACTCCAGGAGTGACGGCAGGCGCTGTGCGGTGCCCGGCGCGCTGAACAGCAGCGTCCGCCCGCGGTGCACGGCCACCGGGCCCGAGCCCGGCCCCTCGTCCCACAGCTGGTCGAGCATCCGCCGGCCGAAGATCGCGGGCACGTTGATGATGTCGAAGGCGGTGCCGCAGGGCAGGACGACCGGGGAGGTCGGGCGTTCCTCCCAGAGGGCGAGGGTGCTGCGCGGATACGTTCCTGCCGAGGCGAGCCAGGCGGCTCCGTCCGGGGTGACGCCACAGACGTCGAACCGGTCGGGCAACGGGGCGGCGGAGCTTGCCGGATTCCGTGTGCTGCTCATGGCTATGAGATCTACCGTCGGTAAGCACCCGGCCCCCGAGAGTTGCGAAAACCCGGGACAGGACGCGGGGGGAGGAGTACCTTGCCCCGCGGCATATGCCAGACCCTTGAGGCCTTCAGGGGTGCGGGGAACTGCGCGACCAGCTCAGGCCGCGGAGGCGGGAGACCCCCCGACTACACCGGAACGACCGGCTCACGCATGGTCGCCCACTCCATGCCCAAGCCCCCGCCCATCACCCTCGGCTCCCCGCAGCAGATCCCGCCCGAACTCGATCATCTTCTTCGCATAGTCCTCGGTCCACTCGGCCCGCTCGGCGATCGAAGCCGGCGTGAGCCGATCGAACCGCCGGGGATCGGCCAGCTGCGCGGCGGCGATCGCCTGGAACTCGAGCGCCCGATCGGCCGCGGCGCGAAACGCGAGCGTCAGCTCCGTGGCCCGTGCCAGCAGCGCCCGAGGATCGTCGATCGACTCGAGATCGAAGAAGTGCTCCGGATCACCGGCCGCCTCCGCGGGCTCGAAGAGCAGGGGCGCGGGGCGTAGCCGCGGTTCGTTCCGACGCGGCGTGGGCTCCGCCATGTCTTCTCCTCCTCGTACGGTTCAGGGGCCCGCTTCGTGGGTGGGCCACCGTCCATTCTCCCCCGTCCGCGCAAGTAGGCCCGCGTGAGCGGACCCGTACAACCGTGCCATCCGGACCCACGGCCGCCCCTGTGGATCCGCTGTGGATCCATGGGTGGATCTACGGTCGCCACGGCACCCGATGCTCCGCCAAATGCGACAACACCGCGTGATTGGCCTCCCAGCCGTCCGGAAACTTCACCGTGACCCCCAGCTGCACCGGCTCCGTCGACGGATGGTCGTCCAGCAGTTCCGTCACCCCCGCCCGGCACACCACGATGCACGCGTGCCGATGCCGCGAGGCGAGGACGCACAGCCGCCCCGTCTCCAGGTGGAACGCGGTCGCGTCGGGCCGCCCGGACAGCGGATGCAGCACCACGGTGACGTCGAACTCCCGCCCCTGAAGCCGGTTCGCCGTGTCGACGGTGACGTCCGCGACCCCGAGGTCGGCGAGCGCCGCCCGTACGGCCGCCGCCTGGTCCCGGTGCGCCGTGCCGACGGCGATCCGGTCGGCGGTCAGCGGCACCGGCTCGTCCGCCCGCTCCGAGGTGGCCGCACCGCCCCGGTCCAGCAGCCGTCGTACGACCTGGGCCACGGCCCGCACCGCCTCCGGGTCCGTACGCGGCGTGTGCCGGGCGGGCAGCTCCAGCAGCCCCCAACCCGCCTCCGCCGCCTCGTCGATGACCCGGTCGGGACCCGAACCGTCCGACGCCACGGCGAACTTCAGCCGCCGGTCACCATGTCCGGTGCCGCTGCGGAACGGCGTGTACGGGTAGAACGCGTCCGAGACGAGCGGCGCCGCGGAGGCCGGCAGCCGCCAGGACACCGGGAGGCGGTGCTGCGGCAGTTCGGGGTTGTGGGCCAGCAGGGTCGTCACCGCGGACGCCGACGGGTCGTACGACAGCCCCGCCCACTGCTCCGAGCCGACGATCGCGAACGGGTCCAACTGCCCGGGGTCGCCCACGAACAGCGCCCGCTCGAAGAGCCCCGCCACGGCCAGCAGCGCGTCCGACCGCATCTGGTAGGCCTCGTCGACGATCGCGTGCCGCCACGGCTCGACCCCCTTGACATGGGCCCACTTGGCGGCGGTCGAGATGACCACGTTCAGGCCGGCCAGATCGCCGGCCTTGGTGGACTTGCGTACGTTCGGCAGGTCGTCCAGCGCCTTGTCGTAGGGGTCGGGATCGCTGCTGTGCAAGCGCCCCACCGGCAGCTCCCCGTTCTTCTCGGCGAGCCGCAGCACCAGGTCGTCGACCTGGGCGTTGGTCTGCGCGATGACCATCAACGGGCGCCCCGCGGAGGCGAGTTCGAGCGCCGCGCGGACGACGAGGGTGGATTTCCCGGCACCCGGGGGCGAGTCGACCACGACGCCGCGGTGCGTGCCGTGCAGGGTGTCGTCCAGGATCGCGTCGGTGGCGCGGCCGGCCGCGGCCGCGGGATCGAAGACCGTCGTCACAGGATGTCCTCCTCCGTCACCGGGTCCGGCCGCGGTACCGCGTCGGGCTCGCCCGGCGGTCCGCCGTGCGTCCACGGGGTCTCCTCCGGGTCGGGCAGCTTCGCGCCGCCCCGCTGCTCGTGCTCGAAGAGCGTGAAGCAGAGGAGGTCCCCCTTCTCCGGCACGGACCCGGTCTCGGGTTCCTTGCCGCGCCCCATCTTGTCGACGATCCGCAGGACCACCAGCCCGTCGCCCTCCGACGACTCCTCGTACCCGACGAACTCGGCCGCCTGCGGCTTCCCGCCCAGCGACCGGTACACCTTCGTCCGCTCCCCGAGGTGCGGCCGGTCGTCCGTGCGCACGGTCACCAGGGGGCGGGGGCTCGGCCGCTTGCTCTCGCTGTACGCCATGACGACGTCCGTGACCTCACCCGCGAAGGCCTCCCCGACCAGCCGCCGCCCGGCCATGACCAGCGGATCGTCGAGGGCTTCCTGCGCGTCCAGGCGAGCCTGTTCGCGCTCGCGCGTGGCCAGCTTGTTCGCCGCGGTGACCGCGTCGTCACGGCGTGGCTGCGGGGGCTCGCCCGCGGTGATCCGGTCACGGTGGCCGGTGAACGACCAGCGGTCACGGGTCCACCGGTCGGCCGCGTGCGTGCCCTCGGGGAGCGTCCGCAGCAGGTCGAGGCCGCGCCACACCGCGTCCCAGGTGGGCCGGGTGACCTGCTCGACGAGAGCGCGGATCTCCCGCTCGGCGGCGGTGAGTTCACCGAGCCGGTCGTCCGCCTCCAAGCCGTCCTCGGCGGCGGCCAGAGCGGTCCGCGCGCGGTCGTAGCGCTCGATGGCGGGAGCGAGCAGTTGGTTGTCGAAGGCGGGATCGGTGGCCGGGCCCGCGGGCGGGCACACGAGCTGTCCCCGGGCATCCCGCCGCAACTCGGCCCGCAGCGCGCCCGCCGCGCCCGACGCACCCTCCGGGGGGTCGATCCAGGCGAGCAGCGCCCCCAGGTGCTGGTCCTCCAGGCTGCTCTGGCCGGTCGCCCAGTGCCGGGACAGTACGTCGGTGAGGGCGAGCAGCAGGGCGGAGCCGGGCACCCGGGCCCGCTCCCCGAAGTGCGTCAGCCACCGCCCGAGCAACGGCACCCGGGGCGGCGCCGGATGGGGTGCCTCCGGCTCCTGCTCCGCGGTGCGCCGAAACCGCGTGGAGCGGCCGAGGAGCCGTACGAACTCCACGCCCGCGCGGCTCGGCACGATCAGCTGCGGGGCGTCCGCGCACAGTTCGACCTCGACCTTGACGCGCTTGCCGGTCTCGGGATCGGTCTCGCTGCGCTCGGCCGCCTCCACCACGTCCGCGTACGTGTCCACGTACGGCAGTACGACATCGGCCAGCTCCGCGAGGAACGCGAACCGCAGGTCGCGGTCCCGGGGCTGCGGCACGACCAGCAGGCGGGGCGCGTCCCGGTCCGCGCCCACCAGCGCCCCGAGCGGGGCCCCGGCCTCACCCGCGGTGGTCAGCGGTACGAACACCAGGGGCCGCTCGGTGAGATGCCGGTGCCGCACGGTGGCGAGGGGCTGGGCCCGCCCGCTCTCGACGGCCTCCAGCCGGGCGAGGGTGGCGATCAGCGACAAGGGGCCACCTCCGGGAGGACTTCGCCGGCGGGCTCCGACCGGCCGGTGGGAGGCGTCGCGCGCTCCCGCAGGGCCTCCGCCCGCAGCGCCGCGGCCCTGCGCAAGGCCACGACCGCCGGGTCGTCGGGGTCCCCGGCCGCGCCGTGGGCCGCCGCGAGGACCTCACCGATCGTCGTCAGCCCGCCCAGTTCGGAGCGGAGTGACCGCCCCAGGGCCGTCACCACGCCTTCGGCGCGGGAGCGGTCGCGGCAGTGGAAGGCGAGCTCGCAGGCGGCCAGGCACTCGGGGGCGTAGGTCGCGGGGACGGACTCGACGGCGCTCGTCAGGTCGGCGGCCGGGAGGTCGGGGGCGAAGCAGGTGCCCTCGGGGAGGGTGTCCGCGATGTCCTCGACGCGTGTGAGGCGGTCCAGCTGGCGGCGGGTGACCGCGCGCTGCTTGCGGATGTCGACGGCCGACGCGGTGGGCAGGTTGGAGAAGTCCTTGGGGCAGACCAGCAGGACCCGGTGGCGAACGTCGGGGACGGCGCCGCCGTCCCGGGCGCCACGCCCCTGTGGCCCCGCACCGAGGCGCGCGGCCACCTCCTCCAGGGCCAGCACGTAGACCGCGGACTGGCGGGCGGCGGCGCCCACCTTCGCCGGGTCCGCGGAGCCGTCCAGCATCGGGAAGGACTTGATCTCGACGACCGTCCAGCTTCCGTCGGGGTGGACGACGACGGCGTCCGGCTCCAGGAACGCGGGGGAGCCCGCGACGTCGAGGGCGAGCATGGGGTGGTCGAGCAGGGTCCAGGCGGCGGCCGTGGTGGCCTCGCGCAGGGCGAGCGCCGTACGCGCCGCGCGCCCCTCGGGGCCGACCGCGCTCAGGTCGGGGACGACACCGGCCGCGGGCGGCTCGGCGCCCGGGTCGAGCTTCTCGTGCACCAGCCGCAGCAGCTCCGCGCCGCCGTCGGCCTTGACCCGCGCCTCGAACGCGTTGCCCCGCATGAAGGCGAACTGGGACTGGCCGAAGGCGGACGGCGAGCCCAGCGCGTCCGCCAGCTTCGCCTTGTCGACGCCCGCGCCGTCCAGCAGGGCGCGCCGATCGCACCCTGGGTTCGCGGCGAGCGCCGCGAGGGCCCGCGCGTCCAGCGCCTTGGGCGGTACGGCGGAACCGCGCAGCTCAGCGAGCCGCTGCCGCAGCACCTTCCCCGGCATCCTTGGGGGAGGCACCCGGCTCGGCTTCGGGCCCGGTTCGGGACTCGCGCTGTCGGGGAATTCGCTCACCCGCGGAAGTCTGGCATCCGCCACTGACAATTGAGGAACGTGCGCCGCGCGAGGCGCCCGCGACCCACGGGATGCGGGCACTGAGCAGCCCCCGCACGCGGTCCGCGAGCCGCAGCACGTACGGGGTCAGCAGCAGCCCGATGCCCATCACCGTGGCGCCCGCCGCCGCGTCGAGGAAGTAGTGGTTGGCGGTGCCCATCACGACGATCGTGGTCAGCAGCGGGTAGGCGATGCCCGCGAGCCGGACGACGGGTGTGCGGCCGTAGCGCCACAGCATCACTCCGCACCACAGCGACCAGCCCACGTGCAGGCTGGGCATCGCCGCGTACTGGTTGGTCATGCCGCCGAGGCCGCGCGGCGCGCTCGCCTCGCCGCCCCACCAGCCGTACGAGCTGTACTGGGCCATCGTGTCGACGAAGCCGTGGCCCGCGGAGAGCAGCCGGGGCGGGCAGGTCGGCATCAGCGTGAAGCCGATCAGCCCGATCAGCGTGGATGTCATCAGCCAGGTGCGGGCGGCGCGGTAGCGCACGGCCCGGGAGCGGAAGAGCCAGATCAGGATCGCGGGCGTCACCAGGTAGTGCAGCGACGCGTACCAGAAGTCGGCGGGGACGCCGAGCCAGGCCTCGCGGGTGAACAGCCGGTTCAGCGGGTGCTCGGCGTTGAGGTGGAGGGCCTTCTCGATGCGCAGGATCTCCAGGCCGTGATCGACGGCGTCGTCGGTGTCGCCCCGGGCGAGCAGCCGGCCCGCCGAGTACGACGCGTACACCATCACGAGCAGCGGCAACTCGGTCCACCAGCGCAGCCGGGTGTGCGATGCGGCGGTGCGCAGTTCGGTCCACCGGCGGAGCCGGGCGCGCGGTGCCGCCTCGGTTCGCCGTGCATCGGTCTGCGGCATCCGATCGCCCTCCCCCATCTGCTTGCGTGACCTGTGGTTGTTGCCTACGTGACCAGCCGATTGCGCTCCGATGACGCGGCCATCCGATTTTACGGTGTATGTGAACGGCTTAAGGAGGCGCCCCCTGGTCGTCAAAGACGCAGAGATCGCCCGCCGGGTTGCCCGAGGCGGGGGTGGGACATGATGGAATGACCCATCTCTCAGGTCCGCGTGTCCTCCTCGTCCCGCACGTCCTCCACGCGCACCGGAAAGGCTTCTCTTCATGGCACCGCGCATCCTGCTGGCCCGGCACGGCCAGACGGAGTGGTCACTGTCCGGAAAGCACACCGGCAGGACCGACATCCCGCTCCTGGAAGAGGGCCGACGCGGCGCCAAGGTGCTGGGGGAGCGACTGCACCGGGCGCCCTTCGACGGGCTCTCGGGGGTCGAGGTGCGCACCAGTCCGCTGGCACGCGCGCGTGAGACGTGCGAACTGGCCGGCTTCGGTGAGCGTGCCACCACCTGGGACATGCTCATGGAGTGGGACTACGGCGCGTACGAGGGCATGACCCCGGCCGAGATCCAGGCGGTGCGCCCGGGCTGGTTCATCTGGCGCGACGGTGTTCCCGAGGGGGAGAGCCTGGAGCAGGTCACCGCGCGCGCGGACGAGGTCGTCGCCTGGGCCCGTGCGGAGGACCGGGATGTGCTGGTCTTCGCGCACGGGCACATCCTGCGCTCGATCGGCGCCCGCTGGCTCGGCCTCCCGCTCGACTTCGCGGCCCGTATCCGCCTCAACCCGACCTCGCTGTCGGTGCTCGGCTGGGCCTATGGAGAGCCCGCGATCGAGGCGTGGAACGACTGCGGGCACCTGGCCGCGTAAGCACCGGTCGGCGGCCGGGATCACGCGATGCGCGGCAGACTCGCGTGGCGCTCGAGGAACGCCGACACACCTGACGCCCGGCGGTGCGGCAGCAGTACGCGCGCGGTGCCCGCCAACATGGTCTGGATGCGCGACGACTGGACCTCGCCCAGCAGGTCGATGACGCGCAGACCCGCGAGGGCGGCCTCGTCGGGGCGGCCGCCGCGCGCGAGGTCGTCGGCGAGCTCGGCCGTGTAGAGGGCGATGTTGCGGGTGAAGTGCGGGTCCTGGAGGTGCGCGGCGCGCCGGGCGTGGCGGGCCGCGCGGGTCCAGTCGCCCAGCGTCGACCAGCACTGCGCCTCCAGACCCTCCAGTTCGGCCTCTCCGTAGAAGGTCATCCACTCGGGATCGGTCTCCGAGGGGCCGCGTTCGAAGAGCGTCTGCGCGCGGACGAGCGCCTGCTCGCACCCTGGGCGGTCGGCGAGTCCGGCCCAGCCGCCCGCCTCGCGCAGCGCGAGCAGCGAGAGCAGCCGCGGGGAGCCGAGCGGGCGTGCCGCGCGCTGCGCCGCCTGCGCCGCGCGCACCGCCTCGCGCGGGCGCCCCGCGTCGCGTGCAAGGAACGCCGTGTTGCAGAAGGCGTGCGCCTCGAGGGCCGCGTCGCCGGACATTCTGGCGGTCGCCAGCGCCTCGGCGTAGTGCGAGCGCGCGTCCTCGAAGCGCCCGGAGTCGTGTGCCAACCAGCCCACCGAGATCGCCAGTTCGCCCGCCCCCGCGTACAGCCGGTCGGCGGTGGTCTGCCGGGTGGTGCCCGCGTCGAGCAGCTCGTAGGCCGTGCGCAGCGGCGCCGCGGCCCGCCGGTAGAGGCCGTCGGCCCCGTGCCGGTCGTCGAGCAGCCGGATCCGGCGGACGGCCTCTTCGAGGGCGCCCGCCTCGGACGTCCCCACCCGGTGAACCCGACGGTCCGCGGCCGCGGCCGGAGTGCCGAAGGCGACCCCGAAGGGGCCCAGTGAGGCTGCCGCCACGGTGGCGGTGCCTCCAGTCATGAATGCGCGACGTTGCACGTCGCTCTCCTCGTGGTTCTCGTGCGTGTCATACGGGTCCTGCGTGTCATACGTCTCGTGCGTCTCCTCCGTCTCACCGGTGGCGTACGTCGGGCTCGTGGTGTGGAGAGGGGGCGCCTCGTCCGTGTCGCGCGCCCCTCGGCCGCGTACGGACGAGCGGGGCGAGAAGCCCAGGTCGGTCAGCGTGCGGCCGGGGAACATGTGCAGGAACACGCGTTCGTAGGCGTAGTTGGGGCAGCGGATCTCGCCTGCCTCGACCCGCCCGATGTAGCGCGCGTCACAGCTGACCCGCTCTCCGATCTCGCGCGCGGCCCTCCGTACCGCCGCGGCGAACTCGCCCGGCGAGCGCTGTCCGCGCAGCCGCCGGAAGGCGAGATTCGGCCGTGGTGGCCGGGGGGACTGGGACGAGGTCACCGCTGACGACGCCATGGCCGGGCCCTCTCTTGCGAACCGTCGAACCATGCCGGACTCAAGACGAGTTGTCCGTGTTGCGGCGTGTGTCGCCTTGTCCCGGCGGAGCAAGAACGTACCTGCTGTGACGGCGTCGCCACGCTGGGTTTGGCTACAAAACGGATATCTCATCCACGATCTGCCATGAACTGCCATCCTTTGCGGCTGTGTTGTGCCGTAGCCGTTGACGTTCTGACGCGTTGAACCCGGTGGACCGGGAGCGCACCCGAACTCCCGACCCACTCGTGCAGGAGGAGGGGTTCCGTGTTGGAGGCCGGGATGGAGAGCACCGAGTTTCGTACGCCGCTGCCGACCGACGGGCACCGGCCGTCCCCCGAGTGCGACGCCCCGCCGGAGCCGGTCGCCGACTGCGACCTCGTGACCGTTCCGGCGCGCCAGGGGCTGGAGGCGGTCGACATCCTCCGCCGCGGCTCCTGCGCCCTGGTCGGGCCCGTCCTGCTCGACGACGGCTGCGACACCCTCGGCTTCCTGGTGCCGCCCGGCACCGCGGACGCCTGGGACATGCCGGGCAGCACCTGCACCCAGACCAACGGTCGCGGCCTCAGCCTGGTGGCACCCGAGCCCCCGGTCGAGGGCTCGGACTGGCTGCTGCCGCCCGGCGACGCGGACCTCGCGACCGACCCGGCCGTGCTGCGGGCGGCGCTGGGCGAGGCGGCCCGGCTGATCGAGGCCGCAGACAACTGCCGCTGACACCGGGGACACCGGGCGGCGCCCCCCACGGGTTGCCGCTGCGCCGACCTCCCTGTACGCCCTGATAATGGCAGGATGGGAAGGTCGAGGAACAAGCGGTCCGACGACGCACAGGGCGCGGCGCGTGACGCGTCGCGCGGTTCGCGCCGCGGGCAGGCGTCGGCCGACGCCGTCGTCGAGACGGTCGAGGGCGGCCTCGCCGAGCTGATACCCGACCGGGACCGCCCGCGCGCCTGGACCCTCCTCATCGACGGCGCCCCCCAGTCCCACGTCGACCTCGACGACCCCGCCCATCTGAGCTTCGAGTACCAGCGCCGCCTCGGCCATGTCATCGACCTCGTGGCCCCGCCCGGCAAGCCCGTGCACGCCGTCCACCTCGGCGGCGGCGCACTCACCCTCGCCCGCTACACCGCCGCGACCCGCCCCCGCTCCACCCAGCAGGTCGTCGAACGCGACGGGGCCCTCGTCCAACTGGTCCGTCGCGAGCTCCCCCTGGACCCGAACGCCCGTATCCGCGTGCGCTCCCTGGACGCCCGCGAAGGCCTCGCCAAGGTCCCCGACGGCTGGGCGGACCTGGTGATAGCGGACGTGTTCAGCGGCGCCCGCACCCCCGCACACCTCACCTCGGTCGAGTTCCTCACCGACGTCCGCAGAGCCGTCAAACCCAGTGGCCTGTACGCCGCCAACCTCGCCGACGGCCCCCCGCTGGCCCACCTGCGCGGCCAGATCGCCACCGCCGCGACCGTCTTCCCCGAACTCGCCCTCATCGCCGACCCCACGGTCCTGCGCGGCAAACGCTTCGGCAACGCCGTCCTCGTGGCCTCCGGCCACCCCCTGCCCCTGGCCGAACTCACCCGCCGCGCCGCCTCGGACCCGCACCCGGCGAGACTCGAACACGGCAGACAGCTCACCGACTTCACCGGGGGAGCGCTGCCGGTGCTGGACGCGGCGGCGGTGGCATCCCCGGCCCCGCCGGCTTCCGTGTTCCGGTAGGGGCACGGGGAACTACGCGCCCAGCCACAACAAACCCGCACCCGACCCGCAAGGCCTGCGCAGCTAGTACGTGCCGATCTCCACCCGCGGCGGCCCGTCGTGCCACGTACAGAACACCGACACCCGATCCGCCCCCGAAGTGAACTCCACCCGAATCCACGACTCCGTCTTCCACACCTGCATCGACCACCCCGAACCAGGCGTCGCCGAGACGAGCGTCGCGGAGGTCGTGCCGAGATCGAAGACGGCCCGCCCCCCGTCGGTGTCGTAACTCTTGACCCGCCCCGCCGGTCCGGAGGCGCTCGGACCCGGGTCGGTGGAGGGCGATGCCGAGGCAACCGGCGTCGCGCTCGGCCGCGGGCTCGCCGTCGGCTTCGAGGCGGCGGGGCTCGGACTCGCCGAGGGCCGACTCGTCGACGAGGCAAGCGCCTTGGCCTCCTGCGTCGTCGTCCCGCCCGCCACGATGGGCAGCGCGCGCGGCGGATCGTAGGCCGTCCCCGTCATGACCGTGTGGACACCCCACCACGACAGCGTGACCGCCGCGCCCGTGGCGAGCGACCAAGCCAGTACGTGTACGAATCCTCGGAGCATCGCCAGCCATACTGCCTCACGCGCCCCATGGGCGTCTCCCGTCTCTCGGGACAGGACGGCGGCCCGAGTTGTCCACAGGCACCGGACCGGCATCGCACGGATGGCGTACGGTGCGGCGCATGGCAAGTGTGCTCGTGGTCGAGGACGACCAGTTCGTACGCAGCGCTCTCATCCGGCATCTGACCGAAGCCGCGCACACGGTGCGCAGTGTCGGCACCGCCCTTGAGGCGCTGCGCGAGGTTGCCCATTTCTCTTTCGACGTCGTCATCCTGGACCTCGGACTGCCCGATCTGGACGGGGCGGAGGCGCTGAAGATGCTGCGCGGTATCACCGACGTCCCGGTGATCATCGCCACCGCGCGGGACGACGAGACGGAGATCGTCCGCCTGCTGAACGACGGGGCGGACGACTATCTGACCAAGCCGTTCTCGGTCGAGCACCTGTCCGCGCGGATGGCCGCCGTCCTGCGCCGCTCGCGGGCGACGGGGGACACGCCCGCGTCGCCGGTCATCCGGGTCGGCGGCCTGTCCATCGACCCGCTGCGCCGCCAGGCCGAGCTGGACGGCGCCCGACTGGACCTCACCCGGCGCGAGTTCGACCTGCTCGCGTTTCTCGCCGGGCGGCCCGGTGTCGTCGTCGCGCGCAAGGAGCTGCTCGCCGAGGTGTGGCAGCAGTCGTACGGGGACGACCAGACCATCGACGTCCATCTGTCGTGGCTGCGCCGGAAGCTGGGCGAGACGGCGGCGCGGCCGCGCTATCTGCACACGCTCCGCGGGGTCGGTGTGAAGCTGGAACCACCGGGCTTGGAGCCGCCACGATGAGGTGGGCACTGGTCAAGGTGTGCGTGGCGGTGACCACGATGGTCGTGGTGGCCTTCGCGGTCCCCCTGGGGCTCGTCATCAAGGAGATGGCCAGGGACCGCGCGTTCTCGAACGCCGAGCGGCAGGCCGCGGCCATCGCGCCCGCGCTGTCCATCACCACCGACCGGGACCAGCTGGAGCGGGTCGTCGCCTCCGCCGGCTCGGACGACGGGATGGCCGTGCACATACCGGCGAGCGACGGCGCCAAGGCGGTCGACATCGGACGGCAGCGCGCCGCCGCCAAGGACATCGCGACCACACGGAGCATCGGCCGGGCCTCCACCACCGAGGTCCCCGGCGGCTCCACCCTGCTCCAGCCCACCGCGCTGAGCTCCGGCGAGATCGCGGTCGTCGAGGTGTACGTCCCCGAGTCCGAGGTCAGCAACGGGGTCGGCACCGCCTGGGCGGTGCTCGCCGCGGTCGGGGTCGCGCTCATCATCGGCTCGGTCGCGGTCGCCGACCGGCTGGGGGTACGGATGGTGCAGCCGGCACAGCGGCTGGTCGAGGGCGCGCACGAGCTGGGGGAGGGGAAGCTCGGCGCGAGGGTACCCGAGGAGGGGCCGAACGAACTGCGGCTGGCGGCGGTGGCGTTCAACTCCATGGCGGATCAGGTCGTACAACTCCTGGCGAACGAGCGGGAGCTGGCCGCTGATCTCTCGCACCGCCTGCGCACCCCGCTGACCGTGCTGCGGCTCAACACGGCCTCGCTCGGTGACGGGCCGGCCGCCGAGCAGACGCGGGCGGCGGTGGCGCAGTTGGAGCGGGAGGTCGACACGATCATCAGGACCGCCCGGGAGGCCAAGCCGCAGACGGCGGCGACCATCATCGGCGCCGGGTGCGACGCCTCCGAGGTCGTCCGCGAGCGGATGGACTTCTGGTCGGCGCTCGCCGAGGACGAGGGACGCAAGGTGCGGGTCGCGGGAGTGGACCGTCCCGTACGGATACCCGTCGCCCGGGCCGACCTCGTCGCCGCCCTCGACGCACTCCTCGGGAACGTGTTCCGGCACACCCCCGAGGGCACGGCCTTCGCGGTCGACGTGCACAACGGCGAGGACGCGGTGATCGTGCTGGTGTCGGACGCGGGACCGGGCATCGTGGACCCGGAGGCGGCGATGGCGCGCGGGAAGGGTTCCGGGAGCGACGGTTCGACCGGCCTGGGTCTGGACATCGTGCGCCGGCTCGCGGAGTCGACGGGTGGGGACGTGCGGATCGGTTCCTCGGTGCTGGGCGGCACCGAGGTGCGCCTGTGGATCCAGCTGGACGGGCGGGCTCCGGTACGGCGCGGGCACAGGGGATCCGTGCGGCGTCGTAGGCGGGGCGTGGGAGCGAGCCGGGCGTGAGGCGAATTGGTCTCTACCTTTAACCGTCCCCGATGCCTTCCTTAAGCGCACCATAAGATCGCCAACGGGCGTCCCGATCAGGCGTTTTGCCCGATCTCGGATCGCTAGCGTGCTGCCGCACCCCACCCCCCCGTGAACGGCGAAGGCAGGCACACGCGATGAGCACTACGCACCGGCGCAAGGTCAGTGGCAGGAACAAGGCGATAGGCGGGATCGTCGCCGCGGCCGTGGTCGGTGGTGGCGCCTTCCTGTTCTCCGGGACCGCGCTGGCGGCCGGCGTCGGTGCCGCGTACACCAAGACCAGTGACTGGTCGACGGGTTACACCGCGCAGTACGTCATCACCAACGACACCGGCCAGGCGAAGGGGGACTGGACGCTGGAGTTCGACCTGCCGTCGGGTGCCGGGCTCAGCTCGCTGTGGAACGGAACGTCGACGGTGAGCGGGCAGCACGTCACCGTCAAGCCGCCGTCCTGGGACAAGGACGGGCTGGCGGCCGGCGAGTCGGTCACCGTCGGCTTCGTCGTGAACGGCACCGCGGACCCGAAGGGCTGTGTCATCGACGGCGCCAAGTGCTCCGTGGACGACGGCGCGACGCCGGAGCCGAGCGGCCGCCCGACCCAGTCGCCCACCCCGACCCCGACACCCACCGCCACTCGGCCGCCCACGTCGACCCCGACCTCCACGCCCACGCCCACCCCCACCCCCACTCCCTCCGCCTCGCAGACCACCGGCAGTGGCACGACGACCGGCGCGGGCTTCGCGCCGTACGTCGACACCTCCCTCTACCCGGCCTTCGACCTGGTCGGCAGCGCCACGGCCGCCGGTGTGAAGGACTACAACCTGGCCTTCATCACCGACGGCGGCGGCTGTACGCCGAAGTGGGGCGGGGTGACCGACCTCGCCAGTGACGGCGTGGCGTCGCAGATCGGCGCGCTGCGGGCGAAGGGCGGCGACGTCAGGGTGTCCTTCGGCGGCGCCTCGGGCTCGGAGCTGGCGACGACCTGCTCGTCGGCGGACGCGCTGGCGGCGGCGTACGGGAAGGCCGTGGACGCGTACAACCTGACCAAGGTCGACTTCGACGTCGAGGGCGGCGCGCTGCCGAACACGACCGCGAACACGAACCGGGCGAAGGCGATCGCGAAGCTCCAGCAGCAACACCCGGACCTGGACGTGTCCTTCACCCTCCCGGTCATGCCCGAGGGCCTGACCCAGGACGGCGTGAGCCTGCTCTCCGACGCCAAGTCGAACGGCGTGAAGATCTCCGCGGTCAACATCATGGCGATGGACTACGGCCCCGCGTACAACGGTGACATGGGCACCTACGCCGAGCAGGCCGCCACCGCCACCCAGGCCCAGGTGAAGAGTGTCCTCGGGCTGTCGGACAGCGCGGCGTGGAAGTCCGTCGCCATCACCCCGATGATCGGGGTCAACGACGTCGCCGCCGAGACCTTCAAGGTCGACGACGCGGCCCAGCTGGTCGACTTCGCCAAGTCGAAGGGCCTCGGCTGGCTCTCCATGTGGTCCGCCGCCCGCGACAAGCAGTGCCCGGGCGGTGCGAAGAACTCCGCCGACGCGACCTGCAGCTCGATCGTGCAGGACGCGGGCGCGTTCTCGAAGGCGTTCGGCGCGTACAAGTAGCCGACCCCGCCCGGGGGTCACCCGTCGCGGCGGAACAGAGCCGTCCAGAGGAACGGCTCACCGAAGAGCCCGGACTCGGGCGGCTCGTCGCGCATGCGGCGCAGTTCGACCTCGGTCAGGTCGGAGAAGACCCAGCGCAGGGACTCCGGTGTGTAGGCGAGTCCGCCGTGCAGTGTGGACTGCCGGTAGAAGGCCTCGTCGGGGAGTTCGCACCCCATCGCGCCGGCGGCGAAGCAGGTGAGGGCGAGGTGGCCGCCCGGGGCGAGGACGCGGTCGAGCAGGGCGAGGTAGCTGATGCGGCGGTGCGGCGGCAGATGGTGGAAGCAGCCCGAGTCGTGGACGAGGTCGTACGGGCCGCCCCAGTCGGGGTCGGTGAGCGCGAACGCGTCACCGCAGTGGAAGCGGATCTCGGCCCCGGCCTCGCGCGCACGGTCCTGCGCCCAGGCGATGGCCGTCGGGGAGAGGTCGACCGCGTCCACCCGAAAGCCCGCAGCGGCCAGATGAAGGGCGTTGCGCCCCGGCCCGCAGCCCAGATCGAGGGCGCGGCCCGGGGCGATCAGGTTCTTGTCGAGGTATCCGGCCAGGTTCTCGTCCGGCTTCGCGACGAAGAACGGTACGGGCTTGGAGCGGTCGGCGTAGAAGCCGTCCCACCAGGCGGCGCCACCCGCCGTCCACCGATCGGCCCCCGGCGCGAACAGGCCGTCCAGCAGCTTCAGCACATCGTCGACGGTGCGTATGTTCCGGTCCATACGGTCCCCTTCCAGGATGGGGGAACTGTAGGACCGAAGGCCACGAAAGGCCAGGTCAGGGCGGTTTTCCGGAGGGGCGGGAAGGGGCTTTGCGGGACCCGGGACGGGAGGCCGCGCCCACCCCGCCGGAGGTGCGCCGCACGGTCGCCCAGCCCCCCTTCGACCGGCGCGCCGGGGGCCTTCCCGAAGGCGCCGAGACCACTTTCTGCCGGGCCTGCCGGTGGAGCCGGGGACGACGGGGTGTCCCGCACCGGCGGCATCGGCCCCTTCTGCTCGACCGCGTCGGGGGCGCGGCACCCCCCCAGGTGCCGCGCCCCCTCCCCCCTCCCCCGCTTCCCCCGGACCATGGACTCTGTGGCCTACGCGGCGCCGGCCGGCGCCGCCGTCGGCAGGGAACCCGTCCGCGCCACCTGCCCGTACCAGTGCGCGCTGGACTTGGGCGTACGGGCCAGGGTCGCGTAGTCGACGTACACCGCCCCGAACCGCTTGTCGTAGCCGTACGCCCACTCGAAGTTGTCCATCAGGGACCAGAGGTAGTAGCCCCGCACGTCCGCGCCGTCGGCGATCGCGCCGCGCACCGCCGCCAGATGGCCGTGCAGGTACGCGATGCGCTCGGGGTCGTGGACGCGGCCCTCCGGGTCCGGCTTGTCGTCGTAGGCCGCGCCGTTCTCCGTGATGTACAGCGGCAGACCCGGGGCCTCCCGCGAGTAGCGCATGATCAGGTCGTGCAGGCCGGTCGGGTCGATCGTCCAGCCCATCTCCGTACGCTCGCCGGGGGTCTGGTGGAACGCGACATCGTCCGCACCCGGCCACGGCGAGTACGCGCTCGCCCCGTGCCCGTCCGCGCGCGGGCCGTCCGCCGACTTCTCCGCCGCCGACACCAGCGCCGGGGTGTAGTAGTTCAGACCGAGCGCGTCCAGCGGCTGCTTGATCACCGCGAGGTCGCCGTCCAGGACGTACGACCAGTCCGTGATCGAGGAGGTCTCCGCGAACAGGCCCTCCGGGTAGGCGCCGTGCAGCATCGGGCCGTGGAAGACGCCGTTGGCCAGGTTGTCGATGCGCCGGACCGCCGCCAGGTCCGCCGGGGACGGGGAAAGGGGCCTGACCACCGACGAGTTCAGGCTGACCGCGACCGTGTTGCGGGCCGGCATCGCGGACCTCAGCGCGGTGGTGCCCAGGCCGTGCGCCAGGTTCAGGTGGTGGGCGGCCTTGAGCGAGGCCGCCGCGTCCGTACGGCCGGGCGCGTGCACACCCGAACCGTAGCCCAGGAACGCGCTGCACCACGGCTCGTTCAGGGTGATCCACTGCTCCACACGGTCGCCCAGCGCCTCACCCATGATCTGCGCGTACTCGGCGAAACGAAACGCCGTGTCGCGCTCCGGCCAGCCGCCCGCGTCCTCCAGCTCCTGCGGGAGGTCCCAGTGGTAGAGGGTGACGGCCGGCTTGATGCCGTGCGAGAGGAGCTCGTCGACGAGGTTGCGGTAGAAGTCCAGGCCGCGCTGGACCGCGGGACCACGGCCCGTCGGCTGCACCCGGGACCAGGAGACCGAGAAGCGGTACGCGGACAGGCCCAGCTCCGCCATCAGCGCCACGTCGTCCCGGTAGCGGTGGTAGTGGTCGACAGCGATGTCACCGGTCTCACCACCGGCCGTCTTGCCGGGCGTGTGGCTGAAGGTGTCCCAGATGGAGGGCGTACGGCCGTCCTCCCGTACCGCACCCTCGATCTGGTACGCGGAGGTCGCCGCGCCCCAGAGGAAGGCGGGGGGAAAGGTCACGGACGATGCGGACTCAGGCATGGAAGCGCTCCCATAGGAGGTCGTGGAGACCGACAGTAAGAAGAAGAGGGGGAGGGGCGAGAGGGAGAGAAGAGGGGGAGGAGGGGCCGGGGCGGCGGTGGCCCGGCTCCCCTTCTCCCACCGGCGAACGAGGTCAGCCCTTGACGGCTCCCTGCATGATGCCGCCGACGATCTGCTTGCCGAACAGGGCGAAGACGAAGAGCAGCGGCAGCGTGCCGAGCAGCGCGCCCGCCATGATCAGGGACTGGTCGGGAGTGAAACCGCGGCCGAGTCCCGCGACCGCGACCTGCACGGTCGGGTTGCCGGTCTGGGTGAGCACCAGGAACGGCCACAGGAAGTCGTTCCACGTCTGCACGAACACCAGCATGCCGAGCACCGCCATGGCGGGCCGGGCGGCCGGGAACACCACGTGCCAGATCACCCGCCAGCTGCTCGCGCCGTCGACACGGGCCGCCTCGATCAGCTCGTCCGGCAGCGCCTGGATCAGGTACTGCCGCATGAAGAACACCCCGAACGCGCTCACCAGCGACGGGAAGATCACCGCCTGGAGCTGGTCCGTCCAGTCGAGCTTGGCGACCATCATGTAGAGCGGGATCACGCTGAGCTGCGGCGGCACCATCATCGTGCCGACGACGATCAGCATGAGGGCGCCCCGGCCCTTGAAGCGCAGCTTGGCGAAGGCGAACCCGGCGAGCGTCGACAGGAAGACGACGGTCACCGCGGAAACGCCCGCCACGAACGTGGTGTTGACGAAGGCCTCGCCCAGGTTGGCCTCCGTCCAGGCGACATCGAGATTGTGGAAGAGGTTCGAGCCGAACCAGAACGGCGGCGGGGACTGCGCCAGCCGGTTGGTGTCGCGGGAGGCGGCGATCGCGGTCCACACCAGCGGGCCCAGCGAGCCGATCGTGAACAGCGCGAGGATGACGTACGCGAGGGGTCCCGCGTGCATCTGCCCGCCCGCGCGCGCCGACTTGGGGCGCCGCGGACGCTTCGGCGGTTCGGGTACCGCGTCCGCCGGGGGTTTCGTCAGGGTCGTCGTCACGGCCGGTTCTCCTTAACTACTGGCGCGCAGCCGGCGCGAGATGACGTAATTGACGATCCCGATCACGATGAGGATCAGGAACATCGTCCAGGCGATCGCGGAGGCGCGGCCCAGGTGCTGGTTCACCCAGCCCTGCTCGTAGAGGTACAGGCCGAGTGTCTGGAACTGGTGCTCGGCGCCGCCGGACGCGCCCTTGTTGGCGTCGAACAGCAGCGGCTCGCCGAAGACCTGGCTCGCTCCGATGGTCGAGACGACGACGGTGAACAGGATCGTCGGCCGCAGCGACGGCAGGGTCACGTGGAAGAACTGCTGCCAGCGGTTGGCCCCGTCGAGGGCCGCCGACTCGTACAGGTCCTGCGGGATCGCCTGCATCGCCGCCAGGTAGATCAGCGCGTTGTAGCCGGTCCAGCGCCAGATGACGATCGTCGAGACGGCGATCTGCGAGGGCCACTTGTCGTTCTGCCAGTCGATCTTGTCGAAACCGATGGCGTGCAGCGCCCAGTTGATCATGCCGTAGTCGCGGCCGAACAGCAGCACGAACACGAGCGAGGCGGAGGCGATCGACGTCGCGTACGGCGCGAGCATCATGACCCGGTAGAAGATCGAGCCGCGCAGCTTGTAGTTGAGGATGTGGGCGAGGCCCATCGCCATCAGCAACTGCGGGACGGTCGAGATGATCCCGATGGTCAGGGTGTTCTTCGCCGCGTTCCAGAAGAAGTCGTCGTCGAAGATGCGGGTGTAGTTGCGCAGGCCCGCCCATTGCATGTCGGTGGGTGCCGTCAGCTCCACCGTGTGCAGCGAGGCCCAGCCCGTGTAGATGAGCGGGAACAGGCCGAACGCGAGGAACAGCAGGAAGAACGGTGAGACGAACGCGTACGGGCTCCACCGTATGTCCCGCTGCCAGCGGCGGGAGAGCCGGTTGCGGCGCCGCTGCTCCTTCTCGTCGGGTACGGCGGCGGGCGGACGGCCCGGGGCCGCGCCCCCCTCCTCGGTGGGGGGCGCGGCGGTGTCGTGCCGGGTGGCCATACCGGTCACTTCTCCAGGTTGTTGTCGATGGTCTTGGTGGCCGTCTTCCAGGCCTCCGCGGCCGACTTGCCCTTCGTGACGAGGATGACGCCGTTGTCGGTCAGACCCTGCTGGATGATCTGGTCCTTCGGGCCGATCACCTGGGTCGGGATGGCCTTGGCGGCCTCGGCGAAGACCGTGCCGATCGGGGTGTCACCGGTCATCGTGTTCTTCGCGCCGGTCACCAGGGGCAGGTTGTAGGCACCGGGTGCGCTCGGGAAGCTGCCCTGCACGCTGAACAGCTTGGCCTGCTGGGCGGGGGCGGTCAGCCAGGTGACCAGCTTCTCGGCCTCCGTGACGTGCTTGCCGTTCTTGGGCACGGCCAGGAAGGTGCCGCCCCAGTTGCCGGACTTGGGCGCGGCGGCCACGTCCCACTTGCCGGCGGCGTCCGGCTTCGACTTGCCCTTGAGGTAGCCGAGCATCCACGGCGGGCAGGCCACCGCGGCGAACTTGCTGTTGGCGATCGTCGTGTCCCAGGCCGGCTGGAACTGCGTCTGGGCGCCGACCAGGCCCTCCGAGGCGGCCTTCGCGGTCAGGTCGAAGGCGGACTTGATGGCCGGGTTCGTCTTGTAGACGACCTTGCCGGAGGAGTCGTAGAACTTCTCCTGGTTGCTGCTGATGATCGCGTTGAGCAGACCACCGGGCGAGTCCATGAAGGTGGTGCCGCTGGGCGCCTTCTTCTTGTACGTCTCACCCGCGGCGACGAGCTTGTTCCAGTCGCCCGCCCACAGCTGCCCGACCTTGTCGCGGTCGGTGGGCAGGCCGGCCTGCTGGAAGAGGTCCTTGCGGTAGCAGATCGCCATCGGGCCGATGTCGGTGCCGAGTCCGATCGTCTGGCCGTCCTGGGTCGTGGCCTGCTGCCACTTCCAGTCCAGCCAGTTGCTCTTGCTCACGCCCGAGACCTTGGACAGGTCGACGAGCTTGCTCGCCTGGGTCTGTACGACCTCGGCGATGTTGCCGACTTCGACGGCCTGGACGTCCTGCAGGCCGCTGTTGGTGGTGAGGTGGTTGACGAGCGCCGGGTAGTAGTTCTCGTTGCGCTCGACGACGTTCTCGGCGATCTTGATGTTCGGGTTGAGCTTCTCGTACTCGGCGTAGAGACCGGCCTCCTTGAATCCCTGAGTACCGAAGAGACCCAAGGTGATCGTGGTCTTGCCCTTGCCTCCGCCCGTGTCGCTGCTGCTCCCATCGCTGCTTCCACCACTGTCGTCGGCACAGCCGGCCAGCAGCCCTGTGGTCAGCGCGGCGACGGCCGCGAGGGCCCCCAGACTGCGGGACCGACGGGTGATCGTGCGCATTGCGTCCTCCTGTTGCCTGACGTGCCGACCCCCCGGCCAACTGCACTGTTGGGCCCGTTGTTTCTCGCTGCGGCTCGGGCGGGGAACGTGCGGGATGTGTATGTGTCAGGTACCGTGGGAGCGCTCCCACAGGTGATGTGTTGAAGAGTCGTCGGTTCGCGCGGGGGTGTCAAGGGAGCCGACGCGGAGAGATGCGTTCAGTTATCGGCCTGTTAGCTAACTCCGGGGGAGGAGCGGGAGAGGCATCGCGGACGGTTGAAGTGGCTCGTGTCAGTGGGGTATTGGCCCCGGCGGGACGGTCGGTCGAGGGTCCCTGGCCGGGATGGACGGAACCTCGTCCACGTACGGGTTGCCGAGGTCCGGGTGATGAACGGGACTGTTAGATTCCAGGCCAGTCGCGGAGCGCGCGACGTCGACGGGAGGCGGACCATGGCAAGCCACGGAGCGCGGGGCCGGGGAGGCGGCCGGCCGACCTTGGAAGAGGTCGCGGCACGCGCGGGCGTGGGCCGCGGCACGGTGTCCCGGGTCATCAACGGCTCCCCGAGGGTCAGCGACGCGACCCGCGCGGCCGTCGAGGCGGCGGTCGCCGAACTCGGCTACGTCCCGAACACGGCGGCACGCGCCCTCGCCGCCAACCGCACGGACGCGATCGCCCTCGTCGTCCCCGAGCCCGAGACCCGCTTCTTCGCGGAACCGTACTTCTCGGACATGCTGCGCGGTGTCGGCGCGGAGCTCTCCGACACCGAGATGCAGCTGCTGCTGATCTTCGCGGGCAGCGACCGGGAGCGGCATCGCCTCGCCCAGTACCTGGCCGCGCACCGCGTCGACGGCGTACTCCTCGTCTCCGTCCACGCCGACGACCCGCTGCCCGACCTCCTCTCCCAGCTGGAGATCCCGGCCGTGATCAGCGGTCGCCGCTCGGCGGACGAGACACTGCCGTCCGTGGACTCCGACAACTACGGCGGCGGCCGCATGGCCGTCGAGCACCTGATCGCCGGGGGACGTCGGAGGATCGTCCACCTGGCGGGGCGCCTCGACGTCTTCGGCGCCCAGCGCCGTGTCGACGGCTACCGCGAGGGGTTGCGCGCGGCCGGACACGACGTGGACGACCGGCTGATCGTCCCGGGCGACTTCACCGAGGAGGGCGGCCGGCGCGCGATGACCGAGCTGCTGGCCCGCTGCCCGGACCTGGACGCGGTGTTCGCGGGCTCGGACGTGATGGCGGCGGGCGCTCGCCAGGTCCTGCGCGAGCTGGGCCGCCGCATACCTGACGACGTCGCCCTCGTCGGCTACGACGACTCCGCCATCGCCCGCCACATGGACCCGCCCCTGACGAGCGTGCGCCAGCCGATCGTGGAGATGGGGCGCGCCATGATCGATCTGCTGCTCGGGGAAATCGCCGACCGTCGCCCCGCGGTTTCGCGCGGTCTGGAGAAGCGGCAGGTCGTCCTGCCGTCCGAACTGGTGGTGCGGGCCTCGTCCTGACGCGCGGAAAGGCTTCGATAGTGCAATCTGATCGGTATGGTCCTCCATCCGTTGCTCGGAGTCGATGAAGTACCCGCCATGGAGCCCTACCTGGGCAGGGTGGGGGAGGTGTTCCAAGCGTTCCCGGAGCAGGACTCGGGGTGCGTGTCGTACGGCGTCCGTCTGCTCGACGGCGCACGCTGGTTCGTCAAGGAGGCGGCGACCGACCGCGGCCGGCACTCGCTCGAACGCGCCTGGGCCTTCCACCGGGCCGTACGGCACCGGGCGATCGTCCCGCAGGTCCACCGCATCGCCGTGGGCCGCGGCGGCGCGGCGGTGGTGATGCCCTGGCGGGAGGGCGAGGTGCTGTACCCGGCCATGGTGGGCGGACCGCGCGACCGTACGGGCCCCAGCAGCCCCATGGCCCGCTTCCGCGCCCTGCCGATCTCCCGCGTCCTCGCCGCCTTCGAACGCGTCCTCGACGCCCATCTCGCGGTGGAGGTCGCCGGGCATGTCGCCGTCGACTTCTACGACGGCGCGCTGCTCTACGACTTCGGGGGCGACGTCGTCCATCTGGTCGACCTCGACGAGTACCGGCCGGGCCCGTTCGTGGTCGAGGAGGAACGCCTGCCGGGTTCGCGCCGGTTCATGGCTCCCGAGGAGTTCGTGTGCGGGGCCGTGATCGACACCCGTACGACGGTCTTCACCCTGGGCCGCACCGCCCGGCTCCTGCTGGACGCGGGCGACGAGGAACGTGCCTGGCGGGGCACCCCGGCCCAGCAGGCGGTGATCGTCCGGGCGACCCGGTCCGACCCCGGGGAACGCTTCGAGGACGTCCACCGGTTCGCCGACGCGTGGCGGGCCGCCAATCGCCCGCACGAGGGCTGAGTCACCGCCGCAGCGGCAGCTCCCACCGGACTTCGCCGTCCTGGTACCGGTCGGTCGGGCCCAGGCCGGCGGCCGCGGCGACGGCCGCGGAGGCCCGGTGGTCAGGGTGGACATGCGCGACGACCGTACGGACGCCGGGCTCCTCGGCCAACCGGCCGACCAGCCCCCGCGCCGCCTCCCCGGCGAACCCCCGCCCCTGCCAGGGCGTGCCCACCACCCAGGCGATCTCCGCGACCTCCCCGGTGACCGTCGCCTGGACCGTACCGACGAGACACCCCTCCTCGCGCAGCCGCAGTACCCAGTTGCACCAGACGACGGCCGGGTCGGGGGAGCCCGCGACGAGGCGTTCATAGCGTGAACGCAAGGCTTCTGGAGTGGCGGGTGCGCCGCCGATGAACGTATGCAGCGCCGGGTCGGACAGCACCTCGGCCATTTCCCCGGCGTGTTCGACACGCAGGGGAAGGAGATCGAGACGGGCGGTGCCCAGGGTGTGGGCGGGGAGGTGGGGTGGAGGCATTGGGTGAGCCTAGAGGGCGCGCCGGACGCGCACGGACCCGACCGCACGGCTCCACGGTATGACCGCACGACCGAGGCCCGGTCCGCTTGTGCGGACCGGGCCTCAGTCGATCAGGGTGAGTGACGGGACTTGAACCCGCGACATCCTGGACCACAACCAGGTGCTCTACCAGCTGAGCTACACCCACCACGACCGGTCTTGGTTTCCCTGACCGGCCGAGAAAAAGTGTACAGGGTCCGAAGGGGTGCTCGCGCCAGGCTTTCTCCGGGGTCCCTCGGGGCCCCGGACATGCGTCATTCGGCGGGCAGCACGTGCTTCGCCGCGATGGTGCGCGCGGTGTCCGAGTCGGGGCCGGGCTGCGGGACGAAGATCGCCTCGCGGTAGTAGCGGAGCTCCGCGATGGATTCGCGGATGTCGGCGAGGGCGCGGTGGTTGCCGTTCTTCTCCGGGCTGTTGAAGTACGCCCGGGGATACCAGCGGCGGGCCAGCTCCTTCACCGAGGAGACGTCCACGATGCGGTAGTGGAGGTAGTCCTCGAGGGCCGGCATGTCGCGCGACAGGAAGCCACGGTCCGTGCCGACCGAGTTTCCGCACAGCGGGGCCTTGCCCGGCTCCTTGACGTGCTCACGTACGTAGGCGAGGACCTGTGCCTCGGCGTCGGCCAGGGTCGTGCCCTCGGCCAGTTCGTCGAGGAGACCGGAAGCCGTGTGCATCTGGCGCACCACGTCCGGCATCGTCTCCAGCGCCCGCTCCGGCGGGCGGATCACGATGTCCACCCCTTCGCCGAGCACGTTCAGTTCCGAGTCGGTGACCAGCGCGGCCACCTCGATGAGTGCGTCCTCCGACAGCGAGAGCCCGGTCATCTCGCAGTCGATCCACACCATGCGATCGTTCATGGCCCTAACCCTACGGCGCGCTTCGGCACACGGGCAGATCCGGGACGGCGGTGACCTGCGTGGTGGCCTGGGACGGGGGCGGCCCGGAACCCTCGTCGGGTCCCGGGCCGCCCCGTCTCGCATCATCGCCTCAGGGCGCGCTGCGCTGCCCCGGCAGGCGCCCGGCCGCGTACAGCTCGGTGCCCGTCTTGCCCGGCTCCGTCGACAGGGACGTCGACGGGCCCAGGGCGGTGGCGGCCGCCGTGCGGCGGGTCTGCAGCGGCACCGGGCTCTCCTGGTTCAGGACGGGCGACGGCCCGGCCTGGCCCGCGGAGCCGTCCACGTCCGACGGCCGTTCCGACTGCGGCCTGCGCGCGCGGTACGCCGCCCGGTACGCGGCCGGGGACGAGCCGAGCTGGCGCCGGAAGTGACCCCGCAGCGCGACCGGCGAACGGAAGCCGCAGCGTCCGGCGACCTCGTCGACCGAGTAGTCGGAGGTCTCCAGCAGCCGCTGCGCCTGCAGTACGCGCTGAGTGATCAGCCACTGCAGGGGAGCGCTCCCGGTGAGCGAGCGGAACCGGCGGTCGAAGGTGCGGCGGCTCATGTACGCGCGCGCCGCCAGCGTCTCGACGTCGAACTGCTCGTGGAGGTGCTCCAGCGCCCAGGCGACGACCTCCGCGAGGGGGTCGGCGCCGATCTCCTCCGGTAAAGATCGATCGAGATAGCGCTCCTGACCGCCGCTCCGGCGCGGTGGCACGACAAGACGGCGGGCCAGCGCGCCGGCCGCCTCGTTGCCGTGGTCCGTCCGCACGATGTGGAGACAGAGATCGATTCCGGCCGCCGTACCCGCGGAGGTCAGTACGTCTCCGTCGTCCACGAAGAGTTCTCGCGGGTCGACGTGGACCGACGGGTAGCGCTTGGCCAGCGTCGGTGCGTACATCCAGTGGGTCGTCGCCGGTCGGCCGTCCAGCAGTCCGGCGGCGGCCAGCACGAACGCGCCGGTGCACAGTCCGACTATGCGGGCTCCCTCCTCGTGCGCCCGGCGCAGCGCGTCGAGCGCCTCCTCCGGTGGCGGTGAGGTGATCGAACGCCAGGCCGGCACCACGACGGTGCCCGCCCGTGAGATCGCCTCCAGGCCATGCGGCGCGGTGAGTTCCAGGCCTCCTGTGGTCCGCAGCGGGCCTTCTTCGCCGCCGCACACCAGAAGTCGGTAGCGCGGCACGCCGGCGTCCTGGCGGTCAATCCCGAACACCGACAGCGGTATGGAACTCTCGAAGATGGGGCCGCCGCTGAACAGCAGCACCGCGACGATCTCCTTGCGGCGTCGCCCGGAAAGTTTCCGGGCCGCGGCTTCCGGCGCGGCAGTGGAGTCGTGGCTCATACTGCTAAGCCCCCCTCGGTGGTCGCGGCTCCTCGGTTGTGTCGCTCCTGCACGTTTCCCCTCGGTCCTGCACGAGTCCCCCGCCGTAAGACAGTCAAGATCGAATCTACTGTGTCCCGTGGCGCCAAGGTGACCAGTTCGGCAGTCGGCAGAATGTCGACATGGCAACTTGGCGTGAAGCATTCGATCACGAAGCGTTGCACTCGTGGGCCTTGCAGGGAAGTGCGCCTCGTGTCAGTGGCCAATCCCCATAGGGTGCGCGAGCCCTCCAGAGGGCTTTCGGCGCAGGTGGAACGGGGGTTGGGGGGTCGTTCGAGCAAGGGATGCGCGGGTGACCGAAGTTGGCTGAAAAGAAGCGGGGGCGTGCGCGGAAACCGGTCAGTCAACCGGCTTCTTCCCTCCGCTGTGACGCCCGCCCCTGTGCGCCCCCGAGCCACTACTGCCCCGCAAGCCGTTCATGATGTGCGAGTCGGTCAAATCCTGCGTGCCACGGTGCCGTGCGGGGTGCTCGAGCGGGACGCCGCCGCGAGGGGCGTCGCGCGGTGTGTCCTGGTCACGCGTGTCCCGGCCCCGGACCTGGACGCGGGTGTCCGGATCCTGTGCGTCCCGGTTCCAGCCGCCCGGGTCCCACGTGATCAGGTTTCGCGGGGCACGGTCCCAGGTGATCAGGTTCTCCGGGTGCCCGTCTCGTCCGGTCAGGTTTCCCGGGGTCCGCTCCCATGCGGTCGGGTTCGCGGTGTCGTGTGCCTGTGTGCCGGGATCGCGTCCGACCGCATCCCGGCCGTCCGGATTCTGTGTGTCCCGGTCCCGTGCGTCCCGGTTCCGTGTACCCCGGTCCTGTCCGTTCCGGTCCCCCACGGTCTGGCCCTCCACGTTCCGGCCCCCCGCGTTCCGGTCCCGAGCGGCGCGGCTCTGGTCGCTGCGGGCCCCGGCGCCGGGGCTCCGTGCGCCGGGGGTGGTCCCCTCGGCGTGGGCCGTCTCGCCGTGGGCCCCGCCACCGCCGTCCCGAGGGCCGCCTCCCCTCTCCGCACCGCCCGCTCCTGGATGGCCCCCGTGGCCCCGGTCGCCCCCGT
This sequence comes from Streptomyces sp. NPDC111507, assembly GCF_055638955.1. Taxonomy (NCBI): domain Bacteria; kingdom Bacillati; phylum Actinomycetota; class Actinomycetes; order Kitasatosporales; family Streptomycetaceae; genus Streptomyces; species Streptomyces sp. NPDC111507. Next base: position 1,402,616 of record NZ_JBVKBU010000001.1, on the reverse strand, counting down.
CGCCGCGATCCCGCGTGCCGGGGTCCGCCTCCCCGCGGGGCGCCTCGGCGCGACCCCGGCGCCCACGCCCGGGGCGGCCGTGGTGGTGGTGCGGAGCGCCTCCGTGGAGGCCGGTCCTGCTGTGCCGGGCCCGGGGCGAGGCCGGCTCATCCGCACGGAGGCGGGCCGCGACGCGCTCGGACTGACGCAGCAGGACGAGGCAGGCACCGGTCACGGCAGCCAGGCCCAGCGCCGTGCCGGCCGCGCCGGCGAGGGAGGTGCCGAACCCGACGAGGACGACGGGGACCAGGACGCAGCTGAAGGCCGCCCACCGCACCACCTCGCTCGCCGTGTCCGGCCCGGGCGACGCGGCGGGTGCCGGGGAGGAGCGGTGGGACGCGGTCTCTGGTCCTGGCACGGTCTGCTCCCTGGTTTCCTGGTACTCCAGTGCTCTCCATGGCGGTGGCTCATCGGTTCAACGCGTGTTCGACCCGCCGGTCACCTACGAAAGGGCTTGAGCCTGGGTGAACCCTGTGCAAACCGCCTGTACGGGGCAGCAACCATTGCGTTAAGGGCGCCTCTCATGCATGCTCCGGGGAACGCCGCGCAGTGCGCGCGAGATCTGGGCAGAGGAGGCGTGCCGCCGTACCCTTGGGGGTATGGGGTTGGGAAGATGATTCCCGGACACAGCTCTGCCGCACGTTGTCGTCCCCACCACGAGGATCTAAACGCCGAGATACCCATGGCCGGTCACGAATACTTTGATCCCGCGGACCGCAAGCGCCCGCTCGCCGATCCCACGGCGGCCGAGCCCCTGGCGGCGGAAGAACCCCGCCAGTCCTGCGATCCTGCCTTCAAGCACGGCGTCGTCGTCGGTTTCGACGGCTCGACGTCCAGCGAGCGCGCCCTCGCCTACGCGATCGGCATGGCCCACCGCTCCGGCTCGGGCCTGATCATCGTGCATGTCGCGAACCGGCTGCCCACCACGGTGTGGGCGGGCTGTGAACCACCGGTCTTCGTCGACGTGCCCGACCACCGCACCGAGGTGCTCGGCCTCGAACTCGCATGCGCCGAATATCTGGCCGAGGTGCCCTGGATCCTCGTTGAGCGCGGCGGTGACATCTGCCACGAACTCGAAGAGGTCGGACGGGAGTACGAGGCGGACGCGATCGTCGTCGGCTCCACGCACGGCATCGTCGGGCGCATCTTCGGCTCGGTGGCCGGACGGCTCGCGAAGCGTGCGCAGCGCCCGGTGATCGTCATCCCCTGACACATCCTCCGACGCGCCCCTGACCCACCGTCAACTCCCTTTGGCGAGTGTCTGAAACGGCATGAATCTACTCGCGCGTAGAGGTGGTTTGTGCCCTTGTGAAGGGTACATACCGGTCACCGGACCAACCGTACGGCCGGTACCACGCAGCACAACTGCACATGCATGAAGGGAGCCCGCCGTGGACAAAGACGTCTCCGCGGGAAGCATCACCTCGACCCTCGGCCACCTCGCGCTCGGCCTCACCCTGTTGCTCTTCGGCCTCGGTAACACCCAAGTGATCGACGGCGTGACAGCGGCCGACTCCGTCTCCCTCGCCACCTATGTCGGTGGCATCGCGCTCTTCGTAGCCGGGCTGTTCGCCTTCCGCGACCACGACGCCTTCACCGGTACGGCCTTCACGGCGCTCGGCGCGTTCTGGTTCACCTGGGGCGTCACGGCCGGCACGCAGATGTCCGCCAACGCGACCGGTCTCTTCCTGCTCCTGTTCGCGCTCGTCGCGCTCAGTCTGACCGCCGGCGCGAGCGGCGCCCCCCTTCTCAACCGGGGAACGTACGCACTGCTCTTCGTCGCCCTTCTCCTGCTGGCCGTCGGGCAGTTCGGCGACAGCGGAGGGCTGGGGAAGGTCGGCGGCTGGTTCGCCGTCGCGAGCGGCGCGCTCGCCTGGTACGGGGCCACGGCGGCCATGGCTCACTGGCCCACCGCACTGCCCGGACGCGCCGCCGGCCGGGGGGTGACGGCCACCGGCTGACGTCGGCGCGGGCCGGGGCATGGGCGGCCCCGGCCCCCTGAAGGAACGGGTCCCTGTGCGGTGGTGGCGCGCACAGGGACCCGTTCTCGGCGTTTGCGCCTAAACCGGCGCCGCTCTCGCGGAGGTGGTTGCGCGCCGCGAGGGTTCCTCGATTGTCGCTTCGGTGGGCCGGTGGATCTTTACTCCACCGTCACCGACTTGGCCAGGTTGCGCGGCTTGTCGATGTCGCGGCCCAGGGCCAATGCCGTGTGGTAGGCGAGGAGTTGGAGCGGGATGCCCATGAGGATCGGGTCCAGCTCGTCCTCGTTCTTCGGGACGACGATCGTCTGGTCGGCCTTCTCCTGCTCCTGGTGCGCCACCGCGAGGATCCGGCCGCTGCGGGCCTTGATCTCCTCCAGGGCGGCGCGGTTCTTCTCCAGGAGGTCGTCGTCGGGGACGATCGCGACCGTGGGCAGCGCGGGCTCGATGAGCGCCAGCGGGCCGTGCTTGAGCTCGGAGGCCGGGTAGGCCTCGGCGTGGATGTACGAGACCTCCTTGAGCTTCAGTGAGGCCTCACGGGCCACCGGGTAGCCCCGGACGCGGCCGATGAAGAGCATCGAGCGGGCCTCGGCGTACTCCTCGGCCAGCTTCTTGATCTCGTCCTCCTGCTCCAGGATCTCGGAGATCTGCGCGGGCAGCCTGCGCAGGCCCTCGATGATCCGCTTGCCGTCGCGGACCGACAGGTCGCGGGTGCGGCCGAGGTGCAGGGCGAGCAGCGCGAAGGCGACGGTCGTGTTGGTGAAGCACTTCGTCGAGACGACGCAGACCTCGGGGCCCGCGTGGACGTACATGCCGCCGTCCGCCTCGCGGGCGATCGCCGAGCCGACGACGTTGACCACACCGAGCACCCGCGCGCCCTTGCGCTTCAACTCCTGCACGGCGGCCAGTACGTCGTACGTCTCACCGGACTGGGACACGGCCACGTACAGGGTGTCGGGGTCGACGACCGCGTTGCGGTAGCGGAACTCGGAGGCCGGCTCGGCGTCCGCGGGGATGCGGGCGAGCTCCTCGATCATCTGGGCGCCGATCATGCCCGCGTGGTATGAGGTGCCGCAGCCGAGGATCTTCACGCGGCGGATCTGGCGGGCCTCACGGGCGTCCAGGTTCAGGCCACCGAGGTGCACGGTGGAGAACCGGTCGTCGATGCGGCCGCGCAGCACCCGGTCCACGGCCTCGGCCTGCTCGTGGATCTCCTTGTGCATGTACGTGTCGTGGCCGCCCATGTCGTACGAGGCCGCCTCCCACTCCACGGTGGTCGGCTCGGCCGTCGTACGGGTGCCCTCGGTGGTGTACGTGCGGAAGTCGTCGGCCTTGAGGGTGGCCATCTCGCCGTCGTCCAGGGTCACTATCTGGCGGGTGTGGGTGACCAGGGCGGCGATGTCCGAGGCGACGAACATCTCCTTCTCGCCGATGCCGAGGACGACCGGGGAGCCGTTGCGGGCCACCACGATGCGGTCGGTGAAGTCGGCGTGCAGGACCGCGATGCCGTACGTGCCCTCGATCACCCGGAGTGCGTCGCGGACCTTGTCCTCGAGCTTCTCGGCCTGGGAGCGGGCGATCAGGTGGGTGAGGACCTCGGTGTCGGTCTCCGAGAGGAACTCGACACCGTCCGCCTCGAGCTTCTTGCGCAGGTCGGAGGCGTTGTCGATGATGCCGTTGTGGACGACCGCGACCTTGCTGTCGCCGGACATGTGGGGGTGCGCGTTCACGTCGGAGGGGGCGCCGTGGGTGGCCCAGCGGGTGTGGGCGATGCCGGTCGTGCCCTTGAAGCGTGCGGGGACCTTGGCCTCCAGGTCACGGACCCGGCCCTTGGCCTTGACCATCTTCAGACCGGCCGACTTCGGCGTCGTGACGACGATGCCCGCCGAGTCGTAGCCGCGGTACTCGAGGCGCTGGAGGCCTTCGAGCAGCAGCGGTGCCACGTCACGCCTGCCGATGTATCCGACGATTCCGCACATGTATATGTATTCCTCAGCCGTAGACAATGCGGCGCAGCTGCCTGAGCGTGAGCTCCGGCGGCGCGACCGCGCGGTACTTCAGGTCCGCCTCGATCCGTTCGAAGATCGTCACGTTGACCAGGCCCTGGGCCTGGAGCTCGCGGTGGCGGCGACGGACGTAGTCCTCGGTCGTCTCGTCGAAGTAGGCGAGCACGTCCTGGATCACCCGCAGTGCCTCGCCCCGGTTCAGGGGGGTGGAGCGCGTCAGGTGATCAACAAGTTCGTCGTGCACCCGTTGATCCTGGGGTACCGGGAGCCGATTCGCAAGAATCCTGCCCGATATCGGGCAAGTGGCTGTTGAAGGTCTTATGGGGGGCTGTTAGCAAACTGTCCATCCTGCGTCTTGTGCCGCGTCGATTGCCGGGAGCAACTTCTGTGGCCATGGACATTCCACGCATGGGCGTACCGGAGAAGCTCGCCGAGCGCATGACCATGGCAGAGCAGCACGAGTATCTCCGCGCCAAGTTCTCCCGGCGCAACATGATCAGAGGCGGGGCCGTGACCCTCGGCGCCGTCGCGGGCGGCGCCTTCGTGCCCGGCGCCGTCGCACAGGCCGCTGTCCCGACGCGGGCCACCACCTCCTCGGCCGAGAAGGTCGACGGCGCCCTCGTCGCCCCCTTCGGCCGTCACCTCGCCTTCGGTAATGACCCGCGTACGGAGATCACGGTCTCCTGGCAGGTTCCGGCCGCGGTGAAGAAGCCGTTCATCCGCATCGGCGCCCACCCCTGGGACCTCTCCCGCAAGATCGAGGCCGAGGTCCGCGCCCTCTACACCCCGGCGGGCGTCGGCGCGAGCGGCGACCACACGCAGTACTACGTGCACGCCAAGCTCAGCCACCTGCGCCCCGGCAAGACGTACTACTACGGTGTCGGCCACGCGGGCTTCGACCCGGCCGAGCCCCACCTGCTGGGCACCCTCGGTACCTTCACCACCGCTCCCTCGCACGCCGAGCCGTTCACCTTCACGGCCTTCGGCGACCAGGGCGTCAGCTACCACGCCCTGGCCAACGACAGCCTGATCCTCGGCCAGAACCCGGCCTTCCACCTGCACGCCGGCGACATCGCCTACGGCGACCCGGCCGGCCAGGGCAAGACCTCCGACACGGTGTTCGACTCGCGCACCTGGGACCAGTTCCTCGCCCAGACCGAGTCCGTCTCCAAGTCCGTGCCGTGGATGGTGTCGTACGGCAACCACGACATGGAGGCCTGGTACTCGCCCAACGGCTACGGCGGCGAGGAAGCCCGCTGGACGCTCCCCGACAACGGTCCGGACAAGAAGAACCTCCCCGGTGTCTACTCCTTCGTCTATGGCAACACGGCGATCATCTCGCTGGACCCCAACGACGTCTCCTTCGAGATCCCGGCCAACCTCGGCATCTCCGGCGGCACCCAGACGAAGTGGTTCGAGGGCCAGCTGAAGAAGTTCCGTGCCGCGAAGGACATCGACTTCATCATCGTGTTCTTCCACCACTGCGCGTACTGCACCTCCACGGCGCACGCCTCGGAGGGGGGCGTGCGACAGGAGTGGGTGCCGCTGTTCGACAAGTACACGGTGGACCTGGTCATCAACGGCCACAACCACCAGTACGAGCGCACGGACGTCATCAAGGGCAACGAGATCACCAAGAAGCTGCCGATCGGCGACACGGCGTACTCCGAGACGGAGGGCGTGGTGTACGTCACGGCGGGTGCGGCGGGCCGCAGCCTGTACGCCTTCACTGCCCCGGACTCGTACGAGGGCCACGAGAACGAGGTCGACTCCGTGGCCTCCTTCATCAACCTCAAGGACGGCAAGCAGAACGAGACCGTCGCCTGGTCGCGCGTTCGCTACCTGAACTACTCCTTCCTGCGCGTGGACGTCACCCCCGCGCCGAAGGGCCACTACACCACCCTGAAGGTCCAGGGCATCGCCGAGACCGGTGACCGGATCGACCACTTCACGGTGGCGCGCAGGGCGAAGTAGCCTCACCGCCTGCCCGGAAGACGAGGCGTACGGCATCCGGGCAGGCGGTCCGCGCCGGCGCTGTTCCTAGATGCGCCTGAGGACCGCCTGCTTGGCCAGGGCGAACTCCTCGTCCGTCAGGACGCCGGACCTGTGGAGGTCCCCCAGTTCGCGCAGGCGGCGGAGCAGGGCGTCGTGGTCGTCCTCCGGGGCGGCCGCGGCCGGCCGCTCCGTCGCCTGCGCGGCTTCCGGAGAGGCCGTGGGATGCGGGAGCCGGGCCTGTACAGCCGCCGCGACCAACGCCATCAGCGGGTCCTTCTTGAAGCCCCACAGTTCGACGGAGTTGGGGTCGTACTTCGGCGGGGCCTTGGTCTCCGCGCCGCGGACGGTGAAGCGCAGGTAGCCGTTCTCCAGGCCGACCGCGGGGTGCCACTCGACGGTGGTGAGGTCGGTGAGGGCGAGCGAGCGGGCTCCGGCGGCGGACTTCGAGTCCTCGGTCTTCCAGTTCCACTCCAGGCGCACGTGCTCGCCGTCGAAGCTCGCGGTGCCGTCGCCGGCGGCGACGGACAGCGGCACGGAGGGGCCCGGGAGCAGATAGCCGTCGACCGGGTCGGCCGGCACCCGGTCCAGGAGCAGCGCGTCCCGGACCTCGTCCACGACGTACTCGGCGACGCCGTAGCGGTCGGACTCCACGGCGAGCTGGTAGGGGTCGTTCGGCTCGGCGAGCCTGCCACCGGTCGCCTGGAGCAGCGGGTCGGCGCCGTCGCGCAGCCGGAGCCGCAACCGGCCGCTCTTCCTGCCCTGTTCGAAGGAAATCCCCGCCAACGCTCCCAGCGGGAGCGTCAGTTCACCCAAGGTTCTGCGGAGCAGGCTCACGTTCTTGTCGCGCCCCGGAGTCAGCCGCAGCGCGTCGCCGTCGAAGGTCCACGTCCCGTCCTTCTGGATGATTTCCGCCATGAGGGGGATTGTTTCACCGGGTCTGCGGAAGAGTGGTCTATACCCATTCGCAATTCATTTGCAGGGTCCTTCGAAGGGAGCGCATGTGAGACAGCACAGAACGCCCCGTCTTCTCGGTACGCTGCTGCTCGTGGCGGCCGCCGGTATCTCAGTCGCCGGTGCCGCACACTCCGAGTCGGGCCGCACCGCGACCCCGCTCGGGCAGGTGGTGCCGGCCCCCGCCTCGGTCCACGCGGGCGGATCCCCGTACCGCATCACCGACGGCACCCGTATCCGGGTCGAGGACTCGCCTCAGGCCCGCCGGGTCGGCGCGTATCTGGCCGACGTCCTGCGTCCCTCCACCGGGTACCGACTGCCCGTCACCACGCACGGCGCGGGCGGTATCCGGCTGCGGATCGCGGCGGGGACGACGGGCACCGAGGGCTATCGCCTGGACAGCGGGCGGGACGGTGTCACCATCACGGCCGCCGCGCCCGCCGGGCTCTTCCACGGCGTCCAGACGCTGCGCCAACTGCTGCCCGCCGCCGTCGAGAAGAACTCCGTGCAGCCCGGCCCCTGGCTCGTCGCGGGCGGCACCATCAAGGACAGCCCGCGCTACGGCTACCGCGGCGCGATGCTCGACGTCTCCCGGCATTTCTTCGGTGTCGCGCAAGTCAAGCGGTACATCGACGAGTTGGCCCTCTACAAGGTCAACAAACTGCATCTGCACCTGAGCGACGACCAGGGCTGGCGCATCGCGATCGACTCCTGGCCGCGGCTCGCCACATACGGAGGGTCCACGCAGGTCGGTGGCGGGCACGGGGGTTACTACACCAAGGCCGACTACAAGGAGATCGTGCGGTACGCGGCCTCCCGCTATCTGGAGGTCGTCCCGGAGATCGACATGCCGGGCCACACCAACGCCGCGCTCGCCTCGTACGCCCAGCTGAACTGCAACGGGACCGCGCCCCCGCTCTACACCGGCACCGACGTCGGGTTCAGCTCGCTGTGCGTGGCGAAGCCGGTGACGTACGACTTCGTGGACGACGTCGTGCGGGAGCTGGCGGCGCTCACGCCGGGCAAGTACCTGCACATCGGTGGGGACGAGGCCCACTCCACCAGCCACGCCGACTACGTCACCTTCATGGACAAGGTGCAGCCGGTCGTCGCGAAGTACGGGAAGACGGTGGTCGGCTGGCACCAGCTGACCGGGGCGCACCCGGTGAAGGGCGCGATCGCGCAGTACTGGGGGCTCGACGACACCAGTGCCACGGAGAAGGCGCAGGTCGCCGAGGCCGCGCGGAACGGCACGGGGCTCGTGCTGTCGCCCGCCGACCGGGTCTACCTCGACATGAAGTACACCGCCGACACCCCGCTCGGGCAGGACTGGGCAGGCCTGGTGGAGGTGAAACGGTCGTACGACTGGGATCCGGGCGCCTATCTTCCGGGAGCGCCGGCTTCGGCGATCCGGGGCGTCGAGGCGCCGCTGTGGACGGAGACCATCGTCACGGGGGCCGACATCGACTACATGACCTTCCCGCGGCTGCCCGGCGCGGCCGAGCTCGGCTGGTCGCCCGCGTCGACGCACGACTGGAACACCTACAAGGTGCGGCTCGCGGCGCAGGGGCCGCGTTGGGAGGCCCTGGGGATCGGCTACTACCGCTCGCCCCAGGTGCCCTGGCCCACGGCGTAAGCGCTCCGCTGGAAGTGCGGGGAGGTGCCGTCGATCGTCTGCGGCTCCGTCGTGGCCGGTCGCGCAGTTCCCCGCGCCCCTTCAGGGCGCGGCCGAGAAGATGGGGCTCAGGAGGACCGTACTCCTGAGCCCCACCGGTTTCAGAGACCCGCGATCGGGTTCTTCAGGCTGCCGACCAGCTGAAGCGCGCCGGACGGATCGGCCAGGTCCACCATCTGCTTGTTGTTGCGCAGCTGGAGCCGGTTCAGGCAGGACAGCGCGAACTCGGGCGCGAACATGTCGTACTGCCGGAACTTGTCGGCGAGTTCGGGCGCCGACGCCTGGTACTCGCGCACGGACTCGGCGACCGTCCGCCAGAAGTCGTCCTCGTCGAGGATGCCCTCGTCGGCCAGGCCGGCCGCCAGGAAGCGGAAGAAGCAGTCGAAGACGTCCGTGAAGATGGACAGGAGTTTCTTGTCCTCGGGGACCTCGACGCGGATCCGCTCGACCATGGGCGGCAGCACCGCCTGCGGGTCCATGACGGCGATCTCCTCGGCGATGTCCTTGTAGATCGCGCGCTGCACGGCGCCGTCCTTGAGGACGAGGATGACGTTCTCGCCGTGCGGCATGTAGACCAGGTCGTAGGCGTAGAAGCTGTGCAGGAGGGGTGTGAAGTAGGCGCGCAGATAGCGGCGCAGCCACTCCACGGGGGTCAGCCCGGACCGCTCGATCAGCGCGCCCGCGAAGGAGGCGCCCGTGTGGTCGACATGGACGAGGGAGGCCATGGTGGCCAGGCTCTCGCCCTCCTGGAGCGAGGGGACCGGGCTCTCGCGCCACAGGGCCGCGAGCATCTTGCGGTACGGGGAGTAGCGGTCGGTGGCGGCCTCGTACTCCAGGTGGCGGTAGCCGACGGCGGCGCGCTCGCGGATGACCGACAGGCCGGTGGACTTGAGCACCGGGTCGTTCTCGACGAGCTGGGCCAGCCAGTCGTTGATCGCCGGTGTCGCCTCCATGTAGGCGGCGGACAGACCGCGCATGAAGCCCATGTTGAGGACGCTCAGCGCCGTCTTCACATAGTGCTTCCCGGGGCTGGTGGTGTTGAAGAACGTCCGGATGGACTGCTGGGCCAGGTACTCGTCGTCGCCCTCGCCGAGACAGACCAGGTGGCGCCGGGCGACCTCGGCCGCGAAGGTCATCGAGAGCTTGTTCCACCACTGCCAGGGGTGGACGGGGATGAGCAGGTAGTCCTCGGGGTCGAGGCCCTGTTCGGTGAGGGTGGCGGTGAACCGCTCGACCGTCCCGGCCCCCAGCTCCTCGCGCACGAAGGACTCGTACTCGATGCCCACACCCGCGGTGAAGGAGGCCCGGGAGCGGTGCGCGGCCAGCCACACCAGCCGGACCGGGCTCGCGGTCTCGGGGGCGTACGAGAGGTACTCGTGCACGCCGAAGCCGAGCCGCCCGTTGTTGGCGACGAAACAGGGGTGGCCCTCGGTCATGCCGGTCTCGATCTCCTGGAAGGAGGACTTCGCGAGTTCGGCGGAGGGGATCTGCGGCTTGGTGAGTTTGAAGCAGGTGCCCGAGAGGGTGGAGGAGATCTCCTCCAGGTAGACCGGGAGCACCTCGTCGCTCAGGCCCAGCGACGTCTTCAGCTCGATGAAGAAGTCGAGTGCGGCCAGCGGGAGTTCGGTTCCGTCGCGGTGGCGGGTGATCGACTCGGGGTCGACCTGCCAGTGGTCGAGGGAGCGGAGGGTGGCGGTGAAGCGGTAGCGGGTCAGGCCGTCGTCGCTGCGGACGACGTACCTGCCGTCGCCCTCGGGCTCCGGAGTGATGAGGCGCTCGTGCGCGAACTCGGCGAGGGCCTTGCGGACGAGAAGGCGGCCCGCGCGCTCCCAGCGCTCGGGGGAGAGGTGGGCCACGGCGTCGGCGAGGCTCATACGGTCACCCCTGCCGTCCGCTCGAACCGCTCCCGGGTGCAGAAGCTCAGCAACGCCCTTTTCTCCGGCTTCTGTATCTCGCGCTCGGGCACGAACCCGACGGCTTCGTTCAGCGCGTGCACGGCCGTGTTGCGCACGTCGGGCTCGACGACGACCCGCGCGGTCGTCGGGTCGGCGAACAGATGCTCCATCACCGCGGTGATCACTGCCCGGGTGAACCCGTGCACCGGCGTCTCCGTCGGCGCGACCAGGAAGTGCATGCCGACATCTCCGGGCGCGGGCTCGTACAGACCGACCAGCTCCACGTGCGCCGGGTCGTACCGCTCCATCAGGAACACGGGTTCGCCGTCCAGCGACCCCAGGAACGCGTCGTGGTACTCGCTGGCCGCGATGGCCATGTACTCGCGCTCCACGTCGTGCAGTTTCGCCTCCTGCATCATCCAGAAGGCGGCCTTGGGGTGGGTCACCCAGCAGTGCAGCAACTCGGCGTCCTGGAGGGCGTCGAGAGGGCGGATGGTGAAGGTGCCCACGTCGGTGGTCGTGCCTGTACGGCTTGTGGTGCTCATACGCTGAACTCCTGGAACGCGATCGTCTTCTCGACCGGGTAGTACTCGGTGCCGAGCAGCTCACGGATGATGGACGCGTTGCGGTACGGGCCCATGCCCAGGTCGGGGCTGGTGATGCTGTGGGTGTGGACGCCCGCGTTCTGCAGGAAGACGCCGCTGCCCGTGGTGTCGATGGCGTAGTTGCGGGCCACGTCGAAGTTGCCGCGGGTGTCGTAGCGCAGCCGCTCGCGGACCGGCTTCAGGAACTCCGGCTCGGCGTACTTGTAGCCGGTGGCCAGGATCAGGCCCTCGGAGTTCAGCTCGTAGTCCTTGCCCTGCTCCTCCTGGCGCAGGCCCAGGGTGTACGTGCCGTTCTCGTGAGCGGCCGTGTTCAGGGAGGAGTTGGTGAGCAGCCGCGTCGGGACGGGGCCGCCGAGGTTCTTCTGGTAGAGCAGATCGAAGATCGCGTCGATCAGCTCGCCGTCGATGCCCTTGAACAGGCCCTTCTGCTCCGTCTGGAGGCGGTAGCGGGTCGGCTCGGGCAGCGCGTGGAAGTAGTCGATGTACTCCGGGGAGGTCATCTCCAGCGTGAGTTTGGTGTACTCGAGCGGGAAGAAGCGCGGAGAGCGCGTGACCCAGTTCAGCCGGTAGCCGTGGACGTCGATCTCGCTGAGCAGGTCGTAGTAGATCTCGGCGGCGGACTGGCCGCTGCCGACGAGCGTGATCGACTTCTTCGCCTGGAGTTCCCGCTTGTGCTGGAGGTAGCGGGAGTTGTGGATGAAGTCGCCGCCGAGGTCCGCGCAGGCCTCGGGGATGTACGGGGGTGTTCCGGTGCCGAGGACCAGGTGGCGGGCGCGGAACACCTCGCCGGCCGCCGTCCGCACGTGGTACAGATCGCCCTCGTACGTCACTTCCTCGACCGTCGTGCTGAAGCGGACGCTGCTCAGTTTCGAGGCGGCCCAGCGGCAGTAGTCGTCGTACTCGACCCGGAGCGGGTAGAAGTTCTCGCGGATGTAGAAGGAGTACAGCCGCCCGGACTCCTTGAGGTAGTTGAGGAAGGAATACGGGGAGGTCGGGTCGGCGAGGGTCACCAGGTCCGACATGAACGGGGTCTGGAGATGCGCCCCCTCCAGGAACATCCCGGAGTGCCACTCGAAGTCCGGCTTGGACTCGAGGAAGACGCCGTCCAGTTCGGCGATCGGCTCGGTGAGGCAGGCGAGGCCGAGGTTGAAGGGCCCGAGCCCGATCCCCACGAAGTCGTAGGTCTTTCCAGTGGCTTCGACGGATTCAGGAAGCGCGGTCAAGGGACTCTCCCAGGTACTGCTCGGCGTGGCCGGCGATCAGATCGAGCACGGCGGCGATGTCGTCGGTCGTGGTCTCGGGGTTGAGCAGGGTGAACTTCAGGTAGTGGCGGCCGCCGACCTTGGTGCCCGCGACGACGGCGTCACCGGAGGCGAACAGGGCCTTGCGGGCGTAGAGGTTGGCGCGGTCGATCTCGGCCGGGTCGGTGACGGCGACCGGGATGAAGCGGAAGACGAGGGTGGACAGGGACGGCTCGACCACCACGTCGAAGCGGGGGTCTGCGACGAGCAGCTTCCAGCCCTCCTGGGCCAGGTCGCAGACCTCGTCGAAGAGTTCGCCGATGCCGTCGGCGCCCATCACACGCAGCGTCATCCACAGCTTGAGGGCGTCGAAGCGGCGGGTGGTCTGCAGGGACTTGTCGACCTGGTTGGGGATGCGCTCCTGGACCATGCGGCGCGGGTTCAGGTACTCCGCGTGGTAGGTGGCGTGGCGCAGGGTGGCGGCGTCGCGGACCAGCACGGCGGACGAACTCACGGGCTGGAAGAAGGACTTGTGGTAGTCGACGGTGACGGAGTCGGCGCGCTCGATGCCGTCGAGGCGGTCCCGGTTCTTGAGGGAGGTGAGCAGTCCGCAGCCGTAGGCCGCGTCCACGTGCATCCACGCGCCGAACTGGGCGCACAGCTCCGCGATCTCGGGCAGCGGGTCGATGGAGCCGAAGTCGGTGGTGCCGGCGGTGGCGACGACGGCCATCGGGATCAGGCCGTCGCGCTCGCAGCGCTCCAGCTCGTGGGCGAGGGCGAGCGTCTGCATGCGCTTGTTCTGGTCGACGGGGATCGAGACGACGGAGTCCGCGCCGAGGCCCAGGAGTTTGGCCGACTTCTTGACGCTGAAGTGGCTGGCCTCGGAGGCGAAGATGCGGAGTTCGGCGGCGTTGTCGCCCGGTCCGCTCCGCGGCTTGGCCTCCTCGCGGGCCAGCAGAAGGGCCTGGAGGTTGGACTGGCTGCCGCCGCTGGTGAACACGCCGTCGGCGGCCGGGCCGAGGCCGATGCGCTCGTTGGTCCAGTCGATGAGCCGGCGCTCGATGAGGGTGCCGCCGGCCGACTGGTCCCAGGTGTCCAGGGAGGAGTTGACGGCGGACAGGACGGCCTCGCCGAGCACGGCGGGTATGACCACCGGGCAGTTGAGGTGCGCGAGGTAGCGCGGGTGGTGGAAGTAGATCGCGTCCCGGAGGTAGACCTCTTCGAGCTCGTCGAGGACGGCGCTGGTGTCGTGCAGCGGGCGGTCCAGGTCGATCTGCTCGATACGGGGAGCGAGGGCGTCGACCGTGACACCCGTGAACGGTCGGTCGGTGGTGGCGAGTTTGGCCGCCACCCGCTCGATTCCTTCGGTCACGGAGCGGCGGTACCGCTCCGCGGTCGTGTCATTGAGCAGGTGCGAGCGCATGTGGGGGTCCTCCGTGCGGGAGAGTCCGAGCGGGACGGGTGGGGCGAGGGCTGCGCCGGGACGAGAAGCGGGGCGGGGTCCTGGCGTTCGATTTAGGTTAGCCTAACCTAAGTCGATCTGCGACCCCGCCCCACCTGTGACTTCTCGTGAACGGTCACTCCTGCTCGCGCAGTTGCTCCTCGGTCAGCCCGCGCCGCCAGTAGCCGACGAAGGTGACCCGCCTGCGGTCGATGCCGCGCTCGCGTACGAGATGACGGCGCATCTCCTTCACGCACCCGGACTCGCCCGCGATCCAGGCGTACGGACTCCCGGCGGCCGGAAGCCGGGCGGCGCGTACCGCGTCGACGGCCGGGGGAGCCCCGTCGTCGCGTACGAGCCAGGTGATCTCCGCCTCGGCGGTGACCGGCAGGTCCTGGACGTCCTCGGCGTGCTGGACCTCCAGCCAGGCGCGGACACGGGTGCCGGCGGGCAGGGACTCGAGGATCGCGGAGGCGGCGGGCAGCGCGGTCTCATCCGCCCACAGGACGACCAGGTCGGTGTCGGCGGGCGGGCGGAAGCGGATCGCCCGGTTGTCCTCGACCGCCGGGCCGAGCAGTACGACGCGGTCACCGGCCGACGCGCGGGAGGCCCACTGGGACGCCGGCCCCGCGGGGACCTCGGCGTCCGGCTCCACACCGTGCAGGACGAAGTCGATGTCGATCTCGCTCGTACGGCCCCGGGCGTCCCGGCGCAGCGCCCGCAGCGTGTACGAGCGCATCACCGCCCGTTCGTCGTCGGGGAGTTCGCGCCAGCCCTGCCACCAGCGGTCGCCCAGTTCATAGGGGACGGCGGGCTCGGTCTGGCCGGGGTGCGGCAGGAAGAGGGAGAGGCTCTGGTCCCGGCCGTGGGAGGCGAAGGCCGGCAGGTCGTCGCCGGCGAAGGTGATCCGGACCAGCGACGGACCGAGCCGCCTCGTCCGTACGACCTGGAGGGAGAAGAAACGGAACGGGGCGGCTACGGCCGTCGTCATAAGTGCTCCTGAGTCATCGTCAGGTGGTCACGTCAGGGGGTGTCAGGCGACCTTCTTGGCCTTCTCGATCGCCTCGGCGAGGTTGTCGAGGAGCGGGGTGCACTTGTCGTACGACACGATCGGCTCGGGGGAGCGGGCGATGACCTGGCCGGCCTTGACCGCGGGCAGCTTCTTCCAGGTGGCCTCGGTGATGTCGGCCGGCTGGATGGTCGCGCTGCGGTCGTCCATGACGATGATGTCCGCGGGGTACTTGTCGACGTTCTCCCAGCTCAGGTTCTCGAACCAGCCACCGCTGGCCTTCAGGGCCTTGGCGGAGGGCTCGACGATGTTCACGCCGAGTGCCTTGAAGTACTCCAGGTCGATGGAGAGGTTCGAGCCGGAGACGTAGAAGATGTCCTGGCTCGCGGAACCGGCGAGGACCTTGATCTCGGGGCGGGCCTTGGCCGCGGTGCGCAGCCGCTCCGCGGCCGTCTCGAACTTCTTCTTGGCCTCGGCGATCTTGGCGGACTTCTCGTCGGCGCCCAGCGACACGGCGAGCGCGAGCATGCGCTGCAACGACACGGGCATCTGCCGGTCGTAGACGGAGATGCCGACGCTCGGGGCGAGCTTGAGGATCTTCGCCTTGGACTCCTCGGGGACGTACCAGAGGGTGCCCGCGGAGTCGAACATGGTGGAGATCAGCACGTCGGGCGCGAGGGCCGCGTACTTCTCGATGTTGAACTGGCCCCACTCGTTGCCGAGGACGGTCAGCTTGCTGACGTCCATGTCGCCGGCCTGGACGTCGGCCTTGCCGTCCTTGGTCGTGGTCGGGCCGAAGACGCCCTTGACCTCGATGCCGTAGTCGTAGAGGGCGGCGGCGACACCGGTGAAGGCGACGATGTTCGCCGGGATCTTGTCCAGCTTCACCGTCGTGCCGCGGTCGTCCTTGAAGGTCCAGGGACCGGACTTGGCGGCGGCGGCCTTCGTCGACTCCGAGCCACCGCTTTTGCCGTCGTCGTCGCCACAGGCGGCGAGGACGGCACCGAGACCGAGGGCGCCGCCGGCGGCGAGGATGCCGCGTCGGGTGAGGTGGGTGGCACGGGCGTTGGACATGTGTGTGGCTGCTTTCGGCACGGGGCGGTAGCGCCCGCCGGACAAGTTCGAAGGTAGGTTAGCCTAACCTCACTAATTGTCCAGAGGGCGGGCGCCCTCCGCCCGAACCTGTGGGCCACCCGTGTGCCGCCCGTGTGCCGGTCGGGCGGTCAGGCCTTGCCCTTGGACACCACCCACTTGCCGTGCACCCAGTTGCCGACGGTCTCGTAGCCGGAACGGAAGGAACCGAGCCGGTTCAGCGTCAGGTTGGCCTCGGCGGTGGACCTGACGGGCGTGTAACTGCCCGCGTCGTCCGCCGGGCCGCCCGTGGTGTTCTCGGCGACGTAGGGGAAGGGGTAGACGGGACGGCCGGCGGTGGTGTTACCGCCGCTGTCCACGGACCTGGTCGTCAGACTGCTCGGCGCCTCGCCCTCGGTGACCCAGTCGGTCATCGCGGTCAACGCGTCGAAGGTGTCCGGGCCCTGGCCGCCGCCGCAGTGCGCGACGCCGGGCAGCAGGAACATGATTCGGTGCTTTCGCGGAGGTGGACCGTCCCCGTGGGAGGGGCGGCGACGTATACCGTCCGGGACGGTAATGGTGCGGCTGCTTCGTTTGGCCCCTTGATCCTGTCGCCCATGGGCTGGTTTGTTGTCCTGTGACAACAGCAGCGGTGCTATGACGAACCCCATTGCCGCAGAGCGGACAGCGGTCGCACTGCGGCAATGGGGTGTGGGGTGGGGGCGGGTCAGGCGCCGGTGCCCGCCTGGAAGGCCGTCAGGTTCGCGGCGGAGGAGACGGGTACCGCGCCGCCTGTCCAGTCCACCTTCAGGGAGACCTTTTCGTCCGGCGGCGTGATCAGGATCCCCGTGGGTGTGGCCTTGCGGGCCCCACTGACCTCGGGGTTGCCGAAGCTCAGTCCCGCCCAGGCGCTCTTGCCCGGCGCCAGCGTGATCTTGGTGGGGCTTCCGGAGCCGCGCTTGGGGTCCGGTCCCAGCTGCTTGCCGGAGCCGTTCACGAAGGCGACGCCCGGGTAGCCGTCGATGGTGCAGGTGCGCCCGGAGAAGTTGGTCACGACAAGGGGGAAGTTCTCCTGCCCGGCGCCCGGGTTGTTCTCGCCGACGTGCCCGCGCAGTTCGGAGGCGTTGCAGCGAGTGCTCGTGGCGCCGCCCCCGGAGACCGACGTGCCGCCGGAGCCCTTCGACGCACCGGTGCCGGTGGAGGTGGCGCCCGTGTTCGGCGTGGTGTCGGCGGTGCTCGAGTCATCACCGGAGGCCTGCTGGCCCGACCCGGATGTCGTCTTCGGAGCGCTGGCGGTGCCTTGACCGTCGTTGCAGGCTGTGAGCAGGCTCAGGGCGGCTACTGCACCGAGCGCGGACACCACACGTCGTGCCGTCAGGAAGGTTGCCATGTCTGTTTACTCCTTGAAACTTACAGCCCGAGACGAGCGTGTGAGCGGCGCCATGTGCCCCGTCATCCCTGTGTGATGCACGCCGGCGCGGAAAAGTTCGCGCGTATCTCCGGATGCTGTAGGGGCGCTCTCCCCGGGCCGTGTCAGCCGGTGACCGCACCGGGTCCAGGACTCGGTCGGTCGCGTCGCCGCCGCCGTCCTGGGGTGGCTGTACGTACTGGAGCACGGCCTGATCAAGGCAGGAAGCACGTCGGCTCCGGCCCCGCATGGCTAGGGCCTGTCCGGCGGATCACGCTGGTGAGCCGCCGCCCGGTTCCTGTGACCTGATCCGCTGGGCAGGCCCTAACGAGGGTCGGCCGACGTCTTGAGGGTCCGTATCAGGGACTTGAGGGCAGCGGGCGTGGTCGTGAGGATGGTTTCCGGTTCGTCGCTTTCGCGGAGGTGGACCGTCCCGGTGGGAGTGGCGGCGACGTAGACGCAGTTCGAGCTGTCGCCGCTGTAGGTGGACTTCTGCCAATGGATGGTCTGCACGGTCGCTCTCTTTCAGGTGTCCCGGATGAGGCGGTGGATGAAGTTGCGTGACTCGGCGGGGCCGAGCGCGCAGGACTCCATGTGATCGAGCACAGAACGGTACTTACTCAACTGTGCCTCCGCGTCCAGGAATCCACAGCCGCCGTGGTGCGTGTCCAACTGGACGGTGTCCAGCTGCGGAACGGGCCCCTCGACGTAGTCGAAGGACTGGCCGGTGCTCGGGAAGTAGTCCGTACCGAAGGGGATCACCCTGACACCGACATGGGCGAGTTCGCCCATGTCGAGCAGGTGCTTGAGCTGCCCACGGGCGACGGCGGGGCCTCCGAAGCCCATGCGGAGGGCCGACTCGTGGATGATCGCCGAGTACGGGGGTGGACTCTCGCGGTGCAGGATGCCCTGGCGCTTGATGCGGTGGGTCAGTCGGTGCTCGATCTCGTACTGCCGCATGGGCGGGACCACGGACCGGAACAGGGCGCGGGCGTGATCAGTGGTCTGCAGGAGCGCCGGGATGTGGAGCACGAGCGCCACGCGCAACCTCATTGCGTGGTGTTCCAGTTCGGCAAGGTCGACCAATGCGGCGGGCAGGTGCTCCTGGTACGTCTCCCACCAGCCGCGCGTTCGCCGCCCAGTCATCGCGGTCAAGGCGTCGACAAGCAGATCGTCCGAGCAGTCGTACGCGCGTGCAATAGAGCGGACGCGGTCGGCGCTGATGGGTGTGCGGCCGGTCTCGATCATGCTGACGCGAGCCTGGTTGACGCCGAGCAGCTCGGCGGCCCCGGTTGCGGTGAGCCCGGCCCGTTCGCGGAGCTTGCGCAGCTCCGCGCCGAATCTCCGCTGCCGCAGGGTGGGGCTGCTGGTGGGCGGCAAAGCCTCTCCTTCCCGGCCGCGGCGCGGCGTTCCTCTCCCTCACACGAGTGAAGGTTGGATTCTTCGCGTAGGAATGGTTAGAGGTATCTAACCGTCTGCTCTACGGTGGTCACGTACCGCCCAACTGCCCGCGCCCCTAAGCCGGAAGCGCACCAACCCAGGCATTGCCGCCGCACGGCGCCGACGTTGAGCGAGCCCAAGCCCCTTCTCTCCTGGAGGTGTTCATGGTCACCGTATCCCCGCCCGATACGTGGGTGTACGCCCTTCGGCTGCCCCCTGACCCCCGCGCCGCACGCGTCGCACGTATGACCGTGCGGGCCGCACTCGACGGGCATGGCATGCGCGAAGTTCTCGACGTGGTCGAGCTGTTGACGTCCGAATTGGTCACCAATGCTTACCGGCACACGAAAGGGCCCGCCTCCCTGCGGTTGACCGCGTTGGGAGGCGGGCGGTTACGGGTGGGAGTGTGGGACAGCAGCCCGTACATCCCCGCGCCCTTCGATCAGTCGCCCGGTCGCCGGGTCGCTTCCGTTCCGGCGGACGCCGACGGTGGGCGCGGGCTGCTGCTCGTACAGGAATGCGCGCACTCGTGGGGCGGCTGGGCGCTCGGCGACGACCTCCTGGGGCGGGGTGCCGGGAAGCTGCTGTGGTTCGAGGTGGGCGGTGACGGGGCGGCGGCTCGGCGATCCATCGCCACTATCGGCGGATGAACGCCCTCGCGGGACTGTCGGCATGACTTCCCTGCGCGGGCGTTCGTGTTACCGGGCCTCGGCCCAGGCAGGCGCTCAGCCCGTCAGCCCCAGTTCCCTCGCGATCAGCATCCGCTGTACCTCGCTCGTGCCCTCGCCGATCTCCAGGATCTTGGAGTCGCGCCACATGCGGGCCACCGGGTACTCGTTCATGAAGCCGTAGCCGCCGTGGACCTGGGTGGCGTCGCGGGCGTTGTCGACGGCGATGGTGGAGGAGTAGAGCTTGGCGACCGCCGCCTCCTTCTTGAAGGGCTCGCCCGCGACGAGGCGGGACGCGGCGTCGCGCCAGCCGACGCGGGCCATGTGGGCCTTCATCTCCATGTCGGCGATCTTGAACTGGATGGCCTGGTTCGCGCCGATCGGGCGTCCGAACGCGTGCCGCTCCTTGGCGTACTTCACCGACTCGTCGACGCAGCCCTGCGCGAGGCCGGTCGCCAGGGCCGCGATGGCGATGCGGCCCTCGTCCAGGATGCGCAGGAACTGGGCGTAGCCGCGGCCCTCCTCGCCGAGCAGGTTCGCGGCCGGGACGCGGACGTCGGCGAAGGACAGCTCGCGGGTGTCGGAGGCGTTCCAGCCGACCTTCGAGTACGGGGCGGCGACCGTGAAGCCGGGGGTGCCGGACGGGACGATGATCGCGGAGATGAGCGGTTTGCCGTCAGGCCCCCGACCGGTGACGGCGGTGACCGTGACCAGGCCCGTGATGTCCGTGCCGGAGTTGGTGATGAAGCACTTGCTGCCGTTGATGACCCACTCGTTCGTGTCCGGGTCGAGACGGGCCGTCGTGCGGGTCGCGCCCGCGTCCGAGCCGCCGTCCGGCTCCGTCAGACCGAAGGCACCGAGGATCTCGCCGGAGCAGAGGCGGGGGAGCCACTCCCGCTTCTGGGCCTCCGTGCCGAAGAGGTGGATCGGCATCGCGCCGAGCGAGACGCCCGCCTCCAGGGTGATGGCGACGGAGGAGTCCACCCGGGCGAGCTCCTCCAGGGCGATCCCGAGGGCGAGATAGTCGCCGCCCATGCCGCCGTACTCCTCGGGGAAGGGCAGTCCGAACAGGCCCATGCGGCCCATCTCCCGCACGATCTCGTACGGGAACTCGTGCCGCTCGTAGAAGTCGCCGATCTTCGGGGCCACGACGTCGTGGGCGAACTCCTCGACCGTACGGCGGAGTTCTTCGAGTTCGGGGGAGAGACGGTGGTCCAGGGACATGGGGATCATTCCTTGTGGGAGAGGGCTTTGACCGTGCGGGACGGGCTGGGTCGGCCCAGTCGCTCGGCCATCCACACGCTGGTGGCGGTGAGGCGGGCGAGGTCGACACCGGTGTCGATGCCGAGGCCCTGGAGCATCCATACGAGGTCTTCGGTGGCGAGGTTGCCGGTGGCGGACTTGGCGTAGGGGCAGCCGCCGAGGCCTCCCGCGGAGGCGTCGACGGTGGTGACGCCGTGCTGGAGGGCGGCCAGGGTGTTGGCGAGCGCCTGGCCGTAGGTGTCGTGGAAGTGCACACCGAGCGCGCTGGTCGGCACGCCCTCCTCGTTCAGCTCGGCGAGGAGGGTCTGCACATGACCCGGTGTCGCCACGCCGATCGTGTCGCCGAGGCTCAGTTCGTCGCAGCCCATGTCCCTCAGGGCCTTGCAGACGCGTACGACCTGGTGGATGGGTACGGGCCCCTCCCACGGGTCGCCGAAACACATCGAGATATAGCTGCGGACGTGCACCTTGTCCGCCTTGGCCCGGGACACCACCGGCTCGAACATGGCCAGGGACTCGTCGACGGTCCGGTTGAGGTTCGCCTTCGCGAAGGACTCCGTCGCGCTGGCGAACAGGGCGACATGGCGGGCGCCGAGGGCCAGCGCCCGGTCCAGACCCCGTTCGTTGGGTACGAGGACCGGGAGGTGCACCCCCGAGGACCTGCCCAGGTCGCTCACGAGCGGGTACAGCTGCTCCGCGTCCGCCAGCTGGGGCACCCACTTGGGGTGGACGAAGCTGGTGGCCTCGATGGTGGTCAGGCCCGAGTCCGCGAGGCGCCGGACGAACTCGGCCTTCACCTCCGTCGGCACGGTCGCCTTCTCGTTCTGCAGCCCGTCGCGTGCGCCGACCTCGTAGATCCGCACCCGCGCGGGCAGGTCCGGGGCCGGTACGACCATGGGGAGGCCGAGTTCGGGGGTGCTCATGTCGTCTCCTCGTACGGTGTCGTCTCCTCGTACGGCGTGATCACGGCCAGCACCTGGTCCATGGCGACCGTGGTGCCCGGCGTGACGTCCAGCTCGCTGACGGTCCCGGCGTGCGGGGCGGAGATGACGTGCTCCATCTTCATCGCCTCGACCACCAACAGGCTCTGTCCCGCGGTCACTTCGTCGCCCACGGCCACCTTCACGACGGTCACCGTGCCGGGCATGGGCGCGGTGAGCGAGTCCACCCCCGCGTGCGCCGCGCCGGTGAGGGAGGCGGCCACGGGGTCGTGGTCGCGCACGTGCCAGGCGTCACCCTCGCGGCCGAGCCAGTCGCCGGCGCGGTGGAAGGTGTGGCGTACGCCGTCCAGCACCACCGACACCTGGCCGGCGGTGACGGTGCTCGCGCCTCGCGGGTGGTGAGCGACGGGTTCGAGTCCCGGCGCGCGCAGGTGGAACACCACGGGTGCGGGCTCACCGCCCAGGCGCCAACCACTCGGCACCGAGAAGGGGTCGGTCCAGCCGCCCTCCGCCGGGGCCAGCGACGACAGCCGTACCGCGGCAGCGGCGTCGTACACCTCCTCCGGTACGTCGCCGGAACCGGAGAGCAGCTCCTCCGCCTCCCGCTCCACCAACCCGGTGTCCAGGTCCCCCGCCACCACGGCCGGATGGGCCAGCAGCCGTCGCAGGAACCCGGCGTTGGTCTGCACGCCGAGCGTGACCGTCTCCGCGAGGGCGGCACGCAGCTTGCGCAGCGCGGTCGCGCGGTCCGGCCCGTACGCGATGACCTTGGACAGCATCGGGTCGTAGAGCGAACCGACCTCCGTGCCCTCGCTCAGCCCCGAGTCGGTGCGCACTCCGTCGCCCTGCGGCTCGTGCAGGGCGAGCACCGTGCCGCCGGACGGCAGGAAGCCGCGTGCGGGGTCCTCGGCGCAGATGCGTGCCTCCACCGCGTGTCCGGTGAGGGTGATGTCCTCCTGCCCGTACGGCAGTCGCTCGCCCGCGGCGACCCGCAGCTGCCACTCGACCAGGTCGATCCCCGTGACCAGTTCGGTGACCGGGTGCTCCACCTGGAGGCGGGTGTTCATCTCCATGAAGTAGTACGACGACGGGTCGGAGCCGGGGACGATGAACTCGACCGTGCCCGCACCCTCGTACCCGCAGGAGCGGGCCGCCTGGACGGCCGCCTCGCCCATCGCGGCGCGGGTGCCGGCGTCGAGGAGCACGCTCGGCGCCTCTTCGATGATCTTCTGGTGGCGGCGCTGGAGGGAGCACTCGCGCTCGCCCAGGTGGACGACGTTGCCGTGGCCGTCGGCCAGGACCTGGATCTCGATGTGCCGGGGGCGGTCGACCCAGCGCTCGACGAGGAGGGTGTCGTCGCCGAAGGAGGCGCGGGCCTCGCGGCGGGCCGCGGCGATCTCCTCGCCCAGCGCCGACGCGTCCCGCACCAGCCGCATGCCCTTGCCGCCGCCGCCCGCCGACGGCTTGAGCAGCACGGGCATGCCGATCTCCCGTGCGGCCTCGGCCAGCTGAGCGTCCGTAAGGCCGCTGCCGGACGAGCCGGGGACGACCGGGACCCCGGCCGCCTTCACCGTCTCCTTGGCGCGGATCTTGTCGCCCATCAGCGCGATCGCGTCCGCGGGCGGGCCGATGAAGACGAGCCCGGCCTCGGTGCACGCGCGCGCGAACGAGGCGTTCTCGGCGAGGAAGCCGTACCCGGGGTGCACCGCCTGGGCCCCGGTGCGAGCGGCGGCTTCGAGGAGCCGCTCCACCGACAGATAGCTCTCGGCGGCCGGCGCCGGACCGATCCGTACCGCCGTGTCCGCCTCGCGCACATGCCGGGCGTCGGCGTCCGCGTCGGAGAAGACGGCGACCGAGCGCACGCCGAGCGCGCGCAGGGTGCGGATGACGCGTACGGCGATCTCGCCCCGGTTGGCCACAAGGACTGTGTCGAACATCTCGGGCACCCTCATCACATCCGGAAGACGCCGAACTGGGGGTCACCCAGTGGCGCGTTGGCGCAGGCGGTCAGTGCGAGCCCCAGCACCTGCCGGGTCTCCAGCGGGTCGATCACGCCGTCGTCCCAGAGGCGGGCCGTCGCGTAGTAGGCGCTGCCCTGCCGCTCGTACTGGGCGCGGATCGGGGCTTTGAAGGCGTCCTCGTCCTCGGCGGGCCAGGAGTCCCCGCGCGCCTCCAGCTGGTCGCGCTTGACGGTCGCGAGGACGGACGCGGCCTGCTCGCCGCCCATCACGGAGATCTTGGCGCCGGGCCACATCCACAGGAAGCGCGGCGAGTACGCCCGGCCGCACATCGAGTAGTTGCCCGCGCCGTACGAACCGCCGATCACCACGGTCAGCTTGGGCACGCGGGTGCAGGCGACGGCCGTGACCATCTTGGCGCCGTGCTTGGCGATGCCACCGGCCTCGTACTGACGCCCCACCATGAAGCCCGAGATGTTCTGCAGGAACACCAGGGGGATGCCGCGCTGGTCGCACAGCTCGATGAAGTGGGCGCCCTTCTGGGCGGACTCGGAGAACAGGATGCCGTTGTTGGCGACGATCCCGACCGGGTGTCCGTGGATGCGCGCGAAGCCCGTGACCAGGGTCTGCCCGAACTCCGCCTTGAACTCGGCGAAGCGTGAACCGTCCACCACGCGCGCGATGACCTCGCGTACGTCGTAGGGGGTGCGGGAGTCGACGGGCACCGCGCCGTAGAGCCCGTACGGATCCACCTTGGGCTCGACGGACTGCTCGACCGCCCAGGGGAGGGGCCCGCGCGCGGGGAGCGTGGCCGCGATGTTCCGTACGATCCGCAGCGCGTGCGCGTCGTCCTCCGCGAGGTGGTCGGTGACGCCCGACACACGCGCGTGGACCTCGCCGCCGCCCAGCTCCTCGGCGGTGACGACCTCGCCGGTGGCGGCCTTCACCAACGGGGGCCCGCCGAGGAAGATCGTGCCCTGATTGCGCACGATCACGGCCTCGTCGCTCATCGCCGGGACGTACGCGCCGCCGGCCGTGCACGAGCCGAGGACGGCGGCGATCTGCGGGATCCCGGCCCCCGACATCCGCGCCTGGTTGTAGAAGATCCGCCCGAAGTGGTCGCGGTCCGGGAAGACCTCGTCCTGCATGGGCAGGAAGGCGCCTCCGGAGTCGACGAGATAGACACAGGGGAGGCGGTTCTCGAGCGCCACCTCCTGTGCCCGCAGGTGCTTCTTCACGGTCATCGGGTAGTACGTGCCGCCCTTGACGGTGGCGTCATTGGCGACGATCACGCACTCGCGGCCGCTGACCCTGCCGATCCCGGCGATCACCCCCGCGGCCGGTGCCTGCCCGTCGTACATCCCGTGGGCCGCCAGCGGGGCCAGCTCCAGGAAGGGCGAGCCCGGGTCGAGAAGCGTGTCCACGCGCTCGCGCGGGAGCAGCTTCCCGCGCGCGGTGTGGCGCTCCCGGGCCCGCTCACCGCCCCCGAGGCGTGCCTCGGCGAGCTTGGCGCGCAGCTCCTCGCCGAGGGCGCGATGGGCCGCCTCGTTGGCCCGCCAGGCCTCCGACGCGGGATCTGCCGCGCTCGTCAGCTCCGGTGCTTCGTGCATGTCCCGCGGTCCCCTCACCAGTGGTCCACCAGTTAATGAGCGTTAACGCATGTCGTCCAGGTTAACGACCGCTAACCTCCCTGTCTAGAATTGCTTCCATGGCCACGAGAACCGACGCCCCCACCCGACGCGAGCAGATCCTCCGGGAGGCTGCCCGGCTCTTCGCCGAGCGCGGCTTCCACGGCGTCGGGGTGGACGAGATAGGAGCGGCGGTCGGCATCAGCGGCCCCGGTCTGTACCGGCACTTCGCGGGCAAGGACGCGATGCTCGCCGAGCTGCTGGTGGGGATCAGTGGGCAGCTGCTCACCGGCGGCAAGCGCCGGGTGGCGGAGGCCGACGGGGGTGCGGAGGCGGTCCTCGACTCGCTCGTCGAGGGTCACATCGACTTCGCGCTCGACGACCGTCCCCTGATCACCCTGCACGACCGCGAGCTGGACCGCCTGCGGGACAGCGACCGCAAGCTCGTACGACAGCTGCAGCGGCAGTACGTCGAGCTGTGGGTGGAGGTCGTGCGCGAGGTGTATCCGGCCCTCACCGAACCCACCGCCCGCTCGGCGGTGCACTCGGTCTTCGGCCTCCTGAACTCGACACCCCACCTCGGGCGGCCCGGGGCGCTGCCGGGGCGCGGCGTGACGGCGGCCCTGCTGCACCGGATGGCGCGGGGCGCCTTCGCGGCGGCGGCGGGGGACAGCGTTCTTTGATGCGGATCCCTTGATGCGGGTTTTGTGCATATGGGCCTTTATGTGCACGGGCCTCTATGTATACGGGTTTTTATACGAGCGGCGGCTCTGTCTCCTGCGCCATGATGGCGGCCATGAATGGACACATGGCCATGAGCGAACAGGCTTCCGACTGGGTGACCCTCTTCCGCTTCGAGAACGTCCCCGGCTGCCCGCGGCCGGGGCGGCTGATGGCGGTTTGACTGCGTGACCGTGGCATCGACTGGGACCCCTTCGCTGTACGGGATGTACGGATCGACCTCATGTGCGGGGTCCGGTCGGACGGTCACTGGCACGGCACGGTCGTCGTCCGCGTGCGCGCCGACACCCTGCGCAGGCTAGGTCTCCATCCCGATCAGCCGACCTCGGCGCCGGCCGACCCGATGCCGCCCAAGTGGTGGGGGCCATGGGCGCGTTGATCCGTGATCGTGGCCATCTTCGGTCGCGTGCCGGCCGCCGAATACATGGTCGCGGCCTCGGCGATCCTCGCCACAGGCGGTGAGCTGAACGTCTCCATCTCGCTGGTGGACATGACCGCCTGGCTGATACCCAGCGGCACGTTCGGCGAGATGGTCGCCGAGCCCAGTGCCAGGGGGCGCTTCCGGTTCTCGGCGTCGATGAAGCCGGACTCCGAGGACCGCTGGACCCCGTTCCGGTTGATCGCCGTGGAGCTTCCACAGCGCGTCCTCGCCCGGCCGGCCGAGCTGGAACGGGCGTGACGAGCGTCAAGCGGGCGTGACGAGCGTCATGAGGGAGGGCAGCCGATGGCTCTGGACGGCCGTCGTGACCGACGGGTAACCTGGCGTCTGAGCAAGCGCTTAGATTTGGGACCGCAACCATCAATTGAGGTACCCAGACGGCGCGCAACCAGGTACGCGAGAGCGGCGCCGGCTTAGGCGCAAGGAAGGGTGGCGGCGGTGCGCCGTACGGTGTTCAACGAGGACCACGAGGCGTTCCGGGAGACCCTGCGGGCCTTCATAGAGGCCGAGGTCGTTCCCGTCTACGACGAGTGGTTCGCCGCGGGCCAGGCGCCGCGCGACTTCTACTACAAGCTCGCCGAGCTCGGCGTCTTCGGCATCCGCGTGGACGAGGAGTTCGGCGGCGCCGGCATCGACTCGTACAAGTTCGAGGCGGTGATGTACGAGGAGACCGCGCGCGCGGGTGTGCAGTTCGGCGGCTCCGGTGTGCACGTGCTGCTCGGCCTGCCCTACATCAAGATGCTCGCCACCGACGAGCAGAAGAAGCGGTTCCTGCCGAAGTTCGTCTCCGCCGAGGAGATGTGGGCCCTCGCGATGACCGAGCCGGGCACCGGCTCCGACCTCGCGGGCATGAAGACCACCGCCAAGCTCTCCGAGGACGGCACGCACTACGTCCTCAACGGCTCCAAGACCTTCATCACCGGTGGCGTGCACGCCGACCGCGTGATCGTCTGCGCCCGCACCTCCGCGCCCACGGCCGAGGACCGCCGCCACGGCATCTCCCTCTTCGCCGTCGACACCAAGTCCGAGGGCTACTCCATCGGCCGCAAGCTCGACAAGCTGGGCCTGAAGACCTCCGACACCGCCGAGCTGGCGTTCGTCGACGTCAAGGTCCCGGTCGAGGACCTCCTCGGCGAGGAGAACAAGGGCTTCTACTACCTCGGCCACAACCTCGCCTCCGAGCGCTGGGGCATCGCCTTCGGCGCCTACGCGCAGGCCAAGGCCGCCGTCCGGTTCGCCAAGGAGTACGTGCAGGAGCGCACCGTCTTCGGCAAGCCGGTCGCGCACTTCCAGAACACCAAGTTCGAGCTGGCCGCCTGCCAGGCCGAGGTGGACGCCGCCGAGGCCGTCGCCGACCGCGCCCTGGAGGCCCTGGACGCGGGCGAGCTGACCCCGGCCGAGGCCGCGTCGGCCAAGCTGTTCTGCACCGAGGTCGCGCACCGTGTCATCGACCGCTGCCTCCAGCTGCACGGCGGCTACGGCTTCATGAACGAGTACCCGATCGCCCGCCTGTACGCGGACAACCGCGTCAACCGTATCTACGGCGGCACCAGCGAGATCATGAAGTCGATCATCGCGAAGGACATGGGCCTGTAAGGCCCGCGAAAGATCACCGGAAACAACCGCACGATACAACTGACGCATGAGTCAGGCACTTGAGTCCCTGCTCGATCTGCTCGACCTGGAGCGGATCGAGCAGGACATCTTCCGCGGCCAGTCCCGCTCCGCCGTCGTCCCGCGCGTCTTCGGCGGGCAGGTGGCGGCGCAGGCACTGGTGGCCGCCGGGCGCACGGTCCCCGAGGACCGGCACGCGCACTCCCTGCACGCGTACTTCCTGCGTCCGGGGGACCCCGGCGCGCCCATCGTGTACACGGTGGACCGCATCCGCGACGGGCGCTCCTTCACCACCCGCCGCGTCGTCGCCATCCAGCACGGGCAGCCGATCTTCCACCTCTCCGCGTCCTTCCAGACGTACGAGGAGGGCATGGAGCACCAGGCCCCGATGCCGCCCGCGCCCGACCCGGAGACGCTGCCCACGGCCGCCGAACTGCTGCCGCTGTACGCCGATGTCATCAAGGACCCGTTCGTCGTCGAACGGCTCCTCGAAGCGCGCGAGTCCGTCGACCTGCGCTATGTCGACGCGCCTCCGTACGGCACGGTGGGCGAGATCCGCGAACCGCACTCCCAGGTGTGGTTCCGCACCAACGGCAAGCTGGCCGACGATCCCCTCCTCCACGTCGTCCTCGCCACCTACGTCTCCGACATGACGCTCCTCGACTCGATCCTGCTCGCGCACGGGCGCGGCGGCTGGGTGACCGGGGACGTCGTCGGGGCCTCGCTGGACCACGCGATGTGGTTCCACCGCCCCTTCCGCGCCGACGAATGGCTGCTGTACGACCAGGAGTCGCCGTCCGCCTCCGGCGGCCGCGGCCTCGGCCAGGCCCGCATCTACACCCAGGACGGACGGCTCGCCATCTCGGTGATCCAGGAGGGCGTGGTCCGGGTGCCGAGGTGAGCCGCACCGGCGCACGGAAAGTCACGCCTGTGGAGGCGACGTAAGTCCAGACCTCTAATCCCCGTTCCGTTGGAACGTCACGGCGGCGAGCATCGCCCAGCTTTGGCGCCCTCCCCGGTGTCGGGTCCACCTCGACCCGACACCGGGCTGCGCCCAACGCCGCCACGAGGGCCTGAACCCTTGGCCGTGGGGCTGCCCCGGAGTGCTCAGTCGCGGCGGATCAACTCCGGGTTCACGCGGCGGCCGATCAGCGGGAGCGTGCCGAGCGCGGCCACCGCCACCGCGCCCACGGCGACGAGAGCGAGCGGCGCGAGGCCGGCACCGTCCCAGAACACCGCACCGCCGCCGGTGACGAGATAGCTGGACTCGGCGAGCTTGCCCGCCACGAGCGCCAGAGCCAGGCCGATGCCCAGCGGCAGCACGACCTGGGCGCACTGCACGGCCCGCAGGGTTCTCGCACGGGCCCCGATCAGGGAGAGCGCGGTGACGTGCGCGCGGCGCTCCACGGCGCGGTCCGTCACGGAGACCAGGAACGCCGCGATGCCGATGATCAGACCCATGACCATGCCGAGCGCCAGCAGCGTCTCGATGACGGCGATCTGCTGCAGCCCGTCGATGTTGACGCCGATCGGGTTGACGTCGGCGGTCGGCGCCGCGGCTCCGATGCCGTCCAGCACGCGGCGGACGGTGCCGGGCTGCGAATCGCTGGTCAGCACGTACTGCGCCGAGGCCGGGCGCGCGTCGGCCGGCAGCGCGGACGGCGGGACGAGGACGGCGGCACCTCCGACCGCCGAGGGGTCGTACGCGCGATAGGCGATCGCGGCGGACGGCAGCGTGATCGACAAGGTCTTCTGCCGGCCGCCCTGTTGGAAGCGGTAGGGGAAGGTGGCCCCGGCGCGCACGCCCGGGTCCGCGGCCGTGTCGGGATCGGTGAGCCGCAGCACCCGTCCGTCCACACAGCCCTCTGAGTGCCTTACCAGCTCAGTCAGTTGGGCGCAGGTGGCGACGAGGGCGGTCGCCCGTGACTGGACGGCGGAGCCGGAGTAGCGCGGGTCGGTCCAGGAGTCCATCGTCAGCGCGTGCGCGCGGACACCCGGCACCGAGGCGAGGTCGTGCCGCTGGCGGTCGGTGAGGCCGGACAGCGCGATCGAGTAGTCCTGTGCGGGGCTGTCCGGCCGGGTGACCTGGTTCTCCTCGATCAGGATGCCCTGGGCGAGGGAGGCGGCGTACACGAGCAGGACGAGGCCGGTGACGACCCGCATGGTGCTGCCGGGCTCCACCTCGTTGCGGCGCATCGCCAGGTTCAGGGTCAGGGAGCGGGTCCGCTCGGCGAGGCCCCGGGCGAGGGCGTACGTGAGGAGCGGCAGGGTCAGTACGAGGCCGGCGCCGGTCAGCAGGACGCCCGCCGGGACGAGCAGCGCGGAGGGGCCGTCGCTGGAGGCCGGGTGGGCGGTGAGGCCGGTCACGCAGTAGCCGCTGACGATGCCCAGACCGGTGACGAGCAGCAGGCCGCCCCATTTCGACGGGGGGCGCGGGACGGCGGTGCGGCGTGCGGCCAGCGGGTTGGCGGCCGCGGTGCGTGCGCTCGCCCGGCCGACGAACCAGGCGAGCGCCGGGCAGCCGAGCAGGCAGATGGCGATCGTGGACGCGGACAGGGCGCCGTCCGCCGGGTACCACTTCAGGTCGGGCAGCCCGGTCCTGGACATCACCTGGTTGAGGACCCAGTACTCGCCGAGCCCGAGCAGCGCGCCGAACAGGGCCGCCACGACGGTCTCCGCGGCGTTCACACGCTGGGTGCCCTTGGCACTCAGACCCAGCAGTCGCAGGGCGGCGAGACGCCGGGTGCGGCTCGCGGCGGAGAGCCGGGCACAGACGGAGAGGAAGACGCCCAGGGGGAGCAGGACCAGGGTGGCGAGGGCGAAGCGGAGGATGGTGAGGGTGGAGGGGTCGACGGCGGGGGTCGGCGCGTAGCCGAGGTCGAAGCCGGTCAACGCCCGCCCCGTGTGGGCCAGTTCGGCGCGGGTGGTGCCGACGTACGCGTACAGCTCGTCGGGGTCGGTGAGGCCCGCGCCGCCGATCAGGCCCTTTTCGGTGCCCGGGAGCAGACCTTTGAGGGCGGGTTCGGCACGCAGCAGGGCGTGGACGCGGGGGGAGACGAACACCTCGCCGGGGGCGGGGAGCCGGGGCAGCCCGGGAGGAGCCTGTGCCGCCGTGTCCTTCCCGGTGCCGGGAGCGACGAAGATGCGGGTGAACGCCTTGGAGCCGTGCGGGTCCGAGCGTTCCAGGACGAGGGGCGCGCTCGTCGTGTGGGCGGCGGAGGTCCGCAGGGCCCGGGCGGCGGCGCGTCCGTCGTGGGCGTCGAGGATCGCCGGGATGGTGAGGACCAGGGCCAGGCAGCACACTCCGAGGGAGCCGCCGGCCGCCATCAGCAGAAAACGTACGCGGTTGCCGCGACCGGCGCCGAGCAGCAGCCGCAGTCCGAGCAGGAACTCCCTCACGCCGCGCTCCGGGGGGTGAGGACACCGTCGGACATCGTGTAGTGGCTGTCGGCCTGCGCCGCGACCGCGGGGTCGTGCGTCACCAGGACGACCGCGGTGCCCTGGGAGCGGGCCAGGTCGAGGAACTCCTTGAGGACGGCGGAGGCGTTGGCGCTGTCCAGGGAGCCGGTCGGCTCGTCCGCGAAGACGACGGCGGGGCGGTGGACCAGGGCCCGCGCGACGGCGACGCGCTGGCTCTGGCCGCCGGAGACCTGCGAGGGGCGGCGGCCGCGCAGCTCGCCGAGCCCGAGCCGTTCGAGGACGGCGCCCGCGGCGGCGAGGGCGGGCTGCTTGCGCTGCCCGGCGAGGCGCAGCGGCAGGGCGGTGTTCTCCTCGATGGTCAGCTCCGGCAGCAACTCGCCGTACTGGAAGACGAATCCGAAGCGTTCGCGGCGCAGTGCGCTGATCTCTTCGTCGCCGAGGTCACCGAGCGACCGTCCCTCGAAACGCACCTGCCCGCGCTGAGCGGGAAGCACCCCGGCCAGACAGTACAAGAGTGAGGACTTGCCGGAACCGCTCTGTCCGGTGACGGCGGCGACCTCGCCGGAGGTGACGGAGAAGTGGGCGTCCCGGACGGCGAGCTGATTGCCGTAGGAGAGGTCGACTCCGGTGGCGGAGAGGATCGCTGACGTACTGCGGATCTCTGACGTACTGATGGCTTCCCCCAAGAAGCGATCGGGCCCAGGTGTACAACCTGGGCCCGGGTCAAGCTGGTTCGCTGCGTGGCCCGGCAGTGCCTGGTCTACCTGGCCGGTGCCGGGTCTACCGGCTGTAGTGCTTGGTCACGGAGCAGTTGTCCGGGTGAAGGGAGCCCCGGTCCCGGCACACACGTATGTACGCGTCCTGCGTGTACAGCTCGTCGCCGCTCCAGTTGACGTAGTCGAGCGGAACAGACTTCTTCTGGGTGCCGTTGTAGCGGTTCCAGTCGTAGCCCTCGATGCGCACCTGCGTGTAGACGTTGTGTCCGTCGCCGTTGTCGGCGTCCCTGAGGTTGCCCTTCCACTCGAAGCCACCGTGCTTCGTGCCCGAGGGCCAGAAGGTGTACTGGCCGGAGTTGAACTCCGCGCCACCGGTGGTGAGTTTGGGGATGGTGTGCCACGAGGCGGCGACCGCGGATCCTGCCCCCATGGCGAAAAGGCCCGCTGCGAGGGCGCCTACTGCCAGCTTCCGCACTGTGTTCTCCCGTTTTTGTGTTCTGTTGTGAGCCCTGGCTGGTCAAGGCCAGGGGCCTGGCGGCCCGGGTGGTCATGCCAAGGCCGCGGCGAAACGTAGCAACGGTGAACCGGCAGATGTGGGTGGGGAGTTGGTGTTCTGTCGCCTCTGTGACGTTTTGGGGTGCGGGGTATTTGCGATGATCTTGCTGTCGCTTGGTGGTCGCTTGCCGAGTTATTGCCGCTTATTTGACCTGGACATGATCTCAGGTGGCTCGGAATGACTCAGATCAGACCGGCGGAAGCCAGCAGATACGCCGTCAGCGGGTCGTAGAACCGCGGGCTTGTGACGTGGTCGTCGAGGGGGACCGTCACCTGGACCGTGCCCTCGGACTCGGCGAGGAAGAGGGCCGGGTCGTTGCAGTCGGCGTAGCCGACGGAGTCGACGCCGAGCTGGCCCGCGCAGCCGGCCCAGCCGTGGTCCGCGACGACCAGGTCGGGCAGGGGTTGGCCCGCGCCCTCCAGGCCCTTGAGGATCGCGCGCATCGGCTCGCCCGAGTGGGTGTGCCACAGCGTGGCCCCGTGCTCCAGCACCGCCACGTCCGCGAACTGCATGACGTACCCCTCGTCCGTCTGGAGCCCGTCCGGAATGACGACGATCTCGCAGCCGGCGCCGCGCAGCGCGGCGGCGGTGGCACGGTGCACGTCGAGCAGGCCGCCGGGGTGGCCGGTCGCGAACAGCACCCGCTGCTCACCGTCCGCCGCCTTGCGCAGCCGCGCCGCCATCCGGTCCAGGGCGTCGACGGTCAGCTCGGGGTCGATGGTGTCCTGGCCGTAGCGGTACTCCGGGTCGTCGTTCACACCGCACCGCTCCGCCATCACGGCGAGCACGTCCTGCTCGTCGGTCCAGCGGTCGCCGAGTTCCAGGCCGAGCCAGAAGTTGCGGTCGCCGTTGGCGAGCTTGCGGTAGTGGGAAAGGTTGTTCTCGCGGGGCGTGGCGACGTCGCCCGCGATACGGGTCTTCACGAGGTGGTCGACGAGCTCAGCGCGGCTGGGGGTCCCGGATATCGGCATGCCACCCATTGTGCCGGGGCGCTCCGTTGGGAGGGTGGTTGTCCTGAACCGTGGGATGTGGGTCACTCGGCGTGAGGAGACCGTTGTTGTTCTCCCGCTCACCCATCCGTCTCGGCACGTCGAGAGGCGAGCGTCGAGGGGTGTGTTTCCCGGGTTCTTCCCCGGTTCTCAGGTTTCCCTCAGTGCGAACCACAACTCCATCCGTACGTCCGCGTCGTCGAGGTCCGCCTCCAGCAACGCCGCACACCGTGCGATGCGTTGACGGACGGTGTTGCGGTGGACGGAGAGGGCTACGGCCGTGCGGTCCCAACTGCCGTGCAGGGAGAGCCAGGTGCGGAGGGTCTCGGTGAGGGCGGGGGTGGCGGCGATGGGGGCGAGGAGGGCGCGCGCGTGGGCCGCGGCGTCGCCCGGGGGCACGAGGTCCGCCAGCGCGGGGCGCTCGCCGTGGCGGACGAGGGGCGTGCGGGTCGCCCGGGCGCGGGCCAGGGCGCGGGCCGCCTGCCCGTCGGCGGACGCCCACTCGTGCGGGCCGACCGCCGCGCTGACCCCGCAGATCCAGCCCTTCTGCGCGGTCGGCTCGCGGTCGCCGGGGACGAGGACGCGTACGACACTCCCACCGGTGTCGATGAGCGCGGATCCCAGTGCCGTCCCCAGCGCGGACGCGGCGACGGCGTCCGGCGCCGGACCGTCCGCCGCGGGGTGGGCGTGCACGACGGTCCACCGGTCCCCGCCGAGCAGCGGGGCCACCTCCTCGGGCGCGGCGCCCAGCAGGAGCCGTACGAGCGCCGCCGAACGCGCCGAGCCGCTCCCGCTCTGCTGTTCCCCGGTGAGGAGGGAGAGGAGGACGGCCGCGACGGAGGCGATGGTGTGGTCAGCGGGGTCCCGGCGCGGCGCCGCGACCCCGAGGACGAAACCCCGCCCGCCGCCGAGGGCGTACGCGGCCAGGTGGGTGCCGCCCACGGTGTCGGTGGCGGAGGAGGGGGTGGGAGAGGGGGTGGGAGTGGAGGCGGGAGTCGGGGCGGGGGGTGGAGTGGGGCCCTGGGGGACCGCGGGCCGGTGTGGCCCGGGGCGTACGACGGCGGCCAGGGCGCCGAGTGCGGCCACGGGGCCGTCCTGCGGTGTTCTTCCCGCGCGTGCCAGCTCCGCGCCCTCCGGTCCGTACAGCACCGCCCAGCCGCCCACCCGCTGGGCCAGCTGCCGCAGCACCGCCGCCACCGGGTCCGGGCGCGCGGCGGCCGCCGCCAGACTCTGCTGGGCCTCCGTGACCCGCCGCAGCTCCGCCAGCCGGGCCTGCGCCATCAGCTGCCACACCGCGCGGGCCACGCCCGAGAAGGTGGTCTGGGGCGGGACCTCCAGCAGGGGCAGGCCGTAGGTGTCGCAGGCCGCGACCAGCGCGCGCGGGACCGCGTCGTGCACCGGCGCCAGGCCGAAGCCGAGCGCCGCGCCGCCCGCCGCCACGATCCGGGAGACGTAGTCGTCGAAGTAGGTGCCCGAGCCCGCCGCCTCCGGGATGTGCACCCCGGCGGTCAGCAGCAGCTCTCCGCCCAGCAGATACGGGTACGGGTCCGCCATCTCGGACGTGTGCGCCCAGTGGATCACCGTGTCCGGGCCGACGGGGCCCGCGATGTGGCGCAGGCCGAGGTCCTCCCGGGCCAGGAGGGCGGACAGCGGGACCGGTGGGGTGGGTGGGACAGGCGGGATCGGTGTGGCGGATGTGGCAGATGTGTCCGGCATGGTGGACGTTCCCTCCATCCGGATCGGCTGCAATGGATGAAACGTACACTTCAGAGTCATCTTCCGGCCACCTAAGGTCAGTGCCGTCGGCAGCCGCGGGTACGGGCGTATGTCCCCGCGATCAGCTGCCGGACTCCCGGCCGGGTATCGCTCGCCCGGCCCGCGTCCCCACGTCCATCTGCACGACACGCCACCGATGAGTGCGCGAAGGAGGCCCCCTATGGCCGTCGACTACACAGTGATCGTCATCTATCTGGCCGGCATGCTGGCCATGGGCTGGTGGGGCATGCGCCGCGCCAAGTCGAAGAGTGAGTTCCTGGTGGCCGGACGGCGCCTGGGCCCCGCGATGTACTCCGGGACCATGGCCGCGATCGTCCTCGGCGGCGCGTCCACCATCGGCGGCGTCGGGCTCGGATACAAGTACGGGCTCTCCGGCGCCTGGATGGTGTTCACCATCGGCCTCGGACTCCTCGCCCTCTCGGTGTTCTTCTCCGCCCGCATCGCCCGGCTGAAGGTCTACACCGTCTCCGAGATGCTCGACCTCCGCTACGGCGGCCGGGCCGGTGTCATCTCCGGTGTCGTCATGTGGGCGTACACCCTGATGCTCGCGGTCACCTCGACCATCGCGTACGCCACCATCTTCGACGTCCTCTTCGACATGAACCGGACGCTCGCGATCATCATCGGCGGCTCCATCGTCGTCGCGTACTCCACGCTCGGCGGCATGTGGTCGATCACCCTCACCGACATGGTGCAGTTCGTCGTGAAGACGGTCGGCGTGCTGCTCCTCCTGCTCCCCATCGCGGTGATCAAGGCCGGTGGGTTCAGCGAGATGAAGGCCAAGCTGCCCACGGAGTACTTCGACCCGCTGGGCATCGGCGGCGAGACGATCTTCACCTACGTGCTGATCTACACCTTCGGCATGCTCATCGGCCAGGACATCTGGCAGCGCGTGTTCACCGCCCGCAGCGACACGACCGCCAAGTGGGGCGGCACCGTCGCCGGCACCTACTGCCTGGTGTACGCCGTCGCCGGCGCCGTCATCGGCACGGCGGCCAAGGTGCTCTACCCGACGCTGCCCAGCGCCGACACCGCCTTCGCGACCATCGTCAAGGACGAGCTTCCGGTCGGCGTACGGGGCCTGGTGCTCGCCGCCGCCCTCGCCGCCGTGATGTCCACGTCCTCCGGCGCCCTCATCGCGTGCGCCACCGTCGCCAACAACGACATCTGGGCCAAGCTGCGCGGGGCCGTACGGCCCCGGGGGGACGACCACGACGAGGTCAAGGGGAACCGGGTCTTCATCCTCGTCATGGGCATCGCCGTGATCTGTACCGCCATCGCCCTCAACAACGTCGTCGAGGCGCTGACCGTCGCGTACAACCTGCTCGTCGGCGGTCTGCTCGTCCCGATCCTCGGCGGACTGCTGTGGAAGCGCGGGACCGTGCACGGCGCGCTCGCCTCCGTCGTCGTCGGCGGGCTCGCGGTCGTCGGACTGATGGCGACGTACGGCATCCTTGCGAACGAGCCCGTCTACTACGGGCTGCTTTCCTCGCTGGTCGCGTACGTGATCGTCTCCCTGGCCACACCCGCGACCGACCCGGCGGTCCTGGCCGCCTGGCGCGAGCGGCTGGCAGGGCGCGGCGCGGATGCCGAGTCCGAGTCCGAGCCGGCGGCCGTGGTCGCCTAGCCACCGTCACCCCAGCCCTCGAAGAGCTTCGGCCCGGCCGCCGCACGGCGACCGGGCCGGGCGGCCCCCGGTCAGCGGGGTCCGCGACACTGGAAAAGCACCACTTGTAAGACGCACCACTTGTAAGACGCATCACCTGTACGACGCATCACCTGTACGACGCATTAACTCTGCGACGCACCACCCGTACCACGCATCACCCGTACCACCTGGAGGAGTCCGACGATGAGCAGCACCGAGTTCCCGGCAGCAGGCGACAGTCAGCCACGCGGCCCCGTCGACTCGTCCCGCGTCCCGCGGTACGCGGGCCCCGCGACCTTCGCCCGGCTGCCGCGCCTCGACGAGGTCGGCCGCGCCGACGTCGCCGTGGTCGGCGTGCCCTTCGACTCCGGGGTCTCCTACCGGCCCGGCGCCCGCTTCGGCGGCAACGCCATCCGCGAGGCCTCCCGCCTGCTGCGCCCGTACAACCCGGCGCAGGACGCCTCCCCCTTCGCCCTCGCCCAGGTCGCCGACGCCGGTGACATCGCGGCGA
Organism: Streptomyces sp. NPDC111507; assembly: GCF_055638955.1. Classification (NCBI taxonomy): domain Bacteria; kingdom Bacillati; phylum Actinomycetota; class Actinomycetes; order Kitasatosporales; family Streptomycetaceae; genus Streptomyces; species Streptomyces sp. NPDC111507. The sequence continues at coordinate 1,364,993 of NZ_JBVKBU010000001.1, read as the reverse complement.
ACCCGTTCAACATCAACGAGGCCGTGGAGACGGTCGAGGCCGCGGCCGACGAGCTGCTCGGCACGGGCGCCCGCCTGATGACGCTGGGCGGCGACCACACCATCGCCCTCCCGCTCCTGCGCTCCGTCGCCAAGAAGCACGGCCCGGTGGCCCTGCTCCACTTCGACGCGCACCTCGACACCTGGGACACCTACTTCGGCGCCGAGTACACGCACGGCACCCCGTTCCGCCGGGCGGTGGAGGAGGGGATCCTGGACACGGAGGCCCTCTCCCACGTCGGCACCCGCGGCCCGCTGTACGGCAAGCAGGACCTCACCGACGACGAGAAGATGGGCTTCGGCATCGTCACCTCGGCGGACATCTACCGCCGCGGCGCCGACGAGGTCGCCGACCAGCTGCGCCAGCGCATCGGCAACCGCCCGCTCTACATCTCCATCGACATCGACTGCCTCGACCCGGCGCACGCCCCCGGCACGGGCACGCCGGAGGCCGGTGGCATGACCTCCCGCGAGCTGCTGGAGATCCTGCGCGGACTGTCCTCCTGCAACCTGGTCTCCGCGGACGTGGTCGAGGTCGCGCCCGCGTACGACCACGCCGAGATCACGGCGGTGGCCGCGTCCCACACGGCGTACGAACTGACGACGATCATGTCCCGCCAGATCGCGGCGGCCAGGGCTCAGGAGGCCGGGAACAAGTGACTCACGACCACGACCTGGTGCTCCGTCCGTCGGCGGCGCAGACGGAGGCCGCGCTGAATCCGCCCCCCGGCCGCAACGGCGGAGACCTGGTCGTGGAGACCCTCTCCGGTCTCGGCGCCACGACCGTCTTCGGCCTGCCCGGCCAGCACGCGCTCGGCATGTTCGACGCCCTGCGCCGGTCCTCGTTGCAGTACATCGGGCTGCGGGTGGAGAACAACGCGGGGTTCGCGGCCGACGCGTACGGCCGCATCACGGGTGAGGCCGCGCCCCTGCTGCTCTCCACCGGCCCGGGAGCGCTGACCTCCCTGGCCGCGCTCCAGGAGGCCGCCGCGGCCTCCGCCCCCGTCCTCGCCATCAGCAGCCAGATCCCCACCGCGGGGCTGGGCGGCGGACGCCACGGCTATCTGCACGAACTCCCCGACCAGCAGGCCTCGTTCAGGGGCGTCGTCAAGTCCGTCCACACGGTCCGTACGCAGTCGCAGATCCCCTCCGCGATCGCGGCGGCCTGGGAGTCGGCGCTGACCGCCCCGCACGGCCCGGTCTGGGTGGAGATCCCGCAGGACGTCCTGCTCGCCGAGACCCACCTGCCGCAGGTCACGGCGATGGACGCGACTCCGGAGGACGTCGTCCCGCGCCCCGAACTGACGGCGCTGGCCGCCCACTTGCTGTCCTCGGCGGCCCGCCCCGCGATCATCGCGGGCGGCGGGGTCGTACGGTCGGACGCGTCCGGCAAGCTGAGGTCCCTGGCGGAGAAGCTGAACGCGCCGGTCGTCACCACCTTCGGCGGCAAGGGCGCCTTCCCCTGGACCCACCCGCTCTCGCTCCAGTCCTGGCTGGAGGACCGGCACACCACGGACTTCCTGGAGGACGCGGACGTCCTGCTGGTCGTCGGCTCCGGCCTCGGCGAACTGTCCTCGAACTACCACACGTTCAAGCCCCGCGGCCGGGTCATCCAGATCGAGGCCGACCTCGGCAAGCTGGAGTCCAACCACCCGGCGATCGGCATCCACGCGGACGCCAGGCTCGCGCTCTCCGCGCTCCTGGAGACCGTCGAGGACCGCCCCGACCCGACGGCGGCGGACCGTGTCCGGGCGCTGCTCGACCGGGTGGGGGAGCGCATCGCCGCACAGGAACTCACTCTGGAACAGGAGGTGCTGGCGTCCGTCCGCCGGGCCCTCCCGTCCACCTCCCCGTCCTTCTGGGACATGACCATCCTGGCGTACTGGGCGTGGTCCGCGTTCGACCCGCGCGGAAAGAACACCATGCACTCCGCCCAGGGCGCGGGCGGCCTCGGCTACGGCTTCCCGGCGGCCCTCGGCGCGGCGGCGGCCGACCCCACCCGCTCGGTCCTCGCGGTCTCCGGCGACGGCGGCGCGCTGTACTCGATCGCCGAACTCGCCACGGCGAGGCAGTACGACCTGAACGTCACCTGGCTGATCGTCGACGACGGCGGCTACGGCATCCTGCGCGAGTACATGACCGATGCCTTCGGCCAGGCCACGGCGACGGAGCTGACCCGCCCCGACTACGTGGCACTGGCCGAGTCCTTCGGCGTCCCGGGGGTCCGTACGAGCCCCGAGACACTGGAGGAGGACCTGGCGAAGGCCCTCGCGAGCCCCGGCCCGTCCGTGGTGCTGCTCCCGGCGGTGCTGCGGATGTTCGCGCCCACCCACCTCGGGAGCTGACGGCGCGGCCGACCGGGCCGTGGCCGGTCGCCCGCCACCATGGCCGTCTACCAGATCGCGTCGACCCACTCCGGGTGGTCGATGAACGGGTTGCGGTTGTGCTGGTAGGTGTCGTAGATGACCTGGTTGCGCTTCTCCTCGAAGGCGCTCGGCGGGTCCTCGTCGCTCCACGCCTTGAGCACGGAGAGCTTGCCGATGTAGGGGTTGCTTCCGTTGTTCACCTTCTCGTTGGGCTCGAGGTCGGCGAAGCCGTCGCCGCCGTCGTAGCGCACCGCCATGTAGAGGATCATGCGTGCCACGTCGCCCTTGTCCGCGTCACGCGGCTCGAACGAGTCGGAGTCGGTGAGGCTGCCGCCCCCGCCGCTGACCGTGCTGCCGCCGTTGTCGAAGTCCTTGTTGCCACGGATGCTGTTGACCTGGACGTCCGCGGGACGCAGGTGGTGCAGGTCCGTGCCGGGACCGGTCACCTCGCCGAAGTCGCCGTGGGACTTGGCCCACACGTGCTCGCGGTTCCAGTCGCCGACGTCTCCGCCGTTGAGCGACTTGGCGCGCGAGGTGCCGCTGTACAGCAGGATCACGTTGTTGCTGTTGTTCGGGTCCTGGTCGGTGACCATGAGCGCGTTCCAGACCGCGGAGTACGAGATCTTGGTCTGGCTGCTGATGATCGTGTGCAGCGAGGACTTCAGGCTGCTGCCGGTCTTGCCGATCGCGTTCTTGTAGTACGTGCTGTCGTACGCGGTCGTCGTGGCGCTCGCGGGAGTGGCGGTCATCGTCGGCAGGGTGAGGCCTACCAGGACGGCCGAGGTGGTCAGCGCCAGCGTCTTCCAGCGGCGTACGTGCGTTGTCGCGGGCATCGTGGGGAGTCCGTTCTACGCGGGTTGATTGAGCGGGCAACCGGAGCGTGACATGGACATGCGTTTCAGGGAATGAACGGAGGGTGTCGGTTGAGTGACGGAAACCGGCAAGTCGCTTGTCGTGGGCGCGAGATGGCATGGCGAAGGGCCCCTGGCCAGAGGTGGGCGGATCAGGGGCCCTTCGTTGTGAGGGGGAGTCAGTTCACGTCGGACGGGTCCAGGCGGTAGAGCGTCGAGGCCGACTGGGCCGACTGGTCGTTCTCCGACTCGGAGCCCGTGGTCGAACTCGACTTGGATGAACTCGACTCGGACGACGAGGTCTTGCTGTAAGCGCTCTCCTTCACCGCCGTGGCGTTCTTCTGCACCCAGGCGGTGACGGCGGAGCTGACGCTGTTGTTGCCGCCCATGCCGCCGCCCATGCCCGAGCCGCCGACCTGGATGTAGTGCAGCTCGCCCTTCTTCACCAGCTCCTTGAGCTTGGCGACCGTCATGCCCTTGTCGGTGCCGGTGAAGCCGTACATGGAGATGACGGGCTTGTGGGTGCTCAGGATCAGCTGCCCGGCGCTCTGCGAATTGGACACCGCGAGCAGCCACTTGGCGCCGTCCTGGTGCTTCTCCAGGTACGAGATCAGCTCGCTGCTGGTCTCGCCGCCCATGCCGCCACCGCCGCCGAAGCCGCCGCGCTGACCGCCCGTGCCGCCCGGGGCGCTGCCGCTGTCGCCACCGGCCTGGCCGCCCGTGCCGCCGCCCGGGAACTCGCCGTTCTGGCCGCCCGTGCCGCCGCCGGGGAAGCCGCCGTTCTCGCCGCCCTGCGGGGCGCCGCCGGGCAGTTCGCCGGTTCCACCGCCGCCGGGCGTCATCTGGCCGCCCTCCTGGCCGGCCGCCTGTCCGCCCTGCTGGGTGCCGCCGGGCATCTCGCCGCCGCCCGGACCGCCTGCGTTGCCGCCCGGACCGCCCCGTCCGCCGCCGAAGCCGCCACCGCCGGTGGACGGTCCCGCGGTCGGATTGGTGCCGCCCATGCCGCCGCCCGCGCCGCCCGCACCGGCCGGGACGGCGAACGAGTACGCCGCCGGGCCCGCGAGAGCCGCGACGACCGCCGCCGCCAGGGACGCGGCCAGCAGCCGTACGCGGTTGCCGGAGCGGAAGACGAACAGGCCGACGACGCCCAGCGCCATGACCACCGCGATGGCCGGCCACAGCCAGGTGTTCCAGTCGGTGGCCCGGCGCAACAGCACGACGGCCCAGATGCCGGTGACCGCGAGCCCGGCGGGCAGCACCCAGGACCAGCGGACGTCGCCGCCGCGGAAGGCACGCAGCAGCATGACGCCGCCGCCCCCGCACAGGGCCGCGATACCGGGGGCGACCGCGGTCGTGTAGTACGGGTGCATGGTGCCCTCGGCTGTGGCGAACGTCAGGTAGTGCAGCAGCAGCCAGCCGCCCCACAGCACCAGCGCCGCACGGGTCGGGTCGGTACGCGGAGCGCGCCCGCACAGCACCAGGCCGCCGACGAGGGCGATGCCCGCGAAGGGGATCAGCCAGGAGATCTGGCCGCCCAGGATGTCGTTGAACAGCCGGCCGAGGCCCGCGGAACCGGAGAAGCCGCCGCCACCACCTCCGCCGCCACCGCCGTTGCCCTCACCGCCGAGGACGCGGCCCAGGCCGTTGTAGCCGAAGATCAGGTTCCAGGCGGTGCCGTCCGTCGAACCCCCGATGTAGGGGCGGTCGTCGGCGGGCACCAGCGAGACGGCCGTCGCCCACCAGAAGCTGGACACGGCCAGGGCCACGGCGGCCAGCAGCAGGTTGCGGATCCGCTTCGCCCAGCCGAGGTGCGACGCGTACAGGTAGACCGCGAAGACGGCGGGCAGCGCGATGTAGCCCTGGAGCATCTTCGTGTTGAAGGCGAGCCCGAAGCAGACCGCCGAGCCGAGCAGCGGCAGCAGCCTGCCGTCGCGGGTCGCGCGCAGGCCGAGGGCCGCACCCGACACCATCAGGAGGAGGAGCAGGGTGTCGGGGTTGTTGTCGCGGTTGATGGCGACGGTGATCGGGGTGAGCGCGAGCACCAGCGCGGCGATCGCGGCGGCGGCGTGGCCGAACACCCGCTTCACGCAGGAGTGCAGGATCCAGATCGTGCCGAGGGCGGCCACGATCATCGGCAGCATCATCTGCCAGGTGCCGAAGCCGAAGATCCGGCACGACAGGCCCATGACCATGAGGGCGAGCGGCGGCTTGTCGACGGTCAGGAAGTTGCCCGCGTCGAGCGAGCCGAAGAACCACGCCTTCCAGCTCTGGGTTCCGCTGTAGATCGCGGAACTGTAGAAGCTGTTGAGGCCGGAGCCGGACAGGTTCCAGGAGTACAGCACCGCGGCCAGCGCCATGATCGCGATCATGGCGGGGAGGGACCAGCGGGGCGCGGCGGAGGTGGGGGACGGCTCCTGGGGCGGCGCGGCGGCCGGTGCGCCGGGGGCCACGGAGCGGCCGGGGGCCGGGGGCAGTGGGTCGGTGGCAGATGTCACCAGTGCACCATGCATACCGCCGATGGGTACGGACTGTGCCCTGCCTGGGGGCGAGCTGTGGATGGATGAGATGCGGGTAAGAGAGCCGGCCCCTCACCAGTGCACCGGCAGCTCTCGGTGTCTTCAGGCGCGCGGATGGCCGCCTTTGACGGCTGTGACGAACGGACGGGTCCGGAAGGCGGACCCTGCTACCTCATCACCGACGGGAACGGTCACCTCCCCCGCGTCGCCGACACCGTCGAGAGCGTGCGGCTCGGCAGGGCGGGTGAGCTCCTCGACCCTGCGGCCGACCTGCTCGCCGGTCGCGGTGTCACCGCCGCGCAACTCCGCTTCCTCGCGGGCCGTATGGCCGAGTCGCTGCGCCACGTCCACCGCATCGGGGAGAGCCGGGGCGCGCGCTTTGCGAACGCGCGTACAACTTTCGGCCGTCTGAACGAGTCATGAGAGGCGAGTGCGCCACAGGCGCGCTCGTATTGGTAGAAGGGGATGGGGAACCTCCATGACTCACCGGATATCCCGGCGTGCCCGTGTGCTCGCTGCGAGCCTCGGCGCCGGGGTGATCGTGCCGTTCGCGGCCGCCGCCGCACCGGCCGCCGCCGCCACGGCACCGCAGGTCAGCTGTACGTCGAGCAAGACGGGCCTGGCCGCCAAGCTGCAGAAGGACATCACCACGGCGCTCAGGGGCCGCGCCGGCACCGTCGCCGTCGGTCTCTACGACCGTACGACGAAGACCACCTGCTCCCTGCGGAGCAGCTCGGCCTACGACTCCGCCAGCGTCGTCAAGGCCACCGTGCTGGCCACGCTGCTGTGGGACGCCAAGAAGCACAACCGGTATCTGACCACCCGTGAGCAGAGCCTCGCCACGGCCATGATCACCAAGTCGGACAACAACGCCACCAGCACCCTGTGGAAGCAGCTCGGCGTGACCAAGGTGAAGGGTTTCCTCGCCGCTGCCGGGATGACCCAGACCAAGCCGGGTGCCAACAACTACTGGGGTCTCACCCAGATCACCGTCCGGGACGAGCAGAAGCTGCTCGCACTGCTCACCGCCAAGAACTCCGTGCTGAGCGACAACTCCCGCGCCTACGAGCTGAAGTTGATGGGCAAGGTCATCTCCTCGCAGCGCTGGGGCACCCCGGCCGGAGCGCCCTCCTCGGTCGCCGTGCACGTCAAGAACGGCTGGCTGTCGCGTGCCACGCACGGCTGGCGCGTGCACAGCATCGGCACGTTCAACGGCGCGGGCCACGACTACATGATGACCGTGCTGACGCAGGACAACGGCACCATGCAGTACGGCGTCAACACCATCCAGGCCGTCGCCAAGGCCATCCACAAGGACCTGGTGCCGACCGCCTCCACGACCAGCGCGAGCGTGCTGCGCTACGTGCCCACGGCCAACCCCCAGGAAGCGATCCCGGCGGTGCCGTCCGCGGGCTGACGCTTCACGAGGCGGTCTCCCGCGCGTCACCCGGCCGTCCTACCGTGACCGGCATGCGTATGAGATCCGTACTCGCCACCGTCACCGCCGGCCTGGCGGCGGCCACCTGTGTGACCGCCGCCGCTCCGGCCGACGCCCACAGCGGCAGCGCCCCGGGCGTCCACGCCTGCTCGCCCGCCGTCTCGATCACGAGTTACTCCGACGCGCTCGACAAGACGACCTACGACGGCACCTTCGTCGGCAACCTCTCCGCGCTCGCCGTCGACCGCGGCGGCCGGATCGCCGCGCTCTCCGACCGGTCCTCGCTCTTCACCCTGGACCGCGAGACGCTGAAGCCGACGAGCGTCGTGAACCTCGTCGACGAGAAGGGCGCCGCCCTCGACTCCGAGGGCCTGGCCGTGGACCGCGACGGCACCCGTCTCGTCACCTCCGAGACCGAGCCCTCCGTACGCCGCTACGAGCGCGACGGCACCCTCGTCGGGAGCCTCCCCGTACCGGACGCGCTCAAGGTCGCTCCCGCGGGCCGCGCCACCTCCAACCTGACCTTCGAAGGGCTCACGCTCCTCCCCGGCGGTCACACCCTGCTCGCCGCCATGGAGGGGTCACTGAGCGGTGACACCGCCGGCATCGTGCGCTTCCAGACCTGGGACCGCGCGACCCGGCAGGGCGACTTCCGGCTCTCCGCCCAGTACGGCTACCGCGCCGACACCGGCCTCGGCGTCTCCGAGGCGCAGGCCACCCCCGACGGCCGGCTCCTCGTTCTGGAGCGCGGCTTCACCGCGGGCGTCGGCAACACCGTCCGCCTCTACCTCGCCGACCTCCGCCACGCCACGGACACCCGCCGTGTCGACACCCTGACCGGTCAGGACGGCGTGCGGCTCGCCCGCAAGACCCTTCTCGCCGACCTCGTGAACTGTCCTTCACTGGGCGCCCAGGCCAAGCAGCCGCAGCCCAACCCCCTCCTCGACAACATCGAGGGCCTGACGATCACCGGCCGTACCCCGGACGGCCGTCTCAAGCTTCTCCTGGTCAGCGACGACAACCAGAACGCCGTCCAGACCACCCGCCTGTACTCCCTGAGCGCCCGCCTGCCGCACCCGGGGAACGGCTGATTATTGCGGAGGGATGAAATCCGCTTGTTTCAGCGTTGGTGCCTTCCGGTGGAGTGAGATCTACGGAAGGCACCGGCGTGGCATTTGAGCAAGGGGACAAGGGCGGCTGGGCACAGCGGCTCGCGGGGTACGCATGGCGGTACCCGAAGTACGTCCTGCTCGCGCTCGGCTCCTCGCTCGGCGGCATGGCGGTCCTGGCGGTCGTCCCGCTGATCACCAAGGTGATCATCGACGACGTCATCGGGAACCACAGCAAACCCATGGCGCCCTGGGCGGGCGCGCTCATAGGCGCCGCCGTCCTCGTCTACGTCCTCACCTACATCCGCCGCTACTACGGCGGCCGCCTCGCACTCGACGTCCAGCACGACCTGCGGACCGAGATGTACGGGACGATCACCCGGCTCGACGGACGACGCCAGGACGAGCTGTCCACCGGCCAGGTCGTCGGCCGCGCCACCAGCGACCTCCAGCTGATCCAGGGCCTGCTCTTCATGCTCCCGATGACCATCGGGAACGTACTGCTGTTCCTGATCTCCCTCGGGATCATGGCCTCGCTCTCCTGGCCCCTCACCCTGGTCGCGCTCGCCGTCGCCCCCGCCCTCTGGGTCGTCGCCAAGCGCAGCCGCTCCAAGCTGCACCCCGCCACCTGGTACGCGCAGGCGCAGGCCGCCGCCGTGGCGGGCGTGGTCGACGGCGCCGTCAGCGGCGTACGCGTCGTGAAGGGCTTCGGGCAGGAGGAGCAGGAGACCGGGAAGCTCCGGGACGTCGGGCGGCGGCTCTTCGCGGGGCGGCTGCGGACCATCCGGCTCAACGCCAGGTACACCCCGGCCCTCCAGGCCGTGCCCGCCCTCGGCCAGGTCGCGATGCTCGCGCTGGGCGGCTGGCTCGCCGTACGGGGACAGATCACGCTCGGCACCTTCGTCGCGTTCTCCTCGTACCTCTCCCAGCTCGTGGGACCCGTACGGATGCTCGCCGTGGTCCTCACCGTCGGGCAGCAGGCCCGCGCGGGCGCCGAGCGCGTCCTCGAGCTCATCGACACCGAGCCGTCGATCAAGGACGGCACCAAGACCCTCCCGGCCGACGCGCCCGCGACCGTCGAGTTCGACGACGTGTCCTTCGCCTACGAGGGCACCTCGAAAAATCAGCCGGTGCTCGACGGGCTGAGCTTCGAGATCCGCCCCGGCGAGACCCTCGCCGTGGTCGGCTCCTCCGGCTCCGGCAAGTCGACGGTCTCGCTCCTGATACCCCGCTTCTACGACGTGACGCACGGCGCCGTCCTCATCGGCGGGCACGACGTCCGCGAGCTGACGCAGGAGTCGCTGCGCGCCGCGATCGGCCTGGTCCCCGAGGACTCCTTCCTCTTCTCCGACACCGTGCGCGCCAACATCGCCTACGGCCGCGCGGACGCCACCCAGGAGGAGATCGAGACCGCGGCCCGCGCCGCCCAGGCGGACCGTTTCATCGCCGAGCTGCCCGAGGGCTACGACACCAAGGTGGGCGAGCACGGCCTCACCCTCTCCGGCGGCCAGCGCCAGCGCGTCGCCCTCGCCCGCGCCATCCTCACCGACCCCCGCCTGCTCGTCCTGGACGACGCCACCTCCGCCGTGGACGCCCGCGTCGAGCACGAGATCCACGAGGCCCTCAAGGGGGTCATGGAGGGGCGCACCACCCTCCTCATCGCCCACCGCCGCTCCACCCTCAACCTCGCCGACCGCATCGCCGTCCTCGACGGCGGCCGCCTCGCCGAGATCGGCACCCACGAGGAACTCCAGCAGCGCTCCCCGCTGTACCGCCGGCTCCTGACCGACCCGGACGAGCTGGGCGGCGTCTCGCCCGGCCACGCCCTGCCCGCCGTGCCGCAGGAGGACACCTCCGTACGGGACGAGCTGGATGCCGAGTTCGACGCCGAGCGCGGGGTCACCCCCCATCTGTGGACCGGCGACCGGGAGCCCAAGGACAACGCCCTGTCCGGCATGCCCGCCACGCCCGAACTCCTCACCCTGGTCGAGGCGCTGCCCCCGGCCACCGACACCCCCGGCATCGACGAGGCGCGTGCGGTCAGGCCCGAGGAGTCGTACGGGCTGCGCAGGCTGCTGCGCGGCTTCGGCCTCCCGCTGCTCGTCAGCCTGGGTCTCGTGGCCGTGGACGCGGGCATGAGCCTGCTGCTGCCGGTGCTGATCCGGCACGGCATCGACCAGGGCGTCACCCGGATGGCGATCGGCGCGGTGTGGGCGGCCGCCTCGCTGGCGCTGGTCACCGTGCTCGTCCAGTGGGCCGCGCAGATCGGCGAGACCCGGATGACGGGCCGGACCGGCGAGCGGGTCCTCTACTCCCTCCGCCTGAAGATCTTCGCGCAGCTCCAGCGCCTCGGGCTCGACTACTACGAGCGGGAGCTGACCGGCCGGATCATGACCCGGATGACGACGGACGTCGACGCGCTGTCGACGTTCCTCCAGACGGGCCTGGTCACCGCCTTCGTCTCGGTCGTCACCTTCTTCGGCATCATGGGCGCGCTGCTGGTGATCGACGTGCAGCTCGCGCTGGTCGTCTTCGTCACCCTTCCGCCGCTGGTCATCGGCACGTTCTTCTTCCGCCGGGCGAGCGTGAAGGCGTACGAACTCGCCCGCGAGCGGGTGTCGGCGGTCAACGCCGACCTCCAGGAGTCGGTCTCCGGACTGCTGATCCTCCAGGCGTTCCGGCGCGAGCGCGTGGGCAGGCAGCGGTTCGCGGAGGGCAGCGACAGCTACCGCACGGCGCGCATCCGCGGCCAGTGGCTGATATCGATCTACTTCCCCTTCGTGCAGCTGCTGTCGTCGGTCGCGTCGGCGGCCGTGCTGATCGTGGGCGCGCACCGGGTGGACGCCGGCACCCTCACGACGGGCGCGCTGGTCGCCTACCTCCTCTACATCGACCTGTTCTTCGCGCCCGTGCAGCAGCTCTCGCAGGTCTTCGACGGCTACCAGCAGGCCACGGTCTCGCTGGGCCGCATCCAGGAACTGCTCCAGGAGCCGACCTCGACGAAGGCCGCCGACGAACCGCTGGAGGTCCTCTCCCTGCGGGGCGACATCGCTTTCGAGGACGTCGACTTCGCCTACGGGGACGACGAGGAGGCGCTCAGCGCTGTCTCGCTGAGCATCCCGGCCGGACAGACGGTCGCCTTCGTCGGCGAGACCGGCGCGGGCAAGTCCACGCTGGTGAAGCTGGTCGCCCGGTTCTACGACCCGACGAGCGGGCGAGTGACGGTCGACGGCACGGATCTGCGCTCGCTCGACCTGACCTCGTACCGGCACCGGCTCGGCGTCGTCCCCCAGGAGGCGTACCTCTTCCAGGGGACCGTCCGGGACGCCATCGCCTACGGGCGTCCCGACGCGACCGATGCCGAGGTGGAGGCCGCGGCCCGCGCGGTCGGCGCCCACGACATGATCGCCACGTTCGACGGCGGCTACCTCCACGAGGTCGCCGAGCGCGGCCGCAACCTCTCCGCCGGGCAGCGCCAGCTGATCGCGCTGGCCCGCGCCGAACTCGTGGACCCGGACGTGCTGCTCCTCGACGAGGCGACGGCGGCGCTGGACCTGGCGACGGAGGCCCTGGTCAACCAGGCCACCGACCGCATCGCCGGCCGCCGTACGACCCTCGTCGTCGCCCACCGTCTGACGACGGCCGCGCGCGCCGACCGGGTCGTGGTCATGGACCACGGCCGCGTCGCCGAGGACGGCACCCACGACGAACTCCTCCAACTGGGCGGCCAGTACGCGGAGTTGTGGAGGACGTTCGTCGGGGCCCCGGAGGAGGAAGAGCCGGTTCCCTCGTCGGCCTGAGAGGGAGCGTGCCGCGGACCTGTCAGCTCTTCGCCTTGATGTCGGAGATCTTCTTCGTGGCCAGGTCCGACTGCACGGTCAGATAGGTGTACGTGGGGTGCTGGGCGGAGCCCCAGGTGAGGCGCACCGTCGACCAGGTGTGGCCCGCGCCGCTGTCTCCCGCCGTCACCTTCCACGCCCGCGGCACGTCCTGCGCGCGCAGCACCCCGTCGGCGTGCTCGCGGCTCTCCCACTTCGCCAGGCGGGTGCGGAGATCCTTGGTCAGGTAGAAGGTGCGCAGCTGGGAGTCGAGGTGACCGCTTCCCTCGTCGGTGACCGCGTCGATGTAGGCGCCGTAGAAGTCGGCCACCCGGTCGTAGGCGGGACCGTTGGCGCCGCTGCGGGCGGGCGGGGGAGCGCTGGAGCCGGCGAACGCGGGTACGGAGGCACCCGCCGTGGCGAGGAGCGCCGCGGCGACGAGCGCGCCGACGGCCGTACGTGAACGTGACGTGCGGGACATGGATGAGTGCCTTTCGTTCGGTTTTCCGACCAGTTGGACACTGAACAAAGGGGTGTGGTTGCCCCAAACGCGGAAGAAAACCTCTCTCGGGTGAAGGCAACCATCCGATGTACGTCCTGCGTCCGTACACCAGTACGCTGAATGGCCGGGGGAGGACGACAGTGGACCGTGGTGGTGCGATACGCCGGCGCCTGGCGCTGGGCCTTGCGGTGTTGACCGCGGCCGGGCTGATGGCGTTGATGAGTCCGGGCAGCGCGCAGGCCGCCGACTCGTACTGCTCGGGTCGCAAGGTCAGAACGCTCAGCTTCTCGACCGGCTCCGTGCAGATCTTCAAGCGCGACGGCTATGTCTGCGCGATGACCGTCCCGAAGGATCAGCAGTCCCGCAAACGGACGATGTCGGTCAGCGTGCAGGCGCGCGGCAGCCGACCCGTGGTCGACCGGGGCAGCTTCTCGCACCACGCGGGCCCGGTGACCGTCCACGCGGGCCACCGCTGCGTCCGCGTCACGGGCTCGGTCGGCTCGGGTTCGGTGAGCTCGAACTGGATCCTCTGCTGAGCCGGCCGGGTGCTTGACCGGCCGGGTGCCGATTCGGCCGAGACGCCGCCTTCCTTCCAGGGTTTTCCCCATCTCCCCTGGTGCGCCTGTGAGTTGCTCCGATAGCTTCCAGCGCACATCCGTTTCACAGGGGAGTGTGCATGCGCAAGGCGCTCAGATGGCTGCTGGCGCTCACGGTGCTCATAGGCACGTTGAGCACGGCCGGGGCGGCCACCGCCGCCCAGCCGGAGGCGGCACCAGGCACCACAAGCACGGACACCGACATCAAGGACCAGCTGCTCGCGATACCGGGCATGAGTCTGATCGAGGAGAAGCCGTACACCGGCTACCGCTTCTTCGTTCTGAACTACACCCAGCCGATCGACCACCGGCACCCGTCCAAGGGCACGTTCCAGCAGCGGATCACCGTGCTGCACAAGGACGTCTCCCGCCCGACGGTCTTCTACACCGGCGGCTACAACGTCTCCACGAACCCGGGCCGTCGTGAGCCCACCCAGATCGTGGACGGCAACCAGGTCTCGATGGAGTACCGCTTCTTCACCCCCTCCCGGCCCGATCCGGCCGACTGGTCGAAGCTCGACATCTGGCAGGCGGCGAGCGACCAGCACCGCATCTTCGAGGCCCTCAAGCCGATCTACCGCCAGAAGTGGCTCTCCACGGGCGGCTCGAAGGGCGGCATGACCGCCACGTACTACGAGCGCTTCTACCCGCGCGACATGGACGGCGTCGTCGCCTACGTCGCCCCCAACGACGTGGTGAACGACGAGGACTCGGCGTACGACCGCTTCTTCAGGAACGTCGGCACCAAGGAGTGCCGCGACAAGCTGAACGCCGTGCAGCGCGAGGCGCTGGTGCGGCGCGCACCGCTGGAGAAGAAGTACGAGGCGTACGCCGCCGACAACGGCTACACCTTCACCACCATCGGAAGCCTCGACAAGGCCTACGAGGCGGTCGTGCTCGACTACGTGTGGGGCTTCTGGCAGTACAGCCTGCTCTCGGACTGCGCCTCGATCCCGGCCGACGCCGCCCACGCCACCGATGACGCGATCTGGGACTCCGTCGACACCATCTCCGGCTTCTCGGCCTACACCGACCAGGGCCTGGACACGTACACGCCGTACTACTACCAGGCGGGTACGCAGCTCGGCGCGCCCACGATCCACTTCCCGGCCATCGAGAAGAAATACATCCGCTACGGCTACCAGCCGCCGCGGAACTTCGTGCCGCGCTCGATCCCGATGAGGTTCCAGCCGTGGGCCATGGCGGACGTGGACTCCTGGGTCCGCTACCACGCCGACCACATGCTCTTCGTCTACGGCCAGAACGACCCCTGGGGCGCGGAGCGCTTCCGGCTCGGCAAGGGCGCGCGTGACTCGTACGTCTTCACCGCCCCCGGTCTCAATCACGGTGCCAACGTCGCCGGGCTCGTCCCCGACGAGAAGGCCCTCGCGACGGCCCGCATCCTGGAGTGGGCGGGTGTCGCCTCGGCGACGGTCCAGGAGAACCCGTCGGCGGCCAGGCCGCTCGCGAAGTTCGACGCGAAGCTGGACCAGCGGGACATCGAGCGCGAGCCCGCGCTGCGACCGTAACCCGGTTCACCGGCCGCGTCCGCCCCTCGGCTACACGGGGCGGGCGCAGCCCACCGGTCTGCTGCCGCCCAGTTGGACGTAGAGGGCCGTGGACGACGGGCAGTCGGCGCGGTCGAGGACCGCCGACGTCACCTTGTAGTCCGGGGGCTTCTTGCCCTTGCCGTCGCACGCCGTCTCCCGCACCTGCCCGTCACCGGAGCTGTAGACACAGTCGCCGACGATGGTGCGGGGCCCGCCGCCCCCGCCCGGATCGCCGGGGTGCGGGGCCTCCAGCTTGCGCATGCAGGCGTAACCCTGGGGCACGACCCCGTCGCCATTCTCGTCGGAGGCGGGCCGGGTCTCGCTGATGTGCAGTACGAAGTCCGTGGTCGCGGGGCACAGTGGCCCGTCGGCCACCTTGCCGTCGTAACGGGCGATCACCCGCGCGGCGGCCCGTTCGCTGGTGCAGGGCACCTCGGTGAAGCTGGTCGTCCCGAAGGAACTGCATTCGTCGACCGCGAGGAACACCGCCCCGTAGCCCGAGGGCTGCGTCGACGTCGTCCCCGCGCCGGGCTCGGCGCTCCCCGACTCCGACCAGCGGTCGCACCCCGCGAGCGCGGCGACGAGCAGCAGCAGCGCGCACACCACCCCGACGCAACGCCGACCCGACGAGCTGGCTCGCATGGCTTCCCCCCGATACCCCCGCCCAGCGTGACCCGTCGCGACGGGCACACGCCAGACATCCGGGGTGCTTTGCGTCCTTTGGGGGGAGTGCGCCGGGTGTGCGGCGTAGGGCCTGTACGTCAATCCCCACCCGGGGCGGTACGTCGGCCCATACCGGACCTAGTACGTCAATCCATACCCGATCGGATACAGCGCCTTCGTCGGGTCGTCCGCCCGCTGCACCTCCACCGGCAGCCTCCCGCGGGGCCTCGCGCTGCCCGCGATCACCCGTGCGGCGGCGCGCAGTTCGACGTCCGTCCAGGAGTAGGTCGCCAAGTAAGCGCGCACGTCAGGGAGTTGGGCCACGTCGTACGGGTTGCGGATCGCGATCGCGACCACCGGGACGCCGGTGGCGACGAGCCGCTCGACGAGGGTCTTCTGCGACCCGGTCGCCGTCACGTTGTACGTGCCGACGACGACCGCGTCCACACCCCCGGCCGCCGCCACCGCGTTGTCGATGCTCGCCGCGGAGGGTGCCGTTCCGGTGGACAGTGCCGTCGCGGCGAAACCCAGCTCGGTGAGGGCGGTCGCGAGGACGGTCGTGGGCGGTCCGTCGGTACCGGACGGCGAGGCGGGATCGGCGCCGACGACGAGGACGCGCGGGGTGCTCCGGCGTGAGAGCGGGAGCAGGCGCTCCTGGTTGACCAGCAGTGTCGTCGTGCGCTCGGCGATCCGGTCGGCCGCCCTGCGGTGCGCGGCGGTGCCGACCGTGTGGTCGACGCCGGAGTCGCTGACGTACGGATTCTCCAGCAGGCCCAGCTTGGCCTTGAGACGCAGGACGCGCAGGACGGACTCGTCGAGGCGGGCCTCGGTGAGCTCGCCGCCGTGCACGGCGTTCAGGACCGCGTTCCAGGCCACGTGGATGGACGGCGGGTTGAGGAGCTGGTCGACACCGGCCTTGAGCGCGAGTACGGGGACGCGGTCGTCGCCGTACTTCGTCCGGACGCCCTCCATGCCGAGCGAATCGGTCACCACGAGCCCGTCGTAGCCGAGTTCCTCCCGCAGGATGCCGGTGAGGATCGGGTGGGAGAGCGTCGCGGGGTCCCCGGACGGGTCGAGCGCCGGGACCATGATGTGGGCGGTCATGACCGAGTCGATGCCGGCGCGGACGGCGGCCCGGAAGGGCACGGCGTCGAGGGACGACCACAGCTCGCGGCTGTGCGTGATGACGGGGAAGCCGAAGTGGCTGTCGACGGCGGTGTCCCCGTGTCCCGGGAAGTGCTTCGCCGTGGCCGCGACCCCGGCGCTCTGATAGCCCTTCACCTCGGCCGTCACCAGCCCGGCCACGGCGTCCGGATCGGCGCCGAAGGAGCGTACGCCGATGACCGGGTTGGCCGGGTTGACGTTCACGTCGGCGACCGGGGAGTAGTCCTGTCGGATGCCGAGGGCGCGCAGTTCGGCGCCACCGAGGCGCCCGACCGTACGAGCGTCCTCCCGCGAGCCGCCCGCGCCCAGCGCCATCGCCCCCGGGAACAGCGTCGCGGGCTTGCCCACCCGGGCCACCGCTCCGTACTCCTGGTCGGTGGAGATGAGGACGGGCAGCCCGCGCGGCTGGTCGAGGGAGACCTTCTGGATGCCGTTCGAGAGGGCCGCGATCTGGTGCGGGTCACGGGTGTTGTGCGCCCAGGTGAAGTAGATGATCCCGCCGACGCGGTACCTGGCGATCAGCTCGGCGGCCGTCCTGACGCCCAGTTCCTCGAGGTTGGTGTCGATGTCGGCCTGGTCGGGCGCGGTGGCCGAGTGCCCGTACACCCGCATCACGAAGAGCTGGCCGACCTTCTCCTCCAGCGTCATCCGGGAGACGAGCGCCCGGAGTGACGATTCGTCAGGTCTCTCCTCGGCCGCCCGGACGGAGGTGGTGCTCAAGGTCAGGGCCGCGGTGGTCCCGGCGGTGGCGGCGAGAACGGTACGTCTGGACGGTCTGGAAGAACTCGATGGCCCCACGTGCGCTCCTCCCTCATGAAGGAAACTTCCGAGGAGTCACGAATATCCGGGAAGTTTCTTCCAGTCAAGGGTGTGCACAGTATCCCGGGGAGGGGCCGTCACCGGCGCAGTTGGAGGGGGGCGCGCCGGTGACGGCGTGCTGCCGGCCGCAGGCGGCGGAGAGGGTGGTCAGCGTTCGCAGCCAGCAGCGAGGCCGACACCGCTCTGCGGAGACTCATCCGGCAGTGTGCGGATTGGACGAAGCGGTGCGGGTCGGGGTTCCCCGGTTTTTGCCGGTTCGGGGAATTGGTGCGGGTGGGGCGAATGGGTGGGACGGTTCGACGCCGGGCTCGCGCAGACAGGTCCATTTGGCGGACGTTCCCACGCCGGAGCGGGTCGGGGAGCCAGCATGAGGACATGGCCGTCGTCGACATCCCCGGTTCCAAGTCCATCACCGCGCGTGCGCTCTTCCTGGCGGCGGCGGCCGACGGGGTCACGACCCTCGTACGGCCGCTCCGGTCGGACGACACGGAAGGTTTCACGGAGGGCCTGACCCGACTCGGCTACCGCGTCGGACGCACCCCGCACGCCTGGCAGATCGACGGCCGCCCCCAGGGCCCGGCGGCCACCGACGCCGACGTGTACTGCCGCGACGGCGCGACCACCGCCCGCTTCCTGCCGACCCTCGCCGCCGCCGGACACGGCACCTACCGCTTCGACGCCTCCCCGCAGATGCGCCGCCGCCCGCTGCTCCCGCTCACCCGCGCCCTGCGCGACCTCGGTGTCGACCTGCGGCACGACGAGGCGGAGGGCCACCATCCGCTGCGGATCGCGGCGGCCGGCGTGGAGGGCGGCGACGTGACGCTCGACGCGGGCCAGTCCTCCCAGTACCTGACCGCCCTCCTGCTGCTCGGTCCGCTGACCCGCAAGGGCCTGCGCATCACCGTCACGGACCTGGTCTCGGCGCCGTACGTCGAGATCACGCTCGCCATGATGCGGACGTTCGGCGCGTCCGTGCGCCGGGAGGGCGAGGTGTTCGTGGTCTCGCCCGGCGGCTACCGCGCCACCACCTACGCCGTCGAGCCCGACGCCTCCACCGCGAGCTACTTCTTCGCCGCGGCCGCCCTGACCGGCCGCGAGGTGACGGTCCCCGGCCTGGGCACCGGAGCGCTCCAGGGTGATCTGGGCTTCGTCGACGTACTGCGGCGGATGGGAGCGCGGGTGGAGGTCGGCTCCGGCGGGACGACGGTCGCGGGCACCGGCGAACTGCGCGGCCTCACGGTCAACATGCGGGACATCTCCGACGCCATGCCGACGCTGGCCGCGATCGCGCCCTTCGCCTCGGGCCCGGTCCGCATCGAGGACGTCGCCAACACACGCGTGAAGGAGTGCGACCGCCTGGACGCCTGCGCGGAGAACCTCCGGCGGCTGGGCGTACGGGTGGAGACCGGGGCCGACTGGATCGAGATCCACCCCGGTGCGGAACCCGTGCCGGGCGCGGAGATCAAGACGTACGGTGATCACCGCATCGTCATGTCCTTCGCGGTGACCGGACTCCGCGCGCCGGGTGGCGTCTCGTTCGACGACCCCGGCTGTGTACGGAAGACGTTCCCCGCCTTCCACGAGGCCTTCGCCGCCTGGGCCGGCCCGCTCGGGTGATCAGTGCGGGATGTCGTCGATCAGTTCGCGGGCGCCCTGGCGCAACAGGGCGACGGCGACCGACGTGCCGAGTGTCGCGGCGTCGAGGCGGCCCGCCCACTCGTGGGCGTTCAGTACGGTCTTGCCGTCCGGGGTGAACACGCAGGCACGCAGGGACAGTTCGCCACCGCGGTGGGCCTTCGCGTAACCGGCGATCGGTGAGTTGCAGTGGCCCTGGAGGACGTGCAGGAACATCCGCTCCGCCGTGGCCTCGCGGTGCGTGTTCGGGTCACCGAGGTCGCTGATCGTCTCGATCACGTCGGTGTCGCCCTCACGGCACTGGAGGGCGAGGATGCCCGCCCCGATCGGCGGCATCATCGTCTCGGGCGACAGGATCTCCGTGATCACGTCCGCCCGGCCGATCCGCTCCAGCCCCGACACCGCCAGCATCAGCGCGTCCGCCTCACCCGCCGCCAGCTTCTCCAGCCGCCGGTTGGCGTTCCCCCGGAACGGCACGCACTCCAAGTGCGGGTGCGAGGCGGCCAGCTGAGCGCCCCGCCGTACGGACGAGGTGCCGATCCGTGTCCCCTGCGGGAGCTCGTCCAGCGTGAGCCCGCCCGGGTGGACGAGGGCGTCCCGGATGTCGTCCCGTGCCAGGAACGCGGCGAACATCGTCCCCGCCGGGAGGGGACGGTCCGCGGGGATGTCCTTCACGCAGTGCACCGCGAGATCGGCCTCACCGGCCAGCAGCGCCGCGTCGACCTCCTTGGTGAACGCGCCCTTCCCCTCGACCTTGGCCAGGTCGCCCATCCACTTGTCACCGGTCGTCCTCACGGGCACGACCTCGGTACGGATGTGCGGATGGAGCGCGCCCAACTCGGCACGGACACGCTCCACTTGGGCCAGGGCCATGGGCGAGTCGCGGGAGACGATACGGATCAGTTCCGGTGCCGACATGCGCTCCACGATAGCCCGTCGGCTAGGGGCGGCGAGCCGCGGGACGCCCGCCCGGGCGGGTGCGCGCGTCGCCCCGACCGGTCCTAGGCGGAGTCGTTCAGCAGGCGCCCGAGGTGCTCCCGGCCCGGTCCCAGCAGCTCAGGCAGCGGCGCGGCCCCCTCGTACCACCGCTTCTCGTACTCCCAGCACAGCCAGCCGTCCCAGCCCTCCCGGGAGAGGAGTTCCACACAGTCGGCGAGGGGCAGGACGCCCGCGCCGAGGGGGAGCGGGGTGGTGTCCTCGGCGGAGGCGATGTCCTTGACCTGGAGGTAGCCGAGGTAGGTGCACAGGGCCGCGTAGGTCTCCGGCGGCTCCTCGCCGCCGAGCCAGGTGTGCATGATGTCCCACAGCGAGCCCACGTGGTGATGGCCGACCAGGCCCAGGATCCTGATCGCGTCCGCGCCGGTGCGGTGCGAGTCATGGGTCTCCAGCAGGATCCGTACGCCCAGGTCGGCGGCGTACTCCGCGGCCGTGCCGAGCCGCCGAGCCGCCGTCGCGTCCGCCTCCTCGACGCTCTGCTCGGAACTCGCGCCAGGGAAGACGCGTACGAACGGGGCGCCGAGGTCGTGGGCGAGGTCGAGGAGCTCCTTGATCTCGGCGACGACGATGTCGTCGTCGCCCGGCGCCGCCACCCGCGCATAGCCCGCCACGCCCAGGATCTCGATGCCGCCCGCCTTGAACCCGGCGACCACCTCGGCCCGCTCGGCCGCCCCGATCCCGGGGTGCACCGGCTCCTCGGGATGCGCGCGCAGCTCCACCCCGTGGTAGCCGTGCGCGGCGGCGAGTCGTACGACGTCGGGGATGGGAAGCCCGGGCACGCCGAGCGTGGAGAAGGCCAGCTTCATGGGCATGGACCCTACCTTTTCCGCCAGCACCGCGACGTGCCCTTTGTGTCGCTGAGATGCCGAAATCGCCGGCGTGCGAGCGGTGGTGGGAGGCGTCGGCTTCGACGGGGCGAGGGGAAAGGTCCGCGACCGTTCACTCCTGCGGGGAGTGCAGATCCAACCGCCAGTCCTGGCCGGTCAGGTCCGCTCCGAACGAGCGGTGCGGTTTCTCGGCGACGAGGACGAAACCGTGGCGCTGGTAGATGCGGCGGGCGGCGGAGAGCACGTCGTTGGTCCACAGGACCAGGTCCCGGTAGCCGCCGTCCCGCGCGAAGTCGATGACGGCCTCGACCAGCCGGTCGCCGATGCGCAGCCCGCGCGCGTCGGGCTCGACGAGGAGGAGGCGGAGGCGGGCGGTCCCGGGCGCGTCGTCGCGTACGCACATCACGCAGCCCACCGGCCGGCCGTCCAGCTCGGCGATCCACACCCGCTCCAGGTGCGGATCGTGGTCCTCGGCGAAGTCCGCCACGATCCGGGCGACCAGGCCTTCGTAGTCGGCGTTCCAGCCGTACTCGGCGGCGTACAGCGCGGCGTTGCGCTGCACGATCCAGCCGAGGTCGCCGGGTCCGGGGTCGCGCAGGACGACGTCCTCGCGGCGGGGTGGGCGCCCGGAGGAGAGCAGCGTGCGCACGGTCCGCATCGCCTCGGCGAGCCGGGGGCGGTCGTCGGCCGGCACGGTCGCCAGCAGCGCCCCCACCGATTCCCGTGAGCGCTCGTCCAGCAGGGACGCCGTCTCCCTGCCCTGTGTCGTGAGCGTGATGCGGCGCCGCCGGGGGTCCCGCTCCGAGGGCGTCCGCTCGATCAGGCCGTCCTGCTCGAACTTGTTCAGGATGCGGCTCAGGTAACCGGCGTCCAGGGACAGTTCGCCGCGGAGGTCGGCGGCGTCGGTGCGGGGGGAGTGGGCGAGCTCGTACAGCACACGGGACTCGGTGAGGGTGTAGGGGGCGTAGAGGTGGCGGCCGTAGTCGAGGGCCCCGATGACGTTCGTGTAGAAGCGGTTGAAGGAGCGGATGTCCTGGACGGTCATGATCACTCAACCCCGGATGGTCGGCGCTGGTTGTTCCGGTCTGGCTCAGCGGCCTTGGCTGCTCGGACCTGATAGTGGTTGCTCGGACCTGATAGTTGACTCAGTCAGAGGTATGTGTCGAGCCTACGGCTTCGGCCAAGCGTGGGCAACGGTCGGGCAACTCCCCGGCAACCCGGGTCATGACGTGGCCGACCCCTCGACCACACCTCGGCGGTGCAGTTCCTGGAGCACTTCAGGGGGGGCGAGGCGCCCGACGTTCGGTGATCTCACGTCGGTGTTCCGCTTCTCGCACGTGAGCAGCTGGAGAAGGCGAGGGAGGAGGTCGCGACGCTTCCGAAGCCGACGCTGCACGCTGCCGACCAGTCGTTCCCCCGTCAGGAGAAGGGGCGCCGTCCGCACGTGTGATCGCGGGGCCCGGTGGGTGGGTCGGGGCCGTGCCGGTACGTCGAGCCCGTCGCCGCCGGATCAGACGTGGGCCGGGCAAGCGAGCCGCTGCTCGATCCGAACGTAAGCGACGGGCTTGCGACGTACCACCACGCCCCCTTCCGCCCCACACCCGGCTGCGGGTGGGGGGGACCGCCACGCTCCCTCACGTGCGCTACTCGGCTGCGGGTGGAGCAGGGGGCTGGTGCGGTCCCTTGCGCGCGCTAATCGGCTGCGGGTGGGACTGGGGGCCCTTCCGTGCGTGGTTCCGTCACGGGTGGGTGGGCGCTCCTTGGGGGCGCCGGGGCGCAGCCCCCGCCCAGGGGCGCGGGGAGCTGCACGACCAGCCCCAACCGGCCCGCAGCCGGCACACCCACCGGGGGTCCGGGGGCGGAGCCTCCAGGTTGAGGAGGGGACGGGGAGGGGCGGCGGGGGCGAAAGCCCCGCCGTTCAGGCCCGCGGCACCCCCGTGGACCCCCGCACCATCAACTCCCCCCGCACCGTCGCGATCCCGCCCGGCGGCGGCTCCTCGCGGCCCATCGCGATACGCCCGGCCCTGGCCCCCGCCTCCGAGAGGGGCAACCGCACCGTCGTGAGCGCGGGGACGGCGTCGATGCTGAAGGGGAGGTCGTCGAAACCGGCGACGGACACGTCGTCGGGGATGCGCAGGCCCGACTCGCGCAGCGCGGCACACGCGCCGAGCGCGACGGTGTCGTTGGCGGCGACGACGGCCGTCAACGACGGGTCACGGCGCAGGAGTTCGAGGGTCGCCTCGTAGCCGGCGCGACGGTCGTAGCGTCCGTGCACCGTGCGGCGCGGATCGTCCTCGATGTCGTGCGCGGCGAGCGCGGCGCGGTGCCCCTCGAGGCGGTGCCGGGTCGTCGTCCGCTCCTCCGGGCCCGCGATGTAGCCGAGCCTGCGGTGGCCGAGCCCGATCAGATGCTCGGTGAGCTGCTGTCCGCCGCCCCTGTTGTCGAAGGTGAGCGCGATCGCCTCGGGGGCGTCGGGCGCGGGCGGCCGTCCGCACAGGACCACCTGGGTCCCCGCGTCCCCGAGCTTGCGCAGCTTCGCCGCGACCGCCGCCGCGTGCGGCGCGTCTTCGACGGCACCGCCCGTCAGGACGACCGCGGCGGCGCGCTGGCGCTGAAGGAGGGTGAGGTAGGTCAGCTCACGCTCCGGGGAGCCGCCGGTGTTGCACACGACCCCGAGCCGTTCGCCGCCCGCACGTCCCCCGGGCCCGCCGATCTCCGACTGGATCGCGGCCGCCATGATTCCGAAGAAGGGGTCGGCGATGTCGTTCACCAGGATGCCGACCAGGTCGGAGGTGGCGGCGGCCAGCGAACTCGCGGGTCCGTTCAGTACGTAGTCCAGGTCGTCCACCGCGCGCAGCACCCGCTCGCGCGTGGACGCCGCGACGGGATAGTTCCCGTTCAGCACCCGGGACACGGTCGCGGGCGAGACCTGCGCACGCGCCGCCACGTCCGCCAGGGTCACGGTCATCTCGTCGTCCTCCGGTCACGCATCTCGTAGCACCTCATCGTGCTTCTCGTGCTCGCTGTGCTCTTTGGCCTGCCGTACCCGTCGTACCTGTCGTACCTGTCGTGCTCGTACTGCTCGTAGTGCTCCATCCGACCGTGCCACGCCCCCTACGTCCAGCCGTCCGGACGGTCGAACATCTCGTCGTCCGTATGGTCTTGTCCAATCGGCTCGACAGAGGCTAACTTCTTCTTATGTAGAAAGCGCTTGCTGTCACGTTCACCAGTGGGGCGTACGCGGCGCGGAACCCGCGTACGAAGGGAATCACGTGACACGCAAGACGGTGCGAATCGCCATGAACGGCGTGACGGGGCGCATGGGCTACCGCCAGCACCTCGTCCGCTCGATTCTCGCCCTGCGCGACCAGGGCGGCCTCGACCTCGGCGACGGCACGGTGCTGTGGCCCGAGCCGGTCCTCCTGGGCCGCCGCGAGCACGCGCTGAAGGCGCTCGCCGAGCAGCACGGCCTGGAGCACTGGTCGACGGACGTGGACGAGGTCCTCGCCGACCCGACCGTGGAGATCTACTTCGACGCCCAGGTGACCTCCGCCCGGGAGGAGGCCATCAAGAAGGCCATCGCGGCGGGTAAGCACATCTACACCGAGAAGCCCACCGCCACCGGCCTCGACGGCGCCCTGGAGCTGGCCCGCCTCGCCCACGAGAAGGGCATCAAGCACGGGGTCGTGCAGGACAAGCTCTTCCTCCCGGGGCTGCTGAAACTCAAGCGGCTCATCGACGGGGGCTTCTTCGGGCGGATCCTGTCCATCCGCGGGGAGTTCGGGTACTGGGTCTTCGAGGGCGACTGGCAGAGCGCCCAGCGGCCCTCCTGGAACTATCGCGCGGAGGACGGCGGCGGCATCGTCGTCGACATGTTCCCGCACTGGGAGTACGTGCTCCACGAGCTGTTCGGCCGGGTCACCTCCGTCCAGGCGCTCACCGCCACCCACATCCCGCAGCGCTGGGACGAGCAGGACAAGCCGTACGACGCCACGGCCGACGACGCCGCGTACGGCGTCTTCGAGCTGGAGGGCGGCGCCATCGCCCAGATCAACTCCTCCTGGGCGGTGCGCGTCAACCGCGACGAGCTGGTCGAGTTCCAGGTCGACGGAACGGAGGGGTCGGCCGTCGCGGGGCTGCGCAACTGCCGCGTCCAGCACCGCTCGGCGACCCCCAAGCCGGTCTGGAACCCCGACATCCCGGCCACCTACTCCTTCCGCGACCAGTGGCAGGAGATCCCCGACAACGCCGAGTTCGACAACGGCTTCAAGGCACAGTGGGAGCTGTTCCTGCGGCATGTGTACGCCGACGCCCCCTACCACTGGGACCTCCTCGCCGGCGCCCGCGGCGTCCAGCTCGCCGAACTGGGGCTGAGGTCCTCGGCCGAGGGCCGCCGTCTCGACGTGCCGGAGATCTCGCTGTGACCATCCGACTGCCCTCCGCCAGTGGGCGGTTGAAGGCCTATGAGCCGCGTGCCGTCCCGCTCGCCCTCACCACCGGCGCGCCCTTCACCTCCCGTACGGTCTTCTCCGCCGCGCACGTCGTCGCCGACCCGTTCGCGGACGTCTCGCCCGACTCGGCCGCCGCCGTCGACTGGGACGCCACCCTCGCCTTCCGCCGCCACCTGTGGTCCCACGGGCTCGGCGTCGCCGAGGCGATGGACACCGCGCAGCGCGGAATGGGCCTGGACTGGGCGGGCGCGGCGGAACTCATCCGCCGGTCCGCCGCGGAGGCGAAGGCGGTCGGGGGCCGTATCGCGTGCGGTGTCGGCACCGATCAGCTCACCGGCCCGGCCTCGCTGGAGGAGGTGCGGACGGCCTACGAGGAGCAGCTCGCCCTCGTCGAGGAGTCCGGTGCGCAGGCCATCCTCATGGCCTCCCGGGCGCTGGCGGCGACCGCGAAGGGGTCCGAGGACTACCTGGAGGTCTATGGGCATCTGCTCCGCCAGGCGGCCGAGCCCGTGGTCCTGCACTGGCTCGGCCCCATGTTCGACCCCGCCCTTGAGGGCTACTGGGGGTCGGGCGACCTGGACGCGGCTACGGACGTGTTCCTGGAGGTCATCGCCGCCCACCCGGACAAGGTCGACGGCATCAAGGTCTCCCTCCTCGACGCCCGACGTGAGATCGACCTGCGCCGCCGCCTGCCGCAGGGCGTCCGCTGCTACACGGGTGACGACTTCAACTACCCCGAACTGATCGCGGGCGACGAGCAGGGCTTCAGCCACGCCCTGCTCGGCATCTTCGATCCGCTGGGTCCGCTCGCGGCCGAGGCGGTACGGGTGCTCGACACCGGTGACGTGAAGGGCTTCCGTGAGCTTCTCGACCCCACCGTCGAGCTCTCCCGCCATCTCTTCGAGGCGCCGACCCGGTTCTACAAGACGGGCGTCGTCCTGCTGGCGTGGCTGGCCGGGCACCAGGAACACTTCACCATGGTCGGCGGGCTCCAGTCGGCCCGCTCGCTGCCGCACTTCGCCCGGGCGTACGAGCTGGCGGACACCCTGGGCCTGTTCCCGAACCCGGAGCTCGCCGAGGCCCGGATGAAGACCTTGCTGGCTCTGTACGGAGTGACCTCATGACCAGCCTCGCCCGTTTCTCCATCAACCAGATGACGGTCAAGCAGCTGTCGATGCCCGAACTGGTCGAGTCCTGCCTCGAGCTGGGGATCCCGGGTGTCGGACTCTGGCGTGAACCCGTCCAGTCGTACGGCCTGGACGCCACCGCCAAACTCGTCCGCGACGCCGGTCTGGCCGTCACCACGCTCTGCCGTGGCGGCTTCTTCACGGCGATCGACCCGCAGGAGCGGGCCCGCGCCCTGGACGACAACCGTGCGGCCGTCGACGAGGCCGCGACCCTCGGCACCGACACCCTGGTTCTGGTCTCCGGGGGGCTGCCGGCCGGCTCGAAGGACCTGCACGGCGCGCGGGAGCGGATCGCCGACGCGCTGGGGGAGCTGGGCCCGTACGCCGCCGAGCGGGGCGTGCGGCTGGCCATCGAGCCCCTCCACCCCATGTACGCCGCGGACCGTTGTGTGGTGTCCACCCTCGCCCAGGCCCTGGACCTCGCGGAACGCTTCCCGGCGGACCAGGTGGGCGTCACCGTCGACACCTACCACATCTGGTGGGACGACACGGCTCCCGCTCAGATCGCCCGTGCGGGCGCCGGCGGCCGTATCCACACCTTCCAGCTCGCCGACTGGACGACTCCGCTGCCCGAGGGCGTCCTCAACGGCCGCGGTCAGATCGGCGACGGTTCGATCGACATGCGGGAGTGGCGGGGGTACGTCGAGGCGGCCGGATATTCCGGGCCGATCGAGGTCGAGCTGTTCAACGACGGGCTGTGGGCGCGCGACGGGCGGGAGGTGCTGGCGGAGACGGCGGCGCGGTTCGTGGAGCACGCCGGGTAGCCCCGTCGGCGGCCGCTGTCACTTCCCGGTCACTTCTTGCGTGCCGCCCGCTTGCTGAGGACCGCCAGGACGACCGGGACGAGCATCTCGATGACACGGGTGACCGTGGCCACCGGGATGCCCGTCTTCTTGGCGACGGCGTTCGCGACCGGCTTGCTCACCCTGGCCAGCACCCCGGCCATCAGACCGCCGGTGCCGAACCCGCCCAGGGTGGACACGCCCTGGAGCGGGGCCTCCTCCTCGGGCGCCGCCGCGGCCTCCTCCTGTACGGGGCCGGCGAGTGCCGAGACCGTGGTCCCGACCACCTCCTGGGCGCCCGCCGTGTCGGTCCCCAGCAGCCCCGCGATCTCCTGGAGCTTGTCGTCGCCCAGCTCACCGAGCAGGTCGTCCTCGAAGGAGGAAGCGGATTCACTCATGCCGGAAAGCATCCCGAAAAAATCTCGGAAGGCCGTGCAACCCTTCCCGCAGCCCGCGTGTCGTACTTGGCATCAGGACTTCTGGAGGGGGATCTGGGGGGATCGCGGGGGTTCTGATGTCGGAGGGGAAAACCGAGGGGCCTGGTCGACGGACCGGGCCCCTCGAAGCATGTCGGGCACCGGGCTAGAAGAACACCCCGCACCGCAGCAGCACGTTCGCGTACGGCCGTGCCTCTCCCGTGCGGACGATCAGCTTCGCGCCCGCCGACAGCGACTTCAGTTCCTCGTGGGAGACCGTCGACAGCGTGGGGAAACGGGCGTCCAGCAGGGCCGTCGCCTCCGGGTTGGCCCCGCGGACCTCGTGCGCGGCCGTGGCCCCCTCCACCACGAGTTCCTCCAGCAGCCCGTCGAGCACCTCGGCGAAGGACGGCACCCCGGCCCGGAAGGCCAGGTCCACGACGCGCGGACCGGCGGGGATGGGCATCCCGGCATCGCAGACGAGCACCCCGTCCCCATGGCCCAGCTCGGCCAGCGCGCCCGACAGATGGCGGTTCAGGATTCCGGCCTTCTTCACCGGGACTCACCTCGCAAGGACTCTCCGGCCGCCCGCTCCGGCCCGCTTGTCCGGCCGGGGGTCCGGGGGTTGTCCCCCGGGACGGCACAGCGCAGGGATGCGATCTCCTCGGCCGTCGGGAAGGACTCCTGTGCGCCGGCGCGGGTGACCGCCGCCGCACCGACCAGGGCGGCGTACGCGGCCGCCTCGGCGAGCGGCTCGTCGAGCCCGAGCCGCCACGCCAGCGCCGCCGTGAACGCGTCCCCCGCGCCCGTCGTGTCCACCGTCTCCACCTTCACCGACGGCACCCGCGCGGCGCCCTCGGCGGAGGCCACCAGCGCGCCCCGCGCGCCCAGCGTGATCACCACCGAGCGCGGGCCGAGGGCGAGCAGGGCGGACGCCCAGTCCTCCGGTGAGTCCCCGAGATCCGTGCCGGCGATCACCCGCGCCTCGTGCTCGTTCACGATCAGCGGATCGCAGGCCGCGAGCACCTCGGCGGGCAGCGCGCGCGGCGGCGACGGGTTCAGTACGAAACGGCTGCCGGGAGCGAGATCCCGTACGACCTCCACGACCGTCTCCAACGGGATCTCCAGCTGTGCCGAGACCACGCGGGAGGCCGCCAGGAGGTTTCCGGCGGACCGCACGTCCTCGGGTGTGAGGCGGCCGTTGGCACCGGGCGAGACCACGATGCTGTTGTCCCCGGAAGGGTCCACCGTGATGAGCGCGACCCCGGTCGGCGCCCCGCCGACGAGCACGCCCGCCGTGTCGACCCCGGCTGCCCGCTGCGAGTCGAGCAACAGCCGCCCGTGCGCGTCGTCGCCGACCCGGGCCAGCAGCGCCGTACGGGCTCCGAGGCGGCCTGCGGCGACCGCCTGGTTGGCGCCCTTGCCGCCCGGGTGGACGACGAGGTCGGAGCCGAGCACCGTCTCGCCGGCCGCAGGCCGCCGCTCGACCCCGATCACCAGGTCGGCGTTGGCCGATCCCACGACCAGCAGGTCGTAGTCGTACATGAACTTTCTCCCTACGAAGGTGAGTCGAAGCAACGGGGCGAGCCGCCCGGCGGCGGCGGAGGTCGTCCGCGTCGCGCTGCCCGGGCGGCCCGCTCAGGTCATCCGCCGAAGCCGGCCACATTCTCCTTCGTGACCACCTTCACCGGCACCATCACCGTCTTCTCGACCTTCTTGCCCTCGGCGGCGTTCAGCGCGTTCTCCACCGCGATCCGGCCGAGCTCCTTCGGCTGCTGGGCCACGGACGCGTACATCGTGCCGTCCTTGACCGCCTTCAGGCCGTCCGGTTCGCCGTCGAAGCCGATGACCGAGACCGACGTACCGGCCTTGGAGCCGAGCGCCTTGACCGCGCCGAGCGCCATCTCGTCGTTCTCGGCGAAGACGCCCTGGATGTCGGGGTGCGCCTGAAGCAGGTTCGTCATCACGTCGAGGCCCTTGGTGCGGTCGAAGTCCGCGGGCTGCCGGGCGACGACCTGGATGCCCGGGTAGGCCTTCAGACCCTCGGCGAAGCCCGCGCCACGCTCACGGCTCGCGGACGTTCCGGCCAGGCCCTGCAGGATCACGATCTTGCCCTTGCCGCCCAGCTTCTCGGCCATCGCCTTGGCGCCGAGCTTGCCGCCCGCGATGTTGTCGGAGGCGACCAACGCGGCCGTGTCGGCCTTGTTCACGCCCCGGTCCACACCGACGACGGGGATGCCGGCCTTGTTCGCGGAGCGGACCGCCGGGCCCGCCGCGTCCGAGTCCACCGGATTGACGATGATCGAACCGAGACCCGAACTGGTGAAGTTCTGGAGCTGGTTGGCCTGCTGCGAGGCGTCGTTCTGCGCGTCCGTGACCGTCAGGTCCACGCCGAGCTTCTTCGCCTCCTGCTGGGCACCCGACTTGATCTGCACGAAGAACGGGTTGTTCAGGGTGGAGAGGGACAGGCCCACCTTCTTCGTCGCCGACGAGGAGGAGCCGTTGTGCAGGAAGGACATCGCACCGACGACGGCCGCCGCGACCACGGCCGCGATGATGTAGGTCGCCGCCTGCTTGCCCCTGCCGCCCGGCGCACCCGTCCCGGCGGCCACCGGAGTCGTCCCGGCCTTGCGCCGCAGCGTGTCCAGCAGCACCGCCAGCGCGATCACGACACCGATGACGACCTGCTGCCAGAAGGCGGAGACGGAGAGCAGGTTCAGACCGTTGCGGAGCACCGCGAGTATGAGGGCGCCGATCAGCGTGCCGGACGCCTTGCCGGTGCCGCCCGCCAGGGAGGCGCCGCCGATGACGACCGCGGCGATCGCGTCCAGCTCGTAGCCCTGCGCGGCCTGCGGCTGCGCGGAGGAGAGCCGGGAGGCGAGCACGATGCCCGCGGCCGCCGCGAAGAGACCCGACAGGGCGTAGATCGCGAGCTTCTGCTTCTTCACCCGCAGCCCCGAGAGGCGCGCGGCCTCCTCGTTGCCGCCGATCGCGTACATGGAGCGGCCGATGTAGGTACGGCCCAGGATCAGGGCGGTGATCAGGCCCATGACGACCATCA
This sequence comes from Streptomyces sp. NPDC111507, assembly GCF_055638955.1. Lineage (NCBI taxonomy): Bacteria > Bacillati > Actinomycetota > Actinomycetes > Kitasatosporales > Streptomycetaceae > Streptomyces > Streptomyces sp. NPDC111507. The sequence continues at coordinate 1,334,208 of NZ_JBVKBU010000001.1, read as the reverse complement.
CCAGGACGGGGACCGGCAGCCAGCCGCCGAGGGTGTCACCGAGGTGCGAGACCGAGTCGGGGAAGGCGATGGGCGAGCCCTGCGAGATCACCAGGGACAGACCGCGGCCCACCGACAGCATCGCGAGCGTCGCGATGAACGGCGGGAGCTTCCCGTAGGCGATCAGGACGCCGTTGACCAGGCCGCACGCCATGCCGGTCGCGACCGCGAGGATCACCGCGATCCAGACCGGGACGCCCTCCGATGTCGCCATCCAGGCGAGGACGGTGGCGGACAGCGCGGCGACCGAGCCGACCGACAGGTCGATGCCCGCCGAGACGATCACGAAGGTCACACCGAAGGCGAGAATGGCGGTCACGGCCGCCTGGACGCCGATGTTGAGCAGGTTGTCCGTCGTCAGGAAGTCGCCGGACAGCGCCGACATCGCGATGACGAGGGCGATGAGCGCGGTGAGCGCCCCGTTGTCGAGCAGAAGGCGGCGGACCGCCGAGGCGCCACTCGCGCCCGTAGTGCTCTTGAGCGTGTCAGTGGCCACGGGAGCCCTCCACAGCGGTAACAGTGTTGGTGGTCGGTGTACTGACGGCGAGTGCCATCACGGAGTCCTGGGTCGCCTCGTCGGCGGACAGTTCGCCCGCGATCCGGCCCTGGGCCATCACCAGCACCCGGTCGCTCATGCCGAGCACCTCGGGCAGATCGCTGGAGATCATCAGGACGGCCGCGCCGGCGGCCGTCAGTTCGTTGACGAGTTGGTAGATCTCGACCTTGGCGCCCACGTCGATGCCACGGGTGGGCTCGTCGAGGATCAGCACCTTGGTGTCGGCCAGCAGCCACTTGCCGATGACGACCTTCTGCTGGTTGCCACCGGAGAGCGTGCGCACGTGCTGGCCGAGACCGGCCATCCGGACGCCGAGCTGCTCGGCGATCCGCGCGGCGGCCACCCGCTGGCCCTTGAGGTCGACGAGCCCGCCATGGGTCGCCGCCCGCATCGTGACCAGGCCGAGGTTCTCCTCGACGGAGGCGTCCAGGAGCAGCCCCTGGCCCTTGCGGTCCTCGGGGATGAGCCCGATCCCGGCCGCCATCGCCGCGTTCACGTCGTGCCGCCGCAGCGCGGAACCGGCGACCTTGACGGCCCCCTTGTCGTACGGATCGGCCCCGAAGACCGCTCGTACGACCTCCGTACGCCCGGCCCCCACGAGCCCCGCGATACCGACGACCTCACCGGCCCGCACCTCGAAACTCACGTCGTGGAAGACCCCGTCGCGGGTCAGCCCCTCGACGGTCAGCAGGGCGACCCCGGAGCCGCCGTCACCAGTGGCCCGCACGCGTGGATACTGCTGCTCGATCGACCGCCCCACCATGAGCCGTACGAGCTCGTCCTCGGTGGTGGAGGCCGGGACCTGCCCGACGCTCTTGCCGTCCCGGATGACGGTGACCCGGTCCCCCAGGGCGGCGATCTCCTCCAGGTGGTGCGTGATGAAGACGATGCCGACACCGTCCTCGCGCAGCCGGCGCACGATGGAGAAGAGTTTTTCGACCTCTTCGGAGGTGAGCACCGCGGTCGGCTCGTCCATGATCAGCACGCGGGCGTTCAGGCTCAGCGCCTTCGCGATCTCGACCATCTGGAGACGTGCGATTCCGAGTTCACGCACCCGCGCGCGCGGGGAGACGCTGACACCCACCCGCTCCAGCAGTTCGGCGGCCTCGGCCTCCATCGTCTTCCGGTCGATCAGCCCGTAGCGGCGCGGCTGCCGCCCCAGGAAGATGTTCTCGGCGACCGTCAGATCGGGAACGAGGTTGAACTCCTGGTAGATGGTCGCGATCCCGAGGCGCTCGGAGTCCTGCGCACCGTGGATGCGCACCTCCTCGCCGTCGACGAGGACGCGCCCGGAGTCGGGCTGGTAGGCGCCCGAGAGCATCTTGATGAGCGTGCTCTTGCCGGCACCGTTCTCGCCGAGCAGCACATGCACCTCGCCGCGGCGCAGATCGAAGTCGACGCTGTCGAGCGCGACCACGCCGGGGAAGGTCTTTCGGATGCCCTCGATGCGCAGCAACTCGTCCTGGTTGCTCACGACGTGCTCCTGTTCGTTACGGGGGAGTGCGGGGTGGGGGCCGGTTCGCCGCACGAGCGGCGGACGACGAGACGGGCGGCCAGGGTGACCGACTGCGGGGGGCGCCCCTCGATCCGGTCGACGAGCGCGCGTACGGCGGCCCGCCCCAGCTCGCCGGTCGGCTGGGCCACCGCGGTGATCGGCGGGTCGGTGTGCACGAACCACGGGATGTCGTCGAACGCCGCGAGCGCGATGTCCTCGGGAACCCGCAGCCCGCGCGCGCGGACCGCGTCCAGCGCGCCGAGTGCCATCAGGTTGTCGGCGGCGAAGACGACCTCGGGCGGCTCGGGCAGGTCGAGGAAGCCCTCGGTGACCCGCCGTCCGCTCTCGGCCTGGAAGTCGCCCTGGCCTATGTAGGCGTCCGGGAGCGGCAGCCCGTGCTCGGCCATGGCCTCCCGGAAGGCCTCGACGCGCTCGCTGCCGGTGGTGGTCGCCGCGGGCCCCGCGATGATCGCGAGCCGGCGGTGTCCGAGCCCGTGCAGATGCGCCACGAGATCCCGGACCGCCGTCCGGCCGTCCGCCCGTACGACGGGCACGTCCACGCCCGGGATCCAGCGGTCCACGAAGACCATCGGCGTCCCCGCACGCGCGGCGTCCAGCATCCCGGGGGAGCCGCCGTCGGCGGGGGAGACGAGCAGTCCGTCGATCCGCCGGTCCAGCAGGGTCCGTACGTGGTGGTCCTGGAGGTCCGGCCGTTCGTCGGCGTTGCCGATGATCACGCTGTAGCCGAGGGCGCGGGCCTCCTCCTCGACGGAGCGGGCCAGCTCGGTGAAGTACGGGTTGAGTACGTCGCTGATGACCAGGCCGAGGGTGCGGGTCTGGTCGGTGCGCAGGGAGCGGGCGACGGCATTCGGGCGGTAGCCCAGGGTCTGCACGGCGGCCAGCACGCGGGTGCGTGCGTCTTCGCTGACCGACGGATGATCGTTCAGGACGCGCGAGACCGTGGCGACGGATACGCCGGCCTCGGCGGCAACGTCCTTGATGCTCGCCATCGCCGCTCCACCTCCTCGTGGAATCGATTACATGGAGGATTGGAATCGATTACACGAGCATTAATCAAGACCTCAACCACATGCCGAGACCGGATCGTGATGAATCGCGCTCGGATGAGCGGGGTGAGATGGGGGCGGGCAGGGGGTGGAGCATCCCCGGGGTACAGGGGTGGAGCACCCTCGGGGTACGGGGGCGGAGCACTCCGGGGCAGGGCGGTGGAGCACCCGTCCCTTGCGGATCGCGGGTGCTCCCGTGGGGCTACTTCAGCCAGTCGGTGCAGCGCGTGGCGGCGATGCGGGCGCCCGTTCTGATGGTGAGGACGTCGCCGTGGGCCGCGGCGATCGGCTGGATGGGGGTGCGGGGCAGGCGGACGGTGTCGCCGTCGGTGGTCCAGGACGGGACGGCGTCGACGAACTCCATGAACTGGGTGACCCGGACGACGGAGTACGGGACGGGGCCGCCCTTGAGGATGTCCTCCTACGGCCTGTGACCCGATCAGCCCGGTCCGCCGATGACCACGAACGTCATGTGACGCCCTGCGATCCGTCTCCGTCTCCGTCTCCGTCGCCGGCCTGGCGCCGCCGTCCGCCGCGGCGCCCCGGCTGTCAGTCGTCACGGGTACCTTCGGATCATGTCCAATCAGGCGGGGAACCGGCAGGTGCAACTGGCGGTTGTCGAGGGCGTGCTCGAGCGGATCACGTACGCCAACGAGGAGAACGGGTACACGGTCGCGAGGGTGGACACCGGCCGCGGCGCCGGCGACCTGCTCACCGTCGTGGGTGCGCTCCTCGGCGCCCAGGTGGGCGAGTCGCTCCGGATGGAGGGCCGTTGGGGCTCCCACCCGCAGTACGGCAAGCAGTTCACGGTGGAGAACTACACGACCGTCCTGCCCGCCACCGTCCAGGGCATCCGCCGCTACCTCGGCTCCGGTCTGGTCAAGGGCATCGGCCCGATCTTCGCCGACCGCATCACCCAGCACTTCGGGCTGGACACGCTCCAGATCATCGAGGAGGAGCCGAAGCGCCTCATCGAGGTCCCCGGCCTCGGCCCCAAGCGCACCAAGAAGATCGCCGACGCCTGGGAGGAGCAGAAGGCGATCAAGGAGGTCATGCTCTTCCTTCAGACCGTCGAGGTGTCGACGTCGATCGCGGTGCGCATCTACAAGAAGTACGGCGACGCGTCGATCTCGGTCGTCAAGAACCAGCCCTACCGCCTGGCCGCCGACGTCTGGGGCATCGGCTTCCTCACCGCGGACAAGATCGCCCAGTCCGTCGGCATCCCGCACGACAGCCCCGAGCGCGTCAAGGCGGGCCTCCAGTACGCCCTGTCGCAGTCCGCCGACCAGGGCCACTGCTTCCTCCCCGAGGAGCAGCTGATCGCCGACGCGGTGAAACTGCTCCAGGTGGACACGGGCCTGGTCATCGAATGCCTGGCGGAACTGGCGGAGCCGACCGAGGACGAGAACGAGCCCGGTGGCGTACGGGAGCCGGGCGTCGTACGCGAGAAGGTCCCCGGTCCCGACGGCGGCCCGGACACGGTCACGGCCGTCTATCTGGTCCCCTTCCACCGCGCCGAACTCTCCCTCTCGGCCCAGCTGTTGCGTCTCCTGCGCACCACCGAGGACCGGATGCCCGGTTTCCATGACGTGGCCTGGGACAAGGCACTGACCTGGCTGAAGGGGCGTACGGGTGCGGAGCTGGCACCAGGGCAGGAGGAGGCCGTCCGGCTGGCGCTCACCAAGAAGGTCGCGGTGCTCACCGGGGGCCCCGGCTGCGGCAAGTCGTTCACGGTCCGCTCGATCGTGGAGCTGGCGCGCGCCAAGCGGGCGAAGGTGGTGCTCGCGGCGCCGACGGGCCGTGCCGCCAAGCGACTCGCCGAGCTGACCGGAGCGGACGCCTCCACCGTGCACCGGCTCCTGGAGCTCAGGCCGGGCGGGGACGCGGCGTACGACAAGGACCGGCCGCTGGACGCCGACCTGGTGGTCGTGGACGAGGCCTCCATGCTCGACCTCCTGCTCGCCAACAAGCTGGTCAAGGCGGTGCCGCCGGGCGCCCATCTGCTGTTCGTCGGGGACGTCGACCAACTCCCCAGCGTCGGCGCCGGAGAGGTCCTGCGCGACCTGCTCGCCGACCGCAGCCCCATCCCCTCCGTCCGTCTGACCCAGGTCTTCCGCCAGGCCCAGCAGTCCGGAGTGGTGACGAACGCGCACCGGATCAACTCCGGGCAGCACCCCGTCACCGACGGCATGAAGGACTTCTTCCTCTTCGTCGAGGACGAGACCGAGGAGGCCGGGCGGCTCACCGTGGATGTGGCGGCACGGCGGATTCCCGCCAAGTTCGGGCTCGACCCGCGCCGGGACATCCAGGTGCTGGCACCCATGCACCGGGGCCCGGCGGGCGCGGGCACCCTCAACGGCCTGTTGCAGCAGGCGATTACGCCCGGCCGCCCCGACCTGCCCGAGAAACGCTTCGGCGGCCGGGTCTTCCGGGTCGGCGACAAGGTGACCCAGATCCGCAACAACTACGAAAAGGGCGAGAACGGCGTCTTCAACGGCACCGTGGGCGTGGTCACCTCACTCGACTCCGAGGAGCAGCGTCTGACGGTGCTGACGGACGAGGACGAGGAAGTCCCCTACGACTTCGACGAACTCGACGAGCTGGCCCACGCGTACGCGGTGACGATCCACCGCTCCCAGGGCAGTGAGTACCCCGCGGTGGTGATCCCGGTCACCACCGGCGCGTGGATGATGCTCCAGCGCAATCTGCTCTACACAGCGGTCACCCGGGCCAAGAAGCTCGTCGTCCTGGTGGGCTCCCGCAAGGCGATCGGCCAGGCGGTCCGCACGGTGTCGGCAGGCCGCCGCCACACATCCCTCCACCACCGCCTCACCGCCTGACGGCCCCGGGTTCTCAGCCCCGAGGGGAGGGGACACCCACCCCCCGCCCCGGGCATCACAAAAAATGATCGATCAAATGAGTCGCAAAGGTCACACAGCACTTCCGGAACCAGGGCGAAGGGGGGCAGGATGAGCAGGTTGGCGGCACTGAGTGCCGCCAATAGGCCCAATGGTCGACCCCGAGTGCACTCTCCAGGGCCAAATGGGGGATGGTAGAGACAGTCAGGGCACCTCGAAGAAGAGGCACAACGTCGGTGAGGGATGACGTGAGCGACAACTCTGTAGTACTGCGGTACGGCGATGGCGAGTACACCTACCCGGTGATCGACAGCACCGTCGGCGACAAGGGCTTCGACATCGGGAAGCTCCGCGCCCAGACCGGGCTGGTGACGCTGGACAGCGGGTACGGCAACACCGCCGCGTATAAATCCGCGATCACCTACCTCGACGGTGAGCAGGGCATCCTCCGGTACCGCGGCTACCCGATCGAGCAGCTGGCCGAGCGCTCCACCTTCCTTGAGGTGGCCTCTCTGCTGATCAACGGTGAGCTGCCGAACGTGGACGAGCTCTCCACCTTCAAGAACGAGATCACGCAGCACACCCTGCTGCACGAGGACGTCAAGCGCTTCTTCCAGGGCTTCCCGCGCGACGCTCACCCGATGGCGATGCTGTCGTCGGTGGTCAGTGCCCTGTCGACGTTCTACCAGGACAGCCACAACCCGTTCGACGAGAAGCAGCGTCACCTTTCGACGATCCGCCTTCTCGCCAAGCTTCCGACGATCGCGGCGTACGCCTACAAGAAGTCGATCGGTCACCCCTTCGTCTACCCGCGCAACGACCTCGGGTACGTCGAGAACTTCCTGCGCATGACCTTCTCGGTCCCCGCGCAGGACTACGAGCTCGACCCGGTCGTCGTCGCCGCGCTCGACAAGCTGCTCATCCTGCACGCCGACCACGAGCAGAACTGTTCGACCTCCACCGTGCGTCTGGTGGGCTCGTCGCAGGCGAACATGTTCGCGTCGATCTCCGCCGGCATCAGCGCGCTGTGGGGCCCCCTGCACGGTGGCGCCAACCAGTCCGTGCTGGAGATGCTGGAGGGCATCCAGGCCTCCGGCGGCGACGTCGACTCCTTCATCCGCAAGGTGAAGAACAAGGAGGACGGCGTCCGTCTGATGGGCTTCGGCCACCGCGTCTACAAGAACTTCGACCCCCGGGCGAAGATCATCAAGGCGGCGGCGCACGACGTCCTCTCGGCGCTCGGCAAGTCCGACGAGCTGCTGGACATCGCGCTCAAGCTGGAGGAGCACGCGCTCTCCGACGACTACTTCGTCTCGCGCAGCCTCTACCCGAACGTGGACTTCTACACCGGTCTGATCTACCGCGCCATGGGCTTCCCGACCGAGATGTTCACGGTCCTGTTCGCCCTCGGCCGCCTTCCGGGCTGGATCGCCCAGTGGCACGAGATGATCAAGGAGCCCGGCTCCCGCATCGGCCGCCCGCGCCAGATCTACACGGGCGTCGTCGAGCGCGACTTCGTCCCGGTCGAGGCCCGCTAGGCCCAAGGCACTCGCAAGAAAAACGGAAAGCGCCCTGCTACCGGTCCCCCCACGGGCCGGCAGTCAGGGCGCTTTCCTTGTCCCGGTGCGGATTCCCCCCACGGGATCCGGCCGGGCGTCTGTGGACAGCGCCTGAATCGCTGCGAGCGTGCTGACGCGTTGCTCCCGGACGGCCGGGCTGACCGGACCGGCCGTGAGCAAAACGAGCAAAACTCTCTGTACTACTGCGGTGCTGATGTGCTGCTGGGGTGCGGTCTGCCGGGACCCGTACCGACGGGAGGGCCGCTCAAAGCTCCCCGCTGCACGCGCCCCGGCAACGCAGTTCCGGGAACGTCCCCCAAGACATCCCCAGATGTCAGAGACGCCCCCCAAGACGTCTCCGGCATCGCCAACTTAGACTCACGAACCCCTTCGATGGTTACGTTCGCATCACTGTGATCTGCGTCTCTTGCGTATGTCCTGAAGATACGCAAGAGACTGATATGGCAAATCGAGACCCAAGCGTAAGGAAGATGCGCGAGCCTTGTGAAGAGCTTATGTGAGGCTCCCGTTGGACTCTAGGGGGACTCTTACTCCGTCGTCATGAGAATGTCCTGAGTCGAAGGCTGTTCGTCACCACGAACACCGACGAGAAGGCCATCGCGGCCCCCGCGATCATCGGGTTGAGGAGTCCGGCCGCGGCGAGCGGCAGCGCCGCCACGTTGTATCCGAACGCCCACACCAGGTTGCCCTTGATCGTGGACAGGGTCTTGCGTGACAGCCGGATCGCGTCCGCCGCCACCCGCAGATCCCCCCGGACCAGCGTCAGGTCGCTCGCCTCGATCGCCGCGTCCGTGCCCGTCCCCATCGCGAGGCCGAGGTCGGCGGTGGCGAGGGCCGCCGCGTCGTTCACCCCGTCGCCGACCATCGCCACGGTCCGCCCCTCGCTCTGGAGGCGCTTGACGACGGCGACCTTGTCCTCGGGCAGCACCTCGGCGATCACGTCCCCGGGGTCGATGCCGACGGCACGCGCCACGGACCGGGCGACCGCCCGGTTGTCCCCGGTGAGCAGAACCGGCGTGAGCCCCAGGCCGCGCAGTGCGCGCACCGCCTCGGCGCTGGTCTCCTTGATCGCGTCGGCGACGGTCACGACACCGAGTGCCACCCCGTCCCGGGTGACCACGACGGCCGTACGTCCGTCCGTCTGTGCCTCGTCCTTGGCGCGGGCCAGCGCCTCCGGGAGCTCGCCTTCGTGGAGCCGCCCCACCTGGATGTCGTGACCCTCCACGCGCCCGCGTACGCCGAGCCCGGGGACGTTCTCGAAATGCTCCACCGGAGGGAGGGCGCCAGTCCGCTCCTGAGCGCCCGCGGCGATCGCGCGGGCCACCGGATGCTCGGAGGCGTGTTCCAGGGCGCCTGCGAGCCGCAGGAGCTCCTTCTCGTCGGTGTCGGCGACGACGTACACCTCCCGCAAGGTCATCCGTCCGGTCGTCACCGTGCCGGTCTTGTCCAGGACGACCGTGTCGACGCGGCGCGTGGACTCCAGGACCTCGGGGCCCTTGATGAGGATGCCGAGTTGGGCGCCGCGGCCCGTGCCGACCATCAGGGCGGTCGGGGTCGCAAGGCCGAGGGCGCAGGGGCAGGCGATGATCAGCACCGCGACGGCCGCGGTGAAGGCGGCGACCGTGTCGCCGGTGACGCCGAGCCACACCCCGAAGGTGCCGAGCGCGATCACCAGCACCACCGGCACGAAGATCCCGGAGATCCGGTCGGCGAGGCGCTGCACCTCGGCCTTGCCGTTCTGCGCGTCCTCGACGAGTCGGGCCATCCTCGCGAGTTGGGTGTCGGCGCCGACCCGGGTCGCCTCGACGACGAGCCGTCCGCCGGCGTTCACGGTCGCGCCGGTGACGCCGGAACCCACCGTCACGTCCACCGGCACCGACTCGCCCGTCAGCATGGCGGCGTCGACGGCGGAGGAACCCTCCACCACCGTCCCGTCGGTGGCGATCTTCTCGCCGGGCCGTACGACGAAGCGGTCGCCCGTCGCCATCCGCGCGACCGGGATACGGACCTCACGGCCGTCCCGCAGCACCGCGACGTCCTTGGCCCCCAGCTCCATCAGCGCCCGCAGCGCCGCTCCGGCCCGCCGCTTGGAGCGGGCCTCCAGGTAGCGGCCCAGCAGGATGAACGCGACGACACCCGCGGCGACTTCCAGGTAGATCGTCGACGACCCCTCCGTACGCGAGACGGTGAGGTCGAACCCGTGCCGCATGCCTGGCATGCCCGCGTGCCCCCAGAACAGCGCCCACAGGGACCAGCCGAACGCGGCGAGCGTGCCGACCGAGACGAGGGTGTCCATGGTGGCCGCGCCGTGCCGCGCGTTGGTGAGCGCGGCCCGGTGGAAGGGCAGCGCGCCCCAGACCACGACGGGCGCGGCGAGGGTCAGCGAGAGCCACTGCCAGTTGTCGAACTGCAGCGCCGGGACCATCGACATCAGGACGACGGGGAGGGCGAGCAGGGCCGACACGACGAGCCGTTCGCGCAGGGAGGCGAGTTCGGGGTCCTCGTCGGTGCCGACGGCGTCGGTGGCCCGTTCCGGCGTTTCGAGTTCCGGCGTTTCGAGGCGCGGCGGCGGGGGTTCCTCGGCCGTGTATCCCGTCTTCACGACGGTGGCGATGAGGTCGGCGACCTGTACCCCCACGGGGTATGAGACCTTCGCCTTCTCCGTCGCGTAGTTGACCGTGGCGGTGACGCCGTCCATGCGGTTGAGCTTCTTCTCGACGCGGGCCGCGCAGGAGGCGCAGGTCATTCCGCCGATGGTGAGCTCCACCTCCGACGGCGCGGCTGTCGCGGTGGTCGGGGTGGTCGCGGTGGTCTGCGCCGTCTCGGCTATGGCCGGCTCGGGTGCTGCGGTGGTCATGGTCGGGCTCCAGGGAATGAGCCGGGCCGTACGGAGCCAGTATCAGCTGGTCGGTACGGCCCGGTGTGGAGAGCTGCGTGAAGTGCTGGGTGGCGCGGGGCGAACGGGTGATGCGGGTGATACGGGGAACTGGAAGGCGCGGGGGAGCGACTGCTGGGTGCGGGGCTGGTGACTCAGGCCTTGCCGGCGAGCTCGAAGCCCGCCTCGTCGACGGCTGCGCGCACGGCCTCCTCGTCGAGCGGCGCCGCGGAGACCACGGTCACCTCGCCGGTGGCGGCGACGGCCTTGACCGAGGTGACCCCGGTGATCTCGGAGATCTCGCCGGAGACGGAGCCCTCACAGTGCCCGCAGCTCATTCCGCTCACCTGGTAGACGGTCGTGACGGAACCCGGGGTCTCGGTCTGCGTGGTCATGGCGTACTCCTCGTCGAGGCGTGTGAGGTTCGGGTGGCTTGCTCAGGTGACCAACACTATACCCCTAGGGGGTATTTCTCCAAGCAAAGTCGCGGCGTGTCAGCGAACGCACCCAGCCGACCCCCGCGAGCGCCACGATGATCAGGCCACCCACCGAGAACAGCGTGAAGAGATGTTTCTGCTCGTCGGTGGGTCCTTGCAGGTACCCCAGTCCGAACGGCGTCCGGTCGAGCCCCGTCGTGGTCAGCCGCGCGACCAGCCAGAGCGCGATGCCGTGTGTCGAGTCCCACAGGGCGTGCAGCAGTGACACCCCGACGTAGGCGCCCGCGACCGGGCCGGCGTACTGGAAGCGCCCGTGCGGGTGGCGGTACGTGAGCAGCACCGCTCCGGTGATCGCCGTCCACAGGCCGTGCCCGAAGGGGGTGAGCAGCCCGCGCAGGATCTCCGTCTCCAGCAGTGCGCGCAGATCCAGTCCCTTGAGGGAGGCGGCGGCGTCGAACGCGTACCCCGCGCTCTCCAGTGCCGCGAAGCCGAAGCCGACGCTCGCGCCGAGCACGAGGCCGGCCCGCAGTCCCCGGAGCCGGGGGTGGCGGCGCAGGACGAACGCCAGGGCGGTCAACTTCGCCGCCTCCTCGACCAGTGCGACGCCGACGCACCTCGACGGCGAGGGATGGAGCAGGTGGTTCTCCATCACCGACGCGCCCAGCACCCCGAGGGTCCCGCCGGTCAGGAAGCAGCCGAGGATCACCTGGACACCGAGGTCGCGGCCGTGGCGCTCGTACGCCCAGAGCGTGAAGACGACGGGGGCCAGGAAGCTGCCGAGCAGGATCAGGGTGGGCAGCAGCGCGGTGTTCCTCGTCGTGTACGTGACGATCGCCGTCAGCGTCCAGAGCGCGAGCCCGCCGCCCAGGCAGCGTCGCCACAGTCCGCTGCGGATCTGGGGGTGCGACGGTGGGGGCTGCTGAGGTCCGGGAATGCGGGCCCGGGGCGCGCCGGGCGGCTGATTCTGGGTCACGGCTTGCCCCTTGGGCTCGGTCTGATTTATCCGAACCTTATGGCACATGTCTGCTTTGTCGCAGTATGGGGTACTCCGCCGTGATCGGGGCGCGAGGGGCCGCGCTCGACGGCCGGGTCGCCGTGCGTGGTCAGGGGGTTGGGGCCGTGAACTCCGCGGGGTCGGCGGTGGGGTCCGCCGGGGTGAGTGTTCTGTCGCGGATCATCGGCTCCAGGTAGCGGAGCAGGACGTCCTTCAACTCTCGGATGTACGCCTCGCGCTCGGCTCCCTGGTTCGAGAGGACCAGCTCCAGGCCGGCCTTGTAGATGCCCAGGCACACGTGCGCGATGCGCGTGACCTCGGTGGCGGGTGCGTCGGGCATGAGGGAGGAGAGCAGTCCCTCTATCCGTGAGATCAGGGTCGCGTGCAGGGCGTCGTGCTCCTCGGCGATGCGGCCCGGGATGTCGGGGCCGTGCATCAGCGCGAAGAACACGGGGTGATCGCAGTTGAAGGCGATGAACCGGTCGACCGCGGCGCCCACGGCCTCCTCCAGCGGGGTCGCGGGGTCGACCGGGGCCAGTGCCTCGCCGTACGTGTCGCGCATCTCGTGCATGAGCCGGTCGCCCAGCTCGATCGCGATGGCCTCTTTGTTCGGGAAGAACTGGTACAGCGTGCCCGGTGAGACGCCCGCCTCGCGGGCGATGGCGTTGGTGCTGGCGGCGGTGTAGCCGGTGGTGCAGAAGACGGAGGCGGCGGCCTCCAGCAGCTGGGCGATCCTGCGCTCGCCGCGGGCCTGCCGTCGGCGGGGCCGCTCGTCGGCGGTCTGCGCGTCGGCCGTCCGTGCGTCGGCGGTCCGTGCGTCGACGGTCCGCTGCGTCTCGGGCTTGTCGGGCACGAGTTATCCCCAGCTCTCCGAACGTGATTGACAAACACGAGCGGTCGCTCGCATTCTAGTGAAACGCGAGCGATCTCTCGTGTTTGCCATTCTATGGCAATAGTCGACCCCTGCCACCTGCGCACACGACCGGATGGTTGGACGGACGCCGCCGGGCGGACAGGGGGTCACGGTGAAGGGGACACCGCACGATGACCGAAGTCAACAGCGCTGATGACGGCCACGGGAGCGGCGCGGGGCGCGGGAGGGGCGCGAGCGTCGACGCGAGCGCGGGCGACCAGCCGCAGGTGGGCGGAGGCCCGCCGGAGAGCGGAAGCCCGCCGGGCAAGAGCGGTCCGCGGGCGGGTGGCGGCCGACGGACGGGCGACAGCAGAGGGGTGAGCGACGGTCAACGGGTGAGTGGTGGCCCGCGCACCGGTCGCGGTGTCCGGGTCGGTGGCTGGACCCGGTTCGTGACCGCGCGCCCCCGGCTCTCCCTGCTCGTTGCACTGCTGCTCACCGCGCTCGCCGTGGTCGCCGGCAGTGGGGTCGCCGACCGGCTGGGCAGCGGCGGCTGGCAGGACCCGACCGCCGAGTCGACGTACGCGACCAAGGCGCTGGAGCGGGAGTTCCCCGCCTCGCAGCCCAATCTGCTGCTCCTGGTCGACTCGGGGCGTGCCACGGTCGACGCTCCCTCGGTCGCGGCCGAGGCGAAGCGGCTCGCGGCGCGGCTCACCGGCGAGCGGGGCGTCACGGGGGTCGGTTCGTACTGGGCGTCGGGCGCACCGGCGCTGAAGGCGAAGGACGGCCACGAGGCGCTGATCGCCGCGCGGATCACGGGCGACGAGAAGACGGCGAGCGAGACGCTGGACCGCCTGGCGCCCTCCTACCGAGGGACGCACGGGCCCGTCGAGGTCAGGGTCGGCGGCCCGGTCGCGGTGCAGCACGAGATGCAGACGACCATCCGCGAGGACCTGACCCGGGCCGAGATGATCGCCCTGCCGGTGACCCTCGTGCTGCTGGTGATGGTCTTCGGCAGCGCGATCGCGGCCCTGCTGCCGCTCGGCGTGGGCATCGTCGCGATCCTGGGCACGAACGCGATACTGCGCGGCCTCACCGAGTTCACCGACGTCTCGGTCTTCGCGATGAACCTCACCACGGCCCTGGGACTCGGCCTCGCCATCGACTACGCCCTGTTCATCGTCCGCAGATTCCGCGAGGAACTGGCCAAGGGCGCCGTGCCTTCCCCGAGCTCTCCCGCGCGCTCGAACAGGGAAGACGCCATTGCGGCCATCGCCACAACCCTGCGTACCGCGGGCCGCACGGTCCTGTTCTCCTCCCTCACGGTCGCCGTCTCCCTGGCCGCGATGCTGCTCTTCCCGCAGTACTTCCTGCGCTCCTTCGCCTACGCGGGCATCGCCGTGGTGCTGCTGGCCGCGGCCGCCGCCCTGGTCCTGCTCCCGGCGGCGCTGGTGCTGCTCGGCCACCGGGTGAACTCGCTGGATCTGCGCCGCCTGTTCCGGCGCGGAAGGCCGGCGGCGAGCGCGGACGGGGCCGCCTGGGGACGCGTGGCCTCACTCGTCATGCGCAGGGCGCCGGTCTTCGCCGTCGCCACCACCGTCGGGCTGATCGTGCTCGGACTGCCCTTCCTGGGCGTGAAGTTCGGCACCGCGGACGACCGCCAGCTGCCCTCGGGCGCCGAGTCCCACGTCGTCCAGCAGCACATACGGGACGGCTTCCCGGGCAGCCCCGGTGGCGCCCTGGAGGTGCTCGCGGAGGGCCGGGCGACCGAGGCCCAGTACACGGCCTACAAGGACCGGATCGCCGCGCTGCCCGAGGTGCTGCGGGTGGACGGGCCCCTGGCGCAGGGCGACTCGGCCTACTTCACGGTGCTGCCGAAGGGCGAGGCCGTCGGCGACGGAGCCCAGCGGTTGGTGCGCGAACTGCGAGCCACGCAGGCCCCGTTCGACACGGCGGTGACCGGCACGGCGGCGGTCCTGGTCGACTCCAAGCACGCGATAGCCGACCGGCTCCCCTGGGCCGCGGCCTTCATAGCGATCGTCACCCTGCTCCTGGTCTTCCTCCTCACCGGCAGTGTGCTGATCCCGATCCAGGCGGTGCTGCTCAACGCGCTCAGCCTGACGGCGATGTTCGGCGCGGTGGTCTGGGTCTTCCAGGACGGCCATCTGTCGGGCCTGCTCGGCTTCACCAGCCCGGGATCGATCGAGACGACGCTTCCCGTCCTCATGTTCTGCGTCGCCTTCGGCCTCTCCATGGACTACGGAGTCTTCCTGCTCTCCCGGATGAAGGAGGAGTACGACCACACGGGCGACCACCGGGAGGCGGTCCGCTTCGGCCTCCAGCGCACCGGCGGACTCATCACCGCGGCCGCGGTCATCCTCGCCGTGGTGATGGTCGCGATCGGCACCTCACGCGTGACCAACACCAAGATGCTCGGCCTGGGCATCGCGCTCGCCGTGCTGATGGACGCGATGGTCGTCCGCAGCCTGCTGGTCCCGGCGGTCATGCGCCTCACGGGCCGTGCGACCTGGTGGGCACCGGGGCCGCTGCGGCGCTTCCACGACCGGTTCGGACTGAGCGAGGGCGAGGCGGAGCCGGACGGCACCCGGCAGGCGGACGACCGGGAGCACGACAGGGAGGACGACCAGGAACACGACCGGCGGCACGACCGGGAGGGCGGCAGGGAGGACGACCGGGAGCGGGACAAGGTCGAGGCACGCGGATAGCGTTCGCTCCGGAAGGGTGATCTTCGGGCGGAGGGGCGAGACGGATGCGGGCAGTGGTGTTCGAGCGGTACGAGGAGCCGGCCGAGGTGCGCGAGGTGGCGGACCCGGTGCCCGCGGAGCACGGGGTGGTGGTGCGGGTCGAGGCCACCGGGCTGTGCCGCAGCGACTGGCACGGCTGGATGGGGCACGACCCGGACATCACCCTGCCGCATGTGCCGGGCCACGAACTCGCGGGGACCGTCGAGGCGGTCGGAGCGCGGGTGACCGGCTGGCGCCCCGGCGACCGGGTCACCGTCCCGTTCGTCTGCGCCTGCGGGACGTGTCCCTCCTGCGCGGCGGGTGACCAGCAGGTGTGCGAGCGGCAGACCCAGCCGGGGTTCACCCACTGGGGTTCCTTCGCCCAGTACGTGGCACTCGACCACGCCGAGGTGAACCTGGTGGCGGTGCCGGACGAGCTGTCCTTCGCGACGGCGGCGTCGCTGGGCTGCCGGTTCGCCACGGCGTTCCGCGCGGTGGTCGCGCAGGGCCGGGTGGCGGCGGGGGAGTGGGTCGCGGTGCACGGCTGCGGAGGCGTGGGACTGTCGGCGGTGATGATCGCGGCGGCGGCCGGGGCGCGGGTCGTGGCCGTGGACCTCTCACCCCAGGCCCTGGACCTGGCACGGAAGTTCGGTGCGGTGGAGGTCGTGGACGCCTCGCGGGCCGGGGACACGGCGGCGGCGGTCCGGGAGCTGACCGGCGGCGGTGCCCATCTCTCCCTCGACGCGCTCGGCTCCCCGGTCACCTGCGCGGCCTCGGTGAACGGTCTGCGCCGCCGGGGGCGCCACGTCCAGGTCGGTCTGCTGCCCGAGGACCCCGCGGTTCCGATGGCCCGGGTGATCGGCTTCGAACTCGAACTCCTGGGCAGCCACGGCATGCAGGCACACGCCTACCCCCGCATGCTCGAACTGGTCCGCGCCGGGGTCCTCCGCCCCGACCTCCTGGTCACCTCCACCATCCCGCTGGACGCGGTCCCCGCGGCCTTGGCGGCGATGGGGACGGCGCCGGGGGCGGGGGTGACGGTCATCGAGCCGTGGAGCTGAGCCCGGACAGGGGCTGTGCCCCGCGCCCGGGCGAGGGGCGGGGCACAGCGCGTGGGCGCGGCGCGTGGGCACCGTGAATGCGTGTGACGAGCGTGGCGGGGCGCGTGGTCAGTCTCTTCGGCCGCGGTTTCCGGGGCGGGAGGCGACCCAGGCGCGGACGGTGTCCGCGTACCAGTAGGGCTTCCCGCTCTCCACGTGGTCGGGCGGCGGCAGCAGTCCGTGCTTGCGGTACGACCGCACGGTGTCCGGCTGCACCTTGATGTGCGCCGCGATCTCCTTGTACGACCAGAGCCTACGGTCGGTCATGAGTGGCACCTCCCTGCGCGCGCCGCGGCGGCGGCCGGGGGGTGGCCGTCGGGGGAGCCGGGTGCTGCGCTGGCGATCACAAAGCCTGCGCCCGTTGAACGACACAGAGTGACCGCAGGACAGGGCCTGTTGGCCGGGTGTGACGCAAGACCCGCGTACACGCGACATGTGTGACAGGGCGGTGGTTTTTGTGACACGCGTGACGCATTCGCGCCGAGGGGACCGTCGGAACGCATGCGCGTCGGGGGCCGTTGGCGGGCCGGGTGAGTCGTGCGTACGTGAGCGGTGGGCCGGACCTGCTCCAGGTCCGGACCACCAGCTCCCCGCATCCCCCTCGGAAGCCGACCGCATCCCCCCGTCGGATCAGCCGCCGGAGGTTCAGCCTGCAATCAACGGAGCCCACCGGTCTTGGAAAAAATCGCACCCCGGTCACTTTGATCGCTCCGGTCGGGGGAGAGCACCAGGCTGGTCGCCTCCCCGGCCATCCGATCGGCCCCCGGCGGACCGGGCCGTGGAACCGGCTGCGCTCCGCGGGCCGCCGTGAACTCCCGCGGCGTGCACCCCGTCATCGCGCGGAACTCGCCGCTGAGGTGGGCCTGGTCGTAGAACCCGCAGGCCGCCGCCGTCTCCGCCTGTGAGCGTCCCGCGGCGAGCAGTCGGCGGGCCCGTTCCAGGCGCAGCACCCGGGCCGCCGCCTTGGGGCCGAGCCCGATCTGCTCCCGGAAACGATTCTCCAACTGCCGTACGCTCCAGCCGACGTCCTCGGCGAGCCGGGCCACCGGCATCGCGCCCCAGGTCCGTTGCAGCTGCGTCCACGCCCGCACCACCCGTGCCGAACCGGGCGTCCCCGCCGAGCGCCAGCGCACGAGGACGTCGTCCAGCAGTTCGAAGCGTTCCGGCCATCCCGGCAACGCGGCCAGCGCGGCGGAGAGTTCACCGACGCTCCGCAGCCGGTTCCCACCCGGGCCCGCGTCCCGCGAGCCCAGCACATGGGGGAGCTCGTCGGGATCCAGGGTGCGGTCGGCGAGTTCGTACTGCGGTGTGCCGAAGAGTGTGAACGCGGCCCAGGGGGCGAGCAGTACTTCGATGCCGGCCAGCCGTCCGTCGTGTTCGCCGACGGCCGCGGTGGTGGCCGGTCCCGAGAACACCGACCTGAGGGTGACGGGGGGACGGCCCACGCGTGAGATGCGCAGGGGTTGTTCGAAGCCCAGCAACAGGGTCGCGGCGCCGATCGGCGCCTCCAGCCTGCGCCGCGGCCGGTCGAGTGCGAGCCGGATCCCGCGGTAGCTGATCACCCCGGGTCGCAGTCGTGGATGGGGCCGTGCGAGGGCCGTCTCCCAGGCACCGCCGGGACCGTGCCCCGCCCGCGAGACGATGCGCGTCACCATCGGCCCTCCCGTCGCCGCCCGCACCCGGGGAACCCCCATGGTGCAACGCGGCACGGCGACGCCGGAAGGCCCGCCGAGCCCCGGGCTCTCGACGGGCCCCACGGCCCCCCCCGCGGAGGGTCAGGCTCCGCGGGACGTTGTGAAGCGGTCACATCGAACGGTCAGGCCCCGCAGGACCTCAGGAACGCCCGGGTGCGCTGGGCGATGGGCAGCGGCTTGTCCGGCGGGCACGGGTACATGTCCTGCTCGACGATGGCGAAAAGTTCGACGTCGAGCTCCTGGGCGGCGGCGAGGACGGGTTCGAGCGCAGGTACACCGGACGGCGGTTCGCACATCACGCCCTTGGCCACCGCGGGCCCGAACGGCACCTCGTTCGCCCGCACCTCGGCCAGGATCAGCGGATCCACCTGCTTGAGGTGGAGGTAGCCGATGCGCTCCCCGTAGGTCTCGATGAGCTTGACGCTGTCGCCGCCGCAGTATGCGTAGTGGCCGGTGTCCAGGCACAGCGACACCAGGGAGGAGTCGGTCGCGTCGAGGAAACGCGTGACGTTCTCCTCGCTGTCGATGTGCGTGTCCGCGTGCGGGTGGACGACGATCTTCAGCCCGTAGCGCTCCCGCACCTCATGGGCGAGCCGCTCGGTCTGAGCGGTCAGATTGCGCCACTGCGTCGGCGTCAGCGCGCTGTCCTCCAGCACCTCGCCCGTCTTGTCGTCCCGCCAGAACGCCGGGATGACGACGAGGTGCTCGGCGCCCATCGCCTGGGTGAGCGCGGCGATGTCCGCGACGTGCGCCCAGGTGGCGTCCCACACCTCGGGACCCCGGTGCAGCCCGGTGAAGACGGTGCCGGCCGACACGGTGAGCCCGCGCCGCGCGGTCTCCTCCTGGAGCACCGCCGGATCCGTGGGCAGATAACCGTAGGGGCCCAGCTCGATCCACTCGTACCCGGACTGGGAGACCTCGTCGAGGAAGCGCTGCCAGGGGACCTGCTGGGGGTCGTCGGGGAACCAGACGCCCCAGGAGTCCGGAGCCGAACCGATCCGGATGCGGGACAGTGAGGACTGAGGTGATGCCTGCGGTGACAACGACGTCATGGGCGTCAGCTTCGGGCGGCACGAGGGAGGTGTCAAGGCCTGGTCCGAATGTCCGGACAAACTGTTGACAGGGCTCCCCGCGCGGCGCTAGACCTTGGGGGAGCCGAAGCGAAGGGAACTCGATGGCGTACGACCTGATCACCATGGGGCGGATCGGTGTGGACCTCTACCCGTTGCAGACGGGGGTCCCGCTGGCGCAGGTGACGTCCTTCGGGAAGTTCCTGGGCGGCTCGGCGACGAACGTCGCGGTGGCCGCGTCCCGGCTCGGACGGCGTACGGCGGTGATCACGCGCACCGGTGACGACCCCTTCGGCGCGTACCTCCACGAGGCGCTGCGCGGCTTCGGCGTGGACGACCGCTGGGTCACCCCGGTCGCCGGGCTGCCCACCCCGGTGACTTTCTGCGAGATCTTCCCGCCCGACGACTTCCCGCTGTACTTCTACCGGCAGCCCAAGGCCCCGGACCTGGAGATCGACGCGCACGACCTCGACCTGGACGCCGTCCGTGAGGCGCGCATCTTCTGGGTGACCGGGACCGGCCTGAGCGAAGAGCCCAGCCGGACGGCGACGCTCGCCGCGCTCGCCCACCGCGCCAAGTCCGCCACGACGGTCTTCGACCTCGACTGGCGGCCCATGTTTTGGAACAACACAGCCCGGAACAACACAGCCCGGAAGAACACAGCCCCGAAGGCCCCCGAGGACTCCGCCCGGGCCTTCTACGCCGAGGCCCTCCGCCACACCACCGTCGCCGTCGGCAACCTCGACGAGGTCGAGATCGCCACCGGCGTCCGCGAACCGCACGCGGCCGCCGAGGCCCTCCTCGAGGCGGGCGTCGAACTCGCCGTCGTCAAACAGGGCCCCAAGGGCGTCCTCGCCGTCCACCGCGACGGCACGTCGGCCGAGGTCCCGCCGCTCCCGGTGACGGTCCTCAACGGCCTCGGCGCCGGTGACGCGTTCGGCGGCTCCCTCTGTCACGGCCTGCTCGCCGGCTGGGACCTGGAGCGGATCATGCGGCACGCCAACGCGGCCGGTGCCATCGTCGCCTCCAGGCTGGAGTGTTCCTCCGCGATGCCGACCCCCGAAGAGGTCGAGGACGCGCTCATGGCGGGAGCGGTCCGATGAGGGCGGGACGCGTGGGACACGAGGGCGGAGACCCCGCCCTGCCCCCGGCTCCCCCCGTGCCGCTGAGAACCGTCGACGCGGCGGAGCTCGTCCGGCTCCGCGCCCACCGCCCCGAAGCCATCGCCGAGGCCGCCGCGCGCCGCCCCCGCCGCCCCCTCGTGGGCGACAACGGGCGGCTGATGATCATCGCCGCGGACCATCCGGCCCGCGGAGCGCTCGCCGTCGGCGACCGCAAGCTCGCCATGGCGAACCGCGCGGACCTCCTGGAACGGCTCTGCCTCGCGCTCTCCCGCCCCGGCGTCGACGGCGTCCTCGCGACCGCCGACATCCTCGACGACCTGCTGCTCCTGGGCGCCCTCGACCACAAGGTGGTCCTCGGCTCGATGAACCGCGGCGGCCTCCAGGGCGCCTCGTACGAGCTGGACGACCGTTTCACCGGTCACCGTCCGCAGGACATCGAGCGGCTCGGCTTCGACGCGGGCAAACTGCTGCTGCGCATCGACTACGACGATCCGGGCTCGCTGAACACCCTCGAGTCCACCGCCCGCGCGATCGACGAGATGGCGGAGCGTCGTCTCCCGGTCTTCGTCGAACCGTTCCTCAGCCGCCGCACCCCCGAGGGCAGGCTGGTCAACGACCTGAGCGCCGAGGCCGTCATCAAGTCCATCGCCATCGCCAGTGGCCTGGGCGGCAGTTCGGCGTACACCTGGCTGAAGGTCCCCGTCACCGACAACCCGGACGACATGGCCCGGGTCATGGAGACCTCCACCCTGCCCGCCGTCCTGCTCGGCGGGGATGTCGGCGAGGACCAGGAGAGCGCGTACGAGAAGTGGCGCGGTGCGCTCCAACTGCCCACCGTGCAGGGCCTGGTCGTCGGCCGCTCGCTGCTCTACCCCGCCGACGGGGACGTGACCGCCGCGGTGGACACCGCCGTAGGACTGCTGTGAGGACCCGATGACGGACCCCAGGACGCACTCGACGACGGACGCGCCCCGGAGCGACGGCCTGTACGTGCCCAAGGGCGCCACCGCGGGCGGGCTGTACGCCGTCGACATCGACCCCAAGTACGCCGGCTGGACCCACAGCAGCCTGCGCGTGGTCGACCTCGGACCGGGCGGCACCCACACCTTCACCACCGGCGACAGCGAGTGGATCGTGCTTCCACTGGGTGGCGCCTGTACGGTGCGCACAGAGGACGAAGAGTTCCAAATCCTGGGCAGGGAAAGCGTGTTCGCGGGGGTCTCCGACTTCGCGTACGTGCCCCGTGACGCCCGGGCCCAGATCGCCTCCGGTGCGGGAGGCCGCTTCGCCCTGGCAGGAGCGAAGTGCGAGCGCCGACTCCCCGCCCGCTACGGCCCCGCGCCGGAGGTCCCCGTCGAAGACCGAGGCAGTGGCAACTGCGCACGTCAGGTGCGCAACTTCGCCTCCGCCGACGCCTTCGAGTGCGACAAGCTCATCGCCGTCGAGGTCATCACCCCCGGCGGCAACTGGTCCTCGTATCCGCCGCACAAGCACGACGAGCACCGGCCCGGTGTCGAGTCGGAGCTGGAGGAGATCTACTACTTCGAGATCGACGGCCCGAACGGATTCGGCTATCAGCGCGTATTCCCTTCGCGCGAGGGCGGATCCGATGTCCTCGCCGAGGTCCGCACCGGCGATGCCGTCCTCGTCCCCGACGGATGGCACGGCCCGTCCATCGCCCAGCCCGGCCACACCATGTACTACCTGAACGTGATGGCCGGACCGGGCGAGGAGAGGGAGTGGCGGATCTGCTTCCACCCGGGACATCTAGAGAGCACAGAGGGATACCGATGACCTCAACGACGAGGCTGACGGTCGCACAAGCGCTGGTGCGCTTCCTGGCCGCCCAGTACACGGAGCGGGACGGCGAGCGGCGGCGGCTGATCAGTGCCACCTGGGGCATTTTCGGTCACGGCAACGTCGCCGGACTCGGCCAGGCGCTGATCGAGTACGCCGACGAGATGCCCTACCACCAGGGCCGTAACGAGCAGTCGATGGTGCACGCGGCGGTCGGCTACGCACGCCAGTCCAACCGGCTGTCGGCGCACGCCGTGACCACCTCCATCGGACCCGGCGCCACCAACCTCGTCACCGGCGCCGCGCTCGCGACGATCAACCACCTCCCGGTGCTCCTGCTGCCCGGCGACATCTTCGCGACCCGCCCCGCCGACCCGGTCCTCCAGCAGCTCGAAGTCCCCTACGCGGGCGATGTGTCGGTCAACGACTGTCTGCGCCCGGTGTCGAAGTACTTCGACCGCGTCACCCGGCCCGAGGCGCTGATCCCCGCCGCCCTGCAGGCCATGCGCGTGCTCACCGACCCGGTCGAGACCGGCGCCGTCACGCTCGCGCTGCCGCAGGACGTGCAGGCGGAGGCGTACGACTGGCCGGAGGAGTTCTTCCAGGAGCGGACCTGGACCGTGCGCCGCCCGGCGGCCGACGCCTCCGAGCTGGCCGCCGCCGTCACGGCGATCCGCGAGGCCAGGCGCCCGCTGATCATCGCGGGCGGCGGGGTCCACCACAGCCGCGCCGAGGACGTGCTCGCCGAACTCGCCGCCACCACCCGCATCCCCGTCGCCTCCACACAGGCGGGCAAGGGATCACTGAAGTGGGACCACCCGCAGGACGTCGGCGGTGTCGGACACACCGGCACGGCTACAGCGAACGAGCTCGCCCGCACCGCGGACCTGGTGATCGGCGTCGGCACCCGCTACACCGACTTCACCACCGCCTCCGGCACCCTCTTCACCGCCTCGAACGTCCGCTTCCTGAACCTCAACATCGCGCCGTACGACGGTCACAAGCTGTCGGGGATCCCGCTGATCGCGGACGCGCGGGCCGGTCTTGAAGCGCTCACCGAGGCGCTGCTGCTGCACGGGCACCGCGTCGAGCCCGCGTACGCCACCGAGTACACGGACGACAAGGAGCGCTGGGAGTACCGCGTCGACGCGGCGTACGAGGCCGAGGACATCGACATCCGGCCCACCCAGCCGCAGGTCCTCGGCGTCCTCGACGAACTCGTCACCGAGGACGACATCCTGATCAACGCGGCCGGATCGCTCCCCGGTGACCTGCACAAACTGTGGCGGGCCCGGTCGCGCGACCAGTACCACGTCGAGTACGGCTACTCGTGCATGGGCTACGAGATCCCGGCCGCGATCGGCGTCCGGATGGCGGCCCCCGACCGGCCCGTGTGGGCGCTGGTCGGCGACGGCACCTACCTGATGATGCCGACCGAGATCGTCACCGCCGTGCAGGAGGGCGTCGCGATCAAGGTCCTCATACTCCAGAACCACGGGTACGCCTCCATCGGCGGCCTCTCCGAGTCCGTGGGCGCCGAGCGGTACGGCACCGCCTACCGCTACCGCTCCGAGGACCGTACGTACACGGGCGCGCCGCTGCCCGTCGACCTCGCCGCCAACGCGGCCAGCCTCGGCATGCGGGTGCTGCGCGCGAAGACCGTCCGTGACCTGCGGGCGGCTCTTGCCGAGGCGCGCGCCGCGGACACTCCCACATGTGTCTACGTGGAGACCGAAACGGCAGACACAGTGTCGGGCGCGCCCCCGGCCCAAGCCTGGTGGGATGTACCTGTGGCCGAGACCGCGACCCGATCGTCGGCGGTCAAGGCACGTGAGGAGTACGACCGGCACGTCGCCGCCCGACGCCGCCATCTGTGAAGGAGTTTTTGGCCATGACGAAGACCGTCAACCACTGGATCGGTGGCAAGACTGTCGAGGGTGCGTCGGGTACGTACGGGCCGGTCACCGACCCGGCGACCGGCGCCGTGACCACCCAGGTCGCCTTCGCGACCGTCGACGAGGTGGACGCCGCGGTCGCCGCGGCCAAGGACGCGTACGCGACCTGGGGCCAGTCCTCGCTGGCCAAGCGGTCCACGATCCTCTTCAAGTTCCGGGCGCTGCTCGACGCGAACCGGGACGCGATCGCCGAGCTGATCACCGCCGAGCACGGCAAGGTGCACTCGGACGCGCTCGGCGAGGTGGCGCGCGGTCTGGAGATCGTCGACCTGGCGTGCGGGATCACCGTGCAGCTGAAGGGCGAGCTGTCGACCGAGGTGGCCTCCAAGGTCGACGTGGCGTCGATCCGGCAGCCGCTGGGCGTCGTCGCGGGCATCACGCCGTTCAACTTCCCGGCCATGGTGCCGATGTGGATGTTCCCGCTCGCCATCGCGTGCGGCAACACCTTCGTGCTGAAGCCGTCCGAGAAGGACCCGTCGGCCGCCATGAAGGTCGCCGAGCTGCTCGCCGAGGCCGGTCTGCCCGACGGTGTCTTCAACGTCGTCCACGGTGACAAGGTGGCCGTCGACCGGCTCCTGGAGCACCCGGACGTCAAGGCGGTGTCCTTCGTCGGCTCGACCCCGATCGCCCGCTACATCCACACCACGGCCTCCGCGAACGGCAAGCGCGTGCAGGCCCTGGGCGGCGCCAAGAACCACATGCTGGTGCTCCCGGACGCCGACCTGGACGCGGCCGCGGACGCCGCCGTGTCGGCCGCCTACGGCTCCGCCGGCGAGCGCTGCATGGCCATCTCCGCCGTCGTCGCGGTCGGCTCGGTCGGCGACGCGCTGGTGGAGAAGATCCGCGAGCGCGCCGAGAAGATCAAGATCGGCCCCGGCAACGACCCGGCCTCCGAGATGGGGCCGCTGATCACGGCCGTGCACCGCGACAAGGTGGCGTCCTACGTCACGGGCGCGGCGGCGCAGGGCTCCGAGGTCGTCCTCGACGGCACCGGGTACACGGTCGAGGGGTACGAGGACGGCCACTGGATCGGCCTCTCGCTGCTCGACAGGGTGCCGGTGACCTCGGACGCGTACAAGGACGAGATCTTCGGCCCGGTGCTGTGCGTGCTGCGCGTGGACACCTACGAGGAGGGTGTCGCCCTCATCAACGCGTCGCCCTTCGGCAACGGCACCGCGATCTTCACCCGGGACGGCGGCGCCGCCCGCCGGTTCCAGCTCGAGGTCGAGGCGGGCATGGTCGGCGTGAACGTGCCGATCCCGGTGCCCGTCGGCTATCACTCCTTCGGCGGCTGGAAGGACTCCCTCTTCGGGGACCACCACATCTACGGCAACGACGGCACGCACTTCTACACCCGCGGCAAGGTGGTCACCACCCGCTGGCCCGACCCGGCCGACGCCCCCACAGGCGTGGACCTGGGCTTCCCGCGCAACCACTGAGCGCCCCCTGGTGCCCCGCCCTCCGTCCCGGGGGGCGGGGCACCGCCGTGTTCGCGTCCTCAGCTCTGCTGCTGGGCGGCGGCCCTCAGCTCCTCCGTCATGTCACCGGTCCGCGCGGCGGGCGGAGCCCCGACCCCGGCCGTGGCGCCGAACTTCGCGAAGTCACGAAGAACGCGTCCAGAAGGGTGCTCTCGCTGTCGAAGGCCTCCTCCAGCCTGCCCTTGTGCGCCCGGTCGAGCACGGCGGCGTAGTGGGTCGCGCTCCGCCCGTTCACGGGCGCCCGGCCGAGGTCCTTCACGTCGGTGGCGTTCCTGAGCGCCTGCAGGGAGGCCGTCGGGCTGCTGCCGTCGTGGTTCCCGCTGAACTTCGCGGAGCCTTTCTCGCCGAACACCGCCGGCCCGTCGACCTTCATCCACTCCTTGCCCTTGAGCGGGCCGGAGGGCTGCGGGTCGACGTCGTAGTAGTAGGCGCCGTCGACGAACATCACGCGGAGTAGGTGCCCGTCATGGTGACGGGAGTGCTGCCCGGGCCCATGTCCATGGTCATCTTCACCTCGGCCGAGCCGAGCCGCTCGGTCCCCCGTGCCGCGTGTTTCCCCACCCCTGGCTGTGCTTGTGCTGTGGGGCGGGACTCTACTGTTCGGCGGGAGTCCCGGAGCGCGGACCAATCTTGGCTAATTTCGGAGCCTCGACTGCGGTTCTCGTCATGAGGTGATGAAACGGATGCCGGAGGCAGTTTGTGACTACTGCCTTTGAAAGCAAGGCAATATCCTCTTTGATCTTAGTGATTGCAATATAAGGCCGTCGGGGCCTGGGAAAGTGATGTGACCTGCGTCGCTTCGGCGGTGCGGATTCCGTAGGTAAACGGCCATTGACGCAACGGTTTCCGTCAAGGTTCCATCAACGTCGGGAGCGGACGACGAGATGAACGACGCGAGCCGCCGGAGGCGATAGCGCTCCCGACCGACACACCTGACGCACGAGTCGTCTTCTGACGCATAAGTCGATCGGAACCGCTTCATGACCGACACGATCCGCCCTGTCGAGCAGGCCCTCCCGGACGCCGCCCCCACGGCCACCGGTAGCCCCCAAAAGCTCAAGCGTTCCATCGGCATCGTCGGCGGCACCCTGCTGACGCTCTCGTGCGTGACGCCCGCCTCCACGCTCTTCGTGGTCGTGCCCGACCTGTTCTCGTCCCTCGGCACGGCGACCGCGCTCACCATCGCGATCGGCTCACTGCTCTGTATCGCCGTGGCGTTCTGCTATTCGGAGCTGGGCACCCTCATCCCCAGCGCGGGCGGCGAGTACGCCATGGTGTCGACGATGGCCGGACGACTCGCGGGCTGGCTGGTCTTCGTGCTCTCCCTCCTCGTCGTCATGATCGTGCCGCCGGTGATCGCGATGGGCACCGCGGACTACCTGGCGCCGATCGTGCACCTCAACCCGTCGATGGCGGGCGCGGGCGTGATGCTCCTGGCCACCCTCGCGGGCCTGCTCGACCTGCGGGCCAATGCCTGGATCACCGGCGTCTTCCTCGTCCTGGAGGTCATCGCGGCGGCCGTCGTGGCGGTGCTGGGCTTCACGCACAGCCAGCGCGGCGTCGGCAGCCTCACCTCGATGCAGGTGGCGGGCTCCGGCGGCCACACGGACACCGTGACGGCCATGCTGGTGGTCTCGGGGCTCGCGATCGCCCTCTTCATCACCCAGGGCTTCTCGACCGCGGTCTACCTCTCCGAGGAACTGGAGAACCCGCGCCGCAACGTCGCCCGTACGGTCCTGGCCACCCTCGCCATCTCGACCGTGATCATCCTGGTCCCGGTCGTCGCGATCACCATGGGCGCGTCGGACCTGTCCACCCTCACCGGCGGCGACATCAGCAGCATGGTCACCGCCTGGTCCAACTCCGCCGTCGGCACCTTCGTCAGCCTCTGCGTCGCCCTCGCGATCATCAACGCGGGCATCGTCATGGTCATCCAGAACTCCCGGGTGCTGTTCGCCTCCGCCCGTGACAAGGCCTGGCCCGAGCCGATCAACCAGAGCCTCTCCCGCCTCGGCCGCTTCGGCTCCCCGTGGGTCGCCACCCTCCTGGTGGGCGTCCCCGGCGCCCTCCTCTGCTTCGTCAACCTGGACACCCTGTACGGCGTGACGGGCGTCTCGGTGACCGCCATGTACCTGCTCGTCGCGGTCGCCGCCCTGCTCGCCCGGCGCGGCCAGCACCGCCACACCCCGGCCTGGCGCATGCCGCTGTGGCCCGCGATGCCGGTGCTCCTGATCGCGGTCCTCGCCTACATCCTGAGCCAGCAGGAGATGACGTACCTGCTGTGGACCGGCGGCATCACAGCCGTCGCCACCCTCTACTGGGCCTTCTACCTCCGCCCGCGCCGCGAGACCCGCTGGCTGGTGTCGATCCCCGAGGACGTCCAGGCCTGAGCCCTCCGGGGCGCACGCGAGGTCCCACGTCACCACCGCGCCCGTGAAGACGCCCGAGAGGGCTCGTACCACGGGCGCGGTATACGGGAGGGGCCTCGTACGCCCGGAGGAGGGGCGCGGGTTCAGACCGGCGGCTGCCTTCGTTGTCGGTGGCGGCCCGTACCGTTGACACATGGATCTTCGACTGCCCCGACTGCGCGGGCCCGCACGGCGAGGACGCCGACGGTGGCTCGCCGCCGCGGCCACCGTCGTCGTGCTCGCCGGCGCCGGCACGTGGACCGCTGTCGCCTCGGACGACGGGCCGGCCGTCCACCGCACCGACCGTGTGATGACCACGGGCGCCGGGGTGAACATCGACACGTCGTACTTCACCGCGGGCTCCGGCCGCCGCCCCGCCGTGCTCCTCGGGCACGGCTTCGGCGGCAGCAAGGACGACATGCGGCACGAGGCGGAGCAACTCGCCCGCGACGGATACGCGGTGATGACCTGGTCGGCGCGCGGCTTCGGCCGCTCCACCGGCAAGATCGGGCTGAACGACCCCAAGGGCGAGGTCGCCGACGTCTCCAAGCTCATCGACTGGCTGGCCGAGCGGCCCGAGGTCCGGCTCGACAAGAGCGGCGACCCGCGCGTGGGAGTAGCCGGAGGCTCGTACGGCGGAGCGATCTCCCTGCTGGCCGCCGGGTACGACAAGAGGGTCGACGCGATCGTCCCCTCGATCACGTACTGGAACCTGGCGGACGCGCTCTTCCCGAACGACGTGTTCAAGAAGCTCTGGGCCGGCATCTTCATCAACTCCGGCGGCGGCTGCGACCACTTCGAGGCGCAGCTGTGCGCGATGTACAACCGGGTGGCGGAGTCGGGGAAGCCGGACGCCCAGGCGCGCGCCCTGCTGGAGCAACGCTCACCGTCCGCCGTCGGCGACCGCATCAAGGTGCCCACGCTCATCCTGCAGGGCCAGACCGACTCGCTCTTCCCGCTCGGCCAGGCCGACGCGATGGCCAAGGCGATCCGGGCCAACGGCGCGCCCGTGGACGTCGACTGGATCGCCGGCGGGCACGACGGCGGAGACCCGGAGACGAGCCGCGTCGAGGCCCGTGTCGGCTCCTGGTTCGACCGCTATCTGAAGGACGACAAGAACGCCGACACCGGTCCCGCCTTCCGTATCACCCGCACCGGCGGCATCGACTCCACCGACGGCGCCGCGCGGCTGCGGGGCGCGAGCGGGGACGTCTACCCAGGCCTGGGGAGCGGCGAGCACGCCATCGCGCTGAGCGACGGCCGACGCGAGCAGACCTTCCAGAACCCCGCGGGCGCGAGTCCGCCCGCGATCTCCGCCCTCCCCGGACTCGGTGGCACCGGCGGCCTGTCGCAGCTGTCCGCGCTCGGGCTCGGGGTGTCCCTCGACTTCCCGGGCCAGTACGCGCAGTTCGACTCCGCGGCGCTCCGCCACGGCCTGCGGATCACCGGGGCGCCGACCGTGACCGTCCACGTCCGGTCGAGCACCGACGACGCGGTCCTCTTCGGGAAGGTGTACGACGTCGGGCCCGGCGCCACCCAGCCGGTACTGCCCTCGCAGCTGGTGGCGCCCGTGCGGGTGACCGGCGCGAAGGCGGGCAAGGACGTCACGATCGTGCTGCCCGCGATCGACCACGAGGTCCAGAAGGGCCACCGGCTGCGCCTGGTCCTCGCCTCGACGGACCTCGGCTACGCCTCGCCGGCGGCCCCGGCGACGTACACGGTCTCCCTGAAGAGCGACCTGCACGTGCCCACCGCGCCCGGTGTGAAGACCGCCGCCGCCGCGCTGCCCTCCTGGGTGTGGTGGCTGCCCCTGGCCGGCGCGCTCGCCGCCGCCGCACTCCTGCTGACCGGCCGTCGCCGGACGGCTCCGGTCGCGCCCGACCCCGAGCTCGCCGAAGTCCCGCTCCAGATCACCGACCTGAGCAAGCGGTACGCGAAGTCGGCGGACCGGTACGCGGTACGGGACCTGTCGTTCCGCGTGGAGAAGGGCCAGGTCCTGGGCCTGCTGGGGCCGAACGGCGCGGGCAAGACGACCACGCTGCGCATGCTGATGGGCCTCATCAAGCCCGACGGCGGCGAGATCCGCGTCTTCGGGCACGCGATCAGGCCCGGCGCCCCGGTGCTCTCCCGGGTCGGGGCGTTCGTCGAGGGCGCGGGTTTCCTGCCGCACCTCTCGGGCCGCGAGAACCTTGAGCTGTACTGGCAGGCGACGGGCCGTCCGGCCGAGGACGCCCACATGGAGGAGGCGCTGGAGATCGCGGGCCTGGGCGACGCGCTGGCCCGCGCGGTCCGCACCTACTCCCAGGGCATGCGCCAGCGCCTGGCGATCGCCCAGGCGATGCTGGGCCTCCCGGACCTCCTCATCCTCGACGAACCGACCAACGGTCTCGACCCGCCCCAGATCCGCGAGATGCGCGAGGTCATGATCCGCTACGCCGCCGCGGGCCGCACGGTCATCGTCTCCAGCCACCTGCTGGCCGAGGTCGAGCAGTCCTGCACCCACCTGGTGGTCATGGACCGCGGCCGGCTCATCCAGGCCGGCCCGGTGAGCGAGATCGTCGGCTCCGGCGACACCCTCCTCGTCGGTACGGGCGCGCCCGTGGAGGAGCCGGTCGTCGAGAAGGTCGGCGCGCTGCCCGGCGTGGCCTCGGCCGTCGCCGCCGAGGGCGGGCTGCTCGTCCGCCTCGACGAGAACGGCAGCGCCGAGCGCCTGCTCATAGAGCTCGTACGACTGGAGGTCCCCGTGCGGTCGGTGGGCCCCCACCGACGGCTGGAAGACGCGTTCCTCACCCTGATCGGAGGTGCCGCATGAGCACGCTCGTCGAACGGGCCGAGACGGCGGACGGGTACCGGGCGCGGCACACGCTGCCGCTCCGGGTCGAGCTGCTGCGGCAGTTGAAGCGGCGCCGCACACTCGTCATGGGCGCGATCCTCGCGGTGCTGCCCTTCGTGCTCGTCGTCGCCTTCGCCATCGGCGGTGACCCGGGCTCGCGCAACGGGCAGGTCACCCTGATGGACACGGCGACCGCGTCGGGCGCCAACTTCGCCGCGGTGAACCTCTTCGTCTCCGCGGGCTTCCTGCTGGTCATCCCCGTCGCGCTGTTCTGCGGGGACACGATCGCCTCCGAGGCGAGCTGGTCCTCGCTGCGCTATCTGCTCGCGGCCCCCGTACCGCGGGCCCGGCTGCTGTGGTCCAAGCTCACCGTCGCCCTCGGCCTCAGCCTCGCCGCGATGGTGCTGCTGCCGATCGTCGCGATCGCGGTGGGCACGGCGGCGTACGGCTGGGGGCCGCTGGAGATCCCCACCGGCGGCGCGCTCTCCGCGGGCACCGCGGCCCAGCGGCTCCTCGTGGTCATCGCGTACGTCTTCGTGTCCCAACTGGTCACGGCGGGGCTCGCGTTCTGGCTGTCCACCAAGACGGACGCGCCCCTGGGCGCGGTCGGCGGCGCGGTCGGCCTGACGATCGTGGGGAACGTCCTGGACGCGGTCACCGCCCTCGGCCACTGGCGCGACTTCCTGCCCGCACACTGGCAGTTCGCCTGGGCCGACGCCATCCAGCCCAACCCGGAGTGGGGCGGCATGATCCAGGGCACCGCGATTTCGATAACGTACGCCCTCGTCCTGTTCGCCCTGGCCTTCCGGGGTTTCCGGCGCAAGGACATCGTGTCGTAGATCTCCGGAGCGTCACCTACCGGTCTCGACGACCGCCCTTCGTGGCCGCTTCGAAATCCATCCGCAACGCTCCGTAGCGCACATCCGGGCCCCCTCGGGCGTCACAGTCACAGACGTCGGCCCATGGACGTCGGCAGACAGTCGGCGGACAGGCGACTCACCGAGGGGGCACGGATGACACGGACGGGGAACGACGAACACACAGGGCGACCGCGGCGGCAGCCGAGGAGCGGGCGACCGTGGCGACCGGTCGCCGCCCTGATCGGCCTGACGCTCGCGGGCGGCCTGCTCCTCACCGGCTGCGGCGCGAGCGACAGCAACGGCTCCTCGACGGACGGTTCCAACAAGTCCGGCGGACGCGGGTTCCCGCAGCCCGCCCCGAACCGGACCTCCGGGACCTCCCAGGGCGAACAGAAGGACACGCCGACGGGCGACGCGAGCCGCGAGTTCGCGCCGTCCCCCGACTACCTCTCCACCTTCGCCCTCGACGTCGACACCGCCTCCTACGGCTACGCCCGCCGCGCCCTCGCCGACGGCCGGCTGCCCGACGCGTCGACCGTCCGCCCCGAGGAGTTCGTCAACAGCTTCCGGCAGGACTACCGGCGGCCCGACGGCAACGGCTTCTCGGTCACCGTCGACGGAGCCCGCACCCAGGAGAAGGACTGGTCGCTGGTCCGCGTCGGCCTCGCCACCCGCACCGCGGCCCAGAGCGGTGAGCGCCCGCCCGCCGCCCTCACCTTCGTCATCGACATATCCGGCTCCATGGGCGAGCCCGGCCGGCTCGACCTCGCCCAGGACGCCCTCGGCGTGATGACGGACCGGCTGCGCGACGACGACTCGGTAGCCGTGGTCACCTTCAGCGACGAGGCCCGGACCGTGCTCCCGATGACCCGCCTCGGCCACCACCGCGACCGCGTCCACGACGTGATCAGGGGACTGGAACCGACGGAGTCGACCAATCTCGGCGCGGGCGTGCGCACCGGGTACGCCACGGCCGTCAAGGGTCTGCGCGAGGGCGCCACCAACCGCGTCGTGCTGATCTCCGACGCCCTCGCCAACACCGGCGAGACCGACGCGGACGCCATCCTCGAGAACATCTCCGCCGCCCGCCGCGAACACGGCATCACCCTCTTCGGTGTCGGCGTGGGCAGCGAGTACGGCGACGCCCTCATGGAGCGCCTCGCCGACAAGGGCGACGGCCACACGACGTACGTCTCGAACCCCGAGGACGCCCGCAAGGTCTTCTGCGAGCAGCTTCCGCAGAACATCGACCTCACGGCCCGCGACGCCAAGGCACAGGTCGCCTTCGACCCGGGGACCGTCAAGCAGTTCCGGCTGATCGGATACGACGACCGCCAGGTCGCCGACGAGGACTTCCGCAACGACCGGGTGGACGGCGGCGAGGTCGGGCCCGGCCACACGGTCACGGCCCTCTACGCGGTCCGCACCAGGCCCGGCGCCTCCGGCCACCTCGCCACCGCGAGCGTCCGCTGGCTCGACCCCGACACCCGCGCCCCGCACGAGGAGTCCGGCCAGCTGGAGACCGGCTCCCTCGACGAGGACCTGTGGACCTCCTCCACCCGCCTCCAGGTCGACGCCGTGGCCGCGTACTTCGCCGACGACCTGCGCACGGGCGACGACAAGGCGAACCCGCTCCCCGGCGCCCTCCCGCTGGGCGAACTCGCCGACCGCGCCCACCGGGTGGCGTCCGCCGCGGAGGACAAGGCGGTGGACGACCTGGCGGACGCGGTGGAGCGGGCGAGTGGACTCATGGGATAGCGGCGGCGTCGGTCCGTCACGGCGCTCACCGCGTCGGCATCGAGTCCGAGTCCGACGGCCGCATTGAACTTCCTTTACGAGTGAGTAAGTTGACTCCCGAGTAAGAACCCTGCGACCTGGTGGAGCCGTGATGGGCGTACGCAAGGATCTGAAACGGGCGAAGCGGCGCACGGACCTCGCGTCCCGCGGTGAGGTCGAGCTGATCAGGGACGGGACCGGCGCGGTGCGCGAGGTCCGCACCGCCCCCATGGCCCCGCGCCCCACCACCGGCAGCGTCGCCGACCTGCCCTTCACCAACGCGGCCCAGGCGCCCGACGCCGTGGTACTGCGCCGCGGGGACGGCGAAGGCCGGCGCCCGGTCACCGCGGCGGCCTTCGCCCGCGAAGTCACCGACACCGCCAAGGGGTTGATCGCGGCGGGCCTCGAACCGGGCGGCCGGGTCGCGGTGATGTCCCGTACGCGCTACGAGTGGACCGTTCTCGACTTCGCGATCTGGGCGGCCGGCGGCCGGTCCGTCCCCGTCTACCCGACCTCGTCGGCCGAGCAGGTGGAGTGGATCGTCCGGGACTCGGGGGCGCGCTTCGCGATCGTCGAGACGGTCCAGAACGCCGACACCGTGACCACCGCCACGGCCCGGCACCCCGAACCCCCGCGCGTCTGGCGGCTGGACACGAACGCGCTCGCCGAACTCACCGCCCTGGGACGGGACATCCCCGACGAGGAGGTCACCGAGCGCCGCGCCGCGCTCACCCCCGACACGGTCGCGACCCTCTGCTACACCTCAGGCACCACCGGACGGCCGAAGGGCTGCGTCCTCACCCACGCCAATCTGCACGCCGAGGCGGCCAACACGGTCGAACTGCTGCACCCCGTCTTCAAGGAGGTCACCGGCCAGACCGCCTCGACCCTCCTGTTCCTGCCGCTCGCCCACATCCTGGGCCGCACCCTCCAGATCGCCTGCCTGATGGCCCGCATCGAGCTGGGCCACTGCCCGAGCGTCAAACCGGACGAACTGCGGCCCGCGCTGCGGGAGTTCCGCCCCACCTTCCTCGTCGGCGTCCCGTACCTCTTCGAGAAGATCCACGACACCGGCCGCGCCACCGCCGAGAAGATCGGCCGCGGTGCCTCCTTCGACCGCGCCGACCGGGTCGGTGTCCGCTTCGGGCAGGCGTATCTGAACAGGTTCCTCGGGACGGGCAAGGGCCCAGGACCCGGCCTGTACGCCGCCTGGGCGCTGTACGACCTGCTGGTCTACCGCCGTGTCCGCAAGGAACTCGGCGGCCGTATGCGCTACGCCATCAGCGGCGGCTCCCCGCTCGACCGCGACCTCAACCTGTTCTTCTACGCCGCCGGAATCATCGTCTACGAGGGGTACGGCCTGACGGAGACC
This sequence comes from Streptomyces sp. NPDC111507, assembly GCF_055638955.1. Taxonomy (NCBI): domain Bacteria; kingdom Bacillati; phylum Actinomycetota; class Actinomycetes; order Kitasatosporales; family Streptomycetaceae; genus Streptomyces; species Streptomyces sp. NPDC111507. The sequence continues at coordinate 1,299,243 of NZ_JBVKBU010000001.1, read as the reverse complement.
ACCGCCGCGGCGACGATCGTGCCGCCCCTGCGGCCCCGCCCCGGCACCGTGGGCCTCCCGGTCCCCGGCACGGCCGTCCGTATCGCCGACGACGGCGAGGTGCTCGTCAAGGGCGGTGTCGTCTTCGGTGCCTACTGGAACAACGCGGCGGCGACGGAAGCGGCGCTGCGCGACGACTGGTTCGCGACCGGCGACCTCGGCGCCCTCGACGAGGACGGGTACCTCACCATCACCGGCCGCAAGAAGGACCTCCTCGTCACCTCGGGCGGCAAGAACGTCTCCCCGGCCGTCCTGGAGGACCGACTGCGCAGCCGCCCGCCGGTCGGCCAGTGCGTCGTCGTCGGCGACAACCGCCCGTTCGTCGCCGCGCTGATCACCCTGGACCCCGAGGCCCTCGCTCACTGGCTCACCGTCCGCAAACGGCCCGCCGACACCCCGCTGTCCGAAGTCGTGGGGGATCCCGCTCTGCGCGCCGATGTCCAGAAGGCCGTGGATCACGCGAACGAGGCCGTCTCGCGCGCCGAATCCATCCGCGCGTTCGCCCTGGTGGAGGGCGAGTTCAGCGAGGACAACGGCCTGCTCACCCCGTCCCTGAAGGTCAGGCGGCACGCGGTGACGGCGGCGTACGCGGCCGAGATCGAGGCGCTGTACGGGGGCTGAGAGCCGTACACACGGAAAAGCGGGCCGCCGAGGTGCTCGGCGGCCCGCTCTCGCGGTGCTGGGATCAGCGGTTGTTGGCACCGTTGCCCGAGAGGACCGGGATCTGGTCCAGGATGTGCGACAGCGGCTCGTCGCCCTTGGCCTGGGTCGAGTTCTCGACGCACTGCTGGTTCTGCGGGGCCGACAGGATCGGGATGTCCTGCACGGTGATCGGAACGGCGCCCGCGACCCCACCGAGGTTGAGCTTCGCCGGCAGGCCGATGCAGGGCTTGTTCAGCGAACCCTGGACCAGCGACAGCTGCGGGCTCATGTCGCCGAACGTGGCGGAGTTGCCGAACGACTGCTCGGCGCCGTTGCCGCTGACGGACGTGGTACCACCGTCGTCGCCGATCGCCAGCGCCTGGGGGGCGGCCGTGGCCGAGATCCCGGCGATGGAAGCGGCGATAGCAGCGGTTGCCCACAGCTTCTTCATGTTCATTCCCTTCGGAAAGCGGACTCCTGTTGGGGAGCTGCATGATCATTAACTGGATAGACCGCGTAAGGGTTGCGGGTTATACCCCATATGGCCCAGCGTGCGGAGGTTTCAACCGACATGTGTGCGCCGGTGAGCTCCCCGAGTCGCGGTCGAGGGTCATGTGTGCGCGGCGGGAAGGCCGACGGGCCGCCGAGGAATTCGGCGGCCCGTCGACGGGAGTCCCAGGAAGGATGCGGGGTACTAGTGGTTGTTCTTGCCGTTGCCCGAGAGGACCGGGATGTCGTCCAGGATGTGCGACAGCGGCTCGTCGCCCTTGGCCTGGGTCGAGTTCTCGACGCACTGCTGGTTCTGCGGGGCCGACAGGATCGGGACGTCCTGCACGGTGATCGGGACCGCGCCGAGGACGGAGCCGACGTTGCCCTTGACGGGCAGGCCGATGCAGGGCTTGTTCAGCGAGCCCTGGATGAGCGCCATCTGCGGGCTCATCTTGCCGTAGGTCGCCGAGTTGCCGAACGACTGCACCGCACCGTTGCCGCTGGTGGACGTCGTACCACCGTCGTTTCCGATGGCCAGCGCCTGCGGCGCGGCGGCAGCGGAAGCGCCGACGACGGAAGCGGCGACCGCCGCGGCGGCCATAACCTTCTTGATCACTAGCTAGTCCCTTCTGGAGAAACCCCGTCCACCGGAGCGTCCTGGTCAACTGCCGCGGACGCTCATGGTTGCTCCGGTTCACTCCGATGGCCCACATCGAAGAGTGATTCAGCGACCCGTGAGCGCCCTATGGATTCCCGTGAATTCCCCGCCGGTGAACGGACCGATCGGGTGAATCGCCGCAACCAATCCAGGGCCGCCGGGTTGAGTGCGAGAGCAGGAACATGTGTCTCTGCCAGGAAAGGACCGAGAAATGTTCAAGAAGGCAATGGCCGCGGCGGCGGTCGCCGCTTCCGTCGTCGGTGTCTCGGCGGCGGCCGCGCCCCAGGCGCTTGCCATCGGCGACGGCAACGGCACCACGTCGGTCAGCGGGAACGACGCCAAGCAGGCGTTCGGCAACTCCGTGACCAAGGGCAAGATGAGCCCCCAGCTCAGCCTGGCGCAGGGCACGCTGAACAAGCTCTGTGTCGGCCTGCCGGCCAAGGCGAACGCCGGTTCCCTCCTCGGTGCCGCCCCGATCACCGTGCAGGACGTCCCGATCCTGTCGGCCCCGCAGAACCAGCAGTGCGCCGAGAACTCGACCCAGGCCAAGGGCGACGAGCCGCTGTCGCACCTCGTGGACGACATCCCGGTCCTGTCCGGCAACGGCACGGGCAACCGCTGACCGTCGCCCTTTTCCTCGCCTGAAGAGCTCGGGCCCCCGTGCACCACGCGGCGGGGCCCGAGCTCTTCGGTGTCATAGGGGCGGCTTATTCAAGGGAAGCGTTTCTTCTCGTGGGCCCGTGTGAAGCTTCGGTGTTGATTCGAATGCGGGGCGATTCGGGTGAATTACCAAGCCGCACACGTTCTGTAGTTTCTTCCGACGTCTATCCCTCGTTTACAGCCTGCAGGTCATGGTGCGAGCCGTTCAAGCTGTGCTCGCTCGGTTTCGGCCGTCATAGGGGCATGACCGCAGAGAAGGGAAAGCACGTGAACCACAAGAAGAGCGCTGCTGTCGTCGCCGGCGCGATCATGACTCTGGGCATGGCCGCCCCGGCCTTCGCTGACGCCGGTGCCGAGGGCGCCGCCGTCGGGTCTCCGGGTGTCCTCTCGGGCAACGTGATCGAGATCCCCGTGCACGTGCCCGTCAACTTGTGCGGCGACACGGTCGACGCCATCGGCCTGCTGAACCCGACGTTCGGCAGCGCCTGCGTCAGCGACTGACGCGGAGCACAGCAGCCTTCCAGGCTGTGTCCTGGCCGGCCTTGGGCGCTCTTTCGGCTCCAAGGCCGGCTTTCCTCACTTCTTCAAGCAGGAAGACAACGAGATTGCGACAGACCCTGAGTAGGGGCATGGTCGTGGCCGCGGCCGCGACGAGCATCCTGTCCCTGTACGGCAGCCCCGTGTTCGCCGACGCGGACGCGCAGGGCGGCGCGTCGGACTCGCCCGGCGTGGCGTCGGGCAACACCGTTCAGCTCCCGGTGCATGTGCCGGTGAACGCGTGCGGCATCACCGTCAACGTGATCGCCGCGCTCAACCCGGCCTTCGGGAACTCCTGCGCCAGCGGCTCGGGTTCACGCGGGTCGCAGGGCAAGGAGAGTTCGGAGGGTTCGGAGGCTTCGGAGGGTTCGGAGGCTTCGCACGAGTCGCAGGCGTCGCAGGAGCCGGCCCCCCACGAGAGCGCCTCCGAGTATGGCTCCGGCTTCTCGGACAGCGACTACGGTGAGGAGCCGGGCCCGTACGGCGGTCCTTCCGGGTCCTCGGCGTACGGCGGTTCCTCCGACTCCTCGGCGTACGGCGAGCCTTCCGGTTCGGCGTACGGCGGCGCCTCGGCGTACGGCGAGGCGAACGGCTCGCCCGGTGTCGGGTCGGGCAACACCGTTCAGCTCCCGGTGCATGTGCCGGTGAACGCGTGCGGCGACACCGTCGACGTGATCGCCGCGCTCAACCCGGTGCTCGGCAACAAGTGCGAGAACGGTCCCGGCTACGGCGACACGCCGCCGACGACGCCCCCCACGACGCCTCCCACGACACCCCCCACCACTCCACCGACTACCCCGCCGACGACGCCCCCCACGACGCCGCCGACGACACCTCCCACCACCCCGCCGACGACGCCCCCCACGACGCCGCCGACGACACCTCCCACCACTCCCCCCGGGTACCCGCCCACCCTGCCCCACACCGGCAGTGAGAACGTGCTCGCGGCCTCGGCCGCCAGCGCCGCACTGCTGCTCGGCGGGACAGTGCTGTACCGACGAGGCCGAGCCGCGTCCCGTCGCTAGTACGACCCTCTGGGTGCCGGACGCCTCGCCGCGCCCGGCACCCGGGCTCGCGTCATCCATCGGGATCAAAGGACGCGGCCTCGGTTGGCGGGATTCGACTTCATATGACTGAGTGTCAGTAGAGGGAAAAGTATGAACAACTGACGGAAAACGCGTCCGAGCCATGGGAGTCGGCGCAGTCGGAGCTATGAGAGTGGAGAGGGGAGCAGGCATGGCCCCACGAAAACAACGGCCCCGAAGCGGAAGGCCGGCTGTCGTCGCGGCCGGCATCGTCGTCTCGGTCGCCCTGGCGGCCGGTCCCGGACACGCCGCCGGCGGTGCGCCGCGGGCCGCCGACCCCCCGGCGCCGACACCGACGACGGTGACACCGACACCGGCCACACAGCCGACATCGCCCACGGCCCCGACGACGGTGACGGTGAAACCCACATCCCCGACTCCGGCCTCGGTGACACCGTCCGCGACCACGCCCGTGACACCACCGGTGCCGGCGCCCGTCACGCCCACCGAACCGCCGACACCCGCGACGCCGACGAAACCCGCGCCCAAACCCGTCGAGCCGCTCTCCGCGTTCGGCGCCTACCTCGACTACGGCCCCCGGGGTGTGGCCCGGATCGCCCAGCTCAGCCAGTGGCTGGGCGGCGCCCGACTCCGCGTCGCGCACACGTATCTGCCGGGCGATCGCTGGAGCAACATCGAGGGGCCGCCCGGTTTCCTCGACGTCTGGGCGGACTGGCGGCATGAGCGGAAGGACCGGATGCTCGTCCTCAACGTGCCGATGATGGAGCGCAACGAGGAGAACGTCTCCGACGCCGAGGTCCGGATGCTGCTGCAGCAGGGTGCCGCCGGCGCGTTCGACGGGCACTTCCGCGCCCTCGCCCAGCGTCTGGTCGAGCTGGAGGTTCCGGACACCGTCATCGTCCTCGGCTGGGAGATGAACGGCATCACCTACACCCATCGCTGCGGGCCGGACCCGGAGGCGTGGAAGAGGTACTGGAACCGGATCGTCACGACGATGCGTTCGGTGCCGGGGCAGAAATTCCGGTTCGACTTCGCCCCGAGCCGCGGCCGGGACGCCGTGCCGTGGACGCAGTGCTATCCCGGGGACGACACGGTCGACATCGTCGGCATGGACTCGTACGACCAGCCGCGGGGGCTGTCATTCGACGAGGAGGTGAACGAGCCGTACGGCCTTCAGGAGCACGTGGACTTCGCCAAAGCCCATGGCAAACCCATCTCCTATCCCGAATGGGGTCTCTTCCGCAACGGCGACAACGCTGCGTACATGAAACGCATGCTCGCGTGGATGGACGACCACAAACCGCTGTACAACACGCTGACCGACTACTGCCCGCACGGCGTCTGGCAGTGCCGCCAGAACCCGAGGGCGTCCCAGGTGTACCGCGCGGTGCTCTTCGGCCGCACCGACCCCACACCGCAGCCGACTACACCCGTACCCACACCCGTGACGCCGGTACCGACACCCGTACCGACGCCTGTACCAACCCCCGTGCCGACGCCTGTGCCAACCCCCGTGCCGACTCCTGTGCCCACGCCGGTGGTGCCGCCCAACTGTTCGCCGCTGGACCTGGGCGACTGGGTGGAGTACTGGCTCGGCGGGAAGCTCTGTCTGCGCTTCGACTGGTGGTCGCGCACCCGGTGACACCGGCCCGGCGGCAGGCCCCTCACGGCCTGCCGCCACCGCCGCCACCACCACTGCCACCGTCGGCGCCGGCGTCCGTCCCACCTCCACCCCGCTCCTTCCACCGGTGCACCAGCTCCTTGCCCCGGCCGCGCGCGGCGACGTCGCAGAGGACCGCCGACATCAGCGGCGCCGTACGTCGCCGGGCGAGCAGCAGCCGCTGGTTGATCACGGGTTCCGGGCGCCAGTGGTGCTTGTAGGGCTCGTCGCCGCGCAGCAGGCTCAGCGTTCCGCGTCCGCCGCCCTCGGTGTGCCGGGCGCAGGCGTTGAGCAGCATCACCGCCACGTCCGCCTTGCGCTCCCGCAGCCCCGGGTGGGCCCCGTACAGATAGCCGCCCGCCAGGCGTCGTGACAGCAGAGTGAGGTCCACGGCCATCACGGTGTCGTCGAGCCGGAACTCGGTGACCACGGCGTCCCCGGAGCGCACCATCGGGCCCACCGACCGCACCAGATGCTCGGAGAACCGTTCCTGGAGGTGCTCGGTCGTCACCTTCCTGCCCTGCCACTGGAGTCGGTGCAGTTCCAGCAGCCGGCGCAGTGCCGCGTCCACCTCGTCGTGCGGGACGTCCCGCTGCTCGATGCCGAGCGAGGCGAGCTTGCGCAGCTTGGCCCGGACGCGCTGGGCCTTGGACGAGGGCAGCCGACCGACGAGGTCGTCCATGGAGGCGGCGGGCAGTTCCAGGCAGAGGGAGTCCCGGACCCGGCGGCGTGGTCCGCGCCAGCGCTCGTAGACCCGCTCCGCCGTGCCGCCGGGCGGTACCTCGCGGAAGTCGATCAGCGCGGTGCGGGCGACCGCGGACAGGCCCTCGGTGAGTGCCGCGGCGGCGCGGTCGGTGTGCTCGTCGTCGGTCCCGTCGTCGATGAGGACGTCGGCGTAGTCGGAGATCGCCCCGCCGAGCGGGACGAGCACGGGCAGCGGACGGTGTGCGCGCATCAGGGGCGCGACCGCGCGGAGTTCGCCGCCCTCGCGGACCAGGACCAGCCGCAGGCGGCCGGGGGAGCCGTAGGACAGCCACCAGGAGTGCAGCCAGGCGTGGCTCTGGAACGGGGTGGCGGCGGCGCACCGGTCGTACAGACGTCCCCAGGCCGGGGCGAGCGCGGCGAACTCCCGTTCGTCGATGACGACTTCGGACCGCAGTGATGTCCGGGTCGCGCGTACCCCGGTCCGCAGCGCCCCGCTCACCGTGGGCCGTGTCCGTCGGCGGCGGTGGCCGGGCTCGGCACGGAGGCCTGGAGCGCGGGGTCCGTGGTGCGCCGGGGACGGACCAGCAGGACCAGACCGCCCAGCAGCCCGCCGGCGCTCGCGCCGACCAGACCGGTCACTTTCGGGGAGGGCGAGGAGGCGGTGGTCGGCTTCGGCGCGCGGGAGAACTGCTGGAGTTCCACGTGGGTGCTGCTCTTGGTGTCGTTGGCGTGCCGGGTCAGGGCGCGCGCGACGGCGTTGGCCATGTCGGCGGCGAGATCCGGGCGCGAGGAGGTGGCGGAGACGGCGACCATCGGCGCGTCGGGCGAGGTCGCCGTCTGCACGCTCTGCTCCAGCGTCTTCACCGGCACCCCGGCCCACACCTGGGCGTCCCCGAGCACCGCGAGCTGCGTGGCGACCCGGCCGTACGCCTGCGCGAAGCCGAGCGCCGACGCCGGGTCCGACTTCTCGGTCGGGACGGCGATGACGTAACTCGTCGCCGTGTACGTCGGGGGCTTGAGGACGCCGTACGCGCCACCGAGCGCGCCCCCGAGAAGGACGCCGGCGGCGAGCAGTGACCACGGCGGCACGACCCGCCGGGCGAAGGCCGCGCGCGTCAGACCTGAGGGCAGGGACGGGCCGGAGGGTCCGGACGGGCGGTGCTGCCGGGTGGGATTTTCGGTCATGAGGAACTCACTCCCAGAGAGGTGCAGGAGACGGCGGCCGCGTACACGTCCATGAGCTGTGCGGCGCTGCGGGTGATGCAGTAGTGGTGGGCGGCGTCCGGTACCGAACGCGGCCCGGGGCCCTCCGCGCGGACCCGCAGGAGGGCTCGTACGAAGGAGTCGGCGCCGCCCTGGACCCGGCGGGCCCCCCGGGCGGCGCTCGGTGGCAGGTCCTCGACGGCCGGGCAGGAGACGTAGAGCACGGGCAGCCCGGCCGCCATCGCCTCCACCACCGCGAGTCCGAACGCCTCCTCGGCGCAGGGCGAGCAGAGGACGTCCATGGCCGCTGTCAGCGAGGGCAGATCGGCGCCCGGGAGGCCGCCGTCGGGGCGCTCGCCGGTGAACAGCACCCGGTCCCTGACCCCGGCGTCGTGCGCCGCCCGCCGCAGCACGCTCTCCTCGGCGCCGCCGCCGACCAGCAGCAGCCAGTAGGTGCGGGGCAGTTGGGCCAGCGCGCGGATCAGGATGTCGAACCGCTTGCCCGCGGTGAGTCGTCCGACGCCGCCGACGACGTACGCGTCCTCCGGCAGGCCGAGGCGGCGGCGGGTGCGTTCGCGCAGCACCGGGTCGAAGCGGAAGCGGGCGACGTCGATGCCGTTCGGCACGATCTCGATGCGGGGTCCGGGCACGCCCCAGCGCTGCAGCCGGTCGGCGACGGTCGGTGAGACGGCGACGGTGGCGTGGCCGAGGCGCTCGCTGGCCAGGTACAGGGCGCGGACGCCCGCGCTCAGCCTGCGGCCTTCCATCTGGGAGTCGCCGAGGGAGTGTTCGGTGGCCACGACGGCCTTCACCCCGGCCAGGCGGGCGGCGATCCGGCCGTACACGCAGGCCCGGTAGAGGTGGGTGTGGACGAGGTCGTAGCCGCCCGCGCGGATCAGCTTCACCAGGCGGGGGAGGGCGGCGAGGTCGCGGTTGCCGGTCATGCCGAGGTGGACGACACGGACGCCGTCGTCGATGAGGCCGTCGGCGACCGCGCCCGGGTTGGTGAGGGTGACGACGTCGCACTCGACGGGCAGGTGGCGCAGGAGCAGGCGCAGTTGCTGCTCCGCGCCGCCGACGCCGAGGCCGGTGATGATGTGCAGGGCCTTCATCAGGCCCCCTCGACCGGCCGGCGGCGCAGCCGGTGCAGCTTGAGCTTCAACAGCAGGCGTACGGAGCTGTCGTTCTGGCCGATGTGGACGCGGGGGAGGGCGTACGGGCCGGTCAGCGGGCCGGGGGCGATCGCGCAGCCGTAGGTGTATCCGGCGTCGCGCACGGCGTCGACGACCCGCTGGTCGACCGTTCCGTACGGGTAGCAGAAACCCTGGATGTGAGCACCGATCAACTCCGAGAGCACTGCTCTGCTTTCGGCGACCTCGGCGTGCACCAGAGCGTCGTCCGCCCGCGTCAGATCGACGTGGGTGAGCCCGTGCGAGCCGATCTCGATGCCCTCGGAGGCGGCGGCCAGCCGGATGCCCCGCTTGTCGAGCAGGCGCTTACGGGGGCCGAGCGGGTCCCAGGCGTTCTCGCCGGCCAGCCGGCCGGGCAGGACGAAGAGGGTCGCGCCGCAGTCGTGCCGGCGCAGGACGGGCAGGGCGGCCTCGACGAAGTCGGCGTACCCGTCGTCGAAGGTGAGACCGACCAGGTCCCTGCCCCCACCGCGCGCGCGGGCGGCGAGCAGCTCGGACACGCTCACCCCGCGCAGGCCGCGGCGCCGCAGCCAGCCGAGCTGGTGGTCGAGGCGGTCCGGGGAGACCGTGATGCGGTACGGGTCGTCGAAGCAGTCGCCCACGGAGTGGTACATCGCCACCCAGGGGGTCGCGTCGACGGAGCCGGTACCGGTACGTCTGACGCCGGCGGTACGTCTGCTGCCGGTACGTCTGATGCTGTGGGTGCTGTCAGCGGAAACGGACATGCGGGAGCCTTCGTGTGACGGAACGGAGGGCGGGTGCGAGGGCCTGGACCCGCAGGGCCCAGGCCAGCAGGGCGAACACGACGGTCACGACCGTGCCGCCGGTGAGGAGACCGAGCAGGGGGGAGCGCACATGGCTCGCGCAGAACGTCCCCGCGGCGGCGGCGACGAGCGCCGCGCGCACCGGTTTGCCGATTTCGGCGACCACGAGCCGGGTGCGGATCGGCACACTGCGCGGGCCCATGCCGTACAGCAGGAGCAGGGCGCTGAGGGTGACGCCGCCCGCGTTGGCCGCCGCGATCCCGCACACCCCCCAGGAGCCGACGGTCAGCGCGCCGATCCAGGAGGTCGCGATGATCCCCGCGGTCATCGCGAACAGCGGGTACCAGGTGGGCCGCCCCGAGGAGAAGTACGAGCGGACCAGCGCGCCCACGAGGGTGTGGCCGAGCAGCCCGAGGGCGTACACGCGCATGACGGCGGCGGTGGCCGCGGTGTCCTGGGGGGTGAACGCGCCCCGCTGGAACAGCAGCTGGATGATCTGCGGCGCACACGCGATGACCGCCGCCGCGCCGAGCAGCACCGTGCAGGAGACGACGGCCAGATCGTGTTCCACCCGGCTGCGGGCGCGCGCGGTGTCGCCCTCGGCCATGGCCTGCGCCACCACCGGGAAGGTGACGGTGCACAGCATCAGCGAGAGCACCATCGGCATCTGCGCGACCTTCTGCGCGTAGTTCAGGTGCGAGATGGCGCCTGCGGGCAGTGAGGAGGCCAGGTAGCGTTCGATCAGGACCTGGGACTGGCGGACCAGGGCGAAGAGCAGGACGGTGGTGACGAGGGTGAGGTCCATCGGGCGGGCGGCCTCGATCCTCTCGAGGCCCGCCTCCTTCCGGGCCGCCTCGCGTCGACCGAGCTGCCGCCACAGGGAGGGAGCCTGCGCGACCACCATCAGCGCACCGCCCACCGCGACCCCGAGGGCCGCCGCGCGCACCCCCCAGCGCCCGCCGAGCACGAACATCGCCGTGATGATGCCGGTGTTGTACGCGACGTAGATCGCCGCGGGTGCGACGAACCTGCGGTGCGCCCGCAGCGCCGCGCTGCAGTAGCCGGCCAGCCCGAAGCTCAGGACACAGGTGGCCGTCAACCGGGTGCAGTCGACGGCGAGATGGGGGTCGGGCAGTCCGGGCGCGAGGGCTTCGACCAGGTAGGGGGCTCCGGCGATGAGGAGGGCGGCGGTGGCCATGAAGGCGAGCGTCAGACGGGGCAGGGTGGCGGCGACCAGGGCGCGGACCGGGTCGCCGACGGATCCCCGGGCGCGCTGGGCCACCGCCATGCTGAACGCCGGTACGAGCACGAAGGCGAGGCCGTCCTCGATCAGCAGCGTCGCCGCGAACTCCGGCACGGTCCAGGCGACCAGGAAGGCGTCGGTGTCGGAGTCGGCCCCGAACAGGTGCGCGAGGGCCTGGTCGCGGCCCAGGCCCAGCAGCGCCCCGGCGATGGACAGGGCGATGGTGACGAGGGCGGCCTTGGCGAGGAAGCGGTTGGAGGAGGGTTCCGGGGGGTTCTGGGGGTCCGGGAGGTCTGGGGAACCTGGGTGGGGCGGGGAGTCCGGGGGTTCTGGGGGCGGGTCGGGTGTGGCGCGCGGTTCGGATGCGAGGCGTGTGCCGGATGCGGGGGGAGCGCTGCGGGCGGAGGGCAGTACGAGGGCGCCGCCGGGCTCGAAACCGGCCTCGTATCCGGGCTCGACACCGGGCTCGAAATCGGCCTGGGCCTGGGCGTCGGGCCAGGGATCGGCGTCGCGACCGGCCGTCGCCCGGGGAGGCTTCACCGTCATCGCGCCGCGGCCTCCTCAGGCGAGGGGCACAGCGACGAGCGGGACATCGACGAGGGGGACACCGGTGAGGCCGGATCCATCAGCGCCCACCACGCCACCAGCCCGAAGACCACGGCCGTCAGCACGGTGGAAGGCCCGCCGATGTCCGCGTACACGAAGTCGAACAACTGCCAGACGAGCAGCCCGCACCCGACGAGCGCGCAGTCGAGGCCCGACGGGGTCCGCCGTACCCTGGCCAGCCCGGTCAGCGCGCACACCAGGAGAGCCGCCCAGCCGCCCGCGAGGGCGAGCAGCCCGATCAGGCCCTGCTCGCTGAGGACGAGCAGGTACATGTTGTGCGGTGAGAGCAGCGGCTGTTTGCGGTAGGCGGAGCCCGCGCCCCCGATGTCGCTGCCCGAGGAGAGCGCGAGCGAGGCGTGGCCGTCGCGCTGGTCGGGGAAGGCCTTCAGCCCGACGCCGGTCAGCGGGTGGTCGCGCCACATGTCGAGCGCCGCCGCCCACATCGTGTACCGGTCGACGACGGACTGGTCCGGGGCGTCGGTGACCTGCGTGATGCTGTCGATGCGCTCCTGGAGCATGGCCGTGCCGATACCGAACCCGCCCACCAGGACGACGCCGGCGGCGGCCACCGCGACGCCCACCTTGACCGCGCGCCGCAGACCCGCCAGCACCAACTGGGCGCCGCACGCGACCACCGTGGCGATCCACGCGCCCCGGCTGAACGACAGCGCGAGCGGCAGCAGCAGCGCCGGCACGCACACCAGGGCGGCCGTCCGCTGCCGCGGGGTGACCGGCCCGAGCGCCAGCGCCACCGCGCACACCAGCCCGAACGCGACCACGGTCGCCATGCCCATCACGTCCGTCGGCCCGAAGGTGCCCACGGCCCGGATGTCCTCGCCCATGTACGTGGCCCCGGTCCCGGTGACGTACTGGTGCACTCCGACGGCCCCCTGCCACAGCGCGAGTCCGACGAACGACCAGGCGAGCAGCCGGAAGTCGCGGCGGTCGCGCACCGACAGCAGGACGGCCGCCGGGACCAGCACGAAGATCTGCAGATAGCGGGCGAGCCCGGTGATCCCGGCCCCGGGGCTCGCCGCCCCGGCCGCCGCGATCGCGATACCGGCCACGGGCAGTCCGAGGACCACCGCGGCGGTACGGGACAGGGGGCGCCGACGGGCCCGTACGAGACGTACCGCGCAGCACACCACGGCCAGAGCGGACATGGCGTCCGCGAGGTTCGCGCCGCCCTCGGTGTCCGGCGCGACCGGCAGTCCGAGCAGGGCGATCACCGCGACGACGGGCAGGACGGGCAGCGCGCGCCGGAGCGCGGCGGTCAGCGGGGCGAGTGGCGAGACCGGCAGTGCCTGGCTCATCGGCTCAGCTCCCCGTCGGACGGACGAGCGAGGCGGCCGTGCGCAGCAGGATGCAGATGTCCTGCCACAGCGACCAGTTGTCGATGTACGCGTTGTCGAACCGGCAGCGGTCCTCGATGGAGGTGTCGCCGCGCAGACCGTGGATCTGGGCCAGGCCCGTGATGCCGGTCCGCATCCGGTGGCGGGCCGCGTAGCCGGGGTAGGTCTGGCTGAACTTGCCGACGAAGTAGGGGCGTTCGGGGCGGGGGCCGACCAGGCTCATGTCGCCTCTCAGGACGTTCCAGAGCTGGAGCAGTTCGTCGAGCGAGGAGCGGCGCAGGAAGTGGCAGAAGCGGCCCATCTCCCGCTCGTCCGCGACGCTCCAGCGGGTCGCGGCCTCGTGCGCGTCGACGGGGCGATGGGTGCGGAACTTCAGCAGGGTGAAGGGTCGCCCGTCCTTGCCGATGCGCTCCTGCCGGAAGACCACGCCGGGCCCGTCGCTCAGCCGCAGCGCCGCCGCGCACATCAGCAGCAGCGGGCTGACCAGCAGGAGCAACGTCCCGGAGACGACGACGTCGAGGAGCCGTTTGGCGAGGTTCCCGTGACGCCGTGAGACGTCGATCCGTTCACAGGAGAACCCGGCGAGCCGGCTGCTCCCGGCCTTGTGCGAGGGGGAGTCCGCCGTGTGCGACGGGGAGTCCGCGTCGAGCTGCCACAGCGTGCAGCCCGCCTCGGCCAACGCCCTTAGCAGGGGGCCGTGTTCGCGGCGCGGTTCCACGACGAGCACGGCGCGCACGCCGTTCTGGATGAGGGCCCGCTGCACTTCCTCGCCGGTGGTCAGGACCGGCAGCCCGTCGGACCCGGCCGCGTGGTCGGCGACGACGCCCACCGGCCGCAGCCCGTAGCGAGGGTGGCGCAGTAACGCCGCGGCCACCCGGCGGCCGGTCGCCGCGGGGCCGATCACCAGCGCGGCGCTCGGGCGCAGGACCAGGGCCCTGCGCAGCCGCCAGTACACCGCGGCGCGGCCCGCGCAGCTCACCGCCGACTGGAGCACACAGCCCGCCGCCAGCGTGCGCGCGGACAGCGCGGTGGCCGGGACGAGCGCCGCCACCAGGGCCGCGAGCGCGCACCACGTCACCGCGATCCGCGCGCAGACGACCGGCAGTTCGTCCAGCACGGCGGGCACCGGCGCGGGGCGGTACAGGCCCGCGTGCGCGCTCAGCGTGAGGACGGCGAGCACCAGCGCGGCGACCAGCGGCGCGTGCGGCCGGACCTCGGCGAGCGCCAGAGCGGCGAGCAGCGCGGCGCCGCCGTCCGCGACGAGCAACGGCAGCGGCGCGCCGCGCGAGACGGAGCGCCGCGCGAGGTGCCGTGCGAAGTGGCGCGCGGAGGGCGGCCGTTGTCCGGCCGGGAATCTGAAGCCCTCGTCGGCCCCGCGCGGAGGAATGACCGAGACGGGCGAGAATCCGTACTCCCGGGGCTGTCCGCCGGGGGAGGGGACGGTGCTTTCCGCAGTCACGTGTGGCTGGACTCCCTGTACTCGGTGTGTTCCCCGCTCGCGGCGTGCGCGCCGGACGCCGGGGCGAGCAGCTCGCGGTACACCTCGGCGACCGCGGCGGTGGCGCGCCGTACGTCGTGCGCGGCCAGTACGTGGCGGCGCCCCTGGTGCCCGAGTGACGCGCGCAGTGGCGGATCGGCGAGCAGGGCGCGGATCGCCCGGGCCAGCGGGCCCGGTGCCCGCGCGGGGACCAGACAGCGGGTGTCGAGGCCCGGCGGCAGACTTTCCCGGGCGCCGTCCACGTCCGTCAGCACGACCGGACGCCCGCAGGCCATGGCCTCCAGCGGGGCCAGCGCCATGCCCTCCCAGCGGGACGGCAGCACCACCAGATCGGCGGCCTGGTACCAGGGCAGGGCGTCGGGGGCCGCCCCGGCGAACAGGACTCCCTCGGGCGCCGTGGCCCGTAGGCGCCCGGTGTCCGGCCCGTCGCCGACCAGCACGAGCCGGGCGCCCGGCACCTGCCGGACCACCGTCCGCCAGGCCTCCAGCAGGACGTCCTGGCCCTTCTGCGGGCACAGCCGCCCGACGCAGACGACCAGCGGAGCCGCCGGATCGCCACCGGCTCGGGTGAGCAGAGGGATTCCGGCCCGTACGGTCGCCACGGCCGCCGGGTGGAAGTGCTCGGTGTCGATGCCGTTGGGGATCACGGCCCAGTGGGCCCTGATACCGGCGCGCACGCCGGTCGTACGCTCCGCTTCACTCACACACACCACCCGGGACGCCCAACGCGCCCCCCACCGCTCCCACTTCAGCGCGAGGGCCGCTGTGACCCCGTCGACCGCCTCGAAGGACCAGGCGTGCGGCTGGAACACGGTCGGCACCCGGCCGCGCACGGCCAGCCGCCCGGCGAGCCCCGCCTTGGCACTGTGCGCGTGCACCACATCGGGCCGCGCCCGCGCGACGACCGGGGCGAGCCGCCGCACCTCCCGTGCCAGTCGCGGACCCGGCGCACGCGTCGCGGACCAGTGCCGTACGTCGCTGCCCAGGGCCCGCAGCGTGTGCGCGAGGTCGCTGTCCCGCGGGCAGGCCACCGTGACGTGCGCTCCGTCGGCGAGCTGTGCCTTCACCAGGTCGGTGAGCACTCGGGCGACTCCGCCGTCGACCGGCTGGGTGAGGTGCAGGACCCGTGGGGGGTCGGTCGATGGCAGGTGCATGCGCGGGTTCCTCGCTAACGGGCTGCGCTCACGGGCGCGCGTCACTGCTGCGCGTCGACGGCGGCGAGCAGCGCTCCGACCCAGGCCGCGTCCCGCTGCGAAACGAGCCGGACGCCCAACTGGTCACCCCTGCCTCGGATTTCACTCCCGAGATCGAGGAGGTCGGCGTCGCGGCTGGGAGTGTTCGAGTGGGCGGGCGCGCGTTCGATCAACAGGGTCAGGTGCCGCGGTGGCTCCGTCCACTTCTCGTGCGCCGTCGCGCGGCGCGGCAGCGGGCCCGGGGAATGACGCATGACCGGCGTTGCCCTTTCGGGAGAAAAGGTTCGGGACCTGCGGACGGGCGGATATCTGCGGATCTGATTCCGGCGTCTGATGCCAAGCAGCCTCAGGAGGTGGCCGACTCTAGTCGCTATCCGTATTAATTCGGAGAAACCTCACAAGTGTGTCGGAATAGTGAAGTCCGGTGGTCACGGGATCACTCCTTTGGAGGCACAACCCGCGCGTGTGCCGCGCGTTGATTCCAGCGCCGGGCATCCCGCCCGGAGGTTGGACAACTCCAAGGAGCACTTCTCCATGTCGCGTATCGCGAAGGGCCTGGCCCTGACCTCCGTTGTCGCCGCCGCCGTGGCGGGCACCGCCGGCATCGCCGCCGCCGACAGCGACGCGCACGGCGCGGCCGCCCACTCGCCGGGCGTCCTGTCGGGCAACGTCCTGCAGCTTCCGATCAACATCCCCGTCAACCTCTGCGGGGACACCGTCGACGCGGCCGGCCTGCTGAACCCCGCGTTCGGCGACCGGTGCGCCAACGACTGACGTCGGACCGGACCCTTCCGCCGGCCGTCCTCCCCCACGGGAGGGCGGCCGGTCCGCGTCTGCCCCGAGCGGCGGGAGGGCGCCATCGGGCGGCGGGAGGGCGCCCTCGAATGGAGGGACGGCGGCCCCGAATGGAGGGAAGGGGCGCCAAGGGCCCGGCATGGCTTCCCACCAGCGACGACGGCGGTGGCGCAGGGCCCAGGTCGTTACACGGGGCGTTCGATCGGTTGCAGGCGGCGACCGGTACTTCCACGGTGGGCATCAAGATCCGACGCACCATCGAAGGGAACATCCATGCGTGCTCTGCCCGCACGGCGCCTCGCGTCCTCCGTCCTCTGTGCCTCGCTCCTGCTCGGGATATCCGGGCCGGTCGCGCTGGCGGCCGACAGTGACTCGGCGCGTGGTCGCACCCATGCGGCGGCACCCGTCCCCGGTGCGGACGCGTTGCTGGCACAGGTGAAGTCGCTGGGCGCCATCGCCGGCGTCCTCGCCCCCGTCACCGATCTGCTCGATGCCGCGCTCAAGGCGGACAACGGCCAGCTCTCCGCCGACCAGGCGGCGAAGCTCGCCCAGGCCGTGAAGGACGCGATCGCCAAGGCCGCGGCGGCCGCTCCGGTCACCCCGCCGGCCACGACGACGCCCACGTTGCCCACTCTGCCGGCGCCGCCGACGCTGCCCGCCGTACCCACGCTGCCCTCGGTGAAGAAGAGCGCCGAGGCGCACGACGACAGCGCGGTCGCCGGGGACCAGGACAACAAGGCGCCGCGCGACAAGGGTTCGCGCGCCCCGGCCGCCCGGGACCTCGCGGGCGACGCGCTCACCGCCCTCCAGAAGGCGGTCGACGCGCTCGTCGCGGCGGCCACCTCGGGCGACGCCATCAAGGTGGTGCCCGCGGCCACGGCCGTGCTGACGAGTCTCGTCAACTTCGTGGTCGCGGTGGTCCTCGGTGGCGGCCTGCCCGCGGCGAACCTGCCCGGTCTGCCGCCGCTCCCCGCCTTGCCGACGCCCGCGCTGCCGACTCCTGCGCTGCCGAGCCTGCCGGCGGTCTGACCTCCGAGTCGCCACCCCGCCGTCGTGCCGATCCCAGCGGTCGGCACGGCGGCTGTTTTGTGTGGGTGCACGACGGCTGTTTTGTATGTGTGTATGTGCGCAGGAAATTTCTGCACACAGGGTTTCCGCCGCGTCCGGGGCTCGTTAGCCAGGGCAAAGCGAAATCTCTCTCTGGTGACTCGAGTTGCCGATGAAAGGAACACGATGAAGTCCCTGAAGGCTGCCGCTGTCGTTGCGGGGTCCCTGGTCATCGCCGGTGCCGCCGCGCCCGCCTTCGCCGCCCAGGCCCCCGACCTCACGCCCACCAGCCTCAACGGCGCCCTGGAGACCCTCACCAGCCAGCGCTCGCTCGACCTGGAGGATCTGCAGCCTCTGCGGCACCAGTCGGACGCCCTGGACACCGAGAACAAGAACTCGGTACTCAACACCGTGAATGGCGCGACGAAGGCGATCAACTCGGCCGGTGGCCCCGCAAAGCTTCTCGGCGGACTTCCCCTCCAGAACTGAACGGGTTCGGTGTGGAGTCCCGTTCCATTTCATCGCGTGTCTTTCCGGGAGACGGTCGGACGCATCCCTAGGCTGAAGCGCACCGCCAAGGAAAGGACGGACGATGAACACTGCCAAGAAGGCCGCACTGCTTTTCGCCACCGCCGGAATGGCCGCGGGTGCCGCGGCGGGCAGCGCCGTCGCCGACACCGGCGCCCAGGGCGCAGCGGCCCACTCCCCCGGTGTCGCCTCCGGCAACGTCATTCAGGTACCCGTGGACATTCCGGTGAACGTCTGCGGCCTCGGCGTCAACGTGATCGGTGCGCTGAACCCGACGGCCGGGGACAAGTGCGCCAACCGGTGACGCCGTACGGGGGCTGAGCCGAAAGTGACGCCGTACGCGGGCTGAAAGGGCCGATTCCGCACCGTGCGGAGTCGGCCCTTCGCATTGTTCGAGACCGTCCCTCGTTCGTGTGGTCGCCCGCCCGGTTGTCGCCCGTCCGGGTGATAAAGGGGCGGGGCCTTTCGGGTGCGTCGATAGGGTTCCGCGGTGACCTCAACCTCAAGCCAAACGCGCCCTTTCCGGGCCGCCGATCTCGGCACGCTCGCCGTCATGGCGTTCAGTGGTGAAGCCCCCGACGGAGACATGCCCTACCTCCTCGCCTACTCCCTGGGCGACGGCGCAGGCGGCCCGGAGGCCTCCAGGGTCGCCATCGAGCAACTGCTGCGCGACAACGGTCTGCCCGTCGGTGACACGCTCCTCGACGGGGCCAGGCAGCCCAGCCTGCCGCTCACCCTCCTCGTCGAGGCGGGCCAGGCCGTCGTCACCATGCCGTACCTCAACGCCCAGTGCCTCGTGCCGCCCGAGTGGCTCGTGGCGGTCGGCGAACGCGGCTACGCCTACTTCCTGTTCGCCACCCGCGCCTGGCCCGGCGCGGAGCCCGGCAAACCCGTCGCGCCGGAGGACCTGGCCGCCTTCGCGGGTGACGAGGGGACTCTGCTCAGCGCGGCGCACGTGCTCCTGCCGGCGCGCAGTCTGCGCGGCTGATGACACGGACCGCCGGTGGCAGCCGTGCGCTCGCCGTGCTGCTGGTGATCACCGGTGCGGCCGGTCTGCTCGCCGCGTGGGTCATCACGATCGACAAGTTCAAACTGCTGGAGAACCCGAACTTCGTGCCGGGGTGCAGCCTGAACCCGGTCGTCTCCTGCGGCAACATCATGAAGAGCGACCAGGCCTCGGCCTTCGGATTCCCCAACCCGATGCTCGGTCTCGTCGCGTACGGCATCGTGATCTGCGTCGGTATGAGCCTGCTGGCGGGCGCCGGATTTCCCGGCTGGTACTGGCTGACCTTCAACGCCGGCATGCTCTTCGGCGTCGGATTCTGCACCTGGCTGCAGTTCCAGTCGCTGTACCGGATCAACTCGCTGTGCCTGTGGTGCTGTCTTGCCTGGGTCGCCACGATCATCATGTTCTGGTACGTGACGTCATTCAACGTACGAAATGATTTCCTGCCCGCGCCCGATTGGCTGAAGAGATTCCTCGGTGAGTTCACCTGGGTTCTGCCGATTCTGCATATCGGGATCATCGGGATGCTTATTCTGACCCGATGGTGGGATTTTTGGACGAGCTGACTATTGGGCTCGTCGGGGGAATCTTGAACTGAAGGCGTTCTCAGGATCGTTACCCGGTACGGACGCAGACCCCGAATCCTGAAAGGGACCGTGCCTGAGATGAAGCCGACCACTCGAGGAACTCTTGCCGCCGTCGTCATGGGCGTCGTGGCAGTGATGGGCGCCGCCGCCGCGACTCCGGCCGTCGCGGCCGAAACGGTCCCCGTCCGCGTGCCTCTGGACGGTGCGAAGCGTGCCCTCGACCCGCAGACGCCCAAGATCGCCGGGGAGTTGCCGGTGCCCATGCCGGGCGGACCCGCGGGTGCCCGGCATGTCGAGGGACGGATGCTTCCGGAGCGGGCCGTTCCGCAGCTGCCGGTCGGCGCCGGACTGCCCGGGGCGGACTTCGAGGCGCCTCTTCCACACCTCTTCGGGCACGGCTTCGAGCACCTCGGGGTCGAGGCGCCCGCGGTCACTCTGCCCACGCTGGCACCCGGGCTGTCCTCGGACCCCTCCTGAAGACGCGTCATCATCACCGTCACCGCATCCGTTTGAGGAGAGAACATGTTCGTCGGCAGAGTGTCGAGCGGAGTTCCGGTGACCCGGCGGGGCGTGCTGCACGGCCTGCTGGTGTCGGCCGCCGTCGTGGCGCTGGCCCCGGTCGTCGCGGCCTCGCTGCCCGCGCGGCCACCCCGCCCCGAGGACCTCACGTTCGACGAGATGTACCACGGCCGCCACCTGATCGGCGCGAGGACCGGCAACGGCGTCCGGGCCGGAACCGGCGGCGGTCAGTGGCAGGTCACCGTGGACGGCCGCCCGCTGCACCTGATGCGCCGCGCGGACGGCAGCTACCTGAGCATGCTGGACCACTACCAGTCGTACCCGACCGCGCTCGCGGCCGCGCGCGCGGCCGTCGACGAACTGGGCCCCTCGGAGCAGCTGCGCGACACGGAAGCGGAGGGGAGCCCCCACCATGGCGTACACGCGTAAGGACGTCAGCACACTGACGGCCGCCGAGCGACGCCGCTTCGTCGCCGCGATGCTGGAGGTCAAACGCCGGGGCGAGTACGACGAGTTCGTGCGGATGCACATCAAGTACTACGTCGCGGACGGCGACAGCGGACTGCGCGCGGCCCACATGGCGCCCTCCTTCCTGCCCTGGCACCGGCAGTTCCTGCTCGAACTGGAACGGGCGCTGCGCCGCGTGGACTCCGGGGTGAGCGTGCCGTACTGGGACTGGACGCGGGACCGGACGCCGACCTCCGCGCCGTGGACCAAGGACCTGCTCGGCGGCAACGGGCGGCGCTCCGACCGCCAGGTCACGACCGGGCCCTTCGCCTACGCGAACGGGAAGTGGGCCATCACGGAGGGGGTGACCGACGGCGAGTACCTCACCCGCGACTTCGGCCGCCCCGGCAACCCGATCGAACTGCCCACCCGCCGCGAGCTGGACTCGGCGCTCGCGGACCCCGTCTACGACACGTCCCCCTGGAACTCCACCTCCTCCAAGGGATTCCGCAACAGGCTCGAAGGCTGGGGGAGCGGGTCCGGTGCCGCGTCCTGGCGCAACCACAACCGCGTGCACCGCTGGGTGGGCGGGGCCATGCTCGGCGGCGCCTCCGTCAACGACCCCGTGTTCTGGCTGCACCACGCCTTCGTGGACCTGCAGTGGTCCCGCTGGCAGCAGCGGCATCGCGGCGCCCGCTATCTGCCCGCCCGGCCGCCGGGTCCCGGCGACTCGCAGCACGGAAGGATCGTCGCGCGGCACGAGAAGATGCCGCCGTGGGGCGTGACACCGGACAAGCTGGAGGATCACAGCGGGATCTACCGGTACGTGTAGAGATGTACGCGTAGATATATGCGCGTAGTGATACCAGTACGCGTCGAGGCTGTGGCGAGGCCCCCGGCAGTGACCACTGCCAGGGGCCTCTCGCCCGCCTGCGTCGGCTGTCGACCTACGACCGCTGAGGGCGTGTCACTTGCCGTAGCCGCCCGAGCCGGGGTTACCACTGTCGTGGTCGCTGACGTTGGCGCAGGCGCTGCCGAAGGTCGGGTTGAGCAGTCCGGCGATGTCGACGGTGTCGCCGCACACGTTGACCGGCACGTGGACCGGGACCTGGATGAGGTTGCCCGACAGGACACCGGGCGAGCCGACGGCGGCACTCTGAGCGCCGGCGTCCGCCATGGCCAGACCGGCCCCGCTGAGCACCACGGCCCCCGTGCCGAGAGCGACACCGGCTGCCTTCGCGATGCGAGACATCACGTTCTCCTTTGACTCGGTGAGTGCGGCTGCTCGGACGCGACCGCACTCACCTTCAACGCGCCCGACCACGGCTGGTCACGGCGTTCACCGGGGGATCACCCTCTACGAACAGGGCTTTCGCCACGGCTCGCGGTGCGCCTTTGCCCGGCCCGGTCCGGCCCGGCCGCGAGGCTCAGCCGAGGCGGCGTACGGGGGCGCCCGCCAGGAAGGCCCGGATGTCCTCGACCGCCCCGCCGTAGTACGCCTCGTAGTTGGCCCGCGACACGTACCCGAGATGCGGGGTGGCGAGGAGGCGCGGGGCCGAGCGCATCGGATGGTCGGCCGGGAGCGGCTCGATGTCGAACACATCCACGCCCGCTCCGGCGATCCGGCCCTCGCGCAGCGCGGCGAGCAGCGCGTCCTGGTCGACGATCGCCGCGCGGGAGGTGTTGACGAGGTAGGCGGTCGGCTTGAGGAGGGCCAGCTCGGCGGCGCCGATCAGACCACGGGTGCGCTCCCCGAGCGCGAGGTGCACGGAGACGAAGTCGCTGCTCGCGAGCAACTCCTCCTTGGAGGCGGCCAGTTCCACCCCGACCTCTTCGGCGCGCTCCTTGGTGAGGTGCCGGCTCCACGCGCCGACCCGCATCCCGAACGCGAGACCCACCTGCGCCACCCGGCCGCCGATCTTCCCCAGCCCCAGCAGGCCGAGCCGCCGACCGTGCAGATCGGCGCCCACCGTGCTCTGCCAGGGGCCGCCCGACCGCAACGCGTCGTTCTCCGCGACGAGACCCCGTGCAAGCCCCAGCAGCAGCGCCCAGGTCAGCTCCACCGGCGGCGTCGAGGCACTCGGGGTGCCGCACACGGTCACGCCCCGCGCCTCCGCGGCCGCGTAGTCGATCACCGTGTTGCGCATCCCGGAGGCGATCAACAGCCTCAGCCGGGGCAACCGGGCCAGCAGCGACGCGGGGAAGGGCACCCGCTCCCGCAGCGTGACGACGATGTCGAAGTCCGCGAGTGCGGCGGCCAGCGCGTCCTCGTCGCCGAAGTGCTCCCGGAAACCGACGACCTCCACGTCGTCCGCCACCGGCGACCAGTCGGCGACCTCGGTCGCCACGCCTTGATAGTCGTCGAGCACGGCACAGCGAAGTGGCATGTCAGTTTCCTCCCGTCCTCTCTGGTTCGAACGGACCCTACCCGAGCGGCGTTTCGACGCTCCGGGGCGGCCTCGGAGGAAGCGGCTGCTCCGGAAGCCGCGACGGCCGTTCGCCCGCCATGGCAGTATCTGGGCTCCATGAGTGCGTCCCCAGAGGTACGGAGCCTGCGCGCGGCGGTGTTCGCCGTGCTGTGCGTGCTGCTGGCCGCCGGGGGGCACGGGCTCGCCACCGGTCAGGCCCCGCCGCTGTGGGCGGACAGCGCCGGGCTCCTCGCCGTCTTCTCGGCCGGCTGGCTGCTGGGCGGACGCGAACGCTCACTCGTCGGGATCGGCGGCGGCATGCTGGCCGCCCAGGCCGGGCTGCACCTCGCCTTCGAGGCGGCCGGCCCGCGGATGGCGATGGACATGCACGGCGCGCACATGGCGAACCCAGCAGGGCACGCCATGACATCGCACGCCACCGCCGCCCACGTGGTGGCCGCCCTCCTCGCGACCTGGTGGCTGCGGCGCGGTGAAGCCGCGTTCTGGTCCCTGCTGCGGCGCGCCGCGGCGCTCGTACCGGGGCTCGCCGCCTGGTGGCGGGTGCGCGCGGGGTGGTCCGCCGTACCGACCCGGCCGGCCGTCGTACGCCGGACCGCGCGGGAACCCCGGCCGCTTCGGCAACTGCTGCTGCGCCACGCCGTCTCCCGTCGGGGACCGCCGGCAGGGCTCGCGTACACGCCCTGACCGCATCCCCACCAGTACGGAGTTCCCCTGATGTCCCCGATTCGCACCACCCTGCGCCGCGCCGGCCTTGTCGCCGCCCTCACCACCGCCGGTGTCCTGGCCGCCGCGGGCGCCGCCTTCGCGCATGTGACGGTCCACCCCGAGACCTACGCCAAGGGAGCCACGGACGGTGTTCTCACCTTCCGCGTCCCCAACGAGGAGGACACCGCGAGCACCACGAAGGTGCAGGTCTTCCTGCCGACGGACCACCCGGTCCTCGGTGTGCTCGTCACCCCTCAGGAGGGCTGGACGGCGCAGGTGACGACCACGAAGCTCAAGACCCCCGTCAAGACCGACGACGGCACCATCACCGAGGCCGTCTCGGAGATCACCTGGACCGGCGGCCGGATCCGGCACGGCCAGTACCAGGACTTCAACGTCGCCTTCGGCCAACTGCCGGACGACACCGATCAGTTGAGCTTCAAGACCCTGCAGACCTACTCGGACGGCAACGTCGTCCGCTGGATCGAGGAGGAGAAGAAGGGCGCGGAAGAGCCGGAGAACCCGGCGCCGGTGCTCACCCTGACCGCCGAGGACGCGGAGACGGGTTCCGACGGGACCTCGGACTCGGCGTCGGGCTCCGCCCCGTCCTCGTCGTCGAGCTCGACGCCGGCCGCCGCGGCCGACTCGACGTCGAGCAGTGACTCCACGGCCCGTGGCCTGGGCATCGCCGGACTGGTCGTGGGCGTCCTCGGCCTGGCCGCGGCCGGCTACGCCCTCGCGCGCGGCCGGGGTGCCCGCTCAGAGTAGGCGAGCGGCCTCTCACCGGTTCTCGCCGGGTCTCACCGGTTCCCATCGGCTCTCACCGGCCGATGACCTCCGCTGAGCGGTTGCCGTCCCGCCGACCTCCTCCTCTGTCGGCGGGACGGAATCCCTCACCAGCCCGTTCGTGAACACCGCGCGTCCGGCGCGAGTTGAGCCCGCGCATGAGTGGGGGGTGAGAAATTTCCGTACCCTCCCATGAAGCCTGTTGCCCGGATGCGAGGATGAGCCCGCCATGACTGCTGGGTGGTGTTCTCGCACGGTACGGGCCGCGGTGTTCGCGGTCGTCTGTGTGCTGCTCGCCGCCCTGGGGCACGTGATGATGTCCGGCGGCACGGTGCCCTGGTGGGCGTTGGGCGCCTCGGGCGCGGTGATCGGTGGCGCGGGCTGGTGTCTGGCCGGCCGGGAACGCGGACTGCCCCTGATCGTGTCCGCCGTGGTCGCGGCGCAGGCGGCACTCCACTCGGTGTTCTCGCTCGCGCAGTCGTCGGGATCCCTTGGAGTGTGGGGCGCGGCGGCCTCGGTCTTCACCGGCCACGACATGAACTCCATGCCCACGGGTCCCATGTCCATGGGTTCCATGTCCCCGGACTCCGTGCCCATGGACTCGACCCGCATGGACGCCATGGACATGGGCGCCATGGACCACCTGGGGCACGCGGCGGACGGGACGTCGTCCTCGCTCGGGATGCTCGCCGCCCACCTGCTGGCCGCCCTGCTCTGCGGCCTCTGGCTCGCGCACGGAGAGCGCGCCGTCTTCCGTGTCCTGCGGGCCCTCGCCGGCCTGCTGGCAGCCCCGCTGCGGCTGCCGCTCGCACTGCCCGCGCCGGTGAGCCGCCCGCGTCCGCGCGTCCGCCGCGACCGCTCCGCCCGCGTGCCGCGCCGGCTCCTTCTCGTCCACGCGATCACTTCTCGAGGTCCGCCCGCCGGGACCGCTGTCGTCTGAAGACAGCCGGTTCCCCGAGGCCGCCCCTGTGCGCCCCGGGCCTCGGCCGTACGCCCTCGTGCGGCCGGTTTCGCTCACCGGACCCTCGGGCCGCCCTCGCGCGCCGGGTCCGGATCCCGGATGACCCGAGAAGGACACCAGGTGACCACTCCTGCCCTGCCCACCTCACGTGACGCCTCGCTGACGGCCTGGGCGCTGGCCGCCCGTGCCGGTGACCCCGACGCCGTCGACCAGTTCGTGCGCGCCCTGCACCGTGACGTACGCCGTTACGTCACCTATCTGGGCGCGGACCCGCAGACCGCCGACGACCTGGCCCAGGACACCTTCCTGCGCGCCCTCGGCAGCCTGCACCGCTTCGAGGGCCGCTCCTCGGCCCGTACCTGGCTGCTGGCCATCGCGCGCAGGGCCGTGATCGACAGCTTCCGCACCGCGGCGGCCCGGCCCCGGCTGGCCGACTCCGACGACTGGCAGCTCGCCGCCGAACGCGCCCAGCCGCGCGGCCTGCCGGGCTTCGACGACGGCATCGCACTTGACGAACTCCTGGCCGAACTGCCCGAGGAGCGCCGCGAGGCCTTCGTGCTGACCCAGCTCCTCGGACTGCCGTACGCGGAGGCGGCCCTGGTGAGCGACTGCCCCATAGGTACGGTCCGCTCACGCGTGGCCCGTGCCCGCAGCGCCCTGATCGCCTCGTTGTCCGACGCCGAACGCTGTGGACTGCCCGAGCGGCGCGAGCTGGTCGGCGCCATGGCCTGACGGGCGCGGCCGGAAAGGGGCGCGGCCCCGGTCGCCTGGGGGGCGGGCCGGGGCCGCGACTCACGGAGTCACCGTGCTGCGGTCACTCACTGTTGAGTTGCCAAGGTGCGGTGCCACAAGGCTCAGTTCTGCGCCGGTGCCTTCTTCTTGCGGAGGAGGAACACGGCCGCGCCGCCGATCACGAGCAGGGCGACGGCGATGCCCGCAATGACCGGGGTCGCGCCGGAGCCACCGGTCTCGGCGAGGTTGGTGCCCCCGGTGGAGTCGGCGCTCGCCAGGGCCGGGCTCGGCTCACCGACGGTCTGGGTCGTGATGTCGCTCGCGCTGCCCTGTGTCTTGCAGTCGAGCATGCCGGTGAAGTGCTTCTCGAAACCGTTCGGACCCGTCAGCGTGAAGTCGTACGCCTGGTCCTCCTGCAGCGGGACCGTCACCGTCAGCGACTTGCCTGCGGCGACGGTGTGCTCGGCCCCCTTCAGCTCGAAGGTGAACGGCGCGTCGCCCGTGACGGTCGCCGTGACGTCCACGCCGCCCTTGGCGCAGTTCGTCGTGGCGGACAGCGCCGGTATCGCGCCTTCCTTCGCCCAGTTCGCGGTCGCCGTCGCCGAGACCGTCGACTCGCTGGAGCCCGCGAGGATCTGTGTCTGGCTGCGGGTCCCCGAGGCGAAGGCCCGGCCGACCGGCACGGTCGTCGACGCCTGCACGGTCAGCGCCGCCGAACCGTCCGTGGCGTCCTTCGGCACGTCGAAGTAGAGCCGGCTGCCGTTCGTCGCCGAGGTGATCGCCTTGCCGTCCTTGCCGACGACCTTCACCCCACTGGCGGCGGCGTCCGCGGGCGGCGTCACCGTCACGCTGTCCGCGTCGGTGTGCACCGTGATCGGGCCGAGCCTCTCGCCGGCGTGACCGGAGACCGCGGGAGGGTCGAGGGTCAGCGAGGCCTTGGGCTCCGCCACGTTCCGCGCGTTCTTCTGCAGGTAGTCGGCGAGCTTCTCCGCCTTCGGGTCCACCGCATCCACGTCGGCGCCGTCCGAGTACCGCCAGATGGCCACCTGGGTGCCGGCCGCCGCGTCCTGCTCGGTGAGGCCGTGCGCACCGGCCATGTCTGCCAGCGCCGCGAGGTCGTTCACCTGTGGGTAGGAGTGCTGCAGGATCCAGCGGATCTTGCCGGCGTCCTTGTTGCCGTTCAGCGAGGTGCCGCTCCAGGAGGTCTCCCGGTACTGGGCGTCCCGCTGGGTCGGGTTGTGGAGGTCGATGCAGTACGTCTGCAGCATGCCGCCGCCGTCGACGGACATCTCGAACAGACCGGCGGACACCTGCTGGTCCACGCCGTTGTCGTGGACCACCGCGGCCCCGTACGTCTTCAGACCGCCGATCGTCGCGGTCGCGCCGCCCTCACTCTGCGGGGCATCGTCGGCGGCGGCCACGCCGGCGGTGGCCAGCGCCCCCGCGGCGACGAGCCCCGACACCAACGTCGCGGCGGCGAGGCGAGCGGCCCCTCGCCTGCGCGCGGACCACGCAGAGAACGAAGAAAACACAGAATTCCCCTTCGAGCAGGACCCGTTGACATGGGGGGACGGTCCCGCCAGCAGAATCAGAAGCCCCGTGAGCTATGCCCGGCATCCTAAGGACGTGGGCGCACCGCACTTCCCGGTCCTGCCGTCGGATAACCGATCCGAATCGGAATCGTTATCGGTCGGCGAGTCCGTGAGCTGCGCTTATCGACAAATCAATGGAGGCTGTCCGGAACGGATTTGTCGATAAGCCGCAGTTCGGTCAGGTTCGCCCGGCCAGGGCGATTCCATACCTGACGTCAGGTCACTCCGACGGGCTCAGGCTGCTGTTGGGAGGCATCGAGGGAACGACTCTCCGGCTCCGTCTCCCAGCTGGGCTCGGGCCGGGGGGACGCGGTCGTGTCCCCTTCCTTGTTCGGGCGCCGGAAGGCCGAGGTGCCGCGCGAGAGGTCGTGGCCGATGGCCACCGCGTCGATGTCCGCCGACGTCCAGCTCTGTCCTTCGCGTACCTCGGTACGCACCTTCAACCTGCCCTGCACGATGACGGGATCGCCCACCGACAGCGATGCGCCCACGTTGGTGGCGAGCGCGCGGTTCGCCCACACGGTGAAGAAATTGGTGTGCCCGTCCGTCCAGGCGCTCTTCTCGCGGTCCCAGTACCGCGCCGTCACCGCCAGGCGGAACCTCGCCGACGCGCCGTTCGCCAACTCCCGGTACACCGGCTGCGTCGCCACGTTCCCCACCGCGCACACCATTGTCTCGTTCATGCCCGACCCCTCTCCCGTACGAATGCGTCTGTCGCGGCGAGCGCATGCGCTGCGATCGCCGCGAGTTCAGACTGCCTTCGTCGGGCCGGGCCCGCTGAGCCCTGTGTGCTACCGGCCGGTTGTGGACAACCGCGTCACCCGAAGGGGTGGATGGGCTTCAACCCGTGGAGTGTTTCCTCGTCATCCGACCGGCGCCGACGCCCCCGTGACCCGCCCGTACTGCTCCCGTACCTCCCGATACCGCAGCAGCTCCGCCGCCACCGGATCGAGTACCCGTGCCCTCCCGCACCCGGCGGCGGCCTCGCGCAGTCGCCGTTCCGCTTCGAGTCCGTACCGCCTGGCCGGTCCGCGCGCCGCCATCCTGCTGCCCCACTCGACGGCCGGGCCGCCGATGATGCCCGCCAACATCAGAAGCACCGGCACCCCGAGGTTCGGCGCCATGAACCCGATGATCTGCCCCAGCAGCCACAGCCCGCCGATGATCTGAAGAATCGTCATCGAGGCCTGCGCGAGCACGGCGGCGGGCCACCAGCCGGGCCGCGGCGGCCGCCCCACCGGAGTCGTGGCGCGCGTCGCCATCTCGTCCAGCGCCTCCGGCAGCCCCTGCGCACCGCGCACGGCCGCCTCACGCACCGCCTGCGCCCAGGGCACGGGCAGCCCGCGGGCCGCCCGGTCCGCCACCGTACGCACCGCCTGTTCGACGCGCTGCCGGGCCGTGGCCTCCTCGTCCGCGGGTGCCCGTACCGACAGCCGGCCCGTCGCCGAGTCCCCCCGGTCCTGGACCCAGCGCCACAGCCGCAGCCAGGGGGTGCCGCACGCGCGGTTGGCGTTGCGGCGCCACGCGCGCTCGGCCGCCTGACCGGCCGCCGTGGCACCCACCGCGTCCGCGAGCCGGTCCGCGAACTCGTCGCGCGCCTCCTCGCTGAGCCCCGTGCGCCGCCCGGTCGAGTAGACGGGACGCAGTCGCGTGGCGGCCGCGTCCAGATCGGCCGAAATTCGACGGGCGGCGGCGCCCCGCTCGGCCAGGAACAGGCCGAGCGACTCGCGCAGTTCGCCGATGCCGTCCCCGGTGAGCGCGGACAGCGCCATCACGGTCGCGCCCGGTTCGCCGTACTCGCCCAGCGCGATCCCGTCCTCGTCGAGCAGTCGGCGCAGATCGTCGAGGACCTGGTCGGCGGCCTCGCCGGGCAGCCGGTCCACCTGGTTGAGGACCACGAAGGTGACCTCCGCGTGACCCGCCATGGGCCGCAGATACCGCTCGTGGAGCATGGCGTCCGCGTACTTCTCGGGGTCGACGACCCAGATGACTGCGTCGACGAGCGCCAGGATGCGGTCCACCTGTTGGCGGTGCTGGACGGCTGCCGAGTCGTGGTCGGGCAGGTCCACCAGGACGAGGCCGCGCAGTTGCGCCTCCGCCTCAGGGCTCTGCAGTGGACGTCTGCGCAGCCGTCCCGGGATGCCGAGCCGGTCGATGAGGGTCGCCGCGCCGTCGCTCCAGCTGCACGCGATGGGCGCCGCGGTGGTGGGCCTGCGCACGCCCGTCTCCGAAATGGCCACCCCGGCGAGCGCGTTGAAGAGCTGCGACTTGCCGCTGCCGGTGGCTCCGGCGATGGCGACCACCGTGTGCTCACCAGACAGTTTGCGGCGCGCCGCCGCCTCGTCGAGGACCCGGCTCGCCTCGGCGAGCGTCCCGCTGTCCAGCCGGGTGCGCGACTGCCCCACCAGCTCGCGGAGCGCTTCGAGGCGCGACCTCAGGGGTCCGTCGTACGCGAGCGGGAGCGGCGGCGCCTGTACGGCGGACTTGGTCTCCAGGACCAGGGACGGGGCCTGTGCCTCCTGGCCGGTGGTCGTCTCGGACACGCGGCGGGCGATCAGCCCGTCGTCCCAGGCGGTCTCCGACTCGGCACGGGTGCAGGCGTCGTCGGACTTCACACGCGTGTGCCCGGTGTCGTCCTTCACGCGTGTGTGCGTGCCGCCAAGTGGGGCATCGAAGGCGACCTCCTGGGCCCGTTCGGTGTCCTCTGCCTCCGTCTCCGCCTCGGCTTGCCCCTCCTGCTGCGCCTTCGTCACGGACTCCAGGGGAGCCTCCATCGCGGCCTCCCCGGCGGCGGGCTCGCCGTCCGCGGCTTCCGTGGCGAAGGCCTTCGGGGAGTCGGCCTCGGAACGAGAGCCTTCAGGGTGGCCGTTTTCGGGACTTCCCTGGCCGGACGTGCCGTCTTCGGGGGAATCGTCTCCGGTGTGGTCGGCGTGATCCGTGTGGTCTGTGACGGCAGTCACCGCGGTCACCTCTCCTTCTGCAGTACGGACAGCGCGGCGATGAGTTCGGCCTGGGGCTCTGGGCGTACGTCTAGGGCGTCGAGCGGGGCGAGACGGCGCTCGCGCTCGGTGTGCAGGGCCCTGTCGAGGTACTCGGCAAGGAGGCGCCCGCCCCTCTCGCGCAGCCGCAGGGCGCCGTGCGCGCCGAGCCGCTCGGCGAGCCCCTCGCCCGCGTTGCGTGCCCTGTGGCCGCCCAGGAGCGCGGTGGCCACCAGCGCGGCGACGACCTCGGCGTCCGGTGCCACGCTCTTGTCGAGGCGGCCGACCTCGTCCTCGGCGTACTCCTCCAGGACGCGCCGCCAGCGCCGTACGGACATCCCGATCCGGTGCTCGGCGCTCTCCAGCGCCGGATCTCGGTCCGTCAGCCCTGGAGCGCCCGCGGCCGGTTCGCGCCGCCAGGCGTCGTCCACTCGCTCGTCGGCGGCCGTGACGGCGCACAACAGGAGTGCGGCCAGGCTCTCGACGAGCGAGTCGAGCAGTTCACCCGCGGTGCAGTCGAGCGGGTAGGCGCGCCAGCGCTTGAGCGCGTCCCCGGAGAGCACGGCACCGGTTTGCAGACGCCCCTTCACGCGCGTGTACTCGCTGTCGTACGCCCCGTCGACGGCGGCGGTGAGCCGCAGCGCTGCCGCGTACTGCGCGGCGGCCGCACCGGCGAGCTCAGGCATCCGGGCCTTGAGCGAGTCGAGGACTCCTTGGGCCGTACGGGCCATCGCCGCGTGTCGGGCTCCGTGGTCCTGTGTCTGGTGGACGAGCCACGTGCGCAGCGGCGCGACGGCCGTGGCGGGCAGCAGGCCGCCGCCCCACGCGGACTCGGGCAGTTCCGGCACGGTGAAGCGGGGCACCTCGCCGAGCCCCGCCTTGGTGAGCAGGGCGCCGTACTGCCGCGAGACCTCGGACACCACCTGGTGGGGCACCCGGTCGAGAACGGTCACCAGGGTCGCCTTGTGCTCCTTGGCGGTACGCAGCAGATGCCACGGCACGGCGTCGGCGTACCGCGCGGCCGTGGTCACCATGACCCAGATGTCGGCAGCGCAGATCAGTTCGGCGGCGAGTACGCGGTTGTCGGCGACCAGGGAGTCGATGTCGGGCGCGTCGAGCAGGGCGAGGCCCCGGGGGAGGGTGTCGGCGGTTTCGATGCGCAGCACCCGTTCACCGCGCTCCATGAGGGCCTGGAGGTCGTCGCCGGGTTCCTGGTGGGGCACCCACGCACGCGTGAGGTCGGGCAGCACCCGCATTCCACTGAACCAGTGATGGTCCTCCGGATGGCACACCAGTACCGGCGTCCGGGTCGTCGGCCGCAAGACGCCGGCCTCGCTGACCCGACGTCCGACGAGGGAGTTGACGAGAGTGGACTTCCCCGCTCCCGTCGACCCGCCGATCACGGCGAGAAGTGGTGCTTCGGGTTCCCTCAACCGGGGCACCAAGTAGTCGTCTAGTTGTGCGAGCAGTTCGTCGCGGTTGGCACGCGCGCGTGGAGCCCCAGCCAGGGGCAGCGGGAAGCGTGCGGCGGCGACACGGTCGCGCAGGGCGGAGAGTGCGTCGAGCAGCTGAGGCCGTACGTCCAAGGTCACCACATGCGAAGAATGCCCAATTTTGGAGGCTTTCTGAAGCATATAACTATGTCTGCGCGCCGACAGGACACACGGGGCGGAAGGGACGACTGGGGCGCAGGCATAACGAGTGCACAACACCCGATGCGCGAGACGCCAAAAGCGGTGCACGATTCGTACCTGCCTGCGATTATCAGGACCGCTTCACTGAACCTCCACATTGAGCCACGGAGGCGAAGCGCCAGGGACGAGGACCCGGGAGCCCTATCCTTGTCCCCGGCAAGGTCACGGATCGGCCCACACCCGGGCACCACGAAACCGGCCACCACACCTGGCCCCCGTAGCTCAGTGGATAGAGCAGGCGCCTTCTAAGCGCTTGGCCGCAGGTTCGAGTCCTGCCGGGGGCGCCACTGAGAGCCCTCCCTTTGGGAGGGCCTTTTTGCTGGTCAGTGAGGGTTCCGCTGGACTCGGCGAAGCCCCGGGCACCCTCCTGACGATCAAGGGAGGGTTCCGGGGCTGTCCGGCTGTCACTGGGGTTTCGCGGGTGGCCGTGTCGAATACGTGTCGAAGTTCTCGGCCGGAGCCTCAGTCGGCGTCTGGCGTGTCGTCGGGCAGTTCGGGGAGATCCCCGGCGGCTTCGAGGCGCCTCTTCAAGTCAGGCAACTGCCCTGCGACGCATCGCGCGTAGGTGGCCAGCAGCACCGGGACGCTGTTCCCGGCCCACTCCGCCGCCTGGGCGGGCGGGACGCCGTCGTTGAGCCACTTGATCAGGCGCGTGTGCCGGTTGTCGTACACGCGCTTCCCCGTGGGCGACTCGAAGACGTGCGGGGGCAATACAGCCTTGCGCGCCCCGTGCCACGCCCGGCGGATGACGGAGCCCGCGAGAATGCCACCGGTCTCCCCCTGGAACAGCAGTTCCCCCGGCTTGAGCTTTTCGTCCTCGATGTGCTGCCGCAGGATGCGCGTAAGGGCGGGATGTCCTGGCACAGTGCGTGTCTCGCCCTCAGCACGGCCCTTCAGGTCACGCTCCTCGTGGATCTCCCCGGTGTCGGTCCACTGCTTGCCGACCTCCGGGGTCGCCGTGTGGATCAGCAGTTCACACCACTGGTCCCCGGCATCGGGACCGGGAAGCGTCACGTCTTTCACTCGCATGGCTATGGCTTCCTCCGGTCGCGGACCGCAGTAGTACAGCGTGGCGAAGAAGGCGTGCAGCCGCTTTCCTCCACGGGGCCGGCGCCGGATCCAGTCGAGGAGTGCCGCCGCCTGGTCCGAGTTCATCAAGGACCGCTTGTCCACGGCGTTGGTGGTCTTGGTGACAGCCGTCGACTCCTTCCCCTTGGGGAGGGGGTTGGTCCGCAGGATGCGCCGCCGGATCGCGTGCTTCATGGCGACGTTGAGGATGCGGCGATTGCGCTTGCGGGACCAGGCCGCGGCTTGCCTGCCGTCGAGGCGCGTGTCGATTGCTCGTAGGACCTCGTCGACCTTGTCCGGGTCCTCCCAGGCCGAGACGGGAAGCGAATTTCGCTCCACCCACCTGAGGATGCTCACCACGTCCCGGGGTGCCGCACCGCGTCGGTTCGTGTTGAACGCCCACTCGCGCAACGCGGTACGCACCAGCGCGGGTTCGAACTGAGTGGGTGTGACGCGCAGGAGTGCGATGGAGGTCGCGGTCAGGGTCTTGGCGGTGTTCTTGCGGCTGTTGCCGCCCAGTTGGGCCCAGCGCGCGTCCACGTACTCGACCGCGAACTTGTACCAACTCATGGCAGCCGACTTGGAGCGATGAGACACCGGCAGACCGGTCGCGATGACGAACGCCTCGCCCTTGCCGGTCGCTGTGATGAGTTGCGAGCGGAAGCCCTCGGCGAGCGCGACCGTGTCGAACGGCTCACGCCAGCGCTTGCCCTCA
Source organism: Streptomyces sp. NPDC111507 (assembly GCF_055638955.1). Classification (NCBI taxonomy): domain Bacteria; kingdom Bacillati; phylum Actinomycetota; class Actinomycetes; order Kitasatosporales; family Streptomycetaceae; genus Streptomyces; species Streptomyces sp. NPDC111507. The sequence goes on along the minus strand of NZ_JBVKBU010000001.1, from coordinate 1,265,169 downwards.
ACGACCCAACGCACCGTGTAGGTGGTTTTCCTGGCGCCTTTGTACGTGAGGATCTTGTAGATCTTCACGTCGTACGTCGTCTCCATCAGGCGGCGTCCTCACGGTCGTCGAGCCAGTGGTCGAGGTCGCTCCGCCGAATCCTGAGGTCACCGTTCGGGAGCTTGATGCAGCGCGGCGCACGCCGCTTCGCCCGCCAGTCGTAGAAGGTCGAGCGTGAGACGCTCAGTTCCTCGCAGACCTCCGCGAGGGTGAGCATGATGCGTGCTCGGACGGCCGTGGTCACGTCGCGCTCCCTTCGCTCAGGAGGGCTTCGCGGGCGGTCTCGCGGTTGGTCTGGAGATCGCGGGCAATGGTCGCGGCGAGGGCGGCTTCACCGGGTGTGTGGCCGTGGCCGGCGTACTGCCAGTCGACCAGGACGAGGACGGTGTCCGGCTCGCGGTCGTCGAGGCCGAGGACCGATGCTTCCTGGGCGGCGCGGTAGTCGGCGCGTTCCTGGCGGAGGGCGCCGAGGGTCGTCGAGTAGTTACGCGACTTGGACGAGAAGTGCCCGCGGAAGCCGAGCATGTGCGCCCAGGCCCAGAGGCGTCGGTCCGGGTACAGGCCGTCCAGGTCTCGGCACGCGGTGATGAGCCGGCGGGTGTGGTCCGGGACCTGGTGGCGGTCGAGTTCGGAGAGTTCGCCGATACGGCGGTCCAGGGTGCCGGTGTTCTCAGCGGCCTTGGTCGCGTACTTGGCCACGTACGAGGCAACGGCCTGCTCGGTGATGTCGGAGCCGTCACCGAACGCCTTCACCGGCCGGACGTCGAGCTGTCGGCCCCAGCGGAACGTCCGGGTCGGCTGATCACCGGCGGGCGGAACCGAGACCGACGTGTACGAGTGCGCCGCGGCGGCGCGTATCGCGTCCGTGAGGAGGTCGACCGTGGCCCAGGCGGGCGGGGGAGTCCCGGGCCCCTCCGGGCCGTCGAGGCGTACGACCGCGTGGAAGTGCAGGGCCCCGCGCTTCTGGAACTCGGCGACCTTGCCGTACGAGACGCGAAGGTGCTCGGCGAGTTCGCGGCGGGGCATGCCTGCGCGGGCGGCGAGTTCGCGGCGAAGTCGGGTGGTGAAGCGCTGCCACAGCTGTCCGGCGTGATTGTTGAAGAGGACGGCGCCCGCGTAGTCGTAGGTGTCGGAGTCGAGGGCGGTGCCCAGGTCCGGGGCGTCGGATGCGTGAGCGGTGCCGCAGCGGCAGGTGCCCTGGTCGGGCCGGTTGTGGACCGGGCCGAACGAGGGAGCCGTGAGAGTGGCGAAGACGCGCGGGTGATCGCGGACGGTGGCGGGGACGTCACGGCGGTCGTCACCGGCCAGACCGGCGCGGATCAGGTGGTAGGTGTCGCCCGCGTAGGTCCAGGCGCAGGAGGGGCAACGAGAGGCGCGGCGGTTGCCGCAGGCGAGGCGGAGGCGTCCACCCGGCTCGTTCTCGGTGGAGTAGTGGTGCAGGGTCTCTCCGGTGGTCTTGTCCTTGGTGACCGTCCAGCCGGTGAGGTGGATGGGGTCGGAGCAGCCGCCGGTGCGGCGGATCTGGTCTTCCCAGCGGTCGTAGTCGGAGGCCGAGGCCACCCGGAGCAGGTCCCCGAGGGTGGTCGGGTCGATGAACGTGTCAGGCATGGGCGCCCTCGGTGTCGCGTGGGAGGCGCGGTGGGCCATGCTGGGGGTTCCTTCCGGATCTTCGGGTTCGGAGTGGGGCAGGGCTCCCGGGCGGCGGATGCTTGGCGGTATCAGGGCCGCCCGGGGGCCGGTCAGCGGCGCTTGCCCTCGGAGGCGATCAGCGAGCAGCGGATCACCAGGGCGCAGATGGCGACGGATGCGCCGGTGATGGCGACGGCGAGGAGCATCGAGACCAGGACAGCGCCGACGACCAGGGCCACGGCGGTGCCGCTGCCGACGAGGGCGACGACGGTGCCGGGGGTGAGCTGCACGGTCGGCCGGGCCGGGACCGGGGCCGGGGCCGGGGAGACGACCGGGGCGGGCGCGGGGGCCTGCGGGGTGTGCTGGATGGCGGCGGTCGGCTCGATGAGGGCGGGCGGGGTCACCAGGCCGGTCGGCTGGGGCATGGTCGGGACCTTGGGGCGGAACATGGGTGGTTCTCCTTTCGCGGGCGGTTACTTGACGGCGGTGTCGATGGCGGGGGCGAGCAGGCTGTCGGCGAGGAGGCAGCCGCCGAGGAGGAGCACGGCGACGAGCCACCAGGGCGGGCGGATGAGCTTGATGCCGAGCCAGCCGACGATGATCAGGGCGGCAGAGCGGGACCTGCACGGGGTGGGCTCCTTAGCGGGCGGTGCAGCGGTGGGTGCGGGCGGCGAGCTGGGCGGCGGTCTGGCTGGAGTAGTCGGCGGACCAGCCGCAGTGGTCGTTGGTGCACGCGGCGGCGTGCTTGGTGTGGCCGTGGCGGTCGCGGTGGGTGCCGATCTGCACGGGGCCGATCCGCATGACGGAGTGGAAGTGGTCGCGGGCGGGCATGGCGGTCAGTCCTTCCGGGTCAGGTGAGTTGGGCGGCGATGGCGGCGGCGAGCTGGGGCGGGACGCCGAGGCGGGTGCGCAGGGTGTCGGTGTCGATCGGGCTGCCGGTGCGGGTCTGGTGGTCGTTGGCGACCTTCCGGGCGTGGTCGACCAGCGCGGCGGGAACGGGCGGAGTTGGGACGGCGGGTGCGGTGGCTGGGGCGGGGTCGGCGGCGGGGAGAGCCGGGGTTTCCTCGGCGGCGAGGATCTCGGCGGGCTCCGGTTCCGGGATGGGGACAGGCATCGGGGGTTCGGGGATGTCCGGTGCCGGATCGGGGCGTGTGGGTGCCGGCGGAACCGGCGTCCGGTCTTCGGCGGAGTGGGCGAGGAGGGTGCCGCCGAGGAAGGCGAGGGCGGGCCATCCGGCGATGCCGAAGCGCAGCCAGGCCGGGGGATTGGCGAGGTCGAGGAACCCGGCGGTGGCGACGTTGGCGCCGAGCGAGGCCACGAGGGCGATCAGGAACCAGCACCAGGCCAGCCGGGACGGACCGTCACTGCGGAGTCGTCGCCAGGCGGCGACCAGGAGGAGATCCACCGAGATCGGGTAGGCCCACGCCTTCCAGCCGTCCTGTCCGGCCGCGTCGGCGAGGTCGTGCAGGTGGGCGAAGGAGAGGGCTCCGGCGATGACGGCCTGGAAGGACGGCGTCCACGCGGAGGGCGGTGTGGGCCATCACGAGCCGCCGGGGTAGTCGGGGCCGTCGGTGGGGTCGTAGCCGGGCGGGAACGTGCCGGGCGGCGGCTCCGGCAGGGAGGCGGCCAGCGACGGGCCCACAGCCTCGATGAAGCTGTCGTCAGCGCCGAGCATGTCGGCGTAGAGGGCGAGTTGGCCGAGCATCAGGACGGTACGGGCGAAGTCCTCGCAGTCGGGGCACATGAATTGCTCTCCCTTCAGCAGGCATGGAGGCGGTAGGGACCTGGCGCGAGACGGTCACGCCGACCGGCAAGCGGAGAGGGTCAGGCCGTAGCGGGAGCGGCCTTGGAGAGCGGCACCCGGTCCGAGGGCAGCGCGGCGACCGCGGGCCGGAAGGGCGCCAACGCGGGGAGGACCGGGGTGCGGTCGGCGTACTTGTTGCAGAGGTTCACGGCCTCGCGCAGCGAGGTGTGCGGGGCGCGGATGCGGGCCCAGCCGCCGGAGGAGTCGCCGGTGACGGCGATGCCCGGGGTGTCGGTGGGGATCTGGATGGCGGCGAGGACGGCGTCCGGGGAGATGTCCCCGAAGGCCATGTTCGCCGAGGATTCGTCGTTGACGCGGTGGGCGGTTTGATTGCAGTTCCTCCCATGTCTCCGGCGATACTCGGCCATGAGCAGATTCGCCGAGGTCATCGTGTTGGCCAGCAGCGCAGAAGAGATCATGGAACCGTTGACACAGCCGGACCCCAACCGAAAGTGGCGTGGCCAATTCACGGATATCGGGCATGGCATGTTCGGTGGCTGGGCCATTGAGTTCATACGACGGAGCAGCTGGGTCGGACTCCTGGAACACCTGGAGTCTCAGCCTTGGCCATCCCCGCACTCTGTGCAGGTGCTGATCCACGACGAGGAAGATGACTGCTTTGGCTTGTGGATGATGCACGACGGCCGACTTGTGGAGGTGCCGCTGCCGCGCACCAGCCGCTACTTCTGGCGAAACCACTACACGGGCGAAGTCGATCCAGACTGCCCCGGAATTCTCATGCGCACGGACAAGTCCGATGGCTCGCCCGAAGGGGACTGAGTGCCGGCCGTCAAACTGTCCTGTCCAGGCAGGCTGCCCCGGGCTGCGGTACGGCAGTGAAGTACTGCAACCTCCGCACCCACGACCGACCGCCACCAGACCCAAGCACTCGGCTGGCGTGCCTGGCAGACCTCAGCGACCGCCCCGCCCATAGTTCGCATCGAGCGAAGTACGGGTCGGCCGGCCATCCGGGTCACCGACTCACGTCAGCCCCACTGGATTTCGCGCTTTCCGCTACTTGTCCGCTCGGTAGAGCTTGATGTCCTTGTTGACGAACAGGTGGACATAGCCGCACCGCCAGCAGATCAGGCCGGTGGCGTTCTCGTCGGCCCAGGCCAACTTCATGAACTCCATACCGGTGCTGTTCAGCAGGACACCCCGCTCCCGGAACAGATCCCCTTGGCAGACCTGGCAGTTGAGCCAGACATCTCCCACCGCTGCACGTACCGGCTTCTTCGCCATCGCGTCAACGCCCCCGTCCTTGCCGTGTGGTCGGAGCCGAGACTACGGGGCAGTGTGAGCCGCTCACAGCCCGGGTGAGCTCGCAGTGGGGTCGACTGCGCGGGATCCCATCTGGCGGCCGAGAGCGCGACAGAGGGGCGCATGTGCCCTCTGCGTGCCCGATCGAGCAGCGACCAGCGGGGAACAACGGGGAGCGCTGGCGAGTGACCCGAGAGCGGGCAGGTCAGCATCTCGTCAGGTCAGGCCGCATCCGCATACGCGATCTTCCAAACTGGTGCAGTCCGCCGACTCCGGCAGGCTGATCTGGGCTCTCAGCCTGAACCGGGACGTCAGGCCGGGTGACTCCGAGACGCCTTCCACAAGCGAAGAGCACGGTGTCTCAGAGGCTGCGACCTTCCTGGCGCATCCTTCAGTTGCCGAAGAGCATCGCCCATGGCTACAGCTGGATAACCTTCCTCAAGCCACGACAGTCCGCAGTTCGCCCAATGCTCACTGCCTTCGAGCAACGCGCACCGGACTACTTCATCCCACAGCGGCGTTCCTTTTGCTGTCAGCGCCCCCTGGGCTGGCGAGTCCTGCACGTGCGCATAGGGCTTCTCCAGCGCAGGCAAGAGCCAGGGAATCACTTGATCGGCATTCTGTGCCGGCTCGCCCGGACGACCAACCACCCAAGAGGTCGGAGTTACGCCCAGATACGCACCGATGTGACCGATACGCAGCACAGGTTGCCAGTCGCCGACAGATTCCACATGGACATCCAAGCTGACGGCGCCGGTTGACAGCAATGTCACGGGAGCCTTCCGTATATCGCGCCTTCCAAACCGGCGACCGTGCCAGTGCACATCCGGGGCCGTCTGTGGGCCGTTCGGAGGCGACGGACAACGATCAACGCTGACGGCCATCGACAGCAGTGAGCAGCCCTTGTCAAGACCACGTGCGGCGGCTGACACCAGCGGCTGACACCAACAATCACGAACAGCAGCGGTCGACGCCGGACCTCAGTGGACGATCGGCCGAGGCGCAGGCCCGGTTGGCCGACGTCGACGGTCCCCCGTGATCGACCTGATAAGGATGAGGCCAGATCTCGAAGCCGGCATCCAGCACGGGCGCCGTCCTCGCTGATGGACGGCGCCCGCCAGCTTGACTCAGTCATGGAGACTCCGTCGGCCTTACGGGCACGGTGGCCAAACTCAGCCAGCACCCGTCGGGTCTGCTTCTGTTGGTGCGCCACGGCCTACGGTCAACGCCCAACGCACGGCTGAGGACGCCTCGACGGACACGACTCCACTGCGCTCCACCCCGGACAATGCCACCTCGTTGGAGACGGTGCTGACCTGGTCAGCACCACACTCCAGGGGGAAGGAGACCTGCACGGGCCGCACCGTCACCGTGATCTTCCCCTCGCCCTGGCAGCTCGCCGCGATGGTGAGGGCGTCACCTTTCTTGCCCTTGCTGTAGGGGAAGCTGGCGTTCCCTGTGGTCACCTTCTGGCGGCCGGCGAGTGATGCCCCAGGGTCCAACTCCGGCGGCTTCAACAGGGAAGGCTGTGTGGTGCCGGGCACGCTGCCGTTCGTTGCCGGGCCCGGCGTCACGGAGTCCTGGGGCCGCGCGGGCCGACTGGCGTCCGAATGATCCGTCGTGCACGCGGCGACGGACAGAAGTACAGCAGCACACGCGATGCTCACCACCGCACGGGTTCGGCAAGACATATCAGCTCTCCGAGACAGCCCAGCCGACACAATGCGGCGTGAGGATGATGACCCTGCGCTTGCTGTCCGACCGGCAGTTGTCGAGATCATGTCAGCGCTCCTGGCGAACCACCAGCCTTCACGCCCTTTCTGAGCAAAGCCTGAGCTAGCCGATCAACCAGCGCGCATATGGGTGACCGGCCCGGAGCACGCCGGTCACGGCCTCGGCCATCCCGAGGTCTCATCGCGCGGAACGAGACCGGGCCGTACGAAAGCGGGTGCGGGAGGCGAGGGCCTGGGCCGCTCGCGCGGCGGCTTCACCAGCAAGGTCCACCTGAGCGCGGACAGCCGCTGTCGCCCGCTGTCCCTGATCGTCACGCCCGGGCAGCGAGCCGACTGCACCCAGTTCGTTCCGGTGCTGGAAAAGATCCGGGTCCCCCGCCTTGGACTGGGCAGACCCCACAAGAAGCCCGACAGCGTCGCGGCCGACAAGGCCTACAGCAACGGCCCTTGCCGTCAGTACCTGCGGCGGCGCGGCATCCGACACACGATCCCGGAGAAGACCGACAGTCAGGCCGGCCGCCTGCGGAAAGGATCGCGAGGCGGACGGCCACCGGGCTTCGACGAGGACCGGTACGAGAAGCGCAACACCGTGGAGAGGGCCATCAACAAGCTGAAGAACTCCCGCGCCGTCGCCACCCGTTACGACAAGCGCGGATACGTCTTCCTCGGTACCGTCACCGCGGCCGCCCTCGTCATCTGGCTCCGCACGTGATCAGCCGTCGTCCGGGGCCACCTCGTCAAAGCGACCCGAAAGGCCCCCTGCACGGCTGGCGAGCCAGACGGCGACACGCTGCTTTTCCTCGCGGTTTGCATAGGGGCTGTCGTAACGCGTGATCCACTCCAGGTGTCGCAGGATGTTCTCCGAGCGGTCCGGGTGGCGCACAACGAGCACATCGATGCCGCTCTCGCCCGTCGAGGCGCAGACGTACACGCTGCCGTCCAGGGCCATCATGGCGAAGCCCGGGTGGCCCGAGTGCACGCCGAGGAACGCCGATGCCGCGCCTCGGCCCATGACGTCCCAGCGATCCAGCAGCCGGACCCGGGTCCAGAGCGCCGGTGCATGGTAGCCGTGCAGGCGCTGCAGGGCGGCGCGGTGTGAACGGGTGCCCTGCGGAAGCTGCACGAGGAACTCGCACCGGTGGTCGAAAAGGCCCGAGGAGACCGCCAGGTCGTACCAGTCCGCATTGAGCCGCTCGACCAGCCGCGAGGTGTCGTATCGGTGCGAGAAGCCTCCGGCCACGTCCTCCGCACCGTATCCGCGGACGAACGGCATCGTGCCCGCCGGCACGGCGTTGGGGATCACCTCGAGGCCGGCCCGCCGCAGAGGCCGGTACACCTTGCGGTCACGCTCCTGAATACCCATCGATCCATGTTTTACCAGGGGCCAACAACCCCCGGCCCGCCAATTTCCTCTACGTCCACGTGATCGACCGGACAGCTCCTAGCTGACTGGCATTGGTCTAGCAGTCTAGCGGCCCTGTATGACGAGGTTGACGGATCGTCAGAAGTTACGCATCAGGAGAACTTCTTCTCCTTGGACTGCTGACCTCGCTCAAGCCCGAACCATCGGTGAAGCGCTGTCGCCTACAGGAGCTCCTCATCCCCAGGCTTACAAAGCAGTAGCCAATGAGCTACATCGGAGCGGGCGGGCTCGTCGAGGCTGCTGTGGAATCCGCCATGGTAGGCGTGGGGTGCAGCTCCGTTGCAGGGACCATCGCGCATGTCGGCAGGGGCCCCGCGGTCTGCAAACCTGTCGACGGATGGGCGCTGGCGCTCCTCCAGGTGAATGCCGTCATGCCCGATGGGCGGACCCCGTGGGCCATGTGTGGGCCAGGAGGTCAGCCGAGAGCGACTAGGACGGCGTTCGCGCAGGTCACATGCGGTGTGGACGCGGCCAGAGTGACGCTCTTGAAAACCGTCGTGGCAGCGATGTCACCACGAGTACGAATCCCACAATCTCCGCACATTCCAGCGAACGCACCCGCCAGGGGGTGCCCTGGACACGGGGGCACCCCTCTGACATTCACCGCACCCTGTGTCGCGCAGCATTGCGGTCGCCCTCATCAGGCCTGCAGCTCCCGGTGGAGGCGCAGGCCTGGAGGCTGTTGTTCCCGACCGTCAGTACAGCGCCTTGTAGACGCCCCAGCCGCTGCCGATCTTCACACGTCCGCCGAAGCCGCCCCTGCCGTTGCCCGCCCAGCGGTACAGGTTGCCCGCGGTATCGCGGGTGAGGAGGTCGTTGCGCCCGTCCTGGGTCAGGTCGCCGACACCGACCAGGGCGTTGTACGTGTTGAAGCCCGAGGCGATCTTCACTCGCCCCCCGAAGCCGCCCTTTCCGTTGCCGTACCAGCGGTAGAGGTTCCCGGCCTTGTCCCGGCCCAGAAGGTCTCCGGTTCCGTCGCCATTGAGGTCGCCCACTCCCACCAGCGCCGTGTAGCCGGACAGCCCGGTGCCTATGCGCACCCGAGACTTGAACGTGCCCTTGCCAGTGCCGGCGTGGAACCACAGGGCTCCGGACCGGTCACGGGTCAACAGGTCGGAGCGGCCGTCGCGGTTGAGGTCCCCGGACGAGGTCAGCAGGTTGTACGTGTTCCAGCCCTTGCCGATGACGGTGGACTTGTTGGTATCCCGGGCGAAGTACACCTGCCCGATGCCCCAGTACGCCCGCAGCTCGCCGGCGGAGTTGCGGACCAGCATGTCCGCGTACCCGTCGCCGTTGATGTCGCCGACCGGCACCAGGGTGGAGGAGGTCGGCCAGTCCGCGGTGTAGCTGCGGTTGTAGAAGTGCCCCTGGGGGTGCCCCTCCCACGAGTCGGTCTGGCCGTCCTTGCGGACCGCCACCATGTCGGGGAAGCCGTCGCAGTCGTAGACGTGGGTCGGCAGGGCGCCGCACATCACCTGGAGGGTGCCGCTTCCCACCCGCACCGGCGCGGTCCCGCCGCCGACGCGGGCGGTCAGCTGCCAGGTGTAGGTACCACTCGGGGGGAGAGCGCCGTTCGACTCCCTGCCGTTCCACGAGGCCCCGATGGCGTCGCGACCGCGTACGGCTCCGCCCCGCAGCGTGGCCACCCTGCGCCCGGTCGCCTTCTGGGCGATGTCCACTTCCCAGGAGTCCACGGGGCGGCTCAGCTCGAACGAGGCCGTCCAGGTCGAGTAGTACGACGAAGTCGTCCTCGGCGCGACGCTCCCGGAGGTGTATTCCTCCCCCATGACCGGGGCGGAGTCCGGCACGCCGTCCGCCGTCACGTGCACGCGGCGGTCGGCGTCCACGTAGGCGACGTGACCGCTGTACTTGTCCACGGTCCACGTGATCCTGCGGTCGTCCGCGAGCGTCCCGGCGGGGAGGGCGGCGAAGGAGCGCTCCGCGAGCGGGCTGCCGGTGTGGAAGTCAGTCAGCTTGAGCTCGCCCGCCGCACGGTCGTGCCGGATCACGTAGCCGTCGCCGAGCATGGCGGGGCCCGACGGCACGGCGAAACCACGGTTGTTCGTCAGGTCGTACACCCCGGCCTGCTTATCGGCAGCGCAGGACCAGTAGAGCCATCGCGCGGTCGCCTGCAGCTCGGTGGGCACGCAGGCGGCGCCGGTCCGCACGGTGCGCACGGGCTTGCCGGGCGTGGTGGCGTCCGAGGTCAGCCGCTCCGCGGTCAGCGTGCCGGGGCCGGCGGCGGTCGCGCTCCACAGGGTGGAGTACCAGAGCGCCGCGGCCTGCACCGGGCGGCTGCGGATCACCTTGTTGTAGCCCGGGTAGATCAGGTACTGGGTCTTCGGGGAACCGCCGTCCACCACCACGTACGAGGGGGAAGCGTCCCGGACCTGGCCGCCGCTGCCGGGCAGCTGCATCTGCATGTGCGAGGTGTAGGGGTCCACCCGGGTCTCCAGGTACGTCCGCCCGCCCGTCTCGGAGAGGAAGGACGCCCCGTACCCGTTGCCCTCCACGATCCGTACGCAGTCTTCACCCGTCGCGCAGCGCACGGTGGACGAGGGCATGCCCACGGGCAGGGGCTCGGCCGCTCCCGCGACGGGGACCGGCCCGGTGCCGATGTCCTGCTGGTGGATCGAGATCTTGCCCTCGGTGCTGTCCACCCGGTCGAGGGTGCCTCGGTACAGGCTCAGTCCCAGGAGCTTGGCGGTCACCGGGGGCAGCGGCTGGGCCACCTCGTGTGCCGGTGTCTCGTCGGGGCGCGCGGTGAAGCGGTGCACCGCCCAGTCGCCGCTGCCGGTACCGCCGACGAACAGGGCGCTTCCGTCCGCCGCCTGCGGCGGGGAGTCCGATACGAGCGCGAGATGGTCGAGTACGGTGCTCGGCTCCGCGCCGTCGAGCGGCCGGGCGGTCAGCCGCCGGCCGAGCGTGGTGCCCGAGGTGGTGTCCGGGGCCGAGGTCAGGAGGGTGTCGCCGAGCAGGACCAGGGGGTACGCGTCGTCGGGGAGCGGGAACTCCTGCGTCCCGGAGGAGAAGTCCCCTCGCGGCAGCCAGCGCAGGCTGGCGTAGCCGTGCCCCCACCAGGCGATGCGATCGGCGCTCAGCAGGATGTTCAGGCCCTCGCCGCTCATCGCCTCGGGGAGCGGGGTGATCACGGCGGTCGTGGGGTCCAGTAGGCCGTAGCGGTACGCGCCGTCCTGACGGAAGGAGATCACCGCGCCGCGGTCGTCCGTGGCCTGCTGCTGCAGGGAGAGGCTGTTCAGCTGGGCACCCGTGGGCAGGCCGGTGATGTGCAGCGGCTGCGCGGGGTCGGCTCCCGGGTCCAGGAGCACTCCGGCGGAGCTGGTGGTGCTGGCCGCGGACTCCAGTGCCAGCACCTTGCCCGCGACGGTCCCCCGGAAGGTATAGCGCGCCGGGAGCCGCACGTCCCGGCGCTCACCAGTGTGCGGATCGAGCAAGGAGTACCAGGCGGCGCCCCAGGCCGGGCTCGGTGAGATGGCGAGCAGGTCGCCTCCGGCGCCGACGGGGCGTACGAGCGCATTGGCCGGCAAGGTCTGCAGGCCGGGCACCTGCGTCGAGGTGCCGCTCGCGAAGTCAGTCCAGGTGTAGCCGTCCCGGCCCTCCTGCTGGTGCAGAAAACCGGTGCTGCCCACCGCCAGCGGGGTGTCCACACGGGGTGTGGCCCGGTCGGCGGGCGGGATCACGACCTCCTGGGACGAGTCCGCCGCAGTCGCCACCTGGGCGGCCTGCGCGGGCGGCGCGGCCACGGCGAGCGGGATGACTGTTCCCGCGACCGCCAGAATCGTGGCGGCCGCACCGGCCGCGAGGCCCGCGCCACCTCTGCGGCGGCGGCCTCCATGCAGTGGTTCAGTCGACGTCCGGGTCAGTGCCCCCACGCCCCCCTCATTGATGTAATTATCTGCCGCCGCGCGGCGCCCCGTTCGTGGCCGGACGCGCTGCCGCGTCAGTCCCCGGTGGCTGCGATGGATCTCGTCAGCCACTTGCGCGGTAAACGCTAGTCGATCAACGAGGTCCCAGTCTGCCTTGACGGAATTACGATCTGACAATCCGACGATGCCCCGGCGGGGGCGGCCAGAGAGCAGCCATCCGGGGGCCGGTGGTAACCGAAGGCGGTGACGCCCGTTAACGCCGGCGCCGACCGGTACGGACGTGTCGACCTCGGCGAACGCACTCGCCGGGGTCCTCGCATGTCGACCTGAGCCTCTGACTCCGTTCGGGACGACGAGGCTCCAGCCGCTGCTACTCCGCATCATCCCCAAATCTGGTTGCAAGGCCTGCATATTTCATCACTATCTCGACGGGCGTCGGTCTCGGTGTGCCCATGCCTCGCATCACCGGCGCCCGATTGCGTACCCCAGTGAAGGCCCTCGTTGTCCTGGTCTTTGTCCAGTGCGCGGATGGCCGTTGGCGTTCGTAGCTGTACGTGCACTCCTTCTGAACTGGCGCTCGTACACCGGCGAACGCCACCGACCGGGGACGCGGACAGTTGGAAAGCGTTCACCCAGAAGAACGCTCCCGACGTACTGACCCGCGTGCGCCTGCATCGCCTGACTCCGCTGACCGAGCGCCCTGCTCCGTGTCGGCTACGTGCCACACGCTAGATGCCCGGACACGAAGCGACCCAACGGGAGAGGGGCACACCGTGGGTGAGTGGAAGCAGGGGAAATGCGGTTGGCCGACGGCGACCAGAGGGCGGTGTCAGAACAAGACGTTGAAGGGCACGGCACGTTGCCACCTCCATCAGGGTGACTGGACGAAGCGTGGCCAGGCCGAGTTGAAGAAGCGTGCGAGCAGGCGTCGCAAGAAGTGATCCGCACGCGGTCCGGGGCCTCTCGGCGACTGTTTGGAGGGGGGTGGTGTCGAAGCTTCACGAGCTCCCGGACCGACGTGGCTCGGAGATCTCTTCTGAGCCACCCCCCCTTGGTCGCGCGCTCTCCTTGCCGAGACAGCAGACCGACCCAACGCTCAGCAGCGTACGGGCAGAACTCGAACCCGGTGAGCGGACTGCGCAGGAGCGAGGGCGGTACGCTCGCCGGCGTGTCGAACGGCACCACCGGGACCGTACTGACCGCCTCGGACGGCCTCGCACCGCCACCGCCACCGCGGTGCGCGGCAACCGGCTGTACGTCACCGATGGCGGGCTCTACGAGCCCCACGACGCGCAACTGCAGAGCGGGAAGAGCGACCTCGGTGCGCTGCTCTCCCCCTGGGCATCCAGGTCCTCGTCGAAATCCCCCGGACGGCCGTCCGGGAGTGACGCCCAGTGCCCTCCCGTACCGCTACGCGGAGGTCCGCGTGGTGGTCGCGGCGATGGTTTCCAGCGAGCTGATGAGCAGGTCCCACAGGCGCTCGGTGTGCAGCTTCGTCGCCACGGAGGTGTTCGCCGGGCCGGAGCGACCGCGGAAGTCGGTGACCGTCATGCCGTAGGTCGCCGTACCCCGTAGCTCGACCTCGACATGGGCCGGGGTGACCTCCATGAGGCTCGGGTCGATGGCCCGGCCGACCGCGCACGCGTCGTGGATGGTGGCCATCGCGCCGTGCACCTTGCCGACGTTGGCGTTGTAGTGGTCGAGGAGATCGACGACGAACCGGGACACGGGTGTGCCCAACGCCCCGATGCGGGCCAGCAGTTCAGGTGTGGCGGCGGCCTGTGCCGTCAGATCGAGGCCCACCATGGTCAGGGGCCAGCCCGCCGAGAAGACGACCGCGGCCGCCTCGGGGTCGGCGTGGATGTTGAACTCGGCCGCCGGTGTGATGTTGCCGCGGGTGTACGACCCGCCCATCAGGACGACCTCCTTGACCAGTTCGGCAATACGGGGCTCCCGGCGCAGCGCCAGCGCGATGTTGGTCAGGGGCGCGGTGGGGACGAGGGTGATCTCACCCGGGTGGGCGAGGACCGTCTCGATGATCAGATCGACGGCGTGCCGGGGGTCGGTCTCCATGGCCGGAGGGACAAAGGCGGGGCCGTCCATTCCGGTGTCCCCGTGGATCTCGGCTGCGAGGGTCTGGTCCCGGACGAGGGGACCGCCGGCACCGGCCGCGACCGGAACGCCGCGCAGGCCCGCCAGGGTGCAGACCTGCCGAGCGTTCAGGGTGACCTTCTCGATGGTCTGGTTGCCCGCGACGGTCGTGATGGCGACGATCTCGACGTCGGGGTTCCCGGCGGCGAGCAGGATGGCGATGGCGTCGTCGAGCCCGGGGTCGCAGTCGATGATGATCTTCTTGGGCATGGGCGTCCTTCGGGGTGGGACGGGGATGCGGGCCGGATCACTGAGAACAGCATGCGCCAGGCCCACCCTGCCCTGGTCGGCCACACGCCACTCCTGCCGGCCCCACCCCGCCCCTGTCGCGAAGGCTCACCTCAGCCGATGCAGGTGACTCACCTCGGCCGTGCGATGTGACTCGCCTCAGCCGATGCGAGGCCGCTCACCTCGGCCGATGCGAGGCCGCTCACCTCAGCCGATGCGAGGCCGCTCACCTCAGCGGATGCGAGGTCCTCCCCGACGCCTCGTCGATCTCGTCGTGCGCCTTGGTCAACAGCTTCATCGCCAGTTCGTTGAGCGCCCGCGCGCCGGCGACCTCCTCGCCGACTCTCGGCTGGTTGGAGTCGGAGGGGTGGCGGCTGGCGTACCCGTGAGCGCGTACCTCGTTCCCGTCGGGGAGCCGGAGGAGAGCGGCGGCGCGGGTGCGGTGGTCGTCCTCCTCGAACTCGATCTCGACGTGCCAGCCGACGGCGGTCCGTCCCTGCGCGGCGGCCGGTTGCGACTGTGTCATCTGTGTCATTGCGATCACCTCCGAGGCGGGCCCCAGTCCCTGATACGGGCCTCGGCCCCTACTACCAGAGTGTGCTTCTTCCCCCGACTCCGCACGGGATGAGGCCCGATGGCGACAAGGAGTGACCGAACGGCTACCGACCGCCCGCGCCTTGGCCGTTGAACCGCCAGTGCCGAGCTCGTTGGGCCAGTGACGGGCCGGCTGTCGGCGCGCTCGGTGAACGGCCAGGTCACGGCCCCCTGACTGAACGGGTTTCCTTCGAGGGGTAGCCGTCAGGCAAGATGGGGTGTATCTGCCCACTGCCGATTTCAAGCGTCCGGACGGTTTCTCTTGGCTGAGTACATTTACACCATGCGCAAGACGCGCAAGGCGCACGGCGACAAGGTGATCCTCGACGACGTCACTTTGAGCTTCCTCCCGGGCGCGAAGATCGGTGTGGTCGGTCCGAACGGTGCCGGTAAGTCCACCGTTCTCAAGATCATGGCGGGCCTTGAGCAGCCCTCCAACGGTGACGCGTTCCTGTCGCCCGGCTACAGCGTCGGCATGCTGCTCCAGGAGCCCCCGCTCGACGAGTCCAAGACGGTCCTGCAGAACGTCCAGGACGGCGCCGCCGAGATCATGGGCAAGCTGCACCGCTTCAACGAGGTCGCCGAGCTGATGGCGACCGACTACTCGGACGCGCTCATGGAGGAGATGGGCAAGCTCCAGGACGACCTGGACCACGCCAACGCGTGGGACCTGGACACCCAGCTGGAGCAGGCCATGGACGCCCTGGGCTGCCCGCCCGGCGACTGGCCCGTCACCAACCTCTCCGGTGGTGAGCGCCGCCGCGTCGCGCTGTGCAAGCTGCTGCTCGAAGCCCCCGACCTGCTGCTCCTCGACGAGCCCACCAACCACCTGGACGCCGAGTCCGTGCAGTGGCTGGAGCAGCACCTCGCGAAGTACGCGGGCACTGTCGTCGCCGTCACCCACGACCGGTACTTCCTCGACAACGTCGCCGAGTGGATCCTCGAACTCGACCGCGGCCGCGCGCACCCCTACGAGGGCAACTACTCCACCTACCTGGAGAAGAAGGCCTCCCGCCTCAAGGTCGAGGGCCAGAAGGACGCCAAGCGCGCCAAGCGGCTCAAGGACGAGCTGGAGTGGGTGCGGTCCAACGCCAAGGGGCGTCAGGCCAAGTCCAAGGCGCGTCTGTCGCGCTACGAGGAGATGGCCGCCGAGGCCGACAAGATGCGGAAGCTGGACTTCGAGGAGATCCAGATCCCGCCGGGCCCGCGTCTGGGCTCCATCGTCGTCGAGGTCAACAACCTCTCCAAGGCCTTCGGCGAGAAGGTCCTCATCGACGACCTGAGCTTCACCCTGCCGCGCAACGGCATCGTGGGCATCATCGGCCCCAACGGCGCCGGCAAGACCACCCTCTTCAAGATGATCCAGGGTCTCGAGACCCCGGACTCCGGCACGATCAAGGTCGGCGAGACCGTCAAGATCTCGTACGTCGACCAGAGCCGCGAGAACATCGACCCCAAGAAGTCGCTGTGGGCCGTCGTCTCGGACGAGCTGGACTACATCAATGTGGGCCAGGTCGAGATGCCGTCGCGCGCGTACGTCTCCGCCTTCGGCTTCAAGGGTCCCGACCAGCAGAAGCCGGCCGGTGTCCTCTCCGGCGGTGAGCGCAACCGGCTCAACCTCGCCCTCACCCTCAAGCAGGGCGGCAACCTGCTGCTCCTCGACGAGCCGACCAACGACCTCGACGTCGAGACGCTGTCCTCGCTCGAGAACGCGCTGCTGGAGTTCCCGGGTGCGGCTGTGGTCGTCTCCCACGACCGCTGGTTCCTGGACCGGGTCGCGACGCACATCCTCGCCTACGAGGGTGACTCGAAGTGGTTCTGGTTCGAGGGCAACTTCGAGTCGTACGAGAAGAACAAGATCGAGCGTCTCGGCGCGGACGCGGCCCGCCCGCACCGTGCCACCTACAAGAAGCTGACCCGGGGCTGATCGATCTTGCGGCACATCTACCGCTGCCCGCTGCGCTGGGCGGACATGGACGCGTACGGCCACGTCAACAACGTGGTCTTCCTCCGGTACCTGGAGGAAGCCCGTATCGACTTCCTGTTCCGCCCGGAGAAGGACTTCAAGCAGGGGTCCGTGGTAGCGCGCCACGAGATCGACTACAAGCGGCAGCTGGTCCACCGGCACACGCCGGTGGACATCGAGCTGTGGGTGACGCAGATACGAGCCGCGTCGTTCACGATCGCCTACGAGGTCAAGGATCCGGACCAGGTCTATGTCACGGCCTCGACGGTGATCGTGCCGTTCGACTTCGAGACGCAGCGCCCGCGCCGGATCACGGCCGAGGAACGAGAGTTCCTGGAGTCGTACCGGGACGACGTGGACGAGGCCGTCGCGGCATGACCGTGACCGCGCTGCACCTCACCGACGAGAGGGAGGCGGCGGACCTCGCCGCCTTCCTCGCCCGGCTGATCCACTACGACCGCGCCGCCGCCGTACGCCTCCAGGCGTCCGGCACGGCGCTCGCGGTCTTCGGCCGGCCGCCGTCGTTCGAGGTCCTCGCGATCCGTGCGGCGCGGCTCGCCAAGCCGTACGAGAACGGTCTCGAGGTCACCCTCGACGTGACCGTCTCCGCCGGTGAACTCTTGGAGTCCGTCGACGAGTCGGCGGCCACCGTCAGCGTTCCCGGGGCCGTCACCGGGCCGCCGTGGGCCGGGGTCCTGCCGCCCCGCGGAGGCTGGCAGCCGGAGCCGGGACTGCCCGGACCGGACGCCGTGCGCGCGATGATCGCCACCGCGGTCGCCGAATTCCGGTCCCGTACGCGGGAGTTGGCGCCCGAGGCCCGTACGCGCGCCGAACTCGACCGCATCGGACGGGAGATCTGGTCCCGGCCGATCGGTGACACCGGCCTTCAGATACGGGCCGTGCACGCGGCGCAGTCGCTCGGGTTCCTGCTGCCGGTGCGGCAGGCCGACCCGGGTGAGAGTCCGTTGGGGCTGTACTCGTCCGGGGCATGGCTGCGGCTGCGTACGCCCTACGGATCGATCGCCGTCCGCAGGGCGGGACTCGGGGCACTGGCCGTCAGCGTCCGCTGACCCCCCCCGGGGGAGGGAGGGGAGGGCGCTCTCAGCCGGCCGTGTTGATCATCGACGCTGCCGCGTACGTCAGGTAGTTCCAGAGCGTGTGCTCGTGCTCCTCGGAGAGGCCGAGTTCGTCGACGGCCACCCGCATGTGCGCCAGCCAGGCATCGTGTGCCGCCTGGTCGACGGCGAACGGGGCGTGCCGCATCCGCAGCCGGGGGTGACCGCGGTTGTCGCTGTACGTCGTCGGGCCGCCCCAGTACTGGATCAGGAACAGCGTGAAGCGTTCCTCGGCCGGGCCCAGGTCCTCCTCGGGGTACATGGCCTTCAGCAGCGGGTCCTCGGCCACTCCCTCGTAAAAACGGTGCACGAGGCGCCGGAAGGTCTCCTCGCCGCCGACCTGCTCGTAGAAGGTCTGCTCCTGAAGCGTGCCGCGCCGAATCTCTTTCACCTCACCATCGTCTCAGACCGGGTGACCGAGGACGCAAGGCTTAGGACCAGCGACCCAGCGCCCCCTGAGGCCCGGCGGGTGCGGTGTTCGCCTCGCGGCCTGTCCCGCCGCACAGTGGAGGTATGAGCGCGCACGCTCTCGACCACGACCACGACCACGACCACGATCGCGATCACGACCTCGACAACCTCGCCGCCCTGGCGCGGGCCGCCCTGGTGCGCGAGATCGACCGGAGCGGGGCCTGGGCCGCCGACCCGGTGTGGCGGGCGGCGTTCGAGGCGGTCCCGCGCCACGTCTTCGTGCCGTACTACTACGTCGGTGCCGTGGGCGGCTTCGAGCGGGTGTGGGGCGAGGATCCCGACCCGCGCAGCCGGGAGCACTGGGTGCGCGGCGCCTACGCGGACGCCCCGCTGGCCACCCGGGTGCGCGACGGCGAGCTGGTCTCCTCCAGCAGCCAGCCGTCGCTGATGGCGATGATGCTGACCGCGCTGGAGGTACGGGAGGGGGGCGCCGTCCTCGAGATCGGCGCCGGCACCGGCTACAACGCGGCGCTGCTCGCCCACCGTCTCGGCGACCGCCTGGTGACCACGGTCGACCTCGACCCGGAGATCACCGAGTCCGCGCGCCGGCATCTGGCCACCGCCGGGTACCACCCGACCGTCGTCACCGCGGACGGCGCCCGCGGGGTCCCCGAGCGCGCCCCCTTCGACCGGATCATCGCCACCTGCACGCTGACCTCGATCCCGCGGCCGTGGCTCGCCCAGTGCCGTCCCGACGCCCGCATCCTGGCGCCGCTGGCCACCGGCCTGATCGCGCTGCGCGTCCGGGACGCCGGGCACGCCGAGGGGCGCTTCCTGCACACACCGGCCTACTTCGTGCCCCTGCGCGGCGCGAGCCGGCCCGAGGAGTCGGAGCCGCAGGACCTGCGCGGGCTGCCGCGCCGGGCCCGCGGCGACGAGCTGTTCCGGTTCCTGCTGACCCTGGCAGGGAGCGGACTCGACCCGTACGAGGCGTACGAGCTGTGGGAGCGCGAGATGCGGCCCGTGCGCGAGCGGTACGGGGTCACGGTCGACGGCGCCGACGCCTGGGCGTGGCTGGACGACCCCGAGGGGCCGTACGCCTGGCCGCTGCCGTGACTCCCGCAGTGACTCCCGCAGTGGCTTCTGCCGGGATTCCCGCCGTGACTCCTGTCGCGGCCTCCGCCGTCAGCCTCGCCTGATGGTGATCGTCGTCCAGGCGCCGACGTGCACCCGGTCGCCGTCCTGGAGCGGGATCGGCACGAAGGGCTGGATGGGCTCCTCGCCGCCGTTGACCGTGGTGCCGTTCGTCGAGTTCTGGTCGACGACCGCCCAGCTGCCGTCCGGCTGCTGGACCAGGACCGCGTGCTGGTGCGAGACGCCCGGGTCCTCCGGGGGCACCGACAGGTCGATGTCGGGGGTGTCGCCGGTGGAGTGCCGGCGGCGGCCGATCGTCATCTGGTTGCCGGTGAGCGGGCGCTGCTGCTCCGGTGAGTACGCGGGCAGGTTCAGGCCCGCGGCCTCGGGGCCGGAGCGCTGCATCATCGCCATGAAGTACTCGCGGTCGGGACCGATCGTCGCGCTCCAGGACAGCGGCTGGCGCTGCTGCTGGTAGTCGGGACCGGGGCCGGGCGGGGCCTGGGTCGCGCCGGGCTGCGGATAGCCGTAGCCGCCGCCCTGACCCATACCCGGACCACCGGGACCACCGGGACCAGGGCGTCCGCCGGGCGAATTGCCCGACGGCGGGGAGATCACCCAGTCGTCGTCACCGCCGCCGAAGGACGGGCCGCCGGACTGCGGACCGCCGGGCCCGGGCGGGCCCTGCTGCGGGTATGTGGGCGCGGCCGGCTGCTGCGTGAAGGCCTGCGGGGCGCCGGGGCCACCGGGACCGCCGGGCGTGGGCCCGAGCGGCGGTGGAACCGGACGGGACGGGTCCGCACCGAAGCCACCGGGACCAGGACCGGGACCACCGAAGCCACCGGGACCACCGGGGCCGGCACCGGGACCGCCGGGGCCGGCACCGGGACCGCCCGGGCCGGAAGGGCCACCCGGACGGGACGGGTCGCCGCGGAAGCCCGACGGATCCTGGCCGTAGGGCGGAATCGGTTCCGCGGGGCGGTTCATCTGCGAGGGCCGCGAGCTCTGGTAGTCGAACGGGTCGTGACCGGGACCGGTCGCGGGGCCGGGACCGCCAGGCTGCCCCTGCCCCTGCGGGGGCTGCTGGAAGCGCAGCGCCGGATTGGGCATTCCCGGCGCGGGCGACTGCGGACGCGGCGCTGCCGGGGTGTACGAGGTCGCCGTGTTCGTCAGGAAGTTCCACCGGCACTCCTCGCAGAACGGCGCACCGCCCTCACGGGGTGTACGGCACTGCGGGCAGAGCTCCGCCTCGGGATGGGGCACGGCGGACAGGTGCGGGCGCCCACCGGGGGCGCCGGGTCCACCCGGGCCCCCGGGACCGGGCGGCGGGGGCGAGCCGGGCGGCGGATAGCCGTAACCGGCGGCGGGTGGCGGCGGTGGAGGGGGCGGAGGCACGGCACCGGCCATGCGGTGACCGCAGACCTCGCACCAGTCGTCGGAACCCGACTGGTGTCCGTTCGGGCAGGTCGGCATGTCGGCGCTTCCCCCTCTCCTTTTCCGGCCGTTATGACCGGGTTTCTCCAGTTCCCAGCGGGAACCGGGCTCGCTACTTCTTTACACGAACAGTCTTTGTGGACCGTGTCTCAAGGGTCATTTCGTCGGCCTCTTCGACCCTTGCCTTCAATCGCACAGTACCTGCCGCGGCGTCGACCACGTCCACCACCTTCGCAAGCAGTTTCGCAGTATCGGCGTTGCCCGAGGCGCTCGCGAGCTGAACGGCCCGGCCCAGCTTGGCCGTTGCCCCGTCGACATCTCCCGATTTGCGCAGATCCAGACCCTGTTGGATGACTCGCGCCAGTTCCGCCTGACCTGTGTAGTGCGCGACCTGGGAGTTGATCCTCGTCGAGGCCACCATGTCGTCGGTCCACACCGCCTTGACGAGCCCCTGGGCGCCGAGGTTGTGCACGCCCCCGTCGCCCTGCGGCACGACGAGCGAGACCCGGGCGGCCAGCATCTCCTGGCCCACTCCGGCCGAGGGGACCTCGACGCACACGTGGTAGTCGCGGGACTCGTCGCCCCAGGACCCGGTGGGGTAGTCGCCGGCGCGCGGACCCGCCTCGGTGCGACGGTCGGTCAGCTCCTCGACCGTGGGGGCCACTTGCTTGACGAACTTGATCTCGGTGCCGACCGGTGTCCACAGGCGCAGCGCGACGTCCGCGACCTCCTTGCCCATGGCCGTCTCCATCATCTGTGTGAAGTCGGCGGACAGTGCGGCCGGGTCCGCGACGATGTCGGCGGTGCCGAGCAGGGCCGAGGCGATCCCGGTGACCTCCTTGACCTCCCAGTCCGTACCCACTCCACGCGCGTCACAGGTGAAACGTCCGGCACAGGAGTCCAGGGCGGCCTTGAGGTCCTCCGGCGACTCGTGTTCGTTGCGGCCGTCGGTGAGCAGGATGCCGTGCCGTATCGACACCTCGGCCGAGGACAGCAGTCGGTCGGCGAGGCGCAGCCAGGTGCCGATCGCCGTACCGCCGCCCGCGCTCAGCCTGCGCAGCGCCTCCTTGGCCTGGCCGCGGGTCGCCGCGTCGGCCACCGCGAGGCGCCCGCCCGCGGGGTAGACCTCCTTGGCGACGTGCGTGCCGCCGATCACCGCGAAGTGCACGCCGTCGCGCAGGGTGTCGATCGCGGCGGCCGTGGCCTCGCGGGCGTTGCGCATCTTGGTCGGCGGGTAGTCCATCGAGCCGGAACAGTCGACCATGATCGCCACGGCGGCGTCCGGGCCCCGGCCCGCCGCGTACAGGTGGGGCGCGCCGACCGCGCTCCCGACGGTGCCGCCGCCGGTGGCGCTCACCGTGACGATGGCGTTGACCTCACGGCCGCCCTCGGGCAGGTATTCGTTCTGGTACACGTCGACCGAGAACTGTGGCACGTTCGACTTCGAGAAATTGGCCATGCCTTCTTCGTCCCCCTCAGGACCTCCGGCGGTTGGCGGAGGCGATGACTGTATGCGGACCGGTCCCCTCCGGTCCGAGGCCGTCCCCGTGGGCACGGATTGCGCCTTTTCGCGGCCTCAGGCCGATCCTGCCCCCTGCGGCCGGGCCGGGAACGGCACGACGGCCACTGTTACGTTGTCGTGGCCTCCGCCGTCCAGGGCGTGACCCACCAGGACCTGGGCGCTGTGCAGGGGCCTTTCGGCGGCGTCCAGCGGCACGACCTCGGCCATCTCCTCGGCCGCCTCCGCGTAGTTCCACAGTCCGTCGGTGCACACCACCACCACACCCGGCCGGTCCGGCTTGAAAGAAGCGGTGTGCGGCTCCAGTTCGTACGCGTCCGCGCCGAGCCAGCCCGTGATGGCGTGGGCGCGCTCGTCGGCGTACGCCTGCGCCTCGCTCATCAGGCCCGCGGCGACCATCTGCGCGGCCCAGGAGTCGTCCTCGGTGAGCCGGGCGGGGGGTGAACTGCGGTCGACGGGGACCCAGTAGGCGCGGCTGTCGCCGACCCAGCCGACGATCAGCAGGGCGGGGGTGACGACGGCGCCGACGAGGGTGCAGGCGGGCGCGTTCTGGTGCGGGGCGTGCTCCTCGTGCGCGGGGGGCGCCTCGGCCAGCGAGTTGACGGCCTCGGCGGCCGCGAGGATCGCCTCGTGCATGGCCTGCTGCGGGTGGGTGCCGAGCGGCAGCGCCGCCAGCAGCGCCTCGCTCGCCGCCCGGGACGCGGCGAGCGAGGCCTCGTCGGGGCGGGTCGCCGAGGAGACCCCGTCGCAGACGATCGCGACGACCGCGGGGGAGCCGTCCGGCAGCGCGGTCGAGGAGATCGCGAACGCGTCCTCGTTGCGGTGGTGGCGCAGACCCCGGTCACTGACCGCGGCCACCGCACCCAACTCCTGCTCCATGTGGTCCCGTTCGCGCGGCTGGGCGTGCCCGCAGTTCTCGCAGTAGCCGTCGCTGTCCACATGGCCCGAGCGGCAGGCGACGCACAGTTTGGTGCCCGCGGGGGGCGTGACGGGTGCGCCGAGGTCGGCGGTCCGCGGATCGACGACGGGCCCGGCGGGGGCTTCGGCCGGCGGGGCGAGCGGGTACTCGTCGGGCTCCGGTGGCCGGTCGAACCGTACGCCCGAAGGCTGTTCACCCGAGGGCTGTTCACCCGAGGGCTGTACGCCCGAGGGGTGGTCGCCCGGCTGCTGGGCTGCCGTGGACTCCGTGTCCGGGTGGGGGAGTTCGGAGCCACCCGAGTCGGTGCCCCGGATGTCGGCCGCCCGGTGCACCGGCGCGGGCGTGTCGGAGCTCGCCGGCTCCGGCGCGAGGGGCCAGTCCAGGGAAGCGGCGGCCTCGGAGGGGCGTGTCGACGAGCCGTTCATGGCGATCGTGGCGTGGTCCTGGGGCGGTGCGGGCACCGCCGACAGGTCGTACCCGCACGCACCGCAGAAACGGTCACCCGCCTCCAGGGGCTCCTCGCAACTGGGGCACCGCGAAAGGGCCGTCGGCTGGGGCATCTGGGACATCAATCACACCCACGTCCGGGGGCGGTAACGGTTGGCACGTTCCACCAGGTCGATCCTTTCCTCGCCGCCCCGCGCGAGGCGGGCCAGCGTGCGGTACGAACGCTCCAGTGCGAAACGCAGACCGCGCTCGTCCACCTCACTGCCGAGCAGCACCGGTCCGCCGCCGGAGTGCGGGGCGGAACTCCGGCTACCGGAGAGTACCCAGTCCAGGGCGCAGCCCAGGACCTCCGTCGACAACTGCTCGCGTCGCACCGCGTCCAGACCGTATCCGTCCAGAGCCTCGACCTGTCCGGCCGCAGCTGTCAGATCGTCCAGGAACGCCGCTGCCGCCGCCTCCTCGGCCAGCCGCTGCCGCAGCCGTGCCCGCACCGCCGCGACCCGCGCCGCCGTGTAGTGGATCGACGACTCCGGTACCGACTCCAGTGTGCGTACGGAGCCGCTGCGGTCGCCCGCCGCGAGCTGTACGCGGGCCAGGCCGAACGCCGAGCTGACATAGCTGGGGTCGGTCGTCCACACCAGGCGGTAGTACTCGCCCGCGTTGTCCAGCTGCCCGAGCACCTCCGCGCACAGGCCGAGGGCCAGCTTCGGCGCGGGCTCGCCCGGGAAGGCGTCGTAGATCGCGTCGAAGGACAGTGCCGCGGTCTCGTGCTCCCCGGTCGCCAGGGCCGCGACGCCCCGGTACCAGACCACCCGCCAGTCGTCGGGATGGTCCGCCTCCAGCGCCTCCAGTGCCCTGCTCGCACTGGCCAGTTCGCCCATCTCCAGCCGGGCCCGCAGCTCGCGCAGGCGCAGCTCCAGGGAGCCGGTGGGCGCCGCGTGCAGCGCGGTGATCAGCTCCGCGGGAGCCGAGGCCATCAGGCCCGCGAGGAAACCGGCGTTGGGGTCGCCCGGGTCGACCCGGGGAACCGGCAGCGCGAGCGCGGTCGCCGCGGCGTTCAGCGGCTTGACCAGAGCGGCCGGGACGGGAGCGGCCGGGACGGGAGCGGGTGCCAGGGGGAGCGGCGGGGTCCCGTTCACCCCCGCTCCGTTGCTGCCGGGGGGTGGCGCGGGCGCGCGCTTTCTCCCCCGCAGGGGCACCGCGCGTGCCCCCAGTCGTGACACGTCCCCGTCCAGCTTTCCGAACAACTCCGCGTCCGTGACCTTCAGTTCCGGCCCGAACAAGGTGGACAGGGCCGGGCGCGCCCGCCCGGTCTGGAGGGACACGACCTCCCTGAGCACGCCCGTCAGCTGCTCCGCCATTTCCTGCGCGGACGCGAACCGGCGCGCCGGATCGGGGTCGGTGGCGCGCACCAGGAGCCGGTAGAAGGACTCGTACGTGCGGAAGACCTCGATGTTGTCCGGGTCCGGCAGGGAGTCCACGAAGACGTTCGTGTACCCCTGGAAGTCGAAGGTCAGCACGGCCAGGGTGCGGGCGACCGTGTAGAGGTCACTGGCCACCGAGGGACCGACCTCGGCCACCTCCGGCGCCTGGTAGCCCACCGTGCCGTAGATGGCCGACTCGTCGTCGTCCATCCTGCGCACCGCGCCCATGTCGATCAGCTTGAGCTGGTCCTCGGTCTGGATCGCGTTGTCGACCTTGAAGTCGCAGTAGAGCAGATTGCGGCTGTGCAGATGGCCGAGCGCCTCCAGGGCCTCGATGCCGTACGCGCAGGCCTGCCCGACCGGCAGCGGATCGCGCTTGCCGTCCGTCGTCCGGCGGTCGTTGGCGATCTCCTTCAGCGACTTGCCACCGACGTACTCCATGACGATGTACCCGTCCAGCGAACCCGTCCGCTGGTCCAGGTGCTCCACGAAGTTGTAGATCCGCACGATGTTGGAGTGCTCGATCTCCGCGAGGAAGCGCCGCTCGGAGATCGCCGCCGCCATCGCGTCCTGGTCGCCGGTGTCGAGCAGGCCCTTGAGGACCACCCAGCGGTCGGAGACGGCGCGGTCGACGGCGAGATAGACCCAGCCGAGCCCGCCGTGCGCGAGGCAGCCCACCACCTCGTACTGGCCGTGCACGATGTCGCCCGTGTGCAGCTTCGGCACGAACGAGTACGGGTGACCGCACTTGGTGCAGAACCCCTCGGTGCGCCCCACCCGCTCACCGCGCGAACGGCCCACCGGTGCCCCGCAGTCGGAGCGCGAGCAGAACCGCTTCCGCTCGGGCACCTCCGGGTTCTCCAGCACCATCGCGCGCGGGTCGGGCCGCGGCACGTCCGGCACCTGTACCAGCCCGACGCCGAGCCGTCCGCGGCCACTGGAGGCGGCGGTCGAGCCCGAGCTGCGCACCGACACCGAGCGGGCGCTCGCGTTGCCGGACAGCGAGCGCGACAGGCGCCCGGAGACCGAGCGCCGCGACTGGGAGGAGCGCGAGGACGTACGGGAGCTGGAACTGCGGGAACTCGCCCGCGAGCTGCTGCCGGAGCCGCGCGAGCCCTTGCCGCCCGCGGTGATTCCGGTCGGGGGCGAGCCCACCATGCCTCCCCCAGAGGGGGGACCCCCAGCCGAGACGACGGGCGCCAGACCGCACGTGTCGCAGTACAGCTCGCCGCCGCCCACGTCCTCGTACGACCCCGGGCAACCGGGCCGCTGGCACTTCTGCTGCTCACTCACACTGCATCACCTTCAACGCTCACGCGTGTGGCCCCCTACGGTCGGTGGGCCCGCCCTGTTCGGGCACCCGCGGGCTGAGCAGATCGACGGCGGCCCGCTGATAGCGCAGCACCGCCTCCTCCGCCACCCGCAGATCGCAGGGCGCGCTCCACAGCATGCGTCGGGCCGCGTCGTAGCGCTCGATGAGGAACGGGTCCTCCGCGAGGCCGTGCCGGGCCACCTTCGCCTTGTACGCGTCGAGGCGGCCGCGCAGCTCCGCGCGGACCGCGAGCGGCGCGGTGACCGCGGTCAACGACTCGCGGGCGCGCAGCAGCTCGTCCTCGGCCTTCTCCTCCAGCGCCTCCAGGAGGGGCGACAGACGGTGCCACTGGGCGTGTCTGCGGTACTCCGCGGCCGCCGCCAGCTGCTCCTGCAGCACCGTCGGCGGCCCGCTGACGGCCGGCACCTCGGACGCGGCGATCTTCGCCAGCACCTCACCGCGGGCACTCCTCGCCTCCGCGAGCGTGCGGTCGGCGCGACTGAGCACGTCCCGCAGTCGCACGAGACGGGCCTCCGCGTCCTGGCGGACGGTGAGCACCGCGTCGATCTCCCGGCGCACGTCCTCCAGAGCGCGCGCCTCGCGGTCGTACGTCGTCGTGTCGGGGCGTCCGCCGCCGGGCGCCGAACTGCCCTTCGTGGGCACCCAGAAGGCCAGCGGGTCGGAGACGACCTGCTGACGCAGGGTGCTCAGCGTCCGGGTGATCCGCTCCAGGTCGTCGCCCGCCGGGTGCTCACCGGGGCGTACGCCCACGGAGTGCGCGAGCTGGCGGGTGCGCTGGAGCTCCGCGGCCAGTAAATCGATCCGGGCGGGCAGCGCGGACCAGACGGCGTCCGCTGCGACGACCATGTCGAGCGAGGACGCGTACAGCTCGTTCATCCGCTCCACCAGTGCGACCAGCGAGAACCGCTCGCTGAGCCTGCCGGTGCCGGAGAGCGTCGGCGCGTTCGCCGCGGCGGTGGCCGAGCCGGCGACCGTGATGCCCGCGCCGCGCAGCAGTTCGGTCAGGTCGACCAGGTCCTCGCGGCTCGACCAGCGTCGCCGGGAACGGATGTCGCGGGCGGAGCGCAGCGCGTCCGTGTACGCGTCGAAGTACGCCCACAGCAGCGTGATCGACGCGTCCGCGGTCGACCAGCGCTCCTTGGTCGTGCCCGTGAGCTCGGCGCCTTCGAGGAGTCTGCGGCCCGCGTGGTCCTGCAGGGCGAGGAGCGAGGTCTCGATGGCCTCGTGCTCCGCGCCGAGCCGCGCCAGCGCACGGTCCACCTCGTCCCGGTCCATCACCGGCTCGGGGGGTCCCGTGACGCCCATCGATCACCTCTCGCTCTCGGTCGTGCCCGTCGCTTGTGTTCTCGCCGGCCGGGTCGTCCGCGCCGCCGTTACCCGGTTTCCGTTACTTGTAGTGCGCCGTGGGCGGGGTCGCCGACGGGGAGTCCGCCTTCAGGGTCGCGGACAGCCACTTGGTGTACGAGGCCTGCCAGCCGCCGCTCTTGCGGTAGTCCACGAGTACCTGGTTGACCCGGCGTACCAGATCGTCGGCGCCCAACTTCATCGCCACGCCGTAGTAGTCCTCGGTGAAGGTCTTGCCCTTCAGCTCGACCGTCGGGTCCTGCGCCGCCTGGCTGGCGGCGAGCGCGCCGTCGGTCACCACGGCGTCGACCTGACCGAGCTGCAGCCGCACCAGGCAGTCGAGTTGGTTGGGGACGGTGGTGGTGATGTCGGCGGAGGAGGTGAGCGCGCCCGCCTTCTTGTCGGCCGACAGCTTGTCGTACGCCGTCGAGCCCGCCGCCGAGCAGATCCGCTTGCCCGCCAGCGTCTCGTCGTACCCCTTGATGCCCGAGGTCTTGGGAGCCAGTACCTGCTGCCCGGTCAGGAAGTAAGGGGCCGAGAAGGCCACGTCCTTGAGACGGGAGCAGGTGATCGTCATGGTGCGCACCACCATGTCCACCTGACCGGACTTGATCGCGGGGATGCGCTGGTTGGTGGGGATGGCGTGGAAACGGACGGCGTTCGGGTCGCCGAGGATCTCCCTCGCGATCTCGTGCGCGAGATCGATGTCGAAGCCCTCCAAGTCGCTGCTCTTCGCCGTGTTGTTCGGATCGCGGTAGCCCCAGCGGTAGCTGTTCTGGTCGACGCCGACCGACAGATAGCCGCGCTGCTTGATGGCCGTGATCGTCTTGCCGCTGTCGTCGGAGGACGGGGAGGGACTCTGGTCCTGCGGGTCGGTGCACGTGTCGGCCCTGGCCTGGATGCCCTGGCCCACGCCCTGGCCGCCGGTGCCCGTGCTGCCGTCCCCGCGGGCGCTGCTCAGCGGCAGCAACAGGGCGAAGACCGCGGTGACGACCAGGGCGAGGGCCATCGCACCCACGCCGCCCCAGCCCTTCAGGCTCGCCCTCAGACGTCGTGCGGTCATCGCCATGCCCCCTTTCACCGCTCCCCCTCTCACCGGTACTCCGAAAGCCTGCGCCCGATGCCCAGCAGGGCGCCCGCCGCGGCCAGCACCGCGAGGACGGCCGCGCCCGCGGGGAGCCCGCTCATCGCGTCCCGGCCGTTGCCCGCCGCCTGCTTGAACTCACTCTCCTCGTGCGTCAGCGCCGCCGCGAGGTTGGTGTCCACGCCGTCGAAGCACTCACCGGTCGGCTTGTCGGCCGCCGAACCGATCACCTTGTTCAAAGCGCCCTGGTAGTCGCCCGAGTCGTCGGCCGTGCGGGCCTCCTGGTGGCGGGACTTCCAGACCTTCATGTTGGCCGTCGCGGCCTCGACGGGCTTCTTGCCCGCCGTGTCGTCGGCGAGGCCCTCGGCCACCGCCAGGCCCTTGGTGAGGGTCTTCATGTCCTGCTGGAAGTCGTAGTCGTAGAGGTCCATGACCTCCGTCGCGGACACCTGCTTGGTCTCCGCGCCCCGGCTGACCAGCGTCAGGTTCTCGTTGCCCCGCGCCTTCAGGGAGGCGATCCGGGCGTCGTGCAGCACGTTCAGTGAGCGGACGCCGTGGTCGTACGAGGAGTTCAGCCCGACCCGGGCCACGCTGTGCCCGACGACCAGCCAGAGCAGCACCACCGCGGAGGCGGCCGTGGCGGCGACCAGTCCCTGGTTCAACACCCGGTTCGTACGGTGGTAGTGGCGTCGCTGGGCCCAGAGGAGCCCGCCGAGCGCGAGGACGCCGAGACCGATCGCGGCCCACGGGTAGGGCTTCGCGTCGGCGTAGTCGGCGCTCAGCCGGGCGTTCTCCCGCTTGTAGAGATCCTCGGCCGCGGGGAGCATCTGCTGCTGCATCTTCTCGTTCGCGTACCGCAGATACGCGCCGCCGAGCGGGTAGCCCTGCCGGTTGTTGGCGCGGGCCCGCTCGATCAGGCCCTTGTACTCCGGCAGCAGCTTGTTGAGCTTGGCGATCGTGTCCGTGGACGGGGATCCCGGATCGGAGTTGGCGGCGGCGGTGATGAGCCCCTGTGCGGCCGTCCGGATGTCCGTCTCGTACCGGTCGCGGGTGTCCGCGCTCTCCTGGCCGCCCGCGAGGAACCCGCTGGAGGCCGCGGTGTTGGCGTCCGCGAGCGAACGGTAGATGTCCGCGGCGCCGGCGCTCAGCGGCTGGCTGCTGTGCAGCACGTCGTCCGCCGCGCTCGAACGCTCCGTCATCTGCCAGGCGGTGACCGCGCCGAACGCGACGACCAGGAGGGCGAGGACGGCGCCGATGAGACGCAGCCGGCCCGGTTCCGTCGTCGCCGCGGCGCGCAGGTGGTCCACGCCCTCCGCCCACGCGGTGCGGCGTGCGGGGGCGGCGTCGGGCGCGGTGGGTCTGCCCGGTGGCGAGGGGGGCCCGGACCGCGGCGCCGTCGCTGTCGCCGTCGCGCCGTACTGGGCCGTTGCCGCGCCGGACTGCGGCGGGACGGCCGGCATCGTGGGCGTGGCCGGCTGCCCCGGTGGCGCCGGGCTGCCCTTCGGCGGTTGTGTCACTTGACCTCCCCCATGGTCATCCGTCGGTCACCTCCCCCGCGTGCGCGGGAGCACGAAGAGAGGTGCACGGCCGCAAGTATCGCCGCCGGGACTGACATCCGCACAGGCCTTGACTCGATCTTGTTCGGATTGCAGCCCACCCTTCGTACCGCGGTGGCCCGTTCGGACGGCAGCGCGATGCGCGGGCGCTCCGCGCTGCCCCCCTGACCATGAATACGCGGCCTGTGTGTGTTCGGTTCCCTTTCGAATGTGCCGGTATTGGGGTGTGTGCGAAGGGTGCTTTCCGGGTGCGGGTGAGTGGGGGCTGGTCGCGCAGTTCCCCGCGCCCCTGAAAGCCTGGGGGCGTCCGGCGTTCGGTGCTGCTCAACCCCCCTCGTAGAAGGCCCGTAC
Organism: Streptomyces sp. NPDC111507; assembly: GCF_055638955.1. NCBI lineage: Bacteria > Bacillati > Actinomycetota > Actinomycetes > Kitasatosporales > Streptomycetaceae > Streptomyces > Streptomyces sp. NPDC111507. The sequence continues at coordinate 1,234,384 of NZ_JBVKBU010000001.1, read as the reverse complement.
GCGGGTGTGGACCTCGGTGGGGGCTTGGACGTGGTCCAGGCCCAGGAGGGCGGCGCCCAGCACGGGGCGGGACGAGATCACCTGGGGGACCGCCTTGGGAGCCTGGGCCGAGAGGAGTTCGCGGATCCGGTCGTCGAGTTGGGGATGGCGGGCGGCAAGGACGCTGCCCCCCAGAAGGACGGGGGTCTCCTCGGCGAGGAGGCCGAGGCGGGTCAGAGCGACCGCGGCCATCGCGACGACCTCGTCCGCGAGCCGGTCCACGAGAGCGCGAGCGACCTCGTCACCCTCCGCCGCCGTCGCGAACAGCACCGGAGTCAGTTCATGCCGGCGGTCGTGCTCGATGTGCTCCAGGTGCAGCGCCTCGATCAGGGCGTACATGGAGGACAGACCGAAGTGGGCCGGGAGGGTGTGGGACAGGGCCGTGGGCCCGCCCCGGCCGTCCTCCGCGCGGGCCGCGAACCACAGGGCCTCCTCCGCCAGGCCCCAACCACCGCCCCAGTCCCCGGAGATCCGGCCGAGCGCCGGGAAACGGGCGGTGCGGCCGTCGGGACGCATGCCGACGCAGTTGATACCCGCGCCGCACACCACGGCGACCCCGCGCGGCTCCGCTATCCCGGCGCGCAGGATCGCGAACGTGTCGTTGCGCACCTCCACGCTCGTGCCCCACGCGCGCGCGTGCAGCGCGGCCGCCAACTGCTCCTCCTCCACGGGAAGATCGGCGTTGGCGAGGCAGGCCGAGACATGGGCCACGGAGTCGACGCCCGCCTCGGCGAAGGCGCGGGAGACGGCCTCGCCCACGGTGTCCACGGCCGTGGCGACCCCGACCGTCGGCGGTCGGAACCCCCCGCCGCGCGCGGCCCCGACCACCCGCCCGTCCACGGACACGACAGCGACGTCGGTCTTGCTGTTCCCCGCGTCGATGGCCAGGACCATGCCCGCGGGGCCGGATCCGGCGGCCGTCCCGGCGCCGGGTCCGGATGACGTCATGCCCACGCGAGGTGCTCCCGGTTGTGCGCGATCAGTTGGTCGGTGAGGGCGTCGGCGTACTCGTACTGGCCGATGAGGGGGTGGGCGAGGAGGGTCCGGAAGACCCGGTCGCGGCCGCCGCGCAGGGCGGCTTCCAGGGCCAGGTCCTCGTAGGACGTCACGGCCGCCATCAGCCCCGCGTACAGGGGGTCGACCGGCAGGACCGGCAGTGGCGTCGGGCCGTGCGGACCGACGGCCGCCTGCACCTCGATCACCGCGTCGTCCGGGAGGAAGGGCAAGGTGCCCTTGTTGTAGGTGTTGACCACCTGGTACGGGCTGCCGCCCCCGCCGAGCAGCGCGGCGGCGAGGTCGACGGCCGCCTCGGAGTAGTACGCGCCGCCCCGCTTGGCGAGCAGCTCCGGCTTCTCGTCGAGCGCCGGATCGCCGTACATCTTCAGCAACTCCCGCTCCATCGCGGCGACCTCCGCCGCCCGTGACGGCTTCGTCCGCAGTTGTCGTACGACCTCGTCGTGCGCGTAGAAATAGCGCAGGTAGTAGGAGGGGACCACGCCCAGGCGGTCCACGAGGGTGCGCGGCAGGCGCAGGTCGTCGGCGATCGTGTCGCCGTGTTCGGCCAGCAGCTTCGGCAGGACGTTCTCGCCCTCGGGGCCGCCGAGGCGCACCCCGGTCTCCCAGCTGAGGTGGTTGAGACCCACGTGGTCCAGATGGACGTCCACGGGGGCGACCCCGAGCATCCCGGCGAACTTCCGCTGGAAACCGATCGCCACATTGCACAGCCCGACCGTCCTGTGCCCCGCCTGGAGCAGCGCGCGCGTCACGATCCCGACCGGGTTGGTGAAGTCGATGATCCAGGCGTCGGGGTTGGTACGGCGGACGCGCTCCGCGATGTCCAGCACCACCGGCACCGTGCGCAGCGCCTTCGCCAGACCGCCCGCGCCCGTCGTCTCCTGGCCGATGCAGCCGCACTCCAGCGGCCAGGTCTCGTCCTGCTCGCGGGCCGCCTGGCCGCCGACGCGCAGCTGGAGCAGGACCGCGTCGGCGCCCTCGACGCCCGCGTCCAGGTCGGAGGTCGTGACGATCCGGCCGGGGTGCTCCTGCTTGGCGAAGATGCGTCGCGCCAGGCCGCCCACCAGCTCCAGGCGGTCGGCGGCCGGGTCGACGAGGACCAGTTCCTCGACGGGCAGGGTGTCCCGCAACCGGGCGAAGCCGTCGATGAGTTCGGGTGTGTAGGTCGACCCTCCGCCGACCACGGTGAGTTTCATGTGTGTGTCAACCCTTCACTCCGGTGAGCGTGACGCCTTCGACGAACGCCTTCTGTGCGAAGAAGAACACGAGGATCACGGGGGCCATGACCAGCACGGTCGCGGCCATGGTGAGGTTCCAGTCGGTGTGGTGCGCGCCCTTGAACGACTCCAGGCCGTAGGAGAGGGTCCAGGCGCCGGGGTTCTCGGAGGCGTAGATCTGCGGGCCGAAGTAGTCGTTCCAGGCGTAGAAGAACTGGAAGAGGCCCACGGCGGCGATTCCCGGCTTCGCCATCGGCAGGACGACCTTCAGCAGGGTCTTCAGGTCCCCGCAGCCGTCGACCTTCGCCGCGTCGAGGTACTCGTTCGGGATGGTCATCAGGAACTGGCGGAGCAGGAAGATGGAGAACGCGTCACCGAAGGCCATCGGGATGATCAGCGGCCACAGCGTGCCGGACAGGTCCAGCTGTTTCGCCCAAAAGAGGTACATCGGGATGATGACCACCTGCGGCGGCAGCATCATCATCGAGATGACCAGCATCAGTGACAGGTTCCGGCCGCGGAAGCGGAACTTGGCGAGGGCGTACGCGACGGGGATCGACGACACGACCGTCAGGACGGTGCCGGCACCGGCGTACAGCAGTGTGTTCTTCCACCAGGTGAGGAAGCCGGGGGTGTCGAAGACCTTGCGGTAGTTGCCCCACTCCCAGGTGTGCGGGATGAGATCGCGGCTGAGTGCCTGCGAGTCGCTCATCAGGGAGGTCAGGAAGACGAAGACGAAGGGGAGGACGAAGAAGAGGGCGGCGGCCACGCCCAGGGCGTGGATCGCGACCCACTCCAGGAGCGCCTTGCGGCGGGCGGTGCGCTCGGCGGGCGAGACCGGGGCCCGCAACTCCACGGGCTTGTCGAGTACTTGTGTCATGGCTGTCAGTCACCTGCCTGGATGAGACCGCCCCGGCGCCGCATCAGGAACGCGGTGAACACCATGGACAGGGCGAAGAGCACGAGCGCGACCACACAGGCGGAGCCGTAGTCGAAGCGCTGGAAGCCGAGGTTGTAGACGAGCTGCGGCAGGGTGAGCGTCGACTTGTCGGGGTAGCCGGGCTCGAACTGCGTACCGGCGCCCTGGATGACGCCCGACGCGACCTTCCCGGCGATCAGTGGCTGGGTGTAGTACTGCATGGTCTGGATCACGCCGGTGACCACGGCGAACATCACGATCGGCGAGATGTTCGGCAGCGTGACGTACCGGAACCGCTGCCAGGCCGAGGCACCGTCCAGCTCCGCCGCCTCGTACTGCTCCGTCGGTACGTCGAGCAGTGCGGCCATGAAGATGACCATCAGGTCGCCGATGCCCCACAGGGCCAGCAGGGTGAGGGCCGGCTTGGACCAGCTGGGGTCGTTGAACCAGCCGGGGGCCGGGATGCCGACCTTCTCCAGGATCGAGTTGACCGGTCCCGTACCGGGGTTGAGGAGGAAGGCGAAGGCCATGGTCGCGGCGACGGGCGGGGCGAGGTAGGGGAGGTAGAAGAGGGTGCGGAAGACACCCGTGCCCGTCTTGATCTTCGTGATCAGCAGGCCCACGCCGAGTCCGAAGAGGACTCGCAGGCTGACCATGACCAGCACCAGCCACAGGGTGTTGCGCAGTGCGGGCCAGAACAGCGGGTAGTGCTCGAAGACGTAGGTCCAGTTCTTCGTCCCGCTCCACGTCGGCGGTTTGAAGCCGTCGTAGTGCATGAACGAGAAATAGACGGTCGAGAGCAGCGGATAGGCGAAGAAGACGGCGAAGCCGATCAGCCACGGCGACATGAAGGCGAGGGTGCGCAGCGCCGATCGGCGCCGCTTCGATGCGAGGGTGACGGTGCTCATGTCCGTGCCCGTCTGCTACTTCGCCTGCGCGATGTCCGTGTCGATCTGCGCGGCGGTCTTCTGCAGACCCGCCTTCAGATCCTTAGCCTTGCCGCTCTCGTAGTCGTATCCGAACTGCTGGATCGTCACGAGGTAGGTGCCGCCGTTGATGGACGCGGGAGTCGTCGTCGAGTTCGGGTTCGAGGCGATGTCGAGGAACGTCTTGAAGCGCGGGTCGTACTTCAGCTTCGGCGACTTGAGTGCGGCCAGCGTGGAGGGGACATTGTGAATGGCGTTGGCGAAGCCGACCACCGCGTCCGTGTCCGTGGTCATGTATTTGACCAGTTCCCAGGCCGCGTTCTGCTTCTTGCTGGTGGCCGCGATGCCCGCGATGGTGCCGGTGATGTAGCCCTTGCCGTACTGGTCGGCCTGGTCGTCGGGAACGGGCAGCGGGGCGACGCCGATCTCGAAGTCAGGCTTGGCGTCCTCGGCCATGCCGAGCCGCCATTCGCCGTCCAGCTGCATGGCGACCTGGCCGGTGTGGAAGGGGTGCTTGGGGCCCCATTCGTCACCGAGCTTGGAGCGGTACTTCTCCAGCTTCTGGTAGCCGCCGAGTTCGTCGACGAGCTTCTTCTGGAGGGTGAATCCGGCGGTGAAAGCGGGGTCCTTGGCGAGGTTCGACTTGCCGCTGCTGTCGAAGTACGTCGGGGAGAACTGGCCGAAGTAGTGCTCGGTGGTGGACTCCCAGCCGTGGTAGTTCGGCATGAAGCCCAGCTGGGAGTAGGAGTCGCCGTTGGAGACGGTGAGCTTCTTCGCGTCCGCCTCGAATTCGGACCAGGTCTTCGGGGGGCTGGAGATCCCGGCCTTCTTGAATTCGTTCTTGTTGTAGTAGAGGCCGTACGCGTCACCGAGCAGCGGAACCGTACAGCGGTTGCCGTCGAACTGGGTGTACTCGTTCATCGCCTTCGGGAAGGTCGTCGCCGGGTCGATTCCCGCCTTCTTGAAGAAGGGGTTGAGATCGACAAGGGCGCCGGAGGAGCAGAACTTGCCCACGTTGTTGGTGGTGAACGAGGAGATCACGTCGGGAGCCTTGTCGCCGCCGGAGCGCAGAGCCTGGTTGATCTTGTCGTCGGTCATGTTGGCGACGATGTTGACGTGGATGTTGGGGTGCGTCTTCTCGAAGCCCGCGACCAGGGCCTTCACACCCGCGATCTCACCGGGCGCGCTCCAGGCGTGCCAGAAGTTGATCGTCGTGTCCTTGGAGGCGTCGTCGCTCGCGCCCGAGGACGACTGGCCGGTGCAGGCGGTGGTGAGGAGGGCGAGCGAGGCGGAAGCGGCGAGAGCAGTGGCGACTTTCCTGGATATTCCGGGCATGGCAGGGTCTCCCTACGGCAGGGCGGCGGTGGTGGTGTTCGCGGGACGGTTCGCGGGACGGGGGTCGGTCGAGGGGTGGGACTCAGCGGGAGGTGTCGAAGACCTCGTCGCGGGTGGCCGCCAGCGCGCTCTCCAACGCGCCGCGCAGCACGGGGTGTTCGTGTACGTCGCCGACCACGAGGCGCGGTCGGGAGGCGGCCAGCTCCTCCAGCTCGGCCTGCACCAGGACGCGCAGCGGTTCGCCGCCGGCGGTGAGCGAGGCGCCGCTGAGCACGACGAGTTCGGGGTCGAGCACGGAGACGAGTGAGGCGAGACCGGTGGCGAGACCGGTCGCGTACGTCTCCAGGAGCCGCAGGTGCGGCCCCTCGTTGATGCGGGCGGCCTGTTCGACGAGGGCGGCGGCGACCTCGGCGTAGGGCCCGGCCGGCACCGGCTGGATGCCCAGCTCGCGGGCGAGCTTGGGAATGGCCTGGGAGCCGGCCAGCTCCTGGTAACCACCGCTGTTGGCCTTGGTCACCTGGCGCACGAGGGGTGCGCCGGGCACGGGCAGGAAGCCGACCTCGCCCGCGCCGCCGGTCCAGCCGCGGTGCAGTCGGCCGCCCAGGACGAGGGCGGCGCCGAGGCCGCCCTCGTTCCAGAGCAGTACGAAGTCCTCGTGTCCGCGCGCCGCCCCGAGCCGCTGCTCGGCGATGGCCACGAGGTTGACGTCGTTCTCGTACTCGACGGGCATCGGCAGCGCGGCCGCGAGCTCGTCGAGGAGGCTGGGGGAGTGCCAGCCGGGCAGGTGGGAGGCGTACCGCAGACGGCCGGTGTTGGGGTCGAAGGCGCCGGGTGTGCCGATGACGAGCCGGTGGACGTCGCCGCGGGCCAGTCCCGCCGCCTTCACCGCGCCGTCGAGGGCGTCGGTGACCTGGCGTACGACGGGCTGCGCGGGGTGCCGGCCCGGGGTGGGCAGCTCGTACTCGCCCACGGTGCGGCCGGTGACATCGGCGACGGCGGCGAGGATGCGCTCGGGCGTGACGTCCAGGCCCGCCGCGTGGGCGGCCCTCGGATTGACGGCGTACAACTGGGCGTTGGGACCCGGCCGGCCCTCGCTCGTGCCGGTGGCCAGCACGAGTCCGGCGGCTTCCAGTCGGGCGAGGAGCTGGGAGGCGGTGGGCTTGGACAGCCCGGTCAGCTTGCCGATCCTGGTCCGCGAGAGCGGTCCGTGCGCGAGCAGCAGATCGAGGGCGGCGCGGTCGTTCATGGCGCGCAGGACGCGCGGGGTGCCCGGCGTACCGGCGGATCCTGCCATGTTTGTCGACACCTGCCTTTCAACTGCCCAGTCGCTCAGCTTCCCAGGGTGGCCGCGGGGAAGTCCACTGCAAGATCATTGTTAGGAAAGTTTCCTATTGGTGGGAGGAAGGTAGGCCGAGGGCCGCGGAGGCGTCAAGAGAAACCGCCCCCGAGGCAACAGAGTCGTTACCTGGGCCTGAGGTCCGCATCCTCGCCCCGGACTTCCCCGGACGCATGAAGTCGCCCCCGCCGCAGACGAATCCGTCTGCCGCGGGGGCGACTTGGGGTGAGTCGGGGGAGGACCCCGTCCTCGGTTACTTCACGTCGACGTAGTCGCCCGTGGACGTGGCGGCGCCCGTGGTGGTCGTGCCCGCGAACTTGTAGCGGTACGAGCCGTCGGCGGAGGCCTTGACCGTGGTGGTCAGGGCGCCCCTGGCGCCGGAGGTCACCGTCTTGACCGTCTTGTAGGCGGTGGCGCCCTTGGCCTTGAACTGGAGGGCGACCGGCCGGCCCGTGTAGCCGGTGTAGGTGGTCGTGTCCCAGTCGGCACGGGTCAGGGCGCCCTTGACGGTGAGGGTCCTGCCCTTCTTCACCGGCTCGGGGGTGGCGTTGGTGGTGAGCTTGGCGGCGCGCTTGACCTGGACGGAGCCGAGGGGGCCCCAGAGGTCGAAGCCGTACTCCGTGCTGATGTGACCGTCGGAGGCGTCGTTGTCCTGGGACGTGCGGCCGTAGAAGCCGGCGGCCTTCCAGGTGGTGGCGTCCGCCGCCTCGTACAGGTAGTCCTGCGGGTCGAGGGCGATGACCTCCGTGCAGGACTCCGTGACCGTGGTGGCGGTCGTGGTCGTCGCGGTGCAGGTCGGGACGTCGTCGGGCTCCATCTCGTTGTAGATCTTCGAGAGGGAGGCGCCGCGGTAGAGCATGATGCCCGCGGCGCTCGTCTTGTAGTCGATGACGAGATCGGCCGGACGGGTCAGGGTGTACGTGATCGGAACCTTCACCGTGCTGGTGGTGCCGACAACGATCGCCTTGCCGCTGTTGACCACCACCTTGGAGAAGGTGAGGTCCGGCGTGGCGGCCGACGCGGACGGCACGGCCAGGGCGGACAGGGCCAGGGCACCGGAAACGGCAGTGCCTATGGCGAACTTGCGCATGGATTCCCCACATTCGAGGCGGGCCCCTGGGCGTGGAGCTCCAGAACAAGGGCCGCTGTTGGGGCGACAGTAGACGGCCTCCGGATGTGGCCGAAATGCGGGGGGTGTGTGAATGAGATTAATTTCGAGGACGCGCTCCGGACGCATCACGGCTTCGTCACGATCGGCAGATGTACAGGTGGGAGGGGGTACGGAGCTTTGGGGTGATCTGCGTCGCCGGGGACGGTAATGCGACGCCGAAGGGGGATGGTGGCGGGGGCGATATCCGGTCACCTTCACAGGTTCCTGTTCATAGGATCCGGCCACATGAGAGTGAACCGTTCGGTGCGGGGTGGGGCGGGGCGGGGGCCTCGCTCATGAAGCTCGTGAAGCTGCTGATGGCGTGCTGGCGCGCGGCCGCGGCCAAGTGTGTGCCGCTGGCGCTCACCATGATGTTCATCGACCTCGTGAACGACGGTTTCACGTGGGATTCCGTGAGCGGGGAAGTGGTCTTCGGCCCTCTGGCATGGGCGATCATCACGCTCGCGGCGGCGGCCGTCGGGGTGTGGTCCCTGCGGCAGCGGGCCGGTGCGACCGGCATCCCGCTCTCCGTCGAGGCGCTGGACGACCGGCAGACGCACGTACTGCGCCCGGTGTCGGCCTCGGACGGGTGGCAGGAGCGGGTGCGCGAGGAACTGGCGGCATCGGAGCGGGCGTTCCTCGTCGCCGAGAAGGGGCATGAGGAGATCCACTTCCGGTGGCGTCCCGGGCGGGGGAAGCAGTCGGTCTGGGGATCGATGTCCTTCGACGCGCCCTCGGGAGACGTCCTCCTCGACGTCCGGGACGGGGAGGGACTCCTGGGGGTGGCCGGACTGGGCAAGGGGTCCTCGTTCGCCGCGGTGTGTCAGATAGCCAGGGTCACCGGGCTGGAGTCCGGGAGCGCTCGTGGCTGAGCCGTCGTGGTACGGCGTCCGGTGTGTCTTCCGCCATCGTGAGCTGGGCGTCTACGAGGAGCGGGTGACGCTGTGGACCGCTCACTCGCCGGACGAGGCCATCGGACGTGCGGAGGTCGAGGCGCTGGAGTACTGCGCGGCGCTGGGGGAGACCGAGTACACGGGCTTCGCCGAGTCGTTCCGGATGGACGGGACACCCGGCGAGGGGGCCGAGGTCTTCTCACTCATGCGGGAGAGTGACCTGCCTTCCGGCGCCTACGTGGGGAAGTTCTACGCGACGGGGCGTGAGCGGACCGGTTGACGGCTGAGCGTGGGTCCCGACCTGGTGAACTGTGATGTCGTTTCCCCGCGCGGCGAGATCGTGTCGCCTCAGCTCTCCAGGAACGGAGCCGTCTCAAGTGTCGGATACGGCGCGGGGAGCGGGAGCGGATCGCCCAGGTCGACCTTGGTCTCGGAGTCGTAGTACGCCTTGGTGGGGTCGTCGCCGGGCAGGACCGGGTCGGTGTGGCAGTGGGCCGTCTTGGCGTTGCGGTTGATCAGGACGTAGACGGGAACGCCCGCGGCGGCGTAGGTGCGCAGCTTGGGGCCGGTGTCCGTCTCGTGGTTGGTGGAGGTGCCCTCGCCGACCAGCGCGATCATGTCGATGAGGTACCAGCCCCTGTGGGCCTTGAGGTACGAGTCGTCGAGTTCGCTCGGCTTGCGGCGGCGGACGTAGAGGTCAGGGATGAGCAAGGACATGGTGGTGCCGTCCTTGTGGGCTGCTCGGTAGCCGTTGCCCATGCCCACCAGACGGTGTCCGGCGACGCGGAACTGGAAGAAGAGCTCCCCCGTACCGTCGTTGTGGTTGTCGTTCGGTGCCGGCGGCACGATGGCCATCCCCTCGACGTACTCGGGTCGAATCGGCGTCTGTGCCGCCTCCTCGATCGCGATCAGCAGACCGATGGGGTCCTGCTGCGTCATGACCGGCTCCGTGATGGCTTCGGGCTCATCGCTGTTCTCCTCGCCACGTCGATGCCAGGCTCCGCCCGCTCTGGGTGCCCCGGCAGAACCATGGAGCACCGGTACGCCGTACGACCCGGGAACGGCGTGAGCGTTCACTCGAACGAGCGTGCTGAACCGTTACGGCGGTCAAGGTGTCGTACAGGCGAGGGGGCGACCCCCGGAACACCCGGGTGCCGCCCCCTCGCACGTACGGCCAGGGCCTACTTCGGCGCGCTCGACGCGGCCGGGGCCGAGGCGGGGGCCGGGATGGGGGCGGTCGCCTCCGACTGGGGAGAGGCCGGGTTGCCGAGGACCGACGGGGCCGCCACCGCGGCGGTCGGGTCGATGGGCTCCTCCTCCAGAGGCGCCGTGGGGCCGCCCACGATGCGGATGTCCGCGGCGTCGAAGGCGCGCTTGATGCGCCAGCGCAGCTCGCGTTCGACGCTCATCGCCTTGCCGGGCATGGTCTTCGCCGAGACGCGGACGACCATCGAGTCGAGCAGGACGCTGTCGAGGCCCAGGACCTCGATCGGGCCCCACAGGCGCTCGTTCCAGGGCTCTTCCTTGGTCATCGCCTCGGCGACCTCGTCGAGGGTGCGCTTCACCTTGTCCAGGTCCTCGTGCGAGCGGACCGTGACGTCGACGCCGGCCGTGGCCCAGCCCTGGGAGAGGTTGCCGATGCGCTTGACCTCGCCGTTGCGGACGTACCAGATCTCGCCGTTGTCGCCGCGCAGCTTCGTCACGCGCAGGCCCACCTCTATGACCTCGCCGGAGGCGACGCCCGCGTCGATCGTGTCGCCGACGCCGTACTGGTCCTCAAGGATCATGAAGACGCCGGAGAGGAAGTCCGTGACCAGGTTGCGGGCGCCGAAACCGATCGCCACACCCGCGACACCGGCGGAGGCCAGCAGCGGGGCCAGGTTGATCTGGAACGTGCCCAGGATCATCAGCGCGGCGGTGCCCATGATCAGGAAGGAGGCGACCGAGCGGAGGACCGAGCCGATCGCCTGCGAGCGCTGCCGGCGGCGCTCGACGTTCACCAGCAGGCCGCCCAGGGCCGTGCCGTCGACCGCCTGGACCGTGCGGGTCATGCGATCTATCAGCTTGGTGATCGCCCGCCGCACCACCACTCTCAGTACCCCGGCGATCACCAGGATCAACAGGACGCGCAGACCGATCGCCAGCCACGTGGACCAGTTCTGCTGGACCCAGCTGGCGGCGTTGGTAGCGCTCTGCTGGGCGTCCTGAAGCGTGGCGGTCGTCGGGTCCGTCGTCGCCGAGGGGGACGGCGACGGGGTGGACCCCGAGGCCAACAGGGCGGTCAAGAACACGGAAGGTACCTCCAGGCGTAGCGGTCCGCCCGCGGCTCGGGGACATGTGAGGGCAGCGGCGGGCAGAACCACCACACTAACGGGGCATCGTGTGTGGATCGTTGCAATGTTCGAGGGAGAGACCGTACTCACCTGGGGATGAAAGAGGGTGTGGTCGAAAACACTCCCAGCCCGTTACCGGGACATGGTGGCGCTTCCACCAGGCAAGAGGGGAGACTGACTGCAGATCGTCCCGGCGCGAGCCACGCGCCGCCGGCGTACAAGGAGGCATCCGTGCCGCACGTCCTGGTCCTCAACGCGTCGTACGAGCCACTCGGCGTCGTACCGCTCCGCCGCGCGCTCGTCCTCGTCCTCGAGAACAAGGCCATCTGCCTCGAGGAATCCGGCGCCTTTATGCACAGCGCAACCGTTACTGTCCCCGCGCCCAGCGTGGTCCGGCTGAAGAGGTTCGTACGGGTCCCTTACCGGGGGCCCGTTCCGCTGACCCGTCGGGCACTGTTCGCCCGCGACGGCGGCCGGTGCATGTACTGCGGTGGCGTCGCAACCAGCGTCGACCACGTCATCCCGCGCTCCCGCGGAGGTCAGCACGCCTGGGACAACGTGGTGGCGTCATGCCGCCGCTGCAACCACACCAAGGCCGACCGCCACCTGGTCGAGATCGGCTGGCGCCTGCGCCACAAACCCGCCCCGCCGACGGGGCTCGCCTGGCGCATCATCGGAACGGGGCATAGGGACCCGCGCTGGCTGCCCTACCTGCAGCCGTACGGCGCGGAGGATGCGATGGCCCGGATCGACGGCATTTCCGCCTGACGATCCGGGCCTTTGTGTTCCCCCGGCCCCGGTACCCGTGGTCCGCCCCGTGCGGCCCCGCGTCAGCCGCGGGGTCCTTCGGGGCGGGCGCCGCGCACCGCGTAGAGTGCCGAGCCCAGTACGTGGAGTGCGAGGGCGGCGGCCCAGGCGCCGGCCTGTGGGCCCGTCTGCATCGGCCAGGTGAGGATTGTCTCCCCGCTCATGCGCGGCGAGGCGGCCGACAGGTACACGGCGCTGAAGTACAGCATCGTCGGCATCCAGCTCGCCCGGGCGCCGAACAGAACCGCCCCGGCCGCCGTGATGCCGACGGCGCCCAGTGTGTTGCGGACCATCCCCGCTGAACCGAACACCTGTGCTTGTCCCGGTACGGCGAGCGCGAGCATCGTCGCCGCGAGCGCGGTGAGGACCAGCAGATGAGCCAAGCGCCTCGGCCACCAGGGGCGTACGGCGGTGTCGTCCAGGTCCCGCGCGTACGAGTGGAGACTCAGCCCGATCGCCGCCGAGGCCAGCAGCGGGGCGAGGGAGAGCAGCGGGACCCTGCGGTACGGGTCGAGGAAGGCGTCCGGGCGGCCCGCGACCCAGAGGGTGAGGAGGGCGGCACAGGCGAACGCGGCCAGGGTGGTCGGGAGGCCGCGGGAGCGGACGTAAAGGGCGAGCGCGGTCGGCGGGGTGACGCTGCGCGGGGAGTTCACAGGGACGGGACCTCGCTCGGGTTCGGGTCGCAGTCGTGGGCCGTGGCGAAGTAGCGGCCGAGCAGGGCGCGGCGCTCGTCGTCGGGCATGGCGGTGAGGTGCGCGTACGCCTTGTCCTCGGCGCGGAACGTCGCGAGTTCCTTCGTGTCACCCTGCTGCCGGGCGACCGCCACCTGGCGCTTGCGCAGGTTCTCGTGACCGGAATCCGGGGCCAGCCAGCGCAGGACCACCGTGTCGGTGACCCGAACCCGCTGCGCGGACGGCGGCTCCTCGCACTCCGGGCGGACCAGCAGCGCGGCGGCCTCCCAGGCGTACCGCTCCGGATCGGTCACGTTGCCGCGGACGGCGCTCCAGCCGAACGGGGTCAGCATCGGCAGTTGTGCCTCGTCCCCGCGCGAGGAGCGCGGCAGATCCTCGAAGCGCACCGGCAGGTTCCGCACGCCCTTCAGCCGGCCGGTGAGACCGGACAGCGCGTGGGACACCTCCGGCAGCATGCCCGGGTGGACGGCGTTGACGCAGACACGCGGGGTGGTGGAGTCGTCGCACACCTGGCGGTGGGCGAGCGGGTTGTCGCGCAGCATGCCGTCGCCCGTGTGGACCAGGACGACCGCGGCGCCGAACGCGGCCGCGAGCGGCAGCAGCGCGGTGGCCCGGCGGTACGCGGCATGGGCCAGGGCCGCGGTGGCGGCGAGCCCGGCCGGCCACAGGGCCGATACGAGCGGGTACCACCAGACCGGGACGTCGTCGTCGCCGACCGGGCTCAGGTAGGCGGGGGCGAGGCCGTGGAGGTCCGACTCGGAGAGACCGAGGGTGCCGTACAGGACGTATCCGCAGATCGCGAGAGTGGGAGCGGTCAGCCGCCAGGGCAGCAGCCGCCCGGCCACCTGACCGAGCAGCGTGCACGCGGCGATGGAGAGCGCGGCCCCGGCGAAGACGGTCGGGACCGGGCCGCCCGCCGACGCGTACGGCGCGCAGGCGAGCAGCACGCCGGCCACCGCCACGAGGTAGGCCGCCGCCAGCCAGCAGGCGAGCGGCAGGGCGGCCGTCAGGAGCTGGGCGAGCGGGGTACGAGCGGTCGAGGCCCGCAGCTCCGTCATCCGCAGCCGCCGCTCCCGGCCGCCCTGCCATGCGCCGGCCGCGAGCGCGAACGGAACGCCGATCACGCCGGCCGCGGTGCTCAGCTTGCCCGTCGTCACACCCCAACTGCCCTGCCACTGCGCCGATGTGGCGGCGAGCGTCCAGGCGAGAGCGAGCAGCAGTGCCCCGGCCGCCCAGGGGGCGAACCCGCGCAGGGACTCGACGCGGAGGGGGTGGGGGGCGGAACCCGCTCTCCGGGCGGGCGCCTCCCGGGGCGGCGCGTGCTCCTCGTGGGGCTGGATGCGTACGTTCACCGGGCGGCCCTCGTCGAGGCGCGGTGGCCGCGCAGGACCGTGGTGTAGCCGCGCTCGATCGCGTTGCCGTCGGACTCGTGGCCGTCGGCGCCGAGGGCGGCGAGGGACTGGGGTGTCCCGCGGTAGGCGACGCGGCCGGCCTCGATCAGGGTGACGTCCGTGCAGGCCGCGGCCACGTCCTCCACCAGGTGGGTGGAGACGATCACCGTGGCGGTCCGGCCCAGCTCCCGCAGCAGCGCCCGGAACTCCACGCGCTGCTCGGGGTCCAGACCCGCGGTGGGTTCGTCGAGGAGCAGGACACGGGGGTCGTTCACGACGGCCTGGGCGATGCCGACGCGCCGGATCATGCCGCCGGACAGCGTTTTGACCTTCGCGTCGATACGGTCGGCGAGCCCGACCCGGGCGACGGCGTGCTCGACCGCGGCCGGGGCGGCAGCGGCCGGTACCTCCTTCAGCCAGGCCACGTACGCCACGAACTCCCGCACCGTGAACCCCGGGTAGTACCCGAAGTCCTGCGGCAGATACCCCAGTTCGCGGCGGACCGCAGCGCGCTTGTGCCGGTGACGGAGGTCGTTGCCGAGCATCCGCACCCGGCCCGCGGTGGGCTCCGCGATCGTCGCCAGGACCCGGATGAGGGAGGTCTTGCCCGCGCCGTTGGGGCCGAGCAGACCGTGGACGCCGGGACCGAAGTCCAGGTCGACGGCGTCCAGCGCGGTGGTCCTGCGGTGCCGCACGGTCAGCCCCGAGACTCGTATGGAGGCGGTCGCGGTACCCATGGCGTCGTCCGTCGTCGAAGTGCCGGGCCTGCCAAGGGGGTTCACATCGTCTCCAGACGGTCGTACGCGGAACGGCGCGCGGCGAGGAGGAGGGCACAGAGCGCGGCCGCGGCCGCCCAGCCCCACTGCGGCGAGGCTCCGGTGAAGTAGAGGGAGAGTCGCTGCGCGAGACGGGCCGTCAGGCCGGGGTCGGGGGCCGTGAGGAGGGGCGCCGCAAGCGCGAGCAGCCAGCCGCCGCCGACCACCGCGGAGGCGGTACGGCAGCCCACGTACCCGGACAGCGCGAGCGTGGCCAGTGTCAGGGCGAGCGCGGGCAGCAGCCAGGCGGCCGCCGCGGGTGCCTGCGGCAGGCGCGGGTCGGTGGCGGGGAGCAGCAACCCCGCCGACGTCAGCAGCGGCACGCTCACCGCGAGTACGGCGGCCGTCCGCATCAGCATCAGCCGCAGGCCGCCGGAGGGCGATGTCGCGACGATCTCGTGCAGTGGATCGGCGTGCCGCCCGTACGAGAGGGCGACCCCCGCCACGGGCACGATCGGAGCCACGGCCAGCAGCAACGGCCGTGTGCCGTCGAACCCGCCCCCGTAGGCGAGCGCGAGCGCCCCCACGGCGACCAGCGCGACGGCCCCCGCCCAGGCCCCGCGCAGGGCGGGCCCGGCCGCCCAGAGGATCCACCCGAGCCGCCCCCCGACGGCTCGGGGGCGCCTTGAGGCGGCGGGTGCGGGCGGTGCGGTCGGTACGGGGGGTGCGGTCGGTACGCCGGGTACGGAAGGTGTGGTCGGTACGGAAGGTGCGGTCGGTACGGCGGCGGGGGTCGGCGCCGTCGCGGAGGGCGAGGTGGCCGTCGCGTGCCGGGCCGCCGTGGCCGGCGCCGACTCGAGTACCGCCGTCAGCACCGCGTCCCGCACCTCCGCGAGCACCGCCCCCGCCGCCCCCTCCCGGGCCGCGCGCGAGACCCGCGCGGCGCACGTGCCGCAGCCTTCCAGGTGTTTCTCCAGGGACCAGGCGTCCGTCTCCGGAAGGGAACCGTCCGAGTAACGGGCGACGACGTCGTCGGACGCGTGCCAGCCGGTCATGCCGTGCCTCCCAGCAGCGATGGGTCCAGGAACGGGGCCGAGGGCGGATTCAGGTGCGCGAGCGCCGCGCGGAGTTCCGCGCGGGCGCGCCTCGCCCGGGTCTTGACCGTGCCCTCCGGGATACCGAGCAGCCGGGCGGTCTCGCGCGTGGTCAGCCCGTCGACGACCGTGGCGCGCAGCACCTCGCGGAGTTCGGGCGAGATGCGGTCCAGGGCCGTACCCACGTCCCCGTACTCCAGGCCCGCCAGTACGCGCTCCTCGGCGGAGGGCGCGGGCACGGGCGCCGTGTACTCGACGCGCTCGGCCCGCTCCTGCACCCGCCGCGCGTCGACGAGCCGTCGCGCCGCGATCGTCCACAGCCAGCCGCCCGCCTCCGCGCCGTGGTGCGCGGCCGCCGACCGCCACACGGTCACGAAGGTGTCCTGCAACACCTCCCGCACGACCTCGGGATCGCCGCACCGCCGGGTCAGCCGTGTGTGCAGCCAGCCGGCGTGCCGGTCGTACAGCGCGGCCATCGCCGCCGAGTCCCCGTCCGCCACGGCCCGCAGCAGCGCCGCGTCCGTCACGTCCTCCCGGTGGCCCCCCATGGGGCGGAACAGTCTCACACCCTGTCTATCGGCCCCCGCGAGCCCATCGGTTCACACCACGGCACATCGCTTCACGGCAGTCCCGAGCACTCCTGAGCAATCCTGAGCAGTCCCGAGTAGTCCCGAGCCGTCCGGCGCGCCGCGTCCCCCGTGCCGCGTCCCGCACGCCGGCACTCGTGCGGGCCCGCGCGCCGTGCCGAGCGCCCCCGCGCCGGGTACGGTCTGTGACCAAACGCACCTTGTCCGTCCTCGTACGTCTGCCCCGGCGCCCGCTGGGTAGAGCTGCGGTATCCCGCTTCCCGCCGTACGACGACAAGGAGACCCCCGTGGCCGCATCGGCACACCTTCTGCTCTCGGCCCTCTCCAAACGCCCGACGGAGCCCTCCGTCGAGCCCCACGTGTGCGTCTTCAGCGCCGAGGGCTCCTCCGCCGAACCGCCGCTGACCAGCGAACCTCCCCTCCCCGACGCCGAGCCGCTGACCAGCGAACCGCCGCTGGCCGACGCCGCGCACCTGACCAGCGAGCCCGTCTCCACCGGCGCCGCCACGGACATCTCGGGGGTATAGATGGCGCCTCGCCCGCCCGCGGACCGCTCGCCCGCCGGCTCCTCGCCGGCCGGTCCTCCCGACCCGCACGCACCGCTGGCGCGGCTCGCCGCACTGCACGGCGTCGCCACCTCCTACCGCCCCTCCCCGGACCGTACGGTCGCGGCCACGGACACCGCGGTCGCCCTGGCCCTGGCGGCGCTCGGCGTCGACGCGAGCACCCCGGACGCCGTCCGCGCGGCCCTCGCCGCCCGGGAGGCCGAGACACGGGAGCGGCTGCTGCCGCCGACGGTGGTGTGCTGGGGCAACAGCCCGCCCGCCGCGCTCGCCGGACTGCCGACCGGCACCCGGCTGCGCATCACCACCGAACAGGGCGAGACCCGCGCCGCCGCCGAGCAGCTCCCGCCCGGTGTCCATACCCTGCACGCCACCGCCCCCGACGGCCGCACCGCCGAGGCCCACCTCGTCGCCGCCCCCGCCCGGCTGCCCGCGCCGCCCGGACGCACGTACGGACTCCTCGTCCAGCTCTACTCCCTCCTCTCCCGGCGCTCCTGGGGCATGGGCGACCTCGGCGACCTCGCCGAACTCACCGCCTGGGCCGGCCGGGCGCTCGGTGCAGGATTCGTGCAGGTCAACCCCCTGCACGCGGCCGTACCCGGCATCCCCACCGACCCCTCCCCGTACCGGCCCTCCTCCCGCCGCTTCCCCGACCCGGTCCATCTGCGGGTCGAGGACATCCCCGAGTTCGCCTACGTCGACGATCCGGGCCGGGTGGGGGCGCTGCTGGAGCGTGCCGGGCGACTGCGCGAATCCGTGCTCCACAAGGGCGCGTTGATCGACCGCGACGCCGTGTGGGAGCTCAAGCGCGAAGCGCTGGAACTGGTGCACGAAGTGCCGCTCGGGCCCGGCCGACGCGCCGCCTACGTCGACTTCCTCGCCGAGGAGGGCGAGGCGCTGGAGGACCACGCCACCTGGTGCGCGCTCGCCGAGGCGTACGGTCCCGAGTGGCAGCGGTGGCCGGTGGGCCTGCGTGACCCGCGCTCACCCGAAACCACCCGCGCCCGCGGCGAGTTGATGGACCGCGTCGACTTCCACAGCCGCCTCGCCTGGCTCACCGATGCCCAGCTCGCCACCGCCCAGCGCTCCGCGCGCGACGCCGGGATGGCGGTGGGCCTCGTGCACGATCTCGCGGTCGGCGTGCATCCCGGCGGAGCCGACGCCTGGGCGCAGCAGGAGTACTTCGCGGCCGGCATGTCCGTCGGCGCGCCCCCGGACGCCTTCAACGCACGCGGCCAGGACTGGGGCCTGCCGCCCTGGCGCCCGGACCGCCTCGCCGCCTCGGGCTACGCCCCCTACCGCCGCCTTCTGCGCGCCCTCCTCCGGCACGCGGGCGCCCTGCGCATCGACCATGTGATGGGCCTGTTCCGGCTCTGGTGGGTGCCGCAGGGACAGCCGCCCACCGAGGGCACGTACGTCCGCTACGACGCCGAGGCCATGCTCGCGATCCTGACCCTGGAGGCCTCGCGGGCCGGGGCCCTGGTGATCGGCGAGGATCTCGGCACGGTGGAGCCCGGCGTACGAGAGACGCTGCACGAGCGCGGGGTGCTCGGCACCTCGGTGCTGTGGTTCGAACGGGACTGGGACGGCGACGGGAAGCCCCTGCCCCCCGAGCGCTGGCGCCCCGACTGCCTGGCCACCGCCACCACGCACGACCTGCCGCCCACGGCCTCCCGGCTCACCGGCGACCACGTCGAACTCCGCGACCGGCTCGGCCTGCTCACCGGCTCCCTGGAGGACGAGCGGACCGCGGCCACGGCGGACACGGGGGAGTGGCTGGCGCTGCTCGCCCGCCTCGGGCTGCTGCACGGGGCGGGCGACGCCGGTTCGGCGGTGTCGGAGGAGGCCGAGATCCAGGCCGTGCACCGCTTCCTGCTGCGCACCCCGGCCCGCATGATCGGCGTGTGGCTCCCGGACACGGTCGGGGACCGGCGACCGCAGAACCTGCCGGGCACGTGGGACCAGTACCCGAACTGGCGACTGCCCATCGCCGACGCCGAAGGCCGCCCGGTGACCTTGGAGGAGCTGGCGGCCTCGCCCCGGCTGTACGCGTTGATCGACGTGCTGCGGGGACGGTCCGGGGGGCGCGGTGGACGTGAGGGCCGCGTGAGCGATGGCTGGGGGAGCGATTGACCGGAGGAGCGATTGACCGGGGGAGCGATGAACGGGGTGACGGTGGGAGTGTGAGCGGGCGTGACGGAGGCGTGTGAGCGGGCGTGACCGAGACGGGTGAGCGGGGCGTCAGGGCGGGGGTGCGGCCTCCGTACGGCACCCCGGGCGCGCGACTCATTCAGGTGTTCGCTACGTTTGCACCGTGGACAAGAAGAACGCCCTGCGCGCCGGCGCCCTGGCTTCCGGTACGACGCTGATGATGCTGCTCATGTCGTCCCCCGCGCTCGCGCTGACCCGCGACGACGGTGACGACCCCGGCAAGGGCCTGAGCGTGATCGAAACGCTCGGCCTCTACGTCGTGACGCCGATCGTCCTGTTCCTGGTCATCGCGGGCCTCGTGATGGTCCTGGACAAGTCTGACAAGCAGCCGAAGCGGACCTGATTCCGGCTCGCTTCCTGAAGCCCCGGCCGCGCGCCGAGGCCTGGATCCTTCTCGATCGAGGGAGTCCGCGCACCCACCGGGTGCGGGGGCTCCCTCGACGTGTTTCCGGGGAAGCCTTTTCGGGGCCCGTCACGGATGCGGCGCCGTGAGATACCGCTGCACCGTCGGCGCCAGCCACGCCACGACCTCTTCGCGCGGCAGCGCGACGGCGGGCGGGAACCGCAGGACGTAGCGGGCCATCGCCATGCCCAGCACCTGTGAGGCGGTCAGCGCGGCCCGCGCCGGCGCCTGCTCCGGGTCGGGGCACACGCGCAGCGTGACCGGCAGGAGCTGGTCACGGAAGATGCCCTGCATGCGCGCGGCGCCGTCCGGATTGGTCACGCCGACCCGCAGCAGCACGGTGAGGACCTCGTTCTCCTCCCAGAGGTCGAGGAAGTGGCCCACCAGGACGCGGCCCACCTCGTGCGGGTCCAGCCCGTCCGGGCCCGGCAGCCGCAGGTCGACGTCGAGGACCGCGGCGAACAGTCCTTCCTTCGAGCCGTAGTACCGCATCACCATCGACGGATCGATCCGTGCGTCCTTGGCGATCGCGCGGATCGTGGCGCGCTCGTAGCCGTCTGCGGCGAAGCGTTCGCGCGCGGCGGTGAGGATGGCGGTGCGGGTGGTGTCCGAGCGGCGGGCCGCGGGGGACGGGGCGGGTGCGGGGAGTTCCTTGTCGGGCATGCCAACAACCGTAGGCCAACAGCTGTTGACAGTCCAGAGAGGGCTCCCTATGTTGGTAAACAAGCGTTGGCCAACAAACGTTGACCAACAAGTGTTGGCATCAGGAGGCCGCCATGAACGGCAAGACGAACGGCAAGGTGAACGGCAACGCGAACGGCACCACCGCGTCCCGGAACGTGATCGTCGTCGGCTCCGGCCCCACCGGCCTCCTGCTGGCCGGAGACCTCGCCGCCGCCGGTGTCCCCGTCACCCTCGTCGAGAAGCGCCCGCACGGGATCAGCAACCTCTCCCGCGCCTTCGTCCTGCACGCCCGCACCCTGGAGCAGCTCGACGCCCGCGGTCTCGCCGACGAGCTGGAGAGTCACGGCCGGACCGTCGACCGCATCCGCCTCTTCGGCCGGCTCTCCGTCGCCCTCGACACGCTCCCCTCCCGCTTCAACCACCTGCTCGTGATCCCGCAGTACGAGGTGGAGCGCGCGTTGGAGCGGCGGGCGGTCGAGGCCGGGGTGCGGTTCGTGTACGAGACCGAGGTGACCGGACTGCGCCAGGGTGCGGCGGGCGTCACGCTCGAGGTCCGCGGTGCGGACGGGGCGGCGGGGGAGCTGGCGGCCGCGTACGTCGTCGGGGCGGACGGGATGCGCAGCGCGGTGCGTGAGGCGGTGGGGCTGCCGTTCCCCGGGAAGTCGGTCATCCGGTCCGTGGTCCTCGCCGACGTCCTGCTCGCCGAGGAGCCGGAGTCGATCCTCACCGCCAACGCCGTCGGCGACGCCTTCGCCTTCATGGTGCCCTTCGGCGACGGCTACTACCGCGTGATCGGCTGGCACCGCGGCCGCGACGTCCCCGACAGCGCGCCGCTCGAACTCGACGAGGTCAAGGAGATCGTCCGGCTCTCCCTCGGCCATGACTACGGCATGCACGACGCCCGCTGGATGTCCCGCTTCCACAGCGACGAGCGCCAGGCACCCGCGTACCGGGTCGGGCGGGTCTTCCTCGCCGGTGACGCCGCCCACGTCCACACCCCGGCCGGCGGGCAGGGCATGAACACCGGCCTCCAGGACGCGGCGAACCTCAGCTGGAAACTCGCGCTGGTCGTCAACGGCCACGCGGACACGGGCCTGTTGGACACCTACCAGGCCGAGCGCCACCCCGTCGGCAAGGCGGTGCTGCGCAGCAGCGGCGGGATCGTCCGGCTCGCGATGGCCAAGCGCCCCTGGACGCTGGCGCTGCGCTCCGCGCTCACCACGGTCCTCAACGGCGTCGGCCCCGTGGGCCGGAAGGCGGCGGGCCAGATCACCGGCATCGGCTTCGCCTACCGGGCCCCACGCGGCTCTCACGCCCTCGTCGGCACCAGGGTCCCCGACGTCGCCCTGAAGGACGGCCGCCTCTACGAGGCCCTGCGCGGCGGCCGATTTGTCCTCGTCGCACCGACGGCGGCCGTCCGGGCGTACGACCTCAACGACCTCAACGGCCGCAAGGACCGTCTCACCGTGGAGAGCTGGGCGAGCGACCGGCGTACGATCCTGCTGGTGCGGCCCGACGGATATGTGGCCTGGGCCGCCGAATCCCCCGACGCGGCGGCCGTCGAGAGGGCGTTGGCGGCGGCGCTGGGCGAGGATCAGCCGTCGAACTGATCACGACCGATGGTGACGCGTCGTTCGACGGCGCGGGTCCGAGCTTTCCCCCGGCCGGTCGGGCCGCCCTCGTGTTGCGCGTTGGGGTCCGCGCTCTGAGGAACACGTGTACTTGCGCATAAAACAGAAGATCGTCACGCTCGCGACCGCGGACCGGGCCCGACGAAGCGACCGCGATCGGCAGCCGCAGGCGCCCCCGGTCGCCGCCGCGCGCGCATGCGACCTGGATCCGGCATGTCCCGGCCGCGGGCGGGTCCGGGCGGCCGGAGGATCTCGATCAGGTGATCCTCGGCTGGGGGCCGGAGTTCGCCGCGGCCCTGGGGCGGCCGGCCGGTTCCGGGGACGCCGACGTCTCCCTCCCGGCCAGTAGCGTTTCGTCAAGTTCTGCTTCTACTGGTCGGCGTCTGAGCTGTTCGGGTCGGGCCGCCCGACGCTGATGAACCATCATCCAATGATCATTGAAGACGGATCCTGGATCTCAACCCGTGGGTTGAGGCGGAAACCCACCCTCGGCTCCACCCTGGAGCCGAGGTGGTTCCGCGTCGTGAAGCGCAAGCTCATGGGCATGACGACGACCGATTACGTGATCTCCGCGTCCCTCGTCCTCCTCGTGATCCCGCAGATCCGAGGCGTTCGGCAGACGCTGCACAACACGCTGCTGCCGCTCGTGGCCGTCGCCGCCGCGGCCGCCTACTACCTCAAGTCCTTCCCGACCCAGGGGCACGACCTCGGACTCGACATCGTCGGTGTCGTCGCCGGCGTGGTCCTGGGCGTCGCCTGCGGCGCGGCCACCCGGCTGAGCCGCGCCTCGGACGGGATCGCGTTCGCCCGCGCCGGGGCACTCGCCGCACTCCTGTGGATCGTCGGCATGGCCTCGCGCGCCGGGTTCGAGTACTGGGCCACTCATAGCGGTTCCGGGAGCCTGGTGCGGTTCAGCCAGGACAACCTGATCACCGGTTCCGCCGCCTGGACCGCCGCGCTGCTGCTGATGGCACTGGCTCAGGTCCTGGGCCGGCTCGCCGTGATACGCGTCAGGTCGAGCCGGGTCGCCACGGCGAGCTGAGGCCCGCAGGGCCGGGCTCGGCCGGCCCGGCCGAGACCCTAGGCGCCGGTGCCCATCAGCAACTCGCGCAACAGTGCGGCCAGTTGACCGGCTCGCTCCTCGTCGAGGTGGGCCAGGGCCTCCGTCTGGACGGCGAGTCCCGCGACGACGGCCTCGTCGATGAGCCGCAGCCCCTTGTCCGTGAGCGTCACCTGGAGTCCGCGCCGGTCGTGCGGGTCCGGGGAGCGCCGTAGCAGCCCCGCGCGTTCCAGCTTGTCCAGGCGCCCGGTCATTCCGCCGGTGGTGAGCATGAGCGTTGCCGAGAGCTGCCGGGGCGAGAGGGTGTGCGGGGCGTCCGAGCGACGCAGGGTCGCGAGCACGTCGAACTCCCCGCGCGAGATCCCGTAGGGCGCGTACGCCTTCTCCATCCGGTCGCCCATCGTGCGGGCGAGCCGGAAGACGCGGCCGAAGACCTCCATCGCGGCGGTGTCGAGGTCCGGCCGGACGGTGGCCCACTGCTCGATGATCGCGTCGACCGGGTCCTGGGGCGTCTTCATGGGGGCGAGTATCCGCCGAGGGGTCGATTGCCCGCAAGAAAGTAGCTGACGAGGAAGTAGCTGACGAGGGAGTTGCTTTGTGGTGAGTAGCTCAGCGAAAAGTAGCTTGACTGAAAGCCGCTTAGGGCTAATCTACTTTTCACTGACCTACTTTGGAATCGGGTGCCCTCATGGCCGCGAACGCGAACCGTCCCGCTCTCATAGCCCTGACCGCGCTGGCCCCCGTCTCCTGGGGCAGTACCTACGCCGTCACCACCGAGCTCCTCCCCGCCGACCGCCCCCTGTTCACCGGGGTGATGCGAGCCCTGCCCGCCGGGCTGCTGCTCCTCGCGCTGGCCCGGGTGCTGCCGCGCGGCGCCTGGTGGGGGAAGGCGGCGGTGCTGGGCGCGCTGAACATCGGCGCCTTCTTCCCGCTGCTGTTCCTCTCCGCGTATCGGCTGCCCGGCGGTATGGCGGCGGTCGTCGGCTCGGTCGGGCCGCTGTTCGTCGCGGGCCTCGCGGCGCTGCTGCTCGGTGACCGCCCGACCCTGCGGACGCTCCTGACCGGTATCGCCGCGGCCCTCGGTGTCAGCCTCGTCGTGCTGAAGGCGGCGGGCGCGCTGGACGCGGTGGGGGTCCTCGCGGCGCTCGCCGCGACCGCGTCGATGTCCACCGGCACGGTGCTCACCAAGCGGTGGGGCAGGCCGGACGGGGTCGGTCCGTTGGCGCTCACCGCCTGGCAGTTGACGGCGGGCGGGCTGCTGATCGTCCCGGTCGCCCTCCTGGTCGAGGGGGCGCCGCCCGCGCTGGACGGCCGGGCGGTCGGCGGATACCTCTACCTCGCCCTGGCGAACACGGCGGTGGCGTACTGGCTCTGGTTCCGGGGCATCGGCCGGCTCAGCGCCACCCAGGTCACCTTCCTCGGCCCACTGTCGCCGCTGACCGCGGCCGTCATCGGCTGGGCGGCGCTGGGGCAGTCGCTGACACCTGTGCAGGTGGCGGGGATGGTACTGGCGTTCGGGGCGACGGTGTTCGGCCAGGTCGGGCCGCGTCAGCTCGGGCCGCGGGGCGGGCGGCCGGCTCCCGCTGGATCGTTCAGTTCTTCTGAAAGGAATGATCGAAAAGATTCGATGGACGTGACGGTTCCTGCCTTGCGACGGTAGTCGGTCCGTCCTGGCAGGGGTCGCCACCGTGGTCTGGTCCGGCAGCTTCGTCGTCTCGCGCGCGCTGCACGACAGCGTGCCGCCGGTGCGGCAGGCGCTGTGGCGCTGGGTGATCGCGCTGGCGGCACCTTGGTCGACCAGGCCGGCAGCGCCACCTCCGCCACCAACATGGGCATGATCATGGCCGCGTCCCCGGTGCTGATGGCGTTGTACGAACGGATCGGTGGCATACGACTGGGGGAGCGGCGATAACGTCACGTCGTCCGCGCGTGACGTAATTCCCATCCCCATCCCCCCATCCCCCCGATTCCTGGAGGTTCCTGTGGTCGACGGTGTGTGTCCTGGCTGTGGGAAGGCGCTGGCCGGGCGGACCGGGCGCAAGGGGCGGAGTTCCGTGTACTGCTCGGCCGCCTGTCGGCAGAGGGCGTACCGGGAGCGGCGGGCGGCGCCCGCGGACACCGCCCAGGGGCTCATCGAGGAGGTCGGGCGGCAGGTCCGTGAGCTGGTCCCGGCTCCGCCCGCCGTCTTCTACTCCGGGGTGAGCGAGCTGGCCACCTCCGTGGGACGGTTGCGGCGCATCGCCCGGACGGCCCGCGACACGGCGGATCCCGGTACGGCGGATCCCGGTACGGCGGACCCCGGTACTGCGGACCCCGGTACTGCGGACCCCGTCATGGACGAGCGCGTCATGGACGAGCCCGGTGCGGTGGATCTCGTCACGACCGGCACCGTTACGGAAGTGGGCCTCGCGGAGAGCGACTTCGCCGCGCTCGTCGAGTCGTACCGGCGTGAACTGCGCGTGCACTGCTACCGGATGTCGGGCTCGTACGACGATGCCGAGGACCTCGTGCAGGAGACGTTCCTGCGGGCCTGGCGGGCCCGGGACGGGTTCGCGGGGCGGGCGAGCGTACGGACGTGGCTGTACCGGATCGCCACCAACGCCTGCCTGGACTTCCAGCGGCGCACGGCGCGCCGCCCACAGCGGTACGAGCCGCTGCCCGGGATGAACCACGGCGGCGCCGAGCCCCCGGCCCGCGTCACCTGGCTCCAGCCCTACCCCGACGACGACCTGCCCTCGACCGAGGAGCAGCCCGACGCGTTCGCCGTTTCCCGGGAGACCATGGAGCTCGTCCTCCTCGCCGCGATCCAGCATCTGCCGCCCCGCCAGCGCGCCGTCGTCGTCCTGCGCGACGTCCTGGGGCTGGCCGCCGCGGTACTGGACATGACCGTCGCCTCGGTCAACAGCGCGCTGCAACGGGCCCGGCCCACCCTGCGCGACCACCTGCCCCGCCGCCGCGCCGAGTGGACCGCGGAGGCGGACGTCCGTGAGCGCGAGATCCTGGCGCGTTACATGGCCGCCGCCGAACGCCTCGACCTCACCGAGGTCGCCACCCTGCTCAGCGAGGACATCACGCTCACCATGCCGCCGAACCCGTTCTGGTTCGTCGGCCGCGAGGCGCTCGTGGAGTTCCTGTCCGTCAGCCTCGACCCCGCCTCCCCGATGTTCCTCGGCCACTGGCGCCACCTGCCCGCCCGCGCCAACGGGCAGCTCGCGGCGGGGGGTTACGTCCGGCGCCCGGGTACGACCGTCTACCGCGCGCAGGTCCTCGACGTCCTCCGTATCGAGGGCGACCGGATCGTGGAGATCACCTCCTTCGAGCCGCATCTCTTCCCGGCGTTCGGACTGCCGCTGCGGCTGCCCGCCGACCGATGAGTGAGAGACGGCGCGTACGTCTGCATGACCGACTCGTACGGCTGACTCGTACGGGCCGCTCTGACAATCCACCTCACGGAGGTTCACCATGCTGCTCACCGACAAGACCGCGGTCATCTACGGCGCCGGCGGATCCATCGGCGGCGCCGTCGCCCGTACCTTCGCCCGCGAGGGTGCCCACGTGCACCTCGTGGGGCGTACGGCGGCGACGCTCGACGCGGTGGCCAAGGACATCGAGGCGGAGGGCGGCCACGCCGGGACGGCGGTCGTCGACGCGCTCGACGAGGCGGCGGTCGAGGCGCACATCGCGTCGCTCGACGCCGTCGACATCTCCTTCAACCTCGTCACCCGGGGTGATGTGCAGGGTGCCTCGCTGCTCGACATGCCCGTCGACGACTTCGTACGCCCGGTCGTCACCGGCATCCGCGCCAACGTCGTCACCGCCCGCGCCGCCGCCCGCCGTATGGCCGAGCGGGGCTCCGGCGTGGTCCTCACGCTCAACAGCGGTTCGGCGCACGGCAGTCCGATGATGGGCGGAACGGGTCCGGCCGACGCGGCGATCGACACGCTGGTACGCAACCTGGCGATGGAACTGGGGCCGCGCGGGGTGCGGGCCGTGGGCCTGTGGGCGGCCGGCGTGCCCGAGACGCTGACCCGCGAGAAGCTCGCCGCGGTCGACAGCGCCATGGCCCTCGACGAGAACGCCCTCCAGGGCCTGCTCGCGAACCTGGCCGGAATGCGCATGACCCGCCGCAACCCCACCCTCCCCGAGATCGCCGCGACCGCCGCCTTCCTCGCCTCCGACCAGGCGGGCGGCATCACCGGCACCTTCGTCAACGTCACCGGCGGGATGTTCCCGGGCTAGGACGACCGGCTAGGACGACCGGCTAGGACGACCGACGGCCGCGGCGGTCGCGCCACCACGTGCGGGCCCACAGCACATGCACCCCGCCGAGCGCGACCACGACGGCCGTCGCGTCGAGGCGCACGGCGGGGGAGTGGCCGGGGCCCAGGTGCGCCACCGCGCGGGCGAACAGGGTGATGTCCGCGGGCAGGGTGATGCTCGCGAGGAACGCGAGACACAGCGTGGTGCCGACGACGAGCACCACGCTGTACGCGCGCACCGCCCGCCGTTCGTGGGCGGGGAGTTCGAGGCTGGGGTCCGGGGCGGTGGTACGGCGCAGCGCCCGTCGTGCCGCGTACTTCGTGTACGCCACCCCGTCCCCGTACAGATCGCGGCAGCGCGTCAGGTCCTGGAGCACGAAGTACAGGTCCGTTCGCATGAAGACCATGAGCTGGAAGGGGAGGGGGAGCAGGGCGAGCAGGGCGACGGCGGCCAGGATCCGGCGGGGGGTGCCGTGCGTGGCGCCCGCGGCGAGGGCGGCCAGGGAGGCGACGGTGAGGTTGGTCGCGATCCCGGCGAGGTAGGCGGTCAACCGGTGGCGGCGCGGAGCGAGTTCGATGCCGCTGATGTCCGTCTGCATGACCAGGAACTGCAGGCGCGTGCCGAGGCGCATCCGGCCGGGCACGCCGGTCGCCCGGGCGGTCACCAGGTGCGCGCACTCGTGGAGCAGCAGGAGCGTCCAGCCGAAGCCCGCGCCGAGTGCGATCACCGCGCTGCCGTGCGGGCTCCAGAGGAGGGTGTGGTAGCTGAGGGGAACGGGCGGGCGGGCGAGGAGGGTGGTGGTGATCAGCAGGGCGATGAGGGCGGGCAGGGCCGGGCTGAGCGCCCAGCGCACATGGCGGGGCCTGATCCGGGCGAGCGTCGGCTTCGGCGGGGGTGGCGAGTCCACTTCCCGTCCGTCCACCTCGGCGACGAACCCCAGGTCCACCAGCGCCTCGACGAAGTCGGCCACGTCGATGTCGTCGCCGGTGGTCTCCCGCAGCCGTTGTCCGACCTCGGCGGTGCTCAGCCCCTGCCCGAGCAGGTCCAGCGCCTGCTTGCCGACCTCGGGCAGCGCCACGAACCGGCCCGTCGCCAGCCGGCCGACGATCCACTCGTCGCCGTCGGGGCGGGAGTCGAGGGTGTGCAGGCGCACGCGGTTCACGCGCGCTCCCCGGCCGCGCCGGTGGCTCCGCTCGTGCCGATGACTCCGCTCGTGCCGGTAGCTCCGTCGGCGGGTCCGTCGCCGCACGCCGGGCAGTCGGGCCGCCGGGGGAATCGCTGCAGCACCGGGTCGCCCGGCAGCATCAGGTTCATCCCGAAGCGGAAGCCGGGGTCGAGCGCCGGGACGCCGGTCAGGAGGGCCAGGGCCGCGTGGGCGAGCAGTCCGCCGGACAGGCCCGCGGTGACCGCGGTCGCGGGGTTCCACGGCAGGTGCGGGGAGGCGACCCCGTCGTCCTGGCCGGGCGCCAGGCGCAGCTCGCGG
Source organism: Streptomyces sp. NPDC111507 (assembly GCF_055638955.1). Classification (NCBI taxonomy): domain Bacteria; kingdom Bacillati; phylum Actinomycetota; class Actinomycetes; order Kitasatosporales; family Streptomycetaceae; genus Streptomyces; species Streptomyces sp. NPDC111507. Next base: position 1,205,601 of record NZ_JBVKBU010000001.1, on the reverse strand, counting down.
CGGGCCACCTCACCGGCCCGCAGACACTCCCAGCAGGCACCCCGGCCCGGTACGTGGACCCCGGCCGTCACCAGCGGGCCGCGGTAGCCGGCGTCGACCCAGGGCAGGCCCGCGGCCAGACAGACACGGTTCGCCCAGCGACGGATGTCGTCGGGACGGTCGGCGGCGAGGACGAGAAGGTCGTACGAGCCCCGCGCCGGGGGAGGGACGTCGGGTGCCCCGGCCTGTATCGGCTCGCTCGGGGCTTGGGGCGGTCCGCCCTGCTCCGACGGGCTCGGGGCTTCGGGGGCCCCGGTCCGTATCAGCTCCGCCAGGTCCGCCGGATGTCGTATCTCCCGGCGCTCCCCGGTCACCGTCACGTCCGAGTTCAGCGCCCGCAGGGTGGCGAGCGCGGCCGTCACCTTCGGGCGGCCGAGGTCGGACTCGCGGAAGAGGGGCTGGCGGTTGAGGTTGGACAGCTCCACCACGTCCGGGTCCACGCAGTGCAGACGGCCGACCCCGGAGGCGACCAGGCTCTGCGCGGCGTACCCGCCCGTGCCGCCGACGCCGACCAGCAGCACCCGGGCCCGGCGCAGCCGGAGCTGGGCGTCCCAGGGGCTCGTCCGGGGGCCGAGGTCCATCCAGCGCAGCAGCGGCACCCCCCGGCTGTAGCGCAGCCGTTCCCGCTCGGACACCGGCACGGGCGCCGCCGCGTCCTCCACGAACCCGGCGTCGAGCAGGTCCGCCATCGCCTGCCGGGCGTCCTCGGGCGTGAGGTCGGGAAGTTCGGGATGCGCCCGCAGCACCTCGCCTACCACCGCCGACGGCTCCCGCGTTCCGTCCATCGTCTCGACCAGCGTCCAGACCCAGCCCTGCGGGTCCTCGATCTCGGCGCCGATACCGTGGATGACGCTGCCGATGCGGACGTTGCCGTCGATCGTGCGGTACGGCCGGTGCTCGGGCTTGATCCGGGGCCTGCGGAGCGTGTCGACCGGCACCGTCACCAGGACCCCTTCCCGTTACAGGTACATGCCTTGACACTCTGGTCCCCCGAGTCGAGCCTTGACAAGACGCGGTCGGCGATCGCGCCCGCAACGCTCAACGTCCCTATTGACGAGAGGAGTTGGGGTGCCCACCAAGATTGTGATCCGCCCGTTGGACAAGAAGGAGACCACGGGCGACAGCAGCGGAGGCAACGGCGGCTGATCCGTTTCGCCGGACAGGTCCCAGGCCACCGCAGAGCCCACACAGAGAGGGGGCCACATGGCCGCCAAGATCGTGATCCGTCCGCTGGACAAGAAGGAGACCACCGGGGACAGCAACGCGAACGGCACCTGACCGGAGCCCGGCATGCGGGGAACCCCGTATCCCACCCTCGGTGAGCTGCTGCGACGCGCTCGCGCGACGGTGGCGGCACGGCCCGGTGCACTGCGGTTGCGTGCCGTCGGGACCTCGCGTGCCGGCCGGCCGCTGTGGCTGCTGTCGGCCGGACACGGCCCCCGGCACATCCTCACGGTCGCCGGCGCGCACGCCAACGAACCGGTGGGCGGGGTCACCTCGCTCTCCCTGGCCGAGAGGTTCGCGCGGGAGCCCGCGCTGCTCCAGGAGTCCGGCTGCACCTGGAACTTCCTGCTCTGCCTCGACCCGGACGGCGCGAGCCTCGCCGGACGATGGCTGACCGCGCGGCCCGCCGAGGGACGGTCCGCCGACGCACGGCCTGATGAGAGGCTGCCCGGCGAGGGGCTGCCCGGCGAGGGGCTGCCCGGCGAGGGGCTGCCCGGCGAGGGGCCGCCCGGTGAGGGACGGCCTATTGAGGGACGGCCCGGTGAGGGACCGGCGGCCGAGGTCTCGCCGACCCTCCGCGGCTACTACCGGCGCTTCTACCGGCCCGCCTTCGCCGCGCAGCCCGAGTTTCCGCCCGTCGCGAGTGACCCGCGTCCGGTGATGCCGGAGTCCGAGGCGCTGGTGCGGCTCATCGACGAACTGCGCCCGGTCGTGCAGTTCTCGCTCCACGGCGTCGAAGTGGGCGGATCCTTTCTGCAGTTGACTCGCGCGGTGCCGGGGGCGGCGGCCGCCTACCGTCGGATCGCGGCGGACCTCGGCATTCCCCTGGAACACCGGCCGTTCGACGGCATGGGATGGCTGGCCGAGAGCCCGGGCGTGCTCGTCCTGCCGGACAGCGGCCCCACCGAGGAACGGGACCCGTCCGGCTTCACCTCGCAGGCGACCTGGCTGTACGCGATGCGACACGGAACCGTGTCGGCGGTCGTCGAGGCGCCCTTCTGGAGCGTGGCGGGCGTCAGCGATCCACGGCCCGTCGCCGAGCCCCGGCGCGAGGTCGCGGAGGCGAGCGAGATCCTGCTCGGCCGGGCCAAACAACTGGAGGCGGTGGTCGGGGAACTGGGGCCCAGAGCACCCGATACCCCCGAGGAGATCGCCCACTTCACCGCCGCCCGCGAGCTCATGGACATCGGCCCCGGAGTCGTGGACACCTGGAACTCCGCCGAACTCGCCACCAGCGTGGGCAACGCCGTCTCGCTCGGCGTCGCCGCCCGGCGCATCCCGCTGCGCGCGGCGGCCATGATGCGGCAGGCCCTGGGCGGCGCCCCCGCGCTGGACACCCTCGTGGAGGCCTGGGCACGTGAGCTGGCGAGCACCTTCGACGCCCGCTGGGTCCCCGTGGCCGACCAGACCGAGCTCCAGATCCGCACGATGCTCGCACTCACCCGCGCCCTGGTGTGACTCCGGGCGCCCACCCGCGCCGGCACGCCCGCTCACGCGAAAGGGGGCTCCCGGCACGACGCCGGGAGCCCCCACTCACGTACGACCGACTACGCGGACGCCGCCGCCGCGTCCGCCGCCTGGGCCTTCAGCGCGCGCTCGACCCCGGAGCGGGACTCCGAGATCAGGCGCCGCAGGGCCGGGGTGGGCTCGGCCGCGGCCAGCCACGCGTCCGTCTTGGCGAGGGTCTCCTCGGAGACCTGGACGGACGGGTAGAGACCGACCACGATCTGCTGGGCGATCTCGTGCGAACGGGCGTCCCAGATGTCCTTCACCACGGAGAAGTACTTGTCCGTGTACGGGGCGAGCAGTTCGCGCTGGTCGGTCTGCGCGAAGCCGCCGATCACCGCTTCCTGCACGGCGTTCGGGAGCTTGTCGGACTCGACGACCGCGGCCCAGGCCTCCGCCTTCGCCTCCTCGGTGGGACGCGAGGCCCGGGCCGTCTCCGCGTGCCGCTCACCGGCCGCCGTCTTGTCGCGCTCCGCCTCGGCGCCGATCTCCGCCTCGTCGTAGCGCCCGACCGCCGCGAGCCGCTGGACGAACGCCCAGCGCAGCTCGGTGTCGACGGCGAGGCCTTCGATGGTCTCCCGGTCCTCCAGCAGGCCCTCCAGGAGGTCCAGCTGCTCCGGCGTACGGGCGGTCGCCGCGAAGGCACGCGCCCAGGCGAGCTGGTGGTCGCTGCCGGGCTCGGCGGCGCGCAGGTGCGCGAGCGTCGCGTCCGTCCAGCGGGTCAGCAGCGCCTCGCGGACCGTCGGGTCGGCGTACAGCTCGATCGCCATCTTCACCTGGCGCTGCAGCGACTGCACGACACCGATGTCGGACTCCTTGCCGATGCCCGACAGGACCAGGGACAGGTAGTCGCGGGTGGCGAGCTCACCGTCGCGGGTCATGTCCCAGGCCGAGGCCCAGCACAGGGCACGGGGCAGGGACGACTCGAAGTCGCCGAGGTGCTCGGTGACGAAGGCGAGCGAGTCCTCGTCGAGGCGGACCTTGGCGTACGACAGGTCGTCGTCGTTGAGCAGGAAGACCGCCGGGCGGCGCTTGCCGACCAGCTCCGGTACGGCCGTCAGCTCGCCGTCGACGTCCAGCTCGACACGCTCGTCGCGCACCAGCCTGCCGCTGTCGTCGTCGAGGTCGTAGAGGCCGATCGCGATGCGGTGCGGGCGGAGGGTCGGCTCACCCTTGGCACCCTCCGGGAGCGCCGGAGCCTCCTGACGGATCGCGAAGGAGGTGATGACCCCGTTCGCGTCCGTCTCGACCTCCGGCCGCAGGATGTTGATGCCGGCGGTCTGGAGCCACTTCTCCGACCAGGTCTTCAGGTCGCGCCCGGAGGTCTCCTCCAGGGCGCCCAGCAGATCGCTGAGGCGTGTGTTGCCGTAGGCGTGCCGCTTGAAGTACGCCTGCACGCCCTTGAAGAACTCGTCCATGCCGACGTAGGCGACGAGCTGCTTCAAGACGCTCGCCCCCTTCGCGTACGTGATGCCGTCGAAGTTGACGAGGACGTCGTCCAGGTCGTTGATCTCGGCCATGATCGGGTGGGTGGAGGGCAGCTGGTCCTGCCGGTACGCCCACGTCTTCATGGAGTTGGCGAAGGTCGTCCAGGAGTGCGGCCAGCGCGACTGGGGGGCGTAGGCCTGGCAGGCCGCCTCGGCGTAGGTGGCGAACGACTCGTTCAGCCACAGGTCGTTCCACCACTCCATGGTGACCAGGTCGCCGAACCACATGTGGGCCAGCTCGTGCAGGATCGTGGCGGCCCGCACCTCGTACGAGGCGTCGGTCACCTTGGACCGGAACACGTACTGGTCGCGGATCGTCACCGCGCCCGCGTTCTCCATCGCGCCGGCGTTGAACTCCGGCACGAAGAGCTGGTCGTACTTCTTGAACGGGTACGCGTAGTCGAACTTCTCCTGGAACCACTCGAAGCCCTGCCGGGTGACCTCGAAGATCGCGTCCGAGTCGAGGAACTCGGCGAGCGAGGGCCGACAGTAGATGCCGAGCGGCACGCTCTGTCCGTCCTTCTCGTACACGCTGTGCACGGAGTGGTACGGCCCGACGATCAGCGCGGTGATGTACGTGGAGATCCGCGGCGTCGGCTCGAAGACCCAGGTGTCGTCCTTGGGCTCGGGCGTCGGGGAGTTGGAGATCACGGTCCAGCCGGTGGGCGCCTTCACGGTGAACTGGAAGGTGGCCTTCAGGTCGGGCTGCTCGAAGCTCGCGAACACCCGGCGCGCGTCCGGGACCTCGAACTGGGTGTAGAGGTAGGCCTGCTGGTCGACGGGGTCGACGAAGCGGTGCAGGCCCTCACCGGTGTTGGTGTACGCGCAGTCGGCCACGACACGCAGGACGTTGCGGCCCTCCAGGAGCCCCGGAAGCGCGATCCGCGAGTCCTCGAAGACCTCGGCGGGGTCGAGAGGGTCCCCGTTCAGGGTCACCTCGTGAACGGCGGGAGCCACCAGGTCGATGAAGGTCTCCGAACCGTTCTCCTCGACGTCGAAGCGCACCGTGGTAACGGACCGGTAGGTGCCGCCCTCCTGCGCGCCCGAGAGGTCGAGATCGATCTCGTACGAGTCAACGGTGAGCAGCTTCGCCCGCTGCTGCGCCTCTTCCCGGGTCAGGTTTGTGCCAGGCACGCGGTCATCTCCTCGTTATGTGACGGTTGCGCCATCCTTCCATGGGACCTGCACGGATGCGATGTCCGCTTCCCGCCGGTGCCAGGCAGGCGCGGGCGCGAGCCTGGAGACATGACGACGCACACGACTACGGACGCGACGACGGACATGACGACATACGCGACGAAGTACACGGCACGTCCCATCGACCCGGCGGTCCTGAAGGATCTCCGCACAGCTGACGACGCGGACCGTCCGATGGTTCCCTTCGCGGACGAGGAGGGCGGCGCGCCGCTGCGCTGCTGCCTGCGCCGCAGCGAACCGGGGGAGCAGATCGCCCTCGTCTCCTACGCGCCCCTGCGCCGCTGGGCCGCCGGGGCGGGCGTCGACCCGGGCGCGTACGACGAACAGGGCCCGGTCTTCATCCACGCCGACGACTGCCCGGGCCCCGACCTGCACGGCCACCCCTTCCCGGGCGCTCACCGCACGGTCCGCCGCTACTCCGCCGAGGGCCACATCCTGGGCGGCCGTCTGGTCGAGAGCCACGAGGCCTTCGACGAGGCCTTCGCGGAGGCCTTCGCCGACCCGGAGGTGGCACTCGTCCACGTACGGGCGGTGGAGTACGGGTGCTTCCTCTACGAGGTGCGGCGGGCGTGAGAAGGGGCGGTCACCGTGCGGTGACCGCCCCCGGGGCACGTGGTGCGGGCGTCAGCCCTTGAGCTCCGCCGCCACCAGCTCCGCGATCTGGACCGCGTTCAGTGCGGCGCCCTTGCGGAGGTTGTCGTTGGAGACGAAGAGGGCGAGACCGTGCTCGGCCGTCTCGTCGGCGCGGATGCGGCCCACGTAGGACGCGTCCTTGCCGGCGGCCTCGAGCGGGTTCGGGATCTCGGAGAGGGTGACGCCCGGGGCGCCGGCCAGCAGCTCGGTCGCGCGCTCCACGCTCAGCGGACGCGCGAAGCGGGCGTTCACCTGGAGGGAGTGGCCGCTGAACACCGGGACGCGGACACAGGTGCCGGAGACCTTGAGGGCGGGGATCTCCAGGATCTTGCGGGACTCGTGGCGGAGCTTCTGCTCCTCGTCCGTCTCGTGCAGGCCGTCGTCGACGATCGACCCCGCGAGCGGGAGCACGTTGAAGGCGATGGGGCGCTTGTAGACCCCCGGCTCGGGGAAGTCGACCGCGCCGCCGTCATGGGTCAGCTTGTCGGCGTCCGCGGCGACCTTCAGTACCTGGCCGTGCAGCTCGGCCACGCCCGCGAGGCCGGAACCGGACACCGCCTGGTACGTCGCGACGACCAGCGCCTCGAGCCCCGCCTCCTCGTGCAGCGGCTTCAGGACCGGCATCGCGGCCATCGTCGTGCAGTTCGGGTTGGCGATGATGCCCTTGGGGCGGTCGGCGATCGCGTGCGGGTTCACCTCGGAGACCACCAGGGGCACCTGCGGGTCCTTGCGCCACGCAGAGGAGTTGTCGATCACGACCGCGCCCTGCGCGGCGACCTTCTCGGCCAGCGCCCTGGAGGTCGCGCCGCCCGCGGAGAACAGCACGATGTCCAGGCCGGAGTAGTCCGCCGTCGCCGCGTCCTCCACCGTCACACCGTCGAGCACCGTCCCGGCCGAACGCGCCGAGGCGAACAGCCGCAGCTCCTCGACCGGGAACGCCCGCTCGACGAGGATCCTGCGCATGACCGTGCCGACCTGACCGGTGGCTCCGACGATTCCGACCCTCACGGCGACTCCCTTAGCGTGCGTTTTACGTGGTCCAGCGCTTCCATCATGCGTCTGACCCGTCCCCGCGTGTCCAATCCTTTGCTCGTGCCGCCCGAGGAATGGGACACGTCCGCTCTTCGGCATTGCCGCGGCATCCGAAAGAAAACCGTCCGTCGGCCGCCGGGAACCGCAAGCCGTACGGCGTGGGCGTCCTCACCGGCCCCGGCCCGGTGTGACGTACGACTCCTTCACGTGTGGCCGAACGTTTCGGCCTGCACCGGCGTCGTAGAGGAAACGCGGGAGGGGAGGGGCGGAGTGCTGCGCAGAAAGGCACGCCGGGTCCAGGGAGCGGACGATCCCCTGGACGCGGCCCAGGAACGCCGGGTGCGGGCGGTGCTCGCGCTCGGTGGCGTACCGCAGGCGGACCTGCCGGACGGGGTGCAGCAGGTCCGCCTGCGGTTGCTGGAACGCGCGGCGAAGGGGGACGAGGCGCCGCGTGACGTGTCCGCTTGGGCGGCGGTCGTCGCCTCGAACCTGGCGATGGACTGGCACCGGGCCAAGCGGCGCCAGGAGCGGCTCGGCGAGCGGCTGGCCTCGCTGCGGCAGCCCGCGGACGCCCGTGACGAGGACTCCAGCGTGCTCTCGCTCGCCGTGGCGCAGGGCCTGGACGAGCTGCCCGACGCCCAGCGCCAGGTCCTCGTCCTGCGCTTCTACGCCGATCTGTCCGTGCGCGGGATCGCCGAGGAGCTCGGCATCCCGGAGGGCACGGTCAAGAGCAGGCTGCACTCGGCGGTCCGCGCCCTGCGTGCCCGCCTGCACGAGGACGAGGTGGTGTGACGTGGCCGAGTATGAGGGAGTGGACGCGCTGTTGGCCGCGATCACTGACGAGGCGCTGCCCGAAGGGGCCGGCGACGACCCGGAGTTCATGGCCGAGCACCGGAAGGCGGTAGCCGATGTGGCGCTGCTACGGGAGCAGTTGGCGGCCATCGGGGACGCGCTGACGGACCGTGCGGAGGAAGCGAAGCCGGTCCCGGTACGGGCCCCCAGAAAGCACACCCGCCGCCCCGAGGGCGCCCCCAGGAACCGCGGGCGCCGTCCCCTAGCCCTGGTCCTGGGCACCCTCGTCGCGGCCACCGTGGCCGCGATGGTCGTCGGCATGGGCTGGATCCTCGCGCACAACGGGGCAGGCGCGTCGGACGCCAGCGGGGCCAAGGCGGCCGACAGCGGGACCGCGGGCGGCAGTGCCTCGCTCGGCGCTCCCGGCTATCTGGCCTGCGCCCGGCTCGTCGCGGAGGGCACGGTCGCCCAGGTCGAGCCGCTCCCCGGCACCACGGAGAACCGGATCACCCTCCACGTGGACCGCTACTACAAGCCCGAGAAGGGGAAGGCCGAGGTCGTCCTCCTCCTGGACGAGGACGTGGCTCCCCGGCCGCGCGAGGGCGAGCGGGTACTCGTCACCCTCCAGGACGATCCGGCGACACCGACCGGCTGGACCACGGGGGAGAAGGCCATCGCCGACGAACGGGCGTGGATCGTGAAGGCGCTGCCCGCGTCCCGCACCCTCACGTGCCCGTGAAGAAGGCACGTGCCCGTGAAGAAGGCACGTGCTTGTGAAGAAGGCACGTGCCCGTGAAGAAGGGCGGGCGCCCGTTTCCGGACGCCCGCCCCTCCTAGGTCAGCCGGTTGCTACGGGGTGACCTTCTCGATCTTCACGCTGCCGAGGCCGGCGGCCGTGCCGCGGGCGTTCACCAGCTGGACCTGGCCGAAGAACTCGCGTCCCTCGGGGGCCGGCGCGGCCGCGGTGACCTCGCCGGACACCGTCGCCGTACCGCCCGTGGCGAGCTTCACCGGCGCCGACTCGTCGACCTTGACCGAGCCGAGCGCGGAGGAGAAGAACACGTCACGGTAGTCGTACGCGGTCGAGCCCGACGGGACCGAGTAGCCCACGACCTCGATGGTGTAGGTACCGGCGGCGGGGTTGGGGATGGAGACCGCCTCCTCCGAGTCGCCGTCCGCGGACTGCGCGACCTGCTTGCCCGCGGAGTCGTACACCGTCAGGTCCAGGTCGGCGGCCGTGTCCGAGACGTTGCCGATGGCGACGTCGAGCGACGCGGCGCCGGCCGGCACCTCGACCGTGCTGGTCTGGGTGGCGCCGCCCGCGATGGTCGGCCGGGCCGTCTTCGAGGAGCCGAGCGGGCCGCCCTTCAGGGTGCCGTCGAGCGCCGCGAAACCGTTCGTCACCTTCCAGGAGGCGGTGACCGGCGTGCCGACCTTGGCCTCGGGGACCGTCACCACGGCCGGGTCGAAGGCCGCGCCGAGCACGGTGGCCTCCAGCTTGTACGGGTTGTCGAGCAGCGGCGAGGTACGGCGCGCCTCGACCTCGACCTCCCAGACACCGGGCTGCGGGTCCGCGTACGACCGCACGTCGGGCCTGCAGCCGTTGGTGTTCGGGTAGTTGCTGTAGCAGTACGGCGTGCCGGTGTCCTCGACCGGGACACCGTAGGGGTGGATGGAGATGAACCGGGTCTGGCTCAGGTCCTTCAGCCCGCCGATCGCGACCTCCAGCGCCTTCGCGCCCTCGGGCACGGTCAGGAAGTACGACCGCGTGCTGTTGCGCTGCACCGAACTCGACGCGGAGTAGCTGTACTTGAGCGGCGTGGAGACCACGACCGTCGTCAGGATCTGCTTGTCGACGCCCTCGGTCCGCGGGTCGTCGACCTCGAGGATCGCGCTCTTGATGCCGGCCGAGGAGGCCTTCGCGGCGACCTTGACGGTGACCGGCTTGTTCAGTTCGAGCCTGACCTCGTCGGAGCCGACGATCCGGAAGGTGTCACCGGCGTTGTTCTCGAAGTGCAGCTCGTGGCGGATCGCCTTGTCCGGTCCGGACGTACGCGTGATGGTGATGTCGTACGACTTCTTCACGCCGACCTTGAGGCCGCCCTCGCGGTCGTAGAGGCCGGTGCCGAAGCCCGGGGTCTTCAGGGCGTAGTCGATCGCGGTGTCGACGGGGGCCTTGACGGTGTAGTCGTGGGCGGTCGCGTCGTCCTTGATCGACTTCCACGCGTCCACGATGTCGATGAGGCCCGCGCCCTCCTCGTACGCCTGCACACCCTTGATGTGGTCGGCGGTCGAGGTGAGGGCCGTGCGCAGCTTGGCGGGCGTCAGGGCGATGCCCTTCTGCTTGGCGGCGCTCAGCAGCAGCGCGGACGCGCCGGCGGCCTGCGGGGAAGCCATCGAGGTGCCCTGGAGCATCGAGTAGCCGGCCGGCAGGGAGTAGCCGGCCTGGGCGACCGGGGAGCCCGGCAGCCAGGTCTGCGTGGTGTTGATCGCGGCGCCGGGCGCGGTCAGCGTCGGCGTGAAGCCGCCGTCCTCACGCGGACCGCGCGAGGAGAACGGCATCATCGCGTACTTCTTCTCCACGACGGAGCCGTAGTTGGCGGCCCAGGTGTCCTTGGAGATGGACGCGCCGACCGAGATGACCTTGTCGGCCAGGCCGGGGTCGCCGATGGTGTTGGCGCCGGGGCCGGAGTTGCCCGCGGAGATCACCAGCTGGACACCGTAGGTGTCGATGAGACGCGTGTAGAGCTCGGAGCGCGCGTTGTTGCCGTCGTTCAGTGCGGGCAGGCCGCCGATGGACATGTTCACGATGTCGACGCCGTGGTTGACGACGAGGTCGATCATGCCCTCGGTGAGCGCGACGTTGGTGCAGCTCGGGCCGAACACGCAGGCGCGCGACGAGACGATCTTCGCGCCGGGGGCGGCGCCGTTCATCTTGCCGCCGAACAGGCCGTTCGCGGAGGTGATGCCGGCGACGTGCGTGCCGTGCTCGCTCGCGATCAGACCGATGTTGACGAAGTCGGCCTTCTTGCCGACCCAGTCGCCCCCGTAGGGGTCCATCGGCACGTCCTTGCGGATCTGCACGACGAACGGCTGGCTCTCGACGACGTCGGTGGCCGGGTTGTCGGTCCCGAAGTGACCGATCTGGTAGCCGTCCTTGTACGGCTTCATCGCGGTGTCGTCGCTGAAGTCGTGGTTGTTGTTCACGTCGACGGTGACGGTGCCGGCCGCCGGGTCGTACAGGACGCCCCACGCGTCGGTGGTGTCGCCGTCACGGTTCACGTCACCCGCGGCGTCGCCGCCCGCGGTCGCGGACTCCCGGAACGTGCTGATCTCGTACGAGCCCGCCGGGGCCGTCCAGCTCTGGCCGCCGTAGGTGAAGGCGGGCCCGGAGACCGCGCTGACCATGGGCCGCCAGCTCAGGTCGTTGTCGAGGATCGGGTCGGTCGAGGTGACCCAGTCGACGATCTTGCGCTCGCCGGTGGTGGTCTTCTGCAGCGCCGGGTGGCTCAGGTCCACACCGGAGTCGAGGATGCCGATGGTGACGCCCCGGCCGTCCGCCTTCGGGTTCTTCTTCACGAAGTCGACGGCGCCCGTCTCGAAGGACGGGTTGTACGGGTTCTCGGCGGGGGTGTTCTTGTCGGGCGCCGCGTAGGTCTTCGTGGCCTTCGAAGAGGCGCCCTTGACCGTGTCGGCGCTCGGCGTCGGGTCGTCGAGCGCGATGTCCTGGCGCAGGTCGATGCCGTGCACCGAGGCCAGCTTGGTGGCGGCGGCGATGGCCGCGTCGGCCTTGGCGGTCGGGACGGTGGCCCGGACGTAGCCGACCTTGTCGTACGTCTGGCCGACGGAGCCGCCCTTGACCGCGTCCATCTCCTGGGCGACCTGCTCGGTCTGCCCGGGAGCGGTGGCGATCATCATCGTGACGTTCTTCGCGCCGTCGGCCTTGGCCTCGGCGAGGAGGTCCGCGTCGTCCGAACCGAGCTTGGCGCTCGCGGACTTGGTGCCCGGATCGGGCGTGGCGGGTGCGTGGTCCGCGGAGAAGGCCATGGGTATCGGCCCGGCCGCGGAGAGCGCGGCCACCAGGCCCGCGGCCACGGCGATGCGGGCCACGCGTCTCGCGCCCGATATCGGTGCGCGCTGAGGATCGGTCATCAGCATCCCTTGTAGGTAAAGGAACGGGCGTGGAGTGACCGGTCCCGACGTTCCACGGGACGCGATCACATCAGTCCGGTATGTGGACCCGGATGACCGCTCAGCTTTACCTAAGGGGCAGTTGTTTGGGGAGAGTTGACCGGGGCGGGATGGAGCCATGGCGTACTTCCGCCATGCGTCACGACGGTCAAAGCGCAATATGACCGGACATCGACAAGCGTGGTCCGACCAATCCCCGCCCGCCCGTCGCCCGCTCAGGCCTCCCGCGTGCGCGCGTAGTGGCGGGACGCCTTCGCGCGGTTACCGCAGGCCGCCATCGAGCACCAGCGGCGGGTGCCGTTCCGTGAGGTGTCGAAGAAATGCAGGATGCAGGTGTCGTGGGCGCAGCGGCGGATGCGGTCGGGGGCGGTGTCGAGCAGCCCGAGGTAGTCGCGGGCGGCGAGCCAGGCGGGCCCCCAGGACGGGTCGCCGAACTCCGCTTCCTCGCCGGGCCCCCGGCCGGTCAGCGTCAGGCGGACGCGGCCGTGCGCGAGGACGGCGTCGATCCGGGCGGCAGCTTCCTCCAGGGTGCCGTCGACGGCCGAGCGCAGGGCGTCACGGGCTTCCCGTACATGCAGCAGCACGGCGTCGTCGGCCGGGAAGTCCAGCCCGTTCGCCGCCAGCCACACCGCCAGGCCCCCGGTGTCCGTGAGCAGGTCCTGCGTCACTCCCTCGCGGTTCCAGCGGGTGTTGAGCAGGTCGAGCGAGACCGGCTCCCCGGTGAGCGGGCGGGGATCGGCGGTGGTGGGCATGAGGAGCTCCCTTCGGCGCTAACCGCTCAAGAGTAAGTCACTGGTTGACGCTCCCCAATCTAACCCCTAATGTCGATGACAAGGGTTAGCTCCTCTGTGGGGGCGGCCAACGACAGACGGGACCGTCATGACCTTGCGCACCGGCCACATCGGCCTGAATGTCACCGACCTCGACCGCTCGCTCGCCTTCTACCGCGACGTCCTCGGCTTCGGAGTGATCGCCGAGGGCAAGGAGGAGGAACGGCGGTACGCGTTCCTCGGCTCCCTCGCCGGAGACGGCCGCCCGGTGCTCACCCTCTGGCAGCAGGCCCAGGGTTCGTACGACAACGCCCGCGCCGGCCTGCATCACCTCGCCCTCGAAGTGGACTCGGTCGACCAGGTCAGGGAGTACGAGACGGCCCTGCGGGACTACGGCGTCGACTTCGCGTACGAGGGCGTGGTCGCCCACCGGGAGGGCTCGGCGTCCGGCGGCATCTTCTTCCACGACCCCGACGGCACCCGCCTCGAGATCTACGCGCCGAGCGGGGCGGAGGGGGCCCCGGTGCCCTCTGACACCGCCCCTACCTGCGGTTTCTTCTAGGGTCTGTGGAGAGCGGGGCGTGTCATGACGTACCACTCCGGCTCACGGGCCGTACAGGAGCGGGTGGGTGTGCGGGAGGCCGCCGACCATGTGGGGCGGTCCGTCGGGCAGGGTATCCGCCCCGTGGCCGCCGCCTTCCTCGAACTCCAGCCGATGCTGGTGCTGGGCGCGGCCGACCCGGTGGGCGGCGCGGTGTGGGCCTCGCTGCTCACCGGCGAGCCCGGGTTCGTACGGGCGACGGGTGTCCGGCAGATCTCGGTCACGGGCGGCGGTCCGCGCGAGAGCGACCCACTGGCGCGGGCGCTCGCCACCCTGGGCACCGCCGTCGGCATGATCGCGCTCGACCCGCGCACCCGCCGCCGCATGCGCCTCAACGGCCGGGCCCGCCCGACCCCCCGTGGCTTCGCCGTCGAGGCCGACCAGGTCTTCTCCAACTGCCCGAAGTACCTGCAGAAGAGGGAGTCGTACGAGAAGGTTGAGCGTCCGCCCGGCACGCCCCGCAGGTCCGCCGGACTCTCCCCCGGGCAGCGGCGGTTCGTCGAGTCCGCCGACACCTTCTTCCTGGCCACCGTCCACGCGCACGGCGCCGACGCCAGTCACCGGGGCGGCAATCCCGGATTCGTCCACGTCAGCTCACCGCACGAGCTGTACTGGCGCGACTACCCCGGCAACTCCATGTTCCTGACCCTCGGCAACCTGGAGACGGACCCGCGGGCGGGGCTGCTCTTCCTGGACTGGGCGGCGGGGACGGTGCTGCAGCTGACGGGCACGGCGCGCGCCCAGTACGCGGCCGACGGGGAGCGCACGGTCGGCTTCACCGTCACCGAGGTCGTTCAGACACCTGCCGCCAGCCCGATCCGCTGGTCGCCGCCGGAGTACTCGCCGGCCAACCCGCCCCTGCCGTAGGCGACTTGCCCCGCTCCTGTGCCGTAACGTCTGGGCATGCCGAAGCAGTTGAGGGTGGCGGCCTACGCCGTATGCGTGCGAGACGGGCGGATGCTGCTGGCCCGCTGGGTCGCGGGTGACGGAAGCAGGCGGTGGACCCTGCCGGGCGGCGGCATGGACCACGGCGAGGACCCCTACGACACCGTCATCCGCGAGGCCGAGGAGGAGACGGGCTACGCCGTCGAGCCCCTCGCGCTGCTCGGCGTCGACTCCGTACTGCGTTCGCACCCGCGCCGACTCGGCTCACCCAACGACTTCCACGCCCTGCGGATCGTCTACGAGGCCCGTGTCACCGGCGGCGAGCTGCGCCACGAGACGAACGGTTCCACCGACATGGCGGCCTGGCACCCGCTCGACGAGGTACCCGCCCTCGACCGGGTCGCGCTGGTCGACGTGGGACTGCGGCTGTGGCGGGAACGACCGCCCCTCGGCCGCGTCGGCTCCGAGGCGGCGGGAGAGTAGCGGCGGGGGATCGCCGGGACTGGTCCCCTACCCCGGAAAATGAACACGGAGTGACCGCGTCCCGGCCGTTCGGAGAGGGGTCGTGGACGCGCAGGGTGTTCCAAGATCCACGTACGGTGATCGGCGTCGCCCGTTGCCGCCTCGTTAACGTCCAGGTCACCCCCGGTGCCAACGATCCAGTATGAGCGGGGAGTTACCGCAACGAGCCCCCCGCGACCACTGCCGACGCGTTCGCACTCGGGGAGATCGCGCCATGTCGCGCATACGCTCTGTCGCCACTTCCGCCGCCATGAACCGCCGTACCCTGCTCGCCGCCACCGGGGCGGTGACCCTCTCCGCGGGCATCGGCTACGCCCTGCGGCCCGACTCCGAGGCGCACGCCGCCACCACCGGCACCGGTGAGTCCGCCGTCGCCGTGTCCCTCCCCCACTCTCGGCTTCGCTCGAGCGGGGGGACCCCCATGGCGCCCGCCGCGCCCCTCGCTCCCTACGAGCGCGGCACCACCCTGGAGAGCGTGGCCGCGCCGCGCTCCGGCTCGGGCGGCTACCAGCGGCTCGGTGACGGCCCCGCCTGGAAGCGGGTCGTTCGCGGCGACCTGGCCGCGGCCAAGTCGGGCCGGGCCGACCGGCGCACCGCGCTCGCCGCGTTCGTGCAGTTCACCGACCTGCACCTGATCGACGTCCAGCACCCGCTGCGGCTCGAGTACCTGCGCACCGGCGCCGCGAACGCCTGGCGTCCGCACGAGTCGCTCACCGTGGCCGGCGCCGTCTCGCTCGTCGAGCGGGTCAACGCGCTGCGGGGCGCCCCCGTCACCGGCTCCCCGCTGCACTTCGTCATGACCACCGGGGACAACACGGACAACAACTCCAAGACGGAGCTGGACTGGTTCCTGAAGGTCATGAGCGGCGGCCGGATCAGCCCCAACAGCGGCGACCCGCGCCACTACGAGGGCGTCCAGAACAGCGGCCTCAAGCTGTACTGGCAGCCGGACGCGGCCCTGCGCGACGCCGACAAGCAGCGCGGCTTCCCGCACCTGCACGGATTCCTCGCGGCCGCCATCCGTGAGCTGCGCAGCCCCGGCCTCGGCCTGCCCTGGTACTCCACGGTCGGCAACCACGACGCGCTGCCGCTGGGCTGCTACCGGCACGGCGACTCCTACCTCGCCGAGTTCGCCGTCGGCGGCAAGAAACTGATGACGCTGCCCGCCTCGGCGAGCGTCGCCCTGCGCGCCGCCATCAAGAACGACAAGGACCCCAAGGGCACCCAGCTCAGGGACCTCCTCAAGACGCACGCGCGGCAGCTGCGCTCGGTCACCCCGGACGAGTCGCGCGCCCCCTTCACGCCCGCCGATTACCTCAAGGCGCACCTCGACCCCGCGCACACCGGCCCCGGTCCGATCGGCCACGGCTACTCACAGGCCAACCTCGCCGCGGGCACCCAGTACTACGCCTTCCGCATCTCCGACGACATCATCGGCATCAGCATCGACACCACCGACCCGGGCGGCCACTACATGGGCTCCATCGGGACGACCCAGCTGCGCTGGCTGGACAAGACGCTGAGCGACAACAAGGACTCGTACGCCATCGTCTTCAGCCACCACACCAGCAAGTCGATGACCAACCGCCGCACCGACCCCGCGCACCCGAGCGACAAGCGCCACGGCGGCGAGGACGTGGTCGCCACGCTCGCCAAGCACCGCAACGTGCTGGCCTGGGTGAACGGCCACACCCACAAGAACGAGATCATCGCGCACTCCGCGCCGAACCACGGCTCCTTCTGGGAGATCAACACCGCCTCCCACGTCGACTTCCCGCACCTCGCCCGCATCATCGAGGTCGTCGACAACAAGGACGGCACGCTCTCCCTCTTCACCACCCTCATCGAGTCGGCGGCCCCGCACCGCACGGACTTCTCCGACCTCAGCCAGACCGGCCTCGCGGCCCTCTACCGCGAGCTCGCCTTCAACGCCCCGGGCCGCAGCACCGAACTGGCCGGCGCCTCGCGGGACCGCAACACGGAGCTCGTACTGAAGAAGGCCTGAGGAAACCCGAGGAACGGCCGAAATCCACTCAACCGGCGTACAGGCGGGCAACCTTCACATCAGTCCGCCGAGTCCCTCCCCCCGACCAGGGTTCACCGGTGAAGGGGGAACGACATGTCAGCGCGTACGGGACTGGTGGCGGCGACGGCGGTGGCGCTTGCGGCCGCTCTGGCGGGGCCCGCGGTGGCGGCTCCCGCCGGGGCCGCTCACCACGGCGCGACCCGCGCCGCCATGGACGCCGCGGTGAAGGCCGGCGTGCCGGGCGTGACGGCGACGGCGCGGGACGCCGGCGGCACGTGGTCGGCCACGGCGGGCGTGGGCGACGTGCGGACGCACACGCCGCGCGGCACGGCCGACCACTACCGCGTGGGCAGCATCACGAAGACGTTCGTGTCGACGGTGCTGTTGCAGCTGGAGGCGGAGCGGCGGCTGTCGCTGGACGACAAGGTGGACAAGTGGCTCCCGGGCGTGGTCCGGGGCCATGGCCACGACGGACGCCGGATCACCGTCCGTCAGCTCCTCAACCACACCAGCGGCATCTTCAACTACACGGCGGACGACGACTTCGCCCGCACGTACTTCCTGAAGGACGGCTTCTTCGAACACCGCTACGACACGAAGACACCCGAGCAGCTCGTGGCGATCGCGATGACCCACAAGCCGCTCTTCGCGCCGGGCGCGTCCTGGAGCTACTCCAACACCAACTACGTGCTGGCCGGCATGGTGATCGAGAAGGTCACCGGCCACTCCTACGCCACGGAGATCCGCCGCCGCGTCATCGAACCGCTCGGCCTGCGCGCCACGTCCGTCCCCGGCACCAGGACGACGCTCCCACGGCCCAGCAGCCACGCGTACTCGAAACTGGCCCGGACGACGACGGGCCCGACGTACGACGTCACGCGGCTCAACCCCTCCCTGGCCTCCTCCGCCGGGGAGATGATCTCCGACTCCGCCGACCTGAACCGCTTCTACGCGGCCCTGCTGGGCGGCCGGCTCCTTCCGCCGAAGCAACTGAACGAGATGAAGACCACGGTGAAGGCCGACGAGATCCCGGGCGCCCGCTACGGCCTGGGTCTCATCGACCGCAAGCTCAGCTGCGGGGTCCATGTGTGGGGCCACGACGGCGGCATCCACGGCTCGACGTCCTCCGCCGTGACGACGGCGGACGGCCGCCACTCCCTGGCCTTCAACTTCAACGGGGACTGGTCGGGGGACAGCGATGCGGTGATCGAGGGCGAGTTCTGCGACAAGTAGGCCCCCGAACAGCCTTCTCGACGCCGGTCACCGCAGCCCTCCGGTCGGGAGGCCTTCCGGCTCAGCGTGCCGTCCTCCCGGACCTCACGGGCAACCCGCACGAGGAGGGGCCGCCGGATCGCCGGCGGCCCCTCCTCTCCCCTCCTGGTACCGCCCCGGTCCGTCGCTACCGGGGCAGGACGACGACATACGCCGCCGGATCCCGGTCGTTCGCCGCCATCAGCGCGGTGCGGACCACCGCCGCCTGCTGCTCCATCGCGGCGCGCAGCTTCCGCGGGGTGACGTGGACGACCGTGATACCCAGCCGCTCCAGGTGCTCGCGCTTGCGGGCGTACTCCGACCAGAGGGCGTCCTCGTCCTGCCCATGGCCTTGCCGATGTCCCGGCCGGGGCGCCCGGGTGTCCAGCTCCAGGGCCACCGCCTGCTCGGGCCAGTACGCGTCGAGGCCGCCCAGGTGAGGCCCGCCCGGCAGGCGCAGGTCGACGTTCCAGACCGGGGCGGGCAGGCCGTACTCCCGCACCATCCGGTAGAGCCGGTCCTCCGCGATCGCCCGGCCCTCCGCCAGCAGCGAGTCCACCGCGTCCACCACGTGCGGCCGGCTCAGCAGCCGCGCCTGCGTCAACTCACGCACCACCGCGGCCGGTTCGCAGTGCCCGGCGCGCACCGCCTCCGTCAGCAGCCGCCGTACCGTGCCCGTGTCCGACAACTCCGCCACCGCGTCGGCGAGGGCGCGCGGCACCGGGGCGACCGGGACACCGGTGAGGTACGAGGGGGCGGGCAGCGAAGGCGTACGGACGATGTGGGCGCAGCCGTGCGAGCGCAGTCGGCGCAGCCGGGGGACCAGGACGTCGATCTTGTCGAGGGCGGTCAGCGGGGGCGACGAGGTGAACCCGTGCAGGGTCAGCGCCGCCAGGCCCGTGATCAGCGCGTCCGCGTACGGCCGCGGGGCGTGCGGTTCCTCGGCGCCCGGCTGGACGGGGATCCCCGGCGCCGGCTCATGGGCCGGGGTGCGACCCGCGAACAGCAGGACGGCGTGCAGGCGTTCCTCGGAGGTGGGCGGCCCCGGGTGGAGGAGGAAGACGCCGGGGAGGATCTGCTGCCAGGGACCGCCCGGCCGGCACTGCTCGGTGGTGTCGGCGGCCGTGATGCCGTGGGTGCGCAGCTGAGCGGCGGTCAGGACCCGCCGCTGCGTGTGGGACAGGTGACGGAGGGGGCGGGGGGACAGTGGGGTGTTGTGGTTCATGACCGGGGGTTTCCCGCGCCCGATCCGTCCCCTAACCGCTGTTACACGCCCGTCGACAAATCCGGACAAGCTCGCCCTAAAGTACGGGCGTTCGACTGCCGAAAGACGCTGGTCCGGATCGGGGTTACGGGGCCCGGTGCGCGGGTTCGGTAACGGGGCTCCGGGCGGCCGCACGGGCGGCCCGGAGCCCCGTCATTTCCCGGCCGTCGTCGCTACGAGCCCGCCGCCGTGTCGCACGCCTGTCCCCGCAGGGTGCGCGCCAGGTCGTCCCGTGCCTCGAGGACGAGACGGCGCAGGGCGGGTGCCGCGTCCTCGTGGGCGGTGAGCCAGGCGTTCGTCGCGTCCAGGGTCTCCTGGGAGTCCCGCAGGGACGGGAACAGGCCCTTGACCACATCCATGCCGATCTGGATGGACCGCTCGGCCCAGACGCGCTCGATGGCCGCGAAGTACTTCGCGGCGTAGGGAGCCAAGAGCTCCCGCTGGGAGGGCTGCGCGAAGCCCGCGATGGTCGCCTCGACCAGCGCGTTGGACAGC
Source organism: Streptomyces sp. NPDC111507 (assembly GCF_055638955.1). Lineage (NCBI taxonomy): Bacteria > Bacillati > Actinomycetota > Actinomycetes > Kitasatosporales > Streptomycetaceae > Streptomyces > Streptomyces sp. NPDC111507. The sequence continues at coordinate 1,185,686 of NZ_JBVKBU010000001.1, read as the reverse complement.
GCGTCCGACTCGACGACCTGCGCCCAGGCCTGGGCCTTGACCGCCGCCGAGGGGCGGGCGGCGAGGCAGCGGACCTGGTGACGCTTGCCGGAGGCCGTGTCGTCGCGGGCCAGTTCGGCCGCGAGGAGGGACTCGTCGGCGACGCCGTGCGCGGCCAGCGGTTCCAGGAACGCCCAGCGCAGCTCCTGGTCGACGTCCAGGCCGTCGACCTTGGCGGTGCCCTCCAGGAGGTGCAGCAGCAGTTGCAGATCGGCCTGGTCGGAGGCGACCGTCGCGAAGAAACGGGCCCAGGTCAGCTGGTGCTGGCTGCCGGGCTCGGCGAGCCGCAGCTCCTTCAGGGCGCCCTGGGCGAGCAGCCGGCCGCCCTCCGCACGCCAGTCGGGGGCCGCGTAGTGGACGAGCGCCGAGTGCGCCCAGGCGTGCAGCATCTGCAGGACGCCGATGTCGGACTCGCGGCCCGCGAAGCGCAGTACCAGGCCCACGAAGTCCCGGGCCGGCATCAGCGCGTCCCGGGTGAGGTTCCACAGCGCCGACCAGCACAGCGCGCGGGCGAGCGGGTCGGTGATGTCGCCGAGCCTCTCGCGCAGCGTGGCCAGCGAGTTCTCGTCGAAGCGGATCTTGCAGTACGTGAGGTCGTCGTCGTTGACGAGGACCAGCTCGGGGGCGTCCGCGCCGACCAGCTCCTCGATCACCGTACGGGGGCCGACGACATCGGCCTCGGCGCGCGCGTACCGCACCAGGGACCCGTCGGCCTCCTCACGCCGGTACAGGCCCACCGCGACGCGGTGCGGGCGCAGTTCGGGGTGCGACTCGGGAGCCTCCTGGAGCACGGCCAGCTCCGTGATGCGGCCCTCGGCGCTCAGGATCACCTGAGGGGTGAGGGAGTTCACCCCGGCCGTCTGGAGCCAGGCCCGCGACCAGGTGGCCAGATCGCGCCCGCTGGTCTCCTCCAGCGCCGACAGCAGATCGCCGAGGCGCGTGTTGCCGTATGCGTTGCGCTTGAAGTAGCGGCGCGCGCCCTCCAGGAACGCGTCCTGGCCGACGTACGCGACGAGCTGCTTGAGCACGCTCGCCCCCTTCGCGTACGTGATCCCGTCGAAGTTGAGCTTGGCGTCCTGGAGGTCGCGGATGTCGGCCGTGATGGGGTGGGTGGAGGGCAGCTGGTCGGCGCGGTACGCCCAGGCCTTGCGGCGGTTGGCGAAGGTGATCCAGCCGTTCTCGAAGCGGGTCGCCCCGACCAGCGCGAACGCGCCCATGAAGTCGGCGAAGGACTCCTTGAGCCACAGGTCGTCCCACCACTCCATGGTGACGAGGTCGCCGAACCACATGTGCGCCATCTCGTGCAGGATGACGTTGGCCCGGCCCTCGTACGACGCCTGCGTCACCTTGCCGCGGAAGATGAACTCCTCGCGGAAGGTGACGAGCCCCGGGTTCTCCATCGCGCCGAGGTTGTACTCGGGCACGAACGCCTGGTCGTACTTCCCGAACGGGTAGGGGAAGTCGAAGTGGTCGTGGAAGAAGTCGAGCCCCTGCTTGGTCACCAGGAACACGTCGTCGGAGTCGAAGTGGGGCGCAAGACCCTTGCGGCACATCGCGCCGAGCGGGATCTCCAGCGTCGTACCGTCGTCGAAGGTGCGCGTGTAGCTGTCCGTGACGTAGTGGTACGGGCCCGCCGCGAACGCGGTGATGTACGTGGAGATCGGCTTGGTCTCGGCGAACCTCCACACACCGTCGACGAGATCACCGACGCCGTTGCTCCAGACCGTCCACCCCTCCGGGGCCCGCACCTCGGAGCGGAAGGGGGCCTTGAGGTCCGGCTGCTCGAAGTTGGCGAAGACGCGCCGGGAGTCGGCGGGCTCGTACTGGGTGTAGAGGTAGACCTCGCCGTCCTCGGGGTCGACGAAGCGGTGCATGCCCTCGCCGGTGCGGGAGTAGGCGCACTGCGCGTCGACGACCAGCTCGTTGTCGGCCCGGAGGTCCTCCAGCCGGATGCGGGAGCCGTCGAAGACCTCGCCGGGGTCCAGGTCCTTGCCGTTGAGCGACACGGCCGTGACGCTCGGTGCGAGCAGGTCGGCGAAGCTCGCGGCGCCGGGCTCCGCGCAGCGGAAGCGGATCGTGGTCACCGAGCGGAACGTGCGCGGCTCGGCCTCGATGTCGCCCAGGGCGGAGCGCAGGTCGAGGGAGACCTCGTAGCCGTCCACGGACAGCAGCGCTGCCCGCTCCTGGGCCTCGTCGCGGGTCAGATTCTCACCGGGCACGGGCGGCACTCCCTCGGGGCGTCACGGAATGGACATGGATACTGCGGAACGGACAGGAGCGATCCTGCCATGTGCCCCTGACGCGGGACACCCGGGAATGAGGCGTGACACCCGGGAATGAGGCGAGCGGCCTCCGGCGTTGCTGCGGGAAACACCGCTTTCCGAGGAGAACCATGCCCGAGACCGCCTCCACCAAGACCCCCGTCGACTTCTGGTTCGACCCGCTGTGCCCCTGGGCCTGGATGACCTCGCGCTGGGTGCTGGAAGTGGAGAAGGTCCGGGACATCGAGGTCCGCTGGCACATCATGAGCCTCGCGGTCCTCAACGAGGACAAGCTGGACCAGCTGCCCGAGGAGTACCGGGACATGCTCGCCACCAAGGCCTGGAAGCCGATCCGGGTGGTCACCGCCGCCTGGCAGAAGCACGGCGAGGACATCCTCGGCCCGCTCTACACCGCGCTCGGCACCCGTATCCACAACCAGGGCGAGGGCCCGACCATCGAGGCGATCGCGGGCGCGCTCGAGGACGTAGGCCTCCCGGCCTCCCTGCTCGACTACGCCGACCAGGAGAACTTCGAGTTCGACGCCGAGCTGCGCGCCTCCCACAAGGAGGGCATCGACAAGGTCGGCCAGGAGGTCGGCACCCCGGTGATCGCGCTCCCCGGCGACGACGGCGAGCAGATCGCCTTCTTCGGCCCGGTCGTCACGCCCACCCCGCAGGGCGAGGCCGCGGCCAGGCTGTGGGACGGCACGCTGCTGGTCGCCTCGACCCCCGGCTTCTACGAGATCAAGCGGACCCGCACGAAGGGCCCGGACTTCAGCAACCTGTAAGGGCCACCAGGAGTCATTCCGGTTCGGGCATCTTCTGCGGCGGGTCGAACGGCTTGACCCTCAACGCCGTGCGGATGTTGCGGCAGTCGAAGTCGGTTCGCCCGCAGATCCAGTAGTCGTCCACATACGCGTTCGGCTTCTGGAGGTTCGCCAGCTTGCGGATGATGTCCCGCTCCCGGTCGTCCCGGGGCTGGCGGTGCGGCTGGTAGGACCCACACGTGTAGCAGGGGTACGTCATTTCCCTCGGCATCCCGCAACGATGCCCCGGAAGCCCGCATACCGTAAGGCCCCGTGAGGCTCCTTTCCGCTCCTCACGGGGCCTTCGCGGTACCGCCGGACAGACCCGGACGGCGGGCTTGCGGCGGAGCGCGCACGCGAGCGTGCCCCGACCGGAATACTGGCGGGTCATGAGTACGACGAGCATGACCCACAGCGCCGTGAGTCCCGCAGCCTCAGTGAGCACGACCCTGCTGCTCGCCCGGCACGGCCGGACCGTCTGGCATGCCGAGAACCGCTACGCCGGAGTGAGCGACGTCCCCCTCGCCGACGAGGGCCACGCCCAGGCCGAGACGCTGGGCCGCTGGGTCGCCGCGCACCCCGTGGACGCCGTCTGGACGTCGACCCTCTCGCGCGCCGTCGCCACGGCCGAGCCCGCCTGCCGCGCCCTCGCTCTCACCGCGCACCGCGAACCCGCCCTGCGCGAATGCGACTTCGGGGTGGTGGAGGGCCACACCCTCGCCGAGTTCGAGGCCGAGAACCCGGCGAGGGCGAAGGCGTTCCGGGTCGACCCGGTGTCCTACCCCTTCCCGGAGGCGGAGGACCCGCGCACCGCGGCGGCCCGCGGGGCGGCCGTCCTGCGCCGGATCGAGGCCGCGCACCACGGCGAACGCGTCCTGGTCGTCGCCCACAACACGCTGCTCCGACTGGTGCTCTGCTCGCTGCTGTCCATCCCGCTGGGCGAGTACCGCAGGGTCCTCCCGCGGCTGCGCAACGCCGCGATCACCGAACTCCGCATGACGGACGGAGCCGCCGCGCTGCTGTCGCTCAACGTGCCCTGCGAGTGACGCGGCCCGGGTACACAGGAGGACCCCCGCGAGTCACGTCCTCGCGGGGGCCCTCCGTTTCTCCGCCTGCCACGTGAAAGGTGAGAAGACGATCACGAGCAGGACGCTTTCTGTCTGCCTCAGGGGGCCGGAAGCAACACGTTCGCGCGAGACCTGGCCGCCTTGTGACGCCGGGCCACGTCCTGCCAGTCGACGACCTGCCACATCGCGTCGATGAAGTCGACCTTCTGGTTGCGGTACTGGAGGTAGAAGGCGTGCTCCCAGGCGTCGAACACCAGGATCGGCACCGAGCCCTGCCCCACGTTGCCCTGGTGGTCGTAGATCTGCTCGACGAGGAGGCGACCGCTGAGCGGCTCGTGGGCGAGGACGCCCCAGCCGGAGCCCTGGGTGGTCGCGGCGGCCTTCGTCAGCTGCGCCTTGAACCCGGCGAAGGAACCGAACGACTCGGTGATCGCGTCCGCGAGCTCTCCCACACCGTCCACGGCGAGGGGCTCACCGCCGCCGTTCCCGGTCATGTTGGTCCAGTAGATGCTGTGCAGGATGTGGCCGGAGAGATGGAAGGCCAGGTTCTTCTCCAGACCGTTGACCGCTCCCCACGACTCCTTGTCACGCGCCTCCGCGAGCTGCTCCAGCGTGTCGTTGGCCCCCTTGACGTACGCCGCGTGGTGCTTGTCGTGGTGCAGCTCGATGATCTCGGGGCTGATCACGGGTGCGAGCGCGGCGTAGTCGTACGGCAGCTCAGGGAGTGTGTAGACGGGCATGGTGGGGTCCCCTCCGGCCTCGTAAGACCTTATTGCACATAACTTGCAACTGCACGCTAGCAACAAAAAGGCCCTCGTGCGGGTCGCACGAGGGCCTTTCGGGGGAGCGGGAAGCGGTCAGCGGGCCGCGCGTGCCCGCTGCCAGGCGTATCCGACGGCCGCCAGGAACAGCGTCATCCCGCCCGTCGAGTAGAGCTGCACCCGGGTGTCCGGCTGCCGGGCCATCAGGACGAAGATCGCGGCCATGCCGGCCAGCGCCACCCAGGTCAGCGCCGGGAACAGCCACATCCGCACGACCAGCTTCTCCGGTGCCTCGCGCTCCACCCGGCGCCGCAGCAGCAGCTGCGAGACCGCGATGAAGATCCACACGACCAGGATCACCGCGCCGATCATGTTCAGCAGCCAGGGGAAGACGTCGTCCGGCCGCCAGTAGCTCAGCAGCACGCACACGAAGCCGAAGACGCAGGAGACGAGCACCGCGACCCGCGGGACCCCGGCCGAGACCCTGCCGAGGGGCTTCGGACCCTGGCCGCGCTCCACCAGCGAATAGGCGATGCGCGAGGAGCCGTAGATGTTGGCGTTCATCGCCGAGAGCAGCGCGACGAACACGACCACGTTCATCAGCTGACCGGCGCCGGGGATGCCCAGGTGGTCGAGGGCGGCGACGTAGGGGCCCTTCTCGACGACCTCCTTCGAGTCCCAGGGGACCAGCGTGACGATGACCGCCATGGAGCCGATGTAGAAGAGCGCGATGCGCCACATCGCCGTGCGGACGGCGCGCGCGACGCCCTGGACCGGGTTCCGCGACTCGGCCGCCGCGATGGTGACCGTCTCCAGACCGCCGTACGCGAAGACCGACGCGAGCAGACCGACGACCAGCCCCTCGCTGCCGTGCGGGAGGAAGCCGCCCTGGCCGGTGAGGTTCGAGGCGCCGGGGGAGTCCGTGCCCGGCAGGACGCCCGCGATGGCCAGTACGCCAAGGACCAGGAACAGGCTGATCGCGCCGACCTTCAGTGCGGCGAACCAGAACTCGAACTCGCCGAAGTTCTTCACGGCGGCGAGGTTCGCGACACAGAAGACCACCATGAACAGGGCGACCCAGGCCCACTCGGGCGTACCCGGCAGCCAGCCGGTGACGATCTTCGCCGCCCCGATCCCCTCCAGCCCCACGGCCGTGCAGAGCAGCACCCAGAAGGACCACCCCGCGGTGAAGCCCGCCCACGGTCCGATCGCCCGCTCGGCGTGCGCCGAGAACGAGCCCGAGGACGGATACGCGGCGGACATCTCGCCGAGCATCCGCATCACGAGCATGACCAGCAGACCGGAGACCGCGTACGCGATCACGATCGACGGTCCGGCGGCGGCGATCCCCGCGCCGGACCCCACGAACAGACCGGCGCCGATCACACCGCCGAGGGCGATCATCGACAGATGGCGCTGCTTGAGGCCGTGGGACAGCGGAGCGGGTGCGTCGGGAGCGGTGGGTGGGGTGTCGAGGGTGGTGCGGGACATGAGAGCGGGTGGTCCCTTACGTGCGAGTGGGCAAAAACGCCCACAGTCTGGGCAGCCTCTCCGCTCAGGGGGAGAGGCTGCCCACTATGCGGACACCCGCGGTACGGAGCGTGAGATTTCCTTTACTCGGCCACCGACGTGCAGTGCGTCTTACCCGGCCACGGACGTGTAGTGCGAGGCGTCGCCCTCGATCGAGTAGCTCTCCTTGCCCTCGATGCCGACCGGCACATCACCAGCGACGGTCACCCGGTGCAGGCGGCGCGGCCGGCCGTCGTAATTGTCGATCGCGTAGTGCTGGGTGATCCGGTTGTCGAACAGGACCAGCTGGTTCGGGGACCAGCGCCAGCGCAGGATGTTCTCGGGCCGGGTGACGTACGACTGGAACAGGTCGAGCAGCTTGCGGGACTCGCCCACCGACAGCCCGACGATCCGCTGCGCGAACCCGCCGATGAACAGCCCGCGCTCACCGGTCAGCGGGTGGACCCGGACGACGGGATGGGCGGTACGGAACTTGATGGACGTGAACCGGGCACGCTGGGCGGCCTGTTCCTCGTCGATCTGCTCGTCCGGCACCGCGTAGTCGTAGTCGTTGGTGTGCTCGGCCCACAGGGTGTCGGCGAGCGCGCGCAGCGGGGCGGGCAGGTCCCGGTAGGCGGCCGCCGAACTGGCGATCAGGGTCTCGCCGCCGTACGGCGGGATCGTGATGCTGCGCAGGGTGCTGGCCTGGGGCGGGTTGAGGACGAAGGTCACGTCGGTGTGCCAGTGGTTGGCGCGCCCGCGCTCGCTGTCGACGGGGAGCACGTTCGGGGCGCCGTCGACGGCGGCCACCGTCGGGTGGGCGGTGGTGAGGTCGCCGAAGTGGCGGGCGAAGGCCTGCTGGCCCTCGTCGTCGAGGTGCACGTCGTCGAAGGCCAGGGCCTTGTGGACGTCGAGGGCCTCGCGGATCGCGGTGACCTGTTCCTCGTCGAGCGGCTTGGAGATGTCCACGCCGGAGACCCGGGCGCCTATGTTCGCGGTGACCTTGCTGATCTCGAGGGACATGCGGGGTCCTTTCAGACGAGAGCGGGCTGGAGGTACTGGTTGGCGGGGCGGGGGAGGCCGTAGCGCTCCCGGAGGGTCCGGCGCGGTCCGTACTCCGTGCGGAGCAGGCCGCGGGCGCGCAGGATGGGGACGACGTGGTCGACGAACAGACCGAGGCCGGAGGGAAGTACGGCGGGCATGATGTTGAAGCCGTCGGCGGCGCCGCGCGTGAACCACTCCTCGATCGCGTCGGCGACCTGCTCCGGTGTGCCGGCGAAGGTGAGGTGCCCGCGCCCGCCGCCGAGCCGCCCGATCAGCTGCCGCACGGTGAGCCGTTCGCGGCGGGCGAGTTCGACGACGAGGGTGTAGCGGCTCTTGGCGCCCTCGATGACGTCCTCGGGAGGCAGGTCCGCGGGGAGCTGGGCGTCCAGCTCCAGGGTTCCGGGCTCCAGCTGCAGCAGGTGCTCCAGACGGTCCACGCCGTGCGTGTACACGATGTGGTCCTCCAGGATCTGCTCGTTCGCCCGCGCCTCGGCCTCCGTCGAGCCGAGCACCGGGACGATGCCGGGCAGCACCTTGATGTGCTCGGGGTCCCGGCCGGCCGCTGCCGTACGGGACTTGAGGTCCGCGTAGAAGGCCTGGGCGTCGGCGAGGGTCTGCTGTGCGGTGAACACCGCCTCCGCGTAGCGCGCCGCGAAGGTCTTGCCGTCCTCGCTCGACCCCGCCTGCACGAGCAGCGGGTAACCCTGCGGCGAGCGGGGCACGTTGAGGGCCCCCTCGACACTGAAGTACGTGCCCTGGTGGCGCGGCGGGTGGATCTTGGCGTCGTCGCCCCACACGCCGGCCGTCTTGTCGGCGACGATCGCGTCGTCCTCCCAGCTGTCCCAGAGCTTGAGCGAGACGTCCAGGAACTCGGCGGCGCGCGCGTACCGTTCGGCGTGCGCGGGCTCGGCGTCGAGGCCGAAGTTGCGGGCGGCCTCCGCACCGGCCGTGGTGACGATGTTCCAGCCCGCCCGACCGCCGCTGATGATGTCGAGAGAGGCGAACTTGCGGGCCAGGTTGTAGGGGGAGTTGTAGGACGTGGACGCCGTGGCGATCAGACCGATGTGCTCGGTGGCCGTCGCCAGTGCGGTGAGCAGGGTGAGCGGTTCCAGGGCACCGGCCGGGCGTTGGGCCAGGTTGCTCCACAGCTGGGGTCCGTCGGCCAGGAAGAGGGAGTCGAAGGTGCCGCGCTCGGCGGTCCGGGCCAGCTCGACGTAGTGGGCGAGTTCGACATGGGCGTACGGGTCGCTCTCCGGCAGCCGCCACGACGCCTCGTGATGGCCGGTGTTCATCAGGAAGGCGTTGAGGTGGAGTCGGCGGGTCATGCGTGGTCCTCCGTCACACCGAGGGCGGCAAGAAGGCGCTCCCGGTACTCACTCAGTACCGGCTCCCGGTAGGAGCGCGGGTGGGGGCGGTCGATGGTCAGGTCGAGACCGATCCGGCCCCGGTCGAGCACGAGGACGCGGTCGGCGAGCACGATCGCCTCGTCCACGTCGTGGGTGACGAGCAGCACGGAGGGCCGGTGACGCTCCCACAGCTCGCGCAGCAGGACGTGCATCCGGATCCGGGTCAGCGCGTCCAGCGCGCCGAACGGCTCGTCGGCCAGCAGGAGTTCGGGCTCACGGACGAGTGAGCGGGCCAGGGCGGCACGCTGGGCCTCGCCGCCGGACAGCTCGTTGGGCCAGGCGCGTTCGCGGCCTTTCAGACCCACCTCGGCCAGGGCTTCACGGCCCTTGTCGGCCGCTTCCTTGCCGTTCGCGCCGAGCAGCACGTTGTCGAGGACCCGCCGCCAGGGCAGCAGCCGGGAGTCCTGGAAGACGACCGACACCCGGTCCGGGGCGGTGAGCCGGCCGCTTCCGACGACCTCGTGGTCCAGGCCCGCGATGGCCCGCAGCAGCGTGCTCTTGCCGGACCCGCTGTGCCCGAGCAGGGCCGTGAACTGTCCGGCGGGCAGGTCGAGGTCGATGTCGTCGAGGACGGTACGGCCGTCGAACGACCGGCTGAGACCCCGGAGTCGGACGGCCGGGGCGGCGGTCAGCTGCTGAGTGTGCGGCGCCATGACAGCACCCTCCGTTCGACGAGACGGACCGCGCTGTCGGAGACCAGGCCGAAGACGCCGTAGATCAGCAGGCCGACCAGGATGACGTCCGACTGGCCGTAGTTCTGGGCCTGGAACATCATGTAGCCGAGTCCGCTGGTGGCGTTGATCTGCTCCAGGACCACCAGGCTCAGCCAGGAGCCGGTCACCCCGAGGCGCAGTCCGACGAAGAAGCCGGGCAGTGCGCCGGGGATGACGATCTGGCGGACGAACTGGAGCCTCGACAGGCCCTGGACCTCGGCCAGCTCGACATAGCGGTGGTCGATGCCGGACAGCGCGGCGTGCAGGTTGAGGTAGATCGGGATGTAGACGACGATCGCGATGATGGCGATCTTGAAGGTCTCGCCGATGCCCAGCCAGAGGATGAACAGCGGGATGAGGCCCAGGGTCGGGATCGCCCGGTTGAGCTGCACGGTCCCGTCGATCAGCGCCTCGCCGATCCGGCTGAGCCCGGCCGCCAGCGCGAGGACCACACCGGCGGTCAGGCCCAGCGCGAAGCCGTATCCCGCGCGTTCCAGGGAGGTGCCGACGTCGGTGGGGAGCGTGCCGTCGGTCCACAGGTGACCGGCGGTCTTCAGGACCGTCCAGGGCGCCGGGATCGCACCCGGGTCCAGCTGTCCGGCGGCGGAGGCGGCCGCCCACAGGGCGAGGAGGAGGGCGGGGCCGATGAGCCGGGAGGCGGGCAGGCGTTTGCCGGGGGCGAGGCCGCGGCGCCGGCTGCGCCGTACGGCACGCGTCTCCTCGGCGGCGGTCACCGGCACGGTGGTCGTGGTCGTGGTGGTCGTCATGGCCGTCACCTCCGGTACTCCGCCGGGACGGCCTTCGCCGCGATGCCCTCGAAGCGCCGGTCGAAGAGCGAGCCGACCTTGAACGCCTTCACGAAGCCGCCCTCGGCCAGCAGATCGGCGGTCTCCTGCTCCCACTTCACCGCCTCGTCCCAGCTCGGCGGGAACAGCGGCTTGTTGGCGAGCTCGGTGATCGACCGGGCCTGGGCGAGCGTGAGGTTCTGCGTCCTGACGTAGAACTCCTCGTTCCAGGCGTCCGGGTGCTCGTACGCCCACACCTGCCCCTGCGCCCAGCGCGGGATGTACGCCGCGACGGCCGCCGCCTTCGCCGGGTCGGCCAGCACGGAGGTGGGCGCCCACAGCAGGTTGAGCAGGTCGACCACGTCGGTGGTGATCGCGCGGGCGCCCTTCGGCGCGTACTGCTTGAGGTACGCCGGTGCCTGGCTGTTGGCGAGTGGGGCGATGTCGACCTGGCCCGACTGCAGGGCCGTGAAGAACTGGTTGCTGGTCAGCGGGACCAGCTTCACCTCGTCGTACGCGAGCCCGGCCCGCTTCAACGCCCGTAGCAGGACGACGCCTTGGGCCTGGCCCTGGGAGAACGCCAGCTTCTTGCCCTTGAAGTCCGCGATGGTGTGGATGTCGCTGCCGGGCTTGGTCGCGAAGAGGTAGTTGGGTTTGCGGGTGACGTCGATCGCGACGATCTTGGCGTCGTAGCCCTGGTAGTGCGCCTGGATCGGCGGGATACCCGCGTTGTTGGCGACGTCCAGGGACTTGGCGCGGAAGGCGTTGATGACATCGGGTCCGGCGCCGATGTTCACCCAGCTGGAGACGGTGAACGGCAGGTCGGTGAGGCCCGCGAGCTTGAACTGGAGCTGCTGGACGTTCTGGTACGAGGCGATCTTGAGGCTTGTACCGGAGGGGACCGTGGCGGACAGCGGGGCGGACAGGGACCCCTTGGACTCGCTGTCGGCGGCACTGGCCCCCGCGCAACCGCTCAGTCCGGCCGCGGCGGCCACGCCGAGCAGGGAGGACAGGAACAGCCGCCGGTCCACACCGGGCGCGAAAGGGGACGACGAAGGAGACAGTGGTGGCATGGGAGGACTCCGGGGATCCAAGTGGCGGAAATGCGCGCGGAATTCCGGGCAGGGGGAATTCACCAGGGGAAGGAAGTGAAAGAAGGGGAATACGCGCGCAGAGAGGAGGCGCACGCCGGGGCGCGGCAGAAGAAACCGGGTGATCGTCTACGCGTCTACGCGTCAGCAGGTCAAGGCGCCGACGCGGCAGTGACCCGGCGTCAGCAACAACGCGTGCGTGCGACCCGCATAAGGTCGACGACGCGGCACTTGGTCAGCGGAACCTGCACCCGCGAGCTGCTCATGAGGAGGATGCTCCTGTCCGCGTACGACCGCTGTCAACATTCCGAGTCTCTGAATTAATTCGTCCCCGGTGACAGGCTCAGCGGATCCCGGTACACCACGTCGAGTGCCACCGATCCACCCGCCACGGCGAGCACGGATTCCGGGAAACTGGTCGGCAGGACGGAAGCCGCCCGGTCCGCGCCCACCTCCGCGCGCAGCGCCCCGAGGCAGTCCTCCCGATGCACGGTCCCGACCTCCGCGACGACGACCGTGTCCGGGTTGAGCACGTCCAGCAGCAGTCGGGCCGCCCGCCCGACCGTCCGGGCCCGCTCCAGCAGCAGACGTACGGCGACGGGGTCGCCGTCGGCCGCGGCGCCGACCACGTGCATCGGGTCGGCGGCGGTGATGACCCCCTCCTCCCGCGCCCGCCGGCACAGCGTCCGCTCGCTCAGCTCGGCCTGAAGGCAGCCGGTCCGGCCGCAGTCGCACCGCTCCGAGCCGCCCGGCAACGGCAGATGGGCGATCGCCCCGGCCTGGGAGCGGGGGCCGTGGTGCACCTCGTCGTGGGTGGCGAAGGCGGCGTCCACCACGTTGCCGACGAACAGATGCAGCACGCTGCGGCTGCCGCGCGCCCGCCCGAACAGCCGCTCTGCGTTGACCAACGCCCGCGCGTGCCCGTCCACATGGACCGGCAGCCCGGTCCGCGTGCCGAGCGCGCCCCGGACGTCGACGTCACGCCAGCCGAGCAGCGCGTGCTCCACGACCGTCCCGGAGTCGCGGTCCACCCAGCCGCCGGCCGCGACGCCGACGCCGAGGGGGGTGCGGCCGGGGTGGTCGGTGAGCAGGGCGGCCAGCCCCGCGGCGGCGTTCGCGAGTACGCCGTCGGGCTCCGTGCCGTCGTCGTGGGCGATCCGTCGCTCCGTGACGACCCGGCCGCGCAGGTCGAGCAGGGCGACGGTGGTGTACGGGACGGCCACGTGGACCCCGCCGACCACGAACCGGGAGTCGTCCAAGTGGATGGGGACGTGGGGACGTCCGACGCCGTTCGACCGCCGGGGCGTCGGAGCCTCCCGGATCAGGCCGAGCGCGGCGAACCGGGCGCAGTAGTCGGTCACCGAGGCAGGGGAGAGGCCGGTCAGCCGGGCGACGGTGCTGCGCGCGACCGGGCCGTGTTCCAGGACGGAGCGCAGGATGACGCTGGCGCTGGTGCGGCGGCGGTCGCCGGCGGTGGCGCGGTGGGGTGTCGCGCGAGGGGAGGGGGCCAGGGAGGTACGAGGCATGGCGCTTCCTAGGAGCGTGTCCGAAACGGTCGCGTCTTGGCGAGCCGGATGCGCTCCGCCCGCCCTACCCGGGGCGACAGGTGGCGGTGCCCTGGCGTCGCAGGTCGACATAGCGACGCGACGCGAAGTTCTCAGCCTGGGCAACCATGCCCTGAAGAGTAGGTCGTCCCCCCGATTCCGGCCAGAGGAGCCGTCTCCCGACCCGCGGCCCGCCCGAGGTCTCAGGGGCGCGGGGAACCGCGCGACCGGCCCCACCCACCCGCGGACGGACGAAGACGCCCAGCGGGGCGAATTGGTGGGACCCTACAGGCCGCGCTCGAACCTCTCCGCGGACAAAACCATCCCACCTCAGTGACCAGCATCACGCCCCGATAGGTGTATGCGGCCTCCTTTGTAAGGGCTCCACCAAGTCCCGGATCCCCGCTTTGTCGATCGCACACGGTGATCCACCCGCGCCCCTGGGATAGCGTCACCGTGTCCCGACCCCCCGTCACCCGCCGGAGTCCCCATGAGCACCGCTGCCGCCACCCCCCGCCAAGGCATCCGCCCCGGCGAGGTCCTCGCCGACCTGCTCCCGGCCTCCCGCGTCAGGGACATCACCCTCGTACTCGGCGGAGCGGCCCTCACCGGCCTCGCCGCCCAGATCTCCCTGCCCGTGCCGGGCTCCCCGGTCCCGGTGACCGGCCAGACCTTCGCCGCCCTGCTCGTCGGCACGGCCCTCGGCGCGGGCCGCGGCTTCCTCTCGCTCGCGCTCTACGCCCTCGTCGGCATGGCCGGCATGCCGTGGTTCGCCGACGGCGGTTCCGGCACCGCCGCCCCGTCCCTCGGCTACATCCTCGGCATGATGCTCGCCTCCGCCGCCGTGGGCGCCCTCGCCCGCCGCGGCGCCGACCGCTCGTTCCTGCGCACCGCGGGCACGATGCTGCTGGGCGAGGCGATCATCTACGCGGTCGGCCTCCCCTACCTGGCCGCCGCCACCGGCATGTCGCTGAGCGCGACCCTCGCGGCGGGGTTCACCCCGTTCCTGATCGGCGACGCCCTGAAGGCGGCGCTGGCGATGGGCGTCCTGCCGACCGCCTGGAAGTTCCTCAACCGCTGAGGCCGTAGTCCCCTCGCAAGAGGCTCGGGGGGGGGGGGGTTTTTTTCGGACCAAGGAGGGTCCTTCTTTTCTTCCCGTTCCTGCCTTGGGGGGCGAATCCGTGTCCACCACACCCCCCCCCCCCCTACCG